>NZ_JBALWE010000010.1:0-181139 GCF_036960865.1 Halopseudomonas sp.
CCTAAACTAGGCTCAGCTTTACAAAAAACTCTTGAATTCACAGAGTAACTTGCTTGGCTGATAATCTTTCGGATCATCACATCCATTCAGCAAGCACCCACACGAATTACTTGATTCAAATTGTTAAAGAGCGATTCGGTCAGCGTCTCCGCCTAACCAAGGCCGCGTATTCTACGCTAACCTTCTGTTCCGTCAAGCATTTTTTTGAAGTTTTTAACCGCTTCAAAACCTGCTTGAGCACCCGCTCCGGCTTCGCCGTTGCGTGTCAGGGAGGCGCATTCTACAGGAGCTAAACCCCTTGTCAACACCTTCCGTCAAACTCGATGAGAGCTTCTCATCAACCTGATTCAGACCTTAACTTCAGCCCCGAATCAGAGCGGCGCATTCTACGCCATCTCGCCAGCCTGTCAACCCTTATTTTCAAGCTAACTTATTGATTAATAAGCGCTTTACTTCGAGCCTCCTGCTCAGCGAGAGGGCGAATTATAGAGACTTCAGCGGGGCCGTCAAGCCCCCGGCGACGATTTAATTACAACTTTTCCTCACCCTGCTCTACGGCTGCCTTTTTACGCTGCTTCCAGCGCCATAAGGACATCACCGGCCCCGATGCTGTATAGCCGACAAAGATTGCCCAAAGGATACGCGACGGATCAGAAGAGATCACCGCAAACACCAAGACAACCACAAGGATTACAAAGAAAGGCACACGCCCCTTGAAGTCCAAGTCTTTGAAGCTGTAATAACGGAAGTTGCTGACCATCAACAGACCGCCCAGCGCGGTCATGATGCCGACCAGCACCGAGATGTCGCCACCATCAATACCGAAATCGGACAACGACCAGACCATGCCGGCAACCAGACCCGCGCCGGAAGGACTGGGCAGCCCGGTGAAGTATCTGCCGTCGTCATCACCAATATGTGTATTGAAGCGCGCCAGGCGCAAGGCAGCGCCTGCGACATAGATAAAGGCAAACAACCAGCCGACCTTGCCCATATCGGTCAAAGCCCAACTGAATACCACCACTGCCGGCGCAACACCGAAGGCAACCATGTCCGACAGGCTGTCGTACTCCGCACCAAAGGCGCTTTGGGTATTAGTCAAACGCGCCACACGCCCATCTAGACCATCCAGCACCATTGCGACAAACACCGCCACAGCCGCGTGGGCGAAATTGCCATCCATCGCACTGACAATGGCGTAAAAGCCGGAAAAGAGAGCGGCCGTAGTGAACAGGTTGGGCAGCAGGTAAATCCCTTTATGGCGTACCTTCTTGCCGTCCGGGCCATGGCTTTCTTCCACGTGCTCATCAATTGGCAACAACGTGTGCGGGGCATCCTGTTCGGACTCAGGTTTTTGGGTTTGATGCTCTGTCATGACGCTACCTTATCGAGAATACCGAGCTGAACAGTGTGGCAACATGCCGATGAAATAACCAGTGCCTGCTGTTGCGGGCATAAAAAAACGCGGCACTAGGCCGCGTTTTTTTGTTACCACAACGAGTCAAATACTCAGCACTTTCTCGCCACGGGCGATCCCGGACACCCCGGTGCGCACCACTTCCAGCACAGACGTGGGGCCGACAGCCTCAATAAAGCTCTCCAGCTTGTCGGTCGTACCCGCCAGCTGCACGGTGTAGACGCTCGCGGAAACATCCACAATCTGTCCACGGAAAATATCCGTGGTGCGCTTTACTTCAGCACGCTGCGCGCCAGTAGCCTTGATCTTCACCAGCATCAGCTCGCGCTCGATGTGAGGCCCTTCTGACAGGTTGACCAGCTTTACCACCTCAATCAACTTGTTGAGGTTTTTGGTGATCTGCTCAACAACTTCGTCATGACCGATTGTCGTCAGCGTCAAACGCGACAGGGTCGGATCTTCCGTCGGCGCCACAGTCAGGGTTTCGATGTTGTAGTTACGCTGGGAAAACAGCCCTACAACTCGAGACAGCGCGCCTGGTTCGTTTTCCAGTAATACGGAAATGATATGTCTCATGATCAGGTGCGCTCCGTTTTGCTCAGCCACATGTCTCGCATCGCACCACCACGAACCTGCATGGGGTAAACGTGCTCGCTGGTGTCCACGGCAATATCGAGGAATACCAGACGATCCTTCATGGCAAATGCTTCTTCCATCTTCGGCTTAAGGTCTTTCAGGTCGGTGATACGCATACCGACGTGACCATAGGCCTCGGCAAGACGAACAAAGTCAGGCAGCGATTCCATATATGAATGCGAGTAGCGGCTGTTGTACTGCATGTCCTGCCACTGACGCACCATACCCAACGCACCGTTGTTCAGGTTGATGATCTTCACCGGCAGGTCGTACTGCAGGCAGGTGGACATCTCCTGGATATTCATCTGGATACTGCCCTCACCGGTCACACAGGCGACATCAGCCTCCGGGAAGTTCATCTTCACGCCCATGGCTGCAGGGAAACCGAAGCCCATGGTGCCCAGCCCGCCGGAGTTGATCCAGCGATTGGGCTTGTCGAACGGATAGTACTGGGCGGCAAACATCTGATGCTGACCAACGTCAGAAGTAACAAAGGCATCGCCCTTGGTGACTTCCCACAAGGTCTCGATAACGTGCTGCGGCTTGATGATAGAGCCGTCGCCAGCATCATAAGGAAACAGCTTGCCATCACCACGCCACTCGTCGACCTGCTTCCACCAAGCAGCCTGGCCTTCCTGATCTGGCTGCTGATTGATTTCCTTGAAAATCGCCAGCATCTCGCTCAGCACACTCTCTACCGGACCGACAATTGGAATATCCGCCTTGACCGTCTTGGAGATGGACGCCGGATCGATGTCGACGTGAATAACCTTGGCGTTCGGACAGAACTTGGCCGCGTTGTCGCCATTGATCACGCGATCGTCAAAACGTGCGCCGATCGCCAGGATCACATCCGCGTGATGCATTGCCAGATTGGCGGTGTAGCTGCCGTGCATACCCAGCATGCCAAGGAACTGACGATCAGTGCCGGGATAGGCGCCCAACCCCATCAGCGTACTGGTGATTGGCACGTTGAGCGCCTTGACCAGTTCGGTCAGCTGACTGGACGCACCACCCAGAATAACCCCACCACCGGAGTAAACGATGGGGCGCTTGGCGGCGAGCATCATCTCGACTGCCTTGCGGATCTGTCCAGAATGACCACGGGTAGCCGGATTGTAGGAGCGCAGCTTGACCTTCTTGGGATAGCTGTACTCAAATTTGTCCGCCGGATTGGTCATATCCTTGGGGATATCGACCACAACCGGACCCGGGCGTCCCGTTTGGGCCAGATAGAAGGCCTTCTTGATAATCTCGGGAATATCGCGCGGATCCTTGACCATGAAACTGTGCTTCACGATTGGGCGGGATACGCCGACCATGTCGGTTTCCTGGAAGGCGTCGGTGCCCACAACATTACTGGCGACCTGCCCCGAAATAACCACCATGGGAATCGAGTCCATGTACGCGGTCGCAATACCAGTAATGGTATTGGTGGCGCCGGGACCCGAGGTCACCAGAACTACACCCGCCTTGCCGGTAGCGCGCGCATAACCGTCAGCCATGTGAGCGGCGGCCTGCTCATGGCGCACCAGAATATGCTCGACATCGTCTTGACGAAAAATCGCATCGTAAATATGGAGAAGGGCACCACCGGGGTACCCGTAAATGTATTTAACACCCTCGTCACGCAATGAGCGGACGACCATCTCAGCGCCGGATAAAAGCTCCACTTTTGAATCACCTCTAGCATGCCGTCCACCAAAGGTGGGCAGCCGGATACCTGTTTACTGCTCGGCAGCGCAGTGACAACGGTAGTTGCCATGCATCAGCTTGACTACGTGCTTGGAGACTGACTCCTGCTGTTTGGAGCTGCCTCCCCCAGCGCGAGGTAGCGCGTGCGGGTGCCAGGCCAGGAGCTGGCGGGTTTCGCCTCCTGGATTGAGCAACAAAGCCCGCCGTATCAGTTGCGGGTGAGCACCGATATCAGCTGGCTTATGAGAACCACGAATTGTTTATTCTCAAGCCCCACAAGTCAAGCCAAGTTGCACAATTACAACAGTCGGGATGTACCCGAAACACTGGCTTTGGCTATAGTTAGCCAACGACTCGCCGAAACCCGATGAGAACAAGGAAGAAAACCGTATGCGCAACACGCTTATCGCCATCGCCCTGAGCATGCTCTGCTCGCAAGCCATGGCCGCGAAACTCTACAAGTGGGTAGACGAGAACGGCGTAACGCAGTTCAGCCAGCAACCCCCCGCCAGTGATCAGTACGAACGCATGGATGTCACCGCTCCGCCTAAGCTGGGCAGCAATATGGCACCCGCTGCGACAGAAGCGCAGGGCGAAGCCGATCTGCAAAATGGTGAAACCGAGACGGCAACCAAGAAAGCAGAACGCGAACAACAGGCCCAGCGTGAGGCCCAATGCGCCAAGCTGCGCGCAGACCTGACCACGCTGGAGAACAATCCACGCCTGGGGCGCACCAATGAGGCCGGCGAAATGGAACGCATCGGGGAAGAGGAACGTCAGGCCATGATAGCGAAAGCCCGCGAAGACCTGGCTACGCACTGCGACTAAGCCCGACAGCGTGACTCAGCGGTGGACCAGCAGGGATGCCAGACGGTCCACCTCGGCAACAGTTCCCAGTAGCGGCTGCCCACGACGCCCGAGCGGCGCCAATGCCTCCTGCGCCATCGGCATAATATTGCATGCTGCTGGCAGTCGGCCCTGCTGATTGATCAGCAAGGCCAGACGCGGGATGAATACCCATTGCAACCATTGCTCAAAAGTGAGCGTGTCGACGCAGAAAGGCGCCGGACTATTCAGCCGCTCTGCTGCAGGACGCGTATCCGACCAAAGCCCCAACGCCCGGAGCCCCAGCTCTAGCCGCAACAGAGCATCCGCCAGAGCGTGCCATTGCTGCGAACTCAAGAGGAGACTTTGGCTCGCTGTCTGGCTTGCTGGGCACCCGCCGCATCACCCTGCTGCTCGCGAGCCTGCGCTACTAGTTCCCACAGGCCAGCCTGCAGCTCCGGGCGGCCAGAGGCATAGCTCAAACCACGCTGCGCGAGCTGCTCAGCCTGCGCCGCATCGCCTTGCCCCAAGCGCACCTGCGCCAAGCGGTACAGCACCTGAGGTTCGCGTGGCGCAATCCGCATGGCGCGTTCCAGACTTGCATTAGCCCCGTTCAGGTCACCATTGCTTTCCTGCTGCCGCGCGGTCGTCAACAAAGCCAGCACAGGGCCATCAAGCTGTTCATCCTGTTGCAGCACGCCGCCAGCATTGTTGGAGCCGAATCCCCCGCTGCTCGGGGTAGAACTAACTCCAGGACCGGTCTGCAATGAAGGCTGCGAATCCAGCGGATACGATTCCACCTGACTGGAGCCACCCTCGGCATTGGGCACCATGACCACGACGCCGCTGTCGCGCGGCTGACCGGTCACAGGTGCAGCGGGAGTTACGCGCCCTGCGCCGGTCTGCATGTCCTCATTGGACACGGGCCGCCCGCTGTCGACTACCGGAATAGCGCCGCCCGAGCCCGCGCAACCCGCCAACATTATCAATATGGCCGCCAGCGGCACACCCTGTCTGATACCCATCTGCTTCATCCTCTCTTTACAACCGCTCGTGTTCCAAGCCTGATCGCGGCAGTGTACGCAGTGCTGATCAGCGCAGCCAGCCACGAATGGTATCCAGCACCTTGTTGGCGCCATCCTGCAAGGCTTCGGTATCAATCACCGGGCGGCAACCAGGTCCCGGCAGCGGCTCAAAGCCCTGGCGGAACGGCACTTCAATACTACCCACGCAGGACGGATCACTTCCCAGACCAGTATTTGGGTCAGCCCAGGCTTTGACAATCCCCGCTGGGGGCACCGCCGACAAGCTCTGCGGGTGCGCTTCACCCATGAAGGCGCTCCACACCTGCAGCGCGCCCGTTGCCCCGGTCAGCCGAGTGCGCCCGTTGTCATCACGTCCCACCCAGGCGACGGCAACCAGATCGTCCGAGAAGCCAGCAAACCAGCTATCCCGCAAATCATTGGTAGTGCCTGTCTTGCCGGCCAGACGCACGCTGGAAGGAACGCGGTTATACGCCGAACGGCCAGTGCCCTCCGTCATCACATGCGACATCGCCTCCTGGGTGAGATAGATGCTGGCGGAATCAAAGCGTTGTCTGACCTCAAAAGGGTAACGCTTGAGCGGCTCGCCCTGCGCGGTAAGCACGTTGCGAATCGACCGCAACGGTGTGTTGAAGCCGCCGTTAGCCAGGGTCTGGTACATGTCACTGACCTGCATAGGGGTCATAGCACCTGAACCCAGCAACATTGATGGATAAGCCGGCCAGTCATGTTCCACGCCTAGCCGGCGCACGGTATTGAGCACCTTGTCGACGCCAACATCCATGCCCAGACGCACCGCAGCCTGGTTATAGGACTTTGCCAACGCCAGATACAGCGGCACCAGGCCGTGACTCTCACGCCCGTAGTTCTGCGGGGACCAGGTTTTGCCCGGCTCGGCTTCCAACTCGATAGGCGCATCATCAATCGGCGTAACCAGGGAATAACGATCGGCCTGCTCCAGTGCCGTTAGATAAATCGCTGGCTTGATCAGCGAGCCGATCGGACGCGAGGCGTCCAGCGCCCGGTTGAAGCCAGAGAAGCGGGGGTTACTACCGCCTACCACCGCCAACACCTCGCCAGTCTGCGCACCCGAAACCACCATGGCCGACTCCAGCGGCACATCCTCCGCGGCAGGCCCAAGGCGCTTGAGAGTGGTTTTTACCGCCTCCTCGGCCTTGTGCTGCAACAACGGATCCAAGCTGGTGAAGATCCGCAGGCCTTCGCTGGTCAAATCCTCGTCGCGGTAGTCGGCACGCAGTTGGCGTTTGACCAGATCCATGAAAGCCGGATAGCTGGTGTCGGCCATGCTGCCACCCACCGACACATCCAGTGGCTTGTTCTTTGCCTGCACCGCCTGCTCGGCACTGACCATGCCCTGCTCGGCCATCAGATCGAGCACCAGGTTGCGGCGCTCGGTGGCCCGCTCCGGATTGCGACGCGGGTTGTAATAGGATGCCCCCTTGACCATGCCCACCAGCAATGCCACCTGATGCAACTGCAACTCCTGCAGTGGCTGAGCGAAGTAATACTGACTGGCCAGACCAAAACCGTGGATCGCACGGTTGCCATCCTGGCCGAGGAACACCTCATTGAGGTAGGCCTCGAGAATTTCCTCTTTGGAATAGTGCAGCTCAAGCAGCACCGCCATCATCGCTTCCAGCCCCTTGCGGATGATGTTGCGATCACTGTTGAGGTAGAAGTTCTTGACCAACTGCTGGGTCAGTGTGCTGCCACCCTGCCGTAAACTGCCGGAGGTCAGGTTTACGTACATGGCGCGCGCAATGCCCTTGGGAGACACACCAAAATGCTGGAAGAACTCGCGATCTTCCACTGCCACCAGCGAATCCACCAGGTAGGGGGGCGCCTGATCCAGGCGCACCAGAATGCGGTCCTCGTTGTGCGCAGGGTAGATACCGCCAATCATCATCGGCTCCAGCCGTGCCATCACCAGATTGGCGCCACCGCCGATACTGGCGACTTGTTGACCGTTGAAACGCACACTCACACGCTGCGCCGGCTCGGCTCCCTCGAAAAACTGGAAGCCACGCGTATAAACGTCAATCTGACTGCCACTGACCGCCATCTGACCCGGCCCACTGACCGAATTGACCGTGCGGTAACCAAGCGCCTTGAGTTCAGTCAAAAAATCATCTCGGCCAAGATGCTGACCTGCGTAGAGCTCCAAAGGCCGCGCAAACACCTTGGCCGGGACAGCCCAGCGTTTGCCGGAAAACTTCTCCTGCACGATGGCGTCCAGGTACATGGCCAGTGCCGCCAGCAGCACCAAACACACCAGTCCCAATTTCAGTGCCCAGCCTCCCAGGCGCTGCTTCATACTGCTCTTTTTCTTTGCCCGCGCCTTGCGTTTTTTAGCCATATCGCCCTGCTATACCTCACACCCGTTGAGACCGACAGCACACTATCGGCCTGTTGCCATGGTTGGCCTCAGACCAGCCAACCCGCATAATGTTCTCATTGCCAGCCCCAGCAAGGAAACTCTGTGAGCCAGACTCTGTTACAAGCCCTGCAAAATCCCGCGCTTTACGACCATCCGGTGAGCGAATTCACCCTGATGGAAACGCATATTTCCTGGGTACTGCTGACCGGCGACTACGTTTATAAAATCAAGAAACCGGTCAATTTCGGGTTTCTTGACTACTCCAGCCTGGAGCAACGCGCACACTTCTGCGCGGAAGAGGTGCGTCTCAATCGCCGCCTAGCGCCCAATTTGTATCTGGACGTGATTCCCGTGCGCGGCAGCGCCGAAGCGCCCACGCTCACCGGCGACAGCCCGATCATCGAGTATCTGGTGAAGACCCGCCAGTTCCGTCAGCCGGATCTGCTGGGTAACATGCAGCGCGAGGGCCGCCTGAAAAATCATCATATAGACGAACTGGCCGGCACTCTGGCGCGCTTTCACGGGCAAATCAAGCATGCCGGCATCGACCAGCCGTACGGGAATCCCGATCAGGTCCACGCGCCGGTTGCACAGAATTTCGACCAGATTCGTCCTTTCCTCGACGACGCCAATGATCTGGCTCAGCTCGAGCAACTGGAGCAGTGGGCGAACACCACCTATCAACGCTTGACCCCCCAACTGGCCGAACGCAAAGCCGCCGGGCTGGTGCGCGAATGCCATGGGGACACCTACCTCGACAACGTCACTTTGGTCGATGGACAAGTGACCCTGTTTGACTGCATTGAGTTCAATGAAGCCTTTCGCTGGACCGATGTCATGAGCGATGTCGCCTTCATGGCCATGGATCTCGAAGATCGTGGCCTGACCGGAATGGCGCTACGCTTCGTGAGCGGCTACCTGGAGCAAACCGGAGATTATGAAGGCCTCGCGGTACTCAATTACTACAAGGCCTACCGGGCCATAGTGCGTGCCAAGGTGGCCCTGTTCGGTCTGAGCGACGACAGCAGCGCCGAAGCGCGCGAGCAGGTTATGACGCGCTATCGCGGCTACGCAAACCTCGCCGAACGCTACACCGAAGTCCCTGCGCGCTTCGGTATTTTGATGTTTGGCCTGTCCGGCAGCGGTAAAAGTACGCTGGCGCAAAACCTGGTCAGCGAAGTCGGGGCTATTCGGGTTCGTTCCGACATGGAGCGTAAACGCCTGTTTGGCAGTGCCGACAATCAGGCACTGGACTCTGGCCTGTACGCGCCCGAGCGCAGCACCAAAACCTATGACCGGCTGGCCGCGCTGGCGCAGCTCATTCTGGCCAACGGCTTCGCCGTGATCATCGACGCCACCCACCTCAAGCACGCCCAGCGCCAGCAGATGCGCGAGGCCGTTGAAGAGCAATGCGCGCCCTGTCTGATCCTGCATTGCGAGGTGCCAATGCAGACCATAGAGCAATGGATCGCTCAACGTCGCCGAGAGGGTGCCGATCCCTCCGATGCAGATATGCAAGTAGTACTGCAGCAGCAGCAACACCTGGAGCCGTTGACGGAGCAAGAGCAGCAGATCAGCGTACAGGTAGACACCTCCAGCGCCAGCAGCATGCAGGCACTGTCGGAGCAGCTGAAGAAGCGCCTCTAACGCGAGCCAGAGCCGTTCTGTACGGATCAAGCAGAGGTATCTACACTGGTATCGGGATACCAATAAAAAGAAGCCCGATACCATGCTGCACACCTCTCAGCGTCCGGCTGCCACCCCGGACACCCCAGCGACTGGCCTAGCCAGCCTCTGCTCCTCTCACCCCGTTTCCATGACGCGGGGTGTACATGAGCCAAGATGAACTTCTCGGGATGCGCAACCTGGGCAAGACCTCGGTCCAGTGGCTGCACGCCACCGGCATTCACAATCGCGAACAACTACGTCAACTCGGCCCCGTCGGCGCCTATAGCGCCGTTCGCGCGCGTGGCTTCAACGCCTCGAAGGCGCTGATGTTCTCAATTGCCGGCGCCTTGCAGGACGTGCACTGGAATGACCTCGACCCACAATACAAGGAACAACTGCTGCAGCAATTGCAGGCGCAAGCACCGCCTTAGCGCCAGCCTTCGTTTCCGCGACACAGCTCACAGGCCTGAGGCAAATTAGTTGTCAGGCGCTGGCGGTGGCTTTTATGTTGACGAGCAGAGGGGCCCCTGCAGTAATGTATATCTGGCGCTGCGGCCCAGCCGGTATCTACCCAGCGGTATGACGCCACATCGCGGTAGAGCAGGATCTAATTAAAAGGAATTCCGTTATGTACCTCATAGGTGATCAGCCCCCCTACGCTGAAAAACTCATCAACACCCTGCAGCGCATCCCCGAACAGCTACTGAACGGGCTTGAACCTTGCGACGCGCCCATCGAGCTCGATGCGGTCGATGACCTTTACCAACACATCGGCCAACATCGCCTCTACCTACTCAAAAGCGGCCTGCTGCACGCACTGATCGACGGCAAGCCCCTGTTCTATATTCAGGAAGGCGACCTCATAGGTCTGCGCCAAGGTTTGAATACCGCCCCTTGCAACTACATGAGCGAAGAACCGCTCACGCTGATCCCCTATGATCGCGAAGCGCTATTCAAGCATATTCATGGCAACAGCCAGCGGCAGGAACAGTTCACCCAATACATTCTCGGCCAGGCTGCACTGATGTCCGACGCGCTAGCGCACAGCAAGCAACCTGAGGTGCGACCGGTAACCGGCTTTCAACACTTCGCTCCAGGGGCCGAGCTGATCCGCCAGGGTGACGAGGCCGACCATGTGTTCATCATTACCGAAGGCCACGCAGAAGCTTTCGTTGAGGGCATCAAGGTCGGTGATGTGCAGAAAGACGAAATTTTTGGTGCTATGGCACTGTTTACCCGAGAGAAGCGCTCCGCCACCGTCATCGCCAGCGCGCCGACGACGGTCATGATGATTCCAAAGGAACAGTTCCTCGCATTGATGCAGAGCAATCCACGCATTGCGCACAGCCTGATCGAAAGCATGGCGAGGCGGATCGACCTGATGAACAAGGAATTGACGCACTACAAACAGCTTAATGGAAAATAATTCTCATTTACGCTTGACGCGCTAATGATATGCGTTATCATTAGCAACAAGTCATCGCGAGATGGCTTTGATAACAGATTGTCGCGAGACAAACGGTTATCTCCTCATCAGGCTAATCACGGATTTCGCCCGCTCATTGAGCGGGCATTTTTTTGCTCAGAATTTGACGCTGACCTGGCTAGGGCTAAGGTCGCGACATAAAAAAACGCCGAGGCAATCACTGCCTCGGCGTTGTCGGTGCTACTTGACGTCGATCAGGCCTCTGGTTCCCGATGCTCTGGCAGCTCGTCGGCGTACCAGCCCCCACCGAGCGCCTTGAACAGGTTAACCTCGCTAATCAGTTGGCTGAGACGATCTGCCACCACGCCTTGACGCACCTCGAACAGCTGGCGCTGCGCATCAAGTAACGTCAGGTAACTATCGATACCCGTGCGATAGCGTCGTTCGGCAAGCCGGTAGTAGTCCTCGCTAGTCTCCAACAGGGCCCGCTGAGCAGCGACCTGCTCGACGTAGGTGTCCCGCGCGACCAGCCCATCCGCCACCTCCTGAAAGGCTTTCTGGATAGCCCCTTCGTACTGCGCCACCTGCTGATTCTTGATGACCTCGGCGTAATCCAGACTGGCCTTCAGCGCCCCGGCACGGAAGATAGGCACGCTGATGCTGGGAGTGAAGCTCCAGTACTCCGAGCCGCTATCAAACAGGCCATCCAGATCGCTGCTGGCACTGCCGCCGGCACCGGTGAGGCTGATACTCGGAAAGAAAGCCGCCTTGGCCGCGCCGATACTGGCATTGACCGCGCGCAACTCATACTCGGCCTGCAGAATATCGGGGCGCTGATACAGCACTTCGGAGGGCAGTCCCACCGGCACTTCGGCTACCAGCGTCTGATTCAGAGATGCATTTTGTGCCGGCAACCTCGGCGCGGCCTGACCTAGAAGCGCGGTCAGCGCGTTGCGATCCTGAGCGACATAGCGCCGATACTGCGCCAAGCTGACGCGCGCGCTTTGCACGGCACTGCGGGCCTGCGACAACTCCAGCGAAGACGCCACGCCCACCTCGTAACTGCGGTTGGTAATCGCCAGGCTCTCTTCGTAGGCTTGCAGTGTTTCCTCGGTCACCTCCAGCAACGCCTGATCCGCCTGCCAGGTGAAGTAGGTATTGGCGACGTTGGCCACCAGGCTGATCTGCACGCCGCGCCGAGCTTCATCACTGGCAAGAAACTCTTGCAGCGCTTGCTCGCGCAGACTGCCAATCCGACCAAACAGGTCCAGCTCCCAAGACACACCTACCGTTGCGGAATACTGACTGGTAATCATGCTGTCATTGCCGTCAGCCAGATCCGCCGGCAGACGCATACGACTACCGTCACCGTTGATATTCACTTGCGGATAGATCTCTGCTCGCTGAATGCCATACAGCGCGCGATTGGCCTCAACGTTCAGCGCGGCAACCCTCAGGTCGCGATTGTTTTCCAAGGCGATTTCGATCAGTTGCTGCAGCTCTGGATCCTTGAAAAAGGACTTCCAGCCGACCAGCGCGGTGCTGTTTGCACTGGCCTGGTCACCGGTTTCCCAGGCGGCCGCAACCGGCGCTTCAGGTCGCTCGTACTGAGGAATCAGCGAGCAACCACCCAGGGCCGCCATGACGGCCAGGCTCAATAAACAGCGCTTCACTGTTGCTCCTCCTTCTTCTCGGTGCTCGGCTCGGTACCCGGCGCCTGCTTACCCTTGAACAGGGTTGTGACCATCACATAGAACAGCGGCACCCAGAAGATCGCCAGCACAGTTGCAGTCATCATGCCGCCGATCACACCGGTACCAATGGCGTGCGAACTGCCAGCACCCGCTCCCGTGGCCAGCGCCAACGGCACCACGCCCAGAGTAAAGGCCAGCGAGGTCATGACGATCGGGCGTAAGCGCAGGCGACAAGCCTCCACCGCGGCATCAAAAATGCTCATGCCCTGCTCATGCAACTCCTTGGCGAACTCGACAATCAAAATCGCGTTCTTTGCCGTCAGACCGATAGTGGTCAACAGCCCCACCTGGAAGAACACATCGTTCGACAACCCCCGGCCCAGCGTAGCCAGCAGCGCACCGATCACACCCAGGGGCACGACAAGCATCACCGCCAGCGGAATTGACCAGCTCTCGTACAGCGCTGCAAGACAGAGGAAAACCACAATCAGCGACAGTGCATAGAGCGCCGGTGCCTGGTCGCCGGACAACCGCTCTTCGTAGGACAGCCCAGTCCAGGCCACACCCACACCCTTGGGCAGCTTCTGGGCCATACTCTCGATTTCAGCCATCGCGTCACCGGTACTGTAGCCGGGTGCGGGTTCGCCCAGCACCTCCATAGCCGACACGCCGTTATAACGCGCCAGTTTGGGTGAGCCGTACACCCATTCGCCTGAGGCAAAGGCACTGAACGGCACCATCTCGCCCACATCGTTGCGTACGAACCACTTTTTCAAGTCTTCCGGATTCATCCGTGATTCTGCTTCACCCTGCAGATAAACCTTCTTCACCCGGCCGCGATCAACAAAGTCATTGACGTAACTGGAGCCCCACGCGATCGACAGCGTCTGGTTCACATCACTTAGTGACAAGCCAAGCGCGCGCGCCTTTTCATCATCGATCAACAACTGGTACTGCGGCTGATCATCCAGACCGTTGGGGCGCACACTGGTCAAGACCGGGCTTTGCTGTGCCATCCCCAGCAACTGGTTGCGCGCTTTCAGCAATACGTCATGGCCAACGCCGGAGTTGTCCTGCAGGTAAAGGTCAAAACCGGTCGCGGTGCCCAGCTCCATAACCGCCGGTGGCGCGAAAGCAAACACCATGGCATCGCGGAAACCGGCAAAGTGCTGCTGCGCGCGCTGCGCCAGCGAAAACACGTCCTGCCCATCACCACCGCGCTCTTCCCACGGATGCAGCCCGATAAACGCCAGGCCCGCGTTCTGCCCGCGGCCGGCAAAGTTGAAACCGGTCACGGTAAACACCGAATTGACCGTATCCGACTCTTCCTTCAACAGGTACTCACGCATGGCGTCCACCGTCTGTTGAGTGCGCTCTGCGGTGGAACCGACCGGCGTTTGTACCTGAGCAAACAGCACGCCCTGGTCCTCATCCGGCAGAAACGCACTCGGTAGACGGGTGAACAGAAAGATCATCAGCCCAACGATCACCAAGTACAGCAGCAGGTAAGGCGCCTTGCGGGTCAGTATCCCTGCCACGCCTTTTTCATAGCGATGGATACCCCGGTCAAAGGTCCGGTTGAACCAGCCAAAGAAGCCGCGCTTCTCATGGCTATGCCCCTGCGGTAGCGGCTTGAGGATGGTCGCACAAAGCGCCGGCGTAAAGACGAGGGCAACCAGTACCGACAACCCCATCGCCGAGGCAATGGTGATCGAGAACTGACGATAAATGACGCCGGTAGAGCCGCCAAAGAAGGCCATCGGCAGGAACACCGCCGACAGCACCAACCCGATACCCACCAGGGCGCCCTGAATCTGGCCCATGGATTTGCGCGTGGCCTCCAGCGGCGACAACCCTTCTTCGGCCATCACCCGCTCCACGTTCTCAACCACCACAATGGCGTCATCCACCAATAGACCAATGGCGAGCACCATGGCGAACATGGTGAGGATGTTGATGCTGAAGCCAAACACTGACAGCATGCCGAAGGTACCCAGCAGTACCACCGGTACCGCGAGCGTCGGAATCAAGGTGGCCCGGAAATTCTGCAGGAAGAGGTACATGACCAGGAAGACCAGCACGATAGCCTCAAACAGCGTGTGTACTACCCCCAGAATCGACTCCGCCACCACCGGAGTGGTGTCGTAGGGGTACACCACTTCCATGCCTTCGGGGAAGAAGGGCTCCAGATTGGCGATAGTGGCGCGAATGGCCTTACCCGTTTCCAGCGCGTTGGCACCGGTCGCAAGCTTGATTGCCATACCCGAAGCTGCCTTGCCGTTATAGAGCGCCGAAATGCTGGCATCCTGTGCGCCCAACTCCACCTTGGCGACATCTTCCAGGCGTACCTGCGATCCATCGCTCTGCACCTTCAACAGAATCTTGCGGAATTCCTCAGGCTTCTGCAGACGGGTTTTACCCAGTACGGTCGCGTTCAGCTGCTGCCCGGGTACCGCGGGCAAACCGCCAAACTGACCAGCCGACACCTGCACGTTCTGCGCCTGAATCGCCGCACTGACATCCATCGGCGTCAGATTGAAGTTGGTCAGCTTGCCAGGGTCCAGCCAGATACGCATCGCGTATTGCGCACCGAAGACCTGAAAGTCACCGACGCCCGCAGTGCGCGAGATGGGGTCCTGAATGTTCGACACGATATAGTCGGAAAGATCGTCGCGGTTCATGCTGCCGTCCTGCGACACCACACCGATCACCAGCAGAAAGTTGCGCACTGCCTTGGTTACCCGAATCCCCTGTTGCTGCACCTCTTGCGGCAATAGCGGCGTGGCCAGTTGCAGTTTGTTCTGCACCTGCACCTGGGCAATATCCGGATCGGTGCCCTGCTCGAAGGTCACGGTAATCGACATGCTGCCGTCGGAATTACTTTCCGAGGAGATGTAGCGCAAGCCATCGATACCATTGAGCTGCTGCTCGATCACCTGCACCACGGTGTCCTGCACCGTTTGGGCCGAAGCACCAGGATAAGCGACGGAAATACCCACAGCCGGCGGCGCGATGCTGGGGTACTGGTTAATGGGTAGCTTGAGTAGCGACAGACCGCCGACCAGCATGATGACCAGTGCGACTACCCAGGCAAAAATAGGGCGATCGATAAAAAAACGAGACATGGACGATTACCCTTCCTGGTCGGCAGCGTTGGTCTGCTCTTCAGCGGCAGGAGCGTCAGCACCGGACTGCCCGGATACACTGTCGGAGACGTTAGAGGCCGGGCTCACTTTCACTTCAGCGCCCGGCTGCACGAACTGCAGCCCTTCGGTAATCAGGCGGTCGCCGTCATTCAACCCGGAGTTGATCAGCCAGCGGTTACCGACCGTACGCTCGGTTTCCACCTCACGCTGCTCAACCTTGTTTTCAGCATTAACCACCAACGCCGTTGCGGTGCCGCGCGGCGTACGGGTAATACCTTGCTGGGGCGCCAGGATGGCATCACTTTTGGCACCGGCAACCAACTGC
Source organism: Halopseudomonas sp. (assembly GCF_036960865.1). Taxonomy (GTDB): domain Bacteria; phylum Pseudomonadota; class Gammaproteobacteria; order Pseudomonadales; family Pseudomonadaceae; genus Halopseudomonas. The sequence continues at coordinate 16,274 of NZ_JBALWE010000010.1, forward strand.
GCATGCACGAACATACCCGGCAATAGAAGCTCATCGGGGTTAGGGAACACCGCGCGCAGGGTTACCGAACCAGTACCCGAATCCACCGACACCTCGGAAAACTCCAGCTTGCCTTCCAACGGATAGACGCTGCCGTCTTCCAGCTTCAGCGTGACCTTGGCAGCGTTGTCGCCACTACGCTCCAGCCGGCCCGCTTCCAGATCGCGGCGCAGGTTGAGCATGTCGCGCGCAGGCTGGGTAACGTCTACGTAAATAGGATCGAGCTGCTGAATGGTCGCCAGCTCCTGGCTTTGCCCGTTGCTGACCAGCGCCCCTTCACTCACCGCAGAGCGTCCAATACGACCGGAGATAGGCGCCAGCACCTTGGTGTAACGCACATTGATCCGCGCCTGATCCAACGCTGCCTGCGCCTGCAGACTGCTGGAGCGCGCCTCGTCAAACTCCTGCTGACTCACCGCCCGTTCCTTGACCAGAATGCCGTAGCGCTCAGCGAGGGATCGACTGGCCAGGCTGCTGGCCTCGGCACTTTTCAGCGTTGCCTGATAGACATCATCGTCAATCTGGTAGAGCTGTTGACCTGCCTTGACCTCGGCTCCCTCTTCGAACAAACGCTTTTCGATGATGCCGTTGACCTGCGGCCGCACCTCGGCGATGCGATAAGCCGTTGTGCGTCCAGGCAGCTCGTTGGTCAATAGAAAGTGCTCTGCCTGCAAGGTCACCACACCTACCTGGGGTGGTCCCTGCTCGGCACCAGCACCAGCACCGGCGCCCTGTTCCTCATCCTGGCAGGCACTGATCAACAAGGTGGCGGCTAACAACGGAATCAGTGCAGCATGAGCTGGCTTGATCAGCATGGGGAAACCTCGTAAAGGCAGAAATTTTGATCTTTTAACCGAAACACTCGCTCAGCACGACGCGAGAGACAGCAGTAATGGCGGATAATATACTTACATTCATGAATGTTTGTAAGTGCTTTTAGGCATCAGTTAACATTAGCTCACAAACCCGCTCCATGCGGCCGAAAATCCTTACCCAATCCCCCGGAAAATCATGGTCAGACGCACCAAAGAAGAAGCCTTTGAGACCCGTCAGCGCATCATTGACGCGGCACAGCAGTGCTTCCACGAAAAAGGCGTCTCGCGCGCCTCACTGACCGATATAGCCCAGGCTGCCGGGGTTACCCGGGGCGCCATTTATTGGCACTTTCAGGACAAGGCGGACCTGCTCGACGCGCTGTTTGAGCGCATTCACATGCCACTGGCGGCCCTCAGCGAAGCAACCCGCAACCCCGAAGAGCCGCACCCACTGGAACTCTTTCGCGAGCTGCTGACGGAGGTTTTTCGTCGTGTGGAGTCTGACCCAACCAATCGTCAGGTGCATGAAATTATATTTCTGAAGTGCGAATATACCGACGAACCCTGCGGCCCCAAAAAACACCTGCAAGCCATGCGCCAGGAGCATGACAACCAGTTACTGACCACCCTGCGCCTGGCGGTCGCGCGCGGCGAACTACCCGTTGACCTGGACATGGAACTGGCACTGTTGTGCGTACACAGTTTTATCGTTGGTGTAATCAATCAGTGGTTGATGGTACCTACGCGCATCAGCCTCAGCGCGCGTGCAGGCGACGTTGCAGCGGCAGTATTGGATATGCTCAAGCTCAGCCCGGCCATGCGGACCGGCGACGCAGCACCTTAATCCTCACCCCAGCCGGCGCAATAGTTCTGCTCCGGCAATGCCGGGGTCAGCCACACGTAATCAGCCTGGGCTCGCCCCGGAAGCTCGCCGGCCCCCGCCTCCCACAGCAACACCACCGTCGGCGTTACACCCCACTGCGGCTGCCAATGCAGCGGCATGCCCAGATCACGCCGCGCGTGATAGCCACCCGCCAATAAGAGCGCTGGCGTGGGAGCCTCGGCCAACACACGGGCCATCTGCTCATCCCGGCCCTGTTGAATTGCCAACATGGCCGGCAGGCGCTTGGCATCCAACTTGCCACAGTGACTGTCCAGCAGCGTCTGCTCCAGCGTCGCGCGCGCCGCCACTGAGTAACGCGGACTGAGCGGCGGCGGGCGCTTGTAACGGTGCAGCATCTGCTCCATGCCGAGATTGGCCGCCAAAAGCCGCTCGGGCACTTGTAGCCCCCAGCGTACCAAGGGACCGTAGAGCGACCAGTCCCAGCCCGGCTGCCAGTCAAGCTGCGCCTGCAAAGCCGCAGGCGCTGGCAAATCACGGTGTTGCAGCCCATCCACCGCTACCTGCTGGCCGGGTTGTAGCATTTCCATCAACAATGCGGCCTGCGGACGACGCGCCTGCAATTGCTGCAGCAACCAGAGCTGCAAGCGGTGATGATCCGCATTGTCGTGCTTCTCTCCTACCACCACCCGTGCACTGCCGGCCAGTTCAGCCACCAGTTGATCCGCACTTAACCAGCGCTGTGCGCGAGTATCCCAGGCCTGCCCCAGATGCGGAGCAGCCAGCTGCTCCGTGGTTTGCCAGGCGGGTAATTCAGCGGCGCGCAGCGTCATGGACAGCAACAGACCGGCAAGCAGCAGAGACAACGTTTTCATCAACACCTCAGACAATGATCAAGGGGCTATCCTGCAGCGGGTGCTTCTCCACCCGCACGGCAACCCCGAACACCTCGGCGACACGCTCGGTGCTGAGCACCTGCCAGGGTGTACCGAGGGCGCTGACCCGCCCCTGGTGCAGCAAAAGCAAGCGATCTGCATAGCGCGCAGCCAGATTCAGATCGTGCAGCACGACGACCACCGCCAGACCGCGCTCGGCCATGTCACGGGCCTGCTGCAGAATCAGTTGCTGATGCGCCAGATCCAGCGACGCTGTGGGCTCATCCAGCAACAGACAACCCTGCTCGCCTGCGTCCCAGATCTGCGTCAACACTCGAGCCAGATGAACCCGCTGCCGCTCACCACCTGACAGCGTCAGGTAGCTGCGCTCACGCAACTGCGTGACATCGGTAGCGGCCATAGCCTGCTCGACGATAAGCTCATCCTGCTGTCGCCCAGTGGCATGTGGCAGGCGGCCCAGTGCAACCACCTCAGCCACACTAAAGGCAAAAGCCAGCGTTGAGCTCTGTGGCAACACCGCCATTCTCCGCGCCCGCTCCTGGGCCGACCAACCGGCAAGCGGCCTACCCGACAGCATGATGCTGCCACCGAGCGGCGTCAGCTCACCGCTCAGGCTCGCCAGCAAGGTACTTTTACCCGCGCCGTTGGTGCCCAGCACGGCCAATACCTCACCGGCTGCCAACTGAAACGAGATACCCTGCAGTATGGTTCTGGCGCCGCGTGCGCAATCCAGTGCATCGACCTGCAACATCAGACACCTCCACGGCGCTGTGCACGCAGCAATAACGCCAGAAAGAAGGGCGCGCCCAGCACTGCAGTGATAATCCCGATGGGCAGTTCTGCCGGTGAAACAATCAACCGCGCACCAACGTCAGCCAATACCAACAAACCAGCGCCCAGCAGCATCGACGCCGGCAGCACGCGCCGGTGGTCTGCTCCCAACAGTAGCCGTACCAAATGCGGTATCACCAACCCGACAAAACCGATCAAACCGGCCATCGCCACGCAGGCGCCAACGCCCAGCGCGGTGACCAGCACCAGCTCGCGCTTGACCCGCTCGACATCCACGCCCAGATGACGCGCCTCCGACTCGCCAAGCAATAACGCATTCAGTGCTTTGGCCTGGCGTGGCAAGCGCCACCAGACCAAGGCGCAACAGACCGCCAGAACAGCAACGCGCTGGTAGCTCGCACCGCCCAGGGAGCCCATATTCCAGAACGTGAGCGTGCGCAGCATAACGTCGTCCGCCAAGTAGCTGAGCAGGCCGATAACCGCGCCGCTGATAGCGGCTATCGCGATGCCGGCCAGCAGCATGCTGGCCACCGAGGTGCCCTGCACCGACTGCCCCAGGCGATAGACCAGCCAGGTAGTCGCCACACCACCGAGAAATGCGCCCAGTACCGTGGCATAGGGCAGCAAGGCAGCCGGCAGCCGGGCCAGTACCGTTGCACCGAGCACAATCACCAGCGCCGCCCCCAAGGCGGCGCCGCTGGAAACACCTATCAGCCCAGGGTCAGCCAACGGATTACGGAACAGGCCCTGCATGGCCGCGCCGGTCAGCGCCAGAGTGGCCCCCACCAACAGCCCCATCAGGGTGCGCGGCATACGGATCTGCTCGATAATCAACACCTGATCCGCCGGCAAATCCGCCGCCGTAACCCGCTGCAGCAGCACCCGCAGGGTGTCGTCGAGCGGAATGGCGACCGGCCCGAGCGCGAGCGACAGCAAGACCGCCAGCAGCAACAGCGCCAGCAGCAACACAACAACAATGGGTTTGAAGCGGTAGGCCGCTATCATCCTTTTTCCTTATCCTCAGCAGGTACTCGCAATACAGGTAAGCACTACCTGCCTCGCCGCAGCCCGCGTTAACACGCTGGCCAAGTACCCAGCGGCCGGTAATAATCAGCCCATGACCGACAACCAGCTCGCACCCCGCCCACTGTGTCGCCTTGGCGATCTCCCGCTACGCGGCAGCAAGGGCATTATGCATCAAGGCCAGGCACTGTTCGCTGTGCGTCAGGGCGTTCAGGTTTTTGTCTACGAAAATCGTTGCCCGCACCGGGGCGTGCCACTGGAGTGGGTACCGGATCAGTTTCTGGACAGCTCCCGACGGCTGATCCAGTGCGCGACCCACGGCGCACTATTTTTGCCAGAGTCCGGTGAATGCGTCGCTGGCCCCTGCGTCGGCCAGTCACTGCGCCAACTGCCTTGCCATATTCATGACGATCAGCTTTGGCTCGATTGACAGCCCCTAAAGCACTACCGGTAGTTGACCGCGTACCTGCAATCCCTCTGGCGTAGGCCAGACCGACCAAGCCAGCACTTCAACGCCGGCCGCCACTGCGGCGCGCAATAACCGCCCGTATTCTGGATCGACTTCATCGGCCGGCCGTACCCGATCTATTCCCGAGTGCATGACGCAAAACAGTAGGCAGGCACGCCGGCCGCTGGCGGCGACCTCGCTGAGTTCAAGTAGATGCTTTTGCCCGCGCACGCTGACCGCATCCGGAAAGGCGCCTTCGCCGCCGCCCAAGGCCAGGGTTACGCATTTGACCTCCACCACACATTCACCGGGGTCAGACAGCAGGAAGTCGAAGCGACTGCCCCCGGTGCGCAGGCTGACCTCCGCACGCTGCTGCGCGTAACCACCCAGCGGCGGTATCAAGCCAGCCTGCAGTGCGGCAGCCACCACCTTGTTGGCGCGCGCACTGTGCACACAAGCCAACTCACCCGGCGCGACCTCAACCAGCTCCCAGCTACCGGGCAGTTTGCGGCCAGGCTTTTGTTCCAGGCGCAGCCAGACCCTGTCACCGGGCTGACCGCAATTGCGCATGGACCCGGTGTTCGGACAGTGCACCGCGAGCTCGCGTCCGTCCTCCAGCACTACATCAGCGAGAAACCGCTTGTAGCGCCTGACCAGCCGCGCCGGCGTCAACGGCACTTCGAAAGGAATCAGCATGCCGGCCAGCTTTGCAGTGCACGGGCTACGCGCTCGACCCCCTGCTCCAGCCGTTCCAGCGAGGTGGTATAGGCAAAACGTATGTGCTGATCGGCACGGTGCTGGCCAAAGTCCAGTCCCGGGGTCAGCGCGACAAACTCGGTATCAATGATGTGCTGACACAGCTGCTGACTGTCACCACCGAGCCCCTGCATATCGGCATAGAGATAAAATGCACCCTGCGGGGTCAGGGGAATATGAAAGCCCAACTCGCGCAGTGCCGGCAATAAAAAGTCGCGGCGCACCTGGAACGCATGACGGCGCAACTCGCAAATCTCGCGAGCCGCTTCACCAAAGGCCGCCAACGCCGCCTGCTGCGCCATGTGCGGCGCGCATATATAAAGATTCTGCGCCAGTTTCTCCAGTGCCGGCACCGCTTCGGCTGGCGCCACCAACCAGCCGAGTCGCCAGCCGGTCATGCCGAAGTACTTGGAGAAGCTGTTGAGCACAAAGGCATCATCGGCGACATTCAGCGCCGAACAGGCATCCACGCCATACGTCAGGCCGTGATAGATCTCATCGACGATCAGCTCCGCCCGCAAGCGCCGACAGCAGGCTGACAGTGCGGCCAGCTCAGGCTGACTCAACAGCGTGCCCGTCGGGTTCGCTGGTGAAGCCGCGAGCACGGCCACGCAATCATTGTCCCAGTATTGTTCGACCAGCTCCGGCGTCAGTTGATAGCCGGTTTCCGGGCCGGTCGGCACCAGCACCGCACGCCCTTCGACCAGCCGGAGAAAGTGGCGGTTGCACGGGTACGCCGGGTCGGCCATCAGCACTTTCTTGCCCGGCTCCACCAGCAGCGCACTGATTAACAACAGTGCCGCAGAGCCGCCGGGCGTTACCACCACCCGCGACGGGTCCAGGTTGATGCCATAGCGCCGGGCGTACAGACCGGCAATGGCCTCACGCAGTGCCGGCAACCCCAGCGCCGGCGTGTACCCGGTACGCCCGTCGGCCAGTGCCTGCTGCCCCGCGCGAACAATCGGCTCTGGCGTCGAGAAATCCGGCTCACCGATTTCCATATGAATAATGTCGCGGCCAGCCGCTTCCAGCTCGCGCGCTCGAGCAAGCACCGCCATGACATGAAAGGGCTGGATATCCTGAACCCGACGGGTCCAGCGTTGCTGAGGCATAAAAAGTCCTGAACTAAAGCACGTGAACGGCGATCATACCGTGCCAGGCGCAGGCCTGCAGTGCTGGCAATATCAGCTGCAACACCTTCTGGCGCTAAACAGTAGCGCAGGTGATCAGGTTCTGGTAGCTTTGCCCGCTTGCAGGCCAATGGCCGAGTCATTCAGGTTGTGTATGTGGGACCTGGAACAGGAAGATCGAGCAAAAAGTGAGGCGGTTCTCATGCCCAGCAATGCCAAGCAAAAAACATCAATGTTGATCCGCGGCTTCGTCCCCTATGTCGAAAAGAAGGGCGAAGAGTATATGAATGAGCAGCAGCTCAAGCATTTCGCCGACATCCTCAATACCTGGAAAAAGGAATTGATGGAAGAAGTCGACCGCACCGTACACCACATGCAGGACGAAGCAGCCAACTTCCCTGACCCAGCCGACCGTGCCAGCCAGGAAGAAGAGTTCAGCCTCGAGCTGCGCGCCCGTGATCGCGAGCGCAAGCTGATCAAGAAGATCGACCAGACTCTGCAGCGTATTGAAGAAGATGACTACGGCTTCTGCGACTCCTGCGGCGTTGAAATCGGCATTCGCCGTCTCGAAGCCCGCCCTACTGCCACCCTCTGTATCGATTGCAAGACGCTGGCAGAGATCAAGGAAAAGCAGGTCGGCAGCTAAGCCTCCGCCTGTTGTCCGCAGGCTGCACCCTCGCAGCCTGCCCGCCTGACCGACCACCATGCCTCCAGCAGCTCCCTACGTCGGACGTTTTGCCCCCACCCCCAGCGGTCAACTGCACTTTGGCTCCCTGGTTGCAGCGCTTGCCAGCTACCTGGACGCACGTCAGCACCATGGCCACTGGCTGATTCGGGTGGAAAACCTCGACCAGCCGCGCAGCATCCCCGGCGCCAGCCAACAGATCATCGATACCCTGGCCTGTTACGGCATGCACAGTGACGGTGCCATCCTCTATCAGCAGGACCGCTTGGCGCGCTATCAAGCGCAGCTTGAGCTATGGCTCGATGAGGGCAAGGCCTATTACTGCGACTGTTCACGCCGCGACCTGGCGGAGTTCGACGGTGTTTACCCCGGCACCTGCCGCAAGCGCCAGTTGCCGCCTGCGCCCGATCACGCGGTACGTCTGCTGGTTCCGGATCGACAGATCACCACCCTCGACCGTCTGCAACCACCGTTCAGTCAGAACCTGGCGAGCAGCCTCGGCGACTTCATCATCCGCCGTCGCGACGGGATCTACGCCTACCAGCTGGCCGTGGTGCTCGACGACATCGCCCAAGGCATCACCGATGTAGTGCGTGGTGCCGACCTGCTCGACTCGACCCCGCGCCAGCAGTGGATTTATCAGCTGCTCGACCAGCCACCGCCCCGCTACCTGCACATACCCCTGCTGCTAAGAGCAGATGGCGAGAAGTTGAGCAAGCGTCTGGGCTCCACGCCACTCGACCCGGGTCAGGCACCGGCGCAACTGTTCCGCGCACTGCAGGCACTGGCACAGAACCCACCGGCCAAGCTGCGCAGCGCCAGTGTCGAAGAGCTGCTCAATTGGGCCGTTGCAAACTGGCAACCACAGCGCCTCAGCGCCACGCAAAGCCTGCCCTACGACGCCCGCTTTGATTGATGCCCTTGGCAAGGCGCAGCCGCCTGATTACCATCAGGACCTGACCAAAGCGGCAATGCGCTCTGCGGCCGCCCGCAAATCAACGGATACCCATGTATATCTACCGCCTGGTGCTGCTGCTGGTAATCGGCATCTATCTGTTCTCACCCGCTATCATGGATTGGTGGATAGAGCCCCAGGGTGCCTGGTACCGTCCCTATGTGCTGTGGCTGATCCTGATCATCGCCGGCATGCTGCTACAGAGCCCAAAAGATGCCGATGAGCTTTGACCTGAGTCAGCTGCTGCTGATCAGCATTATTTACCTTATCCTGCTGTTTGGCGTGGCCTGGATGACCGAGCACGGCCTGGTACCGCGTGCCGTACTCCGCCACCCAGCCACCTACACACTTTCACTGGGTGTCTACGCCAGCGCCTGGGCGTTTTACGGCACCGTCGGCCTTGCCTATCAGTATGGCTACGGTTTTCTGACCTACTATCTGGGCGTCTGCGGGGCCTTTCTGCTTGCGCCCGTCTTGCTCAGCCCGATCCTGCGCATTACCCGCACCTACCAGCTGTCGTCGCTCGCCGACCTTTTTTCCTTCCGTTTTCGCAGCACCTGGGCCGGCACCCTGACCACGCTATTCATGCTAGTCGGCGTATTACCGCTGCTGGCATTGCAGATTCAGGCGGTCGCCGATTCGGTACAGATACTGACGCAGGAATCCGGCCACGGTACCGTGGCGCTGGGGTTCTGCGTACTGATTACCCTGTTCGCGATCCTGTTTGGCGCGCGGCACATTTCAGCCCGCGAAAAACATGAAGGCCTGGTCATCGCGATTGCCTTCGAGTCCCTGGTCAAGCTGATCTCGATTGCCGCCATCGGCCTGTATGCGCTTTATGTGGTGTTTGACGGCCCCGCGGGCCTGCAGCTCTGGCTCGACAGCAATCAGGAAGCCCTCAAGACCCTGCACACGCCCTTGCAGGAAGGTCCCTGGCGCACCCTGCTGCTGGTGTTTTTCTCCGCAGCCTTCGTCATGCCGCACATGTACCACATGGCCTTTACCGAGAATCTGAATCCACGGGCAATGGGTACGGCCAGTTGGGGCCTGCCGCTATTTCTGTTGCTGATGAGTCTGGCGGTACCGCCGATTCTCTGGGCCGGCCTGCATCTGGGCGTACCAACCAACCCCGAGTACTTTTCACTGGGCCTGGGCGTGGCAGCCGGCTCGGAATGGCTCTCGCTGCTCGCCTTTGTCGGCGGCCTGTCTGCTGCCAGCGGCTTGATTATCGTGGTCACCCTGGCGCTGTCCGGCATGGTGCTCAACCACATGGTACTGCCGTTGTATCAGCCCAGCGCCGACAACAACATCTATCGCTGGCTGCTCTGGACTCGCCGTACCCTGATCGCTGCCATCATCATGGCCAGCTACGGCTTTTATCGCCTACTCGGAGCCGAGCAGGACCTGGCCAACCTGGGTATCGCCTCCTTCGTCGCCACGGTCCAGTTTCTGCCTGGCACACTCTCGGTCCTGTACTGGCCACAGGCCAACCGCCGAGGCTTCATCGGCGGCCTGATTGCCGGCATGCTGGTGTGGTCTATCACTCTGCTGCTGCCTCTGGTCACCAGCCTGCCGGGGCTGCAGCTATTTGGCCTGACGCTGAGCTTCAATGCCGATACCTGGCACCTGGCGGCCATCAGCTCGCTGGCGGTCAACGTCGTGGTGCTCACACTGATTTCGCTGTTCACCCAGCGCAGCAATGAAGAGCAGAGCGCCGCCGAAGCCTGCTCGGTTGACAACGTCAGTCGCCCCCAGCGCATGGAGCTAATGGCTGCATCACCCCAGGAATTTGCCCAACAATTGGCGAAGCCTCTGGGCAACAAGACCGCGCAATACGAAGTGGAACAGGCACTGCGTGACCTCAAGCTACCCTTCGACGAGCACCGGCCCTATGCTTTACGCCGCCTGCGTGACCGCCTGGAGGCCAACCTGTCGGGCCTGATGGGCCCCTCCGTTGCCCAGGACATCATCGAAACCTTTCTGCCCTTCAAGATGGGCCGGGACGGCTATGTCACTGAAGACATTCACTTCATCGAAAACCGTCTGGAGGACTACCACTCGCGCCTCACGGGCCTGGCCGCTGAACTGGACGCGCTGCGCCGCTATCACCGACAAACCCTGCAGGACCTGCCCATGGGCGTCTGCTCGCTGGCACAGGACAATGAAGTACTGATGTGGAACCGTGCCATGCAGGCGCTCACCGGCATCGAGGCCGACAGCGTCATCGGCTCACGCTTGACCAGCCTGCCAGGGCCTTGGGGCGATCTGCTGGAGCGTTTTGTGGAGGACCAGTCCTCGCACCTGCACAAACAGAAACTGGTGATCGACGGCCAGACCCAATGGCTGAGCCTGCACAAGGCCGCCATCGACGAGCCCGGTTACGTGGGCGGCAGTGGCCTGGTGCTGCTGATCGAGGATCAGACCGAAAACCAGATGCTGGAAGAGGAGTTGATGCACTCCGAGCGCCTGGCCTCGATTGGCCGTCTGGCAGCGGGTGTCGCGCACGAAATCGGCAACCCGATCACCGGCATCGCCTGTCTGGCGCAGAACCTGCGCGACGAATCCGAGCAACTGGAGGCACGCGAGGCGTCCGAGCAGATCATCGAGCAGACCCGCCGCGTCTCGCGTATCGTGCAGTCGCTGGTCAACTTTGCCCACGTCGGCAGCCGCCACCAGAATCCCAACGAAGCAGTGGATTTGGCCGCCTGCACCAACGAGGCCGTGCACCTGCTGTCGCTCAACCGCAAGGGCCCCGAGGTCAAGTATGTTAACCTCTGTGATCCAAAGCACCTGGCGTCCGGTGACTCCCAGCGCCTGGTGCAGGTACTGATAAACCTGCTGGGCAACGCCAGGGACGCCAGCCGCGACGGCGACAGCATCACCGTCAGCACCCAGGAAAACGAGCATCAGGTACTGCTGCAGATCGAGGATCAGGGCAGCGGCATCGACAAAGCCATCATGGATCGTCTGTTCGAGCCCTTCTTCACCACCAAGGAACCGGGGACAGGAACCGGGCTCGGATTGGCACTGGTCTACTCCATCATCGAAGAGCATTATGGGCAGATAACCATCGACAGCCCGGTCGAGCATACATCCCAGCGCGGCACGCGGTTCACCATTACCCTGCCGCGTTACAGCAACATCAGTAACGGCGTCCACGCCTGAGTCTGTCGGGCGCCGTCACGCATGAGGTTTACATGTCACACATACTGGTAGTTGAAGACGAAGCCATCATCCGCACCGCACTCAAGCGGCTGCTGGAGCGGCACCAATACCAGGTCAAGGAAGCCGGCTCCGTCAGTGAAACCGAGCAATACGATCTCAGCACGTTCGATCTGATCATCAGCGACCTGCGCCTGCCGGGCGAGCCCGGCACCGAGATGATCAAACGCGCGCCTGACACCCCGGTCCTGATCATGACCAGTTACGCCAGTCTGCGCTCGGCGGTGGACTCGATGAAGCTCGGCGCGGTCGACTACATCGCCAAGCCCTTTGATCACGACGAAATGGTTGAAACCGTGCAGCGCATCATCGCGGCCCGTAGCGAGCGCCAGGCGGCGCAAGCCAGCGCGCCGGCCAGCCCCGTTGCCACCAGCAAGCCCGCGGCCAAAGCGGCAGCACCAGCACAGCCGCAGGGCGACGGCCACGACATGGGCATCATCGGCTCCTGTGAATCCATGCAGACGCTGTTCAAGCGCATCGGCAAAGTCGCCCCGACGGACTCCACGGTACTCATTCAAGGTGAGTCCGGCACCGGCAAGGAGCTGGTCGCCCGCGCCATGCACGAGCGCTCACAGCGCGCCAAGGCGCCGCTGATTTCGGTCAACTGCGCCGCCATCCCGGAAACCCTGATCGAATCCGAGCTGTTCGGCCATGAAAAAGGCTCCTTCACCGGCGCCACCGCCGGGCGTACCGGCCTGGTTGAAGCCGCCGATGGCGGCACCCTGTTTCTTGACGAGATTGGCGAGCTGCCGCTGGAAGCCCAAGCACGCTTGCTGCGCGTGCTGCAGGAGGGGGAAATTCGTCGCGTGGGCTCGGTGCAGTCGCACAAGGTGGATGTGCGCCTGGTAGCGGCCACCCACCGCGACCTGAAGACCATGGCGCGCCAGGGTCTGTTTCGCGAAGATTTGTATTACCGCCTGAACGTCATCGAACTGCGCCTGCCGCCGCTCCGAGATCGCGGCAAGGATGTTCTGCTGATTGCCGAAGCGCTGTTGCAGCGTGCCGCCAGCAACATGAAGCAGGAAGGCTTGCACTTCAGTGACGATGCGCGCCACGCCATTCTCAATTACACCTGGCCTGGCAACGTGCGGGAGCTGGAGAACGCCATCGAGCGCTCTGCCATTCTCTGTGACCACGACGAAATCACCGCAGACCTGCTGGGCATCGAACTCGACGCCGAGTACGAACGCGCCTCCGAGGCCGCCAACGCCCTGCAAACCATGCAGCACAGCGACAGTAGTGGCCAGGAGCCGGCAGAAGATCTTTCCCTGGAAGACTACTTCCAGCACTTTGTGCTTGAGCATCAGGAACACATGACCGAAACCCAGCTAGCGCACAAGCTGGGCATCAGCCGCAAATGCCTGTGGGAACGTCGCCAACGGCTCGGCATTCCACGCAAAAAAACCGCCAACAGCTGAGCCGAAAAACCAGCCTCCAGCACCCCAAAGGCGGTCATCATGGCCGCCCCACCCGCCGCAACGAGCCCATAAGCCAGAGCGGTTTTCTGCCCAGGTAACAGCAAAGTGCCAGCAAGTGTTACCTGTTACCCACCCCACAGCCGCCAAACTGTTACCCCCACCCCACCAAGCGGTAACACTTTTACGAGGTTTACGGTAACAACTGGGCGGGTAACAACGGGGGCGATTTTAAAGAAAAACAGCAAGCCATTGTTTTTAAAGGGCTTTAAAAAACTGGCACGGCAAATGCTTTATATCTCGTACAACAACAATAAAAACCAAAACACATAACAAAAATAATATTCGACTCCACACACAACAAAAACAAAACGTGCGAGACGTAGCAAACTGATTTTTTTGGAGAATAGCAGTCAGGTCGCGAGCAGGATGCTCTACTGGACAAGAGAAAAATAAAAGTTGCCCAAGCAACCTACCGTCCATAGCCACATGAAGGCCGGCACTGAACCTAAGCTTCCAAAGCAATCCGTTTGTTTTAGACAACCCGAGATGGGTTCATCGAATAGCGGCATTTGCCGCTGATGTCTAAAAAAAATATAGCTCTGATAATAACAACAATAAAAAATACCATTAGGGGGAGTGAATGCTCCCCTTGAGCTTTATCTCCGGCAACAAGCCTCCCCTGCAGCACCCGCTTTCTCCATATCCTATTGTTCCTTACCTTTCAAGCCATTTCAGGCTAGAATGCTCGCCAATTGAGACACTCCAGCACTCACAGAGTCGCCGCCGGCACTTCCGCTGAGCCACGCTGAGCCTCATACATTCATTCTACTGCCCACCGCCGATAGCATTGCGGTAAGCGGGCAATGACGGGCTGTTGGAAAACCAACCTTTATGATTCGGAAGCTGTTGCAGAAAATCCCCTCTCCGTTCGGCTTGCCCCAGCGCAAGCGAACCACGCCGACGGTCATTCCCGCCAGCCAGCACAGCCTGCGCCGAGAGCGCCTAAGCCGGCACGCAGTTACCGTGGTGGAGCGTCTGCAACAGGCAGGCTATCAGGCATTCGCTGTCGGTGGGTGCGTGCGCGACCTGCTGCTGAACATCGAGCCCAAAGACTTCGACATCGCCACCAGCGCCACCCCAGAGCAGGTACGCGCTACCTTTCGCAACTCGCGCCTGATTGGCCGCCGCTTCAAGTTGGCCCACGTGCACTTTGGCCGCGAGATCATCGAGGTGGCCACCTTCCGCGCCAATCACGAAGAGGAAGCCAGTGCCGAGCAGTCGCGCCAGAGCGAGTCCGGCAGACTGCTGCGCGACAATGTCTATGGCACCTTCGAGCAGGATGCGCAGCGCCGTGACTTCACCATCAACGCCCTCTACTACGACGTCAGCACTGGCCAGATTCACGACTTTGCCAACGGCGTGCACGATATCCGCAACCGCCAGGTTCGCCTCATCGGCCAGCCCGAGCAGCGTTATCAGGAAGATCCGGTGCGCATGCTGAGGGCCGTCCGCTTTGCCGGCAAACTAGGCTTCGAGATCGAGCAACACACTGCCGCGCCGATCGAAAAGCTGGCGCCCTTGCTACACGATATTCCGGCGGCACGTTTGTTTGACGAGGTACTCAAGCTGTTGATGAGTGGCCAGGGGCAGAGCACCTTCGACCTACTTTATGAGTATGACCTGTTTGCACCGCTGTTCCCGGATACCGACGAAGCCATTCTCGACCGTCCCGACTACACCCTGCAGCTGGTGCGCCAAGCGTTGACCAACACCGATGAGCGTATCGCACAGGGTAAACCGGTCACCCCGGCCTTCCTGTTTGCCGCGCTGCTCTGGCCTGCATTGCCGCAACGTGTGCGTGATCTTGAAGCACAGGGTATTCCGAGCATCCCCGCGCATCAGCAAGCGGCCCATGAACTGCTGGCAGAACAGTGCCGGCATACCGCCATTCCCAAGCGTTTCAGCATCCCCATGCGGGAAATCTGGGACATGCAGCCGCGTCTTGCCCGTCGCAGCGGCCGTCGAGCCGACCAGATGCTGGAGCATCCGCGCTTTCGCGCCGCCTACGACTTCCTGCTGTTGCGCGAGAGCGCCGGCGAGCAAACTGACGGGCTGGGTCACTGGTGGACGCTGTATCAGGATGCCAACCCGGATGAGCGTCGGCGTATGATCCGCGAGCTCGGCAGCGACAAGGGCAGTAGCCCCAAGCGTTCGCGTTCGCGTTCACGCTCACGGCGCAAACCACGCAATCACACACCGGACGCCTGATGACACGCTGTTACATCGGGCTGGGCAGCAACCAGGCCGACCCACAGGCCCAGGTCGAGGCCGCCTGCCGCGCACTTGGTCGCATTCCTGACACCCGTGTTGCTGCCTGCTCATCCCTGTACCTTAGCGCCCCCATGGGGCCGCAGGACCAGCCGAGCTATGTCAACGCGGTAGTCGCGCTCGATACCGCGCTGCAGGCCGAGCAACTACTCGACGCCCTGCAGCAGATCGAGCAACAGCAAGGGCGCGTGCGCAAGGCCGAACGCTGGGGACCGCGCACTCTGGACCTCGACATCCTGCTGTTTGGCAACCAGCGGATCGACAGCCCACGTCTGCGGGTACCGCACTACCACATGCACGCCCGCGCCTTCGTGCTTTACCCGCTAGCCGAACTGCAACCCGAGCTGCAGATGCCAGATGGCACGCCGCTGCAGCAGATGCTGGATGCCTGCCCGCGTGGTGATCTGCAAACATTGGCGGTTTTTATACAACAGCCTGATGCGCAAACAGGCTTGACACCCAGCGGCTGAGACGTAGGATGCCGTTCTCTGTCGGGTCGCTTGCGCCTAGATCTTGCGCACCCACCGGCCGGACGTTGCAGCAGCAAGACTATACTTAACCGGGTCCTATAATCCTGAGTACCCAGCGCGTCGCGCCCCTGTTTGGCCGGCGCGACGGACACTGAACTGGTGCCTCTGTGAGGCCGAACCACTGGAATCTGCCATGCCTGACGTAACCCTGACGACGTTGAACAAGCTAAAGCAGAGCGGCGAGAAGATCGTGTGTCTGACCGCCTACGACGCGACTTTTGCCCACCTTGAGAGTGTCGCCGGCGTTGAAGTGATGCTGGTCGGTGACTCCCTGGGCATGGTCCTGCAGGGCCACGACAGCACTCTGCCGGTCAGCGTTGACGACATGGCTTACCACACCCGTGCGGTCAAGCGCGGCAACCGGGGCGCGCTGATCATGGCCGACCTGCCGTTCATGGCGTACGCCACCCTTGAAGACGCACTGCGCAACAGCGCCCAGCTGATGCAGGCCGGCGCTCATGTGGTGAAACTGGAGGGCGGCGGCTGGCTGGCCGAGAGCATCAGCGTGCTCAGCCGCAACGGCATTCCGGTATGCGCGCATATGGGGCTGACCCCACAGACCGTGAACATTCTCGGCGGCTACAAGGTTCAGGGCCGCGAAGACGCTCAGGCTCAGGCCCTGCTCGACGACGCCAAGGCCCTGGAAGCCGCTGGCGCCAGCATGCTGTTGCTGGAGTGCGTGCCGCCAGCGCTGGCCAACAAGATCACCGCCGCGGTGGCCATTCCGGTCATTGGCATTGGCGCCGGCAGCGGCACCGATGGTCAGGTACTGGTGGTACACGACATGCTCGGGCTATCCATCAGCGGACGCTTGCCACGTTTCGTGAAAAACTTCATGATCGGCCAGGCAGACATCGCCAGCGCCGTGCGCGCCTATGTCGACGCCGTCAAACAGGTTGACTTCCCAGCAGCTGAACACGAGTTCTGAATCCATGAACACCCTGCACACCATTGCGCAGCTGCGTGCTGCGGTTAGCCGTGCCCGCCAGGAAGGTAAGCGCATCGGACTGGTCCCCACCATGGGCAACCTGCACGCCGGCCACATTGCTCTGGTGGAGAAGGCTCTGCAGCGTACCGATTACGTAGTGGTCAGCATCTTTGTCAACCCGATGCAGTTCGGTGCCGGCGAAGACCTCGACAGCTATCCGCGCACCCTGCCGGAAGACCAGGCCAAGTTGCACGAGATAGGCACCCACATGATTTTCGCGCCTAATGTCAGCGAAATGTACCCCGAGGGCATGCAGGGCCACACCCGCGTGGCGGTCCCGGTGGTCTCCGAAGGCCTTTGCGGCTCCAGCCGTCCCGGCCACTTCGAAGGCGTGGCTACTGTGGTCAGCAAGCTGCTGAACATAGTGCAGCCGGACCTTGCGATCTTCGGTCAGAAGGATTTTCAGCAACTGGCGGTGATTCGCAAGATGGCGCATGACCTGTGCATGCCGGTGCAGATCATGGGCGAGCCCACCGTACGCGCCGCCGATGGCCTGGCCCTGTCGTCACGCAATGGCTATCTGAGTGCCGAGCAACGCGCCACCGCGCCGCTGCTGTATCAGAACCTGCAGCAGATTGCAGCCAAACTGCAGGCTGGCCGCCGCGACTTTGCCGCTGTGATTGAGGAAGCCCGCGTGCAGCTAGTGGCCGCCGGACTGCAACCCGATTACCTTGATCTGCGCGATGCCAACAGCCTGCAACCGGCTGACGAGCAAACGACTGAACTGGTAGCCCTGGCCGCCGCCTACCTCGGCACCACCCGATTGATCGACAACCTGCAGTTCAGCCTGAACTAGGCAGCCCAACCCGGCAGCGCCCTCGCGCCGCCGGGTATTCAGCGCGCACCACCCTTCTCTGCTTTACGCTCTTCTCCCTGCTCTGCGCAGCCCGCCACATTCCCGCGCGTCTCATACCAAAGAAGGGTTGAAACCAGCCCGGTGATATCCGACGCTGTAGGGCATGAAATGAACGCCCGCCTATACTTCAGGGCCGTGTTCAGGTTTCGACAAACCGTGCCTATTCCGGTCAACGTCGCGACTGCCTGACTTCAATAACAACAGGGAAACACCCATGTACAAGATCGAAAACCACAAGGTATCGGACGCCGCGCGCGCGGTCAGCCATCTCGATGAAGCCGGCTACGAGCGCATGTATCGACAGTCGCTGGAACAGCCGGATCAGTTCTGGGCCGAGCAGGCCGAACGGTTTCTGACCTGGGAAAAGCCCTGGAGCAAGGTACACCAGAGCGATCTGAGCAAGGGGGAAGCCGCCTGGTTTATCGATGGCAAGTTGAACGTCAGCGTCAACTGCATCGACCGCCACCTGGCTGAACGCGGCGACGCTACGGCCATCATCTGGGAAGGCGACAACCCCGAAGACGACGCCCACATCAGCTACCGTGAGCTGCACGAAAAGGTCTGCCGTCTGGCCAACGTACTCAAGGCGCGCGGCGTGAAAAAGGGCGATCGCGTTTGCCTCTACATGCCGATGATCCCGGAAGCCGCCTACGCCATGCTGGCCTGCGCGCGCATTGGCGCCGTGCACTCGGTGGTCTTTGGTGGTTTCTCGCCGGATGCGGTACGCGACCGCATTCTCGACTCCGACTGTCAGGCCGTGATCACCGCCGATGAAGGCGTGCGCGGCGGCAAGGCCGTGGCGCTGAAAACCAGCGTGGAAAAGGCCCTGAAAGACTGCCCCAACGTGCATACCGTAGTCACGGTGAAGCGTACCGGTGCAGATATCCCCTGGAATGAGAACCGCGACGTCTGGTACCACGAAGCCATCGCGGCGGTCAGCGCCGACTGCCCGGCCGAGGCGATGGACAGCGAAGACCCGCTGTTCATCCTCTACACCTCCGGTTCCACCGGCAAGCCCAAGGGCGTGCTGCACACCACCGGCGGTTACCTGCTGATGGCGTCCATGACCCACCATTACGTCTTCGACTACCATCCCGGTGAAGTCTACTGGTGTACCGCCGACGTCGGCTGGATTACCGGCCACTCCTACATCGTCTACGGCCCACTCTGTAACGGCGCCACCACCCTGCTGTTCGAGGGTGTGCCCACCTACCCGGATGCGTCGCGCTGCTGGCAGGTGATCGACAAGCATCAGGTCAATATCTTCTACACCGCCCCCACCGCCCTGCGCGCGCTCATGGCCAAGGGCAACGACCCGGTCAAAAGCAGCTCCCGCGCCAGCCTGCGCCTGCTGGGCACGGTTGGCGAGCCGATCAACCCCGAGGCCTGGGAATGGTATTTTGATGTGGTCGGCGAGCGCCGCTGTCCGATCGTCGATACCTGGTGGCAGACCGAAACCGGCGCCGCCATGATCACCCCGCTACCCGGCAGCACCGACCTGAAACCCGGCTCCGCCACGCGCCCCTTCTTCGGCGTGGAACCGGCCCTGTACGACCCCGAGGGCAATGAGCTGGAAGGCGCCACCAGCGGCAATCTGGTGATCAAGCGCTCCTGGCCAAGTCAGATTCGCACCGTCTATGGCGATCACCAGCGCCTGGTTGACACCTACTTCAGCACCTACAAGGGCGTCTACTTCACCGGCGATGGCGCACGCCGTGACGAAGATGGCTACTACTGGATCACCGGCCGCGTGGACGACGTTCTCAACGTCTCCGGGCACCGCATCGGCACCGCCGAGGTCGAGAGTGCCCTGGTGCTGCACGACGCCGTGGCCGAAGCGGCCGTGGTCGGCTGCCCGCACGATATCAAGGGCCAGTGCCTGTACGTGTATGTCTCGCCCATGAACGGCGTGACGCCGTCCGATGAACTGGTCAAGGAACTGAAGAGCTTTGTGGCCGACCAGGTCGGCGCTTTTGCCCGCCCGGAATATATCCAGTGGGCGCCGGGCCTGCCCAAGACCCGCTCGGGCAAGATCATGCGCCGCATTCTGCGCAAGATCGCCTGCGATGAGCTGGATACCCTGGGTGATACATCCACCCTGGCTGATCCATCGGTCGTCGAGGAGCTGATTGCCAACCGACTGAATCAGGCCTGAGACAACTTGCCCTGAAGCTTGTCCTGAACGTGGCCCGCCTCTATGCTTGTGCACTCGAAAAAGTGCCGCATAGAGGAGCCCGTTCATGCAAGAGGTCGTGATTGTTGCCGCCACCCGTACTGCCATCGGCAGCTTTGGGGGCCAGTTCGCCCATGTTCCCGCCCACGAACTGGGCGCAACTGTTATCCGCGCCCTGCTGGAGCAAAGCCAGATTGATCCGGCCATTGTCGATGAGGTCATCCTCGGCCAGGTACTGACCGCTGGCTGCGGCCAGAATCCGGCCCGCCAGGCGGCCATTCATGCCGGCCTGCCCCACGCCGTCCCTGCACTCACCCTGAACAAGGTCTGCGGCTCCGGCCTCAAGGCACTGCATCTGGCTGCCCAGGCGATTCGCTGCGGCGATGCCGAGGTGATGATTGCCGGCGGCCAGGAATCCATGAGCCTGTCCCCCCACCTGATCCCGACCTCACGCACTGGCCAGCGCATGGGCCACGGTCAGATGATCGACAGCATGATCCAGGATGGCCTCTGGGATGCCTTCAACAACTACCACATGGGCATCACCGCTGAAAATCTGGTCGACAAATACAGCATCAGCCGCGAAGAGCAGGACGCCTTTGCCGCTGCCTCCCAGCAAAAGGCGGTCGCCGCACAGCAGGCCGGCCGTTTCGACCGCGAGATCACCGCGGTGACCATCCCGCAACGCAAGGGCGATGCCGTGGTTGTTACCCAGGACGAACAGCCGCGTGACGGCACCACCGCCGAGAGCCTTGGCCGCCTGAAGCCGGCGTTCAAGAAAGACGGCTCGGTAACCGCAGGCAACGCCTCCAGCCTGAACGACGGCGCTGCCGCAGTGCTGATGATGAGCGCCGACAAGGCCAAAGAACTGGGCCTGCCAGTTCTGGCACGCATTGCCGCCTACGCCAATGCCGGCGTCGACCCGGCCATCATGGGGATTGGCCCGGTTTCGGCCACCCAGCGCTGCCTGGCCAAGGCCGGCTGGGAGATAGCCGACCTCGACCTGATCGAAGCCAACGAGGCCTTTGCCGCCCAGGCACTGGCAGTGAGCCGCGAGCTGCAATGGGACATGGACAAGGTGAACGTCAACGGCGGCGCCATTGCCCTGGGCCACCCGATCGGCGCCTCCGGCTGCCGCGTGCTGGTAACGCTGCTGCACAGCATGCTCGAGCGCGATGCCAAGAAGGGCCTTGCCACCCTGTGTATCGGCGGCGGTCAGGGCGTCGCCCTGGCGCTGGAACGCGACTGATTCAGCCTGCTGCATAGGCAATACGGCTTGCCGCGCACAGCGTTGCAAGCCGTATTTGTATCTACACAGAGACTCGTTGCAGCTCGGCGATCAGACGCTCGTCGGCACTGAACTGAACCTCCCGCCTTCTGTCCTATGCTTGATTGCAGCGCCGTCGACTAGACCGCGCCCTCGTGACTCAGTGAATCATCAAGACAAGGGCTCCCCATGGACAGCCAGCCGCTCTCAACCGCCCCCCGACACCAGCCGGTCTACATAGTCGACGGTGCCCGTACCCCCTTCCTCAAGGCGCGCGGTAAACCCGGCCCCTTTACGCCAGTGGATCTGGCTGTACAGTGCGGGCGGCCGCTGTTGATGCGCCAGGGGCTGGACCCTGCCGCCTTCGACCAGGTCATCCTGGGTTGCGTCAATGTTGTGTCCGAAGAAATGAATCCCGCCCGCGTTGCCGCCCTGCGCTTGGGCATGGGCGCGCAAATGCCGGCTTTCACCGTGCAAATCAATTGCGGTTCGGGTATGCAGTCGATCGATACCGGTTACCGGTACATACGTGACGGCGGTGCTGACCTGGTCCTCGCTGGCGGCGCCGAGGCGCTCAGCCATGCGCCCTTGCTGTTTCGGCAAAGCGCGGTCGACTGGTTTGCCGAGCTCAACCAGGCGCGCAGCCTGCCTGCACGCCTCAGGGCGCTGGCACGTTTGCGCCCCAGCCTGATGAAACCGGTGATAGGTCTGGAGCGCGGCCTGACCGACCCAATCGTCGGCCTGAACATGGGCCAAACCGCAGAAGTGGTCGCTCAACTGTTCAACATCGACCGCGAGTCGGCCGATGCCTACGCACTGACCAGTCACCAGCGTCTGGCTGCGGCACAGGAGGCCGGCTGGCTGCAGGACGAGGTAGTGCCGCTGTTCGACAGCAAGGGCAAGCACTACAGCCGCGACGACGGCGTGCGGCCAGACAACTCGCTGGACGCATTGGCCAAGCTGAAACCGGTGTTCGAGAAGCCCTATGGCCAGGTCACCGCCGGTAACAGCTCACAGATCACCGATGGTGCCAGCTGGGTGATTCTGGCTTCCGAGCAAGCGCTGATAAAACACAATCTGACGCCCAAGGCAGTCATCATCGATAGCCACTGGGCCGCGCTTGACCCCGAGATCATGGGGTTGGGCCCCGTGCTCAGCAGCACCGCGCTGCTGCAACGCCATGGCCACCAACTGGCCGATATCGATCTGTGGGAAATCAACGAAGCCTTCGCCGCCCAAGTACTCGCCTGTCTTGAAGCCTGGCAGGACCCGTCTTTCTGCAAGCGCGTGCTGGGTCTGGAAGACGCGTTGGGCCGGCTGGACCCGGCACGCCTGAACGTAGATGGCGGCGCCATCAGTCTGGGCCACCCGGTGGGCACCAGCGGCAACCGCATCGTGCTGCACCTGATCAACGCCTTGCAACGTCATGGCCTGCGCCGCGGCATTGCCACGGAATGTATTGGCGGCGGCCAGTCGGGCGCCATGCTGCTCGAAACACTATAAGGAGCCGACCCGATGAATGCCCCCATCCTCTCTGCTCTGGCGCCTCGGCGCATGGAACTTGGGCCCTTTGGCGCGAGTGAACTGAAATCAACCTCCCGGCAGTGGCAGCACTGGCATCTCAAGCGTGATGAGGCGAATGTTGCCTGGTTGCTGATGGACAAGGCCGATAGCCGTGCCAATGTCTTGTCTGAAGCCGTTCTGCGCGAGCTCAGCGAGGTGATCGCTGCGTTGCAACGCGATATGCCCGCTGCCCTGGTCATCCGCTCAGCCAAGCCCGACAGCTTTTGCGTAGGCGCCGACATCAGTGAGTTTCGCCAACTCAAGACCGAACCGGACGTGATCAACCAGCTGGTTGAAGCCCACCTGCTGGCGCAGAAGATCGTCGACCTGAGCTGCCCCACCATCGCCATCGTGCACGGCGCTGCCTTGGGTGGCGGGCTTGAACTGGCATTGTGTTGCGACTATCGCCTGGCCGTCCGGGGCGCGACCTTCGGCGTGCCGGAAGTACTGCTGGGGCTACATCCGGGGCTGGGCGGTACCGCTCGCCTACCGGATCTGATCGACCCACTGGTGGCCATGGAAATGATGCTGACCGGCCGCACGGTACACGACGCCCAGGCAAGCAAGCTGGGTCTGATCGATCAGTTGCTGGAAGAGCGCCACTTGGCTAAAGCCGTGGCGGCAGTGCTCGCAGATCAGGTTGAGGTCGATCGCCGCAACCTGCGCGCGCGACCCTTCCGGCTGGACTGGGTACGCCGTCTGGCCGCCTGGCGCATGCGCAAGCAGGCCGACAGCAAGGCACCACCGCAGCACTATCCAGCCCCGCGCGCGCTGATCAAACTGTGGGAACGTCACGGCAATAGCCCGGATCAGATGCTACACCGCGAAATCTATTCCTTCGCGCACCTGCTGAACACGCCCGCCTCACGCAATCTGGTGCGTGTGTTTTTCCTGCGCGAGCAACTCAAGGCCCTGGGCGACCCCACCAAGGGCATGCACAAACCCGCGCCGGTGCGCCACGTACACGTTATTGGCGCTGGCGCTATGGGTGGCGATATCGCCGGCTGGTGCGCGTTGCAAGGGCTGCGCGTCAGCCTGTTCGACACCGAGACCAACAACATTGGCTCGGCGGTGCAGAAACTGACCCAGCTCTGCCAGCAAAAACACCGCAGCTCGGCCCAGACCCGCCAGATCCTCGACAACCTGATCCCCGACCCCAGCAACAGCGGTGTAGCAGTGGCCGACCTGGTGCTGGAGGCTGTGCCGGAGGACCTGGAGATCAAGCGCAAGGTCTATGCCGAGGTGGAGCCACGCATGAAGCGCGACGCCATATTGGCCAGCAATACCTCAAGCATCGCGCTGGAAAAGCTGCGCGAAGGCCTGACCGACGCCGGACGGCTGGTGGGCATTCACTTCTTCAACCCAGTGGCACAGATGCAGCTGGTGGAGGTGGTGGCCCACTCCACCGCGCGCAGCAGCGCCCTGGAGCGCGCCACCACCTTTGTCGGCCAAATAAGCCGCCTGCCGGCACCCGTCGCCAGTGCACCGGGTTTTCTGGTCAACCGGGCACTGACGCCCTATCTGGTCGAGGCCATCTGTCTGCTGGATGAAGGGCTGAGTGCAGAAGCCATCGACCAGGTCGCGATCGACTTCGGCATGCCCATGGGGCCGCTGGAACTGGCCGATCAGGTGGGTCTGGATATCTGCGTGGGGGTGGCCGACATGCTGCGCGAACAGCTGGACAGCTACCTGCCGGAAACACCCGACTGGCTCCGCAAGAAGGTGGAAAAGGGCGAGCTAGGGCGCAAGAGCGGCAAGGGCATTTACCGCTGGAAACACGGCGCGGTACAAAAGAAGTACCGCCGCAAACAGGCCCCACGCGGTACCCAGCAGCGCCTGCTGCTGCCGATGCTGAATGCCTGCATGGCATGCCTGCGCGAACAGGTCATCGACGATGCCGACCAGTTGGATGGCGCCATGATCTTCGCCACCGGGTTTCCGCCTTTCCGCGGCGGCCCGATGCATTACGCCGCGCAGTTGGGATTTGATACGGTGGCAGCGCAGTTACAGGAACTGAGCGAAAAACACGGCCCGCGCTTTGCGCCGGATCCTGGCTGGATAACCCCCGCAGATGAGTGAAGCTCCGCGTTGCTTCGATGACGCCGAGGCACTGGTCGATGCGATTTTGCAGCGCCTGGGTAACACCCTGGTGGTTGGGTTGCCATTGGGCCTCGGCAAAGCCAACCACCTGATGAATGCGCTTTACCGGCGCGCGCGTGACAATCCCACCATTTCGCTGACCATCTGCACCGCCCTCACCCTGGAAGCCCCCAGCGCCAGCAGTGATCTGGAGCAACGCTTTATCGGCCCGTTGTCGGCGCGCCTGTTTGCCGACTATCCCGCGCTGGAGTACGCCAGTGCGATACGCCAGGGCACGCTGCCTGCCAACATCAGGGTACGCGAGTTCTTCCTGCGCCCCGGCGGCTGGCTGAGCGTACCGCGCATGCAGCAGGACTATACCAGCCTGAATTACACGCACGCGCTGGATACGCTACTGCGTTGGCAGGTGAATCTGATTCTACAACTGGTGGCAGCGGGCGAACCGACGGCCAATGGTCAGCCGGCGCGTTACAGCCTGAGCTGCAATCCGGACATCAGCGCCGACCTACTGGATCGTCGCCAACGCGGCGAGTTGCAACTGCTCAGCGTCGGTCAGGTCAACCACGCCCTGCCCTACATGCACGGCGCGGCTGACCGACCGGCCGGCGACTTCGACCTGATCCTGCAAGACCCGCAGTACGCGTTTCCGCTGTTCACACCGCCACACAGCCCGGCTGCACTCAAGCACCACGCCATCGCCCTGCGGGTCGCCAGCCTGGTGCCCGATGGCGGCACCCTGCAAATCGGCATTGGCTCTATTGGCGATGCGATTGCCCATGCCCTGCGTCTGCGCCAGCAGCAACCGCTCGACTTTCAGCAAGTGTTACAACGTCTGGAATCTACTCAAGCACTGCTTGATCGGCACTGCGAGCCTTTTCAGGCCGGTCTGTACGGCGTCACCGAAATGCTGGTGGAGGGTTTTCTTGCTCTCGTCGAGGCAGGCGTCATCAAGCGTGAGGTAGATGGCAAACTGATCCATGCCGGCTTCTTTATCGGCAGCCCGGTATTCTACGAAATCCTGCAACGCCTGCCGCCGGACACGCGCGACAGGATCGCCATGATGCCGGTGTCCTTCACCAACAGCCTGTATGGCCATGAGCAGTCCAAGCGCGCGGCGCGTCAGCAGGCGCGCTTTATCAACAGCGCGCTGATGGTCAGCCTGACCGGCGCTGTGACCTCCGACGGCCTGGCCGACGGGCAGGTAATCAGCGGCGTGGGCGGCCAGTATGACTTTATCGCCCAGGCCTTCGCCCTCGACGACGCACGGGCGATCATCACCCTGCCGGCGACGCGCACCCACAAGGGCCGGGTCAGCTCCAACATCTGCTGGCAGTACCCGCACACCACCATCCCGCGACACTTGCGCGACATGGTGGTGACTGAATACGGGGTGGCAGACCTGCGCGACAAGAGCGATGCCGAGGTGATAGACGCCATGCTGTCGATATGCGACGCGCGCTTTCAGGAGGGGTTGATGATCCAGGCGCAACGCGCCGGGAAACTGCCTGCGGACTACCGCCTACCGGGCTCCTACCAGCGCAATACGCCAGAGCAATTGGCCTCCCTACTGACCGAGGCGCAGCAGCAATTGCTGCCCGCGTTCCCGCTGGGCAGCGGTCTGAGCGCAGAAGAGGAGGACCTGGCGCAGGGCCTCGGTGAGCTGAAGACACTCAACGGTAACCGCAGGGCGATGCTGTCTCTGTTGTGGCGGGGTTGGCGCCACCGTGCCACGCCGCGCCAGCAGGCGGCACTGGAACGCATGCAGTTGGGTGCGGCAACAGGGCTACGCGAGCGAGCCTACCGCGCGCTGTTACTCGCTACACTGCCAGCCTGAACTGCTCAGATGTCCGGTAACTGACCGCTGGCCTGCAGTGCGCTGGCCTTGCGCTCCTGCATCGCGGCACGCATCTTTTCGGCAAGCGGCGCGCTCAGTAGGCGCTGCAGAAAATCCAGGTTGTGCCCTTTGGAGTGGCAGTAACGAAACACCTCATTGATCGTCGGGTAGATCACATCGGCCTTGCGCACGGTCAAGCTGTCGCCCGCCTGCAGACTGCCCGGCTGCAGTACCCTCGCGTAGGCACCACAGCGTTCAGCCTTGACGAAGCGCTTGGCAAAGAGCTTGTCGCCCACGCGTGCCGCGAGCGTAGAACAGGGAATCCGCGGTGCGGTAATCTCCAGCAGCAGATCACCGGCCTGCAGACGGTCACCGATACGCAAGGTCGGCCACCAGTGCGAGACCGTCAGGTTCTCGCCGAAGAAGCCGGGGGCCAAGTCGCGCTGCAGCTGCGCCGCCCACCAGTCGATGTCGTCCTGGCTATACAGGTAGACCGCCTGATCAGCGCCGCCGTGATGCTTGAGATCACCAATAAAGTCATCGCTGAGCCCCCGCGCGTCAATCGCTACCCGGCCGCTCAGCGGCTGTTTGAAATGGCCGGTACGCGCCTCACGGCGCCCTACCAGCAGTGATTTTGGCGCGCCCGCGTTAATGGAAACCAGTTGCACTTCATCGGTAGACAGAGACATATGACAGCTAACTCCAACAGGACAAGGCAGAGGCGGCAGTGCAACGCGTCAGCCATCGGCTGTCAACCACGCCGGCGCACCAGATAATTGCGGCCTAGAAACAGAAAGTGTGCTGCGCCCAGCATGGGCATTACCACCAGCAACAGCGTAGCTGCGGGTGACAGGCGCATCATCTGATAAAACACCAACAAGGCGCCAATGCCAACCAACAGGGTGAGCACTATAGCGCTGGGGCCGGCAACCTCCCGCCTCGGGTAAGCCACCTTCAGGACCAGCTGACTAACGCCCCAGAGTCCGATAAAGCCGCCCAGCAGCAGGCCGGTCAGTTGCCAGCGCAGCAGCGGCTCGGCGTTATCGGCGAAAGCTATCGGCAAGGCCACCAACCCCATCCCCAGCAGCAACACCGGGCTGGCAAAACAGAGGATTGCCTCCAGCAGGTAGACCCGCCCGCGGCCACGCAACAGCGCAACAAAGCCACTCATCAACCAACCACCACAACCCAACCGAGCAATGCCGTCATCAACATCAGCAGCACGCAGCCAAGGGTAAATAGCCGACGGCGCAGCGGTACCTGGTTGCTGCCCGTATGTACCAGAGCATGGGCGAGCCGGCTGAGCACGAATAGCCAAGCCAACAGCTGCGCCAACCAGCCCGCTGCTCCCAACTGCAGCAGAGCCAGCACTAGCACATAGAAGAGCACAGGGACTTCAAACTGGTTACGGATGCAGTTGTTGATCTGCAGTACGCTGTCGGGCCAGGCATCATCATGCAAAGCGCGGCGCGCCTCGTCGACCACTCCTGCCGTCAGCGCCTTGGCCTTGGCGCGGGTGAGCGCTATGTATAACCCCAGCGTCAGAGCAATTTGCAGCAACAGAGGTAGCAAAATCAGGTGCGTGGTCATCTTGTTGTTTTCCTGGGACCGGGAGTCGCCAAGATAGCCGCCCCCGGCACCGACAGCAATGCAGGCTCAGTCCAATGTCTTGCTCATACGATAGCGCGGCAACAACACACCCGCGCGCTCCACCTCCTCGCGTGCTTCGCTGACGAAACCCTGGCGCAAGAAAAAATGCTGCGCCAGCAGACTGGCTTCGGTCCGCAGCCAGCCAACGCCACGGCTACGCAGGCGCGCTTCGGCATCGCGATACAGCGCACTGGCCACGCCGCGCCGCGCTGCCGTTGGCGCACAGAACAGCATGTCGATATGCCCATCATGGGTGTAACCGATAAAGCCCAGCAACCCGGTTTCGTCTTCGGCCAGCAGGCACTGCAGACCGGCCAAGCGCTGCTGCCAGAAGCCCATATCGGGCGCCAGCGGCGCCCAGGCATGGCACTGCGCCGGCGTATAATACTCACCCGCCAAGCCATGCACAGAGGCGGTAAAAAGCGCGACACAGGAGACCGTGTCGGCGTCAGAGCCCTCACGCAGATGCATTGCGAGTCCAGTCAAACTCCATCTGGCGCGCGGTGCGTTCGGCCAGATCGCGCGATTGCAGACGCGCCACCAGATGCAGGCTCATATCGATGCCCGCGGAGATGCCGGCCGAGGTGATCAGCTTGCCCTGATCTACCCAGCGTTGCTGCTCGACAACCTCGAGCTGCGGGTAGCCCGCACGTAGATCGGCAATATCCTCCCAATGGGTGGTGACCCGCTGGCCCTGCAACAGGCCGGCCTCAGCCAGCAGAAAGGCTCCGGTACAGACCGACGCCATAATCTGCACCTGGGTAAACTGCTCGCGCAGCCAGTGCAATACGTCCGGCTGCTGCAGTTGCTCGGTATGTACACCACCCGGCACGATCAAGGCGTGCAGCGGCGGGTGATCGCTCAGCCCGTGATCTGGGGCAACATGCATGCCGCCGCGTGCCAGTACCAAAGCCGAATCCCGCGCAATCAATGACACTTTGAAGCAGCCGCTCGGCGCACTCAACCGCGCCGCGGTAGAAAACACCTCGAAGGGACCGGCAAAATCCAGCACCTCAACCTGATCGTAAAGATAAATACCGATGTTCACTGTCACTCCTTTTCAGCGTAGCCAGACAACAGTGCCTCACGCTGACGCTGGGGCAGCGTCTGCAACGCACGCGCGTAGGACCAATCAATGAGCCCACGCAGCTGCTCGCCCGGCATCTGCTCTACGTTGATCAGCGTAATCCAGTGAAAGCGCTGCAGGTAGCGGGCGGGCTGGATACCGGGTTGATCCGTCAGCTCCAGAAAGCGCTCGGGCATGACCCTGACGCTGAAGCGCCACTGTTGCGGTTGGCTGGTTTTGAAGTAGGCAAAACGCTTGTCTGCCAGCCGGTACACCAGCACATTGGTCGGCGTATCGTGCAGCTCGCTGCTGACGCCGGGTAGCACCGCGCAATAGGCCTTGACCTCATTAACCGTCATCTTCATCGCCTTGGCCGGCATACACCTGAGCCTTGCCGTGACGCGCCTCCAGCCCCTGCCGCTGCGGCCGGCTCAGCCCCTTAACCACCAGCGCGTAGGAGTGATCGATCATACGTTGCAGCTCCCCCGTCGGGATGGAGCCATCATCGCGCACCGTGTTCCAGTGACGCTTATTCATGTGATAGCCGGGCGTGACCGCCGGGAACAGATCGCGCAGCCCAATTGCCTGCTGCGGATCACACTTGAGATTGATGCACATCGCGCCCTCACGGCGCATGACCAGGGCAAACAGCTTGCCCTGTATCTTGAACACAGCGGGCTCAGGGCCAAACGGGAAGTCTTCTTCGGCTTCAGGCTTGCTGAGCAGGTAACGGCGCAAATCCATGGTCAAACCGGCTACGTATTTTGGCCGATGCGCCAGAGCACACCGGCAGGATCGGTGAGGGTAAAGTCGAGCATCCCCCAGGGCTGCTCTTCCAGCGCGCTCAGGCGAACTCCGTACTTGCCCACCAGATCGGCCTTGCTCAGGGCGGCATGCCAGGCAGCGGCGTCCTCCACCAGCAGGTGCATCATGAAGTTGTCGGCCAGCGCCGCCTGATAGAAGTTCTGCAGCAAAAAGCTGCAATTGCCCAGATGAAAGTAGGCCACATCGCCCATGTCAGAGGCCATGGTGAACCCCATATCACGGTAAAACGCCTTGCTCGCAGCGTAGTCGCGCGAGGGCACAAAGGCCTTGATCTCGGTAGCAGTCAGTTTACTCATGTACGCTCCTTGTATGGGCTGGCGGTGGGATCGGATACAGCGCCTGCGGCCGGCAACAACAGGTAAAAGCAGGTGCCGCCCGCCGAGGTGGTAAACCCGACCTCACCGCCCATCTGCTCTACCAACCCACGGGTAATTGGCAGGCCCAGGCCGGTGCCGCCGGTTTTACGCTGTGATGAACTATCGGCCTGCGAAAAACGCTCAAACACCTTGTCCTGAAACGCCAGGGGAATGCCTTCACCCTGATCACTTACCTCAATACGCCAGTATGCATCTGCCTTCACGCGACTGACACCCACGGTAACCAGACCGCCAGCCGGAGAAAACTTGATGGCATTGGAGAGCAGATTGTCCAGCACCTGTTTGAAGCGAGTGGCATCTACTGTCACGCGGGCCTCATCGAACGGGTTAGTGTACTCCAGCCGCAGCTCGCGCTGGGCCAGCATGCCATCCAGTTCCTGCAGCGCACTGCGCAGCAACTGGTCGAGCGGCATGTCCTGCAGCTCAAGCTGCAGCCGTCCGGCCATGATCTTGTCGATATCCAGCAAATCATTGATCAGCTTGAGCAAGTGATCGGCGTTGCGTCTGGCCAGGGCCAGCATGCGCTTGGCTTCATCCGGCAAGGCACCGACCGCGCCGCCCTGCAGCAACCCCAGGGTACCGAGGATACTGGTCAGCGGTGTGCGCAACTCATGATTAACGGTCGAGACGAACTCGTTTTTTATCCGCTCGGTCTCGGCGTGCAGTGCCTCATGCTCACGCTGCTGCCGCAGCTTGCTGGCATGCGCGTAACCCACGGCCAGCAATAACAACGCCAGAGCCGCATACATGCCGAGCCGATAGAGCAGCAAGTGTGCATCGCCTACTCGCCGTTGCAGCACCAAACGCCAAGTCACCCCCGGCAGCGGAATCTGCATCGCTTGCTGCAGAAGCTCCGGCTGCAGATCAGCCCCCCAGAAGCGGGTGTACTGCTCACCCTCAAGGCGCTGCAGTTGCAAGTTGAGGTCCTGCCAGCGCGGCTCGCTATCCAGCATGCCCAGCAGCGCAGGCGCGTCCATTACGGTGCTGACCAGCCCCCAGTACTCACCGTCCATATACACCGGCGTGCGGTAGATCAGACCCTGCGCACCCTGAACCAGGGTTAGCGGGCCGGCTAGCGCCGGTTGCTGACTGCGCATAATCTGCTGCACCGCGACCCACTGCTTCGGCATATCGGGATAGTAGAGCCCGAGTGCCGCCTCGTTACCCTCGCGCGGGAAAATCAAGGCGATGCGGTTGTCCGGTGCTATACCGATGTTGATCAGGTAATCGACTTCCTGATTCATGCTGGCCAGCCAGGCCTCTACCTTCTCCGGCTCTTGCAAGCCGCGCTGACTTTGCAGAAAGGAAACCAGGCCGCGACTCAGATAAATGCCATCGCGCAGGCGGGTTTCCAGCGTGCTGCGCACCTCGGCGCCGCGCAGCAGCAGCTCCTGCGCGCTTTGGCTGCGCGTGGAAACACCGATCTGCCAAAGCAGCAGCTCGATCACCAGCACGCCCAGCAGCAGTAACAGCAGCAGGGAACGGAGCAGTGGGCGAAGGTAGGTTTGCATTCAGGCGCGACGTCGCTGCGGCTTATCCTGCGTCCAGTCTAGTGCACACTGGAGCACTTGGTTCAAGCCAGCCATAACAGCACCAATGCCAGCGCGGCGGGCGCGGCCTGCACATAGAGAATTTTGCGGCTGGCGGTGATAGCACCCACGATACCGGCAAGCAGCACGCAACCCAGGCAGAACAGCTTGATACCATCACCGGCCGGCCCCAGCGCAACGCCCCAGATCAGACCGGCGGCAAGAAAGCCATTGTACAGACCCTGATTGATCGCCATGACCTTGGTCGCGGCAGCGCTCTCGGGCGTTTGGCCAAACGCCTTGAGCCCCAGCGGTTTATCCCAGAAGAACATTTCCAGCAGCAGAAAGTAGGCATGCAGCAGAGCGACCAGCAGGGTGACGAACGAGGCGAGCGTGTACATGGTGATTCCTAATATTGGTTATACCGTCACTGTAAACCGAATCAGCTATGCAACAACAGACGCCGACGCACGCGGGCGGGTGTATCGCCAGTCCAACGCCGAAAAGCCCGATTGAACGCACTTTGCTCGGAAAACCCCAGTAACAGCGCAACATCGCTGAGCAGCAGTGCCGAGTCGGCCAAATACTGCTGCGCCAACTGTTGCCGCACACCATCCACCATGCCGCTCCAACTTTCCCCGCGCGCTTCCAGCCGGCGCTGCAGACTACGCACTGAGAGGTGCAGCTCCGCCGCCACCCGGTTCAGACTCAGCGTGCCCTCCGGCAGCAACCGCAGCATGCAGTGCTGCAACGCCCGAGCAAAGGCATCCGAGTCTGGCAGCGCCAACAGCAGCGCCTGCGCCTGTCGGTGCAACAGTTGCTGTACACCGGGGTCGCTGCGCGGCAAGCGCAGCGCCATCATCTCAATAGGAAAATCCACCCGCGTGACTACTGCCGAAAAAGTTACCGGACAGCCGAAAAAGGACGCATAGGCGCCCGCCTCGGCCGGCGCGACAAAGGCGAAGCTCACCCGCCGCGGGCGCAATGGCGTTGCCAACAGGCGCTGCAACAGGCACAGCAACGCCGCTATGGCGACGGTATCCGCCAGCTCGCCGGTTGAAGCCTCGGCGGGCCAGGCCAGGCTCACCTCGTTAGTGCCCAGGCTGACCTGTACCAGATCATCACCGTAGAACAAGCGCTCATAGCGCTGGTATGCCGCCATCCCCTGCGCCAGGTCGTGGCAGGCCAGTAGCAGATAGCCCAATACCCCCACATGCCGCGGCTTTATCTGCGCACCTATCTGCAAGGCGGCCAGCGAACGAGACGGCGCCATGGCCACCGCCTGCTCCAGCATGGACTGCCATAGCGGCATGGGCACCAGGTCGGCGGGGGCACGGCTATCAAGCAGCACCCGCAACTCAGGCGCTGGCAGCTGTTGATCGTCGAGCCAGTGGGTCAGTAGTTGTACCCAGGCGCCAGTTACCCTTAGCGGCGTCGCCATTCAGCCTCCGTTTTGGCGTTTAGAGTCAAAAATACGGCATGCAGAGTCAATATATACCCTTTCTCGCAGTGCATGCTGGTCCACTGATAAACCTTGATGCGTAGGGTGCCTTGCGATGAGCTTGTTTGAACTGTTGCAGCAGGTACTGGTGGACAGCGGCCTGGGCTGGCTAGCGCTGGATGAACGCCAATTGGTGTTCATGCTGGCGACCCCGGTCTTTATCAGCGTGTTTGCCTGGGAATATCTGAAGATCCGCCACAACCCCGAGCTGGTGGAGGGCCGCGAGGCGCTGCGCAACTTCGCTCTGGGTGCCGGTT
This sequence comes from Halopseudomonas sp., assembly GCF_036960865.1. Lineage (GTDB taxonomy): Bacteria > Pseudomonadota > Gammaproteobacteria > Pseudomonadales > Pseudomonadaceae > Halopseudomonas. Next base: position 50,138 of record NZ_JBALWE010000010.1, read on the forward strand.
ATCAGACCACCGAGCTGCTGTTTGCCGGGCTGATCGCCTTTCCGGTGTACGCCTTTGCCTACCACCACCGGCTAGTGGATATCCCGCTGAACCCGTTCACTGCCGCGCTTCTGTGGCTGCTGACCGACTTCTGCTTTTACTGGATGCACCGTTCCTCCCACCGCGTGCGCTGGCTGTGGGCGGCGCACGTCACCCACCACTCTTCTGAGCGGATGAATTTCTCGACCGCCATGCGCCAGAATGCCACCAACATTTTCAACGGCGGCTGGTTATTTTACGTGCCCCTGGCGTTGATTGGCTTCAATCCGGTATGGATCGGCGTGTGCTACGCCCTCTCGCTGGTCTATCAGTTTTTTATCCACACCACCCTGGTTGGCCGGCTGCACCCGGCCATCGAATTCATCTTCAACACGCCCAATCACCACCGCGTGCATCACGCGCGCAACCCGGATTACGTGGATACCAACTATGGCGGCGTGTTCATTGTCTTCGATCGGCTGTTCGGCACCTTCACCTGCGAACGGGCGGGGGTGCCCATCGAGTACGGCATTACCCGCCCGCCGCAGCACAACAACCGCCTGTGGATGCACTGGCTGCACGAGTACCGCGATCTGGCGCGCGACATGCGACAACCGGGACCACTGCGTCAGCGACTGAGGCACCTCTGGCGCCCGCCGGAATGGGAACGTGGCGACGACTGACCCGCCACCCGCGCACGGCGGGTATAATCGCCCGCCATGAAACTGGATCGCTTTATCAGCAACCGCACCGCACACAGTCGGCAGGCAGCGCGCCTGCTGATAGCCAGCGGCCGCGTGCTGGTCGGCGGCCTGATCACCCATGATCCACGGCACGAGGTCGATCAGTTTGTGGCCATCAGCCTGGACGGTCAGTTGCTGCAGGCCCGCGAGGCGCACTTTCTGATGCTGCACAAACCGGTCGGCTATCTCAGTGCGACCAGCGATCCGCAGCATCCCACGGTAATGGAGCTACTGCCACCGGACCTGCAAGCGCAACTGCACATTGGCGGCCGCCTGGATCGCAGCAGCTCCGGCTTGCTGATTCTGACCAACGACGGCCTATGGTCACGGCGCTTGACCGAGCCACGCATCAAGGTGCCCAAAACCTATCACGTCACCACGCTGCGGCCGATCAGTGCGGAGACGGTCGAGCGCTTTGCCGCCGGTATCTACATGACCACCGAGCAGCTCACCACCTCGCCCGCCCAATTGCAGCAACTGGGCCACTGTGAAGCACGGCTGACGATTTACGAGGGGCGCTATCATCAGATCAAGCGCATGTTCCACGCCGTAGGCAATCAGGTGGCGACGCTGCACCGCGAAAGCATGGGCGACATAGTGCTGGACCCGGCGCTGCTACCGGGCCAGTACCGTGCCTTGACCACTGCCGAAATTGCCTCGGTCGATCAGCCAGCCTCGGCCTCCAGATCCTGATAGCAGTCCGGCCGAAAGCGCGGCGAGCAGATCGCCAGAAACACCAATTGCTCCTCGCCGGTGTTGCGAATGCGCTGGGCACAACCGGCGGGGATCAGCACCATGTCGCCCGGCGCTACCTTTTGCGGTGGCAGCTCACCGAGTTCTACCTCGCCCTGCCCTGCCTCGATCAAATAGCGCTCTACCACCTCTTTCAGCGCATGCCAGCGGGTAGTTCCACCCACCGGCACGCGCGCACGGGCCACCGAGACAGCAGGGTCCTGTTCGCTGTTCGACAGCTCGGTGATAAAACAACCTTCTACAAAATAGTACTCAGCGCCCGGCTCCAGGCGTTTTATCAGTGGCACCACAATCGTTATCTCCCAAGGGCAACACGCATGGATAGCGAGCGAGCACGCGATAGCGCGAGCCGTTTTCGCCGGCCTCACTGGTGAACAGACAGAGTTCGGTCACTGCCCAGGCGGGCAATTGCAACTGACGGTGGCGGGCCAGGAACTCGGCCGGGCTACCTGCCCCGCTGCCGCAGCGTGCCAGCGTGACGTGTGGCACGAAGCGTTGCGGGTCGGGCGCTAGCTCGGCGGCCAGCCGGGCATCAAGCCTGTCGCGTAAACTGTGCAGCGCAGCAGTATCGGCAAGACCGGCCCAGAGAACACTGGGCCGGGTGGGCGAGCCGAAATAACCGGCGCCACTGATCTGCAATGGAAAGCCCTCCCAGTGCAATGCCGCCAATGCCTGTTGCACACGGTCGGTTTGCGCATCGCTCAGCTCGCCGAGAAAACGCAGTGTCAGGTGCAGTTGCGCGGGACTTTGCCAGCGCAGGCCCGCGCCCGGCACTGCCAATGCAGCCAGGGCCGCCGCCTGCGTTCGGGGCAGCTCAAGGCCGATGAACAATCGCGGCATCGGCCTGCTCTGCGTTGTGGTAGCGCGCCCGCACCCGGCGCAGATACTGCCCGGGCGTAAGCCCCACAACTGACTTGAAGTCGTGGCTGAAGTGCGCCTGATCACTGTAGCTAGCCAGGTAGGCGATCTCGGCCAGCGGCTCGGGTTGCGCCTGTTTCAACAACTCGCGACTGTAGGCTACCCGGTGCAGACGGCTGAACTGCTTGGCGGTCAAACCCAGATAACGGCTGAATAAACGCTCCAGCTGACGCTGCCCCAACCCGGCCTGCGCCAGCAGCTGAGACAGCGGCTGTTGACCTCGCGCCGCGCGCAACAACGCCAGTGTTGGCGTTAACGCTCCCGGCGCTGTGGCACCCTGCGCCAGAGCGCCGCGCAAGGCTGTTTCCAGCAACGCCACGCGGCTGGGCATGTCCGGCGCCAACTGCAGCTGCTCGGTCAAGGCGGGTAGATCAAAGCGCAGGTAACGCGCGCCCTCCAGCCCCAGCACTTCACTGGCAAACTCACTGGCCGCACAGTGCCAGAATGCCGCTCCCATGCCGGGGTGGAAACGCACCGCAAACACCCGTACTCCGGCCGCCAGCGACAGCTGCCCGGAATGCGCAGCAGTCGGGCTGAATAACACACCCTGCTGCGCGCGTACTCCATTGATGTTCAGCTCCCCCGCCAGCTGGAACAGCAAGGAGCTGCCGCCATCGGGGTGCAACAGCTCGCGGTGAGCCAAGGTCTGCCCGGCGGGCAACGCCAATTCCCAGTAATGCTGCACATAGGGCGCCAGCGCCAGCATCGGCGATATTTGCCGATAGCCAAACGCCGCCAGATTGCGTTGCCAGGTGGTCTGCGCGGAGAGCGAAGCAAGGGTGGAAGTCATGCTCGCAGCATAGCAAAGCACCACGCGGCGCAGGTCGAAAATCTACAATACCGCTGCCCCGGGCGCGGCTAGATTGGGCTCACATTCAACTGAAGGAGATAAACCATGCGAGTCGATCATTTCACCGTTGCACCGGGTATCGCCCGCGCCATGATGGCGTTGGAAGGCTACTTGAACAAGGAAGCGGCGGGCCCAGACAAGCTGCCCAAGCGCTTGCTGGAGTTGGTCAAGATCCGGGCTTCGCAACTCAACCACTGCGCTTACTGCCTGGACATGCACACCAAGGATGCCCGCGCCCTCGGCGAAACCGAGCAACGCATTTACGCACTCAATGCCTGGCGCGAGACGCCGTTCTTCGACGCGCGCGAGCGCGCGGCATTGAGCTGGACCGAAGCCCTGACCCGGCTAACGGATAACCTGGTGACCGAAGAGCTGTTCGAGCAGGTACAGGCGTGTTTCAGTGAACGAGAGTTCAGCGACCTCACACTAGCCATCGCCACCATCAATGCCTGGAACCGCTTTGGCGTGGCCTTCGCCCCTGAGGTAGGGGGCTATCAACCCGCCTGAGTCCACCCTTGGCGCGGCAAACTGATTGACAGTGTCAACCACCAAGCATAAGGTTGACACTGTCAACATGAAACGCCGCCCTGATCATGCCAGCTACCGCCCTGAATGAAGCCCTGCAACGGGTCACACACGCCTACCGCGCAGCGATGGCGAGCGCCATTCGCGAAGCCGAAGTGCCCTTGCCGGTTACCCATGTGCGGGTACTCAAGGCGGTAGGCAACCTGCCTGAGTGTACCGCGCAGCGAATTGCCCAGCGCATGCGGCGGGACAAGGCGCAGATCACCCGCGTGCTGAATGAGCTACACGCCAGCGGGCTGATCAACAAACGCGACAACCCTACCGACCGGCGTAGTCAGTTACTGGAACCCAGTACTGCCGGCAAGGCCATGATGCAGCGTATAAAACAGCTTGAGCAACAGACTCTGGCGCGCATGACCCGTGAGATAAATGCCGATGAGGTGGCCCTGTTCATACGCCTGGCCGGGCGCATGACAGACAATCTGGACGCGCCCGCGTCCGACCACTGAATAGGCTGGAGATGTCCGCATGAAACGACCCGAACCCCGTCTGCTGCAGGTTCTGCGCAGCACCACCGTCACCCCCAACATGCTGCGCGTCACCCTGGGCGGCAGCGGCATGAGCACCTTTCCCGCCGACCAGGACGGCGCCTACATCAAGCTGATGTTCCCGCCGGATGGCGAAGGCAAAGACATCGTCCGCACCTACACCGTACGTTATCAGCGCGAACTGGAAATGGACGTCGATTTTGTCCTGCACCACGATGGCGGCCCCGCAGCCAGCTGGGCACAGGAAGCACAGCCCGGTGACAGCATCCTGATCGGCGGTCCCGGCCCGCAAAAACCACTGAATCCGGAGGCAGACTGGTATCTGGTGGCAGGCGACATGACTGCTCTACCAGCCATCAGCGTGAATCTGGAACAACTGCCCGAACAGGCTCGCGGTTATGCGGTGCTGGAAGTCATCAGCGAGGCGGATATCCAGCCGCTCAAGGTACCGGCCAATGTTGAGCTGATCTGGCTGGTCAACCCGCATCCGGGTACGCAGCCGGAACTGCTCGTTGAACACCTGCAGACATTGCCCTGGCTTGATGGCCGCCCCAGTGTCTGGGCGGCCTGCGAGTTCAGCGGCATGCGCGCACTGCGCCGCTACTTCCGTGAAGAGCGTCAGGTGGAGCGCGGCGACCTGTACCTCTCGAGCTACTGGAAACTCGGCATCAGCGAAGACCAGCACAAAGTGGTCAAACAGCAGGATGCCGTCACCGCCGATTAACCGGCGGCGCGGCGCGCCAGCTTGAACTGCAGCGATTTGCGCACGGACGGCCATTCGCTATCAAGAATAGAAAACACCACGGTGTCGCGTCGCGCGCCATCCGGCTCCAGTCGGTGGTTACGCAGCACGCCATCTTGCTTGGCTCCGAGCCGTGCGATGGCCGCGCGCGAGGCCTGATTGTGCCAATGGGTACGCAGCTCTACAGCAATCGCGCCCAGCTGCTCGAAGGCATGCTGCAATAGTGCCAGCTTGCATTGCGTATTGACGGCGCTGCGCTGCACCCGACTGGCGTACCAGGTGTAACCGATTTCCAGCCGTCGGTTGGCAGGCTCCGCGTTGCAGTAACGGGTGGTACCAATCAGCTTACCGCTGGACTTTTCTATCACGGCAAAGGCCAAGGCTCGGCCTGCGGCCTGCTCGCTCAAAGCGTAAGCAACATAGGCGTCCAGCGTGTCGGCACCGGGCACCTGGGTGTACCACAACTCCCACAGACGGCCATCGGCTGCAGCCTCGAGCAAGGCCGGCTTGTCTGCTGCCCGCAAGGGCCGCAGCTGCACCAGCTCAGTGTGTAACTCTACTTCCTGCAACCAACTCATACTTTGTCTCCTTTGGAAGGGTCAGCGGCGACCGGATGCTGCTTGCGCAAGGCACGGTACTGCAACCGCCCAAACGCGTAAAACAGCGCCCATTGCAGCAGCAATAGCAGTACCAGATAAGCCGCCAACAGCTGCAAAACATACTGCAGAGTGCCGGGGTCAAGCATCGCCATAAAATCCCGCACCTGATCCATGAAGACCATTAGCAAACCGCCAATGACCAATCCGCTGACCACCGCAGTCGATGCCAGCGCGCAGAGCGACAGCACCAGAGCCTCTCCTGCGCTGAGCGCTTGTTTCCGCTCCCGGACCACCCAAGTAGCGGCATAAATAGTCGCCGCAGCCAGCGTGGCGGCCGTCGCGCCGCTACCAAGATTCAAGTCAAAAAAAACCTGAATGGCGCCCATGGCCAATGCCAGCAACAGGTGAACGCCGATATAGCGCAACGTACAGCGCACCCAGGGTAAGGCCCCTTGCATGCTTTTTCTCCAGATCAGATTCAATGCCCCGCTACCCCAGCCTGCCAGCACCTGGCAGCCAACGTAAACCTGTACACAGACACCTGCGAGCCAGGCACTAAAAAAGGCGTCAGCGTCGCTCGGCAAACAACTCGACACAGTGGTCGATAAAGGCTCGCACCGGCGGCAACATACCCTTGGGTGTGGTAAACACCATGTGAATATTGCCTTCCACCGCATGCCACTCCGGCAGGATATGCACCAGCCGGCCGCGTTTCAGTTCCGGCCCGCAGACGTGCTCAGGCAGCAGCACCACGCCCATACCTGCGACTGCCGACTCGCAAAGCAATTGCATGTCTCCGCAGCTGAAGTGCGGCACGTGGGCATGCGTTCGCGTCTCGCCGCTATCATTGGCAAATTCCCAACGATCGCGCTCCAGTAACTCACCCACTGAGAGCGTGGGAAAGGCAGTCAGTTGCTCAAGGCTTAGAGGCGCACCGCCATGCGCTGACAACAACTCAGGGCTGGCTACCAGAATACGCGCGCTGACACCCAGCGAACGCATGGCCAGAGACTGATCGGTATCAAAGCGGGTCGCCACGCGAAACGCAACGTCGATACGTTCGTTGATCAGATCCACTCGTTGGCTCGACAGCAGCAACTGCAAGCGTACCTGCGGGTAACGCCGCATAAAATCCACCAGCGCCTCGCGACCAAGGTACTCCATCATCCCGGAGGAGCAGCTCACGCGCACCGTCCCGCGCACCTCGTCCTTGGCGGTCATTGCCAAAGCCTCCGTCGCCTCCAGACGGTCGACAATCGCCTCACACTGGCGATAAACCTCGCGGCCCATATCGGTCACCCGAAAACTGCGCGTCGAGCGCTCAATCAAGCGCGTCCCGAAATACTGCTCCAGCCGGGTAACACGCTTGCTGAGCTTGGATTTACGTTCACCGGTAGCACGCTCTGCCGCAGCAAACCCGCCAAAACGCACTACCCGGGCAAAGCAGATCAAATCGTTCAAGTCCTGCATTACACCCCCTTTCTGTTTCCATATAAGAAACGATGAGTAGGGAGATCATAGCCTACAGAAGCCCCCCTCTAATGCCTACAATAGCCATCAAAGGCCTAAATCAATAGCTTTTAGCGCCTCGCGCTTCTACGCACATAGTTCGAAAGGGAAACAGTAACATCCAACCAACTGCTTTACCCATCTTTCCCCAACAGGAGAAAACCATGAGAAATTTATCCGCTTTGGTCATCGCTTCTTTTATTGCTGCCACTCCTCTCGCACAAGCGGAAGACGGCACTGATCACTACAACCAGATGCTCGAACGCGTGAACAGCCAAACCGACAAGGCCGACGACGCCCAGCAACAGCAACACACCGCCAGCCGTCACGAACACGCCAAAAGCTAGCGCGAATAAGGAAAACTGTTTCCAATAGTGAAACTCTGTGTAGCAAAACAGAGTGCTACTGCGACACTTTGCCGCTGCCTATAGTGGACATCAGCCCCTGATTCAGCGCGACTTGCGTGTTGAGGCCCGTTTTCTGTCAATCCTTGCACAGGAAACAGTTTCATAATATTTCAAGCGCGTACCCAGTGTCACTCAGGGGTAGCTTTACACCTTAGGAGAGCACCATGAGAAATCTTTCTGCATTGATAGTTGCATCCTTTCTTGCCTCCAGCCCGATTGCTCAGGCGGATGACAGCAAGGAGCGCGTGAACAACCTGCAAGGCAACAGCCAGAGCAGTACAACCTCCAGCGCTGCAGGCCTCGCTAAGAACGAGAAAGAAGAATCCGTGAAGGATGAACACAAGCCTGCCTGACATGCCCTCAGCCCTGCCCGCGAGGCAGGGCTGACCTGGACTCAGCGTACAGGTAACTTAGGGCTTGGCGTCCCGAACCGGGCCAGCATAAGCAACAAGCAACTCGCCGCCGACCGCCGGACGTTAAACGCCAGCAGCATCTCGGCCTACTCCTGCACCCGTAGCACCTCTCTTACCCTCGGCACCCGAAATAGCAAACCCGGACGCAGGCCGTTAATAAGATTCGCGAACGACAGCGCCATTGTGTTGACCTTGCGCTCGAGGATCAGCGCACGCAGCTCATCCTCTACCTTGGGCGAGACCGTAGGAAAACCGCCGGCATCCACAGTAGACATCATCAACAACGGCGACTGCGCGATAAAGTTACACATGCTCGGATTCAAGTGAACACAGATTTTCTCGCCGTGAGCGGGCGCGGCTTTCCCAGCATGCTGCGCAGTTCCTCCATATTCTGTACCTGCATCCGACGCTTCTTATGCGGATCATCGCTCGCGCCAAGGCTGTAGGCAATTTAGCGCACACGCCCCTGAAAACCGGGCGTTTGATGATTACCCCACGGCACTTCACGCATGCAATCTCTCAATCGCCCCGATAGAGATGCGCCATCGGCTGTGCCTTGTTGACGGCACCACACTGAACTATACCGATCAGACTCATCCAATAAGGTAGCACCTGCAAGCGACGTTTATCGCGCCTGCGAACAGTCGAGATACGAAAAGCCGGCAAGGCGAACGCATGCCGGCACAACGATAGTGGAGGCCTGATGATGACCGATAACAACGTAAAACCGACCACCAACGACGCCGGGATACCGGTATCCAGCGATGAGCACTCCCTCACCGTCGGACCCGACGGCCCGATTCTGCTGCACGACCATTATCTGATCGAGCAGATGGCCCAGTTCAACCGCGAACGCATTCCCGAGCGCCAGCCCCACGCCAAGGGCGGTGGCGGCTTTGGCCACTTTCAGGTAACCCACGACGTCAGTGCCTATACCAAAGCGGCTGTTTTCCAGCCCGGCACCAAAACCGATGTACTGATGCGCTTTTCCACCGTGGCGGGCGAGCGTGGCAGCCCCGACACCTGGCGTGACCCGCGCGGCTTCGCGGTCAAGTTCTACACCAGCCAGGGTAACTACGACATGGTGGGTAACAACACGCCGGTGTTCTTTATCCGCGATCCGATGAAGTTTCAGCACTTCATTCGCTCACAGAAGCGCCGTGCCGACACCAACCTGCGTGACCACGATATGCAGTGGGATTTCTGGTCGCTGTCCCCTGAGTCAGCGCACCAGGTCACTTGGCTCATGGGCGACCGCGGCATCCCTAAATCCTGGCGGCACATGAATGGCTACAGCAGCCACACTTACATGTGGGTTAACGCCCAAGGGGAAAAATTCTGGGTCAAGTACCACTTCAAGACCGATCAGGGCATCGAATGCCTGACTCAGGAAGAAGCAGACAAACTGGCCGGCCAGGACGCCGATTACCACACTCGCGACCTCTATGAAGCGCTGAAAAAAGGCGACCACCCCAGCTGGACGCTACACGTGCAGATAATGCCGTTTGCCGACGCCGACAACTACCGCTTCAACCCCTTCGACCTGACCAAGGTCTGGCCGCACGGTGACTACCCCTTGATTCCCGTCGGCAAGCTGACACTGGATCGTAACCCTACCGATTACCACACCGAAATCGAGCAGGCCGCCTTCGAGCCGAACAGCTTGGTGCCGGGCATTGGGGTCAGCCCTGACAAGATGCTGCTGGGGCGAGTATTCGCTTACGCCGACGCACACCGCGCACGCCTGGGGGTGAACTACAAGCAGATCCCAGTCAACCGCCCGCAATCACCGGTGCACAGCTACAGCAAGGACGGCGCAATGCGCATGGACAACGTCACCGACCCGGTTTATGCGCCCAACTCCAAGGGCGGACCAGCAGCGGATCCGTCACTCAACCCACCAGTGGATACATGGCAGACCAGCGGAGACATGGTGCGCAAGGCTTACACCCTGCACGCCGAAGACGACGATTTTGGCCAGGCTGGCACGCTGGTACGTGAGGTGATGGACGATGCCGCCAGAGAACGACTAGTGAACAACGTGGTCGGACATCTGAGTGATGGCGTACAAGGGCCGGTGCTGTCACGGGCGTTGGAGTACTGGCGCAAGATTGATCAGGATATCGGCGATCGCATCGCCAAGGGAATGAAGGACAGCTAAAACCAGGCCATCAACAAAGCAAAAACCCGGCGAAAGCCGGGTTTTTGTTGTTACCGAACAGCCGCGATTAAACGCCGCTGGCCTCGGCAGACTCGACATCTTTCATCGACAGCTTGATGCGGCCGCGATTGTCGACATCCAGTACCAGGACTTTGACTTCCTGGCCTTCCTGCAGCACGTCGGTCACTTTCTCGATACGCTCGTTGGCGATCTGCGAAATGTGAACCAGACCATCCTTGCCAGGCAGGATGTTGACGAATGCGCCGAAGTCGACGATACGCTCAACCTTGCCGGTGTAGACCTTGCCGATCTCGGCTTCGGCCGTGATGCCATCAACGCGCGCCTTGGCAGCGTCAGCCGCTTCCTTGCTGGCAGCGAAAATCTTCACAGTGCCGTCGTCGGTGATGTCGATGGAGGCGCCAGTCTCGTCGCAGATGCTGCGAATGGTCGCACCACCCTTGCCGATCACGTCGCGGATCTTGTCGGAATCGATCTTCATGCTGATCATGGTCGGCGCGTTGGAAGAGATTTCCTTGCGCGAGGCCGGCAGCACTTCGTTCATCTGCTTGAGGATGCTCAGGCGAGCGTCGTGGGCCTGATGCAGCGCGATCTCCATGATCTCTTCGGTGATGCCGTTGATCTTGATGTCCATCTGCAGAGCAGTAACACCCTTCTCGGTACCAGCTACCTTGAAGTCCATGTCGCCGAGGTGATCTTCGTCACCCAGGATGTCGGTCAGAACCGCGAACTTGTCGCCTTCCTTGACCAGACCCATGGCAATACCCGCAACCGGCGCCTTCATCGGCACACCCGCGTCCATCAGCGCCAGGGAAGCACCACACACGGACGCCATGGAGCTGGAACCATTGGATTCGGTGATTTCCGATACGACGCGGATGGAGTACGGGAACTGCTCCATATCAGGCATAACAGCCTGAATACCGCGACGCGCCAACCGACCGTGGCCGATTTCGCGGCGACCGGTACCGCCCATGCGACCACACTCGCCCACTGAATAGGGAGGGAAGTTGTAGTGGAACATGAAGGGTTCCTTACGTTCGCCTTCCAGCTGATCCAGCAGCTGCGAGTCACGCGCGGTACCCAGAGTGGTAACGACCAATGCCTGCGTTTCGCCACGGGTGAACAGCGCAGAACCGTGGGTACGGTCCAGCACGCCCACTTCGATGTTCAGCGGACGCACGGTCTTGGTGTCACGACCGTCGATACGCGGATTACCGTTAACAATGCTCTCACGCACGGTGCGGTATTCGATTTCCTTGAACCCGTCCTTTACCTCACCGGCAGAGAACTTGCCGTCCTCGTCACCAGCCAGCGCAGCGATGGCGGCGTCACGCAGCTCGCCCAAACGGTTGTAACGCGCCTGCTTGTCGGTGGTGGTGTAGCCTTCGGCAATACCGGCACCAAACTGGCTCTTGATGGCCTCCAGCAGAGCGGTGTTTTCTGGCTCTGGCTGCCAATCCCACTTGGGCTTGCCAGCCTCGGCGGCAAGCTCCTTGATCGCCTGGATAGCAGGCTGGAATTCCATATGGGCGAAAAGTACGGCGCCCAGCATCTGGTCTTCGGTCAGTTCCTGTGCTTCGGATTCAACCATCAGTACGGCGTCTTCGGTGCCGGCAACAACCATGTCCAGACGTGAGCCTTTCAGCTGTTCGTAGTTGGGGTTGAGCACGTAACCCTTCTCGTCGTCAAAGGCGACGCGGGCGCAACCGATGGGGCCATTGAAGGGCGCACCGGAGATTGCCAGGGCGGCAGAAGTACCCAGCATGGCAGCCATGTCTGGATCGGTAGTCTTGTCGGTAGACACTACGGTACAGACGACCTGGACTTCGTTCATGAAGCCATCAGCGAACAGCGGGCGAATCGGACGGTCGATCAGGCGCGAGGTCAGGGTCTCTTTCTCGGAAGGACGGCCTTCACGCTTGAAGAAACCACCAGGGATACGGCCGGCTGCGTAGGTCTTTTCGATGTAGTGCACAGACAGAGGGAAGAAATCACGGCCAGCTTCGGGTTGCTTGGCGGCCACGACGGTGACCAGAACGCTGACAGCGTTATCGATGCTGACCAGTACGGCACCAGTAGCCTGGCGGGCGATACGGCCCGTTTCCATAGTGATGGTGCTGTTGCCTAGTTTGAATTGCTTGATGACCGGTTTCACGGTGTCTTCTCTCTCTTTTTTGCCTTTGGGGGAAACTCTGGGCATGGCCGGGATTCGGACCCGACCATGTCCAAACGGGGCTGGTCTTAGCGACGCAGACCCAAACGGCTGATCAGATCGCTGTAGCGAGACAGGTCCTTCGACTTCAGGTAGTCCAGCAGCTTGCGACGCTGGTTAACCATACGAATCAGACCGCGACGTGAATGGTGATCCTTCTTGTTGTCCTTGAAGTGACCCTGCAGCTTGTTGATGTTTGCAGTCAACAGAGCTACCTGGACTTCAGGAGAACCGGTATCGCCTTCAGCGCGCTTGTAATCGCCAACGATTGCAGCTTTTTCTTCAACACTCAGTGACATCTCGTATTTCCTCTGAGGTAACAGGCCGGGACCAGTGTCCCGTGTTTTAAATCGAGGAATGACCGTGCCTGTTGACAGCCACCCTCGTGGTGACCCGCTATCGGGTCAACTTGTGGATCGAAACCGCCCAGAGGGCCGCCCCAACCTTGATTCTGCACCGCATCCGCCAGCGCGGATGGTGAAAAATATCATGCATTGAAGCGCAATAAGCGCTTCGGCGCCACCCTGGCATCTTCGGTCATTTCGCCAATGCCGAGAAAGCGTCCCTCAGCGTCCTTCAGGCGTACCTTGCCAAAGGCAGGACTACCCGGGACGCGTACCGCCTGACCATGATTGAGGTAGTAAGCCGTCTGCTCGGTCAGCTCCAGAACAGGCCAATCTTCCAGACCGCTATCCATGGGCAGCAGCAAATGATCCAGCGCTTCCGGCCCGCCTTCGGCGTGCAGCGCTTCCAGGGCTTCAAGCGTCACCGACTGGCTCAGGTCGAAGGGGCCGGCAATGCTGCGACGCAGCGAGGCGACATGCGCACCGCAACCCAGCGCAGCGCCCATGTCTTCAACCAGGGTGCGTATATAAGTGCCCTTGCTGCAATGCACTTCCAGCTGCAAGCGATCACCTTCCAGGCCGAGGACCATCAGCTTCGAGATGGTCACGGCACGCGCCTTGCGTTCAACCGTTTCACCTGCGCGCGCCAGCTTGTACAAGGGCTGACCTTCGTGCTTCAGCGCCGAGTACATCGGCGGAATCTGCTCGATGTCACCGGTAAACTGCGGTAGGCAAGCCTGCACCTGCTCAAGACTGATATCGACCGGCTTGATTTCAAGCACATCGCCCTCGGCGTCGCCGGTGGTGGTGGTCATGCCCAGTCGCGCTTCAGTTATGTATGCCTTGTCGGCGTCCAGCAGGTACTGCGAGAACTTGGTGGCCTCACCCAGGCACAACGGCAACACGCCACTGGCCAGCGGATCCAGGCTACCGGTGTGGCCACCCTTGTTGGCATTGAACAGCCAGCGCACCTTTTGCAGGGCCTGATTGGAACTCATGCCGAGCGGCTTGTCGAAAATCAGAATGCCGTCGATCGCGCGGCGTTGTTTCTTGGCACCCGCCACGCTTCAGTCCTCTTTGTCTTCGGCGTGCTGGCTATCTTCCGCCACGGCCCGCTCGATCAGAGAAGACAGGTGCGCACCGCGGCGTACGCTTTCATCGTAATGAAAATGCAGCGAGGGAACGCTACGCAGCTTCATCGAGCGGCCCAGCAACATACGCAGATAACCTGCCGAATCCTTGAGAATCTCCAGATTCAGCGCGATGTCTTCAGCGCTATCCTTGTTCATCAGAGTGACGAACACCTTGGCATGGGACAGGTCACGGCTGACCTCTACTGCGGTCACCGTCACCATACCCAAGCGCGGATCACGTACTTCTCGCTGAATCAGCAAGGCAAGCTCGCGCTGCATCTGATCGGCCACCCGCTGGGTACGACTGTATTCTTTTGCCATATTACCTACCTCAAGCAACAAACTCCGGACTGCTGAACAGGCCGGAGTTCGGTGCAAAATTCAGGCGCTGGCCGGACCCGGCCAGCGCTGACGGGTTACAGACTACGCTGAACCTGTACACGCTCGAACACTTCGATGCGGTCGCCGCTGCGCACGTCATTGTAGTTCTTCACGCCGATACCACATTCCATGCCATTGCGAACTTCGGCAACGTCATCCTTGAAGCGACGCAGGGATTCCAGCTCGCCTTCGTAGATCACCACGTCTTCACGCAGTACACGGATCGGACGGTTACGGTATACGGTACCCTCGATCACCATACAGCCGGCGATGGCGCCAAACTTGGGCGAACGGAACACATCGCGCACCTCGGCAACACCCAGTATCTGCTCGCGAACGTCGCTACCCAACATACCGCCCAGGGCTTTTTTAACGTCGTCGATGATCTCGTAGATCACGCTGTAGTAACGCAGATCCAGGCCTTCGCCTTCGATGATCTTGCGTGCAGCCGCATCAGCCCGCACGTTAAAGCCAAAGACTACCGCGTTCGAGGCCAGCGCCAGGTTGGCGTCGGTTTCGGTGATCCCACCCACGCCGCCGGAGACGATCTTGACCTGCACTTCGTCGTTGCCCAGCTCGGTAAGCGATGCCTGCAGCGCTTCCAGCGAGCCGCGCACGTCCGCCTTGAGCACCACGTTGAGAGTCTTCTTCTCGTCCTGGCCCATGTTCTCGAACATGTTTTCAAGCTTGGCCGACTGCTGACGCGCCAACTTGATCTCACGGAACTTGCCCTGACGGAACAAGGCGATTTCGCGTGCCTTCTTCTCATCCGGTACAACGGTCAGTTCATCACCGGCATCCGGTGTACCATCCAGACCCAGAATTTCGACCGGAATCGAGGGGCCAGCATCCTTGATGGTCTTGCCATTTTCATCAAGCATGGCGCGTACGCGGCCATAGTTGACGCCGGCCAGAACGATATCGCCCTGGCGCAGTGTACCGTTCTGTACCAGTACGGTTGCGACCGGACCACGACCCTTGTCGAGGCGCGACTCAACCACCACGCCACGACCAGGTGCAGACGGCTGGGCTTTCAGCTCCAGTACTTCAGCCTGCAGCAACACGGCCTCCAACAGCTCTTCAACACCGGTACCCACCTTGGCTGATACGTGGACGAACATGGTGTCGCCACCCCATTCTTCCGGAATTACATCCAGAGCCGCCAAGGCGTTCTTGATACGATCCGGATCAGCATCTTCCTTATCGATCTTGTTCACCGCAACCACCAGCGGCACACCGGCAGCCTTGGCGTGCGCCACGGCCTCTTCGGTCTGTGGCATCACGCCGTCATCGGCCGCGACGACCAAAATCACGATATCGGTCGCCTTGGCACCACGAGCACGCATGGCAGTAAAGGCGGCGTGACCCGGGGTATCCAGGAAAGTCACCATGCCGCGATCGGTTTCGACGTGGTAGGCGCCGATATGCTGGGTAATCCCCCCCGCCTCACCCGAGGCCACTTTGGCACGACGGATATAGTCGAGCAGCGAGGTCTTACCGTGGTCAACATGGCCCATAACGGTCACCACCGGTGCACGGCTCATTTCTTCGCCTTCGTGCGCCATGGACTTAACCAGACTGTCCTCCAGCGCACTTTCCTTCATCTGCTTGACCTTGTGGCCCATGTCCTCAGCGAGGATGGTTGCCGTATCCTGATCAAGCACCTGATTGATGGTCACCATGTTGCCGTTCTTGAACATGTACTTGATGACCTCGGCAGCCTTCACCGACATCTTCTGGGCCAGTTCGGCCACGGTGATGGTCTCGCCAATTACAACTTCTCGCACAAGCGGTCCTGTCGGCTTCTCGAAGCCGTGCTGGTTGCGTTTTTTGTTCGCCTTGAGTTTGCCACCGCCGCCGCGGCGACGAGAGGCATCGTCTTCGTCGTTGATACGCGGCGCATGACGCCCCTTATCCTTGCCGTGGCCGCCAGCGCGCTTGCGACCACGCTCTTCTTCGTCTTCGCGTGCCTTGCGACGGCTTTCTTCTTTCTTCTTGTGCTGTTCAGCAGGCGAAGGCACCGGCTCAACCACCGGAGCAACTGGTGCTACCGGTTCAGCGGCAACCACTGGAGCAGGCTCTTGCGGCGCCGCAGGTTCTGCGGTCTTGGCATTCTGCTCGGCAGCCTTCTTCGCTGCCTCTTCAGCCGCACGCTGTGCTTCCGCTTCAGCCGCCTTCTGGCGCGCTTCTTCAGCTGCACGCAGCTCTTCCAGCTCGCGCTGGCGTTCAGCTTCCAGATCAGCTGGCTCGCGCTTGACATAGGTACGCTTTTTGCGAACCTCAACGTTGACTGTCTTGCTGCCCGCCACTTTCAAGGTGCTGACTGTCTTGCGCTTGAGTGTGATCTTGCGCGGCTCTGAGCCGGAGTCACCGTGGGCGCTCTTGAGGAACGTCAACAGAGTCTGCTTTTCATCGTCACTCACTGCCTGCTCTGGGGTAGTCTGGGACAAGCCGGCTTCGCGCATCTGTTGCAACAGGCGCTCCACGGGTGTACCTACTACCTGAGCCAATTCTTTGACCGTCACTTCCGCCATTCACTTCTCTCCTCAGTCGGTTCCATGCGTTACCGCAGGGTGATGTCGCCTAATCCGACCGGTTATTCAAACCAGGGGGCACGGGCAGCCATGATCAGGGTGCCAGCGCGGGCTTCGTCGATACCTTCAATATCGAGCAGGTCGTCGACGGATTGTTCAGCCAGATCTTCCATTGTCAGAATACCCTTGCTCGCCAGCTGGAAAGCCAGTGCGCGGTCCATTCCATCCATATTCAACAGGTCGTCGGCAGGCTGTGCTTGTTCCAGCTTCTCTTCGTTGGCAATCGCCTTGGTAAGCAGACGATCCTTGGCCCGTGCGCGCAGTTCATTGACGATATCCTCGTCAAAACCATCGATATCGAGCATTTCCTCCATCGGCACATAGGCGATTTCTTCCAGCGTGGTGAAGCCTTCCTCCACCAGCATTTGCGCCACTTCTTCCTCAACATCCAGCTCGTCGACAAAGTTACGCAGGATATCGCCGGTCTCGGCTTCCTGCTTGGCGCGAATATCGTCTTCAGTCATTACGTTAAGAGTCCAGCCGGTCAACTGGCTGGCCAAACGTACGTTCTGCCCATTACGCCCGATGGCCTGTGCGAGATTGTCTTCGGCAACAGCCAGATCAATCGCGTGTGTGTCTTCATCTAGGATAATAGAAGCCACTTCCGCAGGCGCCATGGCGTTGATCACGAACTGCGCTAGGTTGTCGTCCCACAGCACGATATCGACACGCTCACCACAAAGCTCACCGGATACTGCCTGCACGCGCGAACCACGCATACCGATACAGGCGCCCTGCGGGTCAATACGCTTGTCCTTGGAGCGCACGGCGATCTTGGCACGTGAGCCAGGGTCACGTGCCGCGCCCATGACTTCGATCAGCTCTTCGGAAATTTCCGGCACTTCGATGCGGAACAGCTCGATGATCATTTCTGGGCAGCTGCGCGACAGAACCAGTTGCGGGCCGCGGTTCTCGGTGCGAATGTCTTTCAACAGAGCGCGGATACGCGTGCCGGTGCGGAAAGTCTCGCGAGGGATCATCTCTTCACGTGGCAATACAGCTTCGGCGTTGTTACCCAGGTCGACGATAACGCTGTCGCGCGTGACCTTCTTGACCGTACCGCTGATGATTTCACCCAGGCGGTCGCGGTAAGCGTCTACAACCTGTGCGCGCTCAGCTTCACGAACCTTCTGCACAATAACTTGTTTGGCAATTTGCGCGGCGATACGACCAAACTCGACCGACTCGATCTTTTCTTCGATCATGTCGTCGATAGCGAGAGCCGGATCGCGCTCTTGAGCCTGGTCCAGCGTCAGCTGCATATCGGGCTCTTCAAAATTCTCGTCAGCCACGACAGTCCAGCGCCGAAACGTCTCGTAATCGCCGGTATGGCGATTGATCGCCACGCGGACATCCACTTCATCTTCGTAGCGCTTCTTGGTGGCGGTTGCCAACGCCAACTCCAGCGCTTCAAAGATCACATCGGGCGGAACGCCCTTCTCGTTGGAAACGGATTCCACAACCAGCAACACTTCTTTGCTCATCGTATGCCTCGCCTAACGCCATCCATTGGGGCTGCAAGAGCCCGAAATATGCTCAAAAACGCGGAATAATATTGCACTTGTCGATCGAATCGATCGGCAGCAGGTACTCGTGATCCTCTACCTGCAGGATGACGTCGTCACCTTCGATTCCGCGAATCACACCCTGAAAATTGCGACGCCCCTCATAGGGCGCACGCAGCCTGATCTTGGCTTGCTCGCCAACATAGTCAGCGTACTGTTCAAGCCGGAACAGTGGACGATCCATACCTGGGGACGAGACTTCCAGGGTGTAATCACCGGAAATCGGATCTTCCACGTCCAATACTGCACTGGCTTGCCGGCTGACCGCAGCGCAAGCTTCCACACTGATGCCGTCCGGGTGATCAATGTACACCCGCAGCAGCGTATGCCGCCCTTGGGACAGGTATTCAATGCCCCAGCAGTTATAGCCCAATGCTTCGACAACCGGGACCAGCAGGCTCTCCAACTCAGATACTTTGCCGGACACGTTCACCGCCCTTTTGATCCATGAATAAAAAATGGGCCTATAGCCCATCGTGCCTCTGGCCACTTGATCGCAATCAAGTCCAGAATGACACCTGCCTTGCAGCAAGCGCCCTAACAAAAAGCCCCTAAAAAGGGGCTTTTGACTGGTTGCGGGGGCAGGATTTGAACCTACGACCTTCGGGTTATGAGCCCGACGAGCTACCAGACTGCTCCACCCCGCGTCGAATCTAGAGCGTGAATTATACGCCCGGAAGCCAAACAAGACAACCGGTGCAATCACCCCTGAAAAGAACAGGGCCTGCTGACACAGGCCCTTATTGATTGGTGCGGAAGATGGGACTCGAACCCATACACCCTAAGGCACTACCCCCTCAAGATAGCGTGTCTACCAATTCCACCACTTCCGCAAAACTGTTTACCGAGGAACTATCCCTGCTTCACTCCGCCGCTGGCGGAACATCTTCTCCAGCAGGCACAGGTGTAACATCTTCTTCAATGACCGGAACATCTTCGCTCAGCACGGGCGCTGGAGCAGTCTGTTCGATCTGCAGCGCAGGATCAGGTAAGCCCGCTTCCTGGACCGCACTCGCCTTGTGGCTGGCATAATAAGCCAGACCCAGCGAGGTCAGAAAGAAAATTGTCGCCAGAATCGCCGTCAAGCGACTAAGGAAGGTGCCCGAACCCTGGCTACCAAAAACAGTACCAGAGGCACCAGAACCAAAGGACGCACCGGTTTCGGCACCCTTACCCTGCTGCATCAACACCAACCCAACCAGGCCGATGGCTACCAGCAGGTGCAGCACCACAATTACGGTCTCAATCATTACATTCGTCCCGCGGCACGTGCTATCGCGCCAAATTCATCTGCATTGAGAGAGGCACCACCCACCAGCCCCCCATCGATATCCGGCATGGCAAACAGCGCTTCAGCGTTTTCCGCCTTGACACTACCGCCGTATACAATCTGTACCTTGCGCGCCTGCTCATCATCCAGCATGGCCAATCGGGCGCGAATCATTGCGTGCACTTCCTGCGCCTGCTCCGGCGTGGCGGTAAGGCCTGTACCTATAGCCCAGACCGGCTCGTAAGCCACTACGCCCATCGCCAGACCACCCACACCAAAGGTGTCGAGCACCGCCTGCAACTGGCGAGCAACCACAGTGGTCGTCTCACCGGCGTCGCGCTCGGCCTGGGTTTCACCAACACAGAGCACTGGACGCAAACCACAAGCCAAGGCTGCGGCAAACTTCTTGCACACCACCTCATCGGTCTCACCAAACAGCGCTCGGCGCTCGGAATGACCCACGAGTACAAATTCACATCCAGCATCTCGCAGCTGCGCTGGCGATATCTCGCCAGTCAAGGCGCCAGGCTCAGCTTGAGTAGCACAGGTCTGCCCTGCTACACGAATCGGTGTCGACTGCAGGCGCTCATTGCACTGACTGATAAACAGTGCTGGCGGCGCCACCATCAACTCGACCTGATCCGGCCAGTCTTGCGAGGCAAGCTGTTCAAGCAGCGTTTCTACCGACTGCCGTGAACCATGCATTTTCCAGTTTCCGGCGACTAGCGGACGACGCATGCCTAACCTCTCTACCCAAGCGGGCGCCAATCTTAACCAAGTTGCAACGGCTACACAACAGCCTTTTTTATTCCGCGAAGGTCTTAGCAACCACTTCAGCAAGACGCGCAGCTTCCTGCTCAACAAGCACAGCATCCTGACCTTCAACCATCACCCGCACCAGAGGCTCAGTACCTGACAGCCGCAACAACACGCGTCCGGCGTCCCCCATGCGCGCCTCAGTTTCAGCTACCGCCGCCTGCACGCCAGCGTCATCCATAGGTGATACCGCGCCCGGCACATAACGCACGTTGATCAGTTTCTGCGGACACTTGCGCATCCCCTGGCGCGCTTCAGACAGACTCTGACCTGAGCGCTGCAACGCCTTAAGCACCTGCAGCGCGGCAATGATGCCGTCGCCAGTTGAGGTGTGACTGAGGCAAACCAGGTGGCCGGATGACTCACCACCCAACAGCCAATTTCGCTCGCGCAACTCAGCCATCACATAACGATCACCAACCTTGGCCCGCACAAAAGGAATGCCCAACTCCTTCAGCGCCAACTCCAGACCTAGGTTGGTCATCAGCGTTCCAACCACACCACCTTTGAGCAAACCGCGCTGATGCAGGTCCACCGCCATGATGTAGAGCAGCTCATCACCATCGACCTCAAGGCCTTCGTGATCCACCATCAGCACACGATCACCGTCACCATCGAAGGCGATACCCAGAGCGGCGCCTCGCTGCAACACCGCCTCACGCAGCGCCTTGGTATCCGTAGACCCCACCCCGGCATTGATATTCAGGCCATCCGGCTCAGCACCAATAACACTGACCTGAGCACCCAGCTCTCTAAACACGCTGGGTGCCACCTTGTAGGTGGCACCATGCGCGCAGTCGAGCACCAACGACTGCCCCTTGAAACTGGTACTGGTTGGCACACTACTCTTGCAGAATTCGATATAACGACCGGGGGCGTCCTCCACCCGAGTTACCTTGCCCAGCGCCGCCGAATCCACCACGCTCATGGGCGCCTCAACCAGCCGCTCTATCTCCAGCTCCAGACTGTCTGGCAGCTTGCTTCCCGAGGCGGAGAAGAACTTGATACCGTTATCGTAAAACGGGTTGTGTGAAGCACTGATCACGATACCTGCATCAGCCATAAAGGTACGCGTGAGGTAGGCAATTGCCGGTGTTGGCATGGGCCCGAGCAACTGCACATGAGCACCCGCAGCCGACAAACCCGCTTCCAGCGCGGACTCGAACATGTAGCCGGAAATACGAGTGTCCTTGCCGATCAGCACGCGGCAGGCACCGTGGTGCTTGAACGCCATACCCACAGCCCAGCCCAGTTTCAGCATGAACTCAGGAGTAATTGGGGCACTGCCGACACGACCACGAATACCATCCGTGCCAAAGTAGCGTTTATCCATTGCCTACCTGCCTGTTAACTAATTACTAATTGTTTTGTACTGGCTATCGGCGTTCAACGCGCCTGAACCACCGCGCTGGTCATACGCACCACGTCCACGGTCTCAGCCACGTCATGGGCGCGAATAATGCAGGCGCCGGCGTTTACGGCCAGCGCCGCCAAAGCCAGGCTGCCATATAAGCGTTGATCCACAGACCGATCAAGAACCTGGCCAATCATGCTTTTGCGTGACACACCGACCAGCAATGGCAACCCTTCCGGACGCAGCTCACACATGCGCGCAAACAACTGCAGGTTGTGCGCAAGCGACTTTCCAAAGCCAAACCCCGGATCAAGCAACAACCGCTCGCGGGCGATCCCAACAGCCTCACAAGCCGCGACGCGAGCAACCAGGTAGGCATTGACCTCATCCAGGACACTCGTATAAGCAGGCGCATTCTGCATGCTGTCAGGCTCACCCTGGCGATGCATCAGACATACTGGCAGCCCTGTCGCGGCGGCGGCCTGGAGCGCACCATCACGTTCCAGGGACCGCACGTCGTTGATCATGCCTGCCCCCGCCGCCGCGCTTTCGGTCATCACTGCAGGCGTACTGGTATCGACCGAAATCACCACATCGAAGCGCTGCGCAATCGCCTCCACAACGGGCACCACGCGCTGTAGCTCCTCCTCACCGGAAACCGGCAGCGCGCCTGGCCGCGTTGATTCACCACCCACATCAATCAGCGTTGCGCCTGCCTGCAGCATGCTCTCAACATGCAGTAGCGCCGCATCAAGGCGATTGAAGCGCCCACCGTCGGAGAAAGAGTCAGGAGTGACATTGAGAATACCCATGACATGGGCACGGGATAGATCAAGCTCCCGACTGCCGCAAGGCAGACGGGAGCTTTTTAGCGGGACGCTCATTGGAGAATCAGTGCTCCCCGGCAGGCCCACCAATCACACCACTATCTTTCGGCGGCTGATCGGGCTTGCTGTCGGTAGCATCGTCCGGGGTAATCACGGCGCCCGGGCCGGATTTGTCATCGCCCTGCCAGTTCTTCGGCTCACGGGGCGGACGACCAGACATGATATCGTCGATCTGTTTAGTATCGATGGTTTCGTACTTCATCAGCGCTTCGGCCATCATATCGAGCTTGTCGCGATTCTCTTCAAGCAAGCGACGTGCAGTGGCATAGCACTCATCAATGATGCTGCGTACCTCTTCATCAATCAGCTTAGCGGTTTCACCCGACACACCAGAAGCTCCGCCGCCGCCAGCACGCCCCAAATAGCCCTGATCTTCATCTTCGCCGTACAGCAACGGACCAAGCTTTTCGGAAAGCCCCCACTTGGTCACCATGTTCTTGGCCAACTGGGTAGCACGCATGATGTCGTTGGACGCACCCGTGGTCACACCATCAAAGCCCAGTGTCATTTCCTCGGCAATACGACCACCAAACAGCGAGCAGATCTGACTGATCAACGCACGCTTGGAGAGGCTGTAGCGATCCTCCTCCGGCAGGAACATGGTGACACCCAGCGCACGACCGCGCGGGATGATTGTCACCTTGTAGACTGGATCGTGCTCAGGCACCAAGCGACCGACGATTGCATGGCCGGATTCATGGTAAGCCGTATTCAGCTTTTCCTTATCAGACATGACCATCGACTTGCGCTCGGCGCCCATCATGATCTTGTCCTTCGCCATCTCGAACTCATGCATCTCCACCAAGCGCTTGTTGTTGCGCGCAGCAAACAACGAAGCTTCGTTCACCAGGTTGGCCAGATCAGCCCCCGAGAAGCCTGGCGTGCCGCGAGCAATCAGCGCAGGCACAACATCATCACCCATGGGCACCTTGCGCATGTGCACCTTGAGGATCTGCTCACGACCACGAATATCAGGCAGACCGACCACGACCTGGCGATCAAAGCGGCCTGGGCGCAACAAAGCCGGGTCGAGCACATCCGGGCGGTTGGTTGCAGCCACCACAATGATGCCGTCGTTAGGCTCAAAGCCGTCCATCTCGACCAGCAACTGGTTCAGCGTCTGCTCGCGCTCGTCATGACCGCCGCCCATTCCGGAGCCACGGTGACGGCCGACCGCGTCGATTTCGTCAATAAAGATGATGCAGGGAGCATGCTTCTTGGCCTGCTCAAACATGTCGCGTACGCGGGATGCACCCACGCCGACGAACATCTCGACGAAGTCAGAGCCCGAGATAGTAAAGAAAGGTACCTTGGCCTCACCGGCAACCGCCTTGGCCAGCAGGGTCTTACCGGTACCAGGCTGACCGACCATCAGTACGCCGCGGGGGATATGCCCACCCAGACGCTGGAATTTGCCAGGATCGCGCAAAAACTCGACCAGCTCACTGACATCCTCCTTGGCTTCATCACAGCCAGCGACGTCCGCAAAAGTAGTTTTAACCTGGTCCTCCGACAGCATGCGCGCCTTGCTCTTGCCAAAGCTCATAGGGCCGCCACGACCGCCACCGCCGCCCTGCATCTGCCGCATGAAGAACATGAAAATGGCGATAATAATAAGGATCGGGAAACTGGCGATCAGCAGTTGAGTCCAGATACTTTGCTGCTCTGGCTGCTTGCCCTCGATGATGACATCATTTTCCAGCAGGTCGCCAATCAGACCGTTGTCCTGAATCGCGGGACGGACCGTCTTGAAGGTCTCACCGCCACGCTCCTTACCGGTGATGATGTAACCATCCACGGTGACTCGCTCGACCTGGCGATCCTTCACCAACTCCAGGAACTGGGAGTAGTTCAGCGCGTCCGGCTCGCTGGTTTTGCTGAAGTTGTTCATCACCGTGACCAGCACTGCCGCGATGATCAACCACAGGATGAGGTTCTTCGCCATATCGTTCAAATCATTACCCTCTTGCCCCATCGCCACGTTGGCGGGAGCTTCGCTGAGTCTTTTTCCAGTTGACTACCTTACACCAGTTTAGCCGGTGCCGGCAGTCAGCGCTGTGTAACGCCCTGTGTCGCTTGACCCTGAACAGACCGTCGCTATCCAGGACAGTTCAGACCCGCGTCAGCTTGGTATCAAGAGCCGAATCAGCCCTTGAAGCCTCGTGCCAGCAGATAGGTCTCCCGAGAGCGGCCACGCGAGGCGTCCGGCTTGCGGGTAACCAGCTTGTCGAACTGCCCCCGCATCAGGCGGAAATAGTCATCAAAGCCTTCACCATGAAACACCTTGATCAAAAAATCGCCACCGGGCTGCAAAACACGCCCCGCCATATCCAGCGCAAGCTCGCACAGATACATGGCCCGCGGCTGATCCACTTCAGGCGTACCACTCATATTGGGGGCCATATCGGAAATAACAAGGTCTACAGGAGCATCGCCGATCGCCGCGAGGATCTGCTCAAACACCGCATCTTCGGTAAAGTCGCCCTGAATGAAGTTGACGTCCGGAATGCTATCCATCGGCAGGATGTCGGAAGCAATGATGCGTCCCTTCTCGCCGATCAGCCGGCCCGCAACCTGAGACCAGCCGCCGGGGGCGGATCCGAGATCAAGCACCGTCATGCCCGGCCGGAGGATGCGATCACGCTCCTGAATGGCCAGCAGCTTATAGCTCGCACGCGAGCGGTAACCATCCTTCTGGGCCTTTTTGACGAAAGGATCGTCGAAGTGTTCTTTCAGCCAGCGCTTACTGGTCTTTGATTGTGCCACGGAATACCTCGTGCAGCGGGACGCGCCGCCGGTTAAACTAGTGTCTTTACACTCATTAAATCATCATACGGACCATTATGGCGCTCAGTTCCGCACAGAAAAAAGATCTTAAACGTATCGGCCACCATCTCAAGCCGATCGTCATCATCAGTGAACAGGGAGTCAGCGAAGGTGTGCTGACAGAACTGGATCGGGCATTGAACGATCATGAACTGATCAAGATCCGCGTCACCGTAAGCGATCGCGAGGCCAAGCAGGCCCTGATAGCCGATGCCTGCAAGCAAAGCGGTGCCGAGCTGGTTCAGGTGATTGGCAAGATGGCGATACTGTTGCGCCGTGCCAAGAAGCCCAACGACAACCTGTCCAACCTAAAGCGCTACAAGGATTTCTAAGCGCTGTGAGCACAAGGGGCACTAGCTAAATGCTAACGCCCCTCGTCTGGTCGAGGCTGCAGTATCAACCCCAAGCCCGCGAAGGCAACCACCAGATAGCAGAACAGCGATAGAAACAAGCCCTGGGGCAGCTGGGCAGCCAGTACGTAACAGCCCGTCGCCACCAATACGACCAGCAGCAGTTGCCCGCGCATGTCACGCCAGAACCGGCGCCCTTCGTAGCCCAGCAGCACCAACAACTGCAGCACGGCGCAAACCGCCGCAAAGCCGAGCATGATCGGACGCAACAGGTTACTCACATCCTCTACCAACAGCGGTGCCAGCCCAATGTGCTTGAGGGCCGGCAGCAGCACAAAGTGAGCGGACCATACGCCGCCCACCCAGAGCGTTAGCGCCAACTGCCAGACCACCCGACCGCGGCGGCCGGCCGCCGCTATCACTTGTGAGTCACCTCGACGATTTCGTACTCAACGACCCCGCCCGGTGTTTTCACCGCAACGATCTCCCCTTCCTCCTTGCCGATCAGGGCGCGGGCAATGGGCGAGCTGACGGATATCTTGCGCTGCTTGATATCGGCCTCGTCGTCACCAACGATCTGGTAAACCACCTCTTCATCGGTATCGACGTTGGCGATAGTCACTGTAGTGCCGAAGATCACCTTGCCGGTCGGCGCGATAGTGGTCACATCAATGACCTGAGCGTTGGAAAGACGGCCTTCGATATCGCGAATGCGTGCCTCAACCATGCCCTGCTGCTCACGGGCGGCGTGGTATTCGGCATTTTCCTTCAGATCACCCAGCTCACGCGCCTCGGCGATGGCCTGGGTAATCTGTGGGCGCAGCTCGGTCTTGAGGTGCTTGAGTTCGACTTCGAGGGCTTCAGCGCCCTGCTTGGTCATCGGGTATTTCATCGATCAAATTCCTTTGTGCAAATCCTGGAGGCGGCGCACGGCGCGCTCCGGACCGAATTTCAGTGCTGTACAGACCGCAGCACCACCCGCCAATGTGGTGGTGGAATAAACCTTGTGCTGCAGTGCGTTACGGCGAATAGAGTAAGAGTCGGCAATCGACTGACGACCTTCGGTGGTATTGATCACCAGCGCGACTTCATCGTTCTTGATCATGTCCACGATATGCGGGCGACCCTCGGTCACCTTGTTTACGCGGCGTACTGCCAAGCCGGCAGCTTCGACCACCTTGGCGGTGCCGCTGGTGGCAACAATCTGAAAGCCGAGGTCGATCAGGTCGCGCGCCACGTCTACCACGAACGGCTTATCGTCTTCACGCACACTGATAAAGACGTTACCACTGGTGGGCAGTATCTCGCCCGAGCCCAGCTGCGCCTTGGCGAAGGCTTCGCCGAAGCTGTCGCCTACCCCCATAACCTCGCCGGTCGATTTCATTTCCGGCCCAAGAATGGGGTCAACGCCCGGGAACTTGGCAAACGGGAACACCGCTTCCTTGACGCTGTAGTAGCTCGGCACCACTTCTTCGGTGAAGCCAACTTCTTCCAGGGTCTTGCCAGCCATCACGCGCGCCGCAATCTTGGCCAGCGACTCGCCGATGCACTTGGACACGAACGGGACGGTACGCGAAGCACGTGGATTAACCTCAATGACGTAAATGCGATCACCCTGCAGCGCCAGCTGCACGTTCATCAGACCCACCACACCCAGCTCCAGCGCCATACGCTTGACCTGATCGCGCATCTCGTCCTGCACGTGAGCCGGCAGCGAGTATGGCGGCAGCGAGCAGGCGGAGTCACCTGAATGCACGCCGGCTTGCTCGATGTGTTGCATGATGGCGCCGATGACAACCTGCTTACCGTCAGATACCGCATCGATATCAACTTCAATCGCGCAGTTCAGGAAGTGATCCAGCAGCACCGGGCTGTCATTGGAGACTTTAACCGCATCGCGCAGGTATCGTTTGAGTTCGTCTTCCTGATAGACGATCTCCATTGCACGACCACCCAATACATAGGACGGACGCACGACCAAGGGGTAGCCAATCTTGTTGGCGGCGCGAATCGCCTCTTCTTCACTGCGCACAGTCGCATTCGGCGGCTGCAGCAGGTTCAGACGCTCAACCATTTGCTGGAAGCGTTCACGGTCTTCGGCGCGGTCAATTGCCTCTGGGCTGGTACCGATGATAGGCACGCCAGCCTCTTCCAGCGCACGCGCCAATTTCAGCGGCGTTTGCCCGCCGTACTGCACGATTACGCCCTTGGGCTGCTCGACGCGGACGATTTCCAGCACATCTTCCAGGGTCACCGGTTCGAAATACAGGCGATCGGACGTGTCGTAATCGGTAGAAACGGTTTCCGGGTTGCAGTTGACCATGATGGTTTCGTAACCGTCTTCGCGCATGGCAAGAGCGGCGTGGACGCAGCAGTAGTCGAACTCGATACCCTGGCCGATACGGTTAGGACCGCCACCCAGAATCATGATCTTGTCACGCCCGGACGGGTTGGCTTCGCACTCTTCCTCATAGGTTGAGTACATATAAGCCGTATCGGTCGCAAACTCGGCCGCGCAAGTGTCAACGCGCTTGTAGACCGGAAAAATGTTCAACTTGTGACGATGGCGACGCAGGCTTTTCTCGCTTACGGCAAGCAGCTGCGCCAGACGCGTGTCGGAGAAGCCCTTGCGTTTGAGGCGGAACATCAGGCTGTAATCGACGTCGGCCAGGCCCAAGGTCTTGATCTTCTCCTCTTCCTTGATCAGATCTTCGATCTGCACCAGGAACCAGGTATCGATCTTCGTCAGCTCAAAAATCTGCTGCATGCTCATGCCGGAGCGGAAGGCATCAGCCACATACCAGATACGGTCGGCGCCCGGCACGGTCAGCTCACGGGTGAGTTCGGTCTGCGCGTCAGCGGCCGTCAGATCGACCTTGGGATCAAACCCACAGGCACCCACTTCCAGGCCGCGCAGTGCTTTCTGCACCGACTCCTGGAAGGTACGACCGATGGCCATCACCTCACCAACTGACTTCATCTGCGTAGTCAGGCGCGCATCGGCGTTGGGGAATTTTTCAAAGGCGAAACGCGGAATCTTGGTAACCACGTAGTCGATCGACGGCTCGAAGGACGCCGGCGTGCGACCGCCAGTGATGTCGTTCTGCAGCTCATCCAGGGTGTAACCCACCGCCAGCTTGGCGGCGATCTTGGCAATCGGGAAGCCCGTTGCCTTGGACGCCAGGGCCGAGGACCGGGATACCCGCGGATTCATCTCGATCACCACCATGCGGCCAGTGTCGGGGCAAATACCGAACTGCACGTTGGAGCCACCGGTCTCGACGCCAATCTCACGCAGTACCGCCAGGGAGGCGTTACGCATGATCTGGTATTCCTTGTCGGTCAGCGTTTGCGCCGGCGCAACAGTGATGGAGTCGCCGGTGTGCACGCCCATCGGGTCGAAGTTCTCGATTGAACAGACGATGATGCAGTTGTCCTTTTTGTCGCGGACCACTTCCATCTCGTACTCTTTCCAGCCGATCAGCGACTCGTCGATCAGCAGCTCATTGGTTGGCGACAGATCCAGACCGCGGGTGCAGATCTCTTCAAACTCTTCGCGGTTGTAGGCAATACCGCCACCGGTGCCGCCCATGGTAAACGACGGGCGGATAATGCAGGGGAAGCCAACCTGGTCGAGCACGCCATAGGCTTCGGCCATGGTGTGAGCAATACCGGAGCGCGGGCATTCCAGGCCGATGGACTTCATCGCCTTGTCGAAACGCGAGCGGTCTTCAGCCTTATCGATGGTGTCGGCATTGGCACCGATCATTTCGACGCCGAACTTTTCCAGCACGCCGTACTTCTCAAGGTCCAGCGCGCAGTTCAGTGCGGTCTGGCCACCCATGGTGGGCAGCAACGCGTCCGGGCGCTCCTTCTCGATGATCTTGGCGACCGTCTGCCATTTGATCGGTTCGATGTAGGTGGCGTCCGCCATGGAAGGGTCGGTCATGATGGTGGCGGGGTTCGAATTCACCAGAATGACGCGGAAACCTTCTTCCTGCAGCGCTTTGCAGGCCTGGGCGCCGGAGTAGTCGAACTCGCAGGCCTGACCGATCACGATAGGGCCGGCGCCGAGGATCAGGATGCTTTTGATATCAGTACGTTTTGGCATAGTCTTTTCAACAAATCCTTGGATGTTCCGGGGCTCAGGCGCGCTTGCTCATAGCATCGATGAAACGATCGAACAGCGGGGCCACATCGTGCGGGCCAGGGCTGGCTTCAGGGTGACCCTGGAAGCTGAACGCAGCCTTGTCGGTGCGTTCGATACCCTGCAAAGTGCCGTCAAACAGCGATTTGTGGGTGAGACGCAGGTTGCCAGGCAGCGTAGATTCATCGACCGCAAAGCCGTGGTTCTGACTAGTAATCATCACCACACCGCTGTCCAGGTCCTGAACCGGGTGGTTGGCACCGTGGTGGCCGTGACCCATCTTCACCGTCTTGGCACCCGAGGCCAGTGCGAGCAACTGATGACCGAGACAAATACCAAACACCGGAATGTCGGTTTCCAGGATCGCCTTGATCGCCTCAATCGCGTAGTCACAGGGCTCCGGATCGCCAGGTCCGTTGGACAGGAACACCCCATCGGGATTCAACGCCAGCACCTCGGCCGCAGGTGTCTGCGCCGGCACAACTGTCAGGCGGCAACCACGCGCCACCAGCATGCGCAGGATGTTGAATTTGACTCCGTAGTCATAGGCCACGACGTGGTATGGCAACTCGGCATCGGTGCGTTCGGCATGGCTGTCAGTCTCCAGCGCCCAAACGCTTGAGCGCCACTGGTAAGACTCCTTGACCGACACTTCCTTGGCAAGATCCATTCCCTTCAGACCCGGGAAGCCGCGTGCCAGCTCCAGCGCCTGCTCGTCGGAGATGTCATCACCGGCCAGCAAGCAGCCGTTCTGAGACCCCTTTTCACGCAAGATGCGCGTCAGGCGACGGGTGTCGATGCCGGCGATGGCTACAATGCCATTATCCTTCAGATACTCATCCAGCGACTGCTTGCTGCGCCAGTTACTGGCCAGCAAAGGCAGGTCACGAATGACCAGGCCGGCAGCCTGAACCTTGTCAGACTCGACGTCTTCCGGCGTTACGCCGGTATTGCCGATATGAGGATAAGTGAGGGTAACGATTTGACGTGCATAGGAGGGATCAGTAAGGATCTCCTGGTAACCGGTCATGGCCGTATTGAAAACGACCTCGCCGACGCTGGAGCCGTCGGCGCCGATGGACTCACCACGGAAGATACTACCGTCGGCGAGTGCGAGAATGGCTGGCTTGGACAAGAAAACCTCCGAAAGAACTGACACGTTTCACCAAACGCGGGCTGCACAAAAGCGGGAATGTAGTGTGGAACACAACATCCCGCTCGCAAAGGCTTTGTCAGATACGCGCTGAATAGACAGATTAGCGCATTAGTTTAACGACTCGACCCCAAAATATCCACCTCCGAGACCACCCCAACATTAAAGGATGATGCGACCTAATGCCTCGGAACGTGACTTCATTCTCATCTGCTTCTGTGTTAAAACACGGCTTGGGACATTCGTAGCCGGGCCAGCGCCCGACATAGACGACATAGATCGTCTTTTCAGGTAGGCACCGCAGCAACCTGAGCTACACAACAAAAACAAAAATGGACTCGGGGATCTTCCACCATGGTATTGCACTTGAAACGCATCCTTGTGCTGGCGTTACTGTTCCTTGCACCGCTCGCCCACGCTGATGTACAGCGGTTGCAACAACTGCACGAGTTTCGCAGCCAAGGCTTCCTTGCCGGCACCTACCTGCTCATCGATAACAACCTGTTTGAGCGCGTGCGCGAACCCGGCAACCGTGAAATCTACCGCGACGCCCTGGGCAACATGGACAGCCTGTTGCGCCAGATGGGCGACCCCGGCGAGTTGCGCCCCCTCTATAACGACTTTGTCGGCCTGGTCCGGGAGCTGGAGCAACTACCGGAAGGAGAACAGGCTTACTACGGTTTGGCGACGGTAAACCGCATCATGATGGCCCACGGCAAACTAGAGAACGCGGCCGCCGAACTCTACAATGCAGAGACCGAGGGCAGCACCGCACCACTCTTGGCGCTGCACAACCAGAGTATTGAGACCAGCCGCATCCTGCTGCTATATGAAAACAACATGTTCAGCTCTGTTGGCGTCTACTTCATCCAAACACAAGAAGGCATTTTTGACACCCTGGATGCTCGTATCAAGCAAGGCTCAGCCGAGCTCAAGACCTTGCTTCCAGAGCATCAGGACACCTTCAATCAGTTGGACAAGCAGTATGGCTTCATTGAACCTCGGCTGATCAACCACCACACCGACTGGGTACCGACAATCGCCGCGTTCTACCTACACAAGAACATCGAGACCCTCGATACCCTGTCCAGCGAACAAGCGAACCTGGCGCAGAACAGCGAAAACTAAGCGCCGCCCAATAAAAAAGCGCGTGACACCTAAGGTCTCACGCGCTTTTTTTTGTTTCCACCTGCTCAGTCCTTGAGGGCGAGAACATCCTGCATATCGAACAAACCCGCCTCGCGACCCGCCAGCCACAGCGCTGAGCGCACCGCCCCCTTGGCGAAGGTCATGCGGCTGGATGCCTTGTGGGTAATCTCTACCCGCTCACCCTCGGTGGCAAAAAGCACCGTATGATCACCCACCACGTCACCGGCGCGCACCGTGGCAAAACCGATAGTATTGGGATCACGTGCACCCGTCTGACCTTCACGGCCGTACACGGCCACCTTGGCCAGATCGCGACCCAGGGCGTTAGCCACTACCTCTCCCATGCGCAGAGCCGTACCGGAAGGCGCATCCACCTTGTGCCGGTGATGCGCCTCGATAACTTCGATATCGGCCTCATCACCCATCACTCGTGCCGCCATATCCAGCAACTTGAGACATAGATTGACCCCCACACTGAAGTTGGGAGCGAACACGATAGGGATGTGCTTGCCAGCATCGGCCAGCTGCGCCTTTTCTGCTTCGCTGAAGCCGGTAGTGCCGATCACCATCGCCTTACCCGCCGTGCGACAGATGTCCAGATTGAGCAAGGTGGTAGTCGGATGGGTAAAGTCGATCAACACATCGAAGTCATCCAACACCTGCTGCAGACTGCCGCTGATCGCTACACCCAGACGCCCAACGCCAGCCAGCTCGCCAGCATCTGCCCCGACCAGTGAACTATCGGGGCGCTCGATAGCAGCGGTGAGAGAAGCACCCTCGGCCTGGCCAATGGCTTCAATCAGCGTTTTGCCCATGCGCCCGGCAGCGCCAATTACCGCAATCCGTCTCATCTTGCGCTCCCGCTTCAGAATTTCATGTCTTCAAAGAAGTTCTTCACGCCGTCAAACCAGCTTTTGGCGCGTGGCGACTGGCTGGAGCCTTCCTCTTCGAGGGTCTCACGCAACTCCTGCAGCAGCTCGCGCTGACGCTTGGTCAGGTTGACCGGTGTTTCCACCGCCACTCGGCATAGCAGGTCACCGGCTGAGCCACCACGCACAGGCGTCACACCCTTGCCGCGCAGACGAAACAGCTTACCGGTTTGCGCTCCCTCAGGAATTTTGAGTTTGACGCGGCCATCCAAAGTGGGCACTTCCAGCTCGCCACCCAGGGCAGCATCTACAAAGCTGATCGGCACTTCGCAATACAGGTTCTTGCCGTCGCGCTGGAAGATCTTGTGCTCGCGCACCGACACCACCACGTAGAGATCACCTGCCGGACCACCGTTGACGCCAGCCTCACCCTCACCGGCAAGACGAATGCGATCACCAGTATCGACGCCTGCTGGCACCTTGACCGAGAGATTCTTCTCTTTTTCGACGCGCCCTTCACCGTGACAATCCTTGCACGGATCGGTAATCATCTTGCCGGTACCGTGGCAACGCGGACAGGTTTGCTGCACAGAGAAGAAACCCTGCTGCATGCGCACCTGACCATGACCACCACAGGTGGAACAGGTGGTTGGCGTAGTGCCTTTCTTGGCGCCGCTACCATCACAGGTTTCACAGCCCACGAGGGTCGGCACGCGAATGGTCACTGAAGTGCCGCGCACGGCCTCCTCAAGATCCAGCTCAAGCGTATAGCGCAGGTCACTGCCGCGCTGCACGCTGGAACGACCACGCCCACCGCCGCCGCCACCAAAGATATCGCCAAATACATCGCCGAAGATATCGGAGAAGTTGGCGCCGCCAAATCCACCTGCACCACCAGCCCCCATATTCGGATCAACGCCGGCATGGCCGTATTGATCATAGGCGGCACGCTTGTTGGCGTCGGTCAGAATCTCATAGGCCTCAGTGGCTTCCCTGAACTTCTCATCCGCCTTTTCGTCATCTGGATTACGGTCCGGATGGAACTTCATCGCCAAGCGGCGATAAGCCTTTTTCAGCTCGGCTTCGCTGGCACCTTTCTCGACACCCAGCACTTCATAATAATCACGCTTGGACATTTATTCGGCTTCCTTCACATTCGCTCGGCACAAACGGCAACGCGGGAGAAGCTCCCGCGTTGCCTGGCAGAGTCGGCCCACACCGCCAGACACTATCGCGCTGGCGGCGCAAAACCGCGGTTCATCAAGGACTTACTTGTTGTCCTTGACCTCTTCGAACTCGGCGTC
Organism: Halopseudomonas sp.; assembly: GCF_036960865.1. Classification (GTDB taxonomy): domain Bacteria; phylum Pseudomonadota; class Gammaproteobacteria; order Pseudomonadales; family Pseudomonadaceae; genus Halopseudomonas. The sequence continues at coordinate 84,699 of NZ_JBALWE010000010.1, forward strand.
GACAACGTCGTCGGCGTCATTGCCAGCGTCGGCATCAGCACCCTGCGCACCTGGCTGACCAGCCTGCGCTTGCTCAGCGTACATCTTCTGTACCAGCGGACCGGAAGCCTCGGACAAAGCGTTGATCTTGGCTTCGATAGCCTCCTTGTCGTCGCTCTTGATCGCCGCTTCCAGATCGCTCAGCGCAGTTTCAATGGCAGCCTTCTCTTCTTCGGTAGCCTTGTCGCCCGCCTCGGTCAGAGTCTTGCGCGTTGCGTGAACCAACTGATCGGCCTGGTTGCGAGTGGTTACCAGCTCTTCAAACTTGCGATCTTCCTCGGCGTTGGCCTCGGCGTCACGCACCATCTGATCGATCTCTTCATCGGACAGGCCGGAAGAGGCCTTGATCACGATGGACTGCTCCTTGCCGGTCGCCTTGTCTTTGGCCGACACGTTGAGGATACCGTTGGCGTCGATATCGAAGCTAACTTCGATCTGCGGCACGCCGCGCTGCGCCGGAGGAATATCAGCCAGATCGAAACGACCCAGCGACTTGTTCTGGCCGGCCTGCTTACGCTCACCTTGCAGCACGTGAATGGTCACGGCGGTTTGGTTATCGTCAGCGGTCGAGAACACCTGCGACTTCTTGGTCGGGATGGTGGTGTTCTTCTCGATCAGCGCAGTCATGACGCCGCCCATGGTTTCAATACCCAGCGACAGCGGGGTAACGTCCAGCAGCAGTACGTCCTTCACGTCACCAGCCAATACCGCACCCTGGATAGAGGCACCGATGGCAACGGCTTCATCCGGGTTAACGTCCTTGCGTGGCTCCTTGTTGAAGAACTCGGAGACGGTCTTCTGTACCAGCGGCATGCGGGTCTGACCGCCAACCAGGATGACCTCATTGATCTCGGAGACATCCAGGCCGGCGTCCTGCATGGCCACACGGCATGGCTCGATGCTGCGCTTGATCAGGTCTTCTACCAGCGATTCCAGCTTGGCGCGGGTAACCTTGACGTTCAAGTGCTTGGGACCAGTCGCATCCGCCGTGATGTATGGCAGGTTCACGTCGGTCTGCTGGCTGGAAGACAGCTCGATCTTGGCCTTCTCGGCAGCTTCTTTCAGACGCTGCAGCGCCAGCGGATCGTTGTGCAGATCAACGCTGTTTTCCTTCTTGAACTCATCCGCCAGATAGTCGATCAGGCGCATATCGAAATCTTCACCACCCAGGAAGGTGTCACCGTTGGTTGCCAGCACTTCAAACTGGTGCTCGCCATCCACTTCGGCAATTTCGATAACAGAGACGTCGAAGGTACCGCCACCCAGGTCATACACCACGATGGTGGAGTCGCCACGCGCCTTGTCCATACCGTAGGCCAGAGCGGCCGCGGTCGGCTCGTTGATAATGCGCTTGACTTCCAGACCGGCGATGCGGCCGGCGTCCTTGGTAGCCTGACGCTGACTGTCGTTGAAGTAGGCTGGAACCGTGATCACGGCCTCAGTCACTGGCTCGCCAAGATAGTCTTCAGCGGTTTTCTTCATTTTCTTCAGCACTTCGGCTGACACTTGCGGTGGTGCCATCTTCTCGTCGTTCACCTGAACCCAGGCGTCACCGTTGTCGGCCTTGACGATTTTGTAAGGCACCAGCTTGATGTCTTTTTGCACAACGTCTTCTTCGAACCGGCGGCCGATCAGACGCTTTACCGCGTACAGCGTGTTGTGCGGATTGGTCACCGCCTGGCGCTTGGCGGATTGACCTACCAGAGTTTCACCGTCATTGGTGTAAGCCACGATGGAAGGCGTAGTGCGCGCGCCCTCGGCGTTCTCGATCACCTTGGCGGTGCCGTTTTCCAGAATGGAGACACAGGAGTTGGTGGTCCCCAGGTCAATACCGATAATCTTGCCCATATTTGCTTCTCCGAGTCTTGCTGCCGCGTACAGTCAGCGGCGAGGTTTAGTCTGTGTATGAACCCTAAATGGGGTCATCAAAAAGTTTTTCAAGCCTGCTCATCAATCGACGGGGCGGGCGCTGAGGGCGCCTTGCTGACCACCACCATCGCGGGACGCAGCAGACGACCGCTCAGGGTGTAACCCTTCTGGAACACCTTGAGCACTGTGTTTGGCTCAACGTTGGCGCTTTCTTCCATCGCCATCGCCTGATGAAATTCCGGATTGAAGGGCTCGCCTTCCGGCACCACCGGCACAACCTGGAAACGCGCCAAGGTGTCGGCAAACATCTTCAGCGTGAGGTCAATCCCGTCGCGCATCGGCTTGATTGCCGGATCATCCGCGTCGGACAACTCCATACCGCGCTCAAGACTATCCAGAATCGGCAGCAGATCATTGGCAAAGCGCTCCAACGCAAACTTGTGCGCCTTTTCGACCTCCTGCTCTGCCCGGCGACGCGCATTCTGCACATCGGCAGCAGCGCGCAATGCCTGATCCTGCGCGGTTGCCAACTGTTCTTCCAGACTGGCCACGCGTGCCGCAAGATCACCTTCAGGCGTATCCAGGGTCTCGTCTACCAGGTCATCCTGATCCTGCAGATCGGGTCTCTGTTCATCAGCCATCTGTTTCTCCTGTCATGCAAAAAAGGGGCGTACGGCGAGAACAGGTAAAAGTGCGCACCGCCCGGCCCGGGTCTATATAAAGCCTTGCTGGCAACCTATATGGGGTCGCAATTCGAGGCTTCAAGGGGTATTAGGCAAGTCTGACGGTTTTCGCGCGGACTCTTGTCGACAAAGCGCAAACTACTGTATAAACAACCAGACACTTTATCTGGGAGCGCGGGCCATGCTGGTACACCTTGCGGTCAACAATTACGCCATCGTCGATCATCTGGAACTGGAGCTGCGCGGCGGCATGAGCGTGATTTCCGGGGAAACCGGGGCCGGCAAGTCCATCATGCTGGATGCCCTGGCCCTGACCTTGGGCGACCGGGCCGACAGTGGCGCGGTGCGCCCGGGTACCGACAAGGCCGACATACTCGCCACCTTTGACGTCAGCGACATCGCCGAAGCACGCGACTGGCTAAGTAGCCGCGACCTGCAACAGGATGACAACCAGGTCATTTTGCGCCGCGTGATTACCGCCGAAGGTCGTTCGCGCGGCTACATCAATGGCACCCCCTGCCCGCAGCAGGACCTGCGTGCACTGGGCGAGATGCTGATCGACATACACAGCCAGCATGAACATCAGTCACTGCTGAAGACCGATACTCATCGCCGCCTGCTGGATGAATTTGCCGGCGCCAGCGAGCTCGCGCGCCAGGTGCAACTGGCTGCACAGCGCTGCAAACAGACCGAGAAAGCCCTGCGGCAGGTCAGCCAACAGGGTGATGAACAAGCAGCCCGCCAGCAATTGCTGGCCTATCAGTTGGATGAACTGGAAAACCTCAGCCTGCAGGAAGGCGAGCTCGAGGCACTGGAGAACGAGCAACGCGAGCTGGCAAGCGCCGACCAGATACTGCATTCCTGCCAGCAGGTCATCAACGTCTGCAGCGAGAACGACGCCGGCAGCGTGCTGGAGGCCTTGAGCGCCAGTCTGCATCGACTGGAAAGTTTCAAGAACCATAACCCGCAGCTGCGTGAAGCCAATGACCTGTTGGCCAGCGCGCAAATACAGATCGAAGAGGCAGTAGGCGAACTGACCCGTTACCTGGATCACTTTGAAGCCGACCCCGAACGTCAGCAGTACGTAGAGGAGCGCCTCAGTGCGATCTTCGAGCTGGCTCGCAAACACCGCATTACCCCCCAGGAATTGCCCGCCCTGCAGCAGCAGCTGATCGATGAGCTGGAAGCTCAGCAGCAGCGTGGCGCCGATGCTGAACAGCTACAGGAAGAGCTTGAGGCCTACCGGACCCATTACCGTCAGCAGGCGGACAAGCTGTCCAGCATTCGGCAGAAAGATGCGGTGCGACTCAGCAAGGCCGTCAGCAAAGAGATACAACAACTGGGGATGCCGGGCGGGCGCGTTGAACTGCAGCTAAGCGCGCTGCCGGCGGACGATTACCCGGTGACCGGGCTGGAGACGGTCGAGTTTCTGGTCAGCGCCAACCCGGGGCAACCCGCCAAGCCATTGGCAAAAGTAGCTTCCGGCGGCGAGCTCTCGCGCATCAGCCTCGGCATTCAAGTGATTACCGCGCAGACCTCGCGCGTGCCAACCCTAGTGTTTGACGAAGTAGACGTAGGCATCGGTGGCCCGACGGCCGAGATCGTCGGGCAACTATTGCGCCAACTCGGCGCGCGCGGGCAGGTGCTCACCGTGACGCACCTACCACAGGTAGCGGCACAGGGGCACCAACACCTGTTTGTGCGCAAACAGCAGAGCAAGAATGAAACCCGCACCTGTATCGATCAACTCGATGAGCAGGCCAGGGTGCAGGAAGTGGCGCGCATGCTCGGCGGCATTGACCTTACCGATGAATCCTTGGCGCACGCCCGTAAACTGTTATCGGCAGTGAGCTAAGCACACCCTGAAACGCGCAAAGCCAGACCCAAGGGCCTGGCTTTGCGTAATATTGCAGGTGATGCCAGCGCTTACTTGCCGCCAGCTTTCTTCACGTACAACACCAGATTGTGATCAACCATTTCGAAACCGTGCTTCTCGACGATTTCACGTTGGCGACGCTCGATTTCAGGGTCGAAGAATTCGATCACCTCGCCAGTATCGACACAGACCATATGGTCGTGGTGCTCGCCATCGGCCAGCTCGAAAACAGCGTGACCTCCATCAAAGTTGTGACGTACCACCAAACCGGCAGACTCAAACTGGGTCAGAACGCGATACACCGTCGCCAGGCCGACATCTTCACCGGCCTCCATCAGCGCTTTATAGACATCTTCAGCACTCATGTGGCGCTCTTGTGAACCATCGAGCATTTGCAGAATCTTAACCCGAGGCAAGGTTACCTTCAGGCCGGCTTTGCGGAGTTCTTGATTTTCTACCATGGTTACTTTCTCGTTCAGCGCTTCGCAGGGCGGGATCAGTCGGGTATGATTCAAGGCCATTCAGCCATTTCAAGATAGTGGATGTTACCACGTGACGCCAAAAAGCATTAATCAAATACTACTGCTGTTGTTATGCACTCTCTCTATCAGCCTCAGCGGCTGCGGCTTTATCCCCGGGGTGTATAAGATCGATGTCCAACAGGGCAACGTCGTCACACAGGAAATGGTAGACCAGCTACGCCCCGGCATGACTCAACGTCAAGTGCGTTTCATCATGGGTACGCCGCTACTGCAAGACACCTTCCATCCTGACCGCTGGGACTACCTCTACAGCATGAAATCGGGCCGCAGTGATCGCGTGCAAGAGCGTATTAGCCTGAACTTTGAAGACAATCGTCTGGTAGGACTGTCTGGCGACTTCATGCCAGGCACCAGCACCGATGAAGAAATCATGGGCGAGCAAGAGAACAGCAACGCTGAGGGCACCGAGAGCTATCCGGTTGACCTTGGCGCCCCATTGGGCACCGGCGAGTAAAAGTTGCTGCGACAAAAAAGGCGCCTATCGGGCGCCTTTTTTATTACCCCCTTAGGACTCTTCTTCCTTGGCGGCTTTGGCCTTGGCCGCGCGCTGCTTGCGCACTTCCTTGGGGTCAGCGATCAGCGGCCGGTAAATCTCGACACGCTCACCCGCTTGCAAGACTCGCTCGGCCGGTTTCGGCACAGCCTTGCCAAAGATACCTAGCGGGCAAGTCGCCAGGTCCAGTTCAGGAAAGTGTTCATCCATCCGCGACAACGACACCGCATCAATCATGCTGGTGCCTTCCGGCACGTTTAGGCTAATAATTTTCTGCTTGTGCGGTAACGCGTAAGCGACCTCTACCACCATGGTTTTTTCAGCCACCGTACAACTCCTTGGCACGCTGACAAAAAGCATCCACCAGAGTATTGGCGGCCTGATTGAACAGCGGCCCCAAGGTGGCTTTCACCAGCGGCCCCGAGTAGTCGAACTTCAGATCCAGAGTGATTTTGCATGCCGCCTCACCCAGTGCCTTGAACTCCCATACGCCCTGCAGATCACTGAAAGGGCCGTCAACCAGGTGCAGGGCAATGCGCTCATTGGGTATCAGCGTATTGCGCGTGGTAAAGGCTTGTGAAAAGCCCGCCTTGGATACCGTCAGCTCCGCGCACATCTCTACGTCGCTTTCGCCAAGAATCTCCGCCTTGGAACACCAGGGCAAGAACTCGGGGTAATGCTCCACCCGATTGACCAGGTCATATAAACGGCTCGCCGGGTAGGGCAGTAAGGCCGAACGTTGTATGTGCGTCATGCGGTTATCACTTACTCAGCTCTGTAATGAATATGATCAGAATACCTGCAGGGGCCAGATAGCGTAACAGCCAATACACCAACGGGAACAGGCGCGGGTACTTCAGCGCCAGCTCGCCGCGAAAGACCTCCCGATCCAGCACCCAGCCAGCAAAGATCACAAACAGCAGACCGCCTAGCGGCAGGAAGATACGGCTGGTCAGATAATCAATGCTTTCAAAGAAAGTCTTGCCTCCCTCAGACGTCCAGAGAAAAAAGTGCCAGCCGTCAGCATTGGTAACGAAAAACCGCGCCTCTGCCAACACGTTGAAGGACAGCACAGTACCCAGCCCTACGATCCAGCAGAACAGCGCCATTATTGCAGTAACCGCCGGCCTGCTCTTGCCGCTTCGCTCAACCCAGTAAGCTACCGCAGGCTCCAGCATGGAAATCGCCGAACTCCAGGCGGCAATCGCCACCAACACAAAAAACACTACGCCGAACAACATCCCCATGCTGATATTGCCGAAAGCGATGGGTAGAGTGACGAACATCAAGCCCGGGCCTGCGCTAGGCTCCAGACCCGCAGCGAAGACCACCGGAAACAGCGCCATGCCGGCCGTCAGGGCCACCACCGTGTCCAGCAATCCAACAGTAATAATGGTTGAGCCCAGTGACGCCTTGCGCGGCATGTAGGCACCAAACACCATGATTGACCCCACCCCCACGCTAAGGGTGAAAAATGCGTGCCCCATCGCCGCCAGAATGCCTTCCGGCACCTTGGCAAGGTCAAAGTGAAATAGAAAGCGCACGCCTTCCATGAAGTGCCCTGTGGTCAGGCTGTAACCCAACAACACGACCAGCAATACGAACAACAGCGGCATCAGGATACGCAGACTACGCTCCAACCCAGCCACCACCCCGCGTCCAATGATAAAGGCAGTCAGCAGCATGAATAGCGTATGCCAAAGCGTCAGCCGCAAAGGATCCGCAGTCAGCGCGTCGAAGCGCGCTCCCGCACCCGCGCCATCAATACCGTTAAAATCTCCCCGCGCCATCGCCAGAATGTAATCCAGCGCCCAGCCCGCCACCACGCTATAAAATGAAAGAATCAGCAGCGCCGCAAGCATGCCCATCATGGCTGCCCAGGACCAACGCTCGGACGCGCCAGACTGCCGAGCAAGACTGCGCAGCGTATTGACCGGACTCTGCCTCCCGCGCCTTCCCAGCAGTGTTTCCGCGAGCATCACCGGCAAACCAATGAGCGCGATGCAGCACAAATACACCAGAACGAAAGCGCCGCCGCCATAGGCGCCAGCCATATAGGGAAACTTCCAGATATTGCCCAGCCCCACGGCCGACCCGGTCGCCGCCAGAATGAATACCCAGCGACTTGCCCAGATCCCGTGAATCGATACCTTCTCGTTGGTCATATCCGTTCCAGGTCAGCCCTAAAAAAGAACGGCATTGTCCAGATTTTGATCAGCCGCCACAAGCCAGAGTAGCCAACACCAAAAGCTCACACCGGAAATAGGGCACTTTGTCTCGCTCAACAGGTCAGTGATACAGCAAAGGACACCTGATTTACCGATAAATATAGGTATAATGCGCCGCCTATGAGCAAGCAAAAAAACGCCAAGGCCAACAGCGGCACCATCGCGCTGAACAAGAAGGCCAAACACGACTACTTCATCGAAGACCGCTTTGAGGCAGGCCTGACCCTGACCGGCTGGGAAGTCAAAAGCCTGCGCGAAGGAAAGGTGCAACTTGTCGACAGCTATGTGCTGCTGAAAAACAACGAAGCCTTCCTGCTCGGCGCACACATTTCCCCGCTGATGACAGCCAGCACCCACGTCGTCGCCGACCCTACCCGCACCCGCAAGCTGCTGCTGCACGCACGCGAGATCGACAAGCTGATCACCGGCGTGCAACAGAAAGGATTCGCCTGCGTACCTCTCGCCCTGTACTGGAAAGGCCACCTGGTGAAATGCGAGATTGCCCTGGTACGCGGCAAGAAAGATTTCGACAAACGCCAAACCTTGAAAGAGCGCGATTGGGACCGTGAGAAGCAGCGAGTCGTCCGAGACAACCAGCGCTGAAAAATTTTTTGATTTTTTTTGAACCAATTGAAACCAGTCGCGTCAGAGTTATTAACAGGGCTGGTCCGCTCCACCAGTCCGGTTTATGGTTTAAAGCAAGCAAGATCCTATACCCTGCTCGTCAGGGTATTTTTTTGCCCGCGTTTCGACCCGCCCTTGTAAGGCGGAACCTTTCGCGTACAATCGCGTCTCAGTAATACACCTGAAAGCTTTGGGGCCGATTTGGATTCGACGACGGTTACAAAACTGGAGGGGCATGCCGAGTTGGTAACAGAACTCGTAAATCCACTGTTGCAAACCTATATAATTGCCAATGACGACAATTATGGTGCTCAACTAGCTGCGTAAGCAGCCTAGAAAGCACTTCTGGTAGCTTCGGCTCCAGCGATCATTAGAGGATGCCTGTAAACTCGAAGTGATTGTCAGATAGAACAGGATCGCCGCCTAGTACGTTGTGGACGACGCGGCTAAACATTACACAACTCGCTCCAAGCACCCTGCCACTCGGGCGGTGAGGAGTTAACTCAGTAGAGCTGGCTAAGCATGTAGACCCAATAGCGGCGGACTGGCGGACGGGGGTTCAAATCCCCCCGGCTCCACCAAATAAAACCCTGAAAACGTTACAGTTTTCGGGGTTTTTTCTTTATGGGTGTCGATAAAGTGTCGAAAACCCATAACTGGAGAGACATGAACCATTACGCCCTGACTAGAATTTCTATTTGCTCAGGCCGGACGCCATAGCGAACCGATAACCCCTGCCTAGCCTCATCAAAACTGATACCAGCTCGGTCCTGGACAGATTGCCCCGAACAGGAGGTTTGCTCATCCGAGGATGCGGCTGCAGCAGCTTCATAATCATCGCCCTCAGACAGAATAAACTCGGCGTCACCCATGTCACTCATTTCACCCGTTTCGCTCAAATAGAGAGACGTACCAAGACGGGTGAAGGACAGATCCTCGATATCCTCCTCAGTATTAATCCCAAAATCGCCTAAACGCCCATACGCAACCGGATTACGGTTACCGCCCCATGAATTGGGAACGTTAATATCGGCACAGGAGTTAAACTTTATGGCGTGCCGGCCCTCATCACCAACCTCCTCGACCCGGGAAATCCTAGCAATAAGAAACGCGTGTTTGTGAGGGGCAGAAGGCTGCCCCCAGGTCTCATTCCGATTCTGAACACAAATCAGGTACTGACATTTCGAAGCTCTAGCAGCGTCTATCCGCCAAGCCTGAGACCCCCGCTCTCTCATCATGCGCTCCTTGCCACGACAAGTGAAAACAACAACACAGCGCTCGTTACTAATATCTCGATTCAGAGACATAAAAAACTCCTTGCTTAGCATTTAGGAAAAATTACTAGCCAATCACTAGATGGTGACTATATAAACACTAACTGAAATAACATGCAACACTGAATATAGGCTAGATCAAAACTAAGCTATCACTAATCGAATACTAAGGATGCCAACGAGCGCTATGGGAGCGGAGGACCCAAAAGGATGGCGTCTTGAAGATGATCGGGAGCTTGGTGGGAGTAACGCATGGTAACGACCACGGTGGAATGACCGAGAATTTTCTGCAGCGTGAGGATGTTGCCGCCGTTTTGAACGAAGTGACTAGCGAAGGTATGCCGCAAAGCATGAGCCGCCTGCCCTTTTGGGAGCCTGATGCTAGTCCTAGCCAAAGCCCGCCGAAAAGCAGTGATAGCAGAGGTGAATTGCCCGTACTGCTTCCAGTGCTTTATCAGCTTGGCTTCGAGTTCCGCCGAAATAGGGATAGATCGCACCTTCCCGCTTTTCGTGCCACTGAAAGTAATGACACCCTTACGCACGCTAGTGGGCTTGAGCTTTTCAGCCTCAGACCAGCGGGCACCGGTCGCAAGGCAAATCAGCACGATGGGTTCAACGTGCGGGTTATCGCAGCGGGTACGGATGGACTCAAGCAACTCGGCGATCTGCTCGGAGGTCAGCCAGGACAACTCACGTTCCTGCAGACGAAGCGGTTTAACAAGAGCCAAGGGGTTTTCATACGCAATGACGCCAAGCCCCCGGAGTTCGTTATAAACGGCCCGGAGATAGCCCAACTCGTTGTTCAGGGTCTTCGCAGAAACGCCACCTTCAAGCCTGACCCTCCGATCTGCCGCATAGGCATGAGAGGACAGCTTGGCGGCAACCGGATTGTGCAAGCGCTTCGCCAGCAAATCCAGCTTAGAGCGCCGCCGCAGGCCATCACGCAAGCCATGACCATGCAGATCAAACCAGAGAGAGATCAGCACGCTTAGTTTTCGGCTATCAGCCTGACGCGGAGACCAATCAGGATTGTCGATCACCTTGGAACGGCAGGTAGCCTCAAAGCGTAGGGCCTCAGCCTTGGTTTTACAGGTTCGCCGATAACGAGTGCCCTTGATTGGCTCGATATCGACTTTCCATCGCCCATCAGCTAACTGTGTGATCGCCATCAGACCGCCCTACCCCATCGCACCTGCCGCTCTTCCAGCAGGTCGCGTATATGCCGATAGATATCCCGTTCGGTCATATCTTTAGCTGCATAGTGATCACGAATCACAGGCCAGCATTCCCATTCCCTCAGACGGTCAAAGGCTTTAGTAGCGCCTACTCGCTCCCGTGCCAGCAGGCTGACGAAGTTTCCCAAGAATAGCTCGACGTTCTTACCGGAAAAGCCCTTGGCGGTTTTGTAGTAGCGTTTGTACTCAGTGTCATCGATCAGTGATTCAACCGGCAGATCGACCCGGACATCATCACGGATGAGAGTCCAGAAGGGATCAAAATAACGGGGGGTTCTCAGCAGCTTGAATTGATTCATGCCGTAGCGCCACAGTCCGTCCAGATGGGCCGAGAAGGCCTCAAAGGTGTGCGTCTCTATGGCTTGGCCGGAGTTGACGTCTACAGAGCCAGCAGCGAACTGCTGAATCACCGAATGGTGATAGCGCAGCTCAATGCGCCACACTTCCTGATCGGCGTCATAGTTGCCCAGGCAATCAGGATCAAACGGATCATCACCGCGACGCCAGACGCTTTGCCAATAGTCCAGTTTGTCAGTGGCTTTGGCCTGCTCGGTCTTGTTGTAGATACACAGCTGAATGCCGTTGGCAGAGCCGAACATAGAGGTTTCGCCCCGTCCGTAAACGCTGGACTTGGTAGCCCAGTTCAGCGAGTTGATACCGCTAATGTCTCGATGATTGCGTGCTCGGCAGTGCATGCGGGCGACCAAATCGGCAGGCGGTTGCCAGCCTTGCAGATCAAGGGCGAGGTGAACCGCGCACTGGTTTACTTCCACATTATCGAGTAGCTGCGAGGCGTAGAAATCCATTCTGGCTTGCAGCCGATCGGGCGACAGGCTGTCGATCGCGTGCGGAGAGACTTCAATTTTCAGGTGTGGCCCGATCGATTCCGCCTTGGCGTTGAAATTCTTGATCAGCAAAACAAAGCCAAGGTCAGCATTCTGCAGCTTGAACTGATAACCGGAATCACGGCCAACACGACCGGAGTGCCAGCGCTGGCCAGCGAAATCGACAATGGTGCCGGGTTTCTCGAAAAGGGCCAGAACACCGACCCTGATCAGACCCCGATAGAGTTGGCGGACAGTATCAACGCCACAACGCAGGAGACGAACACCTGACAAATCAGTTATCTGATGGGTAGACCGATCAGCAAACAGACGGCCTTTTTCATCATCTTCTGCCGTGAGGTGATTCAGTCTAATGTGATCAACAGGACGAACCATTTATAGCGCTCCATTGCGTGTTATTGCTAATCGTTAGTTCGGTTTATATGACGTGTTACAGGGACGTCATGCGGCGTTTCGGCTACAACGGTGACGTAGCGTTTTTCGGGGGCGCTGCTGGGCGCACTGCTTCGCTCCGAGACGAGCCGCTCCGCCGTGCGCTGCGCAACGCCCGTACAGACTGCATAAGATGACCATTGCTTGAACGTGAGCCGCACAGAGCAATCAGCCGCTTCTGAGAGGGTGTAGCCGCTTTGCAGGATTTGACGACTGTTGACCTGAAACCGCTCACCGGACTGGCTGATGACATCGAAGAGGTAAAGCCGCAGTCCATGTTTGCTGCCAAGCAAAGCCGCCTTGATGGCGATGGTGTGGCCTTGGAAGGGGTGCTCTAGACCAGCAGACTGATAATTTTGCTGCCGAGATACAGGAACAGTAGAAGGACCACCAGGCGGACGAGAATGTAACGAACCACCATCACCAGCGGCGGACGAACGATCCGCCATAGAGCGCTGATCAGCTGCAGTATCAGTCGAACGCTGAGAGAAGCTGAATCCATCACCAAGTAGAAAATTGCCAAACACGATGGCCGGAAGTGCCAGAAGTAGAAGAACCTTAGGATCTCTAAACAGGCTCTTACCCGCGATGGTGTCGCTGACGGTGCCGGTTGCTGTTGAGTCATAGAGTTTGAACGTCCTCTTGTTGATCTTCTTGACCGACACGAGCGAGCCTTTCATGGGGGGCTTGTTGTCGGTGGCGGCGTGCTGCGATTCTTTGTAACGACCCTTAATACCGATGACGGCCAGATTTGAATGCAGGTAGGCCTTTTCAGCGGTAAGGCGGATATCGTCGCGGATGTAGCCGATGTTCGGCGTGGTCAGGATGATGTCCCAGTTCCAATGCCGGTGGCGGGTCCAGCCGTCTAGCCAGTTAATCGGCCGGTCTGCCTCTTTGGCGGCCTTGGAGCCACCCGGGAAATCGAACTTGCGCAGGTCAGTCTCACGCCACGATTTGAGAAAGATCAGTTGGGTTTCATCAAAGATGATGAACGCGCCCCGCGGTGCCCATTGCGGGAAGGTGCGCATTTTCTCCAGATCATCAAGGTCTTCTAGATCGAGGTTTTCCACCTCAACGGAGGACGGCAGATCGGGAAAAACCTGAAACACCCGTTCGCGTGTGAGGCCACGAATGTTGGTGATGATGTGACGCCCGGCCATCAAAGCCGGAATGAGATCATCTTGAATTGCGCCGGAGGTTTTGTAGGAGCCGTTCGGGCCGTGGTGAATTTTAATGGCCATATCAGCGCCCCACGACCGGCACGAACTTCAGCGCCCACCGGGTGCCGATAGCAGAAAAGATGATCATGAACGCATCAGGGATGCCGAAGAAGGCGAGGGCACCCCGGATGTCGGCGTTGAGCATGTTGTAGTAGCGCTGGATTTCATCGCTAATACCAATCTCGCTGACCAGTTCCTGGAACACCTGAAAGGCCACGTCGAGAGCGAACAGTAAGGCCTGAAAGTAGGAGTAGATAGCTACCTTGGTGGCCAGTACAAAGGCCTCCTTCACGAAGTCGTAAATGCCTGAATAAACCCAATCCCAAATCGATTGGAAAAATTCGAGAATGTCGCCAATGAAGGGAAAGTCCATTACTTGTCCTCCCGGAAAATAATGTAAAGCGCGATGACGGAAGCCAAGAACAGCAACAGGTTGCGCATAATCGACAGCTCCTCGGTGTAGTCCGAAAAGCACAGGTTGATTTTTTCGCCTCTTATGGTGGCGCTAAAGCACGGCAGCGCAGCGTTACCAGAGGACATTTGCACATCGAGCTTCTGCACAATCAGGTCACTGAACTGACCCGATTTGGTTTGTATGTCCGCTAAGGTTTCGTCGATCTTTAGTTGGTACTCAGTGATGGCATCCTCGAAGGTGCCTTTCTCCGGCTCGGCAAGACCGGAACCCTCACCGCAGTCGTCGCCAGTGCAGTCACCTTCACCTTCACCGCCGCCGTTGCCGCCGCCAGAACCATTGCCGCCGCCTTCGCCCTCTCCACCGCCTTCACCGCCGCCTTCTCCACCACCCTCTCCGCCACCTTCGCCGCCGCCATCACCACCACCGCCACCACCGCCACCACCGTCACCGCCGTCATCCCCGCCGCCGTCACCACCCCCATCACCGCCACCATCACTGCCGCCACCCGATTTAACGCAGGTTGAACCATCCCACTCATAACCGGGAACGCCATGACACGGATCGGGTTCCGGGCCGGGCTCTTCAGGTTCAGGGGGAGGATTGAGAGGATCGCCGCCGAGGTCGCCGGGAGTGAGGTTGGAGCCGGAGCAACTGTCACCAGTGCCTTCCACGATGTAGTTGCAGTAGCCGGTATCGGTTGAGCCGGGTAGCAAATAGCAGGACGCTTCATAAGAGGAAACGGGAGTGTACTTACAGCTAACTGAACAAACGCTTTCCGGCGCACTGGAGGCAACGATATTCCGTCCGTTGTAGTTCACCACGACGCTATCATTGCCCCGGGCGAGCAGGGTTTCACCTACCGTGTCATCACAGTTTTTTTCACACTCGCCGGTTTGAGGATTGTATGTGTCATCAGGGTTAGGGCATGAGTCGCCTACGCGGGTGACGTAAAGACTCTGATTGCTATAAGTATCACCGTAAGAGCCGTCGCTATATGTCTGCAGGTACTCGAAAAAACACTTAAATTGCCTTTCTGTATAAGGCTCAATACGTGGGTTTCGATAATTTTTTGTGTTTGGAGTGCCGACAGGCTGGGAATTCCTACTAACGTAACCAGCACACGCAGCCATAGGACTGTCATACAGACCTGTGGAAATGGCGCCTTGATACCAGAGATAGGGCTCAGCGAAAGCAGAGCCTGAAACCAGCAGAATGAAGAAAAGAAAAATACGCATCAGCAAACCGCCAAGAAGAAAGGGGCCCGTAGGCCCCTAGATGTCATTGATACTGGCCGACTTTAATTCCCGCAATGAACGCCGAGGCCATGAAGACGCCCAGTGCCAATGACCAGAGCACGATCAGGCCTTGCGGAAGATCGCGATAACCAGTGCGATACCGGCGACCACAGCGATTGCACCGATGATCAAACCGCCGCCCTCGGTGGCGTCTGCCTTGGCAGTGGTCATCTGGGTGGTGACCTCTTCCGGCAGTGCAGCAAACGCGGGGCTGGCCATAACCGGCACAGATACAGCGATGGCAGCATTGCGGGCAGCAGTGCCGAACTTGGAGCCGAAACGGCGTACAGCAGTCATATCTTTCATGGGTATTACCTCTTTCATGGTTGGGGTTATCCGCGTGCTTTGCGGAGTACTGCAGCGAGCAGACCGACGCCAAAACCGATGGCGAAGAAGGTCAGCGTGTACCCGAACCCAGACCAAAAGGCCTCGGGATCGAATGCGGTGAAGGCTTCAAACTCGGTAGAGTCGGAAGCGAGGTAGGCCAGTTGCCAGACCGATTCCACGCACTGACCGGCTTGGTCAAAGGTGGAACAGACCTGAACGTAAACTTGCGGCCCCATGACCTACCCCTTTTCAAAAATCAGTTACTGGGTTTGCCCTGGGTGTTGGCGGCGGCCGGTGTTGCTGGCTTCTCGGTGCGAGCTTTCACAGGCTCAATGTGCAGGCACAGATTGTTGCCCTTCTGCTTTCCAGCACGAGCGATTTCAAAGGTGATGCGGACCTGCTCGAGCGGGGCGATGTTGGCACCGGCGGCAAAGATTTCGTCGGCCACTTCTGGCGGAACATCCATGCTGACGATGGACAGGCCGTTTTCGGTTTCGCCGTCTGGCTCGTCGCCGTAGAAGACTTTCACCTGTTTGACGTGGCCATTGCTGCCGGTGAATTCCAGTTTTTGGGTGCTCAGAAATGCGACTTCCATAGTTGAACGTGCCATTGGTAGTACCTCACTTGTGGTGCGCTTGATTGCGCGATTGCCTTTCAGCAGGCCGAGCGAATCCACACAGGCGAATTGTGATTTTTCGCCCGAGGGTTGTTCTCGGTGTTGCTGGGGTTTTACGGGTCAGCCACTGCGCGGGCTGGGTGCGTTACAACAGTGGTATTCGTGGGTGCGTGGCTAACGCGCCCGTTGGGCTTGTTGGCCCCCGAGCCAGCGGAAACAGACTCCGCGTTGCTCCGCTAATTTCCGCCGTCTCGGTGGCTTCGGTGGTACAGCTGTCGATCATTCGTTGCATCGAGGCATCAAGAGCCTGACCCACAGAGTCAACGGCATGCTGAATGCCAAGGGCGGACACTAATGAAGCAGTGACAGCGCCGATCATGAAAGGAAACGTCCAGTGCCAAAGGAGCGCGACTAGATAGCGTTTCACTCGGAATTCAGAGGGCGAGACCGGTTTATCAGATGAACCGGATTGAGCCGTGATCGGCCAGGGTGAATAGGCCAACACAAAGCGCAGGGCGTGACACCCGACGACATAGAGCAGAAGGACGCCAAACAACGAGGTCAGGCCAATAGCGGTCAAATCCCAAGCAGACATAGATCAGCCCTCTCCGTCAGTAACTTCATGGATTTTCAGCTGCAGATTCAGCCGGGCCAGACCATCACAACAGGCGCAACCGCAGAACTTGGCCCCGCAACGGACGCAGGTTTCATGACCTTCCGCCCGCTGTTGGGTGTATTCCTCAACGTGGCCGCACTCTTGGCAGAGCACATAGCCATCGGTTAATTGGCGGTCACTGTTGCAGGTCATGGTTACACCTCACCTTCAGAGGCTTTGCGGTAATCAATGGGCTTGGCTGGGCGTTCTTCTTTCCAGCCGATGGAGTCACGGCGAGTACCAAAGGGATTGTTCATGATCTCGTGCACACGCTTCTGGCGAGCCTCAGCACGGGTGCGCATGGTGGCGACGAACTCGGCAGTGGTGCAGACGACGCAGCGGCAGCCGGGTTCATGTTGGGGCTTGTAGTTACGGATGGCGTTCATGCCGCAACCTCAAAATCATCTGAGGTGAACAGGTCAAGAGCATCGCGAAGCGCAATTGCGGCAATGCCATACCCGACATCGGAGCAATAAAGAACGCGGCGATCTTGGCGTACCAACCTGAAGTCGAAGCAACCACCGCCAGACTCGGCGAAAACCTCAATCACGTTGCCGGAACAGTAAGGGTCAGGAATGCTGTAAGAGATGGTTTCACTCATCGCCCTACTCCTCTTCCAGCAACTGACGAACCAGCAAAGCGACATTGATCATGACGCGCTTACCGACTTTCTTGGTCGGGAGGTAGCCGCGTTGAACCCACGATTCGACTACGCGGGGTTCATCGCCCATGCCGATCCAGTCGGCAAACTTGGGCCACGGCATGATGGGTGGTGCTCCAATCAAGTTTTCTGGTCCGAAACCTTCCATATCCATACGCTTTGTTCCACTATATCCCGCATTAGAAGACTGAGCTCAGGGCAATTACCTCCCTGGTTAGGGTAACTATATCCCCATAAGAATTTAAGGGCAATAATATCCCCCAATTTAATTGGTTGTTTATTTCTATATGGAAACTTCCGCTGATAGAGCAAGATTATTGATAAAGAAGGTTGGCCCGAAGAAAGCCAGCGAGAAAGGCGGCGGGGATCACGACAGGTGGAAAAGCGTCAGCAAAGGCGCAGTTCGTGTAACAACTGAAGAACTGGACGTTCTGGTGAAAGTGTTTCCTCAGTACGCCCTATGGCTGGCCAGTGGCCAAACAGCACCAGAAATAGGGCAAACTAGCCCTGAATACGACGAGGCGAACTCAAAGTTACCCAATCACAACGCGGGATAGCGATCACTCAAGAAGCAGCTAGGCGCTGGTTTTCCCGGTTCCATAGGGTAAATAGTTAATTAAGAGGTCAAGACACTGCAACAGGTTGCATGTTTCGCATTGCTCTAAACACAAACAGCCAACAGTATAGCCTAAGAACTCAACTCTAAACTTAAGCAAAAACTGGCGAACCAAGTTTCGAAGTATGGCCAAGAATAAAAGGCCAAAAGCAAACTTAGTAAAATTTGAGCTAAAAGAAGAAATGCTAAAAGACAAAGAAATAAGGACAGCGCTGATAGAGCATATACGAAGGAGAAAGCCGGCTGTTGAAAAAATCATGGAAGAGGTCAGAGTTCATAATGGAAATGCTATAGCCGACGTAGTTGCGTTCTATAAAGAAACTCACTGCTACGAAATAAAGGGGCAAACAGACAGCATATCAAGACTTACAAGACAAGCAGAAATATACAACCAAACTTTCCCTAGAGTAACGGCGGTAATAACAAAAAACCACGTCAGATGGGCCACAAAAAATCTGCCAGAATATTGGGGGATAATAGTTGCAGAGGCCGTCAGTGAGAACGTCAAACTAAGGCACATACGGAAAGCTCAAACAAACCCAGACTTTGATAAGAAAAAGGCGCTCATGGGATTATGGAGAGAAGAGTTACTAGAGATAGCCAGAGATAAAATAGAAATAAAGACAAGCAAAAAAGCAACGAGACTGGAGCTGGCGTCCCTTATGGGAGAGAGGCTAAAAAAGTCAGAAACAATAAAATCGATCAAAGCCGCTCTTATATCAAGACAGCCTAAATAGTAGCAACGATGTAAGATATATGAGAGGCGAGGGTCGCCTTGATCCAAGAGCCTGGATTTCCAGCTTTAGCTGGACGAGCCGCGGCAAGATGACTTCGATCGTAAATATATTTCTCTCCGTAAGAAGCACCGACTGAGCGAAAAAAAGGCATTGCAACAAGCGCATCAGCTATATCAAAATATTGACCATTACCCTTTGGATGACTATCGAAAGCAGCCCCCCTTAAAACACTAAAATGATCGCCGTGCGTATAAAACACCTTAGGGGCAGCAAACCTCCTCAAGAACCTCGGGTCAAAATCAATGTCAGAGTAATCCGGGCTAACCACGCCATAGTCGCCATAAAGAACATTATGCTCTGCAGAAATAAAATCCCATATCACTTTCTCACTACGAAGAACAGTAATCTGAGAATTTGTACTCAAAAGCGCATTAATACCCGCAGGGATAACCGAGGCTGAAACGACAATAACATGAAATTCAAAGTCGGCAGCAATACGTCCAATAAAGGCAGAGACCAAACCAGCATCAGCATGAGGGTCAGTAGATACACGAAGGTCAATAAGTAAGTGAACTGATCGACAACCAGCTTCCGACAAATCTTTCATTAAATCCTGCAAATTTGAACTTGCAAGCCTATAACTTTCAACATCGGCGCGCTGAAGCCGGATAGCGGCGGAGCTGCGCATTTCGCTGACGTATCGTATAGCTTCAGCGTTATGCGTAGCATCTCTATCAAAAGCTAGAACAGGTATAGGATAAAATTGACGGAAATCATTTAGAATGAAGCCGTATTGCGGCGACCCATCTATATAGATTGAGTCATCAAGGTCGTAATTATCTAAGTAGAACTCAATAACATTGCGTCCCTTGAACAATGCAGCAACTTCTTTTTTCCCCTTCCTAAGCCGATCCTTTATCCCGTCTAGAGTTTGCTCTTTGGACTCTCTTGGAATATCAAAAACAGGCCTAATATCAAGAGACACATCGCCACTTAGCTCCCTTATAGCCTGGACTTCATTTTGTTTCATTTTAAGAAAAGGAGAATATTTTACCATTAGATATCGAATTCCTTTCTGACATCCATAAAACTAACCAAATCAGCGTATTTTTTCCAATTCTTGGTATGATGCCTTATCATCCCAGCAGCAATAGCGGCATGAGTACCAGCCTGACCACTTAATTCCAAAACCTTTGATGGTACATCGGAATAAAGGATAAGCTTCCTATAAATATCGCGGGGAACCAAAGAGTCAGTGGCAAGTCTATTTGCCTCAACCTCAATCTCAGAGTCTGGTTCCTCATCAAGATCATCGAGTATTGGATTCTCAAGCAAATCATAATGAAGAACGATATGCGATAACTCATGAGAAAGAGTAAACCAAAAGTTATCATACCTATTGTATCTAGTACTCACAGATACAACAGGGGTTCCATCTTCCAACAAAAAAGCACAACCATCTACCTTCATGCCAGGAAGAGCCTTTTCAACCACAAAAACAATGCCGTACTCATCCCAAAGATGCTCAGACAAATTGGATATATTGCCGGGATCGACACTTAATCGCGCAAACTCCCTCAAATTGCGAGGAGATAAGAACTTAAAGCTTTTTACCTGACGTGCAATTACATGCCGGTAAGCCTTATCCCTAACGAGCGACATCCACACAAGGCTCTTGTACTCATCCGCGGAACGATTTTTTCTGTACTTAACACCAAAACTTTGATCAGTATAACGCGCCACTCGTAGAAGAAAGTCGTCGGAGCTTTGCCCTGGTGGAATGCGCTCTCGCAATTGAGCTGGTTGAATATTTTCACGCAAGCTCTTGTAGGAGCCATAGAAATTAGACTGTCTTTCATTAAGCAGCGGAGTTACAAAAAAATCGGAGCTATCAATATCAAATTCGTCGACCATTAGACACCTCCCGCTATCTGCATAGCTGCATCCAAGCCCGCTTCAAAGTATCTGAGATTCTCTTTTTCAGGATCTTGCTCATACGCCACCATGCCAATCCCCGAATAAAAACTTTCGGCAGTTGGCAGAGCGTGAAGACCGAACCCAAATCTATACCCGAATTTCTGCTTAATAAACTGACTAGCGTGCGCCAGCAGCTTTCGTCCTATCCCGGAAAATTGCTTTTTATAACCGGGCCGGTCTCTATTCCAATATGCAGAGGCAACGTAATCGACATAGAAAATTTCTTCTTCATCCAACCTGCTTTTCTTAGGATGGTAAATAACGCAAGCACCCTGCACCTTATTTTCAGCTATCAACAAAAACCAGATATATCCACCTGAACGACACAAAAAGGCTTTATTAAGCCAATTCCAGTGACGATCAGCCAGGCTATACTGTTCTATTATTTGGCAAGAAAAATCGGGATCGTCCAACCGATCACCGTGTTCCCTTATCAAATCAGAAATAACCTCGTTCTGGGCACTAGTCCAGTCAGCGTGCATGCTTTCAATATCTGAAAAATTGTAGCCATCCTTAATTACATATTCGACATGCGCGCCGGTTTTATTGCAAATAAGATGGGTATTAGGGTCGGGCAAGTCGGGCATCCAGCCTCCAAAAACGAGCGTCCATTATTTTAGATACAGAGAGCACTTATAAGATTTTACAGGGTGCCCGTGTCTCACCGGTTTGTCTGGAGCGAGCGGCACACTACCCCTTCCAAAAAGGGAAGGGAATATTAGGTTGACACTATAGCATGAGATAAAAATTTTGTCCTTGCAGGGGCAAGTGCAAGCAGCATTGCTCCCCTAGATAGGGCGTGACCTGCAATCAGATTGTCGAAAAAGTGTCGCAAACATAGCGACGCAATGCAGAAAAACGCAAAGCGCTTAAGTTGCTAACATATTGAATTCAGAGGGAAAGCGAAAAATTGCGTAGCAATGCAGTAGAGCTACAACGGGTTCAAATCCCCCCGGCTCCACCAAATATACATTCAAGGGCGTCCACGGACGTCCTTTTTTGTGCCTGAAATACATAAAAATCAAAAGCTTACGATGCGAAGACGTCTATTAACGCTTATGGGAAGCCACGCTTCTTGGCATTCCAGATGGTATTCCACGCCCTCCTCTGGCATTTTTGGAATACCAAGACACCGATGTAATTCCAGGAGTGAGTGCTAAAGCTGTACGCCTCACCGAAGCCAAGATTAAAAACGCCGCACCCAAAGCATCTGAATACATATTGGCATAGCCATGAAAGCCAGCACTGCCATGGGCCGGGGTTTATAGCGGTAGTTTCGGCGGAAGGTCACCCCCAGCCTGGCATTGAGCAACAGCTCAAGCTCGCCCATACCTGTCAGCAAAGCCACTACCCGCTACCGCCAACAGCAGCGGAGCAACGCCAACCTGGCCTGCCCCGTGTGCGCTGCTAACGGACCTCGGCAGCAGCGCTGTGCTGTTCGGCATCGCGCTCGTGCAGGCCACCGCCAAGGGACTTGTACAGCGCTACCCGGTTGGCAATGTCCGCACCACGCAGCTCCAGCAAGGCCTGGCGCGCGGCCTGCAGTTGGCGCTGGGCATCGAGTAGCTCCAGACGGCCATCCAGGCCAGCCCGGTAGCGCAGGTCAGACAAATGCAGACGGCGCTCCGCAGCCTTAACCGCGCGCAGCTGCGCGTCGATCTGGCGGTCGAAACTGGCCGTGCCGGCCAATGCGTCAGCCACTTCACGGAAGGCACCCTGAACCGCGCGCTCGTAAAGCGCGACGGCCTCGGACTTGCGAATCTCCGCCAACCGCAGCTCTGCGCGCAGGCGCCCGCCCTGAAACAGCGGCTGCGAGATCTGCGGAGCAAAACGCCAGACCTGAGAGGCGGGATCGAAAAGGTTGCTGAGCGACGTGCTGGCGTAACCGAGCGATGCCGTCAGCGATATTTGCGGAAAGAACGCAGCCCGTGCCGCGCCGATATCGGCATTGGCGGCTACCAACACCTGCTCGGCCTGCTGCAGGTCCGGCCGGTTCAGCAAAAGATCCGCTGGCAGCCCGGCCGGTAGATGGGCAATCACCGGTTGGCGCTCCAGCGGCGGTGCCGGAGGCAAATCAGCGGGCAGCGGGCTGCCCAGCACCAGTTGCAGTGCATTGTTGGCCAGCAGCAGTCTGCGGCGACCCGCTTCAAGCTCCGCATCGGCCAGCGCCACCTGGCTCTCAGCCTGGGCGACATCCAGGCTGCTGCTCTGATCAGACTGCTTGAGCAGACGGGCCAGATCCAATGACTGCTGCCAGTCTGCCAGGGTCTGTTCGGCCAGTTGTACCTGCTCGTCTGCCAGACGCTGGGCAAAGTACGCCTCGGCTACCGCGCCCACCAGCGTGATCTGCGCCGCATCGCGTCCATGCTGGCTAGCCAAATAGCGCGCGAAGGCAGCATCGGAGAGCGAACGCACGCGACCGAACAGGTCCAGCTCGAAGGCGCTGAGCGCAACGTTCAAGCCATTCTGCTGACTCACCGCACCGGCGCCGGAGCGGCTACCGCCGCTATCGATTGTGCGTTCACGGGTGCGCGTGCCCTCCAGCCCGACCGCAGGTAGGCGCGCCGCACCCGCTATATCAGTCTGGGACTGTGCCGCCTGAACATTGAGAGCGGCTAGGCGCAGGTCACGGTTGTTCTCCAGCGCCAGCTCAATTAAGCGCTGCAGCCGGGGATCAGCGAACATCTCACGCCAGCCAAGCTCACTGGCCGACAGCACCGAGGCAGGCGCCTGCTCCTGCACCGGGAAGTGCTCTGGCACCGGTGCAGGCGGCATCCGCAACTCAGGCTTCAGCGAACACGCTGATAGAAAAACGACCAGCGGCAAAATGATGGGCAGGCGCATCACGCATTCTCCTGGGTCGGTGTCGCCGACCGCTGTGCACGCCAGGCGCTGAAACGCTCCTGTGCGCCAATGACGAAAACAAAGAAGGCCGGTACAAAAAACACCGCCAACACCGTGCCGCTGAGCATACCGCCAAACACACCGGTGCCAATGGCATGCTGGGTTTCAGCGCTGGCGCCACTGGCCAGCATCAGCGGCATCACGCCGAGGGTGAACGCCAGCGAGGTCATCAGGATCGGGCGCAACCGCAAGCGGGCAGCGGTGACTGCAGCGTCGACCAGCGTATGCCCCTGGCTATGCAACTGACGGGCAAACTCGACAATCAGGATGGCATTCTTCGCCGACAAGCCAATGATGGTGACCATCCCGACCTTGAAGAACACATCGTTAGGCATCCCTCGCAGCATCACCGCCGCCACCGCGCCGAGCAGGCCAAGCGGCACTACCAGCATCACCGACAGCGGAATACTCCAACTCTCGTAGAGTGCCGCCAGCACCAGGAAGACCACGAGCGCGGACAGCAGCATCAACAGCGGTGCCTGCGCTGCCGATTGGCGCTCCTGCAACGACTGCCCCGTCCAGGCCACCGCAAACCCATGCGGAAGCTGCGCGACTAGGTGTTCCATCTCGGCCATGGCCACCCCGCTGGACACCCCGGGGGCAGCCCCACCGGAAATACGCACCGCGGGAAAGCCCTGAAAACGCATCATCTGCTGCGGCGACTCGCTCCATATCGGCGTCACTACCTCGCGTAGCGGCACCATACCGCCGGTGGCATTGCGCACCCGCAGGCCGAGCACATCATCCAGCTGCATGCGCGCTGCCGCGTCAGCCTGGAGGATGACTTGCTGCATGCGTCCGGCATTCGGGAAGTCGTTAACGTACAGCGAGCCCATGGCCGCCGAGAGCGTGCCGCTTACGGCACTGAACGACAGCCCCATCGCCTCCGCCTTCTGCCGATCAATCTCCAGGCGGATGCTCTCGCCAGGCGGCAAACCGTCGGGGTACACATCACTGACCAGACTGCTCTGCGCGGCCAGTTCCAGCAACTGCGCCTGAGCCGCCAGCAGCGCAGCCTCGCCTCGATTGGCGCGATCCTGCAGGAACAGGGTGAAGCCGGAGGACGTTCCCAACTCGTCGATGGCCGGCGGCATCAGGCTCATCACCGTGCCTTCAACGCTGTCTGACATGGCCTGCTGGGCCAGCTCTGCCTCTTCAGCCGCCGTTGCACCATCGCGCTCGTCCCAATCCTTGAGCATGGTAAACGCCATTGCCGCATTGGGTCCGGACCCCGCAAAACTGAAGCCCAGAACCACCATATTTGCATCCAGCGCCGGCCGCGAAGCCACGTGGGCTTCAAAGGCCTTTACCAGCTCCAGCGTGCGCTCACTGGTAGCGCCGGTCGGCAACTGAATGGAGGTCATGAAGTAGCCCTGATCCTCCTCCGGCAGGAACGAAGAGGGCAGCTGCTGAGCGGCGACAACCAACACCGCACAGAGCACCGCAAATGCCGCCATCATCCGCCCGCTGCGCCCGACCAGCCGCGCCACCCGAGCGCCGTAGCGTTCAGTGAGGCGCTCGAAGCCCCGGTTGAAGGCGCCGAAAAAGCCGCGTTTGTGCTGATGATCGGCACTGACCGGACGCAACAGCGTGGCGCACAGCGCTGGCGTCAGCGTCAGCGCCAGGAAGGCAGAGAACAGGATCGATACTGCCATCGACAGGGTGAACTGCTGATAAATCACCCCGACCGAGCCGCTACCGAAGGCCATGGGGATAAACACAGCGGTCAACACCAGAGTAATGCCGATGATCGCGCCGGTGATTTCCTGCATCGCTCGGCGGGTCGCTTCCTTCGGCGACAAACCGTGCTTGGCCATCAGCCGCTCGACGTTCTCGACCACCACGATGGCGTCATCAACAATGATGCCGATTGCCAGCACCATGCCGAACATAGTCAGCGAATTGATCGAGAAGCCGGCCAGCAACATCACTGCAAAGGTACCCAGCAGCGCAATGGGCGCGACGATGGCCGGGATCAAGGTGTAGCGTATGTTCTGCAGGAACATAAACATCACCAGAAACACCAGCGCCATCGCCTCGAACAAGGTGTAGATCACCTTCTCGATCGACACTTTGACGAAGGGCGCCGTATCGAACGGCACCGAATAGGCCATGCCCGCCGGGATACTGGGCGCCAGCTCAGCCAAGCGCTCGCGCACCTTTGCCGCCGTGCGTACCGCATTGGCCCCAGGTGAGAGCTGAATCGCAGCACTGGTAGCCGGCACGCCATTCTCGCGGTTGGAAAAACCATAGGACTCGGCGCCCAGCTCAACCCGCGCAACATCGCCAAGGGTTACCTTGGCACCATCGGCACCGGCGCGCAGGACGATGGCAGCGAAAGCCTCAGGCGACGTCAGTTGCCCCTGCACCGTCAAGGGCACGGTCAAACGCTGGCCCGGTAGCGCCGGCTCGTCGCCAATCCGACCTGGGGCAATCTGTGCGTTCTGTTGCTCAATCGCCTCAGCCAGTTCGGTCATGGTCAGCCCAAACGCTGTGAGCTTGTTGGGGTCCACCCAAACGCGCATGGCCTGCTCGGCACCGAACATTTGCACCCGCCCTACCCCGTCAATACGGCGCAGTTCCTCAACAAGGTTGCGTGCGAAGTAGTCATTCAGCGCGACCTCATCGAACTGGCCGTTGGGCGACGTCATGCCAACAATCATCAGAAAGCTCGAGGAAGCCGACTCCACCTGCAGGCCATTTTGCCGCACCGCCTGCGGCAGCCGCGGCTCGACCGCCTTGATGCGGTTCTGCACATCCACCTGGGCCAGCTCTGGGTCAGTCCCTGGCTTGAAGGTAGCCGTGATCTGCGCGCTACCCGAGGTGTCTGCCGAGGATTCAAAATAGAGCAGGTTCTTCACCCCGGACAGCTCACGCTCGACCAGGCTAATTACCGAGTCGTTAAGCGTCTGCGGCGTCGCACCAGGGTAGGAGGCATAGAGGCTCACGGAAGGCGGCGCAACCGACGGATAGCGGGCAATTGGCAACTGCGGGATGGCAATCACGCCGACCAACACGATAAACAGCGCGATAACCCACGCAAACACCGGGCGATTAATAAAAAATTGGGGCATTTCGACGTCTCCAGGTTCAGTGTGCAGCAGCGCTATGCTGTGCGCTGTTCACCGCGGGCTGCCACGGACGAGCCGCGACCTGCGCTGACGGACTGAGGCGTTCGATCCCCTCAATAACCACCTGCTGGCCGGCGCTAAGCCCCGACACCACGCGGTAACGGCGCTCAACCAGCTCACCGATCTCAATGGGCACCTGCTGCACCTGATCCTGCTCATCCACTATCCACACGCTGGCCTGACCAGCGATGCGCGTCACCGCCTGCTGGGGCACGCTAAGGGCATTGGCGTAATGCGCACGCGGCACCCGCGCCTGCACGTACAGGCCAGGTAGCAAGCGACGTTGCGGATTGTCGACAAGAATGCGCAGCAGCACGTCGCCGGTACCGGCGTCGACCTCAATGCCCGAAAACAGAATGCGCCCCTGCATGCCAAGTGGAGTGCCGTCGCTACCCAGCACCTCTATCACCATATCCGGTGCCTCCGAGCTGGCTTGCCGACGCAGCACCTCCAGAACCGAGGCGGGCTGGCGCACATCCACATACACTTGGTCGATCTGCTGAATCCGCGCCATGGGCGCGGCGTCGGTCGACGAAACCAGCGCCCCCTCACTGACCAGCGCCTGATCGATACGCCCGGCAATCGGCGCCTCGACACTGGCGAACGCCAGATCAAGCTTGCGCCGACTCAAGGTGGCTTTGGCCTGCGCCACATCGGCGGCGGCCTGATCGCGCTGTGCCACCGCATCGTCATACAGCTGACGGCTGATCGCCTCGGCTTCCATCAAGGGCGCAAGGCGCCGGGTCTGCAGACTGGCACGAGCAAGTACCGCTTCGGCGCGCTGCAAGGCGGCCGCAGCACTGTCGACTTCTGCTTTGAAGGGAGCTGGGTTGATCTGGAACAGCGTCGTGCCCGCGTCAATTTCCGCGCCCTGCTCAAACAGCCGGCGCTGAACAATGCCGCTGATCTGCGCTCGAATCTCAGCACTGCGCACGGCCGCGACGCGGGCCGGCAGCACCTCGCTGACCGATATCACCTGTGGCTCCAGGGTCATCACCGAGACCTTGACCGGCTCCGGCGCCTGCTCCTCTTGCGTTGGCGTGTCGCAACCAACGAGCCACACTGCGGCGAGCCCTACCAGCAGACAACCAAGACGCCGCCGTTTGATCCCCATAACCATCCCCCTTCACTGAATACTTGAGCCCCGAGCAGATAGCATCCGAGGCTGACCCAGGTGCATTCTGATGCTGCTCTGTTGCGAATGATTCGAGGCTGTGTGGAGATGGTGTGGAGGGAGCGATATACTTTCGCCTCTTTGCTTGCGAGCCTGACCATGTCTGATCTGATCGAGAGCGTACGCCCTGATGCCCTGCCGCCAGCACTGGTATTGATTGCAGAAGACGAAGCCGAGATCGCCGACATCCTCGCGGCTTACCTGCAGCGCAGCGGGCTACGCACCCAGCACGCAACAGACGGTCATGAAGCGCTGGCCATGCACCGCGCACTCAAGCCCGACCTGGTATTACTGGATGTCCAGATGCCGCGTGCAGACGGCTGGAAAGTCCTCAGCGAAATCCGCTCCAGTTCCGACACGCCCGTCATCATGCTCACCGCACTCGACCAGGACATCGACAAGCTCATGGGCCTGCGGCTGGGCGCGGATGACTATGTAGGCAAACCCTTCAACCCGGCAGAAGTCGTGGCGCGGGTGGAGGCCGTGTTGCGGCGCACCCGCTCACGGGCACCCGTCGCCACGCAAATGCTGCGTGTCGGTGCGTTTCAGGTCGACCTGGAAAACCACGAGGCGAGCGTGCAGCGTGATGGCCAGCAGCACGCGCTGGAGCTGACTCTGACCGAGTTCAAGCTGCTCGCCTGCCTGATGCGCACCCCCAAACGGGCGTTCAGTCGCGCAGAGCTGCTGATCAACTGCCTGCCCGAGGGAGACTCCCAGGAGCGCACCGTAGACAGCCACATCAGCAAGCTGCGCAAAAAGCTCGAAGCGCTCGGCATTCAGGGCGTACCCGCGAGTGTCTGGGGCGTGGGCTATCGCTTTGGTAACGAGCCATGAAGCCGGCACCCGGCCTGCGTCGGCAGATCATCCAGTCCCTCGCCGTTATGGCGCTCGGCATCATCGTGATAGCCGTGTTCGGCTCGTACGTGTTTTACGCCATCGCCGTCACCTATCTGCCGGGCAGCATCTCTGAAACCTTTGTGCCCTCGCAGGTGGAGATGATCTGGATTGGCTGCACCATCATTGCCGCCCTGAGCATGGCCGTGTTCGTCGCCGTCCGCCTGTCTCGCCGCTTGATCACTCCACTCAACTCGGTAGCGCACAGCCTGCGCGAAGTCGCCCAAGGCAAACTCGATGCCCGCGCCTCGCTTGACGACCAAACCATGGGCGAGACGGCGCAACTGGTGCGCGACTTCAATACCATGGCCGAGCGCCTGCAACAGATGACCCGCGAGCGCGCATTCTGGAGCGCGGCCATCGCCCATGAGCTGCGCACGCCAGTCACCATTCTGCGTGGACGCCTGCAGGGGCTGGCCGAAGGTGTATTTACACCCAGTGGCGAGATTTTTGATGGCTTGCTGCGTCAGGTAGAAGGGCTGAGTCGACTGATCGAAGACCTGCGCGTGCTAAGCCTGAATGAAAATGGCCATCTGGATATTCAGCGGGTGTCGGTGAGGCTGGCGGAGGAACTCACCCCGGTGCTTCAAGCGTATACCGCCCCGCTGACCGAGAAAGGGTTTCAGCTGCACAGCGACCTGGATGCGAACCTGCTGGTGGAGTGCGACCCGGTGCGCATTAGGCAGGCGCTCATGGGGCTGCTGGAAAATGCGCTGCAGCACGCCAACCCCGGCGACCTGCGGGTAAGCCTCCGGCAAGCAAACGGCCTCTGCCAATTGACAGTGGAAGACGATGGCCCCGGCATCGACAGCACCCTGGCCGAGGCCATCTTCGAAGCCTTCCGCCGCGGCGACCCCTCCCGCTCACGCAAAAGCGGCGGCAGCGGCCTCGGGCTGGCCGTGGTCAAGGCCATCGCCGAAGCCCATGGTGGCGACGTGGCTTGCCAACCCGCCGGCCAAGGCAGCGCATTCGTGATGGCTTGGCCGAATGGTGCGCTGATGATGGAAAAGTAGTAAGCGTCTATTGAGACCGCTTTCGGCCACTAGCAGCCAGTCGCGTCAGGCAGAAAACGATCCATTGCGGACGCTTAACTGTCTCGATGACGTCGGGGAGATTCAGGATATGACACGAGTTAGCCCACCCGAGTCATGGGGTAAGTGAAATTGAACCTTGCACCCGAATTGCAGATACTCCACCGATCAATATCGTACCGTCAGAACTAAACTCCACTTCAATCCTGCCATCGCGCCCGACTTTATTTCCTTGCGATGCACTATATCGCGATGGTGCTATGCCGCTGCGCTGAAGCATTGCGGCGACGCAGCCATTACCACTGCC
This sequence comes from Halopseudomonas sp., assembly GCF_036960865.1. Lineage (GTDB taxonomy): Bacteria > Pseudomonadota > Gammaproteobacteria > Pseudomonadales > Pseudomonadaceae > Halopseudomonas. The sequence goes on from NZ_JBALWE010000010.1 coordinate 114,799, forward strand.
GCATACCGGATCTTCTGGGACGGCGTCGCCTGGCACAAATGAGCGCACCTCAACCAATGCAGAATCACCATCTGCATACAGGCCGAAGACAGTAAGTCCCGTGCAGTTTGTAGTTGCTTGCGCGAGGCAATTAATGTTCGGCTTTAGATCTAGAACATCTTGCGCAGAGCGAAGTTGCAAAGTGATCCAGACAGCACCGACATCGATAATTGCAGCATTGCATACGGACTCACGATGGACGCCAATGGCCGCTAGAATGTCCAGTAGCCTGTGCTCACCTAGCGGCGCAAAACTAGGCGTTGGCAATTCAAAGAAGATCCTGTTGCCGAGTAAGTGAAGCGGTACCAGTCCCTGATCACACTCCTGAACAAGCATCCCAGGTGTCTTGGGAGTCAGCCCATAAGCTAGCAATGCTGTGGCGCTTCCGATAGTTGGGTGTCCTGCAAAGGGTAATTCACCTTGCGTGGTAAATATCCTCAGTCGGTAATCAGCGTTACTGGTCGTTGGGGCGCATACAAAAGTCGTTTCGGATAAATTTGTCCAGTTAGCTATTTCAAGCATCTGTGAGCTCGTGAGCTTGTCCCCTTCCAGGATAACTGCAACTGGATTTCCTTTAAATGGAGCCCCTCCAAAAACATCAACCTGGAAAAATGGAAGATTCATTTGGCTACTACTCCCTGCCATGAACACCTTTAGTCATAATTTTGAGCACCAGGCAACGCCTGGCTAACACTTACGTTGCTCTCTTCAAAGGATATTTAAAAATCTCAGATGAGTGCACCTCCAGAGCTGATACTAGCTTGCGCTAGATCTTTTGCAATTGGCTTTATCATGGCTGACAGCCTCAGACTTCAACTCCTTCTTTTCGACTTCATTTGCGTGAATAATTTTTTGTTTAGCTCTAAATTGTTCATGCCTCTTCATAGAGCGATCATGACCGTCTTCGGCATGTACCTGTGTGTAGCCAGCGACAAGCAAAAGGCCGACAATAAAACCATTTATGATCTTCATGATATATATCTCACTAGTTTAATTGATGATTTACTGGGCGCGCATGAAAACAGCGCAAGCTCATAAAGGCTGAGCCTTTTAATTAAATTAATAATGTAATGTAGATGCATGTAACTTGAGAGGCATCCGACCTGATTAACTTTCAGGTCGGCGCCCTCTTAAATTCCAGTGACTTACTTTCAGTGCAGATGGGCTCTTCTTCAGGCGTCGACGAATATAACCTTTCCGGTGATGAAGCCATCAACCGAGCGCTCAAAGGCTTTGCCTACCAGCGCGCCAGGGACAGGCTGGAAGCCTGGCATCATTTCCCCATATACGTCCCATGCCTCTTCCAGAACTGTAGGGTTGACCACGTTGATGCGAATCTGACGTGGAAGCTCGTGCGCTACGCACTGTACGAAGGTGTCGATGGCGCCGCTGGTGGTGGCGTCAGCAATTGCCATAGGAATAGGTTTGACATTGAGAATGCCCGAAATCAACGTAAACGAACCGCCATCGTTGATGTAGTTCAGGCCCACATTTACCAGATTGATCTGGCCGACCATCTTGCTTTGGATAGTTGTGTCCCATTGCTCATCGGTCATTTCGCTGAAGTTAGCGTATTCGCAGTAGCCAACTGTATTAACGACAGCATCGAACGGCCCAACCTTTTCGAATAGAGCCTTGATCGACGCCTTGCTGGTGATATCCACCGTGTGGTCGCAGCCTGTGCCAGAGCGGCTGGCGGTGATGACGTTGTGTTTCTTGAGGCCGGTCATAGCGGCTTGGCCCATGTGCCCTTGGGCACCAATCAAAATTACGGTTTTCATAGCAATGCCTCGTTAAATCTTAAGGAGGCGATACTCTAGGTGCTCACTGATACAATGAAAATAACCGCCGACTTGTATGAGATACAACCAAAATGATTGAGAAAATCGATATCAGGCACATGCGGGTTTTACTGCATCTCGTGCGCGAGAAAAACGTTTCTCGCGTTGCCGAGCGGCTTGAGATATCACAACAGGCGGTTAGCAACTACCTCAAGCGCATGCGTGAAGTGTTTCCCAATGAGCTGTTCCTGCGCCAGAGCGCAGGCCTGCAGCCGACCGACTATGCGTACGACCTCGCAGCTAAATTCGAGAAAATAGTCGAAGAGATCGACGGCATCTTCAATTCATTCCCATTCGATCCAGCAACGAGTGAGTACGCATTCAGGGTGATCGCAAATGAATATGCGCAACTGTCTATCATCCCATCGCTTTCGCTGCTCATGCGCGAACGCGCACCCGGGGTGAAGCTTGAAGTCATTGACTTCAATCCCGATCAGCATGTCAAGACGTTGGCGCAAGGAGAGGCTGACCTAGTGATTGGTTTTTCTGACTACGTTGATCCTGGATTAGTGCGGAATAGACTGAGAAGCGACCACTACTGCTGCGTCGCTCGGCAAGGTTCGCTGCTGCCTCGGCAGATACAGGTGCTTGCAGATGTGTCCTTACATCCTCATGTGGATTTCGCCAGTGGAGTAGGCAATCTGGGGAGTCGAGTTGATGATTTCCTTAGTGCCCGGGGTGTCAGCCGCACAGTGATTGCGACTTTGCCCTGCTACACGTCTCTGCATGCGTTTATGCACGTGAATGATACGGTGGCTTTTGTACCCTCGGCCATTGCTGCCACCGGCGGCTTCCAAGTGATTGACCTAGACATGTCCTCCCTAAATTTCAATGTGGTTGTGGGATGGCATAGAAGAGCTTCGGGCAGTGCATCCAGAGATTGGCTTGTTCAGGTTATTGCAGGGTTGCACACGTCGAGTTAGCTCAAAATGAATACGCCCTGATTTTGTAGACGCTCTATGACCGCTTCTGGCCCAGAGTGTGTAAAAACGCCAGGACAAACCCTTGCTATAGTTTCTGAGAATTTCATTGCAAGGGAATCCCATGAAACGGTTTATCCAGGGTGAACACCGAGGTCAAAGCACCTTGCTTCCCGAAAGCCTCGACGACTACGTCAGCGATACCAATCCAGTGCGCGTGGTCGATGTCTTCGTCGATGAGCTCGACCTAGCCACACTGGGTTTCGGTGGTGTCATTCCAGCCGAAACCGGCAGACCTGCTTATCACCCTGCGATCCTGCTGAAGATCTATATCTACGGCTACCTGAACCGAATTCAATCCAGCCGTCGTCTGGAGCGTGAAGCCCGACTTCAAGACCATCGCCAACTTCCGAAAAGACAACAGCAAAGCTATTCGCGGCGTCTGCCGTCAGTTCGTTTTGCTCTGCCAACAGTTGGGGCTGTTTAGCGAAAACCTGGTTGCCATCGACGGCAGTAAATTCAAGGCGGTTAACAACCGCGACCGGAACTTCACTAGTGCGAAGCTGAAGCGGCGCATGGGAGAAATCGAGGCGAGCATCAGCCGTTATTTGACCTCACTCGATGCGGCTGATCGCCAGATATCTAGCGCCTCTAAACCAGATACGGTGAGCTTGGAAGATAAAATCGCCAAGCTCAAAGCACAGATGAAAGAGCTTCAGGGGATTGAGTCTCAGCTCAACGAATCGCCAGATAAACAGGTTTCGCTGACCGACCCGGATGCCGTTCGATGATGACGCGCGGCAGCGGGATCGTTGGCTACAACGTACAGACGGCTGTCGACACGCAGCACCATTTGATCGTTGCTCACGAGGTCACCAACCGAGGTTCTGACCGTGACCAACTCAGTTCAATGGCGAAGCAGGCTCGTGAAGCCATCGGCGTAGAAACGCTGTCGGTAGTTGCCGACCGAGGCTATTTCAAAGGCGAAGAAATCCTGGCTTGTTACGACGCAAACGTCACCGCCTACGTACCGAAGCCGATGACTTCAAGCGCCAAAGCTGATGGCCGATTCAACAAAGATGCCTTCGTGTATGACGCAACCAGGAACGAATACACGTGCCCGGCGGGAGAGGCCCTGATCTGGCGATTTTCCAGCGTTGAAAAAGGCATGAATATGCACTGTTACTGGAGTTCAAAATGCCAGAGTTGCACCCTGAAAACCCAGTGCACGCCAAGCACAAATCGTCGGGTAAGGCGCTGGGAACATGAAGCTGTGCTGGAGGAAGTGCAACGCCAGCTGAACCAAGCACCGGAGATGATGAAGGTTCGAAAACGGACTGTTGAGCATCCCTTCGGGACGCTCAAACAATGGATGGGGGCAACGCACTTCCTGACTCGAAAACTGAACGGGGTGAGCGCAGAAATGAGCTTGAATGTGCTCGCCTATAACTTGAAGCGGGTGATGAAAATCATCGGCACCGAAGGCTTGTTGAAGGCGATGGCGGCGTAAAAACCCAGCTTTTACTGCCCCAAAGAGGTGCAAAAGCGCTTCATACACGATCTGACGCGCTACCGGGGCTGACCTTGGCAAATGTTCGGGAAATCGCCTCGCCCAAGAGCGCTGTGCTTAGGCCTCCAACATACGGAAAGTGTTTTTACACACTCTGGGCCGAAAGCAGCCCTCACCCTCAGCATCTATCGCACACTAACATCCGGTGATGCTCCACCAAAAAAACCCAAACAACCGCACCGTGCCGGTATCGCTGAGACGCCCACAAAGGTTGCATGAATAGGTTCTCGGTCGCCGGTGTTGTAAGCCTGCGGCAAGGGTACGAGATCAGCGCGCTGTATATCCTCGGCGACGCGGATCTCGCCGATGCGGGGGAGTGCCAAGTCATTGTCCGGTGCCGTGTGAGACCAGCAAGATAAAGGGACGCTGGCCCGGAGCCCCCCTTCACTTCTCTCACCTGCCCTACCCCAATCGGTTAACTACCCCTGGCCAACCATTCTCGCAAGCGCGCCGTCACGTCCGGTGCTTGGTCGTGCTGAATAAAGTGCGCGGCTTTGGGCAGGGTGAATATATCCAGCGTGTTGTCGATCCACTGCCACACGTCATTCAGGCCGGCCGGTAATGCGTACGGATCCTGCAACCCATGCATCAGCAAGGTGGGTGCCTGCACCTGGGGCGGCGGCGCGGCGTGCTGCGCGCAGGGCGGTGCCGGCCAGTTCACACGGTAATAATTGAGCATGCCGTTGAGCGACGAGTTGGCCATCGCCTGCTCCTGTCGCGGCTTGAAAGACGCATCCGTCACCCAGGCTGCGAGGCGCTCCCGCGGGAACTGCAGATGCGCCTGGGGATGACTGAATACCTGCACATACTCACTGGCTTTTTGCTGCGCCGGGTTGCTGGCCAGCTCCCGCGAAATGGCCCAAGGGTGCGGCATATTCAGCACCACCAGACCCGCGACTATCTCTGGCGCATCCATGGCCACATGCCAGGCGACGAAACCGCCCCAGTCATGGCCGATGATAGTCGCGCGCTCGGCAGCTTCATGAGCAACCACCGCCTGCACGTCCTTTACCAATTCACCTACCGCGTAAGCCTGGGGCTCGGCGGGTTGATCACTCAGGTTGTAGCCACGCATATCGAGCGCCACCACGCGATAGCCCGCACGCAGCGCTTCCATCACCTGCCACCAGCCGAGCCAGTGATCCGGAAATCCATGCAGAAAAACCAGCAAGGGGCCGGCACCGGCCGCGGCGTAATGGATGCGTACACCCTGGTTGTCGGCGTAGTGATGTTCAACCGATGCCTCAAAGGCGGCCAGCGCGGCCGCGCGGGTCTCGTTGGTGCTGGGCTTGGCAAATGAAGAGGTCATAGCAACTCCTGTAACAGATAGGTACCGCGTCAGCACGCAGTGATTTTTCAGGCTGCTGACAGCGGGCACTTGGGCCTAAGCCCCGAGCGCAACAACAGACCGACATTTAAATTACGGTCATAATATAAAAATATCAACTCCCCTTTGCTCACCACGCGGGCCTGCCGGCACCGGCAAAGGTCCGCTGCGTTGCGGGCAAAAGCTAACGCCAGCCCCTGTCCGGCGTTACTTTCCCACCCTCGCGTCGCGGACCGGCATGCGCTTAACCCGGTTGGTCTGCTAACTGGTCATCGTTCAGAAAGACCCTAGACTGCAAGGGCTTCAGCCAGGCATCTGCGCCCTGCTGCAGGCCCAATTCGCGAAAGCGGGCGCGCGACAGCTCGACGTTCACCGCCTCGTCGGCATCTGCCGTGCGCAACGCCAGCCGCGCATGCGGCCCCACAATCAGCACCTGCTCGATCTGCGCGCGCAGCGTCCCGTGCTGCGGTGCGGCCAACACGTCAATATCGTGCGGACGGACATAGGCGGTTGCCCGGCGGCTCGTCTGACCGGCAAACTCCGCTGCCGGCAGTTGCAGCGTACCAATGCGGGCAACACCGCCCTGCACCTGCGCATTGAAGCGATTTACCTGCCCCAGAAAGCCGTACACAAAGGGGTTGGCCGGGTGGTCGTAGACCGCTTCCGGCTGGCCATCCTGCTCTACGGCGCCGTGATTCATGACCACCACACGATCAGCCACCTCCAGCGCCTCTTCCTGGTCGTGGGTGACAAACACACTGGTGACGTGAATCTCGTCATGCAGACGTCGCAGCCAACTGCGCAACTCGGCGCGCACCTTGGCATCCAGTGCACCGAAGGGCTCATCCAGCAGCAACACCTGCGGCTCCACCGCCAGCGCGCGGGCCAAAGCAATGCGCTGACGCTGACCGCCAGACAACTGCGAGGGCAGGCGGTCAGCGGTCCAGTCCAGCTGCACCATCTCCAGCAGGTGCATCACCCGCTTACGAATCTCGGCCTTGCTCGGGCGCTGGCTGCGGGGCTTTACGCTCAGGCCATAGGCGACGTTTTCGTACACGCTCATGTGCTTGAACAGGGCGTAGTGCTGGAATACGAAGCCCACACCGCGATCACTGACGTGCAGATCGGTGGTGTCCTGGCCGTGAAAGCGAATGCGCCCCGAGTCCGGCTGCTCCAGCCCGGCAATAATGCGCAGCAAGGTAGTCTTGCCCGAGCCAGACGGCCCCAGCAGCGCGGTCAGCTCGCCGTCATTCAAGCTGAGGCTGACATTATCCACGGCCACAAAATCGCCGAAGCGCTTGTTCACCTGATCAATTTCAATACTCATGACACTGCCCCTTCATGGCTGATGGCGGTAGATGCGCGGCTGCGTTCATCCAGCCATTCGACAAAACTCTTGATCGCGATTGTTACCAGCGCCAGCCCGGTCAGTAACGACGACACGGCAAAGGCGGCGGTAAACAGGTATTCGTTGTAGAGCACTTCAATGTGCAGCGGCATGGTGTTGGTCTCGCCACGAATCCGCCCGGAGACCACCGCCACGGCGCCAAACTCGCCGAGCGCGCGGGCGTTGCACAGAATGACCCCGTAAATCAGCCCCCATTTGATGTTGGGTAGCGTCACGTACCAGAAGGTCTTCCAGCCGTTGGCGCCCAGCGTCAGCGATGCCTCCTCTTCTTCCTTACCCTGTTGCTGCATCAGGGGGATCAGCTCGCGGGCGATGAAGGGCATGGTGCCGAAAGCAATCACGATGACGATGCCGGGCACCGCAAAAATGATGCGGATGTCATGGGCCGCCAGCCAAGGACCAAGCCAACCTTGCGAGCCGAACAGAATGACGAAGATCAGCCCCACCACCACCGGTGAGATGGCAAAAGGCATGTCGATCAGCGAGATCAGAATCGGCTTGCCGCGAAACTCGTGCTTTGCGATGGCCCAGGCCGCGGCCACGCCGAACAGCACATTGATCGGCACCACTATCACCACCACCAGCAACGAAAGGCGGATGGCCGCCAGGGCATCGGGCTCGTTGATGGCCGCGAACCAGACGCTCAGGCCCTGCTCAAATGCGCCGTACAGCACCACCAGCAGCGGCAGTACCAGAAACAGCCCAAGGAAGGTCAGCGCAATGGTTATCAGGGTCCAGCGCACCCAGGCCGGCTCTTCGGTCGCCCGGCGCCAGCGCGCCGATAATTCCGGGTTGGCTTGGTACCGCTGGCCGCCAAGACTTACGGTTGTCGTTGTCATGGGATTCTCCTGGTCATAGGCCACGCCTTGAGGTCCACCACTGCAGACCGTTAATCAGCAACAGCAGCGCGAACGCCGCCAGCAACATCACGGTGCCGATAGCCGCAGCGCCGTGGTAGTCGAACTGCTCGGCCTTGGAGACGATCAGCAAGGGGGTAATTTCGGTGCGGTAGGGCATGTTGCCGGAGATGAAGACCACCGAGCCGTACTCACCCACCGCGCGGGCGAAGGCCAGCGCGTAACCGGTCATCAAGGCCGGCAGCAGCGAGGGCAAAATGACCCGCCTGATGGTGGTAAAGCGGCTCGCGCCCAGGCTGGCCGACGCCTCCTCACGCTCGGCTTCAAGATCTTCCAGTACCGGCTGTACCGTGCGCACGACAAAGGGCAGGCCAATATAGGTCAGCGCCACCACCACACCCAGTTGGGTGTAGGCCACCTTGATACCGGCGATCTGCAGATACTGCCCAACCCAGCCGGAGCCGGCGTACAGCGTCACCAGCGCGATACCCGCTACCGCCGTTGGCAGCGCAAACGGCAGATCCACCAGCGCATCAATCAGCTTTTTACCCGCAAAGCGGTAACGCACCAGTACCCAGGCCACCAGTGCGCCAAACACCAGGTTGATAGTGGCGCCGATCAGCGAAGCGCCGAACGACAACTTGTACGAGGCCACCACCTGCGGATGGCTGACAGCCTGCCAAAAGTCCTCCCAACTCATCATCGATGTGTACAGCAGCAAGCCGCCAACCGGAATCAGCAAGATGAAACTCAAATAAAACAGGGTAAAACCCATCGTCAACCCGAAGCCGGGGATAACGCGGCGCCTTCTCGTCAGGGGCATAGAACACCTCAAGGGGAATCCCGGGCGATCCGCGCCCGGGCTGGTAGGGAGCCGCGTGTTCAGCGTCGGGAGATTGCTTCCAGAATGCTGTCGAACTTGCCGCCATCGTTGAAGTGCGTGTCCTGCGCCTTTTGCCAACCGCCGAACACATCGTCGATCCGGAACAGCTGCACCCGCGGGAAGCTGGCGGCAAACTCCTCGCCTATTGTCGGGTTGGCGGGGCGGTAGTAATGCTTGCCCGCCAGCCGCTGCGCCTCATCGCTGTACAGGTATTGCAGATAAGCCTCGGCGACCTCACGGGTGCCTTTGCGGTCCACGTTCTTGTCGACCACTGTCACCGGTGGCTCCGCCAGAATGCTCACCGAAGGCACGACTATCTCGAACTCACCCTTGCCCAATTGCTCTACCGAAAGGATGGCTTCGTTTTCCCAGGCAATGAGCACATCGCCCAACCCGCGTTGCACAAAGGTATTGGTAGCGCCACGCGCGCCCGAATCGAGCACCGGCACGTTCTGGAAGACTTTGCTGATGAACTGGTAGGTCTTGTCTTCATCGCCAGCAAACTTTTTCAACGCGTAACCCCAGGCCGCCAGGTAGTTCCAGCGCGCGCCGCCGGAGGTTTTGGGGTTGGGCGTGATAACCGCCACATCGTCACGGACCAGGTCGTCCCAGTCGCGAATGTTCTTCGGGTTGCCCTTGCGCACCAAAAGGACGATGGTCGAGGTATAGGGCGAGCTGTTGTCCGGTAAGCGGCTTTGCCAGTTTTCAGGAATCAGCTGGGCCTGCTGGCGCAGCGCATCAACGTCATAGGCCAGGGCCAGGGTCACCACATCGGCATCCAGGCCGTCGATTACCGCACGCGCCTGCGAACCGGAACCGCCGTGGGATTGGCGTACTTTCACTTCATCGCCCTTCAGATCAAGCCAGTGCTGGCTGAAGGCGGCGTTGTATTCGCGATAGAACTCGCGGGTCGGGTCGTAGGATACGTTCAACAGTTCAATCTGAGCAGCTGACGCCGAAGCGACAAACAGCGTAGCCAGGCCACCAATCAGGGTGTGGCGCAAGGAAATGTTCATGGTGCTTTCTCTCTCTAAGCAAAGGTGCGATCAGTAAGGGGGGCTGCCGTGTTCACGCGTCTGAGCGACACATTCGGCAGGCCTGATGCAGAGAAGAGAAACGACGTTTTGCAAAGACACTGGACTGGTGCATAAGGTGCTCCTGAGTTGAAACTTCGTCAGCTACCTCTGGCGGTCCAGTCGGTGGTGATAGGGTGTTGTAAAAGTCTGTTGTTCCCGTGGCCGGGTTGATTGATTTATTGGCTCAGGACGATCTGGCTGGCGGCTGAAAACGCACCTTTTCCTTGCGTTCAATCTGTACCACCTGACCGTTATGCAGGGTTATCTCCAGCGCACCGAACTGAATACTGCGCAATGCCTCAGTAATAATGGCGATAACCTGCTGATCATCCGCAGCCGCGTTGACGTTGTTGGTTGCGGTCATGGCTGACTCCTGCAGTTCCGGTCGACACACCGTGTGTCGACCGGCAGATCATAGCCACAGAATGCTTATTCAAATAAATACTATTTTATTATTTTTATATTCTTTTTATGAATAAAAAAGCGCTCCCTGTCTCGCTCTCCAACCGTAGCAAAAACGAAGTCCAGCAGATCGGTACTAACACACAAGTCGCCAGTGCAGTCGGTAGCGGCAATGTAAAGTCGCAGGAATTTTTCGCGTCTCAGGCCGTCCACTGCAGTACATGCACAGGAGGCCAAACCATGAAAGCACGTGACGAGAAACGTGACCCCGAGCGCACCAACGAGCGTATGTCGATATCCGAAGACAGCAACGAAGTCTCACCCCCGGATGATCAACCTATGGGCCCCGTCGGCAAGGTGCCCACCGGGCAGGAAGCGATTGACCACGCAGCGAAAGGCGGTCTGACCGAAGCCTCTCAGCCGGGTGAAGGCCCCACGATGGACGACGCCACGCCGGAAACCCTGATGCCGGAGGATGGCGCGCGTTCGCCGCAGGAGGCAAGAGCGAATAACACGCCAGCCGATCAGGAGCTGAGCAATGTCGATGCAGATGAGATCGGCGCCGGTGACGGGCTGGATGAAGCCGAGCTGGGGCGCGTTAAGCCACTGGATGGCAAGCCCTGGACCGCAACCGACGACAGCCAAGATTAAGTTGATATTACCCGCATAGCGCTCGGAGGCTGAGTACTGACCCCGCCCACATACCGAGCGCTCTAGCGCACCACCTGCCGCCAGCACCCGCAGACTCCACCGACAGCAGCGACGAAGGCCACCGCGGACGGCGCTCAGCCGAGCCCTGCGTGGACAATCCTCTTGCTACGCATCACTATAAGTTTGTCCGCCAGGTGTTGGCGGTCGCTATCTCCCCGCTTCAGGAATATCGCATGCCAGCAAAGAAGGTTATCAATGCCTCAGTCAGCCCCAAGGGCAGCCTGGAAACCCTGTCACAACGTGAAGTACAACAGCTCAGCGCCGCCGGCTCCGGCAGTACCTACAGCCTGTTTCGCCAATGCGCTCTGGCCATTCTGAATACCGGCGCCCACGTCGATAACGCCAAGACGATTCTTGAGGCCTATCAGGACTTTGACGTCTATATTCATCAGCAGGATCGCGGCGTGCGCCTGGAACTGGTCAATGCACCGGCCGATGCCTTCGTTGACGGCCAGATGATTGCCAGTACCCGCGAGATGCTGTTCAGCGCGTTGCGCGATATCGTCTACACCGAAAGCGAGCTGGAAAGTCAGCGCATCGACCTGAGCAGCTCGGAAGGCATTACCGATTACGTCTTTCACCTGCTGCGCAACGCGCGCACTCTGCGCCCAGCGGTGGAGCCAAAGATGGTGGTGTGCTGGGGCGGCCACTCGATCAGCACCGAAGAGTACAAATACACCAAGAAAGTCGGCCATGAACTGGGCCTGCGCAGTCTCGACATCTGCACCGGTTGCGGACCGGGCGTGATGAAGGGCCCGATGAAGGGCGCGACCATTGCCCACGCCAAGCAGCGCAACCGCGGTGGCCGTTACCTGGGCCTGACCGAACCCGGCATCATTGCTGCCGAAGCGCCCAACCCGATCGTCAACGAGCTAGTGATTCTGCCTGACATCGAAAAACGTCTGGAAGCCTTTGTGCGCGTGGGCCACGGGATCATCATCTTCCCCGGCGGCGCCGGTACGGCAGAGGAATTTCTCTATCTGCTGGGCATTCTGATGCACCCTGCCAACGCCGAGCTGCCCTTCCCTGTGATTCTCACCGGGCCTGCCAGCGCCAAGGCCTATTTGCAGCAGTTGCATGAATTTGTTGGCGCCACCCTGGGCGAGGCTGCGCAGCAGCATTACCAGATCATCATCGATAACCCGGCGGAAGTTGCCCGGCAGATGACCAGCGCCCTGGGCGAAGTGGAGCACTTTCGCCGCGAGCGCAACGACGCCTTCCATTTCAACTGGCTGCTGCGTATTGAAGAAGGCTTCCAGCGCCCCTTCGATCCCACGCACGAAAACATGGCCAGCCTGCAACTGAGCCGCAGCCTGCCGCCCCATGAGCTGGCCGCCAACCTGCGCCGCGCCTTCTCGGGTATCGTTGCCGGCAACGTGAAGGACCAGGGCATCCGCCGCATTGAACAATTCGGCCCCTATGAAATCCACGGCGACGCCGAAGTCATGCAGCCGCTTGACCGGCTGCTGCAGGCGTTTGTCAGCCAGCACCGGATGAAGCTGCCGGGTGGCGCAGACTATGTGCCCTGTTATCGGGTAGTCAGCTGAGCCGCGAGATACATCTGCCCCCAAGCCGATAACGGACTGGGGGCTGCCACCTGAAGCCGCGCTTCAAACCTCCGCTACCGGCGCCTCGATCTCCGGCCGCCGCGCGTAGCGCTCGGCCAGCACCGCACACACCATCAACTGAATCTGGTGAAACAGCATCAACGGCAGGATAAGCGCGCCTATGGCGCCCCCGGCGAAGAGTACCTGCGCCATGGGCACGCCGGTGGCCAGACTCTTCTTCGAACCGGCAAACAGAATGGTGATATGGTCTTCGGTATTGAAGCCGGCGCGACGGGCCAAGAAGCTGACAATAAACAGCACCAGCGCCAGCAGCAGACAACAGGCCACCACCAGACCAGCCAGCTGGAACAGCGGTACCTGCTGCCAGATGCCCTCTACCACGGCGTGACTGAAGGCACCAAAGACCACCAGCAGAATCGAGCCCTGATCCACCGACTTGAGCCAGCCCTTGTTACGGGCAACCCAGTCGCCAATCCAGCGCCGGGCAATCTGGCCAGCAATGAAAGGCACCAGCAACTGCACTACGATCTTGCCGATGGCATCCAGCGTGTTGGACTCGCCGGCCTGGGCACCGATCATCAGCAGTACCAGCAACGGCGTGACAAAGATACCCAACAGGCTGGAGGTCGCCGCGCTACACACCGCCGCCGCAACATTGCCGCGCGCCAGCGAGGTGAAGGCAATCGCCGACTGCACCGTGGCCGGCAACGCACAGAGGAACAGGATGCCCAGATAGAGCTCATCCCCTACCAGCGGCACCAGCACGGGTTTCAGCGCCAGCCCAAGTAACGGGAAGAGGATGAAAGTGCAGGCAAACACCAGCAGGTGCAGGCGCCAGTGCGTCATGCCGGAGATGATCGCCTCGCGCGACAGCTTGGCACCATGCATGAAAAACAGCAGAGCGATAGCCGCATTGGTCAGACCATCGAAGGCCACCGCGGCCTGACCGCTGACCGGGAACAGGCTGGCGGCGATCACCACGGCGATCAGGCAAAGGGTCATGTTATCGGGAAGGAAACGCGGTCTGGCCATGCTCTACTCTCTATTTATCGGTGCTGCTTGTTATCAGGAGTTACCTATCACTGCGGCTTGCGGCGACTGGCTTGTTACCAGCAAGGCAGCAGTTTACTGTGTGCCATTACGACCGACTAACGCGATCTGAACACACAATGTCGAGAAACGGACAAACCTCTCCCATTCACCGCAGCGTTCCCGAGCTGGCCGGCCTGCCCCGCCCGCTCTATGCGCGAGTGGAGTCGCTGCCGCGCAGTGCCGCCACCGAGTGGCACAGCCACCCCTGGGCGCAACTGTCGTACGCCATTCGCGGCGTGCTGTCGGTGCACACGGCGCGCGGCCGCTTTCTTGCCCCGCCGCAGCGGGCCATCCTGGTTCCGCCGGATTTGCCGCACGCCGTGATCAGCTCACCGGCCACCGAGATGCGCAGCCTGTATATCGAGCGTAGCGCCATTCCCTGGGTGGCAGAGCACTGCAAGGTACTGGAGATCAACCCGCTGACCCGTGAATTGATCAACCACTTCGGCAGCCTGCCCGCCGAGTACGACGAGCACAGCGCCGATGGTCGTCTGGTGGCGGTACTGCTCGACCAACTGCAGGCCGCTGCCGATACCGGGCTGTTTCTGCCCTGGCCAGCGGAGCCGCGCCTGCAACCCTTATGCGAGGCGCTGTACCAAAGCCCGGACCTGCCAACCACCCTGAGTGACTGGGCTCAACAGCTGCAGCTGGCGGAGAAGACACTCACCCGGCTATTCGTGCAGCACACCGGGCTGAGCTTTCGCGCCTGGCGCCAGCGCCTGCGACTGCTCAGCGCCCTGCCCTTGCTGCAACAGGGCGAACGGGTGACCGACGTGGCGCTGGCCTGCGGCTACGACTCCACTTCGGCTTTCATCGCCGCCTTTCGCCGGCACATGGGGCTAACGCCCAGCGCTTTCGGCGAACAACCCGGGCAACTCACTGCGGCGCTGCCGCCGCGTTGACCTTCAGGGTTTGGCGATCTCGGGGACCAGAATCCATTCGGCGCTGTCGTTCCACACATCCATGCGGGTGATCTTGCCGTCGCGTACCTCAAACCGATCCAGGTAACGGTTGCCGCTGAAGCTGCGGCCATCGGGCCATTCGCCGTACAGCGTGCCGTTGGAGTACACCACCGTGTGGTCGGCGTGCTCGGTCCAGTCGAACTGGCCCAGTTCTTTCTTTACCCAGTTGTAGCGCGCGGCGTTGAACGCGGTGATCTCGGTCGCTGAGGGCATCACGCGGCCACCAGTGAAGGTGATGCGTACATCGCTGCTCATGAAGGTAGCGGCCTTGACCGGGTCTGGCGCCATGGACGCCGCCAGAAAATCGCTAACAATCTGTACCGCCTGATTTTCAATGCTCATTGTCTGTCTCTTGATTACTCACTGTTTATTGAACGCAGGGCGTTGCTGCCACTGCCTGAATTCGGTGCGCAGCGCACCACCAGGGTGCGCAAAAATGGCGAAAAGCCGGAGCAAACGCGGTTTAACTCCGGTTTTAAAGCATGGCCTCCATTTTGCTAGCAAATATCGTACAAATGCTAGCCATCAAGGAGAAACAACATGAAAAAGGTTCTTACCCCGTTGCGCCGACTCTGGCCACAGGCCGCTGTGGTCACCGCTTTGAGCTTCATGGTGCTGACCCCGGTGCAGGCCGCCGACACCATCAAGATCGGTCTGGTTGCGGCGCTGTCCGGCCAATCAGCGAAATCCGGTGAAGCCCTCACCCGCGGCCTGACCATCGCCATCGACGAGATCAACGCCGCCGGCGGCATCCTTGGCCAGCCGGTCGAACTGATCCGCCGCGACGATGAGAGTAATCCGGCCAAGGGCATGCTGGCAGCCCGCGAGCTGGTGCAACGCGAGAAAGTCGCGGTGCTGTTTGGCGGTCTGGACACCCCGGTGTCGCTGGCCATAGTGCCGCTGGTCAATCAGATGAAAGTGCCGTTCATGGGCCCTTGGGCTGCCGGCACCTCAATTACTCAGAACGGAGCCAAGGACAACTACGTGTTCCGCGTGTCGGCCATGGACGAGATCGTCGATGAAGCCCTGGTGCAATACGGCATCGATGAGTACGGCATGAGCAAGCCGGGCATGCTGCTGATCAACAACCCCTGGGGCGAGTCCAACGAGAAGGGCTTTCGCCATGCGCTGGAGTCGCGCGATATGGAATGGGCCGGCATCGAGCGCATTGAAAGCAGCGACCTGGATGTGATCCCGCAGCTCACCCGGTTGAAAAACGCCGGCGCCGATACCCTGCTGATGGTCGGCAACGTTGGCCCGTCGGCGCAGGTGGTCAAGTCGCTGGATCGCATGGAATGGGATGTACCAGTCGTCTCCCACTGGGGTCCGGCCGGTGGTCGTTTCAGTGAACTGGCCGGCCCCAACGCCAGCCGCGTGCACTTCATCCAGACCTACGTATTCACCGACAACAACAGTGCCAAGGGCGATCAGGTACTGGCGTCACTGAAAGCCAAGTACCCCGAAATCAAAACCCTTGCTGACATCACCCCGGCAGTCGGCATCGCCAACGCCTACGACGCAATGCATCTGGCCGCGCTGGCAATTGAAAAAGCCGGCTCAACAGAAGGCACCGCCGTGCGCGATGGCTTCTACGCGATTGATGAATACAAGGGCTTGATCAAGGACTACAAACCGGCCTTCACCCCTACCCAGCACGACGCCCTGGGACCAAAAGACTACATCTTCACGCACTTTGTCGACGGCAGCATCGTTCCGGTCAAGCCCTGAGCACACCGCAACATCTGGCTATACCGCGGCGTCGGCAACACGGCGCCGCCCTGAAGGAGCATCAACATGATTACCGCCGCCCTTATCAGCGGTCTCGGGCTGGGCAGTATGTATGCCCTGCTCGCGCTGGGCTTTCACATTACCTACGTGGTCTCGCGCACGGTGAACTTTGCCCAGGGCAGCGCCATGATGGTGGGCGCCGTACTGGGTTACAGCTTCCATATCACCTGGGGCTGGCCGATCTGGCTGGCGGTACCCATGACCCTGACCCTCTGCGCCGTTTACGGCCTGGCGGTCGAGCGCTTTCTGGTGCGCCCATTCAGCTCGCGTGGCTCTGACGCCTGGCTGATGGCGACCGTGGCCGCCGGTATTCTGGTCGATAACCTGGCCATGTTTACCTTCGGCAAGGAACCCCGTCAGTTCACCTCTGAACTGACCAACACCGGCGTCACCCTGTTGGGCGCCAATATTTCCGTATTGCAGATGCTGATCCCGGTGATCGGCGCTGCAATTGCCCTCGCACTTCTGCTGGTACGCCGCTACACCCGGCTCGGCAAGGTGCTGGAAGCCTGCGTGCAAAACCCCCAGGCCGCCATGCTGATGGGCATCCGCGTCAACCGCGTGGTGGCGATTGCCTTCGCCGTCTCGGCGGTGTTTGCGGCGATTGCCGGCATGCTGATCGCCCCGCTGTTCAACGTCAGCGCCGAGATGGGCACGCTGTTTGGCCTCAAGGCATTCGCCGTGGCAATCCTTGGCGGTATCTCCAGCGCCAGCGGGGTGTTTCTCGCTGGTTTGCTGTTTGGTCTGGTCGAGGCGCTGGTCACCATCTACTTCGGCTCGGCCTTTACCCAAATATTCACGTTCGCACTGGTCATTCTGGCGCTCGCGTTGCGCCCCAACGGCCTGTTCGGCAGCAAGACACTGGTGAAGGTATGAATGCACACGCCAAGACCCTGTTGATTCTGGGGCAACTCGCCCTGGGCGTGGCCAGCCTGATCATGGCCTTTACGTTGGACAGCTACTCACTGCTGGTTTTCAGCTTTTTCGCCCTGGCCGTGGTGGTCGGCGTAGGGCTGAACATTCTGATCGGCCTGAGCGGGCAGATCTCCTTCGGCCACATTGCCTTCTACGCCATTGGCGCCTACGTCTCGGCGCTGCTGACGCTGCAGGGCCTCTCGCTCTGGCTGGCCTTGCCGGCAGCCGGACTGGTCTGTGCCATCGCCGGGGGCCTGCTGGCCATTCCGGCACTGCGGGTAAGCGGGCCTTACCTGGCGATGATCACCATTGCCTTCGCGCTGGTGGTGCATCACGGTCTGGTGGAATGGCGCAGCCTGACCGGCGGCGCCAACGGCCTGATGGGGATTCCCATGCCGGCCTTGGGCAACCTGGACCCGGCCGTGCTGCTGGCGCTGCTGACCAGCGCACTGATGATGGCCGCCTTGCTGTTTTTTCAGTTGCTGCGCAGCAGTGGCTGGGGCCGCGCCATGCGCGCAGTCAAGGCCTCCGAGATCGCCGCGCGCTCGCTGGGCTTCAATCCGGTACAGACCAAAACCCTCGCCTTCGCCTTGTCTGCGCTGCTGACCGGCATGGCCGGTGCACTGGTCTCACCGCTGATGATGTTCATCAACCCGGCGTCCTTTCCGTTCACTCAATCGATTCTGTTCGTGCTGGCGGTGATCGTCGGCGGCGCCGGCACTGTGCTGGGTCCGGTCCTTGGCGCGCTGCTGATCGTGCTGCTGCCCGAGGCGCTGTCAGGCGCGGCCGAATACCGCCTGCTGATCTTCTCCGGCCTGCTGCTGGGCGTACTCTGGGTCGCCCCGCGCGGTCTGCTGGGTAGCGCCGCACGGCTGTGGTTGAAGCCAGTAAAACACCCCGCGCCTGCGCAGGCGGACCTGGCCCAACTGAAGGCGTTCTTTGCCGGTGCCCAGGCCAGCAATGGCCTTGAGGTGAGCGACATCAGCATTCGCTTTGGCGGTGTGCAGGCGGCAAAGGATGTCAGCTTCAGCGCCCGACCCGGCAGCATCACCAGCATCATTGGCCCCAACGGCGCTGGCAAGACCACCGTGTTGAACATGATCAGCGGCTTCTACGCGCCCAACAGCGGCAGCATCAAGCTGAACGACGAGGTCGCCGGACTGCCGGCCTGGAGATTGGCGCGCGCCGGTATCGCCCGCACCTATCAGACCACACAACTCTTTGGCGAGCTCAGCGTACTCGACAACCTGCTGGCGGGCATGCAGCAGGGCCAGTTGGGCAATATCATCAAGGGTGCCAGCCACCAGCAACGCGATCTGGCACTGCAACTGCTGGCACTGGTGGGCTACCGTGGCCCCATCAACACCCTGGCTGACGAGCTGCCGCACGTGGATCGCCGCTTGGTCGAGATTGCCCGCGCGCTGGCCTCCAAACCGCGCGTGCTATTGCTCGACGAGCCCGCCGCCGGACTCAGCCAGCAGGACACCCAGCAACTCGCTGCCCTGTTTCGCACACTGGCCGACTACGGCATCGCGGTGATTCTGGTGGAACACGACATGACCCTGGTGATGGCGGTGTCCGAGCGTATTCTGGTGCTCGACGCCGGTCAGCCCATTGCCTGGGGCACACCCGACACAGTGCGTCAGGACCCGCGCGTAGTGGCAGCCTACCTCGGCGGCACCAGTTACCAGGCCACGCCGCGCGCGCAGGCCTGGCGCGGCTCGC
The DNA here is from genome assembly GCF_036960865.1 of Halopseudomonas sp. GTDB lineage: Bacteria > Pseudomonadota > Gammaproteobacteria > Pseudomonadales > Pseudomonadaceae > Halopseudomonas. The sequence continues at coordinate 133,883 of NZ_JBALWE010000010.1, forward strand.
GCGATGCGCGCCTGTACATCAAGGATCTGGTGCTCGATTACGGCGCCGCGCCAGTGGTCGACAAGGTCAATCTGGTGGTCAACCCTGGCGAGCTTATCGCCATTCTGGGGGCTAACGGTGCGGGTAAGTCGAGCATCCTGCAGAGCCTGGCCGGCCTGCACCCGGCGACCTCCGGCTCGATTCTGCTCGATAACGAGAGCATTCAGCATCTGGACGCCAGCCAGATTGCCGCGCGCGGCCTGGCGCTGGTGCCCGAAGGTCGGCAGATGTTCCCGCAACTGACGGTGCGCGACAACCTGCTGCTGGGCGCCTATTCGCGCACCGACAAGGTCGACGAGGACGCCGAGATCGAAGCCATACTCCGCCGCTTCCCGCGTTTACGTGATCGCATCGACAGCCAGGCCGGGCTGCTGTCCGGCGGTGAACAGCAGATGGTCGCCGTGGGACGCGGACTGATGGCCAAGCCGAAAATCCTGCTGCTCGATGAACCTTCGCTGGGCCTGTCGCCAGCGATGATCGGCGAACTCTATGACGCCCTTGCCGCGCTGCGTGATGAAGGCGTCACCCTGCTGCTGGTCGACCAGATGGCCAACCTCGCGCTGCAGGTCGCCGACCGCGCCTATGTGCTGGAAACCGGCCGCATCGTCAAATCCGGCAGCGCCGAAGCACTGCGCGGCGACCGCGAGCTGGAAGCGGCGTATCTAGGTGAAGGGCAGCGTGAAGGTCAGGGCAAAGGGGCGGTCGCATGAGCGCTTTGAGACTAGTCAATGCACGTCTGCCGGATCAGCCGCAACCCGTCGAACTCTGTATCGAGGAAGGTTATTTTGTAAGCCACTTCAGTGCTGGCCGGACTCCCGCCAACCTCGATCTGCAGGGCCGATTGGTGTTGCCGGGCCTACTGGAAACCCACATCCACCTGGACAAGGCCTGCATCATGAGCCGCTGCCAGCTGCAGCACGGCACCCTCGCCGAAGCGGTGGAGCAGACCCGCCAGGCCAAGGCTGCCTTTAGCGAAGATGACGTCTACCAGCGCGGCGCACAAGTGCTGGAGCAGGCCATCCTGCAAGGCACCACCCACATGCGCACCCATGTGGAAATCGACCCGCAGATTGGCCTCACCGGTCTGCACGCCATTCTACGGTTGCGCGAGGACTACGCCTGGGCCATCAGCCTGCAGATTTGCGTGTTCCCGCAGGAGGGCATGCTCAACAACCCCGGCACCGAGATGCTGCTGGTCAGCGCATTGCAACAGGGCGCCGATCTGCTGGGCGGCTGCCCCTATACCGACAGCGACCCCGACGGGCAGATAGAACGGCTGTTCGCCCTCGCGCAGGAGCACAATTGCGATCTGGATTTTCATCTGGATTTTGACCTGAATCCACAGCACATGAGCATCGACAAGGTGATCAGCTGCACCAAAGAGTGCGGCTGGCAGGGCCGGGTCACCGTGGGCCACGTCACCAAGTTGTCCGCCTTGCCGCGCGACGCACTACTGACCAAGGCAGCCCAACTGGCGCAGGCCGGGGTAAACGTCACCTGTCTGCCGAGTACCGACCTGTTTCTGACCGGGCGCGAGCAGTTTCACAACAAGCCACGCGGTCTGGCGCCGCTGGCGCAACTGGATCAGTGCGGGGTGACCTGCTCACTCTCGACCAACAATATCGACAATCCCTTCACGCCCTACGGCGACGCCTCGCTGGTACGCCAGGCCAACCTGTTTGCCAATGTCAGTCAGTTGGGCACCGAGGCCGAATTGCTGCGTTGTCTGGCCTGGGTGTCGACGGAATCGGCGCGCCTGCTACGGCTGAGGGACTACGGTCTGGCGCCAGGTTGCAGGGCGGATTTTGTAGTCTTTGATGCACCCTCGGCCGCGGCCGTGGTGGCGCAGATCAAGGCGCCGCTGATGGGATTCAAGGCCGGGCGCCAGACTTTCGAACGCGAGCAACCGCACCTGCTGAAGCCATTATCAAAGGTCGGCCAACGCCTGGCGTAGGTCGACTTCCGGCTCGGACACCTCGTCGAGATCCAGCTGCCTCTCCAGCTCATCGAGGTGCTCGATCATCACCTGCACTGCACGCCCGCGATCACCCTGCTCCAGCGCGGTGAGAATCTCTTCATGCTCGTCTGAGGCGCAGGAGGGCACATCGTTGCGCTGATACAGCGCGACAATCAGCGAGCTGCGTACCATCAGGTTGGCGAGGATTTCACTCAGCACTTGATTGCCGCTCAGCTCGCCCAACATCAGGTGAAACTCGCTCAGCTCGCGCACGATGTCGCGCCGATCGTCCGATCCGGTGGCCTTGCGCTCGTTGCAAACGTGATCGCGGACCCGGCGCTGATGCTTGCGCATGACCTCAGGGCTGATGCTTTCCACAATCGCCCGCTCAATGGCGCGCCGAGCAACAAACACATCCCGCGCTTCGCTCGCACTGGGTTGCGATACCAGGGCACCCCGATTCGGCTCGATGGTGACAATGCGTTGCAGCGCAAGCCGCTGCAACGCCGTCTGTACGTGATTGCGATTGGCCTTGAGCGCCTCGACGATCTGCGCCTCGACCAGGCGGGTGCCAGGCCGCAGGCGATGCTGGGCAATGGCCTTGGATAGCGCATCGAAAATGCGCTGCACTTCAGCCTGTTTAGCGGTTTGCGGTTTGGCGACCATGACTCTCTCGTTGATCACGCCCCCGGCGACACTCAGGGACGATGGCTAGCAGTGGCGCATTATCACCCCGCGCCAGCGGCGGTTCAACCGCCGCTGCGGCCACTCTGGCCCAGCGCATTCCCTTGTCCGCGTGGGTCATGCATGGCAAAACGCCGGCCGTCGGTTTCAATGGCAATGGCGCCCGCCTGCCCGGTGTAGGGGCTGAGTACCGGAATCGTCTCGACCTCATGCCCCATCGCGGCCAGCCTAGCACTCACCGCCGGGTCGATATCGGCCTCCAATTTAAGGTTGTCGGTGCTGTCAAAGAAGCTGCGCCCCAAGAGGAAGCGCGGCGTGCGCAGCGCCTTGTCGATGGGCTGCGCAAAGTCCACCAGTTGGGTGGCCAACACCATCTGCGTCTGCGGCTGACCATCGCCCCCCTGAGTACCAAAGAACAGCCGCCGCCCGTTATCCGCCAGATACGCCGACGGATTAAGCGTGTGCGCTGGTCGCTTGCCCGGCGCCCAGGCGTTGGGGTGATCAGGCTCCGGATTGAAACCCGCCGCGCGGTTCTGCCAGAGCACGCCGGTGTCACTCAGTACGCAGCCTGAGCCAAAGTCATGGAACAGGCTCTGAATCAGACAGGCGCTGCGCCCCTCGGCATCGGTTGCGGCCATCCAGATGGTATCCGCGGGCCGGCCGGGTTCACTCCAGGGCGCGGCCTGCTGGTCGTCAATCAAGGCGGCGTAGTCTCGAGCACAGCCCTCCGACAGGCTGGCGGCATAATCCCAGCCGGCGCCAACGGGATCACAAAGCTCGCCGTTGCGCCGCAGCAGCGCCTGTTTGATCGCCTCAACCAGAAAGTGGTAATAACGCGCGCTGCCATTGCCTGCGGCTGCCACCGCCTTGTGTTGCAAGGCCGCCATCGCCTGCAGGGTATACAGGCCCTGACAGGGCGGCGCCACGTTGTAGAGCGTGCCCTGGCGGTAGCGGATCGACAGTGGCGCCTGTTCCTCGGCGCGGGTAGCCGCCAGGTCTTGCCGCTGCAAGCCGCAACCCAGGCGCGCAAAGGCCTCGGCGAAGGCAGTAGCTAGTTCGCCCTGATAAAAGTCCTGCACGCCATGGCGCGCCAGGTGTTCCAGCGTGGTCGCCAACCGTGACTGGCGCAAACGGTCGCCCGCCTGCAGCCAGCGGCCATCGACCTGACAAAGCGCCTTGAGGTCGGGCAGGGTTTCAATCATTGCCCCGCGCTGCGCCTGCCAGAATAGCTGCGACTCCGACACCACCACACCCTCGCGTGCCAGCTGAGCGGCCTCGTCAAGCACATCCTGCCAGCCCATCCGTGAGCCCCATTCGCGACGGCTGATATCCTGCGCCACCTGCCAGCTGGCCAGCGCGCCGGCGGTAGTCGCCACCGCACTCGGTCCGCGCAGACCGATGCCGCCGCCGTCCGGCAGCCGCTGGCCGGCCTGCCCGATCCCCACAATGGTGCGCACGCGGCGATCATGGATCATCCACAGGGCATCACCACCCAATCCGGTCATGTGCGGATAGACCGCCGCCAATACGGCACTGGCTGCCAGCATGGCGTCGATCGCCGTCCCGCCTGCGTCCAGCATACGCATACCCGCGGCCGTGGCTTCGGGGTGCGGGGTGCAGATCACCCCTGCATGAGATTGCGCCAGCATCCAGACCTCTCTCTTCTAGCTAACCATTGATTTATTGCTAGCAATTTAAGCAAGATTCGTTCCGGATTGCTGCAACCGATTTATGCCCCAGGGCTAGCCCTCTCTTTGGCATGCGCTCTACCCCAGGCGAGAGGCGACTTTCGCACCATTCACTTCTCGCACGGTTAACTCTCATACCAGTCCGCGCTGACATCATTCCCATACCCTGCCAGTTCAGCTGATCTACGGAGGCGCCCCGGCAAGCAAGACCATGACCTTGGCGGTGCCTGTAAACCACCCCTTGAGGGAAACCTGACCCAACTGTTGCAGCGCATTGCCCCTGCATTGGTGATGAAGCCCATTGCTGCGCCACTCAATCAACCACCTGCCGCGCAAACATGAAGTCGTGATGCCGCGTATCTGCTACTGAGCCCCGCGACCAATGCGCGCGGAGCAGCGCAGGTCTAGACAGGAATGGGTATACTCCTAAGCTGGAAAAGGGGTGCCCACGCGGTACCCGTCCAGACGTTACAAATCCCGCAGAGGAATGCACATGAAATTGTTCACCCCGATCCTGCTCGCCGCGACAGCCTTGCTGTCGCTGTTGTCCACTGCCAGCATGGCAGATTCCCCGACAGCCCCCGGCTACGAAGATGAAGCTGCCCGCGCCACCGCATTGCTGAACAAGGCGGTGGACATGTACAAGGAAGAAGGCGAAACCGCGTTCGCCAAGTTCAGCCGTCAGGGTGAGTTCACCGACGGGGATCTCTACGTCTACGTGCTGGATCGCGATGGCCGCATGCTGGCTGCCGGCGGCCCCTCGGCCGCCCTGATAGGACGTGACGTTTCTCCGTTGCTGGACGATGAGCTGAAAGAGCACCTGGCCGCGGCCCTGAAACAACCCGACTCCGACGAGATTCACAGCGATGAATACCGCTGGATGAACTGGCGCGACGGCAAGGTGGAGCCCAAGCGCGTCTACTACCAGCTCTATGATGACAAGTCCTTTGCCGTTGGCTACTTCGTCCAGCGCTCCAGCCCGCAGGCTGCCGAAAAGCTGCTGGATGATGCCGCCGCCGCGGTAGCGGCTAACCCGCAGCAGGCCATAGAACGCATCAACCAGCTTGATCCCGAATTCAACCGCGACGACCTCTATGTGTTTGTTGGCGACCTGACCAGCCAGACCATGGTGGCCCATGGTTACAACCGTCGCCTGATCGGCATCCACTTCCCCGAAATGAAAAACCCCGCCGGTATTCAGGTTGGGCAAAAGCTGATCGATGCCACCAATGCTGGCGACAGCTCTGTCACCTATGAATGGCCAAACCCCGTTACCGGTCACCTGGAAGAAAAGGAAACCCTGATCCGCAAGGTTGGCAATTACCTGGTTGCCGTGGGTTACTATCAGGAACTTGAGCCAGCGGCCGAGTAAGAGCACAGCGCCCTAGCGACGGCACGCCGCCGAACGTTGGCAAACAAGCCGACCTTTTCAGGTCGGCTTTTTATTGCGCGCAAGCCACCCTTCACGCGATTCAGAACCTTACCGGCATGAGCAGGTCTGAAATAACAGCGCCGCAGAAAAAAACCTCGCTGTAAACCGACGGGTACTGCCGGCTTCGCTGTCAATAACAAGGAGAAACACCCATGGTGACGCATTTCATGCACGACGGTCAGCTTGCCTGTGGCCGCGAAGGCGACCTGACCAGCAGCACCCTGCTGAACAAGGTCAAATGCCGCAACTGCCGTAATACCGAGGTGTACAAGCAGGCCCGCAAAGATCAGCGCAACGCCGCGCGCCGCGCCGCTCGCAAAACCGATGCTGCCCAAGGCGCCAGTGCCTGGCGCACTGCCTGGAGCCAGCGTCTGGCTGCCCTCAGCGGGCCACAACGCCTACCCCGCGGGTTTGGTCAGCAAGCCTACGTCTGACTCTGTGATCGGCGGCCGCAGCACGCGGCTGCCGATGATCGCGCTGTTCACTCCGGCGCCTTGAGCTGCGCAACCAGCGCTGGCATCACCTCTGCCGCCGTCCCCGCCAACGCCCACTCACGACGCCCACCCAGCAGTTGCGGCTGGGAGTTGGCTGCTTTGCTCAAGCTGCCGCGGATGTGAGGCCAGGAGGGACCCCGTTCACTCCCTCCCACCAAACACATACCCCGCCAACGGGACGCCCATGGCTACCGTGTGGAAGGCAGTAGCACCTCGGTCACTGCCTGCAGCGCCCGCCACCACATGCAGCGGCAGCAGGTGCTCGGCATCTGGATGAGCCAAACGCGCACCAGGGGCCTCTGTCCAGTCTTGCAAAGCCTGATTGCGCTCACTCGGCGGCAAGCCGACCGTCTCGGTCAGCCACTGATCGAACGCCGTGACGACGGGTGTCGGCAGCGCGAGATTGGCGCGCATCAACGGAATGTTGTGGAAGCTCATGCCGCTGCCAATTATCAATACCCCCTGCTCCCGCAGCGGTGCCAGCGCCTGCCCCAACGCCAAGTGAGCAGCAGCATCCATATCGGCCCGCAGCGACAGCTGCAGCACCGGAATATCGGCCTGCGGGCATACCAGTTTCAACGGAACGAATACGCCGTGATCGAAGCCGCGCTGCTGCTCGATAGCGGTTGCGAAACCGGCCTGCTCGATCAGCTGCGCCACCGGCCCGGCCAGTTCCGGCGCGCCCGGTGCCGGCCACTGCAGCTCGTAGGTATGCGGCGGAAAGCCGTAATAGTCGTACAGCAGGCCGGGCGCGGCCTGGGTGTTGAGGGTAAACACCGATTCTTCCCAGTGCGCGGAAATCACCAGCAGCGCTTGTGGGCGAATACCCAGCGTAGGCAGCAGCTCACGCAACCAGTGCGCCGTAGCATCCCAGGTATCCGCTGGCTGCCAGGGCATGAAAAAGCAGGGACCGGCGCCGTGGGGTAAAAAGACGGTGGGCAGCAGCTCGCTGGCCATACGCGACTCCTTGATCAGAAAGCCGAGCGCGGCGTTGCTGCCGCGCTACTTGGGAAGAGAGGCTGAGTTCAGATGGGCAAACGCAGGCGGGCATCCAGCGAGAAGCGATCGCCGCCGCGCAGGAAAATGCCGAAGGCGGTCAGAGCCCAGAACAAGGGATACTCCACCCCGCCGTTGGTCCAGAAGAAGCCGTTGGCAACATGCACCGTGAGCGCAACACCCAGCATGAAGGTGATGGCCAGCGCGGCCGGACGGGTCAGCAGGCCCAGTACCAGTGCCAGACCGCCAAAAAACTCCACCAGCCCGGCCAGCAGAGCGAAGAGCACACCCGGCTGCATGCCCAGGGTCTCCCCGAAGAACTGACCGGTGCCCTGCAGGCCGTAGCCGCCAAACCAGCCAAACAGCTTTTGCGCACCGTGCGGCATCAGCATCAGACCGGCAGTAATGCGAATCAGGGGATAACCCAGCGGTGCCAGTCGTGCAATGAACGCGGGGCCGGGGGTAGCGGTGCTGCTGTCGATAGTGCTGCTCATGGTGGTGCTCCTGTAGAACTGATGATGAAAACGGGTTATCCCGTGGTTGGAAGACATCCTATAATCGTTTCCGAAAACACATAAGACAGCAGGATTGGAACTCATGGTTGACAGAACAGAAACCCTGAGCGGCTCGCTGGACGACCTGCAGGCCTTTTGCGCGGTGATGGAATTCGGCAGCATCTCGGCGGCCGCCCGCCAGCTGCAGGAAACCAAGGGTAGCGTCAGCCGCCGGTTGTCTCGCCTAGAGGCCCGCTTGGGCGCCGCACTGCTGGCCCGCACCTCCCGCGCGGTCAGCGCCACCGAGGAAGGCACCGCGTTCTACCTGAAGGCCCGCGATGCGCTGTCGTTGTTGGCCGAGGCCACCAACGATGCTCGGCAATCCAGCTCGGTACCGCAAGGCCATCTGCGCATCACTGCGCCCATGGACCTGGGCATTGATGTGCTGCCGCCGATGCTGGTGCAGTTCCGCGCGTTGCATCCGCAGATCAGTGTCGAGCTGCTGCTGACCGACGCGCCGCTCGATCTTGCCGCCAACCGGGTTGACCTCGCGCTGCGCGCCACCCCCGGCAATCTGCCCAGCATGAACTACCGCGCGTCCATCCTCTGCGGCTTTACCCTTGGCCTGTATGCGGGCAACGCTTATCTGCGGCAGGGCACTGCTCCGCAGCATCCAACCGAGCTGGCATTGCATCCGCTGGTGACCTGCCGGGAACTGGTCGGCACCACCAGCCTGGGCCTGACCGACAAGCGGGGTAAAACCAGCGAGATCCTGCTGCAACCCAGTATCCGCACCAGCGATTACGCCAGCGCTCAACGCCTGTTGCTGGCCGGCGCTGGCATCGGCACGTTGCCAGATCTGGTCGCCGCCCGAAGTTTGGCCAGTGGCGCGCTGCTACCGGTGCTGCCCGAGTGGCATATCAGCCGTGGCAGCCTGTACGCCATCAGCCTCGGCGGCGCCGAAGCGCCAGCCAGGGTGCGTGTATTTCGCGAGTTTCTGCGCACCGAGCTGGCATTGCTGCAGGCACAAACCCCGGCACAGACCTGACCGCAAGCGCTATAGCCATTACACTCTGCTCATACACCCAAGGCTGGATTCCGCATGCAGATTGAGCTGATCGAGATTCGCGACCACCTGAGCCGCTTCCCCCCCTTCGATGAGTTGCCCGAAGAGGTACTCAACGATATCGCCCGCCAGGTGGAAATTGCCTACTTCAAGGCCGGTACTGACATTCTGGCCTTCAACCAGGAAATCCACGAGCTGCACTACGTGCGCAGCGGCGCGGTGGAGATATTTAGGCGCAATGGTGACCTTTACAACCGCCTGACCGAGGGTGGCATCTTCGGCCACTTCGGTCTGCTGCGGCACAACCGGGTGCGTTTTCCTGCGCGCGCCATCGAAGATACCCTGCTCTACTACATCCCTGGCGTGCTCTTTGATCAGCTCTGTGAACAGCACGAAACCTTTGCCGACTTCGTCGAGGCCGAGGGCCAATCGCGCCTCAAGGCCGCCGTGGATAACGGCCGCGCCAGCGAGCTGATGAAGATCAAGGTGCGCAAGCTGATCTCGCGGCTGCCGGTGACCGTCAGCCTGAACACCAACGTGCAGCAGGCCGCCAGGGTCATGACCGAGCAGGGCGTGTCCTCCCTGGTGGTCGTCGATCCGCAGCTGGCCTGGCCCGACCCTGAACGGGTGCCGGTAGCCGACCCGCAACACGCCGTGATGGTCGGCATCATGACCGACCGCGACTTTCGTACCCGAGTGCTGGCCGAGGGGCTGCCGCTGGAAACACCGGTGGCCGAGATCATGTCGCCCAACCCGATCACAGTGCAGGGTGACGATACCGTGTTCGAGGCCATGCTCAGCATGCTGCGCAACAACATTCACCATCTGCCGGTGGTGCAGCGGCGCCGGCCAATCGGGTTGATCAACCTCAGCGACATCATCAAGTACGAGTCGCAGAGCAGCCTGTATCTGGTCAGCAGCATTTACAACCGGCAATCGGTCGCTGAGCTGCAGAGCCTGTTGCCCGATGTGCGCGCCACCTTCGTGCGCATGGCACGCGATGAGGCCAGTGCCCACATGATCGGCAGCGCCATGTCGGGTATCGGCCGCAGCTTTACCCAACGCCTGATCGAGCTGGCCGAAGATCAGCTGGGGCCGGCGCCGGTGCCCTACTCCTTCATGGCGCTGGGCTCCATGGCCCGGGATGAACAGCTGGTGGTAACCGACCAGGACAACGCCCTGGTGCTGGATGACAGCTTTGATCCCAAACAGCACGATGACTACTTCCTCAAGCTCGCCACCTTTGTCAGCGACGGTCTCGCCGCCTGCGGTTATACCTACTGCAAGGGCGGCATCATGGCCACCAACCCCAAGTGGCGCCAACCGCTCAAGGTGTGGCGCAAGTACTTCAGCGACTGGATTGCCAACCCCAAACCAGAAGCGCTGCTCAACAGCTGCATCTTCTTCGACCTGGACAGCGTGTACGGCGAGTCGGCACTGGTCGAAGAGCTGCAGGAGCTGCTGGCCGAACAGGCCAGCCGCAGCGAAGCCTTCCTCGGCGCCCTGGCACGCAACGCCCTGAACCGCACGCCGCCGCTGGGGTTCTTCCGCACCTTTGTGATGGAGAAGGACGGCGAGCACAAGAACGTGATCAACCTGAAACGCCGCGGCACCGCGCCGCTGACCGACCTCATTCGCGTGCACGCACTGGCCTGCGGCTCGCGCGCGCAGAACTCCTTCGAGCGCCTCGACGCCATCGCCGCGACCAAGTTGATGCCCCCCGAGGCCCTGGAGCGGCTGCGCTATGCGCTGGAGTTTCTGTCGCTGGTGCGGATCCGTCATCAGGCACTGGCCATCGAAGAGGCCGACGAGCCCGACAACGACGTGGAGCCGGAGAACATCTCGGCCGCCGAGCGCCAGGCTCTCAAGGATGCCTTTCAGGTGCTCAGCAACGCGCAGAAATTCCTGCGTTTTCGCTACCCTCACCTGCCGGTCACGCGGCCACTATGATTCGTTTCACGCCAGGCGCGCCGCAACCAGCCAGCGCTCCACCAGACTGGCAGCGACAATTCGCCAGACTGACTGAACAAGCGCAGCACCCCGCGCTGAAAGCTTTCTATGCGGCTGGCTGCCCAGCGGCCGACTGCCCGCTGGAAGACGCGCCACTGCTGGCCCTGGACATCGAAACTACCGGCCTGAATCCGCAGCGTGACGCCATCGTCAGCCTCGGCCTGGTTCCGTTCAACCTGCGCCGTATCCAGTGTCGACAGGCGCAGTATCAGGTGGTCAAACCGAGCAGTGAGCTGAGCGAAGAATCCATCACCTTTCACCGCATCACCCACTCCGACATTCAGGAAGCACCGCGGATCGCCAGCATCATCGAAAACCTGTTGCAGGCCATGGCCGGAAAAGTGGTAGTGGTGCATTACCAGGCCATCGAGCGCGGCTTTCTTGATCAGGTCTGTCGCCGGCATCTGGGCGAGGGCCTGCAGTTCCCGGTGATCGACACTATGGCGCTGGAAGCCCGCCTGCACCGTGGCAGCGGCGAACCCAACTGGTTTCAGCGGTTGCTCGGCAAACGCAGCCAGTCGATCCGCCTGGATGACAGCCGCCAGCGTTACCACCTGCCCCACTACCAGGCCCACCACGCCCTGACCGACGCCATTGCCACCGCCGAACTGCTGCAGGCACAGGTGCTGACGCACTACAGCCTGCAAACCGCCGTCAGCGATGTGTGGCAATGAAAGAGTGGTGCGTCAGACCGCACCAATCCCGCGCTGCTTTCCCCTCTCTTGCATCTGACTTACCCACCCTCATCTCGTTCGCCAGCCACCATGAGGCATGGAGGGTATTGATCGCCTGGCCGAACACCAGCAGAAGCAGTGCGATCTATACCGGTACTTGAACAACCATATGCTGCGCATGGCCAACCAGGACATTGCCATGTAGGGGCTGCCGAACAGTTAAGCCTGCCAGCCAAGCCCTGGAGTTCGCCAACCGTGGCTACTACGGTGAGCTGAAACATAACCTCAGTTTCAGGTGATAGTCGTGCGTATCTTGCCCGGGTTGAGCAACGAGTGCGGATCATTGGCCGCCTTGCTGGCGAGAATCGCCGGACTCAACGAACCGCCGTGCTTGCCATCTTCGAGCATGAAGGTGTGGCTGTTGTTGATCTTGATGCCGAGCGACTCGTGCAGCGCCATGACCTCATTGAGACGCTCATCCGAGCTGTAGCGCACCATTGGCAGGCCGGTGATCAGCGGCTGGGTGTTACCCAGACGGATAAACTCCAGATGCGTCAGCACCTCATCACCCAACGCCGCCTTCAGCTCGGCCAATTGCTCCAACACCCGATCCGTCGCGTAATTGGTCTGCAGGTTGGTAAAGCCCTTGTCGTGCTTCAGAGCCTGCAGCGTCGAGTGGTTCCAGCAGTGCTCCATCAACGTCAAACCGCTCGCCTGCGCCTCGGCAAAGGTCTGCGTCCAAAGCTGCGCGCCGCCATGCTCGGCCAGCAGCTGCGCCAGCGGTTGGCGGTTGTGCGGCGCCACCAGCGTCATCACCAGGAAGTGCCCGGCTGGCTGGGTAAACGGGATATCGCGGAAGTACGATGCCGCCTGACTGTCATACAGCGACAGCTCACGCTTCTCGATTCCGGCCGCGTCCAGCAGCGTGCGACAGAAGCCATAGGCTGCCTCAATGCTGGAAAAGTCTAACAGGTACTCATCCCAGTTCCGCGCCGGCGCCAGCGCCAGTTCCAGATCAAGCAAAATGCCGTTGGTGCCGTAGGTATGGTGATAGGTAAGTAGCTCATCGCCACTCAGCTCCAGCACGCGCGGGGTTGTTTCAATGGTGAGGACACGAATCGCCTGTACCGTGCCAGAAGTGGAAATCGGCCCGTAGTTGATTGAGCCGATACCACCGAAACCACCGGCAAACAGACCGCCGATGCTTGCAGCTCGGTAGGTCGATGGCATGCAACGCAACTCCCAGCGTTGCTCGCGTACCCGCTGCTCCAACTCACCGATCTTCATCCCGGCCTGAACTCGAACCAGCCCTTCGCAGAGCCACTGCAGCTCGGTGCAGGCGGTCATGTCGATGACAACGCCACCTTCCAGCGGCACCGCCTGACCATAATTGCCGGTACCGCCACCGCGCACGGTCATGGCAATCCCCAGATCCACACAGACACCGACCAGCGCCGTCAGCTCCTTCTCGTTGCGTGGCTTGACCACCAGATCAGCCAACTTGTCAGCTAATTGCGGCACCAGCATCGGACTGAACCAGTAGAAGTCACGGGACAGCCGTTTGATGTGTACCTTTGAGGTGATCCAGTCCAGCTCCGGGAGCCTTGCCTGCAGGGCGCTCAGCGCATCACTTGAAGTCATTTCTTTTCCATCCTGTTGCACCGGCGCACGCCGGAAAGATTCCAGCGCGCGCTATTGGATTAGGGCATAACCGGGTTCTGTTTGACGAACTCGGTGGTGTAGACGTCTTGCAGCGCCACCTTGTCGGTATCCACCAACTGGTTTTCCACCAGCATGTTCCAGGTCGCCTGCATGCGCTCGTCGGTAATCACGCCGATGCCCTGGGTCGCCGCGTCGCCGCCGGCCACCATGCCGCTGCTGTGCAGCCGTTCCAGCGCAAAGGCCAGCTGCTCGGTGCTCATCTCGGTGTTTTCCTGCTGAATTCGTGCATTACCGGCACTGGGGTCAGTGATGTAACGCTTCCAGCCCTCACGCGAGGCGTCCAGAAACGCTTGAACCTGCTCCGGATGCTGCTTGATCAGCTCGTCGCTGCAGGCAATAGAGTTACCGTAGGGCGGGTAGCCCTGTTGCCCAAGCGAGAAGACGTTGAACTCGACGCCTTCGCGTTGCAGCGCAAAGGGCTCCGAGCTCATGTAACCCTGCTGAGCCAGCGAGTTGTCGGCAATGAAGGGCTGCACGTTGAAGGTGTAGGGGCGACTCATCGCGTCGGTAAATCCGAACTGACGTTTAGCCCACGGCCACCAGGATGAGTGCGCGCTGGATGAGATCAGCACCTTGCGGCCTTCCAGCTCGGCCAGTGAATTAACGTCTTTATGAGTAATGATCACCGTCGGGTCGTACTGAAAACTGCTGCCGACCATGGTCAGCGGAATACGCTGCTGCCGCGCCATGACGGTTCCGATGTCATCCTTGATGATGCACTGGGCCTTTCCGGCGGCGAGCAGCTGCGCAGAGTTAACCTGCGGTCCGCCCATGCGAATGGTGACATCCAGCCCCTTTTCTGCGTAAAGCCCATCGGCCAGCGCCTGATAAAAGCCGCCGTGCTCCGCCTGGGCATACCAGTTGGTGATGAAGGTAAACGGCGTCGCCGCCTGCACACTGGCGCAGCCGGCTGCGGTCAGCAGCGCTGTCAGTGATGCCATCCGTTTTACCCGTTGCCGCGTGCTTGCTGCTGCTTGCATATCTCATCTCCTGTCGCTTGAACGATATGAACCTGAAGAAACTCAGTTACGTGACTCGATGTGGCCGCTGTACTGACTGCGGCCCCAGGTGGTTACCTCGCGCTCAACCCAGCGCGCTTGATGCACTTCGGTGATCGCCTGCGCCCACTGACTGCTAAGTTGCTCCAGCAGCTGTGCGCCCTGCTCCGAGGTCGCGCCGGTCGGATCACCGATAACGCCGGATGGTCCGAAGTCGCGAGCAGTCCAGGCGGCCGCGGGGCGCGTGCTAGAAAGTGTCGGACAGGGAAATGGCGGCGGGTAATGGGCCTCGGCACGCTCCATGCGCAGGGTCTCGGGCGCCAGCTGCATAAGCAGCGCGGTTTCGCCATGGCCAGCGTGCATGCCCAGCTGGCGCTCCTGTTCGGGCATGAAACTGCTGTCAAACTTCACACTCCAGGCCGAGCGCGGAATGACCATGAAGTCGCCGTGACGCAGACGCAGCTCGCGCGCGGCCATCTCCAGCGGCTGGTACTGGCCGCCATGGGCATTAACCATGATCAGCTTGCGAAACCCAGCGCGATAAACCGACTCGCCGACTTCCTGAATGGTGTGCAGCAGCAGCTCCCCGGTCAGCGTCACGGTGCCGGGGAAATGGATATGCTCATCCGACTTGCCGTAGGTGATCACAGGCAGCGCGTACGCCGGAATCCCGGCTGGTAGCCGCTCCAGCGCCTTGCCAACCACCCCGGCCGCAACAATCGAATCCACCGCGCAGGGCATGTGCGGCCCATGCTGTTCGATAGCGCCGACCGGCAACACGATGACGGTGTTGGCCTTGTCGGGCAGCGCGTCGATGTCGGTCCAGCTCAGGTACGGCAGAAAGCGTTCTGCGGGGGTATAACCGTGCAGCATCATGACTCCTTGGTGCCGCCCAGCGGCAGATAGGCGGTGGCTTCCACTTCGATCAGGATGTCGTCGGTCGGCAACATGGCGCTGACCTCAACGACCGTAGAGACCGGTGGCTCACAGGGGAAGAAGGTGCGGCGCACAGCGCTGTACGCCGGGAAGTGGTCGAGATTGCGGAAGTACTGCACCAGCTTGAACACATCGCTCATCTGGCCGCCCTCGCGCTCGATGATCTGGCGGATCGCCTCCAGCACATACCAGCTTTGCGCCAGGATCGGCCCCTGCTTGATGTCGCTGGAGAACTCGCCGGTGCGGCCCAGACGGTCGGCGATCTCGCCCGGAATGTCTTCAAAGCCGCGCACAATCAGTCGGCGCGCCGGTTCCACTGCGATCACGCCCGACAAAAAAATGAAGTCGCCCACCCGCTTGGCGGCGGCGTAACGCGCCAGTGGCGCGCCATTGGTTACATCATTGCTCATCATTCACTCCTGAAACGCAAAGGGTTCAAAGCGCCAGCGTCAGGCGTGGTGATCGGCAACTGCCGCAGCAAACCGCGATGTATTCGCTGCGGTCTTCGTCATCCAGACACTGGTCGCCGTGCAGCGGATCGCCATCGCTCCAGGCCACCACGCAACTGCCGCAGATGCCCTGCTCACAGTTGGTCTCCGGCGCGACACCGGCCTGACGCAGCGCCGCAAGGATCGAGCTGCCGACAGGGACGTCGATATCCATCCGGCTCTCACTCAAATGCAGTGCAAAGCCCGCCTGCACCGGGGTCTCGCTGCCCGCAAAGGCTTCTTCGTGCCACTGCTCGGCGGGCAATGCAGCGCACTGCTCACGCACTCGGCTCATCAACCCGTCCGGTCCACAGCAATAAACGTGGGTCTGTGCTGGCAACGCGGCGAGCAGGCGTGCCATGTCCAGCGCCTCGCGCGGGTTACGCACCAGCTCGACCGGCCAGCCGGACGCAGCCAACTGTGCACAGAAGGGTGAGCTGCCCGCGCTGGACACCGCCACCACAAAGCTGAACGGCAGCCCCTGCGTCGCTAGCTGATGCGCCATCGCCATCAGCGGCGTCAGGCCAACGCCGCCTCCAACCAGCAGGTGATGCTCAGCATTCGGCGCCAGTGAAAACAGGTTGCGCGGCGCACTGGCCGGGAGCTCGACGCCGGGGCGGGCCAACGCGTGTAACGCCTGCGAACCGCCACGGCCCAGCGCCTCACGCTTGACCGCAACGTCGTAATGGCTCAAGTCCGCGGGATTACTGCACAGCGAGTAGGCGCGGCAATGCTGCTCGTTGATCTGAATCTGAATGTGCGCACCGGCCTCGAATGGCGGTAGCAGCTTGCCTTGCGGATGCTGCAGGCGCAGGCGCATGACATCCGGCGTAAGCATGTCGAGAGCACTAATGCGCAGTGGGTTGAACTGGGCTGAAAACATATATTGACCAAGTAGACTGTACACTTGGTCAAACTAAATGCATAACACATGCCAGAGACCGGCTCTCGCCGGACATCAGCTCTAGGTCAAGGTCGTGGGAGGATAAAAATCAGGCGCGCACGCCAGCGCCCGAGAGGACGAACTGAATCAATTCTTGCTCTACTTTCTGCCGCACATCGGGCGCCGTCAGCGCCGACTCGAGCAGCATCTCGGCCTGCAGTGTGTAGTCAGAGTAATACTGGGTCAGTGCCCAGATGTGCATGATCAGCAGACGGCCATCAAGCGGACGCAGCGCGCCCTCCGCGACCCAGCTGTTGATCTTGGCAACCTTGGCGTGGGTCGCCTCCATGGCGCCCGGCCAGTAGTTCTCCAGCCGCGCCCCGCCGCTGAGCACCTCCATTGTAAAAATGCGTGACAGCTCCGGATTCTCCAGCGCGTAGTCCAGTTTGACGCGCACAAAGTCGCTCAGCGCCTCGCGCGGCGACTGCTCAGCGTCGCTGTCGAACACGAAGAAGCTGCGCCAACTGTCCAAAACCATACCCAAAACCTGCGAGTACAGGGCTTCCTTGTCCTCGATGTAATAATGCAGTTGCGACTTCTTGAGTTGCGCGCGCTCGGCGATGGCCTGGGTCGAAGCACCCTGAAAACCGTGCTGGCTGAATTCGGCGATTGCTGCATCCAGAATCTTGCGCATGATTTCCTGGCGGCTCTGCTTGGAGCGCTCCGTTCGCATGTCTAGTTTTGCCACTTTTGCACCATTCCAGTGAAATACAGACTTCGCTCGCACCATGGCGACGCGCAAAGACCGTCAAACAATATGAGGCTGGTCGTATCCTACCCGCGCCTGAACCGCGAGCATAACCGGAAACAAAAAAGCCGGGCCACAGGGCCCGGCTTTTTCACAACGCGTACGGTTACGTGCGCGGCTCACTCATCAAGCCTTTGACGATGGCAATACAGCCCACCAGCAGCACTATGGTAAAGGGCAACCCGGTGGACACCGACATCGCCTGCAGCGCGGTCAAACCGCCACCAAGCAAGAGCGCGATGGCCACTACACCTTCACTGATGACCCAGAACACCCGCTGCGGCACTGGTGCGTTGACCTTACCACCTGCGGTGATGGTGTCGATTACCAGCGAACCGGAGTCCGAGGAGGTGACGAAAAACACAATCACCAGCACGATGCCGACAAACGAGGTGATCGCAGTCAGCGGCAGTTCACCCAGCATGACGAAGAGCTTCAGCTCCAGCGCGGCATCCTGCACGCCGGTGAAGCCTTCGGTGACAAACTGGCCAATGGCGGTGCCGCCGAAAGCGGTCATCCACAATACCGACACCAGCGAGGGGACCAGCAGCACGGCGATCAGAAACTCTCGTACGGTACGGCCACGGCTGACGCGCGCGATAAACATGCCGACAAAGGGCGACCAGCTGATCCACCAGGCCCAATAGAAGGCAGTCCAGCCCTGGGTGAAGTTGGCATCCTCACGGCCGATCGGGTTGGACAACGCTGGCAGGTTGGCGGCGTAGGCCATCAGGTTATCGAAGAAGCCGGTGGCAATCGCCAGGGTTGGCCCGACGATGATGATGAACCCCAGCAACACGATGGCCAGCACCATGTTGATCTCGGACAGGCGCTTCACACCCTTGTCCAGACCCGCAATCACCGAGAGCAGTGCCAGACCGGTAATGCCGGTGATCAGCAGCACCTTGGTGACATTGCCGGTGCTGAAACCGAACAGGTAATGCAAACCGGCAGTGGCCTGCTCCGCACCAAAACCCAGCGAGGTAGCCAGACCAAAGAGCGTGGCAAAGACCGCCAGAATGTCGATGATGTGCCCTGGCCAGCCCCACACCCGCTCACCCAGAATCGGGTAGAAGATCGAGCGAATGGTCAGCGGCAGCCCCTTGTTGAACGAGAACAGCGCCAGCGCCAGCGCCACTACGGCGTAGATTGCCCAGGGGTGCAGACCCCAGTGGAAAATAGTCGCCGCCATGCCCAGTCGCGCCGCAGCGTCGGCGTCGCCGGCTGCGCCGCCCAGGGGTGCCCAATCGGTACGCAGGCCGTCTTCACCGACGGTCACGCCACCTAGCGAAGATGCAAAGTGCGACATCGGCTCGGACACGCCATAGAACATCAAGCCGATACCCATACCCGCCGCAAACAGCATCGAGAACCAGCCGAGGTAGTTGTAGTCCGGCTTTGCGTCCATCCCCCCCAGACGCACCTTGCCCAACGGCGACACGATCAGGAACAGGCAAAGCAATACAAAAATATTGGCGGCCCCCAGGAAGAACCAGGCCAGGCTGCCGGTCAGCCAGTTGCGCAGCTCGGTGAACAGCGGTGCCACTTCACTTTGCAGTGCCAGCGTCAGCACCACGAAAAGCACGACCGCGAGAGAAGAGATAGTGAAGACTTTGCCGTGGATATCCACGTTGAACAAAAAATTGCCGGAAATATTATCCTGCCCGATGACGTAATCCGTATCAATCAGGTTGGCATCGCCGGTGGGAGCCGGAATGCCGTCATGATCGGCAAGCTCCTTTAGCGGGTCGTGATCATTCAATGGTTCTATTGCCATTTGAAGTGCTCCGATGTGCAAAGTGACGCGGTCAAAAACGACCACGAAGAGGGTGCAGGTCGCTCCGCAATAACGAAACAACTGCAAGAGTTGACGGCCCCTACCGGGCCAATGATGTGTACAACAGGTATAGGCATAGCAGCATTTACCGCCGAGCGATTGATGCCCTGCTCAGCTTGTGTCCAAGTGTTGCTGCGCTACATCATAGCCACTAGAGCGCCATTAGGGAAATCGCGCTACCGCTGCGAGCAGGCGGCTTTGCCGACGTTGACCGCCTATCGCCGGTCGATTTTCGCCCTGCTTTGCAGCAGGTAAGCGCCAGCAAAGAGCATGGTGATCTGCTCGTGAGCCAACTCCAGAATGGCCTCCCGACGCTCGGGTTCGCCGATGTAGTCCAGCGACAGATAGAGCAGATTGCGGCTTAGCAAGGTGGCAATCACCTTGATCTGCTCCGGACTGATGTCCTTGGGCGCGAGCCCCAGTGCCTGCACGTCGGCGGCCATATCTTCGGCAAAGCCATCCATCTGCTTGCGCAGTTCGGCGCGCAGCAATTCAGACGGACCGTGCAGCTCGCGCAAGGCAATAACCACGCGATCACGGTGCTTGAGTACATATTCAAAGTAGAGTTTGACCGTCTGTCTCGCCACCCGTCGACCGCGCAGCGCCTCTTCCTCTGCGGGATCGAGGGTGGTGTCAGCAATACTTTGTCGCGCCGCCTTGCGACGCAGGCTGCGCAAGGGCGCACGCAATGTCTGATTGCTTTCGCGCAGCAACTGCAGGCCCAGATCATCCATGTCACGGAAGTGGCGGTAGAAGGTATTCGGATTGAGGCCCGCCTCACGCGCCAGCTCACGCAGGCCCAGGCTGGTAATGCAGCGGCTGCTGGCAGCCAGCCGCACCGCAGCATCCATCAATGCGCGTTTGCCGGGCGCCTCCGCCGGGCGAGTGCCAGTCTTGCGGGCTTCAGCCATGAGACAACGGCCTGTCGGTTAGGAGCATGATCGGACTCAACGTGGAGCCGCATCAAGAATCTGCAGCACCTCGCGTGCCCCATAGCCGTACTCTTTCATCAAGGTCTTCAACTCGTCATTGAAGGCCAGCTCCTCCTTAAGCCCGACGTCCTGCTTCATCTTCTCCAGCTGCGCCAACTGGTCGGCGAGCAGACGCTCGGCTGCGCGAAACTCGGATAATTTGCTCATGGTTACCTGTCAATAAAGGGTAAGGACAAAAAGGTAAAAAAGATTATTGCTGGATTCTACACCAAGTACGCGCACATGCAGCGGCGAACCCGCGTTGCGCTGCGCACTCAGAACAGCCGCGTGTTAGGCTGCATTGAGCATCCATTAAAGGGGAGATAAAACCATGCCGCCCGAGCCAAGCGCGCTCACCCTGCCCCCGCTGACCCGAACCAGCGAAGGCGCACAGCGGCGCGTCGGGGTCGAGCTGGAGATGAACGGCATCGAACTCGACCACCTGACCCGCCTGGTCGCCGAACATTGTGGCTGCAGCGTAGAGCAGACCAGTCGCTACGAACGCACCCTAACGGGTGATCCCGCTGGCGACTGGATTGTTGAACTCGACTCCAGCCTGCTGAAGAAAATGGGCCGCGCCGAGCGCCCACAGGACCCCGCGTCCGCAGAACTGGTAAGCTCCGCCGAAGACGCCATCATGTGGGTGGCCGAATCCCTGGTGCCTTACGAACTGGTCAGCCCGCCCCTGCCACTGGATCGCCTGGGCGTGATCAACGAGCTGATTGCACTGCTGCGCGATGCCGGCGCCAAGGGCACCGCTGACCGCCTGACCAATGCCTTTGGCATGCAATTCAACCCCGAGGTACCCGCTACCGATGCGCGCACGCTGACCGCCTATCTGAAAGCCTTCCTGTGCCTGTACGACTGGATTCATGAGCGGGCGCGCATCAATTTTGCGCGGCGACTGACCACCTATGTGGACCCCTTCCCCGGCGCCTACGTGCGCAAGGTGACCGCGCCCGATTACTGGCCGGACCTGCCAACGCTGATCGACGACTACCTGCAGCACAATCCGACGCGTAACCGCGCGCTCGACATGCTGCCGCTATTCCGACATCTGGACGAGGACCGAGTGCTGGCCCACACCCAGGATGAACTGATCAAGGCACGTCCGACCTTTCACTATCGCCTGCCCGACTGCCTGATCGATCAACCCGGCTGGGATCTGACCCCAGCCTGGAACGACTGGCTGGAGGTAGAGAAGCTGGCCAATGATCAGGACCGTCTGCAGGGTTGCTGCAGTGCCTATCAGGCCCATCTGGGGCAGGGCCTTGGTCGCCTACTGGACAGTTGGCCTGAGCGCCTGGTCAGCGATTGGCTGCCGGATGCTTCATGAATAAGCCGGTTATCGCCATTACCGGCCCAGCCAAGGGGGCGGTGGGCCCGCGCTTTCTGGTTGCCCAAGCGGTGCGCTTTTACGGCGGCGAACCACTGCAATTGCGGCCAGGCGATGAAGCGCGGGGGCATCACTATCAGGGCGTGGTTGTTACCGGTGGCCACGACATCGACCCAGTGCTCTACGCCGCCGAGCCCGAAGTCCATCCCAAGTACGATGCTGCACGCGACCAACTGGAGTCCACCGTGATCGATCAGGCATTGGCTCGGCAGCTCCCCCTGCTGGGCATCTGTCGCGGCGCCCAGCTGCTTAACGTGCGCTGCGGCGGCAACCTGTTCCAAGACTTGAAATCACGCCGCAAGCTGACCTCGAACCGGCGTACCCTGCTGCCACTGAAAACCCTCTGCCTGGTACCCGACAGCCACCTCGCTCGCCTATTGGGCGTTGAGCGCGGCAAGATCAACAGTCTGCACAATCAGGCGATTGATCAGGTGGGCGAAGGGCTGGTGATCAGTGCACGCGATCTGGACAACATCACCCAGGCGATCGAAGCACCCGGGCGGCGCTTTGTGATGGGCGTGCAGTGGCATCCAGAGTTTCTGCTGTTCATGCGCCGGCAGCGGCGCCTGTTTAAAGCTCTGGTGACGGCGGCGCGGGAGATGGGCTAAAAACGTTAAACGCCTTGGCCACGGTGCTTTTTGAATATCAGCACTTGGCAGACTTGCCTAACTCCAGGTGTGCATCCAAACTCCGCCACCGTATCTGCTTGGCCGCAGAAAAAAACTGTGCCGTTGACCTGCCCGTCATTCCCTGCCAACCATTCACGCCGGAGTAACCCATGTCCGCCGATCCGTTGAAAACCCTTTCCGATCTGGTCAACGATGCCCATACAAAGATTCAAGCGGCGCATCAGCACATCAACCCGGTGGTAGAGGTGCGTCAGAGCATGCGCGATGTCGGCATCCCCGCCGATGTGCTCACCCTGGACTGCTTGCGCACCCAGCGCCGCATCACCCTGATCCTGCATGACCAGCAGCCGGGTGTGGTGCTCTACCAGTTCGTGACGCGGGAAGAGGAAGTTGGCGGTGAATTCAAGCAAATGCCACTGGCGGACATGAGCAGCACCACGCTGTTTGACTGGATGCAGGACTATTTCGGCTGAGTTGAGCCGCCCCTTCAAGGCAAGATCCTATGTAGCTGTTGCTTAAGGCCAGCATCCCCCGGGAGGGCATGCTGCTGGAGTACAAGCGGTTGCAAAACTGCAGCGTGATACAACGAAAAGTCTGTTCGACTGAGCTCAAAAGCCGCTACAAATACCTGCCGATCCCCGCCAGGAGAGTTCGCATAGACTTTGGCCTGCCTGGCTTCTGGCGTAGGTTTTTGTCACCGTGCAGTTAAAGCAGACAGTAACCCGACGAACAAGATCGGATAGGTTAAAGCTCCACCGCCCAACGCTTGCGCGCGTGCAGGTACGCCGCTGTATCACCGTAACCCAGTTGCTCGGCAATCTCGGCGCGACTCAGGCCCTGCATGTCCAGGTAGCTATCCAGCTCGGCGCGTACCGTATCCAGTAACTGGCGAAAGGTCAGCCCCTGCTCCTGCAAACGCCGCCGCAAGGTGCGCGCCGTTTGATGCAGGCTGGCGGCCAACGTCTCCAGCGTGGGCGTTTGCCCCTGGAGCATCTGCTGGCGAGCCAGCTCAGCCACCTTGCCTGCAACCCCACCAAAACGCTCTTGTTGTGATAGCCGGCGATCCAGCTCGCAACAAACCACCTCGAACAAGGCCTGGTTTCGACCCAGCATGGGCAGCGCGAGGGTCGCCTCATCGAACCACAACTCGTTGGCGTCGGCCGAAAAACGCAGTGGCTCGCCAAACAGCCTTGAATACTCCAGCACATAGTCCGGTCGCGGGTGTCGGAAGCTCACCTGCAACGGCATGAAGTGATGCCCCGACGCATCCCTCAACTGGGTAAGCGCCATCGTCATGTAGTGTTCGACCAGATAACGCTCAAGTGACGACGGCACATCCAGACTGATCTGCACACCAATCCGCGCGCCATCCTGCACATAGCGCACCCGGTCCATGGCCGACGCCAGTCCGGCGTAGCGCACCCAACTATCCAGCGATTGCCGTACATTCGCGGCAAAAAAGCCCATGTAGGCCAATACGTGCCAGTCCTGCCGGGTAAACAAGGAAAACAGGTGCAGGCCGATGGCTGGGTCGTGCTGAGCGGCACGCTGCCAGAGCTGTTCCAGTTCAATCAGGCTGAAGTCGTCTTGCAAGGCACCTTGCTGATTCAGAAAGCGCTGCAGCACCTGGCCCACAGGCCCGTGGTGATAACGCTGAGCAGGAATTTTGGCCGCTTCGACTAGGTTTTTGTCCTCAGTGCGCATGTTGGAGAGACCCGATTTGGCTTTTCATTGTTATGTCCTGACTAATAGCCAATGCTCAACGAGGTTAGCATGGAAACAACAATAACAAACCTGAACCCAACCCTAGTTGTCGCCGCCATCTTCTTTGGTTTCATCGCCCTGGAACTGGTACTCGGTCGCTTTTTCCAGCCCAAGGGCGAGCGCCGCGATGCGTTGCTCGAAACCATAGGTTCGACTCTGCTGCTGGGCGTGACAGTACCGGCCATTACCTTTGCCTCCGCGGCGCTGATGGCGCTATTTCTGCCGGAATGGAAAGACAGCCTCGCAGGCATTCCGTGGATTGCCGGCTTTGCCCTGTTCCTGCTGCTCGATGACATGACTCAGTACTGGTGGCACCGCCTGGCGCACCGCGTGCCCTGGCTGTATGACCTGCACCGCGCCCACCACTCGGCCAAATACATGAGCATCCGCATCGTCTACCGCAACAACAGTTTCTACTACCTGCTGATGCCCGGGATCTGGTTCTCCGGCATGCTGATCTACATGGGCCTGGCACACGTCTACTTCTTCTACCTGATCATCAAACTGAGTGTGATCTTTGGCGCCCACAGCAGCGTGCCCTGGGATGCCAAGCTGTACAAGATCAAGGCCCTGCAACCGCTGATGTGGCTGGTTGAACGCACCATCTCCACTCCAGCCACCCACTCTGCACACCACGGATTGAATGCCGACGACGGCGTGACCAACTACAAGGGCAACTTTGGTAACCTGTTATTCTTCTGGGACATACTCTTCGGCACCGCCAAGATTACCCGTCGGCGCCCAACTGAGTACGGTATCGAGAATATCCGTCCGGCGAGCTGGCAGCAGGAGCTGTTCTGGCCGCTGGTGCGCAAGCCGGCGCGCCGAAAAAAGCCCGCCGCGCCAACCACAGAGGCTTCTTCATGAGTTTACGCATCACCCTTATCGCCGGTTCCAACCGCCCAGACGCCCAGAGCAGCAAGGTCGCCCACTATCTGGCTGCCCGGCTGCAAGCCCTAGGCGCCGAGAGCGACATCATTGATCTGGCCGCCGAGCCTCTGCCGCTCTGGCCGGCGGAGGCGGACAACAACCCCTGGCCCGGCATGGCCGAGAAGTTGCACGCGGCGCAGGCAGTCGTGGTGATCAGCCCCGAGTGGCACGGCATGGCCTGCCCGGCGGTCAAGAACCTGTTCCTCTACGCCGGCCGCCGCGAACTGGCGCACAAGCCAGGATTGCTGGTGGCGGTTTCCAGCGGGCAGGGCGGCGCTTATCCGATTGCCGAGCTGCGCAGCTCCAGCTACAAGAACTGCCGGCTGTGCTATCTGCCGGAGCACCTGATCATTCGGCATGTCGAATCGGTCATGGGCGAACAGGCGGGGGGCGAGGACGATCAACGTATCCGCGCGCGCGCAGATTGGTCACTGCAACTGCTGCTGGACTATGCCGGCGCCATGCACGAGCTGCACGAGAAACATCGCACGCCACCGGCGGACTTCATGAACGGCATGTGATGCGCCGCATCAGCCGGCGTCTGGACTCAGATCCAGCCCACTGATGCGCCTTACCGGCGTCTGCACCGCCGCCTCGAACACCCCGGGGCGGCTTTCCAGCAAGGTAAAATGCCGGCTGGCACGGGTGATCGCGGTGTAGACCAGCTCCTTGGTCAGCACCGGATTGCGCGCCTCGGGTAACACCAGCGCGGCGTGCTCAAACTCAGAGCCCTGGCTCTTGTGTACCGTCATGGCAAATACGGTTTCTACTTCCGGCAGGCGGCTGGGCAATACAAAGCGAATGTCGCCACTGCCATCGTTGCGCGCAAAGGCCACCCGCAGGGCTTCGGTCTCAGCCTGCCCGGACAGCAAAGCAGGCTCGCGAATGCGCAGGGCGATGCCGATATCGCCGTTCATCAACCCCAGACTGTAATCGTTGCGGGTTACCAGCACCGGACGACCTTCGTACCAGAGCTGATCACTGCGCAGCAGGCCACGCCGCTGCAGCAGTGTCGCGACCCGCTGATTAACCCCCTCAACGCCCCAGTCACCGCGGCGCACCGCGCACAGCAACTGGAAGCGCTCAAAGCTCTGCAGTACGGCACCTGCCCAGGCCTGCCACTGCGGGTCGGCGGCGGCTACCTGCGCATCAGGTCGCTGCTGCGCCAGCACCTGTAGATAGGCGGCGTAACCGGGCAGGCCGGTGTCACTACCCAGAACCAGGGCAGCGAATGCCCGGTCACCCGGACCGCTCAACCGCTGGCTGCGAATATCACTGAAGTTGCCGCGGCTGAGCAGCTCACGGGCCGGCTCGGCGGCGCAGCGGTTGACCGCCCGCGCCAGCTCGCCAATGCCGCTTTGCGCACCAAAGCGGTGGGAGTGCCGCAGCATAGCGGTCTGCTGGGCCAGCGCGTGCTGTTGCGCATCACCCGTTTGCAAGTCAGCCTGTGCCAACGACTGGCCACTGACCTGCTCCAGCCAATCGCGGGTTTGCTCGCTGTAGTAACCGGAGTCCGCGTCACGACAGAGGTCGCCGAGCACCGCACCGGCCTCGACCGAGGCCAGCTGGTCCTTGTCGCCCAGCAGAATCAGTCGCGCGCCAGGCGGCAGCGCCGCCAGCACGCAGCCCATCATTTCCAGGTCAATCATCGAGGCTTCATCCACCACCAGCACATCCAGCGCCAGTGGATTGCCCGCGTGATGGCGAAAGTGCCGGCTGTCCGGCAGGCTGCCGAGCAGACGGTGCAGGGTGCCAACCTCTTTGGGAATCTCTTTCTTTACGGCATCAGCGACCGGCAGTTTGCTGACCTGTTTGCCAATGGATTCGGTCAAGCGCGCTGCCGCCTTGCCGGTGGGCGCCGCCAGGCGAATTCGCAGCGGCTGGCCCTGTTCGACCGCCGGCGCCTGCAGCAGCGCCAGCAACCGCACCACTGTGGTGGTTTTGCCGGTGCCGGGGCCGCCAGTAATGATACTGAAGCGACCGCGTGCAGCCAGCGCGCAGGCAATACGCTGCCAATCGGGTTGCTGCTGACTGTCGGCAAACAATGCCTGCAGCCGCTGCGATAGATCGTCCGCCACCGGCATGGGCTGCAGGCGCTCGCGCAAGCCAGCCACCACCTGCCGCTCATATTGCCAATAACGGCGCAGATACACGCGTTGGCCGATGAGCACCAACGGGCGGCAACCCGACTGTGCGCTGTCTTGTGCATCGACTACCTTGCTCCGCGCCAGCTCAGCCTGCCACTGTTCAAAGCGCATACCCGCCAGCAGCTGCGACGGCAGCAGGGTGCTACCGGCACTCTCCCCTTCCGGCGGTAACGACAGGGCGAAATCCGGCGCCTGCAATGTCGCGGGCAAGTCCAGGCAGACGTGCCCATGGCCAAGCTGATGACTTACCAGCGCGGCGGCCAGCAGCACGCTGGCCGGGGTATCGGCCACCTGCTCCCGCAGAAACTCGGCCAGCGCGATATCCAGCGCACGCAACCAACCGTTGGCCTGCCATTGTCCGAGCAGCTCCAGCAGCGCGGCGCTGTCGCTCAAAAGAGCAGCGTCCGTTTCAGCAGGGGGCTCGGCAGCAGGTTGGCCGAGCAGGTCGAGCTGATCTTCTATCATGCGCTGACCTCCGTTAGCGGCTGGCCGGCGAACAGCCGGTCCAGCGCTTCTATCAACCGGCGCGGTGGGCGATCCTGCCAGAGCCCGCCACTGCTGGACTCTACCCCACGCATAAACCAGTAGAGCGCGCCGCCCATGTGCTGGTCGTAGTCGTAATCCGGCAGGCGTGCGCGCAGCTGCCGGTGCAGGGCCAGGATGTAGAACACGTATTGCAGGTCGTAGCGGTGTTCAGCCATCGCCGCAGCCATGGCGGCAGTGCTGTAATCCGCCGGCCCCTGCCCCAGCCAGTTGGATTTGTAATCCAGTACGTAGTAACGCCCGTCATGCTCGAACACCAGGTCGATAAAGCCCTTGAACAGGCCGTTCAACCGGTCGCGCTGCAAGGGCGCGCGCGCAACGCCATCCAGCGTATCCGCGCAGACCAGTTGATCGATCTGCTGCACATCGACGTGGGCCGCACTGAACATAAACTCCATCTCGCTCTGGTATTGGCCGGGCTGCAGCGCTGCCAGCGCCAGCCCCGTCTCTGGTACCAGACCCGGGCGCCGCAACAGATCGCTCAACCACTCACTCAGACAGCCAGCCCACTCGCCCCAACCGCGCCGCTGACAGCGCGGATAAAGCCAATCCAGCGCCTTTTCAGGTGCAGCCAACGCCGCAAAGCCTTCCGCCGCAGCCAGCTCCAGCAGGCCGTGCAGAAAGGTGCCCGGCTGCGGACCGCGGGGGAAGCGGTGAATGCTCGGCGGCTCACCCTTGCGCAGCGGGACAAAGCGCGACTGACGCTCGTCGTCGGTCATGCGCTCGGCAAGAGCGCTATCCACCGGCAATAGCGGTTGGTCGTGACTGATGGTCAGAGCGCTGTAGGAGCCAATCCACCAGGCAGCAAAACGCTTGTGGGTGGGCGTGCGCGCACTCAATTCGGCGCTCTGCGCCAGCAACGGCTGATAGCGCTGCTGACCCATCTCAGGTGCCGGCGCGGCACTCAACACCGCCCCGTCGGGTTGCCAGGCCTGCAGCCAGTCGGACAGGGCGTCGCTGGCCGGCAAAGGTTCGCCACCGGCCAGCAGATAGGCGATAGCGCTGCGGTGCAGTACCGAGGCCTTGCTCTGCCCACTCTTGAGGTCCGCCAACCCCAGCCAGCAGGCATGCCTGGCGCGGGTCAAAGCTACATACAGCAGGCGCAGGTCTTCGCCCAGGCGCTCTTGGTCGGCCTGGCGCAGCGTCGCCTCATCAGGCTCCAACTCCAGCCGCACGCGCTCACCATCGTGCACCCGCACCGGCTCGCCTTTTTTTGCCGGCCGGCTGTGGCTGATAAAGGGCAGAAATACCAGCGGATATTCCAGTCCCTTGGATTTGTGAATGGTCACCACCTTGACCAGCTCGGCGTCACTTTCCAGGCGCAGCACCTGATCGTCGCCAGCGCCCTCACCGGCCTGCTGAATAAGCTCGCGCAGGTGGCGAATCAGTGCCTGCTCGCCATCCAACTCGCGCGCGGCGCGCTGCAGCAGTTCAGCCAGATGCAGCAGATTGGTCAGGCTGCGTTCGCCGTCGCTCTGCAGTAACAGCCGCGCCGGCAACTGGAAGTCGTGCAGCAGCCTGTGCAGCATCGGCAGCACACCCTGGCGCTGCCAGCGCCGCCGGTAGTCGCGGAACTGATCCACGCGCTGCTCCCACAGCCGCTCGTCCTGATTGAGCAACTCCAGCTCAGCCCAGCTTAGGCCCAGGGTGGTACTGGCCAGGGCAGCGCGCAGCAGACGGTCGTTGCCCGGTTCAGCGCAGGCGCACAACCAGCGCAGCAAGTCTTGCGCCTGCTGGGTGTTGAGCACCGAATCCTTGTCGGATAAGTAGACGCTGCGCACGCCGCGGGCAGCCAGTGCCTGGCGAATCGCCTGCGCTTCACGCCCGGTACGCACCAGCACCGCCATATCCGCTGGCCGCACGGGTTGCAGACCGCGCTCGGGATGCGCAAAACCGGCATCGCCGCGCTGGCCGGCCAGCAGCATGTCCGCCATGGCACTGGCACAACGTTCGGCCATCTGCTGACGATAGGCCTCGCCGCTCAACGGCGCCTCACTGGGCAGATACCAAGCCGTTAGCGCAGGCGCAGGTTGGCCGGCGATACTCCACACCTCGCTGCGCCCACGCGCCTTGACCGGCAAAAACGGCAGCGGGTTGTCATTTCCCTGGCGGAACAAAAAGGCGCCCCGGAGGAACTGCGCCTCGGCGTGCGCAAACACGCGATTCACTGCCGCCACCATGGGCTCGCTGGAGCGAAAGTTGGTATCCAGGTTTTCATGTCGCCCGGCGGTGGCGGCACGCGCACGCAAGTAGGTGAAAATATCGGCACCGCGAAAGGCATAGATGGCCTGTTTGGGGTCGCCGATCAGCAGCAGCGCCGTACCTTGGTCGTTCTCCTCGACTCGGTAGATACGATCAAAAATCCGGTACTGCAGCGGATCGGTATCCTGGAACTCGTCGATCAACGCGACCGGAAACTGCTGGCGAATCACCTGCGCCAGCCGCTCGCCGTTGTCACCCTGCAGAGCGGCGTCCAGACGGGTGAGCATGTCGTCAAACCCCATCTGCGCACGGCGACGCTTTTCAGACTCGAAGCGCTGTTTTATCCAGGCGGCAGCGTGGCGCAGCGCCGCCTGCTCCGGGCCGCGAATGGCCGCCAGTTCGGCCGGCAACCCAACCATGGCATCCAGCGCCGGATGCGTTGGCGGTGAGCCGGTCTTCCAGATTTCCGCCAAGCCGTCTGGCGTCAGCCGCTCAAAGCCCTTGCCAATATCCAGCTTGAGCTGATCGGCATCGGTCGCCCAACTGCGCAGCTTGTCCAGCCAGCCCGCCAGATGGCCACGATTCATTTTTGTGCCGTTGAACGCCTTGGCTTCGCGCGCCTGCTCCAACAGCGCTTCCAGCTCATCCACCCAGCCCCGCCAGGGCGCCTTGAGTTCGGCCAGTTGCTGCGCCGCCTGCTGCAGACCGCTATCGATCAAGACCTGCAAATCCTGCTCTGCTGCAGCCGGCGGGTGATCAAGTAGTACCCGCGCGCGGCCCAGCAAAAGTTCCGGCTGCTGCCAGTGACTATCGACCCAGTTCAGTGCCGCGCCGTGCAGGCGATAGCACTGCAACCGCCAGTAATCCCGTGCGACCTCAGCCAACAGCTCGCGCTGATCGGTTTCCAGCGTCTGGGTAAACAGACTGCCACTGTCGAAGGCATGCTCATGCAGCATGCGCTGACACCAGCTGTGAATCGTGGAGACCGCCGCCTGATCCATCCACTGCGCGGCGATATCCAGCTTGCGCGCGCAGCTCGGCCAGTGCGCCGTGTCAGTATCGGCCAGCAGGTGCGCCAGCAGCGGGTCCGGGTCGGCCAGCTCACCGCGAAACGCCTGCGCAGCCTCGACCAGCCGCGCCCGGATGCGGTCGCGCAGCTCCTGGGTCGCGGCATCGGTAAAGGTCACCACCAGAATCTCCGGCGGCAGCAGTTCACGGCCGAAGGCGCTGTGTTCATTGCCATGCCCGAGTACCAGGCGTAAATACAGCGCCGAGATGGTAA
The DNA here is from genome assembly GCF_036960865.1 of Halopseudomonas sp. Taxonomy (GTDB): domain Bacteria; phylum Pseudomonadota; class Gammaproteobacteria; order Pseudomonadales; family Pseudomonadaceae; genus Halopseudomonas. The sequence continues at coordinate 164,953 of NZ_JBALWE010000010.1, forward strand.
AGGTCTTGCCGGTGCCGGCGCTCGCTTCAATCAGCCGGCTGCCACGCAGGGGGCAGCGCAGGGCCAGCGGCAAACGGCTCTCAAGCGTACTCATGACGCGCCCTCCCCAGCCAGACTGAACTCCAGCCAGCCATCATCACGCGCACTGAGCAGCGGCCGGTACAGTGCCTCGGCCCAGCCGGCGAACTCTTCGGTTGCCAGCAGGCTGGCAAAATCGGGATAGCTGCGCTGCAGCGCCACGCTCTTGTCGCGCTCGCCCAGCACGTAGCCTGAGCCTTCGTAGGTGATGCGCGCTTTGTCGAGGGCCTTGTCTTCATCGGTTTCCAGCAGAAAGCTGAACGCGGTCTCCACCGCGACCGGCAACGGCCGGCAGAGGCCTTGCTGCCAGCCCAGCAGCCAGTCACGCAGAATGGCTACCGCCCGCGACTGCTCGAGCGGCAACAGTTGAATATTGGCATCGGCACTGACCAGGCAGGTGGTTAATTGATAGCCGCTGGCAGCCGCCAGCAAATGCAGGCTGAGTTCATTGAGCAATTTGCGCCAACGCGGGGCTTTGCCCTTGCCATCCAGCGCGTTGCCGGTCATCAGTTGCAGCCGCAACAGCCCACCCAGCTCGCGTGAGCTGCGCACAGCTGCCAGCCAGCTGACCACGGCGATACCGGGCGCGCTGGCTTCCAACGCCAGCGGATGGGGCATCACCTGATCCCAGAGCAACGCCTGCTGGCGATACCGCTGCAGCTGATCCTGCAAGGGGGTGAGCAACTGCTCGCGCAGCAAATCACCAAATCCGGCCAGGGGCAGTTCACCGCGCTGTTGCAGCCGCGCAGCCTCCTGCACCAGCAGCGCGTCCCAGTCGGCGTCGAGCGGGGCCTGCTGCACCTGCTCGAGCAACCACTGACTGAGCTGGTGCCGCTGCAGGCCGTCGAGCGCAAAGGGCTCATCATCCTCGGCGCTACTGTGCTGCTCCTGCAGCCAGACCTTGAGCCGAGTAGTGAAAAAATGCTCGACCGGGTGCCGCAGAAAGCGCTGCAACGCAGCCAACTCGATAGGGGCCTCCAGCGCCTGTGCCGGCAGCGCTGCGTTCTGCTGCGCTAGCTGCGCAACGTCGTGCAGGGCGCGCCATTCGCTGGCATAACTGAACAGCTCGGAGTCGGCATCGAAGTAGCTGCGGCTAAACGGCTGCAGCGGGTGTTCGGTAGTCAGCGCTGTGAGCAGACCACCGCCATCGGCCAGTTGCCAGCCCGCCGCCAGATGGTCACGCAGCTGGCCGATCAATACCGAGGGTGGGCGTTCGCTATTGTCGCGAATGCTGCGCCCTACCCAACTGATATACAGGCTGTCACGGGCCGACAGCAGCGCCTCAAGCAGCAGGTAGCGGTCGTCTTCGCGGCGCGAGCGGTCGCCCGGCCGGTAGTCGCGCCCCATCAGATCAAAATCCAGCGGTGGCTGCGCACGCGGGTAGTCGCCGTCGTTCATACCCAGCAGACAGATATGCCGGAACGGAATGGCGCGCATCGGCATCAGCGTGCAGACGTTCACCGCGCCGGCGAGAAAACGTTGGCTGAGCTGCGACTGGCCGGCGCCATCCAGCCAGGCCTCGGCCACCACATTGAGTGGCAAGGGGCTGTCCAGCGCCACCCGGTCACACAGCTCCAGCCAGTTGGCCAGACTCTCCTGCAGCTGCGCCAGCAGCAGCTGATCGCGCTCGGTGTCGGCGCTGAAAAAATCTGCCAGCAACTGGCGTAGGCGCTCACCCCAGATCACCGGCGCGGCCGGTTCGCGCAGTTGCTGCTCGTGACGATCGAGTTGCTGCAGCAATTGGCTGAGCGGACCGATCAGCGCGGCATCCAGGCCACCGATTTCATCAAAGGGTTCTATCTCCTGCCAGGCGCCAGCGCTGCCGCCGGCGTAGCCGAGCAACATGCGGCGCAGGCCGAAGCGCCAGCTGTTGGCCTCCAGACCGGCGGGCAGGCCCAAAGCCTCGCGCCGCTGCTGATCCAGCCCCCAGCGTACGCCGGCACCCTCGATCCAGCGATGCAAGGTGGGCAGCTCCGCTTCGTTCAACGCAAAGCGGTTGCGCAGTGCCGGCACGTCGAGCAGGTCAAATACCTCGCTCACCGGCAGGCGACTATCGGGCAGACGCAGCAGGTGCTCCAGGGCAATCAGCAGCGGCTCTTGGCCGCGCTGGCCCTGATCGGCCAGGGTATAGGGGATGGCACGCGGGTCCTCCGCGCTGTATTGACCGAATACCGCCTGAATGTGCGGGGCGTAGGTGTTCACGTCTGGCACCATGACAATAATGTCGCGCGGTTTCAGCGTGGCATCGCTGGCAAAGGCAGCCAGCAACTGATCATGCAGGATCTCGACTTCACGCTGCGGGCTGTGCGCGATGTGAAAGCGCAGCGAATGATCCTCTGCGGTCTGCAGGGGCGGCCAGTGCGCGCGGGTTTCCGCCAACGGCCGCAGTTCCAGAATATCGCTTTGCAACTGCGCCAGCAGGCTGTGTTCTGTTGGCGCCTCAAACAGGTCAACGCGGCCGCCGTTGAGGTCGGCAAAGCGCGCCTCATAGGCCGCCCGCTCATCGTGCTGATCCAGCAGATTGATGTAGTCACGCCCCTGCTTACCCCAGGCGGCAAGCAAGGGATGGGCGTGCTGATGCAGGCTGCTGTCGTCGAGTTCAACGGGCGCACCGGGCTTGCGCTGCTGGCGGCGATACTGGTGCCGCAGCAAGTCTTGGTCGGCCACGATGTCGCCCCAGTGAAACTGGCATGGGTTGAGCACGCCGAGCAATACCTGACTGAAGCGCCCGATCACCGCTAGCGCCTCCAGCGTCTGTGCCGGCAACGAGGATATGCCGAAAACAATGACTCGGCGTGGCAGCGCCGCGGGGCGCTGCTCGGCGTTCAGCAGGTGCTCGACAAAGCGCGGGTGAATACCGGCACGGCTGTCGCTTAAACGCTCGATGCCCACATCGGCCAGCACCGCGCGCCATAGCGCCGGCTGCCATAATTCTTCCTCCGCCAGTGGGCGGTAGCCTTCACGGGCCAGCCCGATGCGATCCTGCCCCGCCGCCCAATCATTCAGCCAGTCGGCCCGGTATACCTGATACTGGTCAAACAGATCGGCCAGGCGTTCGGCCAGTTGATAACGCTTGCGGCAGTCGCTGTCGTCGGCGAGAAAGCGTTTCAAGGGCGCAAACGCTGGCTGCTCAAGCAGCGCCGGCAGCAGGCGCATCAGTCGCCAGAGCAGGGGTTGCTTGTCGAGTGGCGACTGCTCCGGTACGGCGTCACGGCCCAGCACGCCGCGGTAGCTGTCCCACAGAAAGCGCGCCGGCAACTGCACGTCCAGCGCGGCGGCGATGCCACTGCCGCCCTGCTCCGGGTCCGCCGCCAGGGCCATCTGCAGCCACTGGGCGATACCGTTGCTCTGCACCAGTATCACCTCGTTCTCCAGCGGGCCGAGCGGGTGCGTACCCGTCCAGTCCACCACCAGTTGCCGCAGGGTTTCCAGGCGGTTGCCGTGAATGATCATCAGGCCGGGGGAAAGGCTGTCGGCGTCCTGCATCAAAGCTCCTGTCTGCGGGGAAAGCGGGTCAGTCTGGCACAGACCTGCGACAGAACTCGTCGCAGGCGATCAACAACAGCTTATACCTGACTACCCAGATAGCGCCGTTCCCAGGGCGTAATCTCGTCCATAAAGCTTTCCAGCTCCATGCGTTTGCTGGCCAGGTAACCGTTGATGAACTCGGCGCCAAAGAGTTCGCGGGCAACTGCGCTGCGGTCGAGCCGGTGGATGGCCTCGTGCAGAGTGCCTGGCAGTATCAGCTCATCCGGCGCGTTGAATTCGCCCTGCGCCGGGGCGCTGGGTTCACAGGCATGGTCAATCCCGTACAAGCCGGCCGCCAGCGATGCCGCCACCGCCAGATAGGGGTTGGCGTCAGCACCGGGCAGGCGGTTTTCCACCCGCCGCGCGACCGGCTCGCTGGCCGGAATGCGCAGTCCGGCGGCGCGGTTATCGTGCGACCAGCACAGGTTATTGGGTGAGGCGTAGGCATGACAGAAGCGCTGGTAGGAGTTCACGTAAGGCGCCATCAGCAAGGTCAGCTCGGCCATGCAATGCTGCAGGCCGCCAATGAAGTGCTGAAAGGCGGCCGTGGGTTGCTGGGTTGCCGCATCGGTGAAGATATTCTGCCCGCTGTGTTGCTCCACAATGCTCTGATGAATGTGCATTGAGCAGCCGGGTACGCGCGCCAGCGGCTTGGCCATGCAGACGGCGATCAACCCGTGCTTGAGCGCCACCTCGTGCAGCATGTGCTTGAACAGGAAGGTCTGGTCGGCGATCAGTACCGGATCGCCATGCACAAAGTTGATCTCGAACTGGCTGACGCCCATCTCGTGCATGAAGGTGTCACGCGGGATGCCCAGCGCCGCCATACCGGCGCTGATCTCGTCAAAGAACGGCTTGAGGCCATTACTGGTGCTGACGCTGAAGGCGCCAGCGCCCACTTCACGGCGGCCGTCCAGGCCAACCGGAGGCTGAAAGGCCTGGGTGTCGTCGCGGTTGGGCTCAAACAGGAAGAACTCCAGCTCGGTGGCGACCACCGGTGTCCAACCGCGCTCGGCATACTGGTTGACCACCTTGCGCAACAGTGCACGGGTCGACAGGCCCGAGAGCTGCCCATCCAGCTCCACGGCTTCGCAGATGGCCAGAGCGCGGGTCTGGTCCAGCCAGGGCAGCACGTGCGTTTGGTCAGCGTCGGGGCAGAGCACCAGGTCGCCGTCATCGTGGCCGTAAAACTCGGCGTCAGGGTAGCCGCCCATGATGCACTGCAGCAGCACGCCACGCGCCAGCTGCAAACGCCGCTCGCTGAGAAAGCCCTCCACGGTCATGACCTTGCCACGCGGCACCCCGTTCAAATCCGGGGTGACACATTCAATATCAGCCACACCCGCCAACCGCTCGGACATGGGGACTGCAGACAGGGGGGACGTCATGGCGCTACTACCTTTGCTGGCCGGTTTGCCGAAAATGGCGTTGCCGGATCATACCCCATCCGCTTGCAAGCAGACCAACCGGGTGAGAACGCGACTGTCCCAGCGAGCCATCAGGTCAGCGACAGGGACACTTGCAAAAAGAACGAACATTCATTCATTATTGATCAGCCAATACGCTGCGATCCGCAGCGACCATAAAGACAAGAAAGGTACTCCGATGAAATCAGTTGCCCGCCGTGGCTCAAGGCTCAGCCTTGGCCTGCTCGTGTTGCTGTTGTCCGGCTGTTTAAGCAGCGGTGGCGGCAGTGACTCGGACAATTCCACTACCCCGCCGCCTCCGGCCACCGATACCCGTGAAAACAGCGTTTACCTGCAGGCCGCCGCTATCGGCGTTGCCGACCTGGACGCAGCGCTCAAGGTCTACAAAGAAGGTCTCGGCATGACCGAGATCAAGCGCGTTACCCGCGATGACCGCATCGAGGTGGTGCTGCAGTCCGCCGACAAGCGCGGTTCCAATGTCGTACTGATGAGCTTCACCGACGGCGTGGGCCGCAACACGCAGCAGAACCCAGGCAAGCTGGTGTTCTATGCAAAAGACCCCGCCGCCTTTGCAGCACGCTTTGCCCTTGCTGGCGGTCGCATTACCGTGCCGCCGGCGCCCCAGGCCAGTGTCGGCGGTGTTGTGGTGGGCTTTGGCCGCGACCAGGACAACAACCTGATCGAGATCACCGGCAGTGACGGCGCCACCGATTCCTATTTCAGCGCCTTCGGCATCGGCGTGTCCAACCTCGAATCGGCGCGCGACTTTTACGTCGAGACGCTGGGCTTTGAGGAAGATCAATTCCTGCAGATTCCCGGCCAGTACGATGAGTACATTCTCACCTCACCGGTGCCCGGCAGCTCCGCCCTGGTGTTGATGCACTGGACCAGTGCCACACCACGCAACTACACCGACAACCCGGTGAAGCTGGAGCTGGCGGCCGCGCAGCCGCAACGCCTGAGCGACGCCATCAGCGAGTCCGGCGAGAGCGTTAGCCAAGAGCCCGCCCCTTCCGCCGATGCCGACCTGAATAACACCTTGGTGGGCTATGCCAGCGATGCCGACGGCACTCTGCTGGAAATTCGCCAGTCGATTCGCGCATACCTGAGCGGTGCCGCCATCGGCGTGGCCGATCTGGACGCCGCAGTCACTTTCTATACCGAGGGTCTGGGCATGCAGGAAATCGGGCGCCGCACCCGTGACAACCGCGAAGAAGTCGTGCTGGAATCCGCCGACGGCCGTGGCTCACAGGTTATTCTGATGGGCTTTACCGATGGCGTTAGCCGCAACTACCGACAGAATCCGGGCAAACTGGTGTTTTACGCCAAAGACGCCAATGTCTTTGCACAGAACATTCGCGATGCCGGTGGCGTGGTGCTGGTGGAGCCGGTGGACCAAGGCCCTGCGCTGGGCAACGCCATAGTCGGCTTTGGCCGCGACCTGGACAACAACCTGATCGAAATCGTCGGCGACAGCGCCGCCAGCGAATCCTACTTCGGTGCCTTCGGCATTGGCGTCAGCGATCTGGCCGCGGCCAAGGCTTTCTACGCCGACACCCTGGGCTTCAAGGTCTCGCTGTTTCTGCCCATTCCCGGTCAGTACAACGAGTACATTCTGCAGGGCTACGGCGGCTCGGCGCTGGTGTTGATGAACTGGACCAACGGCACGCCGCGCAACTACACCGACAATCCGGTGAAACTGGAGATTGCGACTGCGTCACCCGAGGCATTCATCGAGACTATCGATACGGCCGGCGAGCGGGTGCTGCAAGAACCCGACGTATCCGAGTATGTCGGGCGCGAAGGCGAGCTGGTAGGCTTTGCCAAAGACGCCGATGGCACTCTGCTGGAGGTACTGCTGGCGCCCTGGGGGCAACCGACAGACGCGCCCTGAAGCACGCAACAAAAAAGGCCAGCTGCGAAGCTGGCCTTTTCATTTCTGCGAAAGCGCTCAGAAACTCAGTGCGCGGTCGCCCTGCTCGTCCTTGATGCGGGTCGGCAGGCCCATGTCGTTCAGCAAGTTGATGAAGGGCTTGGCGTCCAGCTCTTCCACGTTGACCATCTTCTGCACATCCCAGGCGCCATTGGCGATCAGAATGGCCGCCGCGACGGGCGGTACGCCGGCGGTGTAAGAAATGCCCTGGCTGCCGACTTCGGCATACGCCTCGGCATGATCGGCCACGTTGTAGATGAACACTTCCTTGTCCTTGCCGTCTTTCTTGCCCTTGACCACATCACCGATGCAGGTTTTGCCGCTGTATTCCGGTGCCAGCGAGGACGGATCGGGCAGCACGGCCTTGACCACCTTGAGCGGCACCACTTCCAGCCCTTCGGCGGTGGTGACCGGCTGCTCGGACAGCAGCCCCAGGTTCTTCAGCACGGTAAACACATTGATGTAGTGCTCACCAAAGCCCATCCAGAAACGCACGTTCGGTACGTTCAGGTTCTGCGACAGCGAGTGCACTTCATCGTGGCCGGTCATGTAGCTGGTCTGCGGGCCGACCACCGGCAGGTCGTCGGTGCGCTTGACTTCGAACATCTGGTTGCTAGTCCACTGGCTGTTCTGCCAGGACCAGACCTGACCGGTAAACTCGCGGAAGTTGATTTCTGGGTCGAAGTTGGTGGCAAAGTACTTGCCGTGGCTGCCGGCGTTGATATCAATGATATCGATCGAGTCGACGCTGTCGAAGTACTCGTTATAGGCAATGCTGGCGTAAGCGTTGACCACGCCCGGATCAAAGCCGACGCCGAGAATCGCGGTAATGCCGTTCTGCTCGCAAAGCTCGCGGCGCTTCCACTCGTAGTTGGCATACCACGGCGGCGTCTCGCAGATCTTCGCCGGGTCTTCATGGATGGCGGTATCCAGATACGCAGCGCCGGTTTCGATGCACGCCTGCAGTACCGACATATTGATAAAAGCGGATCCAACATTGATGACCAGTTGCGACTGGGTCTTGGCGATCAGCGCTTTGGTGGCTTCCACATCCAGCGCATCCAATGCATGCGCCTGCAACGCACCGGCCGTTTTCAAGCTGCCCTTTTCATGCACGCTGTCGACCAGTGCCTGGCACTTGTCGAGCGTCCGTGAGGCGATATGAATGTCGCCCAGCACATCGTTATGCTGCGCACACTTGTGCGCAACCACCTGGGCTACGCCACCGGCACCAATAATCAGAACGTTTTTCTTCATTGCTCTTCCTCGCAACGCCTCCTTGGATAAAGGCTGGGGTTGTGGCCTCAGGAGAGGCTTTCTAGGTAATCCTGGAAACCGAACTCACGGACCAGTTGCACTTCACCATCAAGTTGCTTGATCGCAATGGCGGGCATGTTCACGCCATTGAACCAGTTCTTCTTGACCATGGTGTAACCGGCCGCGTCGATAAAGGAGAGACGATCGCCAACGTTCAGCTCGCGATCAAACTGGAACTCGCCGAAGATATCGCCGGCAAGACAGGATTTACCGCACACCATGTACTGATGCGGGCCATCGCAGGGCGCCATCTTGGCATCCTGACGGTAGATCAGCAGATCCAGCATGTGCGCTTCGATCGAGCTGTCGACCACCGCCAGCTGCTTGCCGTTGTAGAGAGTGTCGAGCACCGTGACTTCCAGCGAAGTGCTGAGCGTGATCGCCGCTTCGCCCGGCTCCAGATAAACCTGAACACCGTACTTCTCGGAGAACGCCTTGAGCCGTGCGCAGAAGCTGTCTACCGGATAATCGTCGCCGGTAAAGTGAATACCGCCACCCAGGCTGACCCACTCGACCTGCTGCAACAGGTGGCCGAAGCGCTCTTCGATCTGGCCGAGCATCTGGTCGAACAGGCCAAAGTCGCCGTTTTCACAATTGTTGTGGATCATGAAACCGGAAATCAACGGTAGCACCGCCTCAATCTTGGCAGCATCCCATTCGCCAAGACGGCTGAAGGGGCGCGACGGGTCCGCAATCAGAAAGTCGGAACTGCTGACGCCGGGGTTGAGCCGCAGGCCGCGCACGGTGCCCGCAGAGGCATCGCTGAAGCGCGTCAGCTGGCTAATGGAATTGAAGATGATCTTGTCCGAATTGTGCAGGACTTCCTCAATCTCGTCGTCGGCGTATGCCACGCTGTAGGCGTGGGTTTCACCGCCGAACTTGAGGCGCCCCAACTTGACCTCGTTCAGGGAAGAGGAAGTGGTGCCATCCATGTACTCACTCATGAAGTCGAACACGGACCAGGTGGCGAAACACTTGAGGGCCAGCAGGGCCTTGGCTCCGGAGTGTTCACGCACATAGGCGATCCTCTCCATGTTCTGCTTCAACTTGCTCTTGTCGATGAGATAGTACGGCGTCTTGATCAATTCGGTCGTGACCTCCAGTTGGCAAAAGCCCGGGGTATCGGGCGTGGGAAAAGCGCGCGATTATAGTTTAACCAGGCCGCTGCTTCGATAAAAAATTCCCCCGCAGCCGGCCACGCGACGATGCCAAGGGTACACCGGCAATGCTGCAATTTCACTTCAAGGCCCGCGCCAATGCACCACAGGCATCAAAATAACAATAAAAATGCATTAGCCATATCACGCGTCCTCTACCTATAGTTGATACAGCGCCATCCATTGTCCGCTTACAACAAAAGCGCGTCGTCCAATCGACGCCAGCCAATTTCAGGGAGACACCCGATGCGATCACGCACCCTAGTTCACTGTTTGAGCGCGCTGGCTGCCAGCATCAGCCTGAGCAGCTTCGCCGCCCCCAATCCCGCTACCGAAACAACCGCCGCCCATAACAAGGCGGTGCTGCAGCAGTTGCCCTTTGCCGACAAGCAAGCCTTCAGCGACGCCGAGCGCGGTTTTGTCGCCAAACTGCCCGACGGCAAGGTCACCAATGAAGACGGTTCGGTTGCCTGGGACATGAGCGAGTACGACTTCCTCAACAAGGAAGATGCCCCCGCCACAGTAAACCCCAGCCTCTGGCGTCAGGCGCGCCTCAACGCCATCCACGGTCTGTTCAAGGTGACCGATGGCATGTATCAGATTCGCGGTATGGATTTGGCCAACATGACCATCATTGAAGGGAACACCGGGCTGATCATCATCGACCCCCTGCTGTCTCCGTCCACCGCCAAGGCCGGTCTCGACCTTTACTACCAGAACCGTCCCGAGAAGCCTGTTGTTGCGGTGCTGTACACCCACAACCATGTTGACCACTGGGGCGGAGTGAAAGGCGTGCTCGACGAGGCAGACGTCAAGGCCGGCAAGGCGCACGTCTACGCGCCGGCTGGCTTTATGGAGCACGCGGTATCCGAGAACGTGATCGCCGGCCCGGCGATGAGCCGCCGCGCTGCCTACCAGTTTGGTGCCACATTGCCACCGGGCGAGCGCGGGCATGTCGACACCGGCCTAGGCAAGGCGCTATCCAAGGGAGATCGCACCCTGATTGCCCCCACCGATACCGTGCCGGATAACGCTACCTTGACCATCGATGGCATCGAAGTGCAGTTCCAGATGGCCCACGGCACCGAAGCCGAGTCGGAAATGATGATGTATTTCCCCAAGTTCAAGGTATTGGATACCGGCGAAGTCACCAGCCAGCACATGCACAACGTCTACACCATCCGCGGCGCGGCGGTGCGCGACGCCAGTGCCTGGTCGCATTATATCGATGTAGCACTGGAGCGCTTCGGTGACGACACCGACGTACTCATTGGTCAGCACCATTGGCCTGTGTGGGGCGAGGACAAAACCAAGCAGTTTCTGTCGGTGCAACGCGACATGTACAAATACTTGCATGATCAATCGGTACGCATGATCAACAAGGGCTACCTGCCGGGCGATATCGCCGAGCAGCTCAAACTGCCCGAAAGTCTGGATCAACAGTGGTATGCCCGTGGCTACTACGGCACGCTGAGCCACAACGCCAAGGCCATCTATCAGCGCTACATGGGCTGGTACGATGCCAACCCGGCCAACCTCAACCCGCTGCCACCCGAGCAGAACGCAGCCAAAACGGTTGAATACATGGGTGGTGCCGACAAGGTTATCGAGCAGGCGCGTGAAGATTACGCCAACGGCGAATACCGCTGGGTAGCCTCGGTAATGAGTCAGGTGGTCTTTGCCGAACCCGGCAATCAAGCAGCCCGTGAGCTGGGCGCAGATGCCCTGGAACAGCTGGGCTATCAGGCCGAGGCCGGCACCTGGCGCGGCGCGTATCTCACCGGTGCCATGGAGCTGCGCGACGGCTCGACCAAGCCCACGGACGGCTCACTTTCGCCCGACGTACTGCAGGCCCTGGACACCGGCATGTTCTTTGATTTGATGGGAGTGCGCCTGGACGCCGACAAAGCCGCTGGCAAACATCTGGTGATCAACTGGCAGTTAACCGACACCAAGGAAAATTACCGCCTGAATCTGGAGCACTCAACGCTGACCCATCGCGCCAATACCCAGGATGATGCAGCACAAGCCACCGTTGTAATGACGCGTGAAACGCTGAACCAAATCCTGCTGAAACGCACCACCTTCCCGGATGCGGTGAAAGCTGGCCAGATCAAGGTATCGGGCGAGCCTCAAGCCTTCTTCGGGCTGCTGCAGATGCTGGAAGTACCTTCCGGCAGCTTCCCGATCATTGAGCCAATAAAGGATTAAGCCGCCACGGCGTGCTAGGCAGCATAGATAACCCGCCACTCGGCGGGTTATTTGCATCAGGGTTGCTGTAATGAAATCATCAACCGTCCGGTAAAGAATGCTCGTTGCTTGCCAAGGTTGAACAAGCGCGGTGCAAACAGCCAGCTCTGGGTCACGCCCATCAGCTGGGTGTAGATCAACAGTGCCAACTGCTCTGGCGCTTGCGTCTTTGGCACGCTGTCGTTGGCCTGTGCCGCCACTATCTGCTCCTGCAAGGTGCCTATCATGCTGCGCGTCAGTTTGCGCTCACGCTTGAGCGTCGCTGCAACCGCCTCGGTCAGCTCGGTTTTGTTCAACAGAATCTCGAACGACTGCCGAAACCAGGCATCCTCCACCAGCAGCTCCAGCCAGCGCGCAACAAAGCGCTCTATGGTGGCCAGTGGCGGTAGATCGGCTTCACGCGCTTGCGCCACCAACTGTTCCAGCGGCTCCTGCGAGTAAGCCAGTACCGCTTGAAACAGGTCGTCCTTGTTCTTGAAGTGCCAGTAGATAGGCCCGCGACTGTAACCGGCCTCGGTGCCAATCATGGCTAATGTGGTATTGGAGTAGCCGTTGCGACTGAACAGCGTCAGCGCGGCTTCAATAATTTTCAGGCGGGTTTTTTCCGCGTCTTCTTTGGTTCTGCGCATGGGTGTTCCAACAGGTGTTGCCGGCAACCTGGCTGCCGGCAACAGTCAGGCCTGATCAGAGAGCGCCCTCGGCCGCCATCTGCATGTACTGGGTATCAAAACGCAGTTTGATATTACCGGTATCGCCAAGGGTTTTGTCGTTCGGCAGGCTGATACCGACAAAATCGGCAGAGTCGGCACCTTCACCCAGCAGCCCTTTCTCGAAGGAGAACTGACGCACGCTGTCCATCGCCTCCACCGCCTCAGCACTGCGAATGAACGTCAACGCATTAGCGGGCTGCCAGAACATTTTCATGCCTGCCAACTGCGCTTCATAACCTGCCTGGTCAGTACCCGAGGCTTCACCCAGAGCAGCGCGAGCCTTCTGCCCTGCTTCGCTGTCGGTGCCCATGTCCGCCATCAGTTCAAACCAAGCGCCAACCAGAGCTTTGCCCAGTGCCGGATTGTCTTTCAGGGTCTGGGTGTTGACGATGGTCAGATCCTTGATGTGACCGGGAATCTGGCTGGAGTCGAACACGCGGTTGGCCCCCGGCATGCCGAGCATCTCATCCAGCAACGGATTCCAGGTCACCACGTTCTTCACATCCGGGGTATTGAAAGCGGCCACCAGATCAGCATCGCTGGTATTGACCACAGTGACGTCACTCTCGCTCATACCCACCGAGTCCAGCGCACGGGCCAACAGATAATGCGAAACAGAAAGCTCAACCAGATTGACCTGCTGCCCCTTGAGGTCTTTCAGATCACTACTGCCCTTCATCACGATGCCATCGTTGCCATTGGAATAGTCGCCGACAATCAGCGCCGTGGTATCCACTCCCCCGGCGGCAGGAATCGACAGTGCGTCCATGCTGGTGGCGACTACGCCGTCAAACTGCCCGGCGCTGTATTGATTGATGGATTCGACATAATCATTGATCTGCACGATCTCAACTTCGATGCCGTACTTGTCGGCCCACTTTTTCATCAGGCCCGATTCGTCAATGTATTTCCACGGAATCCAGCCGGCGTAGATGCTCCAGGCCAGCTTAAAACTGTCTTTCTCTTGCGCTGAGGCAGCCGGCACCATCGCTGTTGTGGCCGCCAATGCGATCAGTGCCCCGGATACAACCTGCTTGAAACGTCGTGCAAAAGGTACGGACTTTTTCATGGTTCTACTCCAGATGGTTTTAGTTATCACCTTGTTACAGGTAGACAGCAAGAACCGGGCCGCCAGCAGCGGCCCGCTCGGATCAGAAGAACTTGAGATAGCGCTTGAGCTCCCAGTCGGACACGTGGGTGTGGTACTCGGTCCATTCCTGGCGCTTGTAAGTGACAAAGCTCTCGAACATGGCGTCACCCAACACCGCCCTAGATAGTGGGTCCGCCTCGAACGCGTCGATGGCCTCCCCCAGGTTCTGCGGCAGCATTTCGATGTCCATTTCACGGACCTGCTGGTCTGTGTAGTTGTACATGTTCTCCCGGTGTGGCGCGCCCGGGTCCATGCTTTCACGAATCCCTTCAAGCCCGGCGGCCAGCATCATCGCCGCGCCCAAATAGGGGTTGCAGGCAATATCCGCCGCACGACATTCAACCCGCGCGCCCTGGGAAGGTATGCGCAACATGTTGGTGCGATTGTTGTTGCCGTAGCAGACAAACACCGGCGCCCAGGTCGAGCCCGACATACTGCCCTTGCGCACCAGGCGTTTATAGCTGTTGACCGTCGGTGCAATGACGGCGCTGATTGCTTTGGCGTGCTTCATTACACCAGCAATGAAGTGGTAGGCCATTTCCGTTACACCACAACCATGCGGGTCACTGCCGTTAGCGACGTCAAACAGGTTCTTGCCGGTTTCCCGGTCAGCCAGCGACATGTTGTAGTGCGCACCGCTACCGGTGCGCGTGGCAGAGGGTTTGGGCATGAAACTGGCGAAGGCACCGTGCTTGCGCGCTATCTCGTTGGCCATCAGGCGGAAAAACACCAGGCGGTCGGCCATGCCCAGTGCATCGGTGTAGGTGAAATCGGTTTCAAACTGCCCGTTGGCGTCCTCATGATCGAAGGAGTAAACATCCCAACCCATCGCGTTCATAGACTCGACTAGCTCGCCAATAATGGGCATGTTGTCCATTAATCCGCGAGGGTCGTAGCAGGGTTTGGCCAGGGTATCGCGCGCACTGATAGGCTCGAAGGAACCGTCCTCGCTGTCCTTGAACAAAAAGAATTCGGTTTCGATGCCCAGGTTGAACGTCAGCCCCAGGTCAGCTGCATGGCTGACTTGGCGCTTGAGAATATTGCGCGAGCAGGCCTCAAAAGGGGCGCCATCCAGGTACTGATCACTGGCAAACCAAGCCAATTCAGGATTCCACGGGCAGACCGTTGCGGTAGCGGCGTCTGGCATGGTCGCGACTTCGTTGTCGCTGATATCCTGCGGCACTCCGTCCAGTGCAGCGCCCGTATACAGCTCTGACCCTTTCATCATGCGACCAAGGTGCTCTAGGGGCACAAACTTGCCCTTGATGACGCCATGCAAGTCTACATAACCGCCGAGCGCATACTTAACGCCCCGATCCTGCAGTGTCTGCTTTAGTTGCTCGGTTGTGGTGTGCTCGCTCATGCTGATACTCCATTGGTCCTGACCGCACCCGCTGCGGTAACTGGTACGAATCTTCCATTCAACATACATGCCAGCATGCATGTATGTTGAATGGACAGTCCCTTTTACAGCAGCCGAGAGAAACCCGGCGGATTCGTGGAACACCAACTTATGAAAGAAAATCAGATAGTTGTTAGAACTTACCGGGCCGGAAACTTTAGTCTACAGAGCGGCGAGACGCTCCATGATGCTCAGTTAACCTACGTACAAGTAGGTCAGTTGAACGCCGATAGGAACAACCTGGTAGTGCTGCCGACGTACTATGGTGGAACACACGAGGGCAACCTGCCTCTGATTGGTGCAGATAGTGCCCTGAGCCCTGAGCACTACTGCATCGTCATACCCAACCTGATGGGCAACGGCCAATCCAGCTCCCCAAGCAACGCACATCCGGATCAGCGAAGCGCTCGCTTTCCATCAATCAGTCTGTATGACAATGTCCGTCTTCAGCATCAGCTTGTGCAGGCGAACTTTGCCGATGCATCCATCGCCCTAGTAGCGGGGTGGTCCATGGGCGGTATGCAGGCTTTGCAGTGGGCGTGCCTTTATCCAGAGCAAGTCCGTGCGGCTGCGAGCATCTGCGCCACCGCTCGCTGCTGGCCGCACAACCAAGTATTTCTTGAGGGCGTCAAAGCCGCCCTCACCTGCGACCCTACCTGGGATAACGGCGATTACAGCACTCCGCCCGCCGCGGGCCTCAAGGCCTTCGGCCGAGTGTATGCCGGCTGGGCTTACAGCCAGGCGTTCTATCGCAACGAAACCTACCGTCAACTCGGCCATCAATCCATCGAAGAGTTGCTACGCTTTTGGGAAGAAGATCATCTGCAGCAGGACGCTAACGACCTGTTGTGCATGCTGGATACTTGGCAAACAGCCGACATCAGCCGCAACCCGGCATTCAATGGGAATATGTCCGCCGCCCTTGGCGCCATTCAGGCCCGCTGTCTGATCATGCCAGGCAGTACCGACCTCTATTTCACCAGAGAAGATGCCCTTTCTGAGGCGGAACAGATTTCCAACGCAACCTTTACCCTGCTCGAATCCGAGTGGGGGCATTGTGCAGGTGCCTTCGGCAGAAACCAGCATGACACAGACTTAATTGTTGCTGCGCTCCGGCTACTGATTGAACCGGATAGAGGTGATTAAGCTCGGGCTGTTGCACCCAGTAACCCAGCGACCAAGTGCAAACAAAAGGAGAGCCGACCACTAGCCTACTGTCAGCGCAGGGGTAGTTC
>NZ_JBALWE010000011.1:0-167475 GCF_036960865.1 Halopseudomonas sp.
GGCGCATTCTACGCCATCTCGCCAGCCTGTCAACCCTTATTTTCAAGCTAACTTATTGATTAATAAGCGCTTTACTTGGAGCCTCCTACTCAGCGAGAGGGCGAATTATAGAGACTTCAGCACGGCCGTCAAGAGCTTATTTTCATCTCACGCAGAAAAAAGCCCGGCACCTTGTTAAGGTGCCGGGCCTAGCCAGTATTTACCGGCGTTAGACGGACAGGTACTTGCTGATGTGCGCCTTGTCGATCTGCTCGCCTACGGCTTCATGCACGATCTTGCCCTTGTCAATCACCAGCATGCGGTCAGCCACGTTGAGCGCGAAGCTCAACACCTGTTCCGAGACAACGATGCTGATCTTGCGCAGCTGTTTGATCTCATTCAGCGTGGTCGCCAGCTGTTTGATGATCGACGGCTGAATACCCTCGGTCGGCTCATC
Organism: Halopseudomonas sp.; assembly: GCF_036960865.1. Classification (GTDB taxonomy): domain Bacteria; phylum Pseudomonadota; class Gammaproteobacteria; order Pseudomonadales; family Pseudomonadaceae; genus Halopseudomonas. Next base: position 437 of record NZ_JBALWE010000011.1, read on the forward strand.
CAGCAACAGCACCTTGGGGTTGGCCGCCAGCGCACGGCCGATCGCCAGCTGCTGCTGCTGACCGCCCGACAAGTTGCCCGCCTTGCGGTGGCGCATTTCCAGCAGCACGGGGAACAGCTCATAGATGTCGTCGGGCACCTTGCGCCGCCCGGTGACCTCCAGCCCGGCCATGATGTTTTCCTCAACGGTCAGTGTCGGAAACACCATGCGGCCCTGGGGGACGTAGGCAATACCGCTGGCAACACGCTGGTATGACTGCAGCTTGGACAACGCCTTGTCATTGAAGGTGATCTCCCCACCACTGCAGGGGATCATGCCGATCAGCGATTTGAACAACGTGGTCTTGCCCATGCCGTTACGGCCCATGATGGCGACCGTCTCGTTCTCGCCCACCTCCAGATTGATCCCGTGAATAACCTCGCTCATGCCATAACTGACCCGCAGGTCGCTTACTTTCAACATGCTCATGCTCCCTACTCAGTTAATGGCCCAGGTAAACCTCGATGACCTTTTCGTTCTGCTGCACCTCATCCATCTTGCCTTCGGCGAGCAGCTTGCCCTGGTGCAGTACGGTGACGCGGTGAGCGATATCTTTTACGAAGTCCATGTCGTGTTCGATGACGATGACCGAGCGGTTCTTGCTGATGCGTCCCAGCAGCTCGGCCGTGGCTTCACGCTCGGAAACACTCATGCCCGCCACCGGCTCATCCAGCATCAGCAGCTCCGGATCCTGAATCAGCAACATGCCGATCTCCAGCCATTGCTTCTGCCCGTGACTGAGCAGACCGGCGCTGGTATCCAGACGGTCACTGAGGAAGATATCTTTCGCTACGTCCAGCACCCGCGCCTGAACCTTGTCCGTTACCTTGAAGAACAGGCTGCCAAAGACGTTGCGTCCTTTGGGATAAGAGAGCTCCAGGTTTTCCCGTACGCTGAGGTTCTCGTAGATAGAAGGCGTCTGGAACTTGCGCCCCACGCCCGCCTTGACGATGTCGTGCTCTACCAGCTTGGTCAGTTCGGTATCCTTGAACTTGATTGACCCGGCCGACGCCTTGGTCTTGCCGCAGATCAGATCGAGCAAGGTGGTCTTGCCGGCGCCGTTGGGGCCGATGACCACGCGTACCTCGTTGCGCTCCACGTACAGATTGAGTCCGTCGACGGCCTTGAAACCGTCAAAGGACACGGTCAGATCTTCGATGGCCAGCAAAATGGGCGATGTCATGGCTGTGCCTCCTGTGCAACACCTTCGTCAGCACTGCTCTTTCCGCTCGACTTGCGGGAAAACAGCTTGGCTACACGGGGACGGACGTGATCTTCATAGATACCGGCCAGCCCCTGCGGGAACAACAGCACCACACCGATGAAAAGCGCCCCCATGAACACGATCCACAGTTGGGGGAAGCTTTCCGACAGCAGGGTTTTGGCCAGGTTGACCAGCAGCGCGCCGTAGACCGCGCCGATCAGCGAAAGCCGGCCACCTACGGCGCAGAAAATCACCATTTCAATCGACACCACGGTGCCAACGAAGGATGGCGACATGAAGCCGACCTGCAGCGCGAACATCGCACCGCCGAGCGCGGAGAACACCCCCGCCAGGGCAAACACGAAGATCTTGATGTTGGCGACGTCATAACCGGAGAAGCGTACGCGGTCTTCCTGATCGCGCATGGCAATCAGCAACTTGCCGTAGCGGCTATTGAGCACGAACTGGCCGATCAGCAGACAGGCAATCAGCAGCAAGCAACAGAGGAAGTACAGCAGATACTTCGAACTATCCGGGCGAATGTCCCAGCCCAGCAACGTACGCAGGTCAGTAATACCGTTGATACCACCGGTGTAGCCTTGCTGGCCGATGATCAGGATGGTCGCGATGGAAGCGATAGCCTGAGTAATGATTGCGAAATACACCCCACCCACCCGGCGCTTGAACATGGCCGCGCCAATAAGAAAGGCGAACAGCGCAGGCACCGTCAGAATCAAGGCTATGGTCAGCGTCAGGCTGTGAAAGGGCATCCACATCGCCGGCAGCTCGGTGATCTGGTTCCAGTCCATGAAGTCCGGAATCCCCGGCGTACTTTGAATTGCGGTGTTTTCCGGGCTGGAGGCTTCCAGCTTGAGAAACATCGCCATGCAGTACCCGCCGATACCGAAAAACACTCCCTGCCCCAGACTGAGGATACCGCCGTACCCCCAGCAGAGCACCAAGCCCACCGCCACAAAGGCATATGTCAGATACTTGCCGACCAGGTTCAAGCGGAAGATATCCAGCGTCAGCGGCAGAATTACCAGAAGCAGGACGGCCAGCGCCAGCAACTGCAATAACCGTTGCCGCCCCCCAAATGCTGCTATCCATTTATCCATATCAGTAACCTCCAGCGCGGGCGTCGCTTAGCGACGCACCTTGCTTGCAAATAGCCCCTGGGGACGGAACATCAGAATGCCGACCACGACCAGCAAGGTGATCACCTTGGCCATGGACCCGCTGAGGAAGAACTCGAGAATCGACTGCGACTGGGCAATACCGAAGGCCGAAACCACGGTGCCGAGCAGACTGGCTGCCCCGCCAAACACCACCACCAGGAAGGTATCGACGATATACAGCGAACCTGTGGTCGGACCGGTCGAGGCAATCGTGGTGAAGGCCGCACCCGCCACCCCGGCGATACCGCAACCCAGCGCAAAGGTAAAACGGTCAACCCGCTGGGTATTGATACCCGCGGCGTTTGCCATCGCCCGGTTCTGTGTGGTGGCGCGCACCTTGATGCCCCAGCGCGAGCGATACAGCAGTATCACTACCAGCAGCGTCATCAGTGAGGTGATGCCCATCACGAACAGGCCGTTCAATGGAATATCGATAATGTCGGTTGGCGCCCATGACCCCATTAGCCAGTCGGGCATCACCACGCTGACTTCGCGCGGACCGAAAGTGGAACGGTAAATCTGCTGCATGATCAAACCCAGGCCCCAGGTCGCTAGCAGCGTATCCAATGGCCGACTGTACAGCCGCCTGATCAACAGCATTTCAACCAGATAACCGAGCACGAAGGTACCGGCAAAGGCGAGCACCACCGCCAGCGGAAAGTAAAAGTCCTGCATCCAGGGCCAGATTTCCGTGGCCAGCTTGGATACCATCCAGGTGATGTAAGCGCCCAGGGTAAGAAACTCACCATGGGCCATGTTGATAACGCCCATCTGCCCGAAAATGATCGCCAGCCCGAGGGCCATCAGCAGAAAGACGCAGAACAGGCTCAGGCCACTGAAGCCCTGCATGACGAAGATGGCCGTCAGCTCCTGCGATGTGTAACCGCCCATAATTGCTCTCCTAGACTCGGAAGGATGCGGCCGCGAGGGCCGCATCGGATTGCGTCACGTCACCAGGACGTCTTATTGATAACCTTCCGGGAAGGGGTTTGGCTCGATCAGGTCAGACTCGTACACCACCTTGGCCTGACCATCGGCGCCCCACTGGCCAACGCGCAGCTTGCTCCACAGGTGATGGTTTTCGTGCACCTTCACGTAGCCTTCAGGCGCGGTGGTCAGCTCGATCTCGGCAGAGGCAGCAGCGACAGCGTCAACATCGAAGCTGCCGGCTTTCTCAACCGCGGCTTTCCACAGCCAGGGGCCGAGGTAAGCGGCCTGGGTTACGTCACCGATGACGCTGTCGTCACCCCAACGCTCCTTGAACGCCTTGACGAACTCGACGTTGTTTTCGTTATCCAGGGACTGGAAGTACTTCATCGCCGAATAGAAACCTTCCATGTTCTCACCGCCGATGCCGAGCACTTCATCCTCGGTCACCGAGATGGTCATGATGGTTTGACGGTCAGCGGTGATACCGGCCGCTTTCAGCTGTTTCCACCAGGCCACGTTGGAGCCACCAACGATGCTGGAATAGACCACATCAGGTTTTTTCAGGCGAATCTTGTTGATCAGCGAACCGAAGTTGGTGTTGCCCAGCGGGTAGTACTCTTCACCCACTACGGTGCCACCCAGTACAGTTTCAATGTGCTTGCGCGCGATCTTGTTGGAGGTACGTGGCCAGATGTAGTCGGAGCCGACCAGGTAGAAAGTCTTGGCGTCCTTTTCCTTGGCGATCCAGTCAAGGCCGGCAATGATCTGCTGGGTTGCTTCCTGACCGGTGTAGATCACGTTCTTGGACTGCTCCAGACCTTCATAGAAGGTCGGGTAATAGAGCATGCCGTTTTCTTTCTCGAACACGGGCAGTACAGCCTTACGCGAAGCCGAGGTCCAGCAGCCGAAGACGGCGGCTACGTTGTCCTGTACCAGCAGCTTGCGCGCCTTCTCGGCGAAGGTCGGCCAGTCACTGGCGCCGTCTTCCTGGATGATCTCGATCTGACGACCCAGCACACCGCCAGCCGCGTTGATCTGCTCGATGGCGAGTTTCTCGGCTTCCACCGAACCGGTTTCGCTGATCGCCATGGTGCCGGTGATCGAATGCAGGATACCTACCTGCACTGTGTCATCAGTAACCGCCAGGCCAGTGCTGTTGACTTCGGCAGCGCCGGCCATTCCGGAAAAGCCCAACCCGGTACTCAGCGCCAACCCGAGAAGGCGGCGCTTCCAGGCCGGCTTGCTGTGTGTTGAATCTTGCATAGGGTAAATCTCCTTAGTGTGGGTAAAACCGGAAAGCGGGCCGCACTCCCTACCCGCTTGCCTGTCACCCTCACCCCAGAGCAACCACTGTGCCAGCACCCCGAAGCGGCTGGAAAATAAATCTCCTGAAAATAGAAATCCTTTTTAAATCAACGCCATGAAGAAAATACTCGGTTAAACCCATGCCGGCAGGGTCACGCAATGTCAAAGCTGAACGCTTGGCAATGACAATGCTCGCCTGACATTGTCATGACAATGTCAGCAACAAACCCATGACATTGTCACAAGCAGGTGCCCACACAGCGGCCGCCATTCTTAACAATCCTTTCAAGTAATTGATTTTAAAGGAATTTCAAATTGTGAACAAAGCTGGCACGGCTAATGCTCTGGGATTGGGCACGGGCCGTCATTGGGCCTGACAAACTACCCCCAGACGCAGAGGATTCCCTGTCATGGCTGAAACACTGATCAAGATCGACCTGAGCAAAAGCCCTCAGGAGCACGACAATATTCACAACCGCTGGCATCCGGATGTGCCGATGGTTGCTACCGTCAAGCCAGGCGCCGACTTCATTATCGAGTGCATGGACTGGACCGGTGGCCAAATCGGCAACAATGACAGCGCCGAAGACGTGCGCGACGTCGACCTTACCAAGGTGCACTACCTGAGCGGCCCGGTCGCCGTGGAAGGCGCCGAGCCCGGCGACCTGATGGTGGTCGACATTCTCGATATCGGCGCCTTCGCCGATCAGATGTGGGGCTTCAACGGTGTTTTTGCCAAGGAAAATGGCGGTGGTTTTCTGACCGAGCATTATCCCGAGGCGCGCAAGACCATCTGGGACTTCAACGGCATCTATACCAAGTCACGCCACATTCCGGGCGTCGAGTTCATCGGCCTGATGCACCCCGGTCTGATCGGCTGCCTGCCGTCGCAGGAGCTGCTGGATGAGTGGAACAAGCGCGAGCAGGCGCTGATCGACACCGACCCGGACCGCGTGCCCGGCCTTGCCAATCCTCCCTACGCCCCCACCGCCCACGTCGGCCGGGCCACCGGTGATGCCGCCGCCAAGGTTGCCAACGAAGGCGCACGCACCGTACCACCGCGTGAGCACGGCGGTAACTGCGACATCAAGGATCTGACCAAGGGTTCGCGGGTGTTCTTTCCGGTTTATGTGAAAGGCGGCGGCCTGTCGATGGGCGACCTGCACTTCTCCCAGGGCGACGGCGAAATCACCTTCTGCGGTGCCATCGAGATGGCCGGCTGGATCCACATCCGCGTGAACCTGATCAAGGACGGCTGCAAGAAGTACGGCGTGAAGAACCCGATCTTCCAGCCCAGCGACATGGCGCCCAGCTACAAGAAGCACCTGATCTTCGAAGGCATTTCGGTCGATGAAAGCGGCAAGCAACACTATCTGGATGCCCACGTTGCCTACCGTCAGGCCTGCCTGAACGCCATCGAGTACCTGAAGAAGTTCGGCTACAGCGGGGCCCAGGCCTACTCGCTGCTGGGGACTGCACCAGTACAGGGCCACATCAGCGGCATTGTTGACGTGCCCAACGTCTGCGCCACGGTCTGGATACCCACGGAGATCTTCGATTTCGACATCATGCCCAACGCCGATGGCCCGACTATCGCCGTTAGCAGCGATGAAGTGCCCACCGCGCTCTGGAAAGGCTGAGCCACACAGTGGCCCGCACCAACCTGGCGCGGGCCACTACGACTTCTTCGCACCAACCGGGAGCACTCCATGCCGCTATACGATTTTGAATGCGAGGCCTGCGGGCCCTTTGAAGCGCTGCTGCCGAGCAGCGAGCGCAACCTGCCACGCGACTGCCCAGCCTGCAGCCAGCCTATGCAGCGACGTATTTCCGCCCCCCGCCTGCAGACCCTGAGCAGCCAGCAGCGCAAGGCCCACGAGACCAATGAACGCAGCGCCCACGCGCCCAAGGTCAGCCACGGGCACAGTTGTTGCAGCTCCGGAAGTTGTACGCACAAGCCGCGTGCTGAAGGACAGCCCCCTGCCCTGAAGCAGCAGAGCGGTCCGCGACGACCCTGGATGATCAGCCACTAGCGCTGTTCCGATGGCGGGCAAGCCCCGCGTCGTCAACTCCCTACCGAACACCGGTGAAAGGTCGCGCGGACATCATTCCCGCCGCGAGGACTCTCTCATCTTGAATTTCATGCCTGAACGGATAGCCCAACAGATGATGAAGCGCGAACTGGTCGTCATTCTGGAGATGGCCAAGCTGCTGGAAAAACCGCTGGATGCGCCCCGCACCATTCAGGGCATTTTGCGCTTGCTCTCCCAGCTGTACGGGCTGAACTGCGGTCGGGTCAGCCTGCCCGAAGCCAATTCCGACACCCTGCAGGTGAAATACTCTTACGGCCTGTCGGTCGAAGACCTGAAAGCCGGCCGCTTCAACCTGAACGTCAATCAGGGCGTCACCGGCTACGTCATGCGTACCGGCTCCATCGGCCTGGTGCCCGATGTCGACAACGAGCCGCTGTTCGTGCGCCGCATTACCGAGTTGGCGCACCATAGCGGCGGCCGCATGGCGTTTATCTCGGTACCGATTCTGGAATCCGGCACGCCCATCGGCGTGCTCTCGGTGCAACGCGAAGGCCTGCACGAGCGACCCTTCGATGGCGACATCAGTCTGCTGCGTGTGGCCGCCGCGATGATTGGCCAGGTACTGCGCATTCACCAGTTTGTGGTCGAGCAGACCGAGCATCTGGTCAAGGAAAACCAGAACCTGCGTCACAGCATTGCCATCGAAGGCATGGTCAAACAGAGCCTGGCGCACGGCATTCTCGGCAGCAGCCCGGCGCTCATGGACGCGGTACGCTCGACCATTCAGGTCGCCCACAGCGACGCACCGGTGATGCTGCTGGGCGAGTCGGGTACCGGCAAGGAAAAATTTGCCCGGATGATTCACCAGCAGAGCGACCGCCGCGAAAAGCCGTTCATCTGCATCAACTGCGCGGCGATTCCGGCCGACCTGCTCGAATCCGAGCTGTTTGGTCATACCAAGGGCGCCTTTACCGGCGCCGCACAGAACAAGCAGGGCAAGATAGTGCAGGCCGACGGCGGCACCCTGTTCCTCGATGAAATCGGCGACATGCCGCTGTCACTGCAGGCCAAACTGCTGCGCGTGCTGCAGGAGAAAAAGGTCGACCCGATTGGCAGCAACGAGTCGGTGTCGGTGGACTTCCGCGTAATCACCGCCACCCACGTCAACCTGCAGGCGCAGGTGAACCAGGCCGCCTTCCGCCTCGACCTGTTTTATCGCCTGCATGTGGTGCCGGTACATCTACCGCCACTGCGCGAGCGCCAGGAAGACATCAAACAACTGGCGCTGCATTTTCTCAACGAACTCAATCACCACTACGAGCGCAACTGGAGCCTCTGCCCCGAGGCCTTCGGCATCCTCGAAAACTTCGACTGGCCAGGCAATATCCGTCAATTGCAGAACGTACTGGAGCGCGCTGCGCTGACCAGTGAACAGGAACTGCTCAGCGGTGAAAAACTGCGCCAGGCGCTGGCCTCGGAAAGCGCGATCACTATTCCCGGCAACCGCCATATGCCCGGCTCCACAAACGCGCCGGCAGAAGCCCCGGTCGCCGAGGAGCCACGCCAGTACGGCCGCTCCTACAACTGGGTGCAGCAAGACGAGGCCGAGCAGATCAGCGCCATGCTGTCGCAAACCAACAACAACCAGTCCGAGGCTGCACGGCGGCTCAACATCAGTCTCAGACAGCTGCGTTACCGGGTCGACAAGCTCGGCATCGGGCGCAACTGAACCTGCTTGAAAACTCATAACCCGAACGGAGGAGTTACCCATGCGTCATGGTGATATTTCCAGCAGCCCCGATACCGTGGGCGTTGCAGTGGTCAACTACAAGATGCCCCGGCTGCACAGCCGCGCCGAGGTACTGGACAACGCACGCAAGATTGCCGACATGATCATCGGCATGAAACAGGGTCTGCCCGGCATGGACCTGGTGGTATTCCCGGAATACAGCACCATGGGCATCATGTACGACCACGACGAGATGATGGCCACCGCCGCGACCGTGCCGGGTGATGAAACCCGTATTTTCAGCGAAGCCTGCAAACAGGCGAAAACCTGGGGCATCTTTTCGCTGACCGGCGAGCAGCATGAAGAGCACCCCAACAAGGCGCCCTACAACACCCTGATTCTGATCAACGATCAGGGCGAGGTCGTGCAGAAGTACCGCAAGTGCATTCCCTGGTGCCCGATCGAGGGCTGGTATCCGGGGGACCGCACCTACGTCTCCGAAGGCCCCAAGGGGATGAAGATCAGTCTGATCATCTGCGACGACGGAAACTACCCGGAGATCTGGCGCGACTGCGCGATGAAGGGCGCTGAACTGATCGTACGCTGCCAGGGCTACATGTATCCGGCCAAGGAGCAGCAGGTGATGATGGCCAAGTCCATGGCCTGGGCCAACAACTGCTACGTGGCCGTTGCCAACGCCACCGGTTTTGACGGCGTTTACTCCTATTTCGGCCACTCCGCGATCATCGGCTTTGATGGACGCACGCTGGGTGAATGCGGCGAAGAGGACATGGGCATTCAGTACGCGCAGCTGTCGGTCTCGCAAATCCGCGACGCGCGCGCTAACGACCAGTCGCAAAACCACCTGTTCAAGCTGCTGCACCGCGGTTACACCGGTATGTACAACTCCGGTGACGGCGATCGCGGCGTAGCCGACTGCCCCTTCGACTTCTATCGCACCTGGGTACTGGATGCCGAGAAAGCCCGGGACAACGTCGAAGCCATGACCCGCAAGACCATCGGCGTGGCCGACTGTCCGGTGGGCGAGCTGCCGCATCCCGGCAAGGATCGCGAAGCCGGTGCCTGAACCTGCCGGCGGCGCCCCGCGTGCCGCCGGCTGCCCCGCAGACGGACGCAGGTGAATGCAAGTCATGCCCTTTATCAACGACGTACTGGCCGCAAACCAACAGCGCAGCGAGACCAGCCCGAGGCGCAATCAGTCACGTTTTCGCTTTGACCCGGCCACCGTGATGGCGCGCCTGCAAAGCCGTATTCTCGGGCAGCCCGCGGCACTTCGGGAGATCGAACAAAGTCTGCGCGTCATCAAGGCCGAACTCGGTGACCCGCAACGTCCCCTGGGAACTTACCTGTTGCTAGGACCAACCGGCGTTGGCAAGACCGAAACCGTGCGCCTGCTGGCCGAAGCCATCCACGGCAGCACCGACGCCTACTGCCGCATCGACATGAATACCCTGGCGCAATCGCACTACGCCGCCTCTCTAACCGGCGCCCCACCCGGTTACGTCGGCAGCAAGGAAGGCACCACGCTATTTGACCGCGAACGTATTGAGGGCGACTACGGCCGCCCGGGTATAGTGCTGTTCGACGAGCTGGAAAAAGCCGACGATCAGGTGATTCGCGCGCTGATGAACATCCTCGACAACGGCCAGCTGCGCCTGAGCGCTGGCAACGGCACACTGGATTTTCGCAACAGCCTGATTTTCATGACCTCCAACCTGGGCGCCGGCCAGCCCATCAGCAGATGGCTGCCGCAGCGCTGGCGCAGTGCCCGGCAGCAACAGCAGCAAGAGGCGGCGCTCAACGCCAGACTTGATCCGGAGTTCATCAACCGTATTGATCATCGTATCCACTACCAGAGTCTGCCCAGCGATCAGCTTGAACAGCTGGTAGACCTCGCACTCGCGCGCCTGAACCAGCGGCTGGGCAGACACCAGGTGCAACTGCTGCTGGACCAGCCCGCCCGCCAGTGGCTGGCAAAGCAGGGATTCGATTCGCGCTACGGTGCCCGCGCCATGGCCCGCACCTTCCGCCATCATCTGGAGCCAGCGGTTGCACAATGCCTGCTCTGCGCCGAGGGTTGCCCGCCCGGCAGCCTGCTACGTGCCCGCGTGGGCGGCCCGGCGGCGCCACTCGAAGTCAGGGTAGAAACCCCGGAGAGCTGAGCAAAACCCAACCGTCAGACACAAAAAACCCCGCCTGAGCGGGGTTTTCACGGCGTCCGGCTCAGATGCAGTCTTCGACCGACTTGAGCGGGTAATGCGCCGGATACGGCAACGTGGCCACACCGGAATCGATAGCCGCCTGAGCAACCGCTGCAGGCACCTTCTCGATCAGACGTACGTCCATCGGCTTGGGAATGATGTACTCGCGACCAAAGGACAGATCGATACCACCGTACGCTTCGGAAACGTACTCGGGTACCGGCTCCTTGGCCAGTTCACGGATGGCGTGAACAGCAGCGATCTTCATTTCTTCATTGATGCGAGTCGCGCGAACGTCCAATGCACCACGGAAGATGAAGGGGAAGCCCAACACGTTGTTCACCTGGTTCGGGTAGTCCGAGCGGCCAGTCGCCATAATCACGTCAGGACGTGAGGCGTGGGCCAGCTCAGGATCGATTTCCGGGTCCGGGTTGGAGCAGGCGAACACGATGGGGTTTTCAGCCATCAGCTTCAGTTCAGCTGGTTGCAGCAGGTTCGGGCCAGACAGACCAACGAACACGTCAGCGCCTTTCATGGCGTCGGCCAGAGTACGCTTGTCGGTTTCGGTCGCGAAGATGGCTTTGTATTCGTTCAGGTCATCACGGCCAGCGTGGATCACACCCTTGCGATCAAGCATGTAGATGTTTTCAGTCTTGGCGCCCATGCTGACCAGCAGCTTCATGCAGGCAATTGCAGCAGCGCCAGCACCCAGACATACGATCTTGGCGCTTTCGATGGCCTTGTCGGCCAGTTCCAGTGCGTTGATCATGGCCGCGGCGGTCACAATCGCGGTGCCGTGCTGATCATCGTGGAATACTGGAATGTCGCATTGCTCGATCAGTGCGCGCTCGATCTCAAAGCACTCAGGTGCCTTGATGTCTTCGAGGTTGATGCCGCCGAAGGTGCAAGAGATACGCTTGACGGTGTCGATGAAGGCTTGCGGGCTCTCGGACTCGACTTCGATGTCGAATACGTCAATCCCGGCGAAGCGCTTGAACAGCACTCCCTTGCCTTCCATGACAGGCTTGCTCGCCAACGGCCCCAGGTTACCCAGGCCGAGGATGGCGGTGCCATCAGAGATAACGGCAACCAGGTTACCCTTACCGGTGTATTTGTAGGCGTTTTCCAGATCCTTGGCGATTTCACGCACCGGTTCTGCTACACCCGGGCTGTAGGCCAGAGCCAGATCACGCGCGGTGGCGGTCGGCTTGGTCAGTTCTACGCTCAGCTTGCCTGGACGCGGATTTGCGTGATAGGCGAGTGCATCAGTTCTCAAATCAGACATGGTCAATAGTTTCCGGTCAGGTTGCTCATGCGGACGTCGGAGAATACATAAAACCCCGAGGGGTAACAAGGTTATTCACGGCGTCAATGTCAAGAGCATTCTGTCACCACCTTAGGTCATTCCGACGTTAATTGGCGAATCTGCGAGGGATGCCTTACGTTGAGCATGTAACGTCGAAAGCCGGGACGCTGGCCACCCCAGTTCTGCCGGTCGATCAGCCAACCGCGTAGCTCCAGGCGACGTCCCACCCAGCTGCTGTCGGGCCAAGCGCTGAACAGCGCACGATCGGCGGCGGTAAAACGCAGCGTCAACGGCCCTTGAAGATCAACCCAGAGCGTGCCGCCCGCCGTACTGACCGCGCTGACCTTGCCCTGCACCAGTTGGAAGCCGCCGCTGCGCAGCGCATCAACCGCCAGTGCCGACTGCGACTGCCAGAGCCCCAACCGGGCCTCGCGGGCGGCCTGCTCCGCCGCCGCATGGCAATTGATCAGGGCAAGATTGGGCGGAATCGCCACGGCGTAGCCCATGCCCTGCGCCAGCAGCTGCGCTTCCAGGTTTTCGCCGTGCTGATCAAACAGATAACCCAGGGTACGTCCGTAGCGGTCAGTCGCTTCACTGCCGGCCACCAGTTGCAGCGGCTGGCCGTCTACCAGTGTCTGAAGCGCGCGCTTGGCGGCCTGCGCATAAGGCTCGGAAGGCTTGCCGTTGCGCCCCAGCTCAGGCGCATTGATGCCGATGAGCCGCACGCGGCGCCCATCCTGCAGGCGCAGGGTATCGCCGTCGGTCACGCGCTGACTGACCACCGGCTGCGCACCCGCTGGCATGGCGCACAGCTGATCACGCGCCTGCGCCAGCGGCGAGGAGAGCAAAACACAGGCAACAAAAAAGGCGCCCCACTGGAGCGCCTTTTTTCGATTGGACAAAGCCACCGGGGCCTGTCTTTTCGTATTACTTGCTGCTGACTGCGCCGAAACGCTGCTTGAAGCGCTCGATACGTCCGCCAGTGTCCAGAACCTTCTGCTTACCGGTGTAGAAGGGGTGGCACTCGGAGCACACGTCCAGGTGGATAGGTGCGCACAGGCTGGAACGGGTAGTGATCACGTTACCGCAGCTGCAGGTAGCCTTGATTTCTTCGTACTTGGGATGCAAATCAGCTTTCATGGTCTTTCCTCGGTTGGTTTGTGCCGCCACCGGATCAACCTGATCGGGCACCGCACTCAGTAAACTCTCTACCAGTCCCGTGGCTGCTGCCAGCGTTGCCATTGCACGCCCTGCAAACAGAGTGACCGGAAATTAGGCCGGCGATAATAACAGAATTCAACTCATACGCAAGCCCGGTCGTTTTCGGGTGTCGGTGGTAACATGGCGAACTGCCAACGGGAGTCTGTTACGTGTCGTCACCCATTCTGCAAGTTGCCCTGCCATCGCCGCTGCGCCGCCTGTTCGACTATCAGGCTCCGGCCGGCGTGGCGCCTGAGCAGTTGCAGGTTGGTCAGCGCGTGCGCGTGCCCTTTGGACGCCGCGCCTTGGTCGGCGTGATCGCTGCATTGGTCGAGCATAGCGAGGTGCCCAGCGATAAACTGAAAGCGGCCGAGGCGTTGCTGGATATCGCACCCTTGCTACCACCCAGCCTTTGGCAACTGTGTCTGTGGACCGCGCGCTACTACCAGCACGGCCTGGGCGATACGCTTAATGTCGCGTTGCCGGTGTTGCTGCGCCAGGGGGAGGCAGCGCTCGCTCGGCAGGACCGGTTGTGGCAATTGCTGCCCGGCGCCTACCCCGAGCATCCCGCGCTAGCCCGCGCGCCCAAACAGAAACACGCCGTGCAGGTGCTCGCGCAGCACCCACACGGGCTGTCGCATGCGCTGCTCGCGCAATGGGGCCTGACCCGCGATGCGCTGGAAGCACTGGAAGGCAAGGGCCTGGTGGAGCGTATCGAGCAATCGCCGCACCATATTGCCGAACCACTACCTTTATTAAGGCAATCTCCGCTGACCGCCAATGACGAGCAGCAGGCCGCGCTCGACGCCATCTTGGCCGAGGCCGGCTTTCACGCCTGGTTACTCGAAGGCGTAACCGGCAGCGGCAAGACCGAGGTATACCTGCAGGCGATCGAGCAGTGCCTGCGCAGTGGTCATCAGGCGCTGGTGCTGATTCCGGAAATTGGCCTCACGCCGCAGACTTTGGCGCGGTTTCAGCAGCGCTTCAGTGCGCCAGTGGTGATACTGCACTCGGGCCTCAATGACCGCGAGCGGCTGGACGCCTGGATCGCCGCCCGCGATGGCGACGCCGGCATCGTGATCGGCACGCGCTCAGCCATATTCACTCCGCTGGCCCGGCCCGGCCTGATCATCGTTGATGAAGAGCACGACCTCTCCTACAAGCAGCAGGAGGGCCTGCGCTACAACGCCCGCGACCTGGCGGTGTACCGTGCGCACCTGGAGAAGGTCGCCATCATTCTCGGCTCGGCGACCCCTTCGCTGGAGAGTCTGCATAACGTCGAGCAGGGCCGCTACCAACTGCTGCGCCTGACTCAGCGCGCCGGCAATGCCAAGCCGCCGAGCTTCCAATGCCTGGATATTCGCAGCCGTCCGCTGGAAGGCGGGATATCGCGGCCACTCACGCTGTTGATCGGTGAGCACCTGAACAAGGGCAATCAGGTCCTGGTGTTCATCAACCGGCGTGGCTTTGCCCCCACACTGATGTGCCACGATTGCGGCTGGATCGCCGAATGCAAACGCTGCGACGCGCGCATGACGGTGCACCAGTCGCCGGCGCACCTGCATTGCCATCATTGCAACAGCCAGCGCCCGCTGGATAAACACTGCCCCAAGTGCCAAGGCACCGACCTGCGGCCCTTAGGCGCGGGTACCGAGCGCACCGAGGAACACCTCAACACCTGTTTTCCGGACTACCCCGTGCTGCGCATCGACCGTGAAAGCATGAGCCGCAAGAAAGCCATGCAGCAGATGATGGAAACCATTCAAAGCGCGCAGCCGTGCATTCTGGTCGGCACCCAGATGCTCGCCAAGGGGCACCACTTCCCGGACGTGACCCTGGTGGCGATTCTCGACGCCGATGGCGGGCTGTTTTCCGCCGATTTTCGCGGTCCCGAGCGCATGGCGCAGATGATTACCCAGGTCGCGGGTCGCGCCGGGCGGGCGGAAAAACCGGGGCAGGTGATCATTCAAACCCACATGGCCGAGCATCCGCTGCTGATCGAGCTGACCGAGCAGGGCTACCCGGCCATCGCCAAGCGCGAACTGGCCGAGCGCGCCGTCGCCCAGCTGCCGCCCTATCGGTTCATGGCGCTGCTGCGCGCCGAAGCCAACAACGGCCGCGCGGCCAACCAGTTTCTCGAAGAGGCACTGCAACAGGCCGAGCTGCTGGTCGAGCAACACCATTTGGCAGAGGTCGACCTGCTCGGCCCGGTGCCGTCTCCCATGGAGCGCCGCGCCGGGCGCTACCGCGCACAGTTGCTGATGCAGGCGGCGCAGCGCTCTACGCTGCACCAACTGGTCCACCTGTTGCTCCCCCTGCTGGAGCAGCACCCGGAGGCCCGCAAGGTGCGCTGGTCCATCGATATCGACCCGCTGGACATGTTCTAGGCCGAACATTTGGCAATCCGCCGGTTAAACCGGATAATGTCGGGTTTTCACTGGGCACCTGCCGGATACTCCACTAAATGAAGAACCTGATCAGCCAGCTTCTGGCCACCGCCGTCGAGACCCTCAAGCACGAGGGCGTTCTGCCAGCCGACATCACCCCCAACATTCAGGTGGAGACCGCCCGCGACAGGACGCACGGCGACTTTGCCAGCAATCTGGCGATGATGCTGGCCAAACCGGCGAAGATGAAGCCGCGCGATCTGGCCGAAAAACTGGTTGCCGCCCTGCCCGCCCACCAGGCTGTCGCCAGCGTGAACATCGCCGGCCCCGGTTTTATCAACTTCTTCCAGGACAGCGCCTGGCTGGCTGCGCAACTGCAAAGCGCGCTGGATGACCCGCAACTGAACGCCCGCGCGGCGGGCGAAGCGCAGCGTGTGGTGGTCGATTACTCCTCGCCCAACCTGGCCAAGGAAATGCACGTCGGCCACCTGCGCTCCTCTATCATTGGCGATGCCGTGGCCCGCGTACTGGAATTTCTTGGCCATACCGTCATCCGCCAGAACCACGTTGGCGACTGGGGCACCCAATTCGGCATGCTGCTGGCCTACATGGAAGAAAACCCGGTGGACGCCGAGGCAGAACTCGGCGATCTGGAGAACTTCTACCGCCAGGCCAAGAAGCGCTTTGATGAAAGCGACGACTTCGCCAACCGCGCGCGTGAACGCGTAGTCCAGCTACAGGCCGGCGATGCCCAGTGCCTGGCGCTGTGGAACCGCTTCAACCAGATTTCCCTCGGCCACTGCCAGGCCGTCTACGACCGCCTTGGCGTCAGCCTGACGCAGGCCGATGTGCGCGGCGAAAGCGCCTACAACGACAAGCTGGCCGGCATTGTCAGCGACCTGCGCAGCGCAGGCCTGCTGACCGAAAGCGAGGGCGCCCAGTGCGTTTTCCTCGATGAGTTCAAGAACAGCGAAGACAAGCCCCTGCCGGTTATCGTGCAGAAGGCCGGCGGGGGTTACCTGTACGCCACCACCGACCTGGCTGCCATGCGCTACCGGCACGAGCAGCTGCACGCCGACCGCGTGCTGTATTTTGTCGACCAGCGTCAGGCCTTGCACTTCCAGCAGGTCTTCGCCGTAGCCCGCAAGGCTGGCTTTGTACCGGCCGACATGCAATTGGAGCACATGGGCTTTGGCACCATGAACGGCGCCGATGGCCGCCCGTTCAAGACCCGCGACGGCGGCACCGTCAAACTGACCGACCTGCTGGACGAGGCCGAAGAGCGCGCGCACACCCTGGTCGCCGAAAAGAATCCCGAGTTGAGCGCCGACGAGCTGCGCGAGATCGCCCGCGCTGTGGGCATTGGCGCGGTCAAGTACGCCGACCTGTCCAAGCACCGCAGCAGCGACTACAGCTTCAACTTCGACTTGATGCTCAGCTTCGATGGCAATACTGCGCCCTACCTGATGTACGCCTACACCCGGGTGGCCAGCGTATTCCGCAAGCTGGAGCGGCCGATGACCCAGCTCGACGACCTGGCACCGCTGGTGTTGGAAGCTCCCGCCGAGGTGGAACTGGGCGCGCACCTGGCGCAGTTCGGCAACACGCTGAACTATGTTGCCCGCGAGGGCACTCCGCACGTACTCTGCCATTATCTGTACGAGCTGGCCGGGCGCTTCTCCGGTTTCTACGAACAGTGCCCGATTCTGGCGGCTGACAGTCAGGCCCAGCGCGACAGTCGCCTGCGTCTCGCCGCACTGACTGGACGCACCCTGCAACAAGGCCTTAACCTGCTCGGCATCACCACACTGGAGCGCATGTAACCCGCATGGCAAAAGGACGCAAAGCCCCCCGCCGCGGCGCCAGCCGCGCGCAACCCGCGGCCAGACGCAAGGGAATACCCGGCTGGCTGTGGCTGGTCAGTGGTCTGGTAATCGGCCTGTTTGTGGCCTTCCTGTTCCAGCTGGAACCAGGCCACGACAACGTCAAGCGCAGCCCGCCGCCGCCCAAGCCAGCCACAACCCCGGCCAAACCGGCACCCGCGCAACAGCCGACCTACGACTTCTACACCCTGCTGCCCGAATCCGAAGTGGTGGTGCCGCAGAACACCGGCAAGGTCGAGCCACCCGCTACGCCGGCAGAGCCCGACAAAGCCGATGACAGCGTGCGCTACTACCTGCAGGCCGGCTCGTTCAAACAACAGGCCGACGCCGACAAGGTGCGCGCGCAGATCCTGCTGCTCGGCATGGATGTGCACCTGGAAAGCGCCAAGCTCAACGACGGCCAGACCTGGCATCGCGTGCAGGTCGGTCCGTTCAAGGACAAGAGCAGCCTGGCCCAGGCGCAGAGCACCCTTAGCGGCAACGGCTTCCAGAACCTGCTGCCGCAGCAACGCACCCAGTAAGGCTGCACCTGCTGCCCCGGCACCGTCCGGGGCAGTTCATCTGCCTGTCAGAGCAGGCTGCCTTGAAATCCCCACACCCGCCCCCAGATAGTTTTCAGGCAAGCATTTGCCTCCCCTTTCTCCACAGCCAACCAGGAGTTGCGCGTGACTACAATCGTATCCGTTCGCCGGCACGGCAAGGTCGTGATCGGTGGCGACGGCCAGGTTTCCCTCGGCAATACCGTAATGAAGGGCAACGCCCGCAAGGTACGCCGCCTGTACAAGGATCAGGTTATCGCCGGTTTCGCTGGCGGCACTGCCGACGCCTTCACTCTGTTCGAGCGCTTTGAAGCGCAACTGGAAAAACACCAGGGCAATCTGGTCCGGGCCGCCGTCGAGCTGGCCAAGGACTGGCGCACCGACCGCGCCCTGCGCAAGCTTGAGGCGCTGCTGGCCGTTGCCAACAAGGATGCTTCGCTGATCATCACCGGCAACGGCGATGTGATCGAACCCGAACACGGCCTGATCGCCATTGGTTCAGGCGGGCCTTTTGCCCAGTCTGCGGCCACCGCCCTGCTGCGCCACACCGAGCTGTCTGCTCGCGAGATTGTCGAATCCAGCCTGGGTATCGCCGGTGAGATTTGCATCTACACCAACCACAACCAGACTATCGAGGAGCTGGACGCCAATACCTGAGGCGTTCGGAACAATCAGCATGTCCATGACCCCACGTGAAATCGTGCACGAGCTGGATCGCCATATCATCGGCCAGCAGGATGCCAAACGCGCCGTCGCCATTGCCCTGCGCAATCGCTGGCGGCGCCAGCAGTTGCCCGAAGCACTGCGCGCTGAAGTAACCCCCAAGAATATTCTGATGATCGGCCCGACCGGTGTCGGCAAGACCGAGATCGCTCGCCGCCTGGCCAAGCTGGCGCAGGCCCCTTTCATCAAGGTAGAAGCGACCAAGTTCACCGAAGTCGGCTATGTTGGCCGCGATGTGGAATCCATCATTCGCGACCTGGTCGACGCGGCCATCAAGCTGCTGCGCGAACAGGAGATGGTCAAGGTGCGCTTCCGCGCCGAAGACGCCGCCGAGGACCGCATTCTCGACGCTCTGCTGCCGCCTGCACGCCAGGCCACCGGCGACCAGCCCGAGCGCGCGGAAAACAGTACCCGTCAGCTTTTCCGCAAGCGTCTGCGTGAGGGTGAGCTGGACGACAAGGAAATCGACATCGAGGTGGCCGAAACCCCCATGGGTGTCGAGATCATGACCCCGCCCGGCATGGAAGAAATGACCAGCCAGCTGCAGAACATGTTCTCCAGCCTCGGCAAGGGCAAGAAGAAAAGCCGCACGCTCAAGGTCAAGGACGCGCTCAAGCTGGTGCGTGACGAAGAAGCGGCGAAGATGGTCAACGAAGACGAGCTCAAAGGCCGCGCCATCGAGGTCGTCGAGCAGAATGGCATTGTCTTCATCGACGAGATCGACAAGGTCAGCAAGCGCGGCGACAGCGGCGGTGGCGCTGATGTGTCACGCGAAGGCGTGCAGCGCGACCTGCTGCCGCTGATTGAAGGCTGCACGGTGAACACCAAGTTCGGCATGGTCAAGACCGACCATATCCTGTTCATTGCCTCCGGCGCCTTCCACTTGACCAAGCCCTCGGACCTGATCCCCGAGCTGCAGGGCCGCCTGCCGATTCGCGTGGAGCTGCAATCGCTGACACCCGGCGACTTTGAACGCATTCTCACCGAGCCCGATGCCTCGCTGACCGAGCAGTACCGCGCGCTGATGAAAACCGAGGAGCTGAACATCGAGTTCACCGACGATGCCATCACCCGTCTCGCCGAAATCGCCTGGCAGGTCAACGAGAAAACCGAGAATATCGGCGCACGTCGCTTGCACACGGTACTCGAACGCTTGCTGGAAGAAGTCTCCTTCAGTGCCGGCGACCTCGCCTCCAAGCACAGTGAGCAGCCACTCAAGATCGATGCGGCCTATGTTGACGAGCATCTGGGTGAGTTGGCGGTCAATGAAGACCTGTCGAGATACATTCTTTAAACCCGCCGTAAGCTAAAAGCGGCAAGCCCAAGCAGGTCGAGTCCAAACACCGGCCTGCTTTTTCGCTTGAAGCTGAGGAATCGTCAATGCCCGCGCCCATCCCCACCACCATCAAGTTGCAAAAGTCCTCGCGCAGCCTGCGCCTGGGTTACGCCGATGGCCGCGAGTTCGTCTTGCCGGCGGAATACCTGCGGGTACTGTCACCCTCGGCCGAGGTGCGCGGACACGGCAAACCTGTGTTGCAGACCGGCAAGCAGCATGTGGCGCTCAGCGCGGTGGAAACCGCCGGGCGCTATGCACTGAAACTGACCTTCGATGATGGACACGACAGTGGCCTCTACACCTGGGACTACCTGTATCAGTTGGCCACCGAACAGGAAGCGCGCTGGCAAGCCTACCTCGACCAGTTACACGCCGCCGGGGCGTCCCGTGACCCACACACTACCGCGGTGCGCTTCATTCCCTGAGCCTCGGCAACTCTTTTGCAATCTTTATCTGCTGTAGTCCCTGACTATCGCACGCTAAGCCGTGCGCCACTGAATAGTGGCCAGCCACAGTCTGTGCCATCGCACAAAAATGTTGGCATATCCCGTGCAGGTTTAGCGTTGAAGGGCTGTTGAATCACAACTGAAAAGCCGTCTTACTGTTTTGCAGACTTCGCTTAACAGCCTCTGACCCTCGTGCTAACTTGTCTCAAGGGTGCGACACCAGAAAGCCAGAATGCCTTGCTGATGATCCGCCGCACTGGCTTCCCTGCCTCAGATTGGAGCGTTGAAAATGGGCAATAAAATAAACAGTGACGATTTGAGTCATAAAACCACTGAAAGCATCCTTGGCCCCAACCCGGTCATCGGCGCACCCACCCGCGACCTGATCAGTACCGCGCGTATGGTCATGCGTCAGACCGTGAAGCAGCCGGTACACAGTCTGAAGCACATCGGGCGCCTGGGCCTGGCGGTCAAGGACGTCATGATCGGCCGCTCCGAGATTGCGCCAACACCGGATGATCGCCGTTTTATCGATCCGACCTGGAGCCAGAACCCCATTTATCGGCGCTACATGCAGACCTATTTGGCCTGGCGTAAAGAACTCAACACCTGGATTACAACGGCAGACCTGCCCGAGCAGGACGTCAGCCGTGCGCAATTCGTCATCGCGCTGATGACCGAGGCGATGTCGCCGACCAATACCGCGCTCAATCCGGCGGCACTGAAACGCTTCTTTGAGACCGGCGGCAAGAGCCTGCTCGACGGTCTTACCCACCTGGCGCAAGACATCGCCCATAACGGCGGCATGCCCAGCCAGGTCAACATGAATGCCTTTGAGGTCGGCGGCAATCTGGCCACGACCAAGGGCTCGGTGGTCTTTCGCAACGAGGTACTGGAGCTGATCCAGTACAAGCCGCTGACCGAAGAGGTCTACGAGCGGCCGGTGCTGGTAGTGCCGCCCCAGATCAACAAGTTCTACGTGTTTGACCTGTCCCCGGAGAAAAGTCTGGCGCGCTACCTGTCGGTCAGCCACATGCAGACCTTCGTGGTCAGTTGGCGCAACCCGACCAAATCGCACCGCGAATGGGGCCTGAGCACTTATATTGAGGCGCTCAAGGAAGCCATCGACGTGGTGCTGAAGATTACCGGCAGCAAGGACCTGAGCATGCTCGGCGCCTGTTCCGGCGGCATTACCACTGTCTCACTGCTGGGTCACTATGCGGCACTGAAAGAGAAGAAGGTGCATTCCTTCACGCTGCTGGTGAGCGTACTGGATACCCAGATCAAGACTCAGGTGGCGCTCTTTGCCGACGAGCGCTCGATCGAGGCGGCGCGGCGAATGTCATATCAGCACGGCGTGCTGGAAGGCCGCGACATGGCGAAGATTTTTGCCTGGATGCGCCCCAACGATCTGGTCTGGAACTACTGGGTTAACAACTACCTGCTGGGTAACGAGCCGCCGGTCTTCGACATCCTGTTCTGGAACAACGACACCACCCGGTTGCCCGCCGCGCTGCATGGCGAGTTCCTGGAGATGTTCAAGTCCAACCCGCTGACCAAGCCCGGCGCGCTGGAAGTCTGCGGTACGCCAATCGATCTCAAGCAGGTGAAAAGCGACTTCTTCGTGATTGCCGGCCTCAACGACCACATCACCCCGTGGGAGGCCTGCTACAAATCGGCGCGTCTGCTCGGCGGCAAGTGCGAGTTCGTGCTGTCGTCCAGTGGGCACATTCAGAGCATTCTGAACCCACCGGGCAACCCCAAGGCGCGTTTTTTCACCAATAGCGACATGACCGACGACGCCAAGAAATGGCTGGAGACCGCGACCAAGCAATCCGACTCCTGGTGGCAACATTGGCGAGATTGGTTGCACACACGCGGCGGAAAGCGTAAACCGGCACCGGAATTGCTTGGCAATGAAGCGTACCCGGCGCTGGAACCTGCGCCCGGTACCTACGTTCACGAACGCTGATACGCGTCACCACGGGAAGCGCCCATGTCGCAGAGTTATATCTTCCGCACCATCGAGCTGGATGGCCAGTACCTGCGTACTGCCGTGCGACCTGGCACCAGTAGCCTGCCGCCGCTGCTGATCTTCAATGGCATCGGCGCCAACCTGGAGCTGGTCTTCCCGTTCGTCGCAGCGCTTGACCCAACGCTGGAGGTGATTGCCTTTGACGTACCCGGCGTAGGCGGCTCCTCTACCCCGGCCACGCCGTTCCGCTTTCCCGGCTTGGCTAAACTGGCAGCACGCATGCTGGACTACCTCGATTACTCGCAGGTGAATGTCATTGGCGTGTCCTGGGGCGGTGCTTTGGCGCAGCAATTCGCCTATAGCCACCCGGAACGGTGCAAAAAGCTGATTCTGGCCGCCACCTCGGCTGGTGCAGTCATGGTGCCTGGCCGCCCGAAGGTATTGCTGAAAATGGCTAGCCCGCGGCGCTACCTGCAGCCGTCGCACGGGGTCGCCATCGCGCCGGACATCTACGGCGGCGCCTTCCGCCGCGATCCGCATCTGGCTGAAGCACACGCGAACAAGGTGCGTTCATCCGGCAAGCTGGGTTACTACTGGCAGCTGTTTGCCGGTCTTGGTTGGACCAGCATCCACTGGCTGCACAAGATTCGCCAGCCCACGCTGATTCTGGCTGGCGACGACGACCCGCTGATCCCGCTGGTTAACATGCGCCTGCTGGCCTGGCGCATCCCCAATTCCGAACTGCATGTGATAGACGATGGTCATCTGTTTCTGATTACCCGAGCGCAGAGCGTAGCCCCGTTGATCATGTCTTTCCTGTCGGAGGAGAAGCAGCCCGCAGTGATCCGCCACCAACCCACCAGCGCCCTGATCAAGAGCTGAAGTCGGCGCCAGCGCACAAAGCCGAGCAGCCGGCGCACACAAGGGCTGGTACCCGCTAGCTCTTGGGTTAGACTGCAGAACAATGAGCCCACCATCTGGACCGGAACCCCTGGATGCGCGCAAGACCCCACGGACAAGCAATCGCAGGATCCCTGAGCGCGGATCTGTCCCGGAGTCTTCTCGCCCTCTTGCGCTCCACACTGAACCAGCCGCGTCATCACCGACACTACCTGTGCCGCGTTACTCGCCTCAGTCTGCTTGCCCTGCAGGGCAAGCTCGACTGCAGCGCGCTGACCGACGACCCGCGCTTTCAGCATCCCGGCTGGCAACGCCCGCTGCAACAGCGCCTGCTGCAACTCTGGCAGGCCTGGCAACAGCCACTGCAGATCTGGCTCAACGGGCTCGACCTCGGTGAGCCCGAACGCGCCAACCTGCACTGGCTGCTAAGCCAGCTGAGCGCTGCCAGCTCACCATCCAATGGACCGTTCAATCCGCAGATCATCGCCGCCACGCGGCAAAGCCGTGGGGGCAACCTGCGCCGGGGTTTGCGTAACCTTTTGGTCGACCAGGTGACCCGACGACCGCTGGCCATGCCGGAGGCCGAAGACCACTACCGCCCCGGCAAACAGTTGGCACTGAGCCCCGGCGAGGTGATACTGCGCCAGCCCAGCTTCGAGCTGATTCACTACACCCCAGCCACCGCACAGCAATACAGCAAGCCGCTATTGATCATTCCGCCACCGATCAACCGCTACTATCTACTCGACCTCACCCCCGCCGCCAGCCTGGTGCAGCACGCACTGCAGCAAGGCCTGGCGGTGTATCTGATCAGTTGGCGCAACCCCAACCCGAGCCACTGCAACTGGGGGCTGAACCATTACGTGCGGGCCTGCCGCGAGGCGTTGACCACAGTACTCAAGATCAGTGCCAGCGATCAGGCCAGCCTGCTTGGGGTATGCTCCGGCGGCATGCTCGCCACCCTGCTGGCGGGCTGGTTGCAGGCACGCGGCCGTGCCGACTGCCTGAGCGCATTGAGCCTGCTGATCACGCCGCTGGACGCACGCCTGCAAACCGATCTGCAACGCCTGGCCGGCAGCGCCACCCAGCAACGGCTGCGTCGGCAGGTCTGGCGCCAGGGTTATCTGGATGAGCGCAGCCTAGGCAGCCTGTTTACCTGGATGAAACCCGAGCAGCTGCTCTGGCAGCCCGCCGTGCAGCGCTATGCGCTGGGCGAGGCGTTGCCAAATTCGCCGGTACACACCTGGAGCCACGATAATACCCGCCTCCCCGCACAGCTGGTCGAGGACCTGCTTGATCTGCTGACTCGCGACCCTTTGAGCCGGCAGGGTGCCCTGCAACTCGACGGCGCACGCATTGATCTAAGCCAGCTGTCACTGCCCAGCTGGCACCTGGCGGCCGAGCGCGACCACATCGTGCCATGGCGCAACGCCCTGCCCGCCGGGCGGTTAGGCGGCGACTGCCAGTTCACGCTGTGCCGTGGCGGCCACATTCAGGGGTTGCTGTGCCCACCGGGCCAAGGCCGCGCCGGTTATCAGAGCGCGCCCATCGACGCCCACGACACCGCAGACAGTTGGGCCAATCGCGCGACCGTCACCGAGGGCAGTTGGTGGCCCGCCTGGACCGGCTGGCTCATCCGCCACAGCGGCGCGCTGCAAAACGCCTCCCATCCCGTGGCCGACCCGGCGCTGGGCCCCGCGCCCGGGCGCTATGTACATCAGCTTTGAGGAGCCCCATGAAAACCCGCGACCGCATCCTGCTCTGTGCTCTGGAACTGTTCAACGAGCAGGGTGAACCCAATGTCACCACGCTGGACATGGCCAACGAACTGGATATCAGCCCCGGCAACCTGTACTACCACTTCAAGGGCAAGGAAGCGCTACTCGAAGTGCTGATTGATGACTTTTTGCTCAGTACGCGCAACCTGCTGAGCCCGGCGGAAAACCCCGACGAGGTATCGCCCGAAGACCTCTGGCTGCTGTTGCATCTGCTGTTCGAGGCAGTCGCCACTTACCGCTTCCTGTTTCAGGACCTGTCCAACCTGATGAGTCGCTACCCCTTCATTCGTCAGGCCATGCAAACCTGGCTGCATCAGCTACGGCAATGCCTTGCACACATCCTGCTGGTCATGCGCGCGGGCGGGCAACTGCATTGCGCAGAAGAAAGCCTCCAACGCCTGCTGGACGCCTTGTGCCAAACCTGCATGTTCTGGCTCGACTACCAGCGCATCGCCAGCGCTGAGGAGCCCGACCCGGCCGCTGGCGTGCAACAAGCGCTGGGCTTGCTGCTGCCATACATGGATGAAGCCACCGAACCGTGGATGCAGACGCTGATCGACCGTTACAACTGAGCGGCGTAGTTCAATGGTGCGTTGGGGAAGCCACATCCCGGCCCGCGCTGGGCACAGGGTAACGCTGGTATAGAGGTAACCCGGAGCGCCAAGCATCGTCGGCAACCGCCATTACCAGAGCGTGCAGTTCCGCGTGTGGCATTGCGCGCCAGCGATAGCCCTCTAACGGCATACCAATAAAAAACCCCAGGCAGTTTTACCTGCTCGGGGTTTCTGTTTTACGCGGTACAGGCCGGCGAATCAGGACTCGCTGGGCTTGGCCGCTGGCGCCGGTGTTGCTGCCGCTGGCGCTGCCGGCTCGGCCGCTTTCACGGCGGCTGGCGTTGCCTTGGGTTTTGCCGGAGCCTTGGGCTTGGCTGCTGCCTTTGGCTTGGCCGGAGCCTTGCGCGCGGTTGCAGGCTTGGCAGCCGTGCTACTGCTCGCACTGGACGCCGTTTTAGCCGCCGGCTTTTTTGCCGCAGGCTTGGCAGCGCTGGTGCTCTTGGCCGCAGGTTTAGCTGCCGGCTTGCTGGCTGCTGTCGGCTTGGCAGCCGCGGGTTTAGCCGCCGCCGTTTTCGCCGTGGTAGCGCGCGCACGTGGCTTGGCCGCCGGTTTGGCTGCAGCAGGCTTGGCTTTGGGCGCAGCCTTGCCACCAGCCAGTTGCTCGATCAGCTTGGTCAGTTCGTCAACCTTGCTGTTAAGCGCTTTGACCTCATCACGTGAGGGCACTCCGAGGCGGGCGACAGCGCTGTTGAGGCGCTTGTCGAAGGCTTCTTCCAGCTCGTTCCACTTGCCGGTGAGGCGACCCTTGGCCTTTTCAGCCTTGGCCTTGCCTGCATCGAGTGGGTTCTTGCCGGACTTGGCTTTGCCTTTCAAGGCGTCGACCTGTTTATCGATCTCGACCTTGGCCTTTTCCTCGGCCGCTTCACCGTCCTTGATCAGGTTTTCGAAAAGCTTTACACCTTCCTTCCCGACCTTGGCGTAAGCACCCAAGCCAGCCAACCAGATCTGACGTGAGTAACTTTCGATATCGGCGACCCAGCCAGGATCCTTATCGTCCTTTTTCTTTCCCGCCATGGAGCAACTCCTCTGTGACCGTTACTTGCTCTGCAGTGACTTGAGTGCAGCACTCAGATCATCAAGCTTAGCAGACAACTGGTCAATGTCCTTCTTGCTCGGAATGCCGATACGGCCCAGGGTAGAGGCAACGCGCTCGTCGAACACTTCTTCTACCTTGCTGAAGCGACCGCCGGTCCTTTCCTGCACTTTTTCCTTGAAGGATTCGATGCGGCTGTTGGCAGCTTCAACCTGGGTTTCAACCAGTTCCTTGCCCTTCTTCTCAACTTCTTCGCCTTCGGCAACCAGCTTCTTGAAGTAATCTGCACCTTCTTTACCGGCTTTGGCGTAAGCGCCCAGGCCAGCCAACCAGATTTGGTGAGTGTAGTTCTTCACGTCGTTAGCGAAGGTAGTAGCGTTGTCTTCCAGTTTCTTAGCGGTAGTAGTCTTGGCCATGTTGGTAGCTCCTGATTAAGTAGGGATACTGCAATGGACCGATTACCGATCCTTGCTCAGCAAGCTACGCTTCGGAATTAGAAAAGACATACTAAAAAACCGACTTTTTCGTCTCAGGCCAAATATTTTTGCAGCGCCTTCTCGATCTCGCCCTTAACCATGCCCTGCATGGGCGACAGCATCAGGCCCAGTTTGACCACCACGCGCACGTCCGAATCGGACACGTGAATGGAGCCATCAGCGCCACTGCGCTTGAAGGTCAGCTCATCGCCTTGCCAGGCACACTTGGCATCCAGTTTCTGCGCCAGTTTGTCGGCCAGCAACTGCGCCTGCTCCTTGGCCTTTTCCTTGCCCAGATTGTGCTCGCGGGTAATGTCTACGGTCGCCATCGGCTACTCCATGGGGTGTATCTGTTGGGTGGCCCTGTAGCATGCCGCAAAGCCTCGGGAACGTCATCCCGGCAAATGCGTCTTATGCTGCATCAGCGGCTGCAAGCCGTTGAAAAGCGTTGCCGACGACTGCATGGATGCAGGAGTTAGAGCGAAGCAGGAAGCCCGAGCCGAGGCAGCCAGCGCAAGGCAAAAACAGTCGAAGAAGCGCAGTTTACAAGGTGTAAATGAGCATTCTGAGGGTGTTTTTAACGCCGCGATGGCAACGCAGGTAGATTTTCAGCAGCTTGCTAATTCTCCGCCGGGCCTGAAAAAGTGGTTAGAATGGGGCCTGATTTTGCCAGGGCAGACTGATTCCATGAGCGACAAGCAGAACACCGACAACACCACCCATTTCGGCTTTCAGACCGTGGCCGAATCCGAGAAGGCGCAGCGCGTCGCCGAGGTGTTTCATTCGGTCGCAGCCAAGTACGACATCATGAACGACCTGATGTCCGGCGGCATCCACCGCATCTGGAAGCGCTTCACCATCGAGCTGTCGGGGGTACGTCCCGGCAACCGGGTGCTGGACATTGCCGGTGGCACCGGCGACCTGACGCGCCGCTTTGCCAAGCGCGTGGGTCCCGAGGGCGAGGTGATTCTGGCCGACATCAACGCCTCCATGCTCAAGGTCGGGCGTGATCGCCTGCTGGATCTGGGCGTGGCCGGCAATGTGCGCTTCGTGCAGGCCGATGCCGAGGCGCTGCCCTTCCCCGACAACTACTTTGACTGCATCACCATCGCCTTTGGTCTGCGCAACGTCACCCACAAGGACGCGGCCATCGCCTCCATGCTGCGGGTACTCAAGCCAGGCGGGCGTTTGCTGATTCTGGAGTTCTCCAAGCCCAAGAGCGAACTGCTGTCCAAGGCCTACGACCAGTACAGCTTCAAGCTGCTGCCGTTCATGGGCAAGCTGGTGGCCAACGATGCGGACAGTTATCGCTATCTGGCCGAGTCCATTCGCATGCACCCCGATCAGGAGACCCTCAAGGCAATGATGGTCGAGGCCGGCTTTGCTCGTGTGACCTATCACAACATGACCGGTGGCATCGTAGCCCTGCACCGGGGGATCAAACCCTGATGTTGCCGGCGGCACTGCTGGCCGCCGCGCAGCGCAGCATCGAGGCTGCGCTGCAACGCGACGCCCTGACCGCACGCCGTCTGGCTGCGCTGACCGGCAAGGTCATTCTGATCAGCGCCCGCGAGCCCGACTGGCAGCTCTATCTGCTGCCCGCCGAGGGGCGCATGCAACTGCTCAACGCCTATGCCGGCGCGGCCGACTGCCAGCTGAGCGCACCCAGTGCCGTGCTGGCGAAGTTACTGGTCAGCCGTGACCGCAAGGCCCTGCTGCAACATCCTGAGCTGGAGCTGACCGGCGACAGCCAGGTGCTCATCAGCCTGCAGAACATATTCGGCGACCTGCGCCTGGACGCTGAAGCCGAGCTGGCCCGCTGGTTGGGGCCGGTACCCGCGCATGCCATTGGCAGCCTGCTGCGCCGCAGCCACCAATGGGGCAAGGACAGCCGCGAAAGCCTGCGCATGACCATGGGCGAGTACCTGACCGAAGAAAGCCGCCAGCTGGTCGGCAATGCCGAAGCCCGCGCCAGCGCCGAACTACTCCATGAAATGCGCCTGCAGCTTGACCGGCTCGAAGCCCGCGTCGCCCTGCTCAGCCCAACCGACCCGGACACACCAGACGCATGAGACTCACCGCTTTTACGCGCCTGCTGCGCATCCTGCACATCTTCACCCGCTACCGCCTTGACCAGATTTTGCTGGAACTGCCGCTACCGGCGCTGGCGCGGCTGGGCCTGAAACTCGGCCCCTGGCGCTTGCGCCCGGCGCCCAAGGACCTCAGCCGTGGCGCGCGGCTGCGCCTGGCCTGCGAAGATCTGGGCCCGGTGTTCATCAAGTTCGGCCAGATTCTTTCCACCCGCCGCGACCTGATGCCTGACGACATCGCGCTGGAGCTGGCCTTTCTGCAGGACAAGGTACCGCCCTTCCCGGCGGATCAGGCCCGCATTCGGATCGAGGAGCAGTTGGGCCAGAGCATCGACAGCGTATTTGCCGAATTCAGCGATGAGCCGCTCGCCTCAGCCTCGGTCGCGCAGGTGCATGCCGCGCGGCTGCACGATGGCACCGAGGTGGTGGTCAAGGTGGTGCGCCCGGCCATTGGCGAGGTGATCGATCAGGACATTCAATGGCTTTATCTGGCTGCCCGGGGGCTGGAGCGGGTCTCCGCCGAGGGCCGCCGCCTGCGCCCGGTTGAAGTGGTAGAGGACTACGAACGCACCATTTTCGATGAGCTGGACCTGCACCGCGAAGCCGCCAACGCCTCACAGCTAAGACGCAACTTTGAAGGCTCCGAGCTGCTGTACATCCCCAAGGTGTATTGGGACTGGTGCCGCCACAAGGTGCTGGTAATGGAGCGCATCAGCGGCATCCCGGTGACCGACCTGGCGGCGCTGGCCGATCAGCGCACCGACATGAAGAAGCTGGCCGAGCGCGGCGTCGAGATCTTCTTCACCCAGGTGTTTCGCGACAGCTTTTTCCATGCCGACATGCACCCCGGCAACATCTTCATCTCGCGCGCACACCCGTGGGAACCGCAGTACATTGCTATCGACTTCGGCATTGTCGGCAGCCTGACGCCAGAAGATCAGAGCTATCTGGCGCGCAACCTGATGGCCTTCTTCAAGCGCGACTATCGCCGCGTAGCCCAGCTGCATATCGACTCTGGCTGGATTCCCGCCGACACCCGCGTGAACGAATTCGAAGCTGCTATTCGTAGCGTCTGCGAGCCCATCTTCGAGCGCCCGCTGAGCGAGATTTCCTTTGGCCAGCTGCTGCTGCGCCTGTTCCAGACCGCGCGCCGCTTCCAGATGGAAGTACAGCCGCAACTGGTACTGCTGCAGAAAACCCTGCTCAATATTGAAGGCCTGGGCCGTCAGCTGTACCCCGACCTGGACCTGTGGAGCACCGCCCAACCCTACCTTGAACGCTGGATGCGTGAGCGCATGCTGCCGCAGCATCAGGCCAAGGTCTGGCAACAGCATCTGGAGCGCGTGCCGGCGCTGATCGACACCGCGCACAAGGCACTGAACAACGTCGCAGCCCAACCGATAGAGCGCCCGCCGGAGCGCCAACGCAACCACTGGGCGCTGCGCGTAGCGGGTATTGCCCTGCTGGTGCTGGGCAGCAGCACCCTGGGTGGCGACCCCAACCTGTGGGTCAATGCGGCACCGGCACAGTGGGTATTGATTGCCGTGGGTGGCTGGTTGATTCTGCGCCGCGCGTAGTCATCCCCCGGCAGAACTGGCACACTTGGCAGATTAACCGAACAACGACAGTCCCATGACCGATTCAACCCCCAACAACGACTGGCTCGACAGCATCAAATGGGATGCCGACGGGCTGGTACCAGCCATCGCGCAGGATGTGCACACCCAGCGCGTGCTGATGGTCGCCTGGATGAACCGCGAAGCCCTGCAACTCACCGTGCAGGAAGGCCGTGGTATTTACTGGTCGCGCTCGCGCAACCGCCTGTGGCGCAAAGGCGAGGAGTCCGGCAATGTGCAGCAGCTGCATGAACTGCGCCTGGACTGCGACGCCGACGTAATCATCCTGCAGGTCGAGCAGATTGGCGGCATCGCCTGCCATACCGGCCGTGAGAGCTGCTTCTATCGCGTCTTGGAAGACGGCGAGTGGCAAACCGTGGATGCCGTGATTACCGACCCGGCCACGCTCTACCAGAACCCGAAAGAGTGACCCAGCATGTCTGATACCCTGAGCCAACTGGCCGCCGTGCTGGAGCAGCGCAAACAGGCCGCCGCCGATTCATCCTATGTGGCCAGCCTGCACGCCAAGGGCCTGAACAAGATTCTCGAAAAGGTCGGTGAGGAGTGCACGGAAACACTGCTCGCCGCCAAGGACTGTCAGCACAGCGACGACAAGTCCGAGCTGATCTACGAAACTGCTGACCTGTGGTTCCACTCACTGGTCATGCTCAGTCATCTGGGCCTGGGCCCCGATGACATTCTCAAAGAACTCGAGCGCCGCTTCGATCTTTCCGGTCTGGAAGAGAAAGCCGCTCGCGCAAAGTAAACAGGGCTCTGCCCCGGAGGTTGTAATGGGTTTTGGCGGAATCAGTCTGTGGCAGCTGTTGATCGTATTGGCGATCGTCATTCTGCTGTTTGGCACCAAGCGTCTGAAAAACATCGGCGGTGATCTGGGTGAGGCCATCAAGGGCTTTCGCAAGTCCATGAACGACGATGACAAGCCCTCGGTCGAGAGCAAGCCGGGCGAAACCCTGGATGCCAAGGCCGAAGAGCACAAACAGGACACTCAGTCCAAGCCGTAACCTCAACAGGTCCTGACCCATGTTCGACATCGGCTTTCTGGAAATGCTGGTGGTGGCGGTTCTCGCCCTGCTGGTTCTCGGCCCCGAGCGGCTGCCCGGCGCCATTCGCACCGTCAGCCTGACCATCGGCCGGATCAAGCGCGGCTTCTCCGAGGTGCGCAGCCAGGTCGAGCGTGAAATCGGCGCCGATGAAATCCGTCAGCAGCTGCACAACGAGCGCATCATGGCCGAGCTCGACAAGCATGGCCTGAATCTCGGCAATCCGGCCAAGGGCAGCAGCAATGTGAAACCTGACGGTCAACAAAGCGTAACGCAAACGCCGCAGACTACAGCTAAGCCCGCGCCTGCGTCCCCGCAGCCGCCCGAAGACTCTGTCGCTGAAGAACCCCATGACCAGCAAGCACCCCGCCATGAGCAACCCTGAACTGCCGCCACCGGCGAAAACCGGCGGTGACATGCCGCTGGTCGCGCACCTGACCGAACTGCGCTCGCGCCTGCTGCGCATCGTCTGTATCTGGCTGGTGATCTTTGCCGGGCTGTTCTACTTCGCCAACGACATCTACAGCTTCGTCTCCGAGCCGCTGCGCGCGCTGATGCCCGAAGGCACCAGCATGATCGCCACCGATGTGGCCTCGCCGTTTCTCACACCCTTCAAGCTGACGCTGATCAGTGCGCTGTTTCTGGCCATGCCTTTTGTGCTGCACCAGATCTGGAGCTTTATCGCCCCGGGCCTGTACAAACACGAGAAGCGCCTGGCCGTGCCCCTGCTCGCCTCCAGCATCGTGCTCTTCTACAGCGGCATGGCGTTCGCCTATTACGTGGTGTTCCCGCTGGTGTTCGGCTTTTTCACCAGTACCGCGCCCGAGGGCGTAGCGGTGATGACCGACATCAACAGCTACCTCGACTTTGTGCTTACGCTGTTCATGGCCTTTGGCCTGTCGTTCGAAATACCGGTAGCCACCGTGCTGCTGGTACTGGTGGGTATTGTTGATGTGCAGTCGCTGACCAAGGCGCGCCCCTATGTGGTGGTCGGCTGCTTTGCCATCGGCATGGTGCTGACGCCGCCGGATGTGATCTCGCAGACGCTGCTGGCGGTGCCCATGTGGCTGCTGTATGAAGTGGGCATCGTATTCAGCCGCTTTGTCCGGGCGCGCCCGCGCAACGATCAGGCCGACGAGCAAGACACACCCACCACATGAACCTGCTGCTGCTGGAAGACGGCGACTTTACCGCTACAGATCAGGTGCGCCTGAGTGGCCGCCGCCTGGCCCACATGCAGGACATTCAGCAGGTCGCCGTCGGCGACAGCCTGCGCGTAGGGCGCATCAACGGCCTGATGGGGCAAGGCGACGTCACCGCGCTGACCAGTACTCACGCAGAATTACACGTCACGCTTGACCAATCACCGCCTGTCAAGTTGCCGCTCACCCTGCTGCTGGCCATGCCCCGGCCAAAGATGTTCCGCCGCATCCTGCAGCACTGCGCCACCCTCGGCGTTCCCGAGATCATCCTGCTGAACAGCTACCGGGTGGAAAAGAGCTTCTGGCAAACCCCCTTTCTGCAGCCCGAGGTGATCCGCGATAATCTGCTGCTTGGTCTGGAACAGGCACGCGATACCGTGCTGCCCAGCGTACGCATCGAAAAACGCTTCAAACCCTTCGTGGAAGACCACTTGCCAGCGCTCATCGACAATCGCTTGGCGCTGGTCGCCCACCCTGGCGACTACCCCGCCTGCCCACGCGGTATCGACCAGCCACTGACCCTGGCCATCGGCCCAGAGGGTGGCTGGATTCCCTATGAGGTCGACAAGCTGATCGAAGCCGGCATGCAGCCGGTACAGCTCGGCGAGCGAATCCTGCGCGTTGAAACGGCGGTAACGGCGCTGCTGGCAAGGTTGTACTGAGGCGAGCGCCGCGCTCGGCAGCAACCATTCCTTTATCTCCCGTTCGGGAAACTATTTGCGGCTGCGCTGCCTCCAAGCTCCACAACCACCTTCCCGAGCCAGGCGCCAGGCGCGCATTCTCAGAGAGCTGAAGCATGTTGCTGACCATCACCGTGATTCTTGTCGTCTCCGGCGCGCTGTTGCTTGGCGCGGTGTGGGGCATCTATGGGCGCCTGCCCAAACCGCTGGAAGGATTTGTCGTCGCGCTGGCCGGTGGCGCCCTGATGGTCTCCGCGGTGCTGGAGCTGATCGAACCTGCGATGCGCAAGGCGCCGCTATGGCAGGCGTTCGGCTTTGTCCTGCTGGGCGCGGCGGTATTTACCGGGCTGGCTTACCTGGTAAAAAAGAAGTGGGGCTCTGGCAACGGTGGTGGGCTTCTGGCTGCCATTACCCTCGACGGTATTCCCGAAAATCTGGCGTTGGGGGTCGCGCTGATCGGCGCGGGTCCTCTGCAGGTAGCTGCCCTCTCCGGGTCCATTTTTCTGTCGAATCTGCCTGAAGCCGCTGGCGGCGCCAGGGATATGGCCGCGTCCGGTCACTCCAGGCGCAAGGTCCTCGCCCTCTGGGCGGGTACCGCGGTGATACTGTCCCTTGCCGCCTTGGCAGGCAACCTGCTGATGACCGAAGTACCCCAGGCATGGTTGGCGCTGATCCAGTGTTTCGCCGGCGGCGCCGTGGTCGCCTCACTGGCCACCGAGGTATTCCCCAAGGCCTTCACGGAGGACGCCTACTGGGCAGGTGTTGCCACCGCTATCGGCCTGATACTCGCGCTTTACCTCAATCAACTCGCCTGATACGCAGCGCTGGCAGGGAGGCCAAAATATCGCTTGGAGCCACCATTGGCCTGGATTACTCTTGCCCTAGGCAAGGGACTGCCAGCCGCAACAACACATCCCGCTGACACTCCGCCACAGACTGCGCCACGCCCTTAGCTGCGGCTTGGCGAGTCCTGCTACGCCACTTTGCCGCTTTGCCCGGATTCAATCCTTGCCTTGGCCTACCGCCAGGCGCCGGTGCTGAATATCGGCAAGCCTGAAAAACAACCTGATAATGCTGCCCGACCGAACCGCGCAGCACCGAGGCCCCCATGCAAAGACGGCTTTCTCTCTGCTTGATACTCACCCTGCTCATATCCGCAATGTCCGCCTGCAGTACGGCACCTGTTAGCCAGCGCACAACCGCCACTTGGCCAACCTATGCCACCAGCCCTGCACACCTGAGCGCGGCCAAAGCATTCCTCATCAATATTGAGGCCGTGGAAATGTTCATGATCGGTTACAAGGTTGGGCTGAATGAGATAGCCCGAGAGCAGCCCGGCATGGCAGAACTGATGGATCGTGCGCTCGGCGATGTAACCGCCGACGACTTTCTCAATATGACCGCAGAGGTCTACGCGCACTATCTGACGCAAGCGCAGCTTACCGAGTTGGCAGAGCTCTCGGACAACTCCTCGGTGAAATCAATGTTTCGTACCATCCGCTGGAACGCAACGCAGAACAAACCCATCGACGAAGATGAGTTCACGAAAAAACTGGATGCCGATCAGCTTGAAGACCTACTCAAGTTTTCTCAGAGTGAAAGCGTCTTTGCAATGCAGCTAATGCTGCCGGAGATCAACCGAGAACTGGCAGAGAACGCACGCTTATACGGAGAGGCCAAACTGGTCAGCTACCTGAACGAGCAATGAGCTGTTAGTCAGAACGCCAACAGAAATGAGTCTGCTGCGTTATGGCAGACCGGTATTAGAAAAACAAAACGCTGCCAACCCACCAGCATGAGCCAAAGGACACCCCCATGCGCAAACAGCTCTGTCTCTGCACTGTAATTGCACTGCTGCTCTGTACCCTATCGGCCTGCAGCACCGCGCCCGCTAGCCAAACGCCTCACCAGGCCAAGCCTGACTACACACACATCAGCCCCGCCCACCTCAGCGCTGCCAAAGCCTTTCTCAATAACATCGGCGCAGGCCACATGGCCATGCTCGGCTATCAGGCCGGACTGCAGGAAATGGCGCAGGAACAACCCGGCATGGCCGAGCTGGTAGCCCGCGTGCTGAGCGATGTCACGCCTGACGACTTCCTGTACATGGCCGCGACAGCCTACGCACACTACCTCAGCGAGCAGCAGCTGAATGAACTCGCCCGCCTATCGGAAGACCCCGCCATTGCCGAGCTGTTTCAAACCGTGGCGCAGCACGAAGTGCAAGGCAAACAGCTCGACAGCGACGAAATGGCAAAGCACCTCAATGCCGACCAGCTCACCGCCATACTGCGGTTTGGCCAGAGTGACAGTGCCCGCGCCATGAAGCAGGCGCTGCCGGATATCAACCGCGATATGGAAGCGCAGGTAAAAGCCTTCGCCGAAGATAAAATGATTCGCTACCTGAAAGTGCTGTAAACCGGCGCTGCAGCGCTGACTACGCTCAAACAGGCCGCGTGATAGGCCAGCGTTACAAGGGACATCCCATGCAATTCAAGCAAGAAGCACTGAGCGCGTATCAGGCCAGGCCCGTCCTTGCGTTTTGCCGGGCGCTGGCCTGGCCAGGTATCGCGATTGAGGTAGTGCGCTTGCTGTTCTTCAACCGCTGCATCAGCCTGATGCTGATGATGCCGGCCAGGCAAAACCCAGTAAGCCCATCTGACATGAGACGCCATGGACGCCCTTGAAGCCCTGCTGAATCTGCTCTTGTACTGGCGTGTACTGGTCTGCCTCGCGGCCACCACGCTCATCGCACTGGCCCTGAATCTTGCGCTGCCCTGGTTCAGCGACCCGCAGACACTCGTGTTCGCCGTTGCCGGACTCGCACCCGGCCTGCTCTGGCACGCGCAATACGAGGCCGGCACCGAACCTTATACCGGGCCATACCTCAGCAGACCGGCCGCCGCTCTGACCGCATGTCTAGCCGGCATGCTCTGGGGTGCAGCCAGCGGCACCTCGCTGGCGGCAGCACTGACCGGCGGCCTGCTGCTCGCGCTGGTTCTTTTGCTCTGGTACCTCCGCCAGGCCCTGCTGGTGCATGGCGTAACGCCGCGCAGCGTGATCGCCTGCGGCAGCATAGCGCTGGCAACCTATCTGATCACCAGCTACCTCAGCCACGCGGTATTCAAGGCCTATCTCGCCTAGTGCGCGGCAAGCAACCGCAACGCAGAACGACCCACACAACAACAGGACAAGCCAATGGATGAGCTGATTGAAGGCGCAGCAAAAACGCTACTAAGAGTGCTTGGCGGCGCGCTACGCCTGATTATCTGGCTGGTGTGGGAACTGTGCTTCCAGATACTTGCCTGGTATGCCGGCTGGCCGCCGTGCCGCGTCATAACCCTCGGACATTACCCGCAAGAGGGTATTCACGACTACGACCACGCGCCCGATCTGCGATCCTTTGTGGTCTGCACGGTCGGCCTGGTCGCGATCTGCTCGCTGGCAGCACTGATTGGGTGGCTGCTGCCTGGCAGCTGATTTTCCATTGCCTGCAACGCTGTAGCAAAACCGCAACAAAACACTTGGAGCCGTCATTGGCCTGGATTATTCTTGCCGCAGGCAAGGGACTGCCAGCCGATCTACCCCGCGATACCTCGCTGAGACTCCCTACCCATCAAGCCATGCCCGCCATTCAACTGCGGCCCGGCAGATGCTGCCTGCAAATACTCAAGCCCATCTCCGACCTGCCGTCGTGGCCACCGCCACAGAGGAGTTAACCGCACACAAACGTAACCACGCTACGTTGGCCGACGCCTGTCCGCCACGCCCCTAATCTGTGCCCACTATAAAAACCAAGAAGAACACAAAAAATGAAAAGACTAGGAATCCTCGTCATCACCGCCACCCTGATGACCTCCGGCTGCGCCGCCTTTAAAGCCAACGACCTGCCAACGCTAGATCGCGAGAGCTACGCCGTGCAGAACCAGCAGCCCGTAAAGGTATTCAGCAGCTGGCGCGGCCGCGAAGGCAGCGCTGCGCACAAAAGGCACTTTGATACCGCCATTCGCGCCTCCGGTTGCTGCGACATTGTCGACACCGCAGACCAGGCCGACATCGTGATCGACGGCGTGGCCGTGGATCACAGCACCCCCGGTGCCGCTATCCCGGCGATGATCTCAGGCTTCACCTTTGGCGTGATTCCCTCATGGGCCAAGCTGCGCGTACACCTCAAGGCCACCGCCATCGAAGGCGAGAAAGAATACAAATATGACGTCTCCGACTCCGCCACCATGGTCATCTGGCTGCCCATGTTGCTGGCCATGCCCTTCACTGGCAACCCGCTGACAGTCGAACAGGACGTGTACCAAAACACCTACCGGAACCTGGTAACACGTATGAAGAATGACGGTCTGCTGACCAACTGAGCCACCAGCCAGCAGCGGTCGCCTTGATCGTTGCTGGCACCCACCGCCACACAAACGTATTCTGCCGGCAAGCACAGCCCCGCGCTGCCAGACACCTTACCCGCGGAGGCGCCAAGCAAAGAGGCAACCCCAGATGCAGACCGCTCAGACTGACCTTTGCCCGCTGTGCGGCAAGGCTAATCAATGCAGCCTCGCAGCCACAACGGAACCCGCTGCGCCTTGCTGGTGCTTCAGCACGCCCGTGAGCAAAGCCGCACTGGCACGCGTACCCGCAGAACAAATCGACAAGGCCTGCCTCTGCCCCAACTGCGCCGCCGGCCTGGAAGCCGCAGAGCCCGTCACCGTAGATCCTTCATCCCAACACCGTTAGCCCCCGACCAAAAAGCGCTTGGACTGGCCACAGGCCTGCACTATGCTCAGATCAGAGCAAAGGACCTGCCGGAACATCACCACACCTCCAGCAAAACTCCCTTCTCGACAGACAATGCCTTTGCGCATTGCCCCAGCCCCCAAATGGGTGCGGTAGTAATGAATGCGTGAAATCACGACGTCGCGCGAATACGTAA
Organism: Halopseudomonas sp.; assembly: GCF_036960865.1. Taxonomy (GTDB): domain Bacteria; phylum Pseudomonadota; class Gammaproteobacteria; order Pseudomonadales; family Pseudomonadaceae; genus Halopseudomonas. The sequence continues at coordinate 39,255 of NZ_JBALWE010000011.1, forward strand.
CGAGCCAAATCGGAGACTGTAAGGCAATGAATTTAAAGGAAAAAACAATCGGGAAGACGACTCCTGGCCGGAGTTATCTCGAACGCGCGGTTATGTATTAATGCCGCGTGCTGTCTAACCACTGTTAAGCGTCAAGGAACAGCACGAGCAATGGCGAATAATTGGAACATACCGGTCTGGCTTGAAAAAGAGGTACGGGAGCGCGACGCGGTGTGCGTCTATTGCGGCAATGATTTTACCTCGGTGAAAGTCTCCAGGAAGTCCGCAGCTAGCTGGGAACACATCGTCAACGATGCCAGTATCGTTACTAAGGAAAATATCGCCCTTTGCTGTTGTGGCTGCAACGCGAGTAAAGGTCAAAAGCCTCTTTCCGCTTGGCTGCAAACCAGTTACTGCCGAGATCGTGGCATCACACCCGAAACTGTGGCGGCGGTGATAAAACAGGCTATCGAACGTGGCTTGTAGTTCAGCGCTTAACAATCGGCTGCACAGCGACCGATTCTCCGCCGCTCCGCGGCTACAAAACGGCGCGTGAGCCGGGCGTTAGCACTCAGGGAAATCATGAATCAGTGCCCTTGTTGTCGCGAGAAAACAATTAGTACTTGGCAAAAGTTCAAAGCTAGTGATCTCTATCCGGCGATATGTTCTTCGTGTGGAAAGTCGTCTCGTATGTCCACTAGTTTCAATGCAATCGAAGGCTTGGTAGGCACAATACTTTTCCCAGTTGTTGCTGTGCTTTCATTTTTAAATAAAACGTGGTTGCCGCTGATTGCTTTCGCATTTATCTTGGTGCTTGGTGCAGTCTTAAAGCTGGGATTCCTGCCAATGGTTGCAGTAAACGAAAAGGCGGTAGTCAAAAAATACTGGCTTGCTTTCGGCGCATTGGCAATGTTGTTTATCTGGTTGGTTTATGATGGTTTCATCAAATAAAATAGCTAACAAGCCAATCAACGGCAAGCCAAACCGCCACTTCGTTTCGCGCATGGGCTTCGCCCATTTTATATTATGCGCTACACTGCGCTCACGGTTCGCTCCCGTTATTGAGGCGTTATAAATTTATATGAGTAAAACATGGAAACAGTAACTTGCTACCGCCCACTCGGTGAAAAGGAACTGGAGCTACTAAAAGAGAGCGGCTTCAAAAAATGGCCCCCGAGATTGCCTGAGCAGCCAATCTTCTACCCCGTTACAAGCGAGGAGTACGCTGTAGAACTGACCCAATGGAATATCACGGACTTTGGGAAAGGATTCGTTTCGAAATTCGATGTAAAAAAGAGTTTCATGGACAGGTATCCTATTAAGACCGTAGGGGCAAAGCGCCATACAGAATGGTGGGTGCCCGCGGAAGAGCTGGAAGAATTGAACGATAACATCGTTGGTGAAATATTGATCATCGGTGAGTATGGCAACTCATAACAAGCGGCCATTGATGCCACTGGAAAGCGTGGTGGCACGCGTAAAACCACGCGCCCCAAGGCGGCGCGTTAGGGCAATCAACATTCAGAATGAGCAAACTAAAAGAGAAAAGAAATAGCTTTGAAAGCCTATCAAGTGAAATAAATCTTGGTATCGGCTCTCTATTCAAAAATATAAGTCGAGTTACCTGCCCATGCTGTGGCTATCCCACATTGGAGGAACGTGCCAACTACGAGATATGCGATCTATGTAACTGGGAAGACGACGGACAAGACGATCAAGATTCTGCAAAAGCTTTTGGAGGTCCAAACGGCGGGTATTCTTTAGATGAAGCTCGTGAAAACTTTGTGAAATATAGAACCATGTACTCGCCTGACAATAATACAACGATTACAGGTGCCGACTCCGAGGAAAGAGCGATATTAAAAAGCAAACTCATCCAAACATTCGAGGAAATGCTGCATTTGAATACCTCCAGGGTGAAAAGCTTATGGAAACAGGCTTTAGCAAATGAAAAAGACTTGCACAAAGAGCTAGAGCGCAGTATTCGAGCGTATGAAAAGTCAATCAAGCACTAACAAGGTGTTGAGTGCGGACCCTATTAACCCGATTCGGGGCTCATCCCTACTAGATTGGCTTCACACGAAAGCGGCTATTTGGTCAGACCAGGCTCTCAGCCGAAGCCCCTTGCTTTTCATACTCCTACAGGGTCATCAAACAGGCGCCAGCGTTCACCAATATATCAGTAGAGTACGGCCCCTAATTCAGGCCTTATACAGTAAAGGGATTTTCATGCACCTCCTAAGACCAACTAAAAGAAAAATTCGCACTAGCGTAATTTTTATACTTATCGGCTTTATTTTCTCAAACGTCTCACACCTAACCAAAAATGCAAGCAAGGACTACATAAACGGCATCTACTTTGAGGGAGAACGCCTTGAGGAGTACGAGAATATAATCAGGCAAAATGCGTGGGCTCAGCCTGGTCAATACGAATACCTCTCTGAGCTATATTCCGAAATGCCGCCGGCAGCACATAACAAGGTTAGGCTAGCGAGCCAGGTTAGCTTTTGGTTCCAGGTTATTTTCGGAATTTTGATTACCTATATAGGCGCCTGCCTTGCTCATCGCGAGCCAAAATCTCCACGCCTTACATAACAGCGAAGGTTGCCAAAACCCGCCTAAATCTGTGTCCTGTGTTTCACAGGGCCCTAACAGGAAAGGACAAGGACACCCCATGCCCCCACTCGCCCCATTACTCCTGATATGGCTCATGGCGCTGCCAGCCACCGTGCTGGCGGAGGTCGCCCCGCCAGCGGCGGCTGCGCTATTTCAGCAGCAGTTCACTGCCCTGACCGCCGCCGACTACGACCAGTTTGTCGTGCAGGCAGACGCGGACTTTGCGCAGGCGCTAACGCCCGAGCAGTTCAGCAAGCTGACCGATGCGCTCTCCGGTGTTTTCCAGCCCGGCGACACAACAGCCTACCTGGGCGTGCTGCGGCAAGACGGGGTAAGGGTGTATCTCTGGAAGGTCACACCGGCTGCGGCACAGACGGATTATTTGGTGAAGATGGCGCTGCGCGGCGAGAAGGTTGCGGGGTTCTGGATTCAGTAATGGCCTATTTGCGTTCTTGATGCGGCAGGGGCGCAGCCCGGCGTTAAGCCAAAAGCAGGGCCGCTACGACCCTGATTGCTTGCGCGTAACCGCTCAAGCACCGCCCACGTGCGGTCGACTGCAGGCTGCGGCGCCATCTCGGCAACCTCGCTGCGCGCCCTGCCCTACGCTGAACCAACAGGCGATTGTGCTCTCCAATAACCCGTTGAGATTGCCGAGAACACACCTGACTGAGCCAGAACGCCGATGCACAGCACGTCTGACCTTCCCGATCTGCTGGTGGGGCCCTTGGTCCGCCGCGTGGCACCCGAGCAGCTTCTGCTCTGGCTGGTGGCCTCGCGCCCGCTGGAGCTGACCGCTACGCTGCGCGTGGCCGATGGCGAGGCGCAGCAGCTGCCCCTGCACGACGCGCAGGTGATACCCATTGGCCGCCATGCCTTTGTTCATTTGCTCAGCGTAAAGCCCGCCTCGCCCCTGCCGCAGGACTGCCTGATTCACTATGACCTGCGCTGGCAAAACTCCGCTGGCGAGACCGGTCTGCGCGAAGCCGCGCCGCATCTGTGCCACGACGGCGAGCTGCCCTCGCTGATGATCGCCTCCCATAACCGCCGCCTGCTGCACGGCTCCTGCCGCAAGCCACACTTTGCCAGCGAAGACGCGCTGGCGCGCACCGACAGTTGGCTGGCCGAACGCCGCGATGATCCCGCACAACGCCCCTCCTGGTTATTGATGACTGGTGATCAGGTCTATGTCGATGATGTATCTGGCCCGTTGCTGGTAGCCAGCCACGCCCTGATCAAACGGCTCGGCCTGTTTGACGAAGCGCTGGAGGGCGCCACCGTGGCCGACAGCCAGGCGCTGTACCAGGCCACAGAGACCTACTACCGCCGTGAGCAACTGCTGCCGGATGTACCCGCCAACATGGCGGTACGCGACCGCTTTTTTGGCGGCGTACGCAAGCCGGTGTTTACCTCGGCCAATGCGCAGAACCACCTGATTACGCTGGCAGAAATGCTGGCCACCTATCTGCTGGTGTGGTCGCCGACGCCCTGGACGCTGATCGCGCCGGCCCCGCCGGGCGGCTTGAGTGAAGAAGAGCGTGAGCGCTACGACGCCGAGCAGGAGCAGATCAGCGCCTTCGTCGCAGGCCTGCCGCAGGTGGCAAGGCTACTGGCGCACCAGCCGACGCTGATGATCTTCGATGACCACGACGTCACCGACGACTGGAACCTGACGGCGGCCTGGGAGCGCACAGCCTATGGCCATCCTTTCTCCCGCCAGATCATCGGTAATGCGCTGCTCGCCTATCTGCTGTGCCAGGGCTGGGGCAACGATCCCGAGGCGGTTGAGCAGCCGCTTGAGCGCCTGGCCACACTGCTGAACAACGCAGCCGGTAGCGGCCAGCTCGAGGTGGCCGAGCAAGACCGCTGCATTAACGCGCTGCTGCAGTTCCACGGCTGGGAATACCAGATTCCCGGCACACCCACCTTGGTGGTGCTGGACACCCGCACCCGGCGCTGGCGCAGCGAGCGCAGCCCCTTCCGCCCCTCGGGTCTAATGGACTGGGAGGCCCTGACCGAACTGCAACAACGCCTGATCGACCAGACTGCGGTGGTGATCGTCTCACCCGCCCCCATGTTCGGCGTCAAGCTGATTGAAGGCGTGCAAAAGCTCTTTGCCCTGGCCGGCAAGCCACTGGTGGTGGATGCCGAGAACTGGATGGCCCATCGTGGCGCGGCCAAGGTGCTGCTGAACATTTTTCGCCACGGGCGCACACCCGGTAATTACGTGATTCTCTCCGGCGACGTGCATTACTCCTTTGTCTACGACATCGCCATCCGCGACCGACAACAGGGCCCACAACTGTGGCAGATCACCAGCAGTGGTTTGAAGAATGCCTTCCCGCCGCGCCTGCTGGACTGGTTCGACCGCCTAAACCGCTGGTTGTACTCGCCCGTTTCTCCGTTGAACTGGCTGACCAAGCGCCGCCGCATGCGCGTAACGCCGCGCGACCCGGACCGCGCCTCGGCCGGTGAGCGCTTGTGGAACGGCGCCGGTATCGGCCTGGTGGAGCTGAATCAACAGGGCCGGCCAACCGAGATTCGCCAGTTGGATGCGCGCGGCTTTGATGTGCGCTTTCCACCCGTCACACGCGACTGACCGCGCACGCCGGGCTCACAGCCTCAAGGTTGGCCCTCTCAGCCCGCTGGCGCGCATAATGGCCGCCACCGTTTTACTGTCACTACTGCAGGAGAAAAACCATGTTTATCGCCATGAACCGCTTCAAGATCAAGCCCGGCCACGAGCAGGACTTTATCGACATCTGGAAGAACCGCGAGAGCCTGCTGGAGACAGTACCGGGCTTCAGAAATTTCAACCTGCTGCAGGGCGCCACCACCGAAGACCACACCCTGTTTGCCTCCCACGCGACCTGGGATTCGCGCAGCGCCTTTGAGGCCTGGACTCATTCAGAGGCCTTCCGCGCGGCGCACGCCAATGCCGGTAGCCGCCGCGATATCTACCTGGGGCACCCGCAGCTGGAAACCTTTGAAGCGGTGCTCTGAGTTCACCGCGCCGATTGGCAGCCGCACTGCCGGAATGCACTGACCACCGGCCATTGCCTGCCCGCCCCATACAGCATACGATCTATATACGTTTCGTATATTCGGGTATTGCCATGGGCATTGTAAAAATCAACGACGATCTGCACGAAGAGGTGCGCAGGGCCAGCGCGGTGATGGTGCGCTCGATCAACGCGCAGGCCGAGTTCTGGATGCGCGTCGGCATGCTGGCTGAAGCCAATCCGGGGCTGTCTTACACGCAGCTGATGGCCGAGCAGATGAAACAGGCTGATATACAGCTGCGGCAGGTGGCGGATGCCTGAGGTCATCGTCAAGACAGAGGCCGAGCTGGCGCTGATGCGGGAGGCCGGCCGGCTGCTGGCCGCGGTCTTTGCCTATCTGGATGAACAGGTAAAGATCGGTGTTTCGACCATGCAGATCAACGATCTCACCGAGCGTTTTATCGTCGAGCAGTTGGGCGCACGCCCGGCGAGCAAGGGGCAATACGATTACCCGTATGTGCTCAACTGCTCGGTCAACCACGTGGTATGTCACGGGGTGCCCTCGCCAACCCAGCTGCTGAAATCAGGCGATATCGTCAACCTGGACATTACCCTGGAAAAGGGCGGCTTTATTGCCGACTCCAGCAAGATGTACCTGCTCGGTGAGATAGCGCCGCTAGCCCAGCGCCTGGTAGACAAGACCTACGAGGCCATGTGGGAGGGCATCAAGGTGGTGCGCCCCGGTGCCACCCTGGGCGATGTGGGCAACGCCATCCAACGGCACGCCGAAAAGCACGGCTACAGCATAGTGCGCGACTACTGCGGCCACGGCATTGGCCGCGAGATGCATGAAGCGCCGGAGGTGATGCACTTCGGCCAAAAGGGCAAGGGCCTGGTGCTGCGCGAGGGCATGACCTTTACCATCGAGCCGATGATCAATCAGGGCAAGGCCAAGGTGAAGCTGAAGAAGGATGGCTGGACGGTGGTCACCGCCGACAAGAAGCTGTCCGCCCAATGGGAGCACACCATCGCGGTGACCGCGACCGGTTACGAGGTGCTCACCCTGCGCGATGAGGAGCGCAGCAATCCGCTCCTCGTCGCCACCCCGGCCTAGACACGGCGCAGGTCAGGGCGCCACTGGCTAGCGGTCAGGCACCGCCGCTTCAGAAGGCTCCCCCACCGCCAGCGTCTTGGGAAAGCGACGGATCAGTAACGCCAGTCCAAAGCCGACCGACAGCACCACCACGGTAAAGCTGAAGGCGGCGGTAAAGCCTTCAGTGGTTTCAATCAGCCAGCCGGCGATGGCCGGGCCCAGAAACTGGCCCACGGCAAAGAACAGGGTGGCAAAGCTGAAGGCGATGGGAATGTAGCGCGGTGCAACCTGATCGGTCGCGCTGGTCTGAATCATCGAGAAGACCCCGTTCAGCGACAGACCCACCAGCAGGTAATGGCAGAAGAAATACGGCTGTGTTTGCCCGAGCAAGGGCAGACCCATGGCCAAGATCACCAGAAACAGCGCCAGAGCCAAGGCGTTGCCGCGCCCTGAAAAGTCCGACACCCAGCCCCACAGCGGCCCGGCAAAGATCGACAGCAGCCCCATCATGGCTACGTAACGCCCTGCCAGCGCTTCGCTGAAGCCGCTATCGACCATAAAGCTGACCATGAACACGGTTTGTACGATGTAGCCCAGCCCAATAATGCCGTAGGTAGCGGCGACAATGAGTACGCGGGGGTTGCGGTAGATCAGCCACTTCTCATCGGCGGGCGTGGGGCCTGCCGCGTTGCCGGTGCTTTGCGGCGGATTTTTCACAAACACAAAGATGATGGCGCTGGCGACCAGGGCCACCCCGGCAAACACACCCCAACTCACGCGCCAGCCTTGCTCACCAAAGAGCGCAAACAGCTGCGGCACCAGCAAACCGGTGGCCAGTACGCTGAGGCCCACGCCGCTACTCATGCAGCCGATCACCAGGCCGCGATGATCCGGAAACCAGGCGGCCAGCAGCGCGATCATCGGTGAGAAGGCAAAGGCAGCGCCTATCCCCAGCAACGCCATCAGCACCGCCAGCAGCCAAAAATGCACTGCCATGGTCAGGCCGGCAAAGCCCACCACAACCATCAGCATGCCAAACAGAATGGACGCCTTGGCGCCCCAACGCGCCGCAGCCAGACCACCAGCCAGCACGAAGCATACATAGGACAAGGCGGCGACGGTGCTGAGCAGGCCGGCCTGCTGGTACGACAGCCCCAGATCGCTGCGCATGGCCGGCAGGATGACGCCGTAGGCCAGGCGTGCAAAGCCAATCACTACCAGGGAGGTCAGGGTGCCGCACAACACGGTCATGACCATGTTGGGGCGCTGCATACTAGAGGACATCAGAACTCTCTTTTTGTCAGATGGGCGAGGCGCCGGGCAGGGCCCGGCGACCGCGTCAGGGCACGCGTACCAGCTTGATATTCACCAGGCCGCTGCCTTGCATCAGGGTGTTGTCATCCACGATCTGCCACACCTCCTCTTGCTCGCCGCTCTTGAACACCAGATAACGCTCGCCAGCGGATTCGCGTTCGAAAATGTCATCAAAGCGGGTGCGCTTGCCCTGGGATTCGATGTAATCAGGCCCTATCACCAGCTTTTCTCCGCTGGCCAGTTCGGCAAAGGAGTTGAGCAGCTCGTTGTTGGAGCCGGCACGGGTTTGGTAAACACCTTCAAAATCGTGACCACCACAGGCACCAAGCAGGGTGGCAAGCGCCAGAACGGCGATGAGTCTGAGCATGGGCATACTGCTATTCCTGTAGAGAGCGGCCAGTTGAGCACTCATGATAGCCGCAACGCACCCGTTGTCGGCAGCGCCGCCTGCGCGAAGCACCCCGCCATAACCCCCATGAATAACGTACCACCGACCATTTGCCCGCTCTGGCCGCCGCGCCTAAACTCGACCGGTTAATTTTCAAACAGCTGGGTACACCACCCGGTTACACAATCCGGCACCCGATACAGACGAGTGCCAAGGCGAGGCATCCAGACAATGAAAACCCGCATCACAGAACTCTTTGGTATTGAACACCCGATCATTCAGGGCGGTATGCACCATGTTGGCTACGCCGAGCTGACCGCCGCTGTGGCCAATGCCGGTGGCCTGGGCATGATCACTGCGCTGACCCAGCCCAACCCGGAAGCCCTGGCCAACGAGATTCGCCGTTGCCGCGAGATGACCGACAAGCCCTTTGGCGTCAACCTGACGTTTCTGCCCTCGGTCAAACAGCCCGACTACCCCGGCTATATCGACGCCATCATCAAGGGCGGCGTGAAAGCCGTGGAAACCGCTGGCAACAACCCGGCCAAGTGGCTGCCGATCCTCAAGGAGAACGGCATCAAGGTTATTCACAAGTGCACCGCCGTGCGCCACGCCCTCAAGGCCGAGGCCATTGGCTGCGATGCGGTGAGCGTGGACGGCTTTGAGTGTGGCGGTCACCCCGGTGAAGACGATGTACCCAACTTCATTCTGCTGCCCCGTGCCGCAGAGGAGCTCAGCATTCCGTTTGTCGCCTCCGGCGGCATGGCCGATGGCCGCTCGCTGGCTGCCGCGCTCGCCTTGGGCGCCGAGGGTATGAACATGGGCACCCGCTTCATTGCCACCCAGGAAGCGCCAGTTCACCAGAACGTGAAAGCGGCGATTGTGGCTGCCAGCGAGCTGGATACCCGCCTGGTCATGCGCCCTCTGCGCAACACCGAGCGCGTGATGGTCAACGACGCGGTCGAGCGCCTGCTGGAAAAGGAACGCCGCCTGGGCGCCGACCTGAAGTTTGAAGACATCGTCGATGAAGTGGCCGGTGTGTATCCGAAAATCATGAAAACCGGCGAGATGGATGCCGGCGCCTGGTCGTGCGGCATGGTGGCTGGCCTGATCAACGATATTCCCACGGTAGCCGAGCTGGTGCAGCGCATCATGAGCGAGGCCGAGGGCATCATCCGCGAACGTCTGGCCGGCATGCTGCGCTGAGCCGCTTTCACATTTTCACTGACAGGAGTTGCCCATGAGTTTTGATACCCCGCTCTACCTCTGCGGCCCGCTGCGCGAGCCAAAACAGATGCTGGCCGACCAGGAATACAGCGGCCATACCTCGATCCACGACGACAGCATGGCCGAGAAGCTGGGCTTTCGCGCCGGGCCGATTGAAGGCCCCACCCACTTCAGTATGTTTGCCCCCATGCTGGTCGAGATCTGGGGTCAGGCCTGGTTCGAGCGCGGCTGTTTTTCGTCGCACTTCCAGAACATGGTGGTCGAGGGCGAGCAAGTGCGCGCCTTTGTTGAACGCCCCGCGCCGGGCGCGACCCGCGTGCGTTGCTGGGCCGAGAAGGCCGACGGCACGCCGGTGCTGGAAGCCAGCGCCAGCCTGGGCGCCGCACCGGGTGAAAGCCTGCTGTACGAGCGCATGGCCAAGCTGCGCGCGCCAGAGAAACTGGTGATTCTGGCTGACCTGCATGTGGGCATGAAGGGTGCTGCCGATGAGAAAGTGCGCATGGACCCGGATCAGCACATGGGCAACCTTTATCCGTTTTCGCTGAATCAGAAGCTGGAAGGCATCACCGAAAATTCCAGCTGGTACTCCGACGCCAGCAGCACCCCGTGGGGCCGCGCCATCATCCCTACCGAAATGGTCAGCGTACTGGCGGAATACACCAGCAAGGACGCCGAATTCCCCGTCAAGCAGCCGGTCATTGGGCTGTTTGCCGATCAGGAAATCCGCATGATCGACGGCCCGCTGTTTGTTGGTGAGGACTACCTGATCCGCCGCGAAGTGGTGGCGCTGTCAGAGAGCAAACGCACCGAGTCTTACTGGGTGCTGTCGCGCATCTATGACGCCAGCGGTGAAGTGCTCAAGGCCGAGATGCTGCTCAACCACGCCACCCTCAAGCACTCCTACGCCAACTACGAGGCCGAAGCCTCGGCGTAACCTGCTCGCCGCGGCGGCCGCCCTGGCCGCCGCTGTGGCCTGATGTGTCGGCTGCCTTGTGTATCCCGCCGCCCGGTGGGAATATCAAGGCATTCCTTGCCGATACCGAGGCCTCTGCCATGTTACTGTCCCGCCGTTTCCTGATCTCTAGCTGTATGACTCTCGCCGCTATGCTGGGCAGCATGAACGCCTACGCCCTGCGCTGCGGCACCAACCTGGTGGATGAAGGCGACCTCAAGATCAAGGTGCTGCAGGCCTGCGGCGAACCCGTCTCCCGCGAGGTAATCGGCTACGTTGATCGGCTGCAGGTGGGTGATCGCGTGCGCGTGATGAATATCGAAGAATGGATCTACAACATTTCTGGCAACTACCAGAGCCTCGAATTCGAAGGCAACAAGCTGGTGAAGATCACCGCTGTTCGCTGATTAGAAGGATCAGGCTCCCTCCCGGCCAACGAGCGCGCGCCCCGCGCCCAAGGCTGAACTTACCCCGGCATCCAGACTCCACAGAAGGTAATGCACCCGAGCAAGGATATTCCTCCATGAGCAAGACACTGGTAATTGGCAGTACCGGCAAGATCGGCTCGCTATTGCTGCCGATGCTGCAGCAGGCCGATATCGGCACCCTCGCCATGGCGCGTGACCCGGCCAAGCTTGCGCACCTGCAGGGCATCGACTTTATCGAGGCCAATCTGGAAGATGACTTTGAGCACGCCGTGAGCGGCTGCGACCGCGTGGTCTTTACTGCCGGCTCCGGCGCCAGCACCGGCCCGGACAAGACCCTGCTGATTGATCTCTGGGCTGCGCGCAAGGCAGTCGACTACGCCATCAAACACCATGTGAAGCACTTTGTGATGATCAGCGCGCGCGGCGCCGACGATCCGGACGCGATCGACTCACCGATCAAGCCTTACCTGGTGGCCAAGTGCATGGCCGATGACTACCTGCTGCGCTCCGGCCTGCCCTACACCATCCTGCGGCCCGGCAAATTGACCGATGACGGCGGCACCGGCCAGATCACCACGCGCCGCCCGGACCAGCTCAGTGCCCAGCACATCGCCCGCGCCGACGTGGCCCGCGTGATCACCCGCGTGCTGAGCACCGGCCAGAGCAAGAACGTGATCTATGAGCTGTACGAAGGCGAGACGCCGATTGAAGACCTGATTGCCTGAGGCGGCAGCATCCGCACCGGGCGGTTGCCCAATCAGCCGCGCCTATGGGCCTTGACGGCGGACGCGTTTGGCTCGACGCTGGCAGCGCCGAGCCTCGGCAATCAGACCAACAATGAAAAGGAACAATCATGTTCAGCCATATCATGCTGGGTGCCAACGACATTGACGCCTCGAAAACCTTTTACGATGCCATTCTGGGCGTGGTCGGCTGCAAGCCCGGCGTCATCGACCCCAAGGGCCGCTGCTTCTATTTCACCAAGACTGGCACCTTTGCCCTGAGCAAACCGATCAACGGCCAACCCGCCAGCTGCGGCAACGGCAGCACCATCGGCTTTGCGGTTGAAAGCCCCGAGCAAGCTGATGCCTGGCATGCGGCTGGCCTGGCCAACGGCGGTGTGACGTGCGAAGACCCGCCGGGTGTGCGCGAAGGCAATGGCCTGAAGCTGTATCTGGCCTACCTGCGGGACCCCTCCGGCAACAAGATCTGCGCGATGTACCGTATGCCGTAACGCGCTCCGCCCGGTCGACACCTGTCGGCCGGACGCTACTGGCCTGCTTGCTCCTACAATCCGCCGTTTATCCGCGGCAACTGTAACCCTCGAAGTACTCCGGCTGAGGTTAGCGGCCGCACTAGCGGAATGGAATCCAACAACGGCACAGGAAGCGCAAAGCTGAACCACTTATAGGTCAGGTCGCCAGCAACTGCTGCACATCCTCACCAAAGGCCGCGCCCACCTCGACCCGAACATCCCGCGCACCAACCGGTTCGGCGCATTCGGAACATACCATCACCGGTTTCATCCGCTGCCCGCAGGCCTTGTGGATATGCTCGATAGGCGCGCCACGCTCGTCGGCCATATAGGTATCGCCCCAGCTCACCAGCGACATGATTACCGGGTGCAGCGCCAGACCCTTGTCGGTCAAGCGATATTCTTCCCTTAGCGGGCGCTGCTGGTAGGGCTGTTTGTAGAGCACCTCGTGCTCGACCAGTTTTTTTAGTCGATCAGCGAGCAGATGCCGGGTCACGCCCAGCCGCTTCTCGAAGGCATCAAAACGGCGCACGCCGAGAAAACAGTCGCGCAGCACCAGCAGGGTCCAGCGGTCGCCGATGACCGACAGGGTGCGTGACAGCGAGCAAGGCTGTTGATCGAGTTCTTCCCAGCGCATGATTGATTCCTCGGTAGTGAGGGCTCCAGCCTAGCTTGACAAGTTTCAAAAAGGAACCCACTATCGAGTCAGTTCTTAAAAAGAACTAATTAACTGACAAACGAGCTAACAAGAGGAACTGCGCATGACTGCCCCTGCCCCCGTAGCCGTGGTGATTGGCGCCGGCGACGCCACCGGCGGCGCCATCGCCCGCCGCTTTGCCCGTGAAGGTTTTACCCTCTGCGTTACCCGCCGCAATGCCGACAGCCTGAGCGAGCTGGTCAGCCAGATCGAAGCCGATGGCGGTAAAGCCCACGCCTTTGGCTGCGACGCGCGCAGCGAGGAGGAAATGGTCGCGCTGTTCGAGGAGATCGAGCGCGAGATCGGCCCGGTCGAGGTCGTCATCTTCAACATTGGTGCCAACGTGCGCTTCGGCATCACCGACACCACTGCGCGGGTGTATCGCAAGGTCTGGGAGATGGCTGGGTTTGCCGGCTTCCTCACCGGGCGCGAGGCCGCGAAGGTCATGCTGCCACGCGGCAAGGGGACTATTATCTTTACCGGCGCCACCGCGTCGCTGCGCGGTGGTTCAGGCTTCTCGGCCTTCGCCGGCGCCAAATTCGCCCTGCGCGCACTGGCGCAAAGCATGGCGCGCGAGCTGGGCCCCCAAGGTATCCATGTGGCGCACCCGATCATCGACGGCGCGATCGATACCGCCTTTATCCGCGACAACTTTCCCGAGCGCTATGCTCTGAAAGATCAGGGCGGCATTCTCAATCCGGAGCACATTGCCGATCAGTACTGGGCCATTCATACCCAACCGCGCGACAGCTGGACGCACGAGCTGGATCTGCGCCCCTGGATGGAAACCTTCTGAGCAGCCGTTCAACCCTTTGCCCACTGACTGCAAGCGAGACTGATATGAGCAAAACCATCGAGTTCTATTTTGACGTTGGCAGTCCTGCCAGCTACCTGGCCTGGACCCAGCTTGACGCCCTGGCCGAACGAACCGGCGCCAGCATCGAGCTGAAACCCATGCTGCTCGGCGGCGTGTTCATGGCCACCGGCAACAGTTCACCGGCGACCGTGCCGGCCAAGGGCGCCCACAGCCGCATCGACATGCAGCGTTACGCGCAGCGCTACGGCGTGACCTTGAACCAGAACCCCTTCTTCCCGATCAATACCCTGCAGCTGATGCGTGGCGCCGCGGCTTATCAGGGCACCGCGGATTTCGACCGTTACCTGCAGACCATCTTCACCGCGATGTGGATCGACGAGCTGGATATGGGCCAGCCGGAGATTGTCGGCAAGGTGCTGGCCAAGGGCGGCTTTGATCCGGCCGAGGTGATGGCCAAGGTGAGTGACCCGGCGGTCAAGGAGAAGCTGAAAGCAACCACCGAAGAAGCAGTAAAGCGCGGCGTTTTTGGCGCCCCGACCTTTTTTGTCGGTGATGAAATGTTCTTCGGCCAGGACCGTCTGGACTGGGTCGAAGCCGCTGCCAAGGCTTGATTCAGGCAGGTCGACGGCGCTGCTCAGGCGCCGTCGGTCAGCGGCGAACGCTTTGCTACATAGGGGTAATTGACGGAATCACGCGCCGGGCTTAGCTTAGCCGTTCCCTCCCCTGCTCCCGGAAGAACCGCCATGCTGTCCCTTGCGCTCAAATGTGTAATGGGTGCGCTCGCAGTGCTGCTGATTGCCCTGCTGGCGAAGTCGAAAAGCTTTTATATCGCCGGTCTGGTGCCGCTGTTCCCCACCTTCACCATCATTGCCCACTACATCATCGGTACGCAGCGGCTATCGAGCGACCTGCGCAGTACGGCGTTGTTTGGTCTGTGGTCGCTGATTCCCTATGCGTTGTATCTGATCTCGATTGCCTGGTTCAGTCAGCGCTTCAGTTTGATCACCACATTGGTGTTGGCGGTGGTGGCGTGGGCGGTCGCGGCGGCGGTGTTGATTTATGTTTGGTCGCGGGTTTATGCGGTGGGGTGATGGTTCGCTAAATAGCTATTCGGGCAGTGCAGCTTTGGAACGTTTTTGGTTGGCTGACTTCCGCTTTCGCCTCTAAGCGAGTCAGGGGAAGATGCTTGCCCATCTCCCCCTAACAACCCCCTCGGGCACCCAACTGCGCGGCCCTTCGGGTTCGCTGCGTTGCTCGATCTGCCGGGGACGCTTGCAAACTCGCTTCGCTCAGACACCGCAAGCGCCTTTTTCCCGTCAGATCTGCGCTACTCGCCCGCTCAGATGGGACTATTCAGTCCGAGCAGCATTCGGTTTTGGACTTCAAGTTTCGACCCAGCAACCAAACCTCAAAACCACTCCGGCCTCCGGCCGTAATTCCCCCTTCCAAGCTGCCGAGTAACGCAGGGAAGCCGCAGGCCAGCTTGGTGGGCACCAAGCTGGTCGCGACCTTTCTTCTGGTTACGGCTCGATGGCCAAGCAAAGAAAAGTGACTCGCCGGAAAAGACGCAATGCGCGCTAGGTAGCAACCAAGATAACCAGACATTGCTCAGCGCAATAAAAGCTTGGCCGAAGCTGAAAACCGATCAGGTCTCCAACATAATGGTCACCGGCCCATCATTCACCAAATGCACCTGCATATCCGCCCCAAACCGCCCAGTAGCAACCGGCTCATGCAACGCCTTAGCCTGCTCGACCAGATAGTTAAACAGCACCTCCGCCTGCGCTGGCGGCGCGGCGGTGGAGAAGCCAGGGCGCAAGCCCTTGCGGGTATCCGCCGCCAGGGTGAACTGTGAGACCAGCAAGAGCCCGCCCTGCACCTGACGCAGCGAATCATTCATGCGGCCATCGGCATCGGTAAACACGCGGTAGTCGAGCAGGCGCTTGAGCAGCTTGTCAGCGTTGGCCTCGGTGTCCTGCGGCTCGATACCGATCAGCACCAGCAGACCCTGATCTATCGCACCGACGACGTCGCCAGCCACCTCGACGCGGGCCTGTCGCACCCGCTGCAGCAAACCCTTCATCTCATTCTGCCTGCGGGGCCAGGTCGAGCAAACGCTTGGCCATATCACCGGTGGCGCGCACCAGCGCATCGGCTATGCCCGGCTCGGAGGCGGCGTGGCCCGCGTCGCGAATGATGTTCAGCTCGCTGCTCGGCCAGGCCTGATGCAGCGCATAAGCGTTGTCGAGCGGGCAGACCATGTCGTATCGCCCGTGCACGATAATGCCCGGAATATGCTGAATGGCCGCCATGTTGTTGAGCAGCTGATTCGGCTCCAGGAAGGTTTTGTTGGCGAAGTAGTGACACTCGATGCGGGCGATGGCGTAGGCGCGACGCGCATCGCTGAAGCGGTCAATCACCTGCGGGCTGGGACGCAGGGTGGCGCAGCGGCCTTCCCATACCGACCAGGCCTTGGCCGCGTGCATGCGGCAGATTTCGTCGTCCCCGGTCAGGCGGCGGTAGTAGGCCGCGACCATGTCGTGGCGCTCTTCTTCCGGAATCAGGCTGAGGTAGTCTTCCCAGAAGTCGGGGAAGATGTGGCTGGCGCCCTCCTGATAAAACCAGCGAATGTCCTGCTCGCGGCACAGGAAGATACCGCGCAGCACCATGCCCATGACGCGGTCGGGGTGCGCCTGCGCGTAGGCCAGCGCCAGCGTCGAGCCCCAGGAACCGCCAAACAGCACCCACTTGTCGATCCCCAGGTGCTCGCGCAGCACCTCCATGTCGGCAACCAGATCGGCGGTAGTGTTGTTCTGCAGGTTGGCGTGCGGGGTGGAGCGGCCGCAACCACGCTGGTCGAAGGTAATGATGCGGTAGATCGAGGGATCAAAAAAACGACGGCTCAGGGCGTCGCAGCCAGCACCCGGCCCACCGTGGATAAACACCACCGGCAGGCCGTCTTCCTGGCCACTTTCATCAACGTAGAGAACATGCGGTGGCGCCACGGCCAGTTCATGGCGGGCGTAGGGTTTGATCTCCGGATACAACAATTGCATGATGGGCTCCTGGCCTGAGCGCCAGCGCGTGGGGCGGCCTGCCGTAGAGCAGTTTTGCCCAATCCTCCGCGCCCGCGCCAATCTCTTGAGAAAGCATCACATTACTGACCTGCGAGGCTGCTGTCACCTGTGCGCATCCTACTTCTGTTATTGATTTCGCTGGGCCTCGGCGCCTGTGGCCCCTCCTCCCCCGACGCACGTCTGAATCAGGCCCTTGAGCAGTTGCAAGAGGGCATCGAATCACGCGACCGCGAGCAGGTTACCAGCTTGCTGCATCCGCAATTCAGCGCCCAGGATCAGTACGACAACGCCTGGGCCGAGCGCACCCTGCGGCTGATGTTTCTGCAGAACCAGCGCATTGGTGTGCTGGTCAGCAGCCAGACCACCACCATCGACCCGGCGTACCCCGAACGCGCCGAAACCACCGCCCGCGTGACCCTGGCCGGGGCCGAACGCTTTCTACCCAACAGCGCCGGCCAATACGACATCCGTCTGTTCTGGCTGGATGAGGACGGGAACTGGCTGCTGCGCGATATCGACTGGCAGCGGGTGCGCTAGGCATGGTGACGGCCGATCAGCTGGCCGCACTGGCACGCATTGCGCTGGGCCATGTAGAACGCGAATACCCGCATATCGAATCGCTGCGTCTGCAGTCGGCTGCAGACCTGCTGGCTCCCAGTCAGTTGCACCCGATCTTTTACGGCAGCTACGACTGGCACTCGTGCGTACACAGTTACTGGCTGCTCGCGCGCATTCGCCGGCTGCAACCGACGCTCCCGGAGGCCGCGCAGATCGACGCCCTTTTTGACCGCCACCTGACCCCGGCCAAGGTGGCGCAGGAATGTGCCTTCTTCCAACGCCAGGGCAACGGCAGCTTTGAGCGCCCCTACGGCTGGGCCTGGCTGCTCAAGCTGCACGCTGAGCTGCTTGCAAGCGAGGCGCCCTGGGCCACCGCATTGCAGCCATTGGCTGATGAGCTGGCCCACAGGCTGACCGCATATCTGCCGCGCCTGAGCGCACCGATTCGCAGTGGCGCGCACAACAACACCGCCTTTGCCCTGCTACTGGCGGTGGATTACGCCCAGACCTGCGGCGACACAGCCCTGCTGGCCTTGATAGAGAACCGAGCGCGGGATTTCTATGGTCAGGATAGGGCCTGCCAGGCCTGGGAGCCGGGCGGTGAGGACTTTCTCTCCCCCGCGCTGCAAGAGGCGGCACTGATGCAGCGGTTATTGCCCCTGGCTGAATTCCACCACTGGTTGGACGCCTTTCTGCCGCAGTTGGCGCAGGGCGAACCGGCGCAGCTGCTGACGCCGGCACACAGCCGCGACCGCAGCGATGGCAAGCTGGCGCATCTGGACGGCCTGAACCTGAGCCGCGCCTGGTGCCTACAGGCGCTGGCAGCGGGCCAGCCGGAGGCAGTGCGCACGCGGCTAGAGACGAGCGCCGAGGCCCACCTGAACGTGAGCCTGCCGCACCTGAGCGGAGACTACATGGGCGAGCACTGGCTTGCCACCTTTGCCCTGCTCGCCCTTTCCTCGCGCGCCTAACGCAGCTTGGTTTCGCGTAGCCGGATCATGAATTCCGGAGCGCCAAAACTGTCGGCCCTGGCCTGCGCCCAGTACTTCTTGAAGACGTGCAATTCGGCGCGACCATCGAGCAGCACGCCCGGCCCCAGAAACTGGAAGAGCTCACTGTAGGGCTGCACCTCGTACTTGGTGACCCGACGCATGATGTGCTCCGGGCCAAGCTCACGCGGGTGACTGAGCCCCGCAGCTTCCAGCAGGTTGGCCAGCGCCAGCACCGTATTGCGCTGAAAGTGATAAACGCGCTCGCTCTTGTCCGCCACATCCAGTTTGCTGCCACGACCGTGGTCCTGAGTCGCTACCCCGCTGGGGCATTTGTCATTGTGGCAACTCAGACTCTGAATACAGCCAAGGGAGAACATGAAGCCTCGTGCCGCATTGCACCAGTCGGCGCCGAGGGCCAGGGTGCGTGCGATATTAAAGGCCGAGGTGACCTTGCCCGCCGCCCCCAGGGCGATCTTCTCGCGCAGGTTGGCGCCCACCAGAGTGTTATGTACCAGCAGCACGGCATCAGTCATCGGCATGCCCAGGCGGTTGATGAACTCCAGCGGCGCGGCGCCGGTGCCCCCTTCCCCGCCATCGACCACGATGAAATCCGGATGCTCGCCGGTTTCCAGCATCGCCTTGACGATGCCGAACCATTCCCAGGGGTGTCCGATGGCCAGCTTGAAGCCTACCGGCTTGCCACCCGACAGCTCACGCAACTGAGCAATGAACGCCATCAGTTCCAGCGGCGTATGGAAGGCCGAGTGGGCCGCCGGCGACACCACATCTTCGCCCACGGGTACGCCCCGCGCGGCGGCAATTTCCTCCGTCACCTTGGCGCCGGGCAGAATGCCACCGTGACCCGGTTTGGCGCCCTGCGACAGCTTGATCTCGATCATCTTCACCTGGTCCAGCTGGGCGTTCTTGGCGAAGAGTTCAGGGTCAAAGCTGCCATCGGGCTTGCGGCAGCCGAAGTAGCCGGAGCCGATTTCCCAGACCAGGTCGCCTCCGGGTTCGCGGTGATAACGCGAGATCGAACCCTCGCCAGTGTCGTGATAGAAGCCACCCTTCTTGGCCCCCGCGTTGAGCGCCAGAATGGCATTGGCCGAGAGGGAGCCAAAGCTCATGGCAGAAATATTGAAGACACTGACGTCGTAGGGCTTCAGCGTTTTGGCGTGGCTGCCCACCTGGATGCGAAAGTTCTTGTCGACGATATCGACCGGCGCCAGCGAGTGGTTCATCCACTCGTAGCCCTCGGCATTCATGGGGATCAGCGAGCCGAAGGGCTTCTTGTCGAGAATATCCTTGGCGCGCTGATAGACGATGTTGCGTTGCTCCCGCGAGAACGGTAGCTCATCGGTGTCGGACTGAATGAAGTACTGCCGCAATTCCGGGCCGATGGATTCGAGAAAATAGCGAAAGTGCGCCAGTACCGGGTAGTTGCGGCTGATGGTGCGGCGCTTCTGCAGCACATCCCAGGTGCCCATCACGGCCAACGCCGTCAAGGGCACCGCCGCCAGCAGCCAGAGCAGGGACAACCAGGTGAGACTCAGGGTAACAACGGCACCCACCAGGCAAAACAGATAGGGGAAATAACGCAGCGCTGAGGCTGGTAATTGCATACGGCCTTCCTATGTCGATACAGCAACGGAAACCGAGTGATAACACATCCATTACCTTGCTGCCCAGCGACATACCCAAGCTGTTTCATCGAGGCGCAGATACAACAAACCCGCAACGCTGCGGGTTTGTTGTATCGGTTGCTATCGGATCACATACCCAAGGGCTTCACGCCAATCAGCACACCATGCAGGTACATGGCAAAGGCTGCCCACGCCACCAGGCCGACGATGACCACCACAGCGTCCATCGCCGGCTTGCCCTTGCCGTAGCTGACGCCCGCCAGACGATCGCGCTTGCGCGAGACTACAAAAAGCGCGGTCGCCCAGGCCAAAAAGCCGCCAAACAGCAACAAATCAGCCAGGCTGCCATTGGCGATCAGGTGCGCCAGGGCCCAGAACTTCACGCCCAGCAGCATCGGGTGACCAACGCGCGCCTTCAGGCAAGAGCCGGGAATGTAGGTAGCCGCCAGCAGAATGAAGGCCGGCAGGGTCAGCAATGCCGCCAGGTGGCGCGTCCAGACCGGGGAGACCCATAACCAGGTAGGGTCCAGACGAGCCTGGCCGTAACCATAGATAATCAGCACCAGGCCAACAATGGAGGCCAGCGCAAACAGCCCTTTCCAGGCCATCAGGCCCTTGGCTGCGATCTGTCGGGCACGCCATTCGGGAGCGAACAGGCGCGTGGAGTGCACGCCAAGAAATACGATAAGACCGAGAATCAGCAACAGCATGCGAGCGTCCTTCTGCAGGAATAGTCACGGAGTGGCAGCGATATATTCCGCTGTCCGAATCAACCACGCCGAGGCGCAGCAAGGACGACAATGCACCAGCACGCCGTCGCAGGCAACTGCCACGGCGTGCTGCAATGTTACTGCAGGCGCGCGGTCAGTCGGTCGCCATTGTCCGTCTTCAATACCAGTGCGCCGGTCTCGCTCAACTCAAAACCACTGACCTGCTCCAGCGTTTGCAGAAACCGCGTTTCCTGCTCACCCAGGCCAGGCACACAGGCTTTGCGCGTAGACACCAGCTGGCTCACCGTCAGGCTGCTACCCGCCACCGTGTAAGCCCCGGTGTAGTTGTTGCACGAGGCCAGACCGGAGACGCGGCCATCGTTGCCGAAGTTGAGCGTCACGCGGGAGCGATCAATGATACCGCCCTGATTGATATCCTCGACCACCCACTCACCGGCCTGCAGCAACAGGGCCCCAGCGGGCTCACACTCTGGATAGGATTCACCCTTGATCATCAGCATCCCCTTTTCGCCCTTGAGCCAGTAACTGGTCGAACTGTCTCCCGGCACTTCGTACTTGGCACCCGAGCCTGAACGCACGCGCTCCAGCAGGTACTTGTCGCTGCCGGCCTCCAGGGTCAACTGGTCCGCATTGAAGGTGGTACGCACCGGCAAGGAGCCGCAACGCAGAATGGCCACACCGCTGTCCGCTTCCAGCTGCGGCGGCGCCGGCAGATCAGTGGCCGGGCGCTGCGAGGTGGAGCAGGCACTCAACAGCAGCACCGAACACAGCATTGTGGTGGTTATCAGGGGTGAGTTTGCATACATCGAACATCTCCTTTGCGGGTTTCGACAGTCAGCGTCCAGCATAGCGTCTTGCGCTCGTCGCTGCCGTTGGAACATGAATTCAGGGCAGGTGAATCTGGCCTTCCAGGTAGAGTACCGCATGACCACTGATTTGCACGTGATCGGCCGCGACCACGCAGTCCAGCCGGCCGCCGCGGCTGGAGGCCTGAATCGCCAACAGCTCACTCTTGCCCAAACGGCCAGCCCAATAGGGTGCCAGGCCAGCGTGGATCGAACCGGTGACCATGTCTTCCAGGCCGCCGTTGGCAGGCCAGAAATAACGCGAGACGCAATCGCTCTGGCGGCCGGGCGCAGTCACCACCACATCGCGCGGGGCCAGCTGCTTGAGGTGCTCGGGGTCCTGCTCGACCTGCAGCACGCTCTGCTCATCGGCATACACGGCAAACCAGGCCTGACGGTTGACCAGCACCTGCTGCGGCGGCAGCGACAGACCGGCCAGCAGCGCAGCCGGTACTTCAGCCACCGGCTGCGGATCGAGCCGCGGGAACCGCATGCTGATACGCGCCGAGGCATCCTGCGTGACAACAAGATCACCCACAGCCTCGGCGTAAAACGTCAGTTGAGTGAGTTCGGGGTACAACCGGAATACGATAAAGGCGCTGGCCAGGGTGGCGTGGCCGCAGAAGTCGATTTCACTCAGTGGCGAGAACCAGCGGATGTTGTAACGTCCTGGCGCCTGCTCGACCACAAAGGCGGTTTCCGACAGGTTGTTCGCTGCCGCAATCGATTGCATCAGCTCGCTCGGCAGCCATTGCGGCAGGGGCACCACAGCCGCGTAATTGCCCTTGAACAGGGTGTCGGTGAAGGCATCAACCTGGTAGATCGGCAATGGCATGGGAGCTCCTTGGGCAAAAATTTCAGCCTAACGCACCCTCCGCGCGGGCAGCCGATACAGTTTGCAGGTCGCTGAGCGCTACAGTTGCAGCCACTCAGAAACTGGAATCCTCCGTTTGCAGAAAGGCCGCCTCCTCCGCGGTGGTAGGCCGCAGCAGAATGCTGTTGCGATGCGGATAGCGTCCGAAGCGTTCGATGATGCGCTTGTGCTTGAGCTCCGAACGCAGGTTATCTTCCAGGCCGGGCGTGCTGAACAGCTTGATCGCCTGTTCGTGGATACGCAGCGATTCGCTGTGCATAAAGGGCATGTACATGAACGCCCGCAGCTTGACCGGCAACTGCTGGTCGATACCCTCGGCGACAGCCTCCTGCGCCAACACCAAGGCCATGCCGTCACTGGCAAAGGCGCGCGGCGTATCGCGCCAGATGTTGCGAGAAAACTGATCGAGCACGATGATTTCGGCCAGACGGCCCAGCGGTGTGCTACGCCAATTCACCAGCTCAGCGCGCTCAGCGCGCTCGTGCAGCGCACCAAAACGCTCGCGAATGAAGCGATCCAGTCCCGGGTCCTTGCGCCACCACTGCACCGGCTTCAGCTCGGTAAACCAGAATTCAAGCACTTCATCCACTGCTGCCACTCAGCTCTCCTCGTGCTATTCGGGGGTCGCCAGGGCAACACCCGGCATATGGATAAGATCGGTCAAACCGGGATCGGTTCCGCATTGCGACAACAGCGTAGTGAGCTGGCCACGGTGATGGGTCTGGTGATTGAAGAAATGGCTGAGCACCACCGACATCGGATAGCGCCGCGGCTCCGGTTTGAGCAGGCTGGTATAACTGAACTCGCCGGCGATGCGCGCCGCATCCAAGGTCGCGACCCAATCGATGATCTGCTGATCCAGCGGTTCGCGTGCTGCCCGCAGCTCGCTCAAGGTGGCATACAGCTCGGTATCCAGCGCGGCGACGCGGAACGGCTGGTCAGTGAACCGGCCAAACCAGAGTCGATCGGCGAGCAACAGGTGATTGAGAGTGCCATGGATGGAGCGAAAGAATGCGCCCCGATCACGGTAGTAGTCGGCCTCTGGCAACGCTTCGCAAAGCGTATAAAGGCGCTGATTCATCCACTGGTTATAGGCCGCCAGTGCGGCAAATGGCTGATTCGACATGCACGCCTCCCTGGCGGCGGGGTAACCGAGCAAGCGCCCGATCAGTCAAAGCGCTTAGGCGCAGCGCTATCAGTCCGGCTCGGCGGTAAACCCGCGGCATACCGCCGCCAGCTTGTTGCCGTCCGGGTCGCGCACATAGGCGCTGTAAAAGTCAGGATTGTACTGCGGCCGCAAGGCTGGCTCGCCTTCGCTACTGCCCCCGTTGGCCAGCGCCGCCGCATGAAAGGCACGCACCTGAGACCAATTACCGGCCTTCAGCGCCACCATGCTGCCATTGCCTGCGCTGGGCGGCTGACCATTGAAAGGCTCGCACAGCCAGAGTGCCAGCTCCTCCGCCCCCTTATCACGATACAAACCCCAGCCCGCCCAGCCCTGCCAGTCAGCCTCCTCACCGGGCGTGGCGCAGCGCTGTATACCCAACGCGGCCATGACTGGATCGTAGAAAGCAATACTGCGTTGCAGGTCACGGGTACCCAACGTCATATAGGAAAACATACTCACCCCACGCAAGGATTACACTGCGCTCCAGCATAGCCTTGCCCGCCACCGCGGGTCACTATTTAGACATCAATGCATTATTTCGCTATCATTGCCGGCCGCTGAGCAATCAGCCCATCACAATGCCCGATAGCTTTTCACGACTATTATCGGCGCTTTTATGCGTTAACCGCACAGGTTAATGACTGATTTGAGTTAACTCCATCTGCACGCCAGTGCTTCTGCATTCGCGTGACAAAATGCTTTTGACCTGAAAAATACGTTGAATACAAACTATGTCAAACTCCAATATTCTGGCTATCGCCACGTCGGACTCACCGTCTTTTGACGCCAATAACGTCAGCCATCAACGCTTCAAGGTGTTTACCGCCAAGCAGCTGAATCAGATTCCCCAGTTGCAGTCACTCAGCCCGGATCAGCGCTTCGAGATGCAGGTGGTGGCCAGCGTGCTACCTTTTCGCGTCAACCAGTACGTTATCGACGAGCTGATCAACTGGCAGAACGTGCCCAGAGACCCGATTTTCCAGCTCACCTTTCCGCAGCGCGGGATGCTCAAACCCGAACACTACGACCGGGTAGCCGACGCGCTGAGCAGCGGCGCCGATCAGCCGACACTCAAGAGCATCATCAGCGAGGTGCGCGCCGAGCTTAACCCTCACCCTGCCGGCCAGCTGGAGCACAACATCCCTAAGCTCGACGGTGAAGTAGTCGAAGGCCTGCAGCACAAATACCGTGAGACGGTGCTGTTTTTCCCCAGCTCGGGGCAGGTCTGCCACAGCTACTGCACCTTCTGTTTTCGCTGGGCGCAATTTGTCGGCGACAAGGACCTGAAGATCGCCGCACGCGAGTCCAATCAGTTGCAGGATTATCTGCGCGCACACCCGGAGGTCACCGACGTACTGGTGACCGGCGGCGATCCACTGGTAATGAAGACCCGCAATCTGCGCGCCTACCTTGAGCCTCTGCTGAGCGCCGAGTTTGATCACATCCGCACCATCCGCATCGGCTCCAAGGCGCTGACTTTCTGGCCACAGCGCGTGGTCACCGATGACGACGCCGACGACCTGCTCGCGCTGTTCCGTGAAATACAGGACGCCGGCAAGCATCTGGCATTAATGGCGCACTACAACCACTGGCAGGAGCTGGAGCCCGACATCGCCCGCGAGGCGATTCGCCGCGTGCGCGAAACCGGCGCGCAGATCCGTGCCCAAGGGCCCTTGCTGGCACACATCAACGACAGCGCTGAGGTCTGGGCGCGGCTGTGGCAGACCCAGGTAGAGCTCGGGATCATCCCTTACTACATGTTTGTAGAGCGCGACACAGGGGCACGTCACTACTTTGAGGTGCCCTTGGTCAAGGCATGGGAAATCTACCGCGACGCCATGCAAAGCGTATCGGGCATCGCGCGCACAGCGCGCGGCCCGTCCATGAGCTCGCATCCGGGCAAAGTGGAAATTCAAGGCGTGACGGAAATCCATGGCGAGAAGGTCATCGCGCTGCGCATGATTCAGGGCCGCGACCCGGACTGGGTGCAGCGTCCTTTCTTCGCCAAGTACAACGCAGAGGCCACTTGGCTCAATCATCTTGAACCAGCCTTTGGTGAAGAACGCTTCTTCTTCGACGACTGACTATTTAGCCCGCCGCTTGGCGGGCTTTTTCATTTCCCCGGTTTTAAGCAGCCGCTTTACCTGACAAGCCCTTTAGCCGTCGCAACGGCCAGGCCGGCTGTTCAATCAGATAGTGGTAGCTGTATCCACAGCGCGAACAGCCCCAAAAAGACCCAGAAGCCGCAGAACAGCCAGGGCGAGCGCTTGGAGAATGCCAACGACTTGCGTTGCCCGGTAAAACTCGATTCCCAGTCCGAAAACAGCGGAAACTCATCGTAGGCCTCGCCAAATACCGAGTCGCACTGCAGCAAGCCAGCTTGTTTTGAATACCAATGGTCAATGATGTCGCACGCTGCCTTGATACCGGGCCAGGCGCTGAGCGAGCTCAAAATGCCGAATAGCGCCAGGGTCGCGGGCACGACCAAAGTGAACAACTCGCCCCACTGTGGGTTGCTATTCGCCATGCAGGAGGCATAGGCAATGACCAGAAAGGACTGCGCCGTCAGGTAAGCGTTGGTGCGATTGGACAGGTTGCCGGTTTCATTGAATATTTCCCGCCGATAGAACTCCAGACGCTCGCGCGGGGTTGCCAGCATCTGCAACTGCGGATCGGCCTGCGGCGGCTCAGGCTTGTGTGGATGAATGATCATGCCTGCCTCACGGTAATTCCATTTGTACCCTGTTGCACAGCAGACAGCCTTGCGGCGCTGCGTGTTCCCCAAGGTTAGCTGCCCGAGCAGAAATGAAAACGCCGCCCTGCAAGGGCGGCGTTCTGGTACAGCAGATCGCGATTAGTACGGGCAGTTACCGCGGTACTCGGAGATGCTGAAGTCAGACTCGTGATTTGGACCGCAAAGGAACTGCTTGTAGCGGTCGTCTTCATCAAGATGCAGCTTCATCCAGGACACACCGAAGCGACCCAGTACATCGTTATTGGTGCCGCCACCGTTACCGCAGTAATGACTGCCGTTGTTGATTTCAACAAAGGCCTTGTCGATATCCGACGGCAGTGCGTTGTAGAACGGTGATGCGTGCTGCCCTACTGGAGCAATAACGTCCGCCTCACAGGCGAAGATCAGAGTAGGTGCCTCCACGCGGCGCGCGTAGTAGCTTGAGGTGTCCCAGGGAGCCAATGGAATGGCTGCCTTGATACGCCCCTGACCGGCGACGCGAATGGTGCCGCCACCACCCATCGACCAGCCGACAACACCCAGACGATTGGTGTCGATCTTGCCGCGAACCGAGCTGCCGGAAGCGGTGTTCTGGCCAACCAGGTAGTCCAATGCATTGTTGATCTGGGTAGCGCGGCTACCGGGCTGATCAAAGCCGGAGTTGGTATCGATGGTCATGACGACAAAGCCATACGAGGCCAGCTTGGGACCCCACCAATCGATAGAAGACTCGGCCGAGACAAATCCAGGGATGACCACGATGGCCGCCATGGTTCCGGTGGTACCAGTGGGGTAGTGGATGGTGCCGCCGCCAAAGCCGCTGACCAGACTGGACACGCGTTGTGTGCTGACGCTGTGCTGTCCGCGACTCGCCTCAATAAAACTCACGCTGGGATCAGGACCGCGCTGGTAACTGGAATTCCCGCTACCTGGATCAGTAGGTGGTGGCGTGGGGTTGGTTGCAAAGGCGGGCAGTGCACACAGCAGCGCCGCGCTGGCCACCATGGCACGAAATGCTTTCTTGGGCATCATAGACATGTTGTTATTCCGGTTTTGATTGATTGTTTTTATTCGTACCGTCGCGCACCAATATGGAACTAACGACAGCGACCGCCGGATGATTAGACCCCAAGTACAAGTTTGGCTAAATCACCCATTCATGGGATGACTAACATTAATAAAAACGCCAGAACTTTAAAAATTTCCCAATAAAAACATTGGGTTGAAAAGTTAAACCGAAAAAAACGGCGCACTTTATATCGCCAAAGATTAAAACTTTTTTGCGAATGATCGTTCAATAAAAAGAATCATGTTTGTCGCAAAAGTCTCCCCTAAACGGGTGAACTTATTGCCACTTTCCCGCAGTATTTTATCCGTCAGCAGCGCACTTTCCTCAGGGAGATCCGACAGGGCTCATCACCTGTGAATGGCATAACAGAGGATTTGCCGCCGCTAAGAACGCGTCAGCGACACCTATCCTGCACAAAGACACAGGAAAATGTCAGACGTATCTCGATCGCGCGACACGCGCAGGCAACCCGCTACCTGCCGGGCACGCCACAGGGCACTGTGACTGACAAAAAACGCCGACCCCGTTGCCAGAGTCGGCGCTTTGCTTAGCTCAACAGCTTAGTAAGGGCAGTTACCGCGATACTCGGAAACAGAGAAATCCGATTCGTGGTTGGGGCCACAGAGGAACTGCTTGTAGCGGTCGTCTTCATCCAGATGCAGTTTCATCCAGGACACACCGAAGCGGCCCAGCACATCGTCATTGGTGCCACCACCATTGCCGCAGTAGTGGGTACCATTGTTGATCTCGACGAACGCCTTGTCGATGCTCGACGGCAGTGCGTTGTAGAACGGCGATGCGTGCTGGCCAACCGGCGCAATGATGTCTGCTTCACAGGCGAAGATCAGCGTAGGCGCCTCGACGCGGCGCGCGTAATAGCTGCTGGTGTCCCAAGGTGCCAGTGGAATGGCAGCCTTAATTCGGCCCTCGCTGGCCACGCGGATCGTGCCACCACCGCCCATGGACCAGCCAACCACACCCAGGCGATTAACGTCGATCATGCCTTCGACCGGGCTGAGACTATCGGTGTTCTGATCCACCAGGTAGTCCAGCGCTGCATTGATCTGGTTGGCACGACTTGGCGGCTGGTCAAAGCCGGTGTTGGTGTCAATGGTCATCACCACAAAACCGTAGGAAGCCAGCTTGGGGCCCCACCAGTCAATCGACGACTCAGCCGAAACAAAGCCTGGTATCACGACGATAGCAGCCATAGTGCCGGTGGTGTCTTCCGGGTAGTGAATGGTGCCGCCGCCAAACCCGCCAACCAGGCTGGAAACGCGGTGCGTATCCACATCGTACTGACCGCGATCGGCCTCAATGAAGCTGACAGTTGGGTCGGGGCCGCGCTCGTAGCCGTCTCCCGGCGTAGGCTCAGGCGGTGGATTGTTCGCCATGGCTGCCGAGGACATCAGCAGGGCACCGCTGGCAATAAGCGCGAGCAAGGGGGTGTTAGCTATTTTTTTCATCATTCGTCACTCTCCAAAGCATTTTTCTTGTAATTGCGAATAATGGCTCGCCACACCAAAACGTCTGTCAAACGGATAAAGCTGCCTGTGGAGATAGATGCTACAAGTGACTCATCACGATCCAATTCGCCCATGCGGGTGACCAAATACTGATTTCTGCAAACTGGGTCACTGGCTGGAATGACAAGGGCGGATAGCTGGCGCTGTTGTAGTTAAACTGCCTGCCGATGGTCGCCGTCACCGACAGTCTGTCTACGGGTATGAAGTTGCCTGCTTTGGCTCAGCGATAGCATGTCAGTTAACTGCGCCATCCCGTGCCCACGCCAATCGCTCGGACGCGATGCTGTAGCGGAGCCACGCACTCGGCCCACGGACACAAAAAAACCCCGCCTGGTTTCCCTGGCGGGGTTTTTCCTGTGCGGCCTAAGTCAGGCCAGGCAATCAGCCCTTGTTAGCACGCTTGCGCTCGTTTTCGTTCAGCAGCTTCTTGCGCAGACGAATCGACTTGGGCGTCACTTCTACCAGCTCGTCGTCGTCAATGAACTCCAGCGCCTGCTCCAGGGTGAACTTGATCGGCGGCACCAGGGCAATAGTTTCATCCTTGCCCGAGGCACGCATGTTGTCGAGTTTCTTACCCTTGGTCGGGTTGATCACCAGGTCGTTGTCACGGCTGTGAATACCGGCCAGCTGACCTTCATAGATATCCTGACCCGGCTCCAGGAACAGCTTGCCGCGATCCTGCAGGGTTTCCAGCGAGTAGGTCAACGCCTTGCCGGTGGCCATGGAAACCAGCACACCATTCTGACGCTGCCCTACATCACCCAGCTTGACCGCACCGTAGTGGCTGAAGGTGCTGGTCATGATGCCGGAACCGGAGGTCATGGTCAGGAAAGTGTTGCGGAAGCCGATCAGGCCACGCGCCGGGATGGTGTATTCCAGACGGATACGACCCTTGCCATCCGGCACCATGTTGGACAGGTCGCCCTTGCGCAGACCCATCTGCTCCATGATTGGACCCTGATGTTGCTCTTCGATGTCGATGATGACGTTCTCGTAGGGCTCCTGCTTCTCGCCATCCACTTCCTTGATAACCACTTCCGGGCGGGAAATTCCCAGCTCGAAGCCTTCACGGCGCATGGTTTCAATCAATACCGAAAGGTGCAGCTCGCCACGGCCGGAGACCTTGAATTTGTCAGCGCTGTCGCCTTCTTCAACGCGCAAAGCTACGTTGTGCAGCAGTTCCTTTTCCAGACGCTCCTTGATGTTGCGGCTGGTGACGAACTTGCCTTCCTTGCCGGCGAACGGTGAATCGTTGACCTGGAAGGTCATGCTCACGGTGGGCTCGTCCACGGTCAGCGCAGGCATAGCCTCGACATTCTGCTGGTCGCACAGGGTGTCGGATATGAACAGCGGATCGAAACCGCTGATGCAGATGATGTCGCCAGCTTGCGCATCTTCAACTTCAACGCGCTGCAGACCGTGGTGCCCCATGATTTTGAGGATACGGCCGTTGCGCTTCTTGCCGTCAGCGTCGATCGAGGTGACCGGGCTGTTGGCCTTGATCTTGCCGCGACGGATGCGGCCAATGCCGATAACACCCAGGAAGCTGTTGTAGTCCAGGGCAGAGATCTGCATCTGGAAAGGACCGTCCAGGTCAACGTCCGGCGAGGGTACGCGATCAACTACGGTCTGGAACAGCGGCGTCAGGTCTTCGGCCATTTCCTCGGGATCCATACCGGCAATGCCGTTGATCGCGGAGGCGTAAACGAAGGGGAAGTCCAGCTGCTCGTCGGTAGCACCCAGGCTGTCGAACAGGTCAAACACTTGATCGATTACCCAATCAGGGCGTGCGCCCGGACGGTCAATCTTGTTCACCACGACGATGGGGCGCAGACCGGCCTGGAAGGCCTTCTGGGTAACAAAGCGGGTTTGCGGCATGGGGCCGTCTACCGCATCGACCAGCAGCAGCACCGAGTCGACCATGGACATTACCCGTTCAACTTCACCACCGAAGTCGGCGTGGCCGGGGGTATCGACGATGTTGATGTGGTAACCGTTCCAGTTGATGGCGGTGTTCTTCGCCAGGATGGTGATGCCGCGTTCCTTTTCCTGGTCGTTTGAGTCCATGATGCGCTCAGAGTCCAGCTCCTTGCGGTCCAGCGTGCCGGATTGGCGCAGGAGGGCATCAACCAGGGTAGTTTTACCGTGGTCAACGTGGGCGATAATGGCGATGTTACGGAGATTCTCGATCACTATGGACGTCCTGGATGGCGCGGCACTGGCCGGCTAACTGGAAAAAAGAGGTGGGCATTATACAGACCCGGACGTGACAGTGTATGTTTTTTGCACGCCCAGGCCCAATTGCACCGCTCTAATAGGCAGAAAAACTGCCCAGCGGTGCTTTTCACGCTACGACAAGCTCAATTCTTCGGCAGTCGCAACACCCGCACGTTGCCGTGACCGGAATCCAGTAGATATTGCGCATGCAGGTGGCTCATCACCCCCTTTTCGCAATACAGCAGGTAAGCGCGCGAATCGTCCAGCGTGGCGAAAGCGCTGCTCAAACTGTAAAACGGCATCGGTTTGACCTCGACGCCGTCAAGCACCAACGGACGCGCTTCCTGCTCGTCGGGGTGGCGGATGTCGAGCACCACCTGCCCGGCCAGTGCAGTGCTCACCACCTCGACCTCAGCGCCGCCTTCGGGCACCTCGTCTAGTTCGCTACAGTCGCTGTAAGTAGCGTTCTGCACCGCTTCCTTGAGCACGTCAAAATCAAAGCAGGCTTCCACTTCTTCCACCTTGGCTACCGTAGTGCGGATGGCCGGCCCCACCGAAATGACGCCACAGTACTCCGGCATACTGCTGGAGAAATCCAGGGTGCCAATACGCCGGGCGGTGTCGATAATATCCAGCTTGGCGGTAGTGATGAGCGGGCGAATCACAAGGCGTTCAGCGGCGTTATCGATCACACTGAGGTTAGGCAGAGTCTGGCTGGCGACCTGGGCGATAGCCTCGCCAGTGACCAGCGCGTCGATGTTCAGGCGGTAGGCCACACGATCGGCGGCGCGCAGCATCATGCGCTTGAGCACCACGCCCATCTGGCTGTTTTCCACGTTCTGCAGAATCTCCGCGACAACGCCTTCAAAGGGCACGCTGACGAAACGCAGGCGATGACTGGCGGCATAGCGCTCCCATAAATAGTGCGCAACCTGCCGCACGCCCAGTTCGTGGGCACGACCACCGAGGTTGAAGAACACGAAGTGGGGCAACAGGCCACGCTGCAACATCTGGTAGCTGGCAACGGTAGAGTCGAAGCCACCAGAGAGCAGGCTCAACACCGGCTCCATGGTGCCCAGCGGAAAGCCGCCCATACCCTGATGGCGCGCCTGTATCAGGAACACGCGCTGCTCGCGGATCTCGATCTGCACCACCACCTCAGGCTGCTTGAGCGACACGCCAGCAGCACCGCAGCGCTGCTTCAGCTCACCGCCCACCTTGATGCCCACGTCCTGCGAACTGAAGGGGTGATTACCCACACGCTTGCAGCGGACTGAAAACCACTTGCCGCGCACCTGCTCGCCCAGGGTGCGTACGCACAGCTCCGCCAGCTCATCCAGCGTCCCCAGAGGGTACTCGTGTACTTCGTGGCAGTGCGCGATACCTGGGGTGTTTTTCAGGCGCTCGATACAGCGCTGCTGCAATGCCGGGTCGGCCCCCAGGTTTACCTCCAGACTATCCCAGTTGCCGTTGACTCTGGCTTCTGGGTCAATCTCACGCAGCAGGCGTTTGAGGTTGGACTTCAGCTGCGCCACGAAGCGCTTGCGCACCTGGCGGGATTTGATGGTGATTTCGGGGAAGAATTTGATGATCAGTTTCATGGGATTGGTGTAAGGTGCGCAAAGCCTCGCATTATACCCTAGAGTGGTGGCGGGGCGCGCGGCAGCATCCACGCAGGCAAGGCACCAAAAAAGTGCATTGATCGCAGCATCTGCACTTAATCGGTGCGCCATAATGGTGCGCTTTGGCGTTTTTTTGAGCAAAGGCCGTTTAAAATGGGCCTTTCGGGCTATGCTCCGAAATGGCACACCTTTTGCTCACTTGTAATGCAACCGATGTGCGGACCCGATCCGCTCGAATTAAAGAGGCGCCAGGCCAGATGCCTGGCAAACGATTCCTTTTGGAGGAAACCATGTCGAAAGCGATGCAACTGATCAAAGAGTACGACGTGAAGTGGGTAGACCTGCGCTTCACCGATACCAAAGGCAAGCAGCAGCACGTCACCATGCCTGCTCGTGATGTCAACGACGACTTCTTCGAAGAAGGCAAAATGTTCGACGGCTCCTCCATTGCTGGCTGGAAAGGCATCGAAGCTTCCGACATGATCCTCATGCCCGACGACAGCACTGCCGTCATGGACCCCTTCACCGAAGAGCCCACGCTGATTCTGGTGTGCGACATCATCGAACCTTCCACCATGCAAGGCTATGAGCGCGATCCGCGCGGTATCGCCAAGCGTGCCGAAGAGTATCTGAAGTCCACCGGCATCGGCGACACCGTCTTCGTTGGCCCTGAGCCCGAGTTCTTCGTGTTCGACGAAGTCAAGTTCAAGTCCGACATCTCCGGCTCCATGTTCAAGATCTTCTCTGAGCAGGCTTCCTGGAACACCGACGGCGACTTCGAGACCGGCAACAAGGGTCACCGCCCAGGCGTTAAAGGTGGTTACTTCCCCGTACCGCCGGTCGATCACGACCACGAAGTCCGTACTGCCATGTGTAATGCCATGGAAGAAATGGGCCTGACCATCGAAGTTCACCACCACGAAGTGGCGACTGCCGGTCAGAACGAAATCGGCGTCCTGTTCAACACCCTGGTAGCCAAGGGCGATGAAGTACAGACGCTGAAGTACTGCGTACACAACGTTGCCGATGCCTTCGGCAAGACTGCTACCTTTATGCCCAAGCCGCTGTACGGCGACAACGGCTCCGGTATGCACGTGCACATGTCCATCGCCAAAGACGGCAAGAACACCTTTGCTGGCGAAGGCTACTCCGGCCTGTCTGATACTGCCCTGTACTTCATCGGCGGTATCATCAAGCACGGCAAGGCGCTGAACGCGTTCACCAACCCGTCTACCAACAGCTACAAGCGTCTGGTTCCCGGCTTTGAAGCTCCGGTCATGCTGGCCTACTCGGCTCGCAACCGCTCCGCTTCCATCCGTATTCCTTACGTTTCCAGCCCGAAAGCACGCCGCATCGAAGCTCGCTTCCCTGATCCGGCTGCCAACCCCTACCTGGCCTTCGCTGCACTGCTGATGGCCGGCCTGGACGGCATCCAGAACAAGATCCACCCTGGCGACGCTGCAGACAAGAACCTGTATGACCTGCCGCCAGAAGAAGCCAGCCAGATCCCGCAGGTCTGCGGCAGCCTGAAGGAAGCACTGGAGTCTCTGGACGCCGATCGCGAGTTCCTGACCAAGGGCGATGTCTTCACCAACGAATTCATCGATGCCTACATGGAGCTCAAGAGCGCCGAAGAGATCAAGGTTCGCACCTTCGTTCACCCGCTGGAATACGATCTGTATTACAGCTGCTGAACCTGGCGCAAGCCTGGCAGTCAAAAAAGGGCGCCCTTTCGGGCGCCCTTTTTTTACGCCTGTCGCTCAGGCCCGCAGCAACATGGTCAGACTGCCACTCTCAGGCTATAAAGAAGTCAGCAAGGATGGGGCAAGCCCCAAGGAGAAAAGATTATGTTGAAGAAATCAGGCATTGCTCTATCGCTGCTTTTGGTCAGTGGCATCAGCGTCAACGCGGCAGCCAGCGAGGTGTATACCTGGACAGATGAGCAAGGCAACCGCATCTACTCTGACCAGCCTAACCCCAAGTCCACCAAGGTCGACGTGGGGCCCACCAACAGTATTGAGGCGCCCAAACCGATTCCCGCCTTTGAAGAGGCAAGGGCCGAGCGCGAGGCCAACCAAACGCCCAAAAGCGCTGGCTATCGCAGCCTGAGCATTACCAGCCCCGCCGACGATACCGCGGTACGCGCCAACGATGGCAACCTTAGCCTCACCGTGAGCATCGACCCGCCCCTGCGCGCGGGCAGCCTGTTGCGCGCCCAGGTCGATGGCAATTTGAATCCGCAGGCGATTCCCGGCAGCGGACAACCGACCGCCACCCTGACACTGCCGAACCTGGATCGCGGCAGCCACGAGGTGAGCGCCGTAATCATGGACACCAAGGGCCAAGTACTGCTGTCCAGCGAGCCGATCACCGTGCATGTTCAACGCACCTCGCTGAATCAGCCAGGCCGGGTGGGCAACCCGAATCAGGCACCCACTGCACCGGCGGCGCCCACTGCACCGAACGTACCCAAACCTCCCGCCAGCTCGGGCAGCAACTAACCCCCTCCCCCTCGGCGCGGGAACGTCAA
The DNA here is from genome assembly GCF_036960865.1 of Halopseudomonas sp. GTDB lineage: Bacteria > Pseudomonadota > Gammaproteobacteria > Pseudomonadales > Pseudomonadaceae > Halopseudomonas. Next base: position 74,606 of record NZ_JBALWE010000011.1, read on the forward strand.
AAACCGCGCCAGCGTTACGCACCATTTTTGTGCATACTCTCTAGTGCAGGCTCCAATTCGTGCGCCAAAGCTTGGCGCGCCTTGCTGCCGCTGCCATCTTAATGCCATTACAGCGTCGTGATTGGCAGCCTGACCACAGGCGCGCAGAACGCTCCGGAGTCTCTGGAATCAAGGCGCGCGGCCTCGCTGGCCCAGTACTGCACAGCGAAGCCACACAAAGGAGCAAAAGAAACGCCAATGCGCTCGTCTGGCGCCCCGAATTGGTTCGCTTCTTGCATTTCTCTGCCCAAACCATGGATATAGCTATGCTGCCTGATCGATTTTTACGCCAGATCCTCGACAACCTGACCACCGCCGTGCTGCTGCTCGATGGCGACCTGCGCCTGAGCTTCATGAACCCGGCGGCGGAAATGTTGCTGGCAGTCAGCGGCCAACGCGTGTTCCAGCAGCCCGTGAGCGATCTATTTACCGACACCGCCGCCGCCTTGGAGTCCTTGCACAACGCGGTCGAGAACGCCCACCCCTTTACCAAGCGCGAAGCCCAACTGAGCCTGACCAACGGGCAGACACTGATGGTAGATTACTCGGTAACACCCATCATGGCCGCCAATCGTAACTGGCTGCTGATTGAGCTGTATCCACGTGATCGCCTGCTGCGCATTACCAAAGAAGAAGCGCAGCTCTCCAAGCAGGAGGTCACCAAGGTGCTGGTGCGTGGCCTGGCCCATGAGATCAAGAACCCACTGGGCGGTATTCGGGGTGCTGCACAACTTTTGGCGCGCGAGCTGCCGGAGGAGTCGCTCAAGGACTACACCGACGTCATCATCGAAGAGGCCGACCGCCTGCGCAATCTGGTCGACAGCATGCTAGGGCCGTACCGGCCGCCCGCCCTTCGCCCGATCAACATCCACGAGATCACTGAGCGTGTCTGCAGCCTAATCGAGGCCGAAACCCAGGGTGTACTCAAGCTAAAGCGCGACTACGACCCCAGCATCCCGGACATCAACGCCGACCGCGAGCAACTGATTCAAGCCCTGCTCAACATCGTCCGCAATGCCATGCAGGCGATTGCCGAGCACCGCCCACTGGAGCAGGGCTGCATCACGCTGCGGACCCGCGCGCTACGCCAGTTCACCATCGGCCAGACCCGCTACCGCCTGGTCTGCCGCCTGGAAGTGATCGATAACGGCCCCGGCATTCCCTCGGATATCGTTGAAAGCATTTTTTACCCCATGGTCAGCGGCCGCGCCGAAGGCACCGGCCTGGGATTGTCCATTACCCAGAACATTATCGGCCAGCATCAGGGCCTGATCGAATGCGACAGCGAACCGGGTTGCACTACCTTCACCCTGTTCCTGCCACTGGAAAAGGATGTAAGTGACTGATTTGCAAATCAACAACCTTTACCCAGCGCTGCGATTCGGGCTTCTGCCCCGGCGCCTCAGATTGACAACGGACCACGCCGCCAGTCGCCAAGGGCGAGCGGAGTTCCTGTCGTGGATTAACGAGCCTTGTCTCAACTGCCTGCCGGCTGTACCGGAACTGGAGAACTGATTTATGACCCGCTCACCCAATCGTGCCGAAAATGTCTGGATAGTCGATGACGATCGCTCCATTCGCTGGGTTCTGGAAAAAGCCCTGCAACAGGAAGGCATGGAGCCGGTGAGCTTCGACAGTGCCGACGCCGCTCTGTCACGCCTGCAGCGCCAAGCCCCGGATGTGCTAATCAGTGATATTCGTATGCCCGGCACCAGCGGTCTGGACCTGCTGGCCAGCATTCGCGAGCGCCATCCCAAGTTGCCGGTGATCATCATGACCGCACACTCGGACCTGGACAGCGCCGTCGCCTCATACCAAGGCGGCGCCTTCGAATACCTGCCCAAGCCCTTTGACGTAGACGAAGCCGTCGCGCTGGTGCGTCGCGCCCTGGCACACACCTACGAGCAAGAATCGCAGGAAGAGGAACTGGATCAGACGCGTACGCCGGAAATCATTGGCGAAGCCCCGGCCATGCAGGAAGTGTTTCGTGCTATCGGGCGCCTCTCGCATTCCAATATCACCGTCCTGATCAACGGCGAATCCGGCACCGGTAAAGAGCTGGTAGCCCACGCACTACACCGTCACAGTCCGCGCTCGCGCAATCCTTTCATCGCCTTGAACATGGCGGCCATCCCGAAAGACCTGATGGAGTCCGAGCTGTTCGGGCACGAAAAGGGCGCCTTTACCGGTGCCAGCGTGCAACGTCGCGGACGCTTCGAGCAGGCCGATGGCGGCACGCTGTTTCTCGATGAGATCGGCGATATGCCGGCGGAAACCCAGACCCGCCTGCTACGCGTGCTGGCCGATGGCGAGTTTTACCGCGTCGGCGGTCATACGCCGATCAAAGTCGACGTGCGCATCATCGCCGCCACCCACCAGAACCTCGAAGGGCTGGTGCAGGCCGGCAAGTTCCGTGAGGACTTGTTCCACCGCCTCAACGTAATTCGTATCCATATTCCCAAGCTGGCCGAGCGCCGCGAAGACATTCCCGCACTGGCTCAGCACTTCCTGGCAAAGGCAGCGCAAGAACTGGCGGTCGAGCCCAAGGTGCTCAAACCACAGACCCAGGACTACCTGCGCAACCTGCCATGGCCCGGCAACGTGCGTCAGCTGGAAAACACCTGCCGCTGGATCACTGTCATGGCCTCCAGCCGTGAAGTGCTGATTGAAGATCTGCCCCCGGAAATGCTCACCCAGCACCAGGACAGTGCGCCGGATGGCCATTGGGAGCACGGTTTGCGCACCTGGGCAGATCAGGAACTGGCCCGCGGCGTAACCAACCTGCTGGACATTGCGGTACCCGCTTTCGAACGCATCATGATCGAAACCGCGCTCAAACACACCGCCGGCAGACGCCGCGATGCCGCGCAGTTGCTGGGCTGGGGCCGTAATACCCTGACCCGCAAGATCAAGGAACTGGGCATGAACGTAGACGGTTCCGACGACGACGATAGCGAATAATCACGCAAAAAAATCAACCCGGCAGGAACTGGCACGCTTGATGCTATATGACTAATGGGTGTATTTGGGGTGACTCCGGTTCAGGCAGGCTGGAGTCGCCTTTTTTTATGCGCGATCGAAAAGCACCTGTTAGGCTCCAGCCCCTCGCGTTTTGCCCGCGTCCCGAGCACTAGACGCAGCGCCCCTTGCCGCTCGCCCAGCTGCACGCCTAAACTGCCTTCCCTACGCTAGCCTGATACCTCAACCATGTTTCACATTGCCCTGCTCGAACCCGAAATCCCGCCCAATACCGGCAACATCATCCGCCTGTGCGCCAATACCGGGTGCCAGCTGCACCTGATTGAGCCCTTGGGCTTCGAGCTGGATGACAAACGGCTGCGCCGCGCCGGGCTGGACTACCACGAGTTTGCCGCAGTAAAAACCTATCCCTACCTCGCGACCTGTCTGCAGATGGTCAAACCCAATCGCGTATTCGCCTTGAGCACCAAGGGTACCCAGGGCTTCAGTGAGGTACAGTTCGCTGCCGACGACCTGTTTCTGTTTGGCCCGGAGAGCCGCGGCCTACCAGCTGACGTGCGCGAGGCCCTGCCTGCGGAACAGGTGCTGCGCATCCCCATGCGGCCGGGCAGCCGCAGTCTGAATCTGTCAAACAGTGCCGCTATTCTGATTTACGAAGCCTGGCGACAACTGGACTACGGCGGTGCACTCTAGTCCGGCAGTCGCACTACAGTTATCCCGCCGCGACGACGACCTTGAGCCCAGACAAAAAACAAAAACCCCGCACGGCGAACCGTGCGGGGTTTGTATTGGCAGCTTGCAGCTAAGCTTAGCGGGTCTTCACGACCACTTTGCCGACCGCCTGACGTGAGCTGAGGATATTCAGCGCGTCTTCATACTCGCTCAACTCATAGGTCTTGGAGACCAAGGGTTTGAGCTTGCCTTCGCTGTGCCAGGCAAACAGTTGCTTGAAGTTGTCCAGGTTGGCCTGCGGTTCACGTGCGGCAAAGGAGCCCCAGAACACACCCACAATCGACGACCCCTTGAGCAACGCCAAGTTGACCGGGAACTCGGGGATACGGCCGCTGGCAAAGCCCACCACCAGCAGGCGGCCTTTCCAGTTGATGCTGCGCACGGCTTGATCAAACAGGTCGCCACCCACCGGATCATAGATCACATCGGCGCCCTGACCGTTGGTCAGCTCCTTCACCGCGTCCTTCAGGCTGACTTCGCTGTAATTGATCAGCTCGTCGGCGCCGGCCGCCTTGGCCACATCGAGCTTCTCGGCGCTGGAGGCGGCGGCAATCACGCGCGCTCCCATAGCCTTACCGATTTCTACAGCGGCCAGGCCCACGCCACCGGAGGCGCCCAGCACCAGCAGGGTCTCGCCCGGCTGCAGGTCGCCGCGCTGCTTGAGCGCGTGCATGGAGGTGCCGTAGGTCATGCTGAAGCCGGAGGCGGTGACATAGTCCATATCATCGGGCATCGGCAGCACGCGCATGGCATCGGTGGCCACCTTTTCGGCAAAGCTGCCAAAGCCGGTCAGGCCCATGACGCGATCACCCACTTTCAGGTGCTTGACCTTCTCGCCTACGCTGGCCACCACACCGGCCGCTTCACCACCCGGGGAAAACGGGAACGGCGGCTTGACCTGATACTTGCCCTCGATAATCAGCGTGTCAGGAAAGTTGACCCCGGCGGCATGAATGTCGATGACCACTTCATTGGGCTTGGCAACCGGGTCAGCAGTTTCTTCCAGTACCAGGCTGCTGGCAGGACCATAGGCTTTGCATAGAACAGCTTTCATTGTTGTCTCCTTGGCTCGAGCAGGATGTTAAAAGTAGCCGGCGGCCAGGACTGCCGACAAGATGACCAGACGGACATATCAATACCGGCGACCTGGCCATTCGCCGCGCCGGATTGGCAAGGCAGAGGGTTTTACAACGCCCTGCCCGGGCTATGTTGCGCACAGTCTAGACGGTTACCCTGCACAGGGGTCAATCACCATGCCCTGAAGTGATGGGTCTGCATAACATCAGCGCCAGCTTCAGCACGGTAGATTTGGCGCCACTGCGCTGCTCGGCTATCCTGTGGCCAACTTACTGGAGCTAATAACCATGCCACGCAGACGCCTTTCCCTGCTTTGCCTTGTTACCGCCCTGCTGCTGCCGATCGGCGTCAGCGCGGAAGAGGAACAGGCCAGCCCCGCCAGCACCACCGCCTATGTCGAGATGAAACCGTCCTTTGTCGGCACCATCGGCACAGGGCCGCGCATCCAGTACCTCAAGGCCGATGTCGCCCTGCGCACAGAAGACCCGGCGGCCGTCGCCAAGCTTGAGTACCACGACCCGCTGATTCGTAACGCGCTGGTCACTCTATTCGCGCGCCAGACCGTCGATGACCTGGTCTCGCTGGAGGGTAAGGAAGCGTTGCGCGCCCGCGCACTCGAAGCCGTACAGACGGTGCTGACCGAGGAAGAAGGTGCGCCGTTGGTCGATGATCTGCTGTTCACCAACCTCATCGTGCAGTAAGCCGCTCGGCGCCGCCCCTTGCGGGCAACGCCGCTCACAACCTCAGGCCCGCTGACTCAGGTATCGATCAACATAGGTGTCGAAGTCGATGTTGTCGCTTGCTTCGATGGCTTGCTGCTCTGCCAGCGACGCCGCCGCAGCCGCCTCGCAACGCGCCTGCGCCTCGGCCTCCAACGGCCGTGCGCGGAAATAGCGGTTGTGCTCTTCGGATTGCGCCAGAGCAAAGCGGAAAAAACTATCCCCCTGCTCACTGATGGCGGCCAGCACTCTGGCCGAGGGCGTGCGACTGGCATCGGCCAGCTTTTCGCGCTGCTCTGCAACGCTGGCGCTGAAACGCCGGCTGTCATGCGCACTATCAAGCACCTCGGCACAGGCGGCGATACTGTTGAGCAACGCGTCACCCCACTCAGTCAGGCTGCGCGCCTGGCCGCCATCCTGCAGCTGTAGGCCCGGTTCGCGGCCACGTTTCACCGTCAGGTTGAAGTTGTCAGACGTCGCTTGGCACTCGGCATCGGCCAGTTGCGGGCTGTCCTGCAGGGCACAGAACAATAGGAAGCTGTCCATGAAATGCGCAGTCGCCGGAGCAACGCCCAACGGCGCAAAGGGATCAATATCCAGACAGCGTACTTCGATGTACTCAACGCCGCGCTCGGCCAATGCATGGACCGGCTTTTCGCCGCTCTGGGCCACGCGCTTGGGCCGGATCGGGCTGTAAAACTCGTTTTCGATCTGCAACAGGTTGGTATTGAGTTGCTGCCACTCGCCGTTAGCGTCATGGGTACCCAGCTTGGCGTACGGAGCATAAGGCAGACTGATGGCATCCAGCATGCTGGCAATGTAGTTATCCAGGCTGTTGTAGCAGATGTTCAGGCCAGACTGGGCGTTGTTGTTGTAGCCCAGATCACTCATGCGCAGGCTGGTAGCGTACGGCAGATACAGGCTCTTTTCGCCGAGGCTTTGCAGACGATGATCCCGCCCCTGCAGGAAGCTGCCACAGACCGCAGGCGAGGCGCCGAACAGATACATCAGCAACCAGGCGTAACGACGGAAATTACGGATCAGCGCAAAATAGCACTCGGACTGATAATCCTGTTCGCTGCGCGTGTCCTGCTCGCGCTCGCGCAGCAACGCCCAAAGTGCCGGTGGCAACGAAAAGTTGTAGTGTACGCCGGCGATGCACTGCATCGCCTTGCCGTAACGGATGGCCAAGCCACGGCGATAGACGTGCTTGAGCGTGCCAACGTTCGAAGTACCGTACCAGGCAATCGGGATTTCGTTGTCGGTTGCCGGCAGACGGCACGGCATGGACTGATTCCATAGCCGCTCATCGCCCAGCTGGCTATAAGTAAAGCGGTGCACTTCATCGAGGTTGCCAAACAACTCATCGATACTGCGGCTGACCGGGGTGATCAGTTCGATCAGCGCTTCAGAGTAGTCGGTAGTGATACTCGGGTGCGTCAGTGCCGAGCCCAGCCCTGCCGGATGAGCACTGTGCACCAGCACCCCCTCTGCAGTCACCCGCAGGCTTTCCTTTTCGATGCCATGGCGGCAATCGGTCAGCAGTGGCGCCAGCGCAGAATCGCGCAGCAGGCCAAGACGTTCACTCAGCGTTGGTGACAAGGTGTCACTCCTCGGTTGTAGCACCATCCGACACCCGCCGGATGGCATCTTGATCAGTATAGAAGGCGCAAACCCTTGCGCACTTTACAGGCGGGCAAAGGTGCCCAGGCATTTGGCGACCAGCGCGCCCTCCTGCCAGACCTCGCCGTCAACCACGATGGTACGCGTGCCGGCATGCACTACCTTGCCGGTGCATTCCAGCTCGCCGCCGACCACCGCGCGAGTGTAGTTGATCTTGCATTCGATGGTCGCGGTACTTTCATGCGCCTCAAGCACACTGAAAGCAGCGGCGCCCATGGCCGAGTCCAGCAGAGTAAAGACCACGCCGCCGTGCACCCGTTTGGTCGAGTTGAAATGCTTATCGCCAATCGGCAGGCGCAGGGTGCAGCTGCCGCGCTCGATGGCGGCAAACTCGATACCCACCAGGGCAGTGAACTCGCTGGTACGCTGCGCGGCAAACGCCGCCAACGCCGGGTGTAATTCGCTCATGGCATCACCTTTTCTTTTTCGCATTGGCAAACAGGCTGGCGAAGGTACCTTCGGCGGCGGGCTTGGCCTGGCTGTTGGTTTTGGCGTTGTGTTTATTGCCCTGATTGCGAGCGCGGCTGCGCTCGGCTGGCGACTCGGTCTTGTCTCCCGCCGCGGGCGGGGTATCGTTCAGGCGCATGCTCAGGCTGATGCGCTGGCGCGGTATATCCACCTCCATCACCTTGACCTTGACGATGTCACCGGCCTTGACCACGTCACGCGGGTCCTTGATGAATTGCTGCGAGAGCATGGAGATATGCACCAGGCCGTCCTGATGCACGCCAATGTCCACAAAGGCGCCAAAGTTGGCCACGTTGGTGACCACCCCTTCCAGTGTCATGCCGGGCTTGAGGTCCTTGAGGCTTTCTACGCCTTCCTGGAACTCAGCCGCCTTGAACTCCGGACGCGGGTCACGGCCGGGCTTGTCCAGCTCCTTGAGGATGTCGGTGATGGTCGGCACACCAAAGTGCTCGTCGGTATAACGCACCGGTTCCAGCTTGCGCAGGAAGGTCGAGTCGCCGATCAGGCCGCGTACGTCGCGGCCGGTTTCCTCGGCAATGCGGGTTACCAGCGGGTAGGCTTCGGGATGCACGGCAGAGGCGTCCAGCGGATTATCACCGTTCATCACGCGCAAAAAGCCCGCCGCCTGTTCGAAGGTCTTGTCACCAAGCCGGCTGACCTTGAGCAACTGTTTGCGGTTCTGGAAAGCGCCGTGCTGGTCACGGTAATCGACAATGTTCTGCGCGATGCTTGGGTTGAGGCCGGACACGCGGGTGAGCAGCGCCGCCGAGGCGGTGTTCAGGTCCACGCCCACCGCGTTCACGCAGTCTTCCACCACCGCATCAAGCCCGCGCGCCAGCTTCACCTGCGATACGTCATGCTGATACTGGCCCACCCCAATGGCCTTGGGTTCGATCTTCACCAGCTCGGCCAACGGGTCCTGCAGGCGCCGCGCGATGGACACCGCGCCACGGTAGGTCACATCCAGATCGGGGAATTCCTTGGCAGCCAGCTCCGAGGCGGAATACACCGAAGCGCCCGCCTCCGACACCATCACTTTCTGCATGCTCTGGCCGCTACACAGCTTGATCAGCTCACCGGCCAGCTTGTCGGTCTCGCGTGAGGCGGTGCCGTTGCCCACGGCAATCAGACTTACCTGATGTTTGCTGCACAGCGCTGCCAGGGTGGCCAAGGAGCGATCCCAGTCATTGCGTGGCGCGTGCGGGAAAACGGTCGCGGTATCCAACAGCTTGCCGGTGGCATCTACTACCACGACCTTGACGCCGGTACGCAGCCCCGGATCCAGTCCCAGGGTAATACGCGGACCGGCAGGCGCGGAGAGCAGCAGGTCCTTAAGGTTGCTGGCAAACACACGGATGGCTTCATCTTCGGCACCTTCACGCAGCTCGCCGAGCAGCTCGGTTTCCAGATGGCCGAGCAGTTTCACCCGCCAGGTCCAGCGCACCACCTCGGCCAGCCACTTGTCGGCCGCACGACCCTGATTGTCGATACCCACCGCCTGCGCAATAAGGCCCTCGCAGGGGTGCATGGCCCCTACCGCCGGGGTTTCATCACCCAGCTCCAGGGCAATACTCAAAACGCCCTCATTGCGCCCACGAAGAATCGCCAGGGCGCGGTGCGATGGCACCTTGGCCAGAGGTTCGTCGTATTCGAAGTAGTCGCTGAACTTGGCGCCTTCCTGTTCCTTGCCGGCCACCAGTCGCGAAACCACACGGCCCTCCTCGCGCAGCGCCCGGCGCAGCCTGTCGAGCAGCGTGGCGTTCTCGCTGAAGCGCTCCATCAGGATGTACTTGGCGCCGTCCAACGCAGCCTTGTTGTCCGCAACACCCTTGTCGGCATCGACGTAGGCGGCGGCCTGGGCTTCCGGGTCCAGCGTGGGGTCGGCGTAGAGCGCTTCGGCCAGCGGCTCCAGCCCGGCCTCAATGGCGATCTGCCCCTTGGTGCGCCGCTTGGGTTTGTAGGGCAGGTAGAGATCTTCCAACCGCGTTTTGGTATCGGCCTGGCGAATATCACGTTCCAGTTCAGGGGTGAGCTTGTCTTGCTCGGCAATGCTGGCCAGCACCGCAGCGCGGCGATCTTCCAGTTCGCGCAGATAGCGCAGACGCTCTTCCAGATAACGCAGCTGGGTATCATCCAGACTGCCGGTGACTTCCTTGCGGTAGCGGGCGATAAAGGGAACACTGGCGCCTTCATCCAGCAGCCCGACGGTGGCATCAACTTGTTCAGGACGCACCGACAACTCGGCGGCGATGCGCGCGGCAATACTCTGCATGGGCATTCAATTCCACAATTTGCGGTAACAGGCCGCGCAGTATAACCGAGAGAGGGGCTCAGGTCGGCTCCATCATCACGCCGACATTCGTCTTATCAGCAGGCTGGATAGCGCGACCATAACAGCGTAAAACTACGCCAAAAGAAACCTCTTGTAACAATGGCCAGACCGCATTCAACGCGGCCTTGGGTCACAATGCGGGCTTACTAATTCAGGCAGGTAGAGCATGACGAGCGAAGGCGAAAAAATCCTGATTGTCGATGACGATGTGCGTTTGCGGCGTTTGCTCGAACGCTTTCTGGGTGAGCAGGGCTACCGCGTACGTGCGGTGGAGGATACCGAGCAGATGGACCGTCTGCTGGCGCGCGAAATCTATTCGCTGATCGTGCTTGACCTGATGCTGCCGGGCGAAGACGGCATGACCGCCTGCGCGCGCCTGCGCGCCGAGGGCAACACCACTCCCATCATTATGCTGACCGCCAAAGGCGATGAAACCAGCCGCATTCAGGGGCTGGAGATCGGCGCCGACGACTACCTGCCCAAACCCTTCAACCCGCGTGAGCTGGTGGCCCGCATGAAAGCCGTGCTACGTCGCCAGCTGCCGCAGGTGCCAGGCGCACCCAGCACCGACGACGACCAGGTGACCTTCGGCGAGTTCGTACTCAACCTGGCAACCCGTGAGCTCAAGCGCGGTAACGAAGTGAATATGCTGACCACCGGTGAGTTTGCTGTACTCAAGGCGTTGGTGCGACACCCGCGCGAACCCCTGACCCGCGACAAGCTGATGCAACTGGCACGCGGCCGCGAATGGGACGCGCTAGAACGCTCGATTGACGTGCAGATCTCCCGCTTGCGTCGCATGCTTGAACCCGATCCGTCCAAGCCGCGCTATATCCAGACGGTCTGGGGTGTGGGCTACGTGTTTGTGCCGGACGGTCAGAACGCGTGAAAGGCGGTCCCGGCTGGCATCCCCTGCTACCCCGCAGCTTCTTTGCCCGCACCATCCTGCTGGTGCTGCTGGTCACCCTGTTTTCCAAGTTGCTGACACTGGTCTATCTGCTCAGCAACGAAGACCTGCTGGTGGATCGCCAGTACAGCCACGGTACGGCCATGCTGGTGCGCGCCTATTGGGCCAGCAGCCCAGAAACGCGCCGCGATATCGAAGAGATGACGGGCATGCGCGTGACCGTGCCCGAGCAGGTACCGCAGGGCGAATTTCACTGGCCCTACTCCGGCATATTCACCCATCAGCTACGTGACGAACTGGGCGATCAGACCCAGGTAAGGGTGCAGACCCAGAGCCAACCGGCGGTATGGATTCATCAGCCTGCCTACGGTGAGTTCTGGCTCAAGGTGCCGCTTTACGCTCATCCGTTGCGTGGCCAGCGGGTGTGGATGGTGGTGACCTGGCTGGTGCTGATCGGCATGCTCTCGACCGCGGCCGCCTGGCTCTTGGTGCGGCAGCTCAATCAGCCGCTGAAAACCCTGGAAGGCGCCGCCCGCAGTATCGGCCAGGGCAAACGCGTGCGCCTGCTCGACAACAGCGGCCCCTCGGAGATCGCCGAGGTGTATCGCGCATTCAATCAGATGGCGCAGGACGTAGAACAGGCGAGCCGTGATCGCTCCATGCTGCTGGCGGGGGTATCGCATGATTTGCGTACGCCGCTGACCCGCATGCGCCTGTCGACCGAACTTTTATCGGGCGCCGAGCCAGAACTAACCGACGGCATGATCCGCGACATCGAAGACATGGATGCGATTCTCGACCAGTTCATGGCCTACATTCGTGACGGCAGTGCAGAAGCCAGCGAAGCGGGTGATATCAACGAGCTGATCCGTGAGGTCGTCGCCCCGCTCAACGCCAACGGCGACAGCGTGCGCCTGTGCTTGCAACCGGTGCCGGAGTTCGAGTTTAGGCGGCTGTCGATCAAGCGGGTGCTGACCAACCTGATCGACAACGCGCTGGTGCATGGCGGTTCGGGGGTGGAGGTCTGTACCTATCTGCAACACGTTGGCGCGCAGCAGCGGCTGGTGGTCAGCGTGCTGGACCGCGGACCTGGTGTGGAATTGCTTGAGGATGACGCGCTGTTCAGCCCCTTCATTCGCGGCGATCAGGCGCGCTCAACGCGCGGTACCGGACTGGGGCTAGCCATCGTCAAGCGAATTACCGACAGCCATGGCGCCACAGTACAGTTACTCAACCGGGTGGGCGGCGGTACCGAAGCGCGCCTGACCTTTACGCTCTGATCAGCTGGCGCGGCGCAACAGCCCCGCCTGCTCCAGCGAGCGCTCGATGGCCGAGAGGTCCGGGATCAGAAACTCGCCCGGTTCGTCAGCCATGCGCACCCGCTGCAGTACGTAGCTGGAGCCCGTGCCCACCGGCTCCAGTTCGGCGCGGGACAGGCGCCGGGCACGCGGAATGCCCCATACCCGCATACCCACGAAGCTGAGTCCGGAAATACCCTCCAGCGCATTGAGGATCAGCGTACGTGGTTGTGCGTCCATCGCCGGTTCGGCGCCGTCGGCCAGCAGATTATCGAGATCGACCATCGGCACTTGCTGATCGCGCCACAGCGTCCAGCCCAAGAACCACTCCGGCCCCTGCGACGCCGACTGACTCAAGCGATACCCCACTAGCTCCGCGACCGCCACGTTGGGCAGCAACAACGACTTGTTCGCCAGCGGTATGATCAGTCCGTTAAGGCTTTCCAGCACATCCGACATCGTTAGCCATCCTCATTGAATTGCATGTAACCCTGGGCGCTCACTACAGCGCCAACGGCCATTCCTGATGCAGCCAGTCACGCAGCGCCGCAGCCAGTGCTTCAGGCGATCCTTCCCGGTGACTGAAGCCTGCGTCCTGCACAGCCTTGGGCATGGTGGCACAGGCCGCGCTCTGCTCGTCCTGCGTCCAGACCTCGATACCCTGCTGGCGCAGGCGACCACAAGCCTCAACGCCATCCTCGCCCATACCACTAAAAATGATCGCGCCCGTTGCGGCGCCAAAGGCCCGCAGGGTTTCATCCAACACCGCGCCGATCGACGGTCGATACAGGCCGGGCCAGGGCTCATCACTGAGTTGCACCACGCCCTCACTGACAAACCGCAGCGAGCGCGATACCGGCGCTACCAATACGTCGCCGCGGCGCAGATGCGCCCCCGGCTGACAGTTAATAATGCGCCAGTCGTTCTGGCGTCCCAATATCTGCGGCAACTGCTGCTCGAAGCCAGCGTCGATATGCTGTGCGTAGATAAAAGCAATCGGCAAATCGGCTGGCAGTTGATCCAGAAAGCGCTTGACCGCCGCCGGACCACCCAGCGACGCGCCCAGCACCCAGACACAGGAGGGTGCGTCGTGGCGCAGTTGTGGAACCACCACCGGGGCAAGATTCTGTACCTTCGCAGGCTCGCCCAGCAACGGCAGCAACTTGCCTAGCAGGCGACGCTGCCAGCGCGGGTAGTCCTCAGAGTCAGTATCGGGAATTTCACCAGCGCCAAGCAGCACAGGCACCGGGCTGTGCTCCAGCAACCAGTCTGCCAGCAGCGACTCCTCGGCCAGCTCCAGCAACCAGGCGTCGGTTTGCACCGCTTGCAGACGTGCGGCGTCCAGCTCGTCGGGATCACCGGCAAAGACCACTCGGTAGCCAAAGTCTGTGAGCTCCTTTGCCAGCCGCTTGCGCTTGCTGGCCTTGCCGGCCAACAGCGCAATGCCCGGCTCGGCGCTGTTACTCACGCACCGTTACCAACTGACTGATGACCTCCAGCAGCTGGGCCTCCTGATAGGGCTTGCCCAGATACACGTTGACGCCAATGCTCAGTGCGCGTTCGCGATGCTTCTCACCGGTGCGCGAGGTGATCATTACAATCGGCAGCTCGCTCAGACGCTCGTCGTGGCGCACGCGGGTGGCCACTTCAAAGCCATCCATGCGCGGCATTTCGATGTCGAGCAGCATAATGTCGGGCTCGATGTCCTGCAGCCGCGCGATAGCATCGACCCCGTCTTTGGCCGTCACCACTTCCATCCCGTTGCGCTCGAGCAGACGGGTGGTGACCTTGCGCACGGTGATCGAATCATCCACCACCATGACCAGCGTGGGCCGCTCTTCCGGTGTAATGCTCTGGGCACGCTCGGCAGCCAGATACTGCTGGGCGTGCAGCGCCTGCTGAGCGCGAATTACCGCCAGCAGGTCGAGAATCACAACCACGCGGCCGTCACCCAGAATGGTCGCGCCGGAGATACCAGGCACCACTGCAAACTGACGCCCCAAACCCTTCACTACGATTTCCCGCGAGCCTGCGAGGGCATCTACCTGCACCGCTACACTGTGCTCGGCACCGCGCACAAGAATCACCGGCAGCGGCAGCGTATGCCCAGTCAGCTTGGGCTGTTGGCCCGTGACCAGCAGGTCACCCAGATAGCGCAGATCATATTGCTTGCCGGCGTACTCGAACGGCGGCGCATCGGTCGCGTAATAGGCTTCCAGCTCATAGCCAGAGACCCGCACAATCCCTTCGATGGTATTCAATGGAATCGCGTACAAGTCCTCACCCGAGTACACCATCAGTGCGCGGTTGACCGACACCGTGAACGGTAGCCGGATGACAAAGGTGGTACCGGCGCCGGGCTCGGTGCTCAGCGTCATGCTGCCGCCGAGCTGCTTAACTTCGGCGTTGACCACGTCCATCCCGACCCCGCGGCCGGAAATTTGCGTAACCTGCTCAGCAGTCGAAAAGCCGGCCTCAAGGATGAACTGCAGGATTTCCTGATCGGTAAGCTCAGCGTCGGCGTCCATCAGCCCACGCTCAATGGCTTTACGCCGTACCGCCTCCAGGTTGATGCCAGCACCATCGTCCTTCAGGGTCAGTACGATCTCGCTGCCTTCACGCCCCAGGTCCAGCCAGATCCGCCCCTCCCCTGGCTTACCCTTATCCTGTCGCACCAGCGGCATCTCGATACCGTGGTCGACCGAGTTGCGCAGCATGTGCTCCAGCGGCCCGATCATACGTTCCAGCACGCTGCGGTCCATTTCACCTTCGGCGTTGCCAACCACTAGGTCCACTTGCTTGCCCAGCTCGCCAGCGACCTGACGTACCACGCGGCGCAAGCGCGGCAACAAGCGCTCGAAAGGCACCATGCGGGTGCGCATCAGGCCTTCCTGCAGCTCGGTATTGACCCGTGCCTGCTGGACCAAAAGGGTCTCTGCATCACGGCTCTTGGTGGCCAAGGTTTCTTTGAGATCGAGCAAGTCAGACGCAGACTCAAACAGCGAGCGCGATAGCTGCTGCAGTTGCGAGTACTGGTCCATCTCCAACGGATCAAAATCTTCGTAGCTCTGTTCCAGCTCTTCCTGGTGACGCGACAGAATCTGCGCCTGTGTCTCCATATCGAGGCGGCGCAACTGATCGCGTACACGATCAATCGTACTTTCAACGTCTTCCAGTATGTGGCCGACATCGGTCACCTGCTGTTCGATGCGACCCCGGAAAATCGAGGTCTCGCCGGCCAAGTTCACCAGTTCTTCCAGCAGGGTCGAGGAGACCTTGACGGTTTCCTGACCAGTGGCCCGGCGCTGGCTGTCAGCAGCAGGTTCACTGGCGCTCATGGCACGCTGCAGAATGTCCTGGACACCCGCCAGCGACATACCGGATTCGACCACGACCGGATGGCTGACCGGTGCCGCAGGCGGCGTATCCAGCCGGTTGCTCGGCGCACTCCAGTTTACCGGCTCGCTTGCCGGCCGACCGGCCGACAATGCGGCCACCTGGGCCTGAAGTTCGTCCAGCGCCTGCGCCTGCAGAGCAGGGTCGCTCGCGGTCTGAAGTGCCAGCTCAAGCTGTTTCGCCTGCTCAGCCAACGCTTGCTGGCCGGCCAAACGCGCACTGCCTTTGAGTGTTTGAATACGGTGCAGCAATTCCGCAGCCGCAGCCGCGTCAGCCTGACTTTGCAGAAGCAGGTCCGCACAGGGCGCCAGTAACTCATGCGCCTCTTCGACGAAGATCGCCTGCATGCCGTCCAGCGCTGGCGCTTCGACCCTACTGGCTGGCTCCACTCCCGGAGCAGAGGTGGCTGCCTCGGGCCCCTGTTCTGCGGCCGTGCCCGGCAACCGTGGCGGCTCGCTCGGATTCTTGCGGAATGTGTTGATCGCCTTGATGAGGGCAGCCCCATCACTGATCGACCGACCCGCTACCACGCCGTCCACCATGTCGGCGAGGGCATCGTGGCACGCGTGTAGCAATTCAAACAACGGCGGCGTTACTTCGTAGCGGTGTTCACAGAGAGCTTCGTAGACGAACTCCATTTCATGGGACAAGTCGCCCACCGGGCGAATTTCCGCCATGCGCGCACCGCCCTTGAGGGTATGCAGATCACGCTGCAGCGCTTCGACGGCCAGCGTATTGCCGGTATCACCCATCCACTCCTGCAGGCTGGCTGACGCACTCTCGATGATTTCCTGGGCTTCCTCCAAGAAAATGTCGACCAGTTCGGCATCGGTACCCGCTTCGCTCGGGCTCCAAGTGCCGCTCTGTGCCGGACCCTGTGGGTGCTCGGCCGCAGTGGCTACTGGGGCCGCCGGAGCCGGGGCGAGAGACTGCAGCGCCTGAATCTCGGCGACAGCCGGCGCTAGGTGCTGATGGGCGGCAACCTGATCCATCATGCTGATCAGGCGCTCGTGCCCATCGGCCAGGGCAGTCAGCGCGGCACTGTCGAGCGGCAAGCCACCGAGCACCTGCTCGTGGGTCTGCTCGAGCGCCTCGCAAAGCGCCTCCAGCGCAGGCAGTTCAACGTCTCCAGCCACGTCACCAAGGCCCCGCAAGGCACCGATCAGCTCGCGGCTGTCGACCGACACCGATGGATCACTGCGTCGCGCCTGCAGTACATCGGCAGCGTCCAGTAGCTGATCAATCCCCTCCGAGAGGAAAATCGACATTAGCCCTACACTGTCACCGTCATCCACATCAGCGCGGCTGGCTTCGCGAGCGGCCAACCCCTGCTCATGCAGCTGATGCAGCCGCTGGAGGAACTCCTCGGTGCCTGCAATGCTCTGGTCCGGACCGTTACCCAGCTGCGCCAGGCCGGTCTCGAACAGCAGCACAGCGTCCTGCAGCAGATTGAACAGCGCCTGATCCGCCGGGATCAGATTGGCCTTGAACTCTTTCGCCAGCTTCTCCAGCGGCGTGGCAAGCACGGCAATAGACTGAATACCAGCCATGTGCGCACTGCCCTTGAGGGTGTGCAGAGCACGTTGCAGCGCGTCACTCACGCTGCGCGGCAGTCCTTGCGACGCGCATTCGTGGAGATAGGCGTTGATCTGATCGATATGATGTCGTGTTTCGTTCTGGAAAATCTCCAGCAATACCGGATCCATCGCTGGCTCTGGCTCTGGCTCTGGCTCTGGCTCTGAAGGTAGTGCGGGCGGCTCTGACCAACTGTCCAGTGTCTCGCTCTCGATCAGCGGCCGTTCTTCTTCCTGCAGCAAGGGTTCTGGTTCGGGGGTAACGATCTGCTCCGGCAACGCGTCCAGCGTTATCTCTTCGGCTTCCAGTTCCGGCAGCTCTGCCAGCGACTCAAGTTCGTCCTGCGATTCGGCAGTAACCTGTTCAGCCGCGACCTCAAGGCTTTCCGGCTGAGGCGCTTCCACCTCATCGAGGTCCAACAGCTCAGGCAGCTCACCTTCGGCGACGGGTACCGACTCACTATCGACCTCGAACCCGTGATTGTCAGCGTGCTCATCTTCCGACACCGGAGCCGAGGCAGCCTGCTCGGGCAAGGCTTCCCCACGTGCCAGCGCCTCGGCCTGCTCGGTCAGCTGTGCTACCTCCGGCCAGGCGCGCTGCTGGTGGCTGGCAAAGTCGTCGACCAGTTGCGGCATCAAGGCGCGCACGGCGTTGACCACGCTGAACACATCACCATTGAGCTCAATGCTGTGATCGATCACCCGGTTGAGCATGTTCTCGACGGACCAGGCCAGCTCCGCGAGCACGCCGGCCTTAACCATGCGGCCACTGCCCTTAAGGGTATGGAAGGCGCGGCGCACTTCGGCCAGCGCTTTCTGATCCTCATGATTCTGCTGCCAGGCGGGGGTGAATTCGCCGAGGGTTTCCAGCACTTCGCCGGCCTCTTCGACGAAGATTTCCACCAGTTCGGGGTCCAGCTCGTCGTCTTCAATCACCTCTGGTGTAGCGGTCTCTGGCGCCGCCGGTGCGGCACCCTGATCTTCGACGTGTGCTGCTTGCGTAGACTGCGGCAAAGCTTCGGCTTCGGCTTCGGCTTCGGCTTCGGCTTCGGCTTCGGCTTCGGCTTCGGTCAGAGTGTCCTCCGCCTCTTCACCTGCCACCACGTTCTCACTTTCAGCGCCTTCGGTTGCCACATTACTGTCAACCGGCAACGCTTCGGGGTGGTAGCCCAGGGTGCTCAGGCGCTCCTCAGCCACATCCAGAATGCTGTCACCGCGATTAGCGTCATCCTCCGCCAGGCGTTCCAGATAATAATCGATACTGGTGATGACATCCGCCAGCGCATCCAGTGCGACCCAGTCGGGAATCGCTTGCGGCACTACCAGCCGTTCGGTGATATACCGTCGGCAAGCACCAACCGCCGCTGCGGCGCGCGCCAGCGGGACCATTGCCAGGCCACCACGCACGCTGTTCAGCAAGTCATCAACGGGCTCCAGCTGGCTGTGATCCCACTGGCTACCGATAAAGGCATTGATGGCTTCGCGCGTCTCTTCCAGCGCATTACGCGCCTCCTGCACCACCATGTGCTGGACCTGCGCAATGTCCTGCGCAGCAGCCAGGCGCTGCATGTCCGAGTCAACGCCTCCGTCCTGCTCGCCCCGCTCCAGACCGAGAATGCCCTGCAGACTGGCCTCGACATAGAGCATGCCCCCGGCCACGTCCATCAGTGCTGCATCGGTCACGTCGGAATCACCAGCGGCAAGACGTTGAACCTGCTCGATCTGTTCGCCCAGCACCCGTCTTGGCTGTCCCAGACCGAGCATGGCCAGCGTATCGCTGATCTGTTTCATGGTCGGCAACAGCGCCGAGAGACCGTCCAGCTGAGTGCGATCACTGCGCACAAAGAGGTCGAGCTGATCCTTTACCTGCATCAACTCTTCGCCCAGCGCCATGACCACCGATTGCATGGCACCACGATCCGGGCCTACCAGTCTGGCATCGCTGGCGGCGAGATCATCCTGCCCCCCTGCCCAAGAGCCTTCGAGCTGGTAACGCGCCTTCAGCGCGTCCAGGCGAGGACTGCCGTCGGCACTTTTAGCAACGTAAAACAACAGGTTGCGCAGCAGCTCCTGAGGCGGCTTGCTCTGCAGGGCGGGCGCACCACGGGCCATCAGCTGACGCAACTCCTGGTCGGCTTGGCGCAAAAGCTGACGAATGGCAGCGCCATTCTCGATACTTCCCAGCTCCAACCCTTCGGCCACACCGGCAAAAATCGCCCACAGGTTTGCGTAGGGCGCACCCTCACACAGCTGCTGCAGACGGCTAAAGACATTACGCAGATGCCGGCTGTTCGTGGCAACGTCCTGCCCGCGTATCACGCCGGCCTGAGACATCTGCAGAGCCTGGCGCAGTTTGCGCAGTTGGCGCACAGTATCGCTGTCGGACAGATCCGCGTAGTCATCGGTCGCTGGCGCAGAGGGATTGGTATCGAGCCCAGGACTGAACAACGCATTTTCCGACAGCAACTTGTCGCCACGCGCGGTACGCATGTCATTCAGCAATGGCAGTAATACCAGCGGCAAGTCGCGGCGCCCGCTCTGTACCCGGTCCAGATAGGCGGGCATCTGCAGAATCGCCTGCATCAGCACTTCCAGCGCTTCGCTCTCACGGCTTACCGTGCCGTTCATCAACGCCTGCGCAAGTTGCTCCATTTCTTCGGCCAGCAGCGCCGCGCCGTAAAACTCGACCATCTGCAAGGTGCCGTGAACCTGGTGTATATAGGTCAGACAGAAACGCAGACGCGTTGAATCCTCGGGGTTTTCGACAAAAGCTTCGAGTGCCTGACGCGCCTGGTTCAGCGTTTCGGAAATCTCGCCCTTGACCCAATCGAGGGCGACATAATCATGCCGATCACCCATATTCACTCCAGAAGTCCTGTGCTTTCCCGGCGCACATAAGCCTGTACCTGATCATCAGGCAGCCGCTCAAGCAGGGGATTGTTCCAGTCCATGATTTCACCCAGTCCGATGATCAACATGCCGCCCGGCGCAAGCCGGGTTGCCAGCAGGTTGAGCAGGTCGCGGCGACGCCAGCGACGGAAATAGATGAGCAGGTTCTGGCAGAAGATGATATCCAAGTCCCGGATCGGGGCCTGGGCCAATTCAAGAATGTTCAAGCGTGAAAAGCACACGCGATCACGCAACGCGTAGGCAATTTCGTAACGATCGTTGGGCAACGTCTGCAGCCATTCGCGGCGCTCGCGCTCATCCAGCCCACCCAAACGGTTGCCGGGGTAAACGGCGGTGCGCCCCTGCTCCAGCGCCTTGAGACTGATATCCGTCGCCCAGATGCCATAGCCGCTGGGGTGGCCGCCGGCAGCCGCGATGCTCTGTTCGCTGACAATGGCCATTGAATAGGCCTCCTCGCCGCTGGCGCAGCCGACGCTCCAGAGCTGCAGAGGTCGATCCGCTGGACGATCGACCAGTAGCCGGTCAAGGTGCCGACCAATAGCATCGAAGGACGGCCGATGGCGCATGAAGCTGGTTTCGCGCACGGTCAGACGGTCAATCAAAGCAGACCACTCCACGGCGCCAGCGGCACCCTGGGTCACGTGCTCATAATAAGTCTGATAGTCGGCAATCTTCAGCTCGCGCATGCGCGTACCAACGCTGGTCTGCAGGAATGTCTTGCGTTGATCGCTGACACACACGCCCGTGCGCGCCTCCAGCAGTGTCTGCCACTGTTGAAATTGATGCGCGTCCATTTCCGGCAGCTGTTGCAACGTCCAGTTTTGCGTTGTCTGCACTCTATGCCCCTCGCTCCAAGCGGAACCGGAGAGCCACGCAAGCGGCCCTCCGACTCAGCTTAGTCGTCCTGCTGCGGTAGCGTGAAGCCGTCAACCGACTGACGCATGGCCTCGGCCAGTTTCGCCAGCTCACCAATGCTGCGCGCGGTGGTGGTGGTACCTGCCGAGGTTTGCGAGGTGATCTCCTGGATCACGTTCATGGTGTTGGAAATGTGGCCGGCGGAGGAAGCCTGCTGCCGCGCGGCGTTGGAGATGTTCTGGATCAGCGCCGCCAGGCTGGTGGATACCTTCTCGATCTCTTCCAGTGCCACACCGGCGTCCTGCGCCAGACGGGCCCCACGAACTACCTCGGAGGTAGTCTGTTCCATCGAGATAACCGCTTCGTTGGTATCGGTCTGAATGGTTTTAACCAGCGCTTCGATCTGTTTGGTTGCACCGGAGGAACGTTCTGCGAGGCGCTGTACCTCGTCGGCAACCACCGCGAAGCCGCGACCCGCGTCACCGGCCATGGAGGCCTGGATAGCTGCGTTCAGTGCCAGAATGTTGGTCTGGTCGGCAATGTCGTTAATCAGACTTACGATGTCACCGATCTCCTGGGACGACTCACCGAGGCGCTTGATCCGCTTGGAGGTATCCTGAATCTGCTCGCGAATGGTATCCATGCCGACGATGGTGTTCTGTACCACCTCGTTACCCTTGTTGGCGATGGCTACCGAACGTTCTGCTACCGCCGCCGATTCGGAGGCGTTTGCCGATACCTGGTCAATCGAGACCGCCATTTCGTTTACCGCTGCCGAGGCGCCGGCAATTTCCTGCGCCTGGTGCTCGGACGCTTCAGCCAGATGCATGGCCGTGCCCTGGGTTTCCTGGGCAGCGCCTTCCACCTGCAAGGCAGTTTCGTTAATGGTCTGTACCAGCGCGCGCAGTTGGTCAATGGATTCGTTGATGGAGTCAGCGATGGCGCCGGTAAAGTCCTCGGTCACCGTCGCTTGGGCGGTCAGGTCACCGTCGGCCAAGTCACCGATCTCATCCAGCAGACGTAGAATCGCCGCCTGGTTACGCTCATTCTTCTCACGGGTTTCGGCCAGGCGCTCACGGGTGTCGCGGGTCATCTGTACGCCGATCAACAAGATGCAGCCCAGCGCGATCACACCCAGCGCGTAACCCAGCAAGGTATTGACCACCCGTGAATCAGCACGATCTTCAAAGCCGGTGGCCAGGTCGGATACGTTATCCAGCAACGACTGCGAGTCGGTAAAGATCTCGTTGGCAGCCGAGCGTACCTGATAGAGCTCCGGCGAAGTCAGCAGGATCTGGTCTACCGAGTCGGATACGTAGCGGAACAGCGACTGAATCTCTTCCAGTCGGCTAGCGGCTTCCGGATCAGCTACGCGGGTAATGCCGATGGCGGCGTTGCCCTGCAACATGCCCTGCAGTACACGACCGAACAGGCTGGCATCACGGCCGAAGCTGTCGGCGGCCATGACCGAGTCCTGATCACCTTCAAGTACGCGGTTTACCGAGCCAAGGATCCGCTCGGCCAACAGCGACTGCCGCTGGGCAATCGCTACCTGGTCTGCGGGCGCGCCGCTGGCGATCAACACGTCTACCACGTCTTCGTACTCGACCTGCAGTTGCGGCACGGTATCGGACAGGGTATTGGCAACCTCATGCAGTGAGAGAACCGTCGCCTGACTGGCCAAGATCGCATCCGCGTTGCGGCGCACTTTGTCCCAGTCGGATTGCGCCAACGCCAACTGCTCCTGCAATGCCAGCGGGGTCGGAGGCAGGCCGGTTTCTTCACGCCCCTCTACCAGATAGTCCCAGCGTTGCTGGAAATCGTTGCGGGCGGTGAGCAGCAGACCGAAGGCTTCCGGCGTACCGGTTGCCGCCTCGGTCGCCGACTTGGAGATTTGCTGCGAGAGTACCCGCAGCTCGCCGGCGTGACCGATGTACTCGGTGTCGTATGTGCTCTGAATATTCAGGTACAGGAAGTTGACGAATAGCAACAACAACGACAGGATCAGTGCGGCGAACAGGCCGGTGAGCGTGCGGTTGCTTCGCATCGTGGACAGCATCTGTTTATCGAACTTTTTCATCTTATGGCCCCTACCTGGCCTACAGCCTTGTTGTTCTAGCTAACATGCTCCGTTGCGGCAGCGGATTGCCCGGCCGCACCCCAAAAAAACAGATCAGAGCGCCACGTCAAGGAACGTCTGATCGTGCGCCAAAGCGCGAAAATTGAATACCAATGCCGTCTGCTCACCCGCGTAAGCACCCACCACATAGGGGCGCACTGCGTCGTCCAGCTCGGGCAGCCGCTCGCTGAAGGTGCTCACCGGCATGTGTTGCATACCCAGCAGCTCATCCACCAACAGCCCGACAAAAATGTCGTCACGGTCGAGCACCAGCACACGGCGCTGCTTGCGCGGTACCGTGCTGGTGACGCCAAAGAAACGGCTCATATCGACAATGGGAAGCAAACGCCCACGCACGTTGGCGACACCGCGCACCCAGGCCTTGACCCGTGGCAGTGCTGTGTAGCGTGGCTCGTGGAGAATTTCACTGACTTCGCCCATCGCCGCCAACATGAAGTGACCGGCCAGACGAAAGCCGACGCCACTCCAGGTTTCGCTGACGACTTCCTGCGACGGCAGGCCGCTTGCCTCGCTGCGGCAACGCTGGGCCAACGCCTGCAATAGATCGAAGGGATGCTGTGTTTCTGACATGCCGTGTCTATTCTCGTTGTTATGCGGCATCGAGCGGGCAGAGATTCCTAGCTGCCGAGTACCGATTTCAGTGTCTGGATCAGGGTGGACTCTTCGACCGGCTTGGTCAGATAGTCTTTTGCGCCCTGGCGAGTACCCCAGACCTTATCGGTTTCCTGGTCCTTGGTGGTGACAATGATCACCGGGATATGCCCGGTTTCCGGATCCTTGGTCAGCTGGCGCGTGGCCTGAAAACCATTAAGGCCCGGCATCACGATATCCATCAGTACCGCATCCGGCTTCTCCCGACGCGCCAGCGCGACACCATCAGCGCCGTTTTCAGCCTTGAGCACTTCGTAACCGTGCTTTTCAAGCATGCCGGTAAGCTTGTACAGCTCGGTCGGCGAATCATCTACTACCAGAATACGGGCCATCGGACTCCCCCGGTTAATTCAAAATAATGCAGTCATACTCAGGCGCCTGCAGCCCCAGCCATACTGCCGGTTTGCGGCACGTGGGCACGAATGGCGCCCAGCAGCTCTTCCTTGCTGAAGGGCTTGGTCAGGTACTGATCCGAGCCAACGATTCGCCCCTTGGCCTTGTCGAACAGACCATCCTTGCTGGACAGCATGATCACGGGAGTGGAGCGAAAGGCACTGTTGTTCTTGATCAGCGCACAGGTCTGATAGCCATCAAGGCGCGGCATCATGATGTCAACAAAGATGATATCGGGGTGGTTGTCCGCGATCTTGGCCAGCGCATCAAAGCCATCTACCGCGGTGATCACGGTGCATCCGACCTTTTTCAGCAGCGTTTCCGCCGTGCGCCGAATCGTCTTGCTGTCATCAATCACCATGACCTTCAGGCTCTCGAAATTTTCTTCCATAAGACCAGCCTTTGTTATTAATGGTGGTTCAATCTTCATGGCTGCGACGTCGCAACCGCTGACCAGCCAAATCCTTTTCCGCGTACTTTTAGCATAGATTTATCGGCCAATCTATAAAGCTTACTCATGTCCGGGACATCCAGCCAGATTAGCCGCCCTTTCTCGACTGTGGCTTCTGGCGTTACACTCGACGCCTCCCTCGAAACAGCGCGGAAAACAAACCTATATGCCTATTCGTCTCGGCGTCGTCATGGATCCCATCAGCGCGATCCACTACAAAAAAGACAGTACTCTGGCCATGTTGCTGGCGGCCAGCGAACGCCAATGGGAACTCTTCTATCTCGAACCCCAGGATCTTTACTTGGCCGACGGCCAGGCGATGGGCTGCATGCGGCCGCTGCAGGTACATGCCAACCCGGAACACTGGTACGACCTTGGCGAATCACAGCAACTCAGCCTAAGCACGCTGGATGTCATTCTGATGCGCAAGGATCCGCCGTTCGATAACGAATTTCTTTACGCCACTCACATTCTTGAAGCCGCTGAGCGCGCTGGCGTGCTGGTCGTCAACCGTCCGGCCAGCCTGCGTGACTGCAACGAAAAGCTGTTTGCCACCCAGTTCCCCCAGTGCGCGCCAGAGCATATCGTCACCCGCCGCGGCGACATTCTGCGCGAATTTGCCGCACGGCACCGTGACGTTATTCTCAAACCATTGGACGGCATGGGCGGCTCGATGATTTTCCGCATAAAGGAAAACGACCCAAACCTCAGCGTGATCATCGAGACACTGACCCGCCACGGTCAGGAACAGATAATGGCGCAGCGCTATTTGCCGGAGATCAAGGACGGCGACAAGCGCATCCTCATGATCAAGGGCGAGCCTGTGCCCTACTGCCTAGCGCGTATCCCGCAAAAAGGCGAGACCCGCGGCAACCTGGCTGCCGGCGGACGAGGCGAGGCGCGCCCATTGACCGAGCGCGATCGCTGGATTGCCGCCCAGGTTGGCCCGGCATTGCGCGAACGCGGTTTGCTGTTCGTCGGCCTGGACGTGATCGGCGACTACCTCACCGAAATCAATGTCACCAGCCCCACCTGCATCCGCGAGATAGACGCCGCCTACCAGACCGATATCGGTGGCCAATTGATGGATGCCATTGCCGAGAAGCTGTCGGCGCGTTGATGAAAACCGACGGCGCAAGGAGTGCTGCCGGTCACCGAGGTAACGCCGCGCATGGACTTTTGCCGACGTGCGCGGCAGACTTCACCGCATATGTGAATCACGCCAACGCCTACGGATAGCATGAATACAGCCGTGACACCCCCTACCGCGCCCCCGCCGACGGTCACTGCCCGTGACCGTCTGGGCTTCACCCTGTTCATCGCAGCGGTACTGCACGCGCTGATTATTCTGGGTATCACCTTCGATCTGCCGACCCCCAGCGAGCTGTCAAAAAGCCTGGAAATCACCCTCGCCACGCAACAAAATGAAGAACAACCGGAACAGGCCGACTACCTCGCCCAGTACAACCAGCAGGGCAGTGGCACATTGGAAGAAAAAGCCGCACCCAGCACGCCGGAAGAGGCTGATTTCCAGGACAGCGAGATCAACAAGGTCAATCCGGTACAGCAAGTCAGCGCGCCACCACCTGTGCCGCAGGAGCAGAAAGTGGTCACCACCAGCGCGCCCAAGCTGGATCAGGTCACCACCGCACCGGCCAAGCCCAAACCCGCCGAAGCCCCGCCGGCCAATCTGCATTTCAACATGACCACCCTGTCCAGCGAGATTGCCAGCCTGGAGGCGCAGCTTGCCGAGGAGCGCCAGCAATATGCGCGGCGCCCGCGCGTATTGCGCCTCAACGCAGCCTCGACCATGCAGGACAAAGGCGCCTACTACAAGGATGCCTGGCGCCGCAAAGTCGAAAAGGTCGGCAACCTGAACTACCCGGCCGAGGCGCGCAGCAACAAGATCTACGGCAGCCTGCGTCTGCTGGTCTCCATTAATCGCGACGGCACCCTGCGCGAAGTGCGCATTCTCGAGTCGTCCGGTCACAAGGTGCTGGACAACGCTGCGTTGCGCATCGTACGACTTTCTGCACCCTTCACGCCCTTTACCGGCGACCTGATGGACATCGATGTACTGGAGATCATTCGTACCTGGCGCTTTGAACCCGGCGACCGCGTTTCCAGCTCCTGATCACCAGCGCGGCCTTGCCCTGCGCGTACTTCCGCCCAATACTATGCGCATGACGCAAAGCACACCGAGCAACCTCACCCATCACTTCCTGATCGCCATGCCGCACATGGCCGATCCGCGTTTCGATCACAGTCTGATCTACCTCTGCGAGCACTCGGATCAGGGCGCCATGGGCCTGGTGGTAAACCAGCCCAGCGATTTGAACCTGACCGACCTGCTGGAGCAACTGGAGCCGGAACTGGATGTCGCCGCCGGCCAGCAATGCCCGGTATTCAACGGCGGGCCGGTCGACCGCGAGCGAGGCTTCGTGCTGCACCGCGGCCCACACCAATGGGAATCCAGTCTCGACCTCGGGCCGCTGCAACTGACCACCTCGCGCGACATCCTCGCCGACATGGCCCGTGGCCACGGCCCCAGTGAAGCGCTGATTACACTCGGCTACGCCGGCTGGGGCGCCGGTCAACTGGAGCAAGAGCTGGCCGATAACGTCTGGCTCAGCTGCCCGGCTGACCACCACATTCTATTTGCCCTACCCAGCGCCGAACGTCTGGGGGCAGCGGCACGCTCACTGGGTATCGACTGGGCACTGCTGACCAGCCAGGCGGGCCACGCCTGATGTCACAGCACCAAAGGGCAATGGCCTTCGATTACGGCACCCGGCAGATTGGCGTGGCAGTAGGTCAGACCCTGACCGGCAGCGCCGAACCGCTGGTCAACCTGCGCGCTCGCGACGGCATCCCGGATTGGGAGCAGATCGGCAGGCTGATCAAGGAATGGAAACCGGACGTGCTGATTGTCGGCCTGCCACTGAACATGGACGGCAGCGACTCCGAGATGAGCGCCCGAGCCAGCAAGTTTGCCCGTCGCCTGGAGGGCCGCTTTCAGTTGCCCGCGCAGTGCATTGACGAGCGCCTTTCCACCTTTGAAGCCAAACAACAGTTACGCGACCAGCGGCGCACGCCCGGCAGTTATCGGGAGAACCCGGTAGACAGTCTGGCCGCCGCCCTGCTGCTCGAAACCTGGCTCGCCAGCCAGCCCAAGGAGAATTCATGACCGCATTGCCCGAGGTGGGTCCGCTGCTGCAGCAGATGGCCGACCAGCTGAGTCGCTACTTGAAAGAGCGCCAGATTGACGATCCCGCCTTCGTCGGCATTCATACCGGTGGCGTCTGGATCGCGGACGCCCTGCATCAGCAGGTGGCTCCCGACGCCCCCATGGGCACGCTGGATATCGCCTTCTACCGTGATGACTTTGAACAGCACGGCCTGCCGCAGCGTGTACGCCCCTCTGAGCTGCCGTTCACCGTTGACGGTCGCCACCTGATTCTGGTCGATGACGTGCTGATGACCGGCCGCACCATTCGCGCCGCACTCAACGAGCTGTTCGACTACGGCCGCCCGGCGTCAGTGACCCTGGTTACCCTGCTCGACATCGAAGCCCGGCAATTGCCGGTACGTGCCGACATCCTCGGCGCCAGCCTCGCACTGCCCCCTGGCCAGCGGGTAAAATTGACTGGTCCAAGCCCGCTGCAGTTAACCCTGAACGCCGCCACCAACTGAGACAGCCATGAGCCAGACGCCGCATCACCTGCAACTGAACCATCAGGGCCAGCTGCGCCACTTTCTCACTATTGAAGGTCTCTCCCGCGAGCTGCTGACCGAACTGCTCGACACTGCCGACTCCTTCCTCGAAGTCGGCGAGCGCGCGGTCAAGAAAGTCCCCCTGTTGCGCGGCAAGACGGTCTGCAACGTTTTTTTCGAGAACTCCACGCGCACGCGCACCACCTTCGAACTGGCCGCCAAACGTCTGTCCGCCGACGTATTGAACCTGAACATCTCGACCTCGTCGACCAGCAAGGGCGAAACCCTGTACGACACGTTGCAGAATCTGGAAGCGATGGCGGCCGACATGTTCGTAGTGCGCCACGGCGACTCCGGCGCCGCGCACTTCATCGCCGAACGGGTTTGCCCGGATGTAGCAGTGATCAACGCCGGCGACGGCAACCACGCGCATCCGACCCAGGCGATGCTCGACATGTTGACCATCCGCCGTCACCGCGGCGACTTCGAGAACCTGTCCGTCGCTATCGTCGGCGATATCCTGCACTCGCGCGTCGCGCGTTCCAACATGCAGGCACTCAAGACCCTCGGCTGCCCGGACATCCGCGTAATTGCCCCGCGTACCTTGCTGCCCGAAGGCATCGACCAGTATGGCGTGCGGGTATTCAACGACCTGCGCGTCGGCCTGCGCGGCGTCGATGTGGTGATCATGCTGCGGCTGCAGCGCGAGCGCATGCAGAGCGGCCTACTGCCCAGCGAGAGCGAATTTTATCGACTCTACGGTCTGACCCGCGAAACCCTGGCACTGGCCAAGCCGGATGCACTGGTCATGCACCCCGGGCCAATCAATCGGGGCGTCGAGATCGAGTCGGAGGTGGCCGACGGGCCGCAATCGGTCATCCTCAAGCAGGTGACCTACGGCATAGCCGTACGCATGGCCGTCATGTCGATGGCCATGACCGGACAGACCACCCAGCGCCAGCTTACCCAGGAAGCGAACTGAACCATGCGACTGACTATTGAAGGCGCACGGGTAATCGACCCGGCCAGCCAGTTTGACCAGATCACCGACCTGCACATTGCCGCCGGCCATATCCAGGCCATTGGCGCCGCGCCGGAGGGCTTCAGCCCCAACCAGATTATCGACGCCCGCGGGCTGATTGCCAGCCCTGGCCTGGTCGACCTCAACGTCAGCCTGCGCGAACCCGGCTACAGCCGCAAGGGCAACATCGACAGCGAAACCCGCGCCGCTGCCGCCGGCGGCGTGACCAGCCTGTGCTGCCCCCCGGACAGTCGGCCAGTACTGGATACCTCCGCGGTTGCTGAGCTGATTCTCGACCGCAGCCAGGCGGCGGGCCATGCGCGCGTATTGCCGATAGGGGCTTTGACCAGGAATCTGGAAGGCGAACACCTGAGCGAACTGGTGGCACTGCGTGATGCCGGTTGCGTTGCCTTCACCCAAGGGCTCAATCCCATGGGCAGCAACCGCATTCTTCGCCGCGCCCTCGAATACGCCGCCACCTTCGACGTCCCGATCATCTTCACCCCACTCGACCCTTCACTGGCCGAGGGCGGCATGGCGCACGAAGGCCCAACCGCCTCGCGCCTGGGGCTGATTGGCATTCCGGAGAGCGCAGAGACGGTCGCACTGGCCCGAGATCTGCTGCTGATTGAGCAA
The DNA here is from genome assembly GCF_036960865.1 of Halopseudomonas sp. GTDB lineage: Bacteria > Pseudomonadota > Gammaproteobacteria > Pseudomonadales > Pseudomonadaceae > Halopseudomonas. The sequence goes on from NZ_JBALWE010000011.1 coordinate 104,581, forward strand.
ACCGGCGTACGTGCCCATTTTAGCGGCCTGACTAGCGCGCGCGCCGTCGACATGCTGGCCACCGCCCAAGCGCGAGGGCTGCCGGTGACAGCCGACGTCGCAGCCTACCAACTGTTGCTTTGCGACGAGGACTTGGCAGGCTTTTCCAGCCTGCTGCATGTCATGCCGCCGCTGCGCTCAACAGCCGACCGCCGAGCGCTGCGCGAAGCGGTACAGAGCGGCGTGGTGCAGGCAATAGCCTCCCACCATCGCCCACACGAACCAGAGGTAAAGCGGGTGCCGTTCGCCGCCTCGGCACCGGGCATCAGTAGTGTCGAGATTCTGCTACCTTTAGCGCTGACTTTGGTTGCCGACGGCCTGCTTGAGCTGCCCGCCCTGTTGGCGCGCCTGACCACCGGCCCCGCGGCAGCACTGAACTTGCAGGCTGGCCAGTTGACGCTTGGTGGCGCGGCGGACATCACCCTGTTCGACCCGGCGCAGGCCTGCGAGATCGGCCGTAACTGGCTGTCACGCGGCGCCAACTGTCCGTTTATCGGGCAGGGCGCGCCCGCTGCTGTCACGCATACGCTATGCAACGGAAAACTGGTATATCAGGCGAACTGATTATGTTGCTGTAGCCGGGGACCTTCCCCGGCCTTACCTGATCATGAAAAGGATGTTCTCATGGCCGCTTTCGGCTTACGTGGTAAATCCCTTGTTGCGCTGCTGCTGGCTGGCCTGCTGGCTCTGCTGCCCGCTGGACTGATTGGCTGGTCGCTACTCAGCGGCATCCACGAACACTTCGGTGAGGCCTACGCGCGCAATGCAACCCTGCTGAGCCGCGAAAAAATTCGTGCGCCAATCAGCCGCGAACTGGCGCTTTCCCTACGCCTGGCCAACTCAGAGGTAACCCTGCAGTGGCTGAAAGACCCAGAGAACCCGGATAAAAAGGACCTCTTCTTCCGCGAGGCCGAGCGCTACCGCCAGGACTTCCGCGACCACGCCTATTTCATCGGCATACTCAGCAGCATGGGCTACTACTTCAACGGCAACGACGAGCCGCTCAGCCACGAGCCACGCTACACCCTCAATCCCGAGGCGCCAGCCGACAGCTGGTTTTTTGCTACGCTGCGCGATACCGACAATTTCAACATCAATGTCGACTCGAATCCCGAGCTGAACACCACCAAGGTATGGCTCAACATGGTGGTCAAGGATGACAACGGCGAGGTATTGGCGCTAGCCGGCTCAGGCGTGGATCTGTCGAGCTTCATCCGCGACTTCATCGCCAGCGAGGACAGCGGCGTCACACCGATGATTCTGGATAACGAAGGAGCTATTCAGGCACATCAGGATCGCAGCCTGATTGCGCTCAACTCCGGCGCCGACGCCAGCGCAGCAGCCGGCAATACCCTGCTCGACCTGCTGGGTAACGAGCAGCAGAGAGCATCCGTGCGCACTGCCATGCAAGCTGTGCAGGCAGCGCCGGGCGAAGTACAGATTCGCAACGTCACCCTGAACGGCAGCGCCCAATTGCTGGCGCTGAGCTACATTCCCGAGCTGAACTGGTTTGTTGCCAACGCCATCGACCTGAACAGCGCTCAGGTCATTGACCGCACCTGGCTGCTGCCGGTACTGCTAGGCTTGGGCGCCCTGCTGATTCTCTTCGTACTGCTGTTTGCCTTCGCTATCGAGCGGCTGCTGCTGCGGCCGCTACGTCAGCTGCGGCAAAGCGCGCAAGCCATGGCGTCGGGCCGCTACGATGTTGCCCTGCCGCATACCCGCAACGATGAAATCGGCGAACTCAGCGAAGCCTTCGACGCCATGGCCCAGAAAGTGCGCAGCCACACCGAGGAATTGGAGCAACGGGTACAGGAGCGCACGCGCGACCTGGAGGCGGTGAACCAGAACATGCTCAGCGCACGCAAGAAAATCGAGGACTCGATCGACTATGCCAGCCTGATTCAGCGCTCAATCCTGCCTAATCGCGACCTGGTCAACGCGCTGGGGCAGCACCACGCCGTGCTGTGGCGGCCCCGCGACGTCGTAGGTGGCGACTTTTATATCTTCCGCAGCGAAGCCCAACAATGCCTGTTTGGGGTGGTCGACTGCGCCGGCCATGGCGTCCCGGGCGCGCTCATGACCATGCTGGCCCACGCTGCCCTGGAACAGGCCATCAGCGATTGTGGGCTGGCCGACCCTGCCGCCATACTGGAGCGCACCGATCAGATTGTGCGCAGCATGCTCAGCGACTCTGCCGAGTACAAATCCATCGCCACCAATATGGATGTCGGACTGGCCTATGTTGACCTACAAGGCCGCCGCGTGGTTTTCTCGGGAGCGAAGATCGCGCTCTATCACAGTGACGGCACCCGGGTAGAGCATGTCAGTGGTGGTCGTCGGGCTCTGGGCGACAAGCGCCAGGGCGAGTATCACAATAGCGAGGTACCGCTGCAGGCCGGGCGTACCTTCTATCTGTGTACCGACGGCTTCCTTGACCAAGCCGGTGGTGACCGCGGTTTCGGCTTCGGCAACAGCCGTTTTGCCGACATGCTCTGCCAGCACGCCAAATTGCCTCTGCAACAGCAAAGCGCAGCATTCAGCGATACACTGGCGGCTTATCAGGGTGATTACCCGCAGCGTGACGACATCACCATGCTGTGCTTCCGCTTTGATTAACCGGGCCATTAACTGAATCGCACAGGAGCTGTAATGGAAAATATTGACCTTTTTGCCATGCGTGAGCACTTCAACAACCAGCAGATCATGCTGTGTTTCAATGGCCCCATTTCGCGCAGCCTGATCGAAGAAATAGGTAATGCCCTGCGCAATTACCTGTCTGCCGAGCACGCACATCCCAGTGCTGCCATGGACGTCTTCGCGGTGTACATTGAAATGACTCAGAACATCAGCCACTACACCCGCGCTCGGCAATGGAGCGAGCAGGAGGCCGGTGCCACGGTGGTGGTCTCGCGCAACCAGGATGGCCGCTATGTGGTGTCGGCCGGCAACCTGATCGAAATGCCTGACGGCGAGAATCTGCTGGGGGCCGTAGAAGGCCTGGCAGGCATGGACAAGGCAGAGCTAAAAGCCGCCTACAAGGAACAGCTACGTCGCCCGCGAGATGAAGCGCGCCCTTCCGGTGCCGGACTGGGCTTGATCGACATAGCACGAAAATCCAGCGAGCCACTGCAGGCCTCCCTGCAACCACTGGCCGCCGGTCGCGGCTTTTTCAGCCTGCGCGCCGTCATCTGATTGAGTAAAGAGTTTATACCCATGACCGACTTTTCTATCGCCAGCTCCCAGTCCACCCCCGAAGTTCGCAGCGACTGGGCCAACGGCAAGCTCTACATGGAGGGTGACTCCTACCCGGAAAACTCCTTCGACATGTTCCAACAGGTATTCGACTGGATGGAAGCCTATCTGGAACAGGCCGACGCGCCCCTGGCACTGGAATTGCGCCTGCTCTACCTGAACACCAGCAGCGTCAAAGCCATGATGGATATATTCGACCTGCTCGAAGCCGCTCATCAGCAAGGCAAGCCCGTCTCCGTCTGCTGGTATTATGATCCGCAGAACGAGCGAGTCGCCGAACTGGCCGAGGAGTTCAAGGAAGACTGCAGCTTCGCCTTCGATATTGTCAGCCACACCTAGAGTCCGAGATGAAACAGCCCAACCAGAGCCTTGAAGCCCATATCCACGAGCTATTGGACGATCCCGCACAGCAGGACAACCCGCTGCGTGAACCCCTGCTTTCGCTCTGGGCCAACCATCAGGATCTGGCACGCCGCATCGACCGCATCAGCCGCATTTCCGATGTCTATCAAAGCATGGCCAAGCAACAGGAGCAGTCGCTGACCGAGCGGCTGAACAAGCAGCTAAGGCAGCTGGAGAAGGTCGCGCGCATCTCCGATCGCTATCAGAACATGATGCGCGACCTCAACGAGGCGCTGCACGAGGCGTCAACCCATGACGCCCTGACCGGACTGCCCAACCGACGTCTGCTGGTCGATCGATTAAAAAAGGAAGCAGAGCGTTACGCCCGCTACAAGCGCCCGTTTACCATCGCCATGCTCGACGTTGACCACTTCAAGGCGATCAACGATCAGTACGGCCACGAGCTCGGCGATAGCGCCCTAACGGAGATCGCCCGGGTTCTGGACGCCGAAATCCGAGAGCAGGACCTGTGCGGACGCTGGGGCGGAGAGGAGTTTCTGATTCTGTTGCCGGAAACCCAAGCCGACGCCGCGGCAAGGGTAATGGAGCGCGTGCGCACCGCCATAGAACACCTGACTATTCGCGCGCAGACCGACTCGGTCACTGTGACCATCAGCATCGGCATTGCCGAATATCAGGCAGGTGAAAGCTACTCGGAAACCATCAACCAGGCCGACCACGCCCTGCTAGTGGCCAAGCGCGGCGGCCGCAACCAGCTGAGCACCGCGCGCTCACCCAGCGGCGCTTAACGCCGCGTACGGTGATGGATGGTGTTCTCGTCTTCCTCTTCCAGCGAGAAACCAGTGTTCTCTTCACCCATCAGATGCTTGCCATCAGTCTCCGAGCCCAGTTTGATCATCAAGCGCAGGTCGTTGGCCGAGTCCGCGTGGGCCAAGGCATCTTCGTAGGTGATCTCGCCCTGGCTATACAGCTTGTACAGCGCCTGGTCGAAGGTTTGCATACCCAGTTCGCCAGAGCGCGCCATCAGCGGCTTGAGCTCATGTACCTCACCCTTGCGGATAAGGTCAGCGGCCAGCGGTGAATTCAACAACACTTCGATGGCCACGCGACGCCCTTTGCCATCCGGCGCCGGAATCAGCTGCTGGGCGACAATAGCCTTGAGGTTGAGCGACAAGTCCATCCACACCTGCTGGTGCAGCTCGGTCGGGAAGAAGTGGATGATGCGGTCCAGCGCCTGGTTGGCGTTGTTGGCGTGCAGCGTGGCCAGACACAGATGCCCGGTCTCGGCGAAGGCCACGGCGTGCTCCATGGTCTCCTTGCTGCGCACCTCACCGATCAAGATCACATCCGGCGCCTGACGCAGGGTATTTTTCAGAGCGATCTCGAAGGAGTCGGTATCGATCCCCACTTCGCGCTGGGTGACAATACAGTTCTGATGCTGGTGAATAAATTCGATCGGGTCTTCAATCGAAATAATGTGGCCACTGGAATGCTTGTTGCGGTAGCCGATCATCGAGGCGAGCGACGTCGATTTACCGGTACCGGTAGCGCCGACAAAGATCACCAGACCGCGCTTGGTCATCGCCAATTGCTTGAGCACCTCAGGCAGGCGCAGTTCTTCCATGGTCGGGATATTGATCTCGATACGCCGCAACACCATACCCACCAGGTTGCGCTGATAAAAGGCACTGACACGGAAACGCCCGATACCACGGGCACTGATGGCAAAGTTGCACTCGCGCTTCTCGGCGAACTCGCGGCGCTGCGCTTCGGTCATGACACCCAGCACGGTTTCGCGGGTCTGTTCAGGCGAGAGGGGGGTCTTGGTCACCGGCAGAATCTTGCCGTGCACTTTCATGCTGGGTGGTACGCCGGCTGTGATGAACAGGTCGGATGCGCCTTTCTCGACCATCAGCCGCAACAGCTTTTCAAACTCCATGCTATGCCTCTTTTATCCTTCGCGGCGGACAGTTCAGTGCCCGCCAAAAACTGCCAGCCGCGTTAGAAACCGTCGACTGCCTTGGCTTTCTCGCGGGCGCTTTCCTTGGTGATCAGGCCTTTGGATATCAGCCCCTTCAGGCACATATCGAGCGTCTGCATACCAATATTGCCGCCGGTTTGAATGGCCGAATACATCTGCGCGATCTTGTCTTCACGAATCAGGTTACGGATCGCCGGAGTACCAATCATGATTTCGTGCGCGGCGACACGACCACCGCCAATCTTTTTCAGCAAGGTCTGCGAGATAACTGCCTGCAGGGACTCGGACAGCATCGAGCGCACCATGGATTTTTCTTCGCCGGGGAACACGTCGACAATACGGTCAATGGTCTTGGCAGCGGAGGTGGTGTGCAAGGTGCCGAACACCAGGTGACCGGTTTCCGCCGCAGTCAATGCCAGGCGAATGGTTTCAAGGTCACGCATCTCGCCCACCAGGATGATATCGGGGTCTTCACGCAGAGCCGAGCGCAACGCTTCGGCAAAGCCCAAGGTGTCGCGGTGCACTTCACGCTGGTTGACCAGGCACTTTTTCGATTCGTGAACAAATTCGATCGGGTCTTCGATGGTGAGGATATGCTGATACTTGGTACTGTTCAGGTAGTCGACCATGGCCGCGAGGCTGGTTGACTTGCCCGAGCCAGTCGGACCGGTTACCAGCACCAGGCCACGCGGATTGTCGGAAATCTTCTTGAACACGTCGCCCATGCCCAGGTCTTCCATGGTCAGCACCTTGGAAGGAATGGTCCGGAAGACGGCACCGGCGCCGCGGTTCTGGTTGAAGGCGTTGACCCGGAAACGGGCCACGCCGGGCACCTCAAAGGAGAAGTCGGTTTCGAGAAACTCCTCGAAATCCTTGCGCTGTTTGTCATTCATGATGTCATAGATCAGCGCATGCACTTGCTTGTGTTCCATGGCCGGCACGTTGATCCGGCGCACGTCGCCATCCACACGAATCATGGGCGGCAATCCTGCCGACAGGTGCAAGTCCGACGCGCCCTGCTTGGCGCTGAAGGCTAACAGCTCGGTAATATCCATAGGGTTCCCCATTACAACCTGCAAGCATGTAGAATGCCGACAGAGTCTATTCGATTGGCAAGGTATTAACGTCAGTAATGTCCACGATAGCAGAGAATATTGCAAACGTTCGTGAACGCATACAGCGCGCCGCCGCCGTTGCCGACCGCGACCCCGATACCATTACCCTGATGGCGGTGAGCAAAACCCGTCCCGCCAGTGCCATCCGTGACGCCTGGGCAGCAGGCGTACAGAATATAGGGGAAAACTACCTGCAGGAAGCGCTGGAGAAGATGGCGACGCTATCCGACCTGCCGCTGACCTGGCATTTCATTGGCCCCATCCAGTCCAACAAGACCAAAACCATTGCCGAACACTTCGACTGGGTGCACAGCGTCGACCGCCTCAAAATCGCCCGCCGGCTGTCCGATCAGCGCCCGGAACACCTTCCGCCACTGAATGTCTGTCTACAGGTAAATATCAGTGGTGAAGACAGCAAATCCGGCGTCAGCCTGGTCGAGCTGCCGGAGCTGGCCAATGCGGTGGCCGCGCTACCCGGTCTGCGCCTGCGCGGTCTGATGGCGATCCCGGCTCCGGCCGCGACCAGCGCTGCGCGTCGCGCGCCGCTGGCGGCGCTGCGCGAGGCTCAGGCTAAGCTGGATCTGCCGCTCGATACCCTGTCGATGGGGATGAGCGACGACCTGGCCGAAGCCATTCAGGAAGGAGCGACCATGGTGCGCATCGGCAGCGCCCTCTTTGGCGCCCGCGACTACTCCACAACACTCACGCATTCCGAGCGAGGTTCCAATTAAATGACTGCGCCCATTATCGGTTTCATCGGTGCCGGCAACATGGCCACCAGCCTGATTGGCGGCCTGCTGCAGAAGAACACCAAGCCCGAGCACATCATCGCGAGCGACCCCAAGCCCGAGCAAGGCGCGGCGCTGCACAGGCAGTTCCAGATTCGCACTGTGACCGACAATGCCCTGCTCGCCGCCGAATGCGACGTGTTGCTGCTGGCGGTCAAGCCACAGGTAATGCAGGCCGTGTGCCGTGCCCTGCCGGCAGAGCGCAAACCGGGCCAGCTGGTGATTTCCATTGCTGCCGGCATCAGCTGCGATAGCCTCGCCAGTTGGCTGGGTGACGGCAGTGCCATCGTGCGCTGTATGCCCAATACACCGTCCTTGCGCGGCCAGGGCGTTAGCGGTCTATACGCCACGGCTGCCGTAACCGACGAGCAGAAGTCTCTGACTGAAAGCATCCTCAATGCGGTGGGTATCAGCGTCTGGCTGGACGAAGAGCAACAGATTGATGCCGTGACCGCGGTCTCCGGCAGCGGCCCGGCCTACTTCTTCTATATGATCGAAGCCATGATTGATGCCGGCGAAAAGCTCGGCCTGGCAAGAGACACTGCCGAGCGCCTGGCGCTGTTCACCGCCCTGGGCGCCGCGGATATGGCGGTGGCCAGTGACGTCGATGTCGCCGAACTGCGCCGCCGCGTCTGCTCACCCGGTGGCACCACCGAGCAGGCGATCAAGACCTTCCGTGAGGAAGGACTGCCGCAGATGGTGGAACACGCCATGCAGGCGGCCGCCAACCGCGCCGCTGAAATGACCAAAGAACTCGCCTGAGGAAACACCATGACCGGCCTGAACATGGCAGCTATCTATATTGTGCAGACCCTCGGCAGCCTGTATCTGCTGATCGTGCTACTGCGCTTTATCCTGCAACTGGTGCGTGCGGACTTCTACAACCCGCTGTCGCAGTTCATCGTGCGCGCCACCAAGCCGCTGTTGATGCCGCTGCGCCGGATCATCCCGGGCTACGCCGGGGTGGACTTTGCCTCGCTGGTGCTGGCATTGGCGATCCAGCTGGTGCTGATGGCCATCATCATCAAGCTGATGGGTTATGCGCTGCCGGGTGTTCTCCAGCTGCTGGCCTGGTCGCTGGTGGGGATTACCGCGCTGTTTCTCAAGGTCTTCTTCTTCGCCCTGATCATCAGCGTGATTTTGTCCTGGGTTGCTCCGGGCAGCGCCAATCCGGCGGCCATGCTGGTGCACCAGCTGTGCGAGCCGGTCCTGGCACCGATCCGCAAAATCCTGCCGTCCATGGGCGGCCTGGATCTGTCACCGATCTTTGCCTTCATCGCGCTCAATCTGCTCAACATGCTGGTCATCACCAACATGGCGGTTGCCACCGGCATGCCCAAAGGCTTGACGCTGGCACTGTGAGCGCTTTTTACCAGTGGCGCGGCGACGAGCTGCTGCTTGATCTGCATCTGCAGCCCGGCGCCAGCCGTATCGGCTTTGCCGGCTTGCACGGCGAGCGTCTGAAGATTCGTATCAGCGCGCCCCCGGTCGACGGCAAGGCCAACCGCATGCTGATGGCCTTTCTGAGCGAGGCCTTTGCTGTCGGAAAACAGCAGGTCAGCCTGCTCAGCGGTCAGAGCAGCCGGCAGAAGCGGATTGCCATCCGCGCGCCACAGCAGCTTCCAGCGGAACTGGGCATCCAGCGGCCCTGAATATTGCACCGATGCAGCGCGCTCTTTAGACTGGCGCCTCGATTGTTGGCGCCTTTCGGCCAGAGGCGCACTGGCCGTCAGACGGGCTGCCGGGCCGCGCCCTCCTTCAGGATCACGCCAGGCCAACCCACACAGGAACAGGTATTGATGTCCACATTTGCTGCTGACTCCGTCGGCCTGGTGACACCCCAGCGACACAGCTTCAGCGAGCCGCTGCAACTGGCCTGCGGCAAGGCGCTGGCGCCCTACGAACTGGTCTACGAAACCTACGGCCAGCTTAACGCCGCCGCTGACAACGCGGTGCTGATCTGCCACGCGCTGTCCGGCCATCACCATGCCGCCGGTTATCACAGTGCCGAGGAGCGCAAGCCCGGCTGGTGGGATGCCTGCATCGGCCCGGGCAAGGCAATCGACACCAACCGCTTTTACGTTGTCAGCCTGAACAATCTGGGTGGCTGCCACGGCTCTACCGGCCCCTCCAGCATCAGCCCGGACACCGGCAAGGCCTATGGCGCCAGCTTCCCGGTGTTGACCGTGGAGGACTGGGTTCACAGCCAGGCGCGCCTGGCAGACGTGCTGGGCGTGCAGCAGTGGGCCGCCGTGGTCGGCGGCAGTCTGGGCGGCATGCAGGCGCTGCAGTGGGCCATCAGCTACCCAGAACGCATCCGCCATTGTGTGGCCATTGCGACGGCGCCCAAGCTGTCGGCGCAGAACATCGCCTTCAACGAAGTGGCGCGGCAAGCCATCACCACCGACCCGGACTTCCATCACGGCGATTACGCTGCCTTCGGCGTTATCCCCAAGCGCGGCTTGATGCTGGCCCGCATGGTTGGTCACATTACCTACCTGTCGGACGACTCCATGGGCAGCAAGTTTGGTCGCGAACTGCGCAGCGAGCAGCTCAACTATGATCTCACCAGCGTCGAGTTCGAGGTCGAGAGCTACCTGCGCTACCAGGGCCAGGAGTTTTCCGGCCGCTTCGACGCCAACACCTACCTGCTGATGACCAAGGCGCTGGATTATTTCGATCCGGCCGCCGCGCACGGCGGCGACCTGGCCAAGACCCTGGCGGGTATCCAGGCGCAAACGCTGGTGATGTCCTTCACCACCGACTGGCGCTTCTCGCCCGCGCGCTCGTATGAGCTGGTCAACGCGCTGCTGGCCGCCAAGAAGCAGGTCAGCTATCTGGAGATCGAAGCCGCACAGGGCCACGACGCCTTTCTGCTGCCGATCCCCCGCTACATCGAAGCCCTCAGCGGCTACATGAACCGTATAGAGGTGGCCTCATGAGCCTGCGCGCCGATCTGGAGATTATTCAGCAGTGGATCAAACCCGGCAGCCACGTGCTTGACCTGGGTTGTGGCGAGGGCGAGTTGCTGCGCCACCTGCGCGACCACAAGCAGGTGCAGGGTTACGGTCTGGAGATTGATCCAGAGAAAATCAGCACCTGCATTCGTCACGGCGTAAACGTACTGGAGCAGAATCTCGATAAGGAGCTGAACAACTTCGAGGACAACAGCTTCGATACCGTCGTCATGACCCAATCCCTGCAGGCCATGCACTATCCCGACCGGGTACTCGAAGACATGCTGCGCATCGGCCATGAAGGCATTCTCACCTTCCCCAACTTCGCCCACTGGCGTTGCCGCTGGTATCTGGGCACCAAGGGGCGCATGCCGGTTTCGGAGTTCATGCCCTACACTTGGTATAACACCCCGAATATCCATTTTTGTACCTTCAAGGATTTCGAGCAGCTGTGCCGTGAGCGCAATATCAAGGTACTCGACCGTCTGGTGGTGGACCAAACGCACCAGCGCAGCTGGTTGAGTGGCCTGTGGCCGAACCTGCTGGGCGAAGTGGCCATCTACCGAGTCAGCCGCTGAACCCTGCCTTTGTCCAAGGAGTTACCATGCTACGCATCCTGTTTCTCATCGCCTCCCTGCTGACCGCACCGCTCGCTGGCGCCGCAGCGGAACCGGCGCGCTTTGGCGACCTGATCGTCTATCACAACGTGTTCAACAGCAGCATGCTGCAACCCGAGATTGCCGCCAACGCCGGTCTGCAGCGCGGCCCGAGTCAGGGCGTAATCAACATCGCGGTGCAGCGCCAGGAGAACGGCAAGGCGCAAGCGGTAGACGCCATTCTCAAGGGCGAGGTGCGCAGCCTGATCGGCCAGCCGGTGCCGCTCGATTTCAAACGCATCAAGGAAGGCGACGCCATCTACTTCGTCGCCAACTACAGCGCGGCGCAGCGCGGTGTTCTGCTGTTCAAGATCGACATTCAGGCGGCGCCCGGCGCCATGGTGCACAGCCTCAGCTTCCAGCAGGAGTTCTTCCCGGATGACCAGTAAGCAACTGCCCTTCGATACCCTGGTGCTGGCCAGCAGCAACAAGGGCAAACTGGCTGAGCTGCAGGCGATGCTGGGCGATCAGGTAAAAATCCTGCCGCAGAGCGACTTTATCGACGAAGACGTGGAAGAAACCGGCCTGACCTTCGTTGAGAATGCGCTGCTCAAGGCGCGTCACGCTGCGCGTGCTTCGGGCCTGCCGGCGTTGGCAGACGACTCCGGCCTGGCGGTCGACGCCCTCGGCGGCGCGCCCGGTATCTACTCTGCGCGCTACGCCGGCGGTGAAGGCGACACCGCCAACAATGCCAAACTGCTGCAGGCACTGGAACAGGTGCCCACCGAGGAGCGCGGTGCGCAGTTCATCTGCGCCCTGGCGCTGCTGCGCCACGCCGATGACCCCATGCCGATCATCTGCGAAGGCATCTGGGAGGGCCGCATTCTGAACGAGGCACGCGGCGCTCACGGCTTCGGCTACGACCCGCTGTTCTGGGTACCCGAGCGCAAATGCTCCAGCGCCGAACTCAGTCCCGCCGAAAAGAACCAACTGAGCCACCGCGCCCGCGCCATGGCCCTGTTGCGACAGCGGTTGGGGCTGCTTTGAACCCCCTGGAAGACAACGCCCACCCAGACCACGTCGAGCATCAGTCCAACCGCGTCCTGCTACCGCCACTGGCGGCGTACATCCACATTCCCTGGTGCGTGAAGAAGTGCCCTTACTGCGACTTCAACTCACACACCAGCCAAAGCGCATTACCCGAAGACGCTTACATCGAGGCCATGATCGCCGACCTGGAGCAGGATCTGCCGCTGGCGGCCGGGCGTGAGCTGACCTCCATTTTCTTTGGTGGCGGGACGCCAAGCCTGTTTTCTGCCGCCAGCCTGGGTCGCTTTCTGCAGGCGCTGAACGCGCGGGTGCCGTTTGCCGCCGACATCGAGATCACCCTGGAAGCCAACCCCGGCACCTTCGAGCAGGCCAAGTTTGTCGATTACCGCGCCACCGGCATCAACCGGTTGTCGATCGGCATCCAGAGCTTTAACGCCGCGCACTTGAAAGCTCTGGGGCGCATCCACGATGACCGTGAAGCTCTGGGGGCGGTAGACATGGCGCGCCGCGCCGGCTTCGACAACCTGAACCTGGATCTGATGCACGGACTGCCGCACCAGAGTCATGAACAGGCGATGGCCGACATCGATCAGGCCATGGCGCTGGCACCCGAGCACCTGTCCTGGTATCAGCTGACGCTGGAGCCCAATACCGTCTTCTACTCCAAACCGCCCATCCTGCCGGAGGAAGACATTCTCTGGTCGATTCAGGAGGCCGGCCAACAGCGCATGGCCAACGGTGGTTACGCACAGTATGAAGTGTCTGCCTACGCCCAACTCGGCAAGCAGGCGCGGCACAATCTGAACTACTGGCAATACGGCGACTTCCTCGGCATCGGCGCCGGCGCCCACGGCAAGATCACCCACGCCGACGGCCGCATCGAACGCTACTGGAAGACCCGCCTGCCCAAGGATTATCTGGCCGCCGGCAAGGCAGTCTGCGCGGGGCACAAGACGCTGGCGACCGATGAGCTGCCGTTCGACTTTCTGATGAACGCGCTGCGCCTGGTCGACGGCGTTCCCGCCAGCTACTACCGCGCGCGAACTGGTCAGTCGTTGGATGCCATCGAGCCTCTGCTGCGGCAGGCGGCAGCCAAGGGGCTGCTGGAACCCTGGACGCAGCAGCTGCGCCCGACCGAACGTGGACGGCTGTTTCTGAACGACCTGCTCGAGCTGTTCCTGTAGCACCAGACCGCGCACCCAGCCTGAAAAGCAACGCCGCGGCGCAATGCATGTGACTGTCACCGACCCGCCGCCATGCGTTAACATCGGCGGCATCAATAGCACTTGCCGCATGAACGCGCAGTCAGCAGAATTGTCTCATTCGACTTTTCTCACCGTTTTTTCGCTCCAACCGTAGCCCGGAGGCCCCATGAACCCGTTCAGCTTTGCCACCACCGCCCAGATTCTCTGCGAATCCGGCTCCGCCGCCCGCCTTGGCGAGCTGTGCCGCGAGCGGGACGCCCATCGGGTACTCATCGTTACCGATCCCGGCATCACCAAGATCGGGCTGCTGAACGACATACTGCCGGCCATGGCGAAGGCGCAGGTCAGCGTTGAAGTCTTCGATCAGGTAGAAGCCGATCCGCCGGAGCACGTGGTACTCGAAGCGGTGGCGCAGGCCCGCAATATGCAGGCCGAGCTGATCATCGGTTTCGGTGGCGGCAGCTCGATGGACGTGGCCAAACTGGTCGCGCTCCTGGCGCACCCCGAGTGCAAACAGCAAATGGCCGACATCTACGGCGTGGGCAACGCCCGCGGCCAGCGCCTGCCGCTGATTCAGGTGCCGACCACCGCCGGCACCGGTTCGGAAGTCACCCAGATCGCCATCATCACCACCGGCGCCACCACCAAGATGGGCGTGGTCTCGCCGATTCTGCTGCCCGATTTGGCGCTGCTGGATGCCGACCTGACGCTGGGCCTGCCTGCCCACGTCACCGCCGCCACCGGCATCGACGCCATGGTGCACGCCATCGAAGCCTACACCAGCAAGCTGAAGAAGAACCCGTTGTCCGACATGCTCGCGCGCGAAGCCCTGCGTCTGCTGGCCGGCAACCTCGATCAGGTGGTGCAGAACGGCCAGAACCGCGAAGCGCGTCAGGCCATGCTGCTGGGCGCCCTGCTCGCCGGCCAGGCCTTCGCCAACGCCCCGGTGGCCGCGGTGCACGCGCTGGCCTACCCGCTGGGCGGGCATTTCCATATCCCGCATGGCCTGTCCAACGCGCTGGTGCTGCCGACGGTGATCGAGTTCAACGCTTCCCACGCCGCCCCGCTGTACGCCGAACTGGCGCCGCTGATTGTCGGCCCCGGCCTGCAGCCCGGCGACGCCGACCACCTGACGGCGCAAATGGTCAGTGCGCTGGCCGACCTCAGCCCGCGCTGTGGCCTGCCCAGCCGTCTGCGTGATGCCGGCGTACCGAAAGACAAGCTGGAGCTGCTGGCCAAGGACGCCATGCTGCAGCAGCGTCTGCTGGTCAACAACCCGCGTGAAGTCAGCGAAGCCGACGCGCTGGCGATCTACAACCTGGCCTATTGATTCACCCGAATAGAGAACAAGCATGAGCACAAGCAAGCCAACCCGGCAGGATTACCACTACCTGCACCCGGTCACCACGCGCTGGCACGACAATGACATCTATGGCCACGTCAACAACGTGACCTACTACAGTTATTTCGACAGCGCGGTGAACAGCTGGCTGATCGCCGAGGGCGGATTGGATATTCATGACGGCGACCAGGTGGCCTTTGTGGTCAGCTCCAATTGCGACTACTTCGCCCCAATCGCCTTCCCCGATGCCATCGAGATCGGCGTCAAGGTTGCGCGTCTGGGCAGCAGCTCGGTGCATTACGAATTGGCCGTATTCAAGCAGGGCCGCGACGAGGCCTGCGCCGCCGGCCGCTTCGTCCATGTGTTCGTGGACCGCGCCAGCAACACCGCCTTCCCCATTCCCAACCGCTGCCGCGCTGCCCTTGAGCGGCTGATGGACCCGATCTGATGCGCCTGTATCGGTTATGCCTGCTGCCTTCCTTGCTCGGCTTCAGCGCGGCGCTGCTGGCCGAGCCGGCGCTGAGCACGCGGGTTGAGCAGTTCGATGTACAGGGCAACACCCCTGATACCATTCGCGCGAGCCTGAATCGCGATCGCCAGCACAGCAGCAGCCGCGTTGACTGGCACTTTACCTGGGAGTCCACGCCGGGCCAGTGCCGCCTGTCCAGCGCCAGCACCGAGGTCAGCGTCACCAGCCATATGCCCCGCCTGCTGCCCGACGCCACGCGGCCAGCCAAGGTTCAGCAGCAATGGGACAGCTATCTGCTGGCACTGCAGGCGCACCAGGACGGCCATGTGGAGCTGGCGCTGGACTACGCCAAACAGATCGAAGCGGCGCTGTTGGCCCTGCCGCCTCAGCCCAGCTGCGAGCAACTGTCGCAAAGCTCCAACGCGGCCGGTCAGCGCTTACTGAATGCCCTGGTCAGCGCCGACCGCGACTACGACAAGCGTACCCAGCACGGCGCCCTGGAAGGCGCGACTTTCCCCTGACACTCCATCAAGACGCTATACATTTGCCGGGAGGGCCGGGTTCCATCCCGCCCAGCGGGGTAGTCGTCGAGTTGATCACAACGGCTCAAGCCATGCCGGTCGGCGTAAACAGCTCAATCCAATAGCCGTCGGGGTCGCGGATAAAGGCGATGTTGTGCATCTTGCCGTCCCGCGGACGCTTGACGAAGCTCACACCCAGCGATTCAAAGCGCGCACAGGCGGCTTCCAGGTCGGGCACCGCAAAGCCGATATGGCCAAAACCACGCGGATCTTCGTTGCCGTTGTGATAGCTGAAATCGGCATCTTCTTCGGTGCCCCAGTTGTGCGTCAGCTCCAGCATGGCCGGCCGGCCGAAGGTCTGATGGGTGCGCTCCACCGGATCCTGCGACCAGTCACCCAAGGCGTGGCTATCGACAGCCGCGAGGAAGAACAGGCTGAACTTCATCTGTGGGAAGTCCAGCTTCTTCACCAGCGTCATGCCCATGATGCGGGTATAGAAATCCAGCGTCGCCTTCGGGTCCTTGATGCGCAGCATGGTCTGGTTGAAGACAAAGCCCTCGGTGGCCGGATCGCGGTTCTCGCAAAGCCCCGGGGCGGATTCAAAGTGACGACTCATGGCAACAGCTCCCATTGGGTAGAAAAAGCCAAAGCCTAACACTGAAACGCCCGCGCACAGAACGTGCGTGGGCGTTGTATGCGGTCGGTAACGCGGCGCGCTTGCGACCAACAATAAAAGCGTTACCGACGAGGACCGCTTTTACCGAAACTTGCGCTCGTCCCACCAAGGGTAGAACGGCGGCTTGTCGGTGCTGGGGCGCAGCTTGAACTGCGGCGCACGCTTCTCCAGGAAGGAGCTGACGCCTTCCTTGGCATCTTCGGATTCACCCATAAAGGCAATCGCGCGCGAGTCGATGATATGCGCTTCCATCGGATGATCCGCCGCCATCATGCGCCACAGCAGCTGACGGTTCAGCGCAGCAGACATGGCAGAGGTGTTGTCGGCGATTTCACGGGCCAGCTCACGCGCCGCCGGCAGCAGCTCGTCCGGCTCGTGGACGCTGCGCAGCAGACCGCCCTTGAGCGCTTCTTCGGCGCTGAATACGCGGCCGGTGTAGACCCACTCAGCCGCCTGCATCGGGCCAACGAGACGCGGCAGGAACCAGCTGGAGCAGGCTTCCATGGTGATGCCGCGGCGGGCAAACACAAAGCCGAACTTGGCGTTGGTCGAGGCCATGCGAATATCCGCCGGCAGGCTCATGGTCACGCCCACACCGACGGCCGCGCCGTTAAAGGCAACAATGACCGGCTTGGTGCACTCGTAGATACGCAGCGAGACAGTACCGCCGCCATCACGCAGATCATCACCCTCGGGTTGGTCCTGACGCTTGTGGCGGTTGAAGGTATCACCGCCCTTCTCCAAATCGGCACCGGCACAGAACGCACGGCCCGCACCGGTCATGATCACAACGCGCACCGCATCATCCGCGTCGGCCGCATCAAAGGCTGCAATCAGCTCACGACGCATCAGGCCATTGAAGGCGTTCATACGGTCAGGACGGTTCAGCGTCAGCGTAAGGACACCGTCCTCCACCTGGTAATCGAGGGTTTCGTAAGTCATCTGGGCTTTCCTGTCTGTTTAAATGCGGCCCAGTGTAGAACCCGCCAGTCACGGTAACCAGTTGAGTTACCGAGGCGTATGTGTGGGTATTGGCGGGGTGGATGGCACATAGCAGAAAACCTCATGAGCGTGAGGATTCAGTCCTTCGCCGATCAATCTCAACCTTAATCCGCACGGTCGTGCGGATTGATCTTTGCTGTGCGCGCTGTCAGCTCCGTCCGAGACCACCGCCGCCACGCCCGATAAAACGTACTCGCGTCCTTAAACCCCAGTTGCTCGCTCACCCGCTCCTTGGTCAGGCCCTGGTCTATCAGGATCTGGGCTAGCTCCTGGCGGACTTGGTTAACCAGCTCAGTGTAACTGGTGCCTTCTTGTTTCAGGTGGCGGTAGAGCGTCTGGCGGCTCAGGTGCAGTTGGGCGCAGATGTGATCGAGGCTGAGGTTGTTGGGCAGGCTTTGGCGGATCAGTTGACTGACGGTGCGACTGAGGCTGTTGCCCTGCTCCACCCGCTGCAGGGTTTCCAGCGCGCGGACCTGGAGCATCTGACGCAGGTAGCCGCTGGCACCGGCGATGGGCGAGTCGAGAAAGCTGCGCGGTAATTGCAGGCTGTTGCGGCCAGCGTTGAAACGCAGGTGGTGACCGAAGACCTGCGCAAAGGGCTCAATCTGCTTCGGTTGCGGGCGCATGAGTGCGCAATTGATTGGCGCCACAGAGCTGCCGGTCATGGCTTCTGTCCAGCGCAGCAGTGCGCTGAGGCTGCGCTCGACGGCAATCTGCGGGTAGGCGCGGTCGGGCGCGAAGGCGACGGTGAGTGTGATGGTGTTTTTGCCCTCGGTCAGCGTCCAGAGTTCCGAGGGGTTCATCAGCGCGATGTTGCGCTGGAAGTTGGCCAGCGCTTCTCCGGCAGTACTGCAGTGCTGCAGCCAGCTGGCAAGCACACCGTGGGCGGAGGGGTTGTAGTGCTGGCCGATCATCAGCCCAAGCTGCGGCTGCACGCCGTGACGGTCGGCCAGTTGCCAGAGCACCAGCAGCAGGGTTTCGCTGGCTCGTTGCTCCTGCAGCGGCGCGGCGTTGGCGCGCTGATCGATCAGTTGCTCACGGTAGATGCCAGCGGCGCGCAGTTGCTGCGCACTGACGACGTTCAACTCCAGCAGCAGATCATGCAGATCAACTACCGCAACGGCCGATACGCTGGTGTGCTTGCCCATCTTCCCTCGCTCGCAAGGACTCTGCTGGCACGACTCTAACGGCCCAGCCACTGCCGTACCAGCACCAACGTGCAACCAAAAGCCACACCCTTTGAGCGCCGCTGCAATGGTCAGCGCTCCGCCCGCTGCCTAGCATCGACTGTCCCAATCGGTTGCCGCCATGGCCATGTCAAACGAGGAGCATGCGATGTACGAACATCAGGTTGATTCGCTTACCACACTGCGGGAGCTGATCCCCTCGCCGCCGGCCATGATGCACAAGCGCCTGCAACGCGAGTTGGACGACTACTGCCTGACCATCATCCGCCATGCATCGGTCTGTGCCGTCGGCTTTATTGATGACGCCCTGGATGTCGCGTATCTGGACCTGCGCAACCACCCGGTGCTGCAGGCCGAGGGACAGAACATCCTGCTGAGTTGGCCCGCGTCCAAACCTGCGCCGCAACTGTCGCCGGAGGGGCTGGCCTGCAGCCTGTATTTCTTTATGCCCGGCGTGGGGTTCAGCCTGCGCGCCAATGGTCACTGCACGCTGCAGGCGGGAGCAAACGATCACGCGCTGGCATTTCGGGCGCAAGCGCTGTTTCTGCATTGCTCGCGGGCCAAGGTGCGGGCGGACTTCTGGCAGGTGCGCGGCCCGGATCAGGTCTTCGTAGCGGAGCAAGGTGACGCCTTGAGTGACCGTGCTCTGGCCTTTATCGAACAGGCCCCCTACCTGCTGATGCTGACCCAGCAAAGCGACAGCACCGAACTGTCACCCCGCGGGGACCCGGCGGGCTTTGTACAGGCGCTGGACAATCGTACGCTGCTGATCCCCGAGCGCCCCGGCAACAAGGTCGCCTGCACCCTGACCAACATCATTGCCGATGGTGCTCTGCGGCTATCGCTGATTCAGCCCGGCAGCAGCACGGTGCTGTCTGTCGCGGGCCACGCCTGGATCACCAGCGATCCGGAGGTGCTCAAGCCACTGGCGGTGAACAACAAGGCACCGAAGGTGGCGACCGTGCTGGAGGTGGAGCGCTATCGCTTTCAACACTGCCCGGAGTTGATCAGCGCCGGCCTGTGGGACACCGCAACCCACCTGCCGGCGGACGCGATACCGGCGTTCTCGAAGATGCTATCGGAGCATATGAACGGCCGCGGCCTGCTCGGCAAGGCAACCACGCTGGTGGTGGATGCGGTGGTCAAGCACGACCTGCGCAACCTGTATTAGCAGTGCATGGCCCGGTTGCGCCCTGCGGCCTTGGCGGCATAAAGGGCGCGATCCGCGCGATTGAAAATGTCATCTACAGAGGCATCGGCCACCCGCCAGTCGGTGCAGCCGATGCTGACGGTGACGCCGGGTAAATTCGGCTCGCTGGTCACCGCGGCCAGCAGCAGTCGGTCAGCCAGTTCACCTGCCTGCGCCATGGTGGTCGCCGGCAGCAACACGATGAACTCCTCGCCGCCCAGCCTGCCAAACACATCGGATTGGCGCAGGGCATCCTCCATGCGCCGGCAGAAGGCTTGCAGCACACCGTCCCCGCTCTGATGACCGAACTGGTCATTGATCGCCTTGAAGTGGTCCAGATCAATCGACAACACCGCAAATGGCTCTCGGCTGCGCTTGCTGCGCTGGAACAGGTCGCTGGCGGCATCCACCACCGCCCGCCGGCTACGCACGCCGGTGAGCGCATCGGTCATGGCCAGGTCTTCGAAGTTTCTGCGGATGCGCTCGGACGCAAGCAACAAAAAGCCGATATTCACAATCACCAATCCGAAGCTAAAGGTGCCGAGGTAGAGGGCTTGAAGCCAAGATGAGTCGAGCATGCCCTGCCCATCCTGCGGCTCAAAAATGGCGTGCAGCCAGCGCGCGCCGAACACCACGGAGGAGAAAATGACCCAGAAAGCAGTGAAGTAGGTACCCAGCAGGCGCTGCCCGTGGACGCCGCGATGACGGTAGATTTCTCGCGCAAACACCATCGCATGCATCAGGCTGGCGACGAAGACGTATCCGGTGAGGCTCCAGTAGCGACCGCGCAAGCTGTCTTCAACATAGGTGTAATAGGTCTGTCCAATCCAGGCCAGCGCAAACAGCACAGCCCAACCCTTGAGTTTGAGCGGCTGGCCGAAGTGCTTGGCGCTGCCAACCCAGAACAGAGCATAGCCCAGCATCGCGGCGGTGTTCTCAACCGTGTAGGTCAGCCAGACCGGCGCGACACCGCGCAAGGTGATCAGGATCCCCGCCACTGCTGTCAGCAACGAACCGACCGCCCAATAGCGCACACCCGGAATACGTGGTGTGGTCGCTCGGGCCATCAATAACAGCACGATACCCATCACACCGGTCAGCAGACTGGCCAGCATCAGCAGGGTTCTGGGGTCGTAAGTGGGTGTCACGTATATCAATTCCGCGTCACTTGCTGACCGTGGTTTATGCACTCATCGAACGGATGGCAGTGCTACAAGTCTCGCAGGTTATGTCCAAATCGCAACTTCGCCGCCGCCATATGGCCCGCGAGGCAAGCACGACCTGTGACGGCCAGTGTGACCGCCTCGACACAACAACAGCGCAACACCCAAGCGTCACCTCGACGTAACCTGAATGTCATCTACCTGTCGCACTCTGGCAGCCTCGCACCCCTGCTGTCAGATGAATGAGGTCCTTCATGCGTTCAGTTCGCCGCCACCTGCACCACCTGTGGCTTTCGCTGGCCCTGTTGCCAGGCCTGGTCAGCGCCCACGCGCTGGAGGTCCACGGCTCCAACACCATCGGTGCCACCCTGGCCCCCATGCTGATGACCGGCTTTCTGCAGCAAATGACCGGCAGCGCGGTCTCTGCCCGCCCGACCGAGACGGCCAACGAGACCATTCTCTCGACCACCTACAACGGCAAGCCGATGACCGTACTGGTTGCGGCCCACGGCTCCAGCACCGGTTTCACTGCGCTGGCCGAAAAGCGCGCCGACATCTGGGCTGCCTCGCGCCGGGTCAAAAGCAGCGAAAGCGCTGCCATGGCCTCACGGGCCGACATGACCGGTCCGGCCAGTGAGCACGTGATTGCGATTGATGGTCTGGCAATTCTGGTGCACCCATCCAACCCGGTTGAGCAGCTGAGCATCGACACGCTGGCGCGTATCTTTGCAGGTGAGATCAGCAACTGGTCAGCGGTCGGCGGACCGGATCGGGCGATCCAGGTCTACGCCCGTGATGAGCAATCCGGCACCTGGGATACCTTCAAGGAATTGGTGCTGGCCGGACGCTACAGCCTGACACCGAACGCACGGCGCTACGAGTCGAACGATCAGCTATCGAGTGACGTCAGCAACGACCCGTCCGGCATCGGCTTTGCCGGGTTTACCTCGGCGGGCAGCAGCAAGCTGCTGGCGATTGCCGACGGCAACGCCCCGGCGCTGAAGCCCAGCAAGCTGTCGGTCGCAACCGAAGACTACCCACTGGCACGCCGCCTGTATCTGTACACCACAGCCGAAACCGGCAAACCCATGGTGCAGGACTTCATCGAGTACGTGCAGAGCCCCGCGGGACAGGCGATTGTGGCCGAAACCGGCTTTTTCTCGCAGACCCCCTTTGCGGTGGATCCCGTTCAGGATGGCAGCGTACCTGAGACCTTCAAACGCCTCACCCAGCCCTATCAACGGCTGTCGGTGAACTTCCGCTTTGCCGAGGGCCGGACCGAGCTTGATAACAAGGCCAAACGAGACATTCAGCGCCTTCAGCACTATCTGGAAGTCAACGGCAAGACCGGCAGCGACCTGATGCTGATCGGCTTCGCCGATCAGCAGAGCCACGAGCTGCGCGCACAGATGATCTCGGAGCTGCGGGCCATGTCTGCCGCTAAGGCGCTGCGCGAGGCCAACATACAGGTGCAGGGTTATGTGGGCTATGGTCACTACATGCCGGTGGGGGCGACGGGCGGGGAAAACGGCGCCAGGCGCAACGGCAGGGTTGAGGTATGGGTGCGCCGGTAAGTCCGGCTCCCTGCTACCGCCGTGATCAGCGCGGTACTCAGCGCTAGGGGGAGCATCGGGCCCGATAAATGCAGCTCTACCAAACGCAAACCGCTATTGCGCTGCCAGCCTCGGCAGCGCTGCACAACAATCTTTGCCTGGTAGTTAGTCGACCCGCTCGAACTTCAGATCCCACACACCGTGCCCCAACCGCTCGCCACGGCGCTCAAACTTGGTCACTGGCCGCTCTTGCGGTCGGGGTATGTAGGTGCCGTCTGCGGCCTGGTTGCGGTAGCCGGGCGCGGCGCTCATGACTTCCAGCATCTGCTCGGCGTAGTGCTCCCAGTCGGTGGCCATGTGCAGCACACCGCCGGGCTTGAGTTTGCTGCGCACCAGCTCGGCAAAGCTGGGCTGCACGATGCGGCGCTTGTTGTGCTTTTTCTTGTGCCAGGGGTCCGGGAAGAACAACAGCAGGCGATCCAGACTGCTGTCCGCAATACACTGCTTGAGCACTTCGATGGCGTCGCAGTCGAACACGCGTACGTTGTCGGTTCCGCTGGTGACCAGGCCGTTCAACAGCGAGCCCACGCCGGGACGGTGCACTTCGATGCCGATAAAATCCTGCTCAGGTGCGGCCTGGGCCATCTCCAGCAGCGACAACCCCATGCCGAAACCGATTTCCAGCGTGCGCGGCGCCTGACGACCGAAAACGGCGTCCAGGTCCAGCTGACCCTGCTCCAGCGTCAGACCAAACTTTGGCCAGCCCTGATCGATGCCCTTCTGCTGCCCCTCGGTCATGCGGCCGGCGCGCATGACAAAGCTGCGGATTGCGCGGCGCGGTGGTGAGGTGGGCTCGGTTTCAGCGTTGTCTGGCAGCTCGGGTGTATCGGACATGGGGTACTCGGGAATGGAGTGCTAGGAAAAGGGGCTTCGAGGTCACCGGCCGCAGCCGGTGACACCAAGGGACAGTCTCAGCGCAGGGTGCCATCCAGCGGCGATGAAGCGGTCGCATACAGCTTGCGCGGCATGCGCCCAGCCAGAAAGGCGGCGCGCCCGGCTAACACGGCGTGGTGCATGGCCTGGGCCATCAGTACCGGCTGGTCGGCATGGGCGATGGCGCTGTTCATCAATACGCCGGCGCAGCCCAGCTCCATGGCGATGGCCGCATCGGAGGCGGTGCCCACACCGGCGTCGACCAGTACCGGCACTGTGGCCTCCTCAAGAATAATGCGCAGGTTCCAAGGGTTGCAGATGCCCATGCCCGAGCCAATCAGGCCGGCCAGCGGCATCACGGCAACACAACCCATGGCCGCCAGCTCACGGGCAATGATCGGATCATCGCTGGTGTACACCATGACGTCGAAGCCGTCTTTCACCAATACTTCGGCAGCCTTGAGGGTTTCCACCACATTGGGGAACAGGGTTTTCTGGTCGGCCAGCACTTCCAGCTTGACCAGCTTGTGGCCATCCAGCAGTTCGCGCGCCAGGCGGCAGGTGCGCACCGCTTCCTCGGCGTTATAGCAGCCGGCGGTATTGGGCAAAATGGTGTAGCGATCCGGCGGCACCACGTCCAGCAGATTAGGCTCGTCCGGGTTCTGGCCAATGTTGGTACGACGGATGGCAACGGTCACGATTTCCGCGCCAGAGGCCTCAATGGCCCGCCCGGTCTCCGCCAGATCCTTGTACTTGCCGGTACCCACCAGCAGCCGCGAACGGTAGCGAACGCCAGCGATTTCCAATGCATCTTGGGTCAAATCAGTCATCAGGGTCTCCAGTACGCCGACTAGCCGCCGCCAATAGCGTGGACAATTTCTACCCGGTCGCCGTCGCTCAGCTGCGTTTCGGCATGCTGGCTGCGCGGCACGATTTCAAGGTTCAACTCAATGGCCAGGCGCTTGCCAGCCAGACCTAGACGCTCGACCAGCTCGGCGAGCGTAATGGCTTGCGTCAGGGAATAGGGTTCGCCGTTGAGTTGAATCTGCATACGCGGCTCGGAGTATCCGGGTGAGGGGAAAGATGGGCAGCGGACTTTACTGCCCGCCAGAACAAGGGCGCTATGATAACGCGCTTTGCAGCCGCCTGACCACGCCAGCGCGGTCAGAGCGTGCGCCAGATGCCGATGGCCAGGCAGGCCCAGGCGATCAGCCAGGTGACGCCACCCAGCGGGGTGATCATGCCCAGCTTGCTCACGCCGGTCAGCGCCAGCAGATACAGGCTGCCGGAGAACAGCACAATGCCCAGCGCGAAGAGCAGACCCGTTGCCTTGAACAGGCTCGACTCCGGAACGCGGAGCAACAGCAGCGCCACAGCGATCAGTGCCATCGTGTGCCAGAGCTGATAGTGCACACCGGTCTGAAAGGCATTAAGGAGATTTTCCGGCAATTTGTTGCGCAAACCGTGCGCCGCGAAGGCGCCCAGCGCCACGCCGGTAAAGCCACTGAACGATGCGAACAACAACAGCCATTTGGCCATGACAGATTCCCCCGGTTTATACTCCGAACGAATCGCTCATTCGGACTCACATGATCAACAAGATACTACGCAAAATCGCCAAGTGGCTGCTGATCCTCGCCTTTGTCAGCCTGCTGCCGATTGTCGTGCTGCGCTGGGCGCCGACGCCCGGCTCGATGCTGATGGTCGAACGCTGGTTTGCCGCGCAGCAAAGCGAACAAGCGCTGGACATCCAGTATCAATGGCGCCCCTATGAGCAGATCCCCGACGGCATGAAGATGGCGGTGATCGCTGCCGAAGACCAGCGTTTTGCCGAACATTACGGCTTCGACCTCAAGGCCATTCGCGCCGCAGTAGAACATAACATGCAGGGTGGCAGCCTGCGGGGCGCCAGCACCCTGAGCCAGCAGGTGGCCAAGAACCTGTTTCTATGGTCAGGCCGCAGCTATCTGCGCAAGGGGCTGGAGGCCTGGTTCACTCTGTGGATAGAAGTGCTCTGGCCGAAACAGCGAATTCTCGAGATGTACCTGAACATCGCCGAGTGGGATCGTGGCGTCTTTGGTGTCGAGGCTGCCGCCCAGCATCATTTCCATGTGGGAGCCAGCTACCTGTCGAACCGCCAGGCCAGTCAATTGGCAGCGGTGCTGCCGAGCCCCCTTAACTGGGAAGCCGCCCAGCCACCAGCCCATGCACAGCGCCGGGCCATCTGGATTCAACAGCAGATGCGCCAGCTCGGCGGCCGCCACTATCTGGATGAAATGGAGGCCGGGCGTGACTGGCCGGAATGGCTCACTGTGCGTTACTGGCGCAACCGGCTCGACCTCTGAGTACGGCTGATCTGAGCGGTTTACTCGCCGCTCAGATCATCGCGCAGGCCAAACATGATGGAATGTGCCTGCTCCTCACCCACGGCGACAACGGCGCCGATCTTCGGATAAACCCAGGCTTCTTCACCCTCACCGACCGGCAACCGCAGGTCCGGATTACCGATGGTGCCCTGAATATCGGTCAGCGCCAGCGGCTCCGACGGAATCAAACTCAAACGCAGTACCGGCTGGTCTTTCAGGGCATCGGCCACTGAGGAGCTGATCGGCTGATCCGGCAAGCCCGGCTCCCAGGCCTGCGCCTGTATCAGGCTGTCGCGCTGCTGTTCGGTCAGCTTGAGCACCGTCTGCACGCGCCAGCTCAAGCCATCACTTTCCAAGGTATAACGGCTGACCAGCAACGGCTTGCCTTCCGAACTGATCATCCACAGGGTGCCATGACCCAGCGCCGCACTCGCATCGCCCAGAGTAAGCTGCTGACGCTGCAAGGGCGCCCAGAGGCTCTCTTCATAGGCCGCACGCCACTGCATGGGTTCGGCCTGCTGCGGCTTCGACATCCAGAAACCGAAGGCGAAGAAAGCCAGGATCACCACACTCAGCAGCGTAGCCAGACGTACCCCTTGTTGACGGGTCATGCACCACTCCTTTGTTATTTGAAATACCACTGCACATAAAAAAGGGCATCACATCGGATGCCCTTGTATTACAACCGCCGCGAGCCGCGCTTCAGAGCGCGACCTCGGCTTCCAGATTCTTCTTCAGCTTGTTCATGGCGTTCTTCTCCAGCTGACGAATACGCTCGGCCGATACCTGATACTTGGCCGCCAGCTCGTGCAGCGTGGCCTTCTCTTCCGCCAGCCAACGCTGGTACAGGATATCGCGGCTGCGCTCGTCCAGCGCTTCCAGTCCGGTCAGCAAACTGCTGCTGGAGCTGTCAGACCAGTCTGCCGACTCCAGCTGCGTGGCCGGGTCGTAGCGCTTATCCTCGAGGTAATGCACCGGCGCGTAGGCCGCGTCGTCGTCTTCGTCCTGGGCGCCGTCAAAGCCAAGATCCTGACCGTACAGTCGGCTTTCCATCTCGCGCACTTCACGCGCAGCCACACCCAAGTCGGCGGCCACCGCGTTAACCTCATCATGGGACAACCAAGCCAGTTTCTTCTTGGCGCTACGCAGGTTAAAGAACAATTTGCGCTGCGCCTTGGTGGTCGCCACCTTGACGATGCGCCAGTTGCGCAGGATGAACTCGTGAATCTCGGCACGAATCCAGTGCACTGCGAAGGACACCAGCCGCACACCCATTTCAGGGTTGAACCGCTTCACCGCCTTCATCAGGCCAACATTGCCTTCCTGCACCAAGTCGGACTGCGCCAGACCATAGCCGGAATAGCTGCGCGCAATGTGCACGACAAACCGCAGGTGCGACATAACCAGCTGACGAGCAGCCTCGAGGTCTTCCTGATAGTACAGGCGATCAGCCAGCTCTCGCTCTTCTTCAGCGCTGAGAACCGGAATGCTGCTTACGTTCTGAACATAGGCTTCAAGATTCGCACCCGGCACCAAGCTATTGATGGGTTGCAAGGCAGTGCTCATGTTTGAACTCCCAAAAAATGACGACCCAGTGTATCACTGCACAATAAGACTGGGAACGCAGACTAAAGTTCAGGCGCCAGCCGTCTCACTGCGGCTCTATCGCCCGCACATGCTGCCCGACCGCAAGCCAGGCTCCGACCAGGCCCAGCAGCATGGCGCCACACACCAGCGTCAGGCCATCGCGCCAGGGCATGCCGATCAGGGCGAATTCGCTTTGATACAGGCTGGCGACCTGCTGCACGGTAACATTCAGCCAGGCCAACCCTACCGCCAGCAGCAGCCAGGCGAGCACGCCGGCCAGCAACCCGTAGAGTACGCCGATATACAAAAACGGCCGGCGCACAAAGGCATCGGTACCGCCTACCAGCTTGATCACCAGAATCTCCTCGCGGCGGCTTTCAATGGCCAGACGGATGGTATTAGCCATCACCAGCAAGAGCGCAATGATCAGCAGCAGCCCCAAACCACCGGTAAAGCGTTCAAGCATGGCGAGAATGGAAGCCAGTCGCTCAACCCAGAGCAGGTCGATCTGCACCTGCTCCACGCCGTCGATCGCCGCCAGCCGATCGCGCAGCGGCTCCAGGGCCGCGGCGCCGCCCTCGATACTGGCTGGGGTGACCACGATCACGCTGGGCAAGGGGTTATAGCTCAACTGCAGCAACGCATCGCCCATACCTGAGTGCTGCTGGAATTCCGCCAGCGCCAGCTCCTTGTCGAGCAGCTGCGCACTGGCCACGCCGGACAGCGTTTTGATCGCGGCCAATTGCTCCTGCTGACGTTCGGCACTGACGTCGTCCTTCAGGTAGACCGATATCTGCGCCGCTTCCTGCCAGTTCACGCCCAGTTGTTCAACTTGGTTGATCAGCACCGACAGGCCCATGGGCAGCGCCAGGGCAATGGTCATCACCAGCACCGTGAGCACGCTACTGAAGGGATAACGGCGCACCTGCTGCGACGCCTGCCGGGCACTGGCGCGGTGACTGCCCAGCCAGCTGCGCAGCGGATGGCGCCAGCTGCGCTCGGAGCGGGCAGCGCCCTTGGGCGCCTTGCGTTTGGGCTCCTGGCTGCGCGTGGCTTCGGAATTACGTTTGGCGGCAGACATGCTTACTCCCCATCCGTGATCAGGCGACCCTGATCCAGCGTCAGCATGCGGTGATCCAGCTTGGCGATCAGCGGCAGATCGTGGCTGGCGATGAGCACGGTCACGCCCACGCGGTTGAAGTCTTCAAACAAGCCCATGATCTCGGCCGAGAGCGCCGGGTCGAGGTTACCGGTCGGCTCATCGGCCAGCAGCAAAGCTGGCTTGTGCACCACGGCACGGGCGATGCCTACGCGTTGCTGTTCGCCGCCGGACAGCGCAATCGGGTAGCTCGCCTCCTTGCTCAGCAGACCGACCTTGTCGAGCGCGGCACGCACGCGGCGGCCCACTTCATCGGCCGGAGTGCCATTGATGATCAGCGGCAGAGCGACGTTGTCGAACACGGTGCGGTCAAACAGCAACTGGTGATTCTGGAATACCACGCCCACCTGACGGCGCAGGTAGGGAATGTCGTCACTACTCAGATCCTGCAGATTCTGGCCGCCCACATGCACGGCGCCCGAGGTGGGCCGCTCCATGCACATGATCAGCTTGAGCAGGGTGCTCTTGCCGGCGCCGGAATGCCCGGTGATGAACACCATCTCGCCAGCGCGTATGTGAAAGTCGAGCCGGTCCAGGCCCTGATGGCCATTGGGGTAGCGCTTGCTGACCTGATCGAAACGAATCATCGGGAATGCATTCCAGTCGGGTTTCTGCCGACGCGGTTACTTGTTGCCAAAGAGCGCCTCGACAAACTCGGGTGCGGTAAAGGGCCGCAGATCGTCGATCTGCTCGCCGACGCCGATATAGCGGATCGGCAGGCCAAACTGCTTGGCCAGGGCGAAGATCACACCGCCCTTGGCAGTGCCATCGAGCTTGGTCAGCGCCAGCCCGGTCAGACCCACCGCCTGATCGAACAGCTTGGTCTGCGAAATGGCGTTCTGGCCGGTACCGGCGTCGAGCACCAGCAGCACCTCATGCGGCGCATCCACATCCAGTTTGGCCATCACCCGCTTGACCTTGGCCAGCTCATCCATCAGGTGATCCTTGTTGTGCAAGCGCCCGGCGGTATCGGCAATCAGCACATCGGCGCCGCGCGACTTGGCCGCCTGCAACGCGTCGAAGATCACTGAGGCCGAGTCGGCGCCGGTATGTTGCGCCACCACGCCGATCTGATTGCGCTCGCCCCAGACCTGCAACTGCTCCACGGCGGCAGCGCGGAAAGTGTCGCCCGCCGCCAGCATCACCTGCTTGCCCTCGCCCTGCAGACGCTTGGCCAGCTTGCCGATGGTGGTGGTCTTGCCGACGCCATTCACGCCGACAACCAGGATCACATAGGGCTTTTTGCTGCCGTCGATCTGCAGCGGCTTGGCCACGTGGCTGAGCAGCGCTTCCAGCTCGCCCTGTAGGGCACGGTACAGCGCCTTGCGGCTGGATACCTGGCGGCGCGTGACGCGGTCCTGCAGGCTTTCCATGATCAGGGTGGTGGCTTCGATACCCACATCTGCCATCAACAGGCGGGTTTCCATCTCTTCCAGCAGTTCGTCGTCGATTTCCTTCTCGCCGAGGAACAGGTTCGCCATGCCTTCGCCGAGGTTGGCGCTGGTCTTGGACAACCCCTGCTTCATCCGTGAGAAGAAGCCCTTGGGCTCTTCGGCTGCGGCCGGTTCGGCGACGACCTGTGGCTCGGTGGCGTTCTGGCCCAGCTCGGAGAACAGCGAAGCGGCCGCCTCGCGGGCCGCCTGCTCGCGCGCTTCAACGCTATCAAGTTGCTGGCTCAGGGGAGCCGGGGCATCCTGCACTGCATCAGCAGCCGGTGTCTCGGGCGCCTCCTTGCGGCGCGCCCATCCGAACAGGCCTTTCTTCTCCGGCTTGGCGGCAGGCTCGGCGGCTTTGTTTTCGGGGCTTTCTGGCTTGTCTTTGGAACCAAACATGAAGGGTCACTATCTGAGTCTGACGGCGAATGCTTCGCCATATTGAAGGTTGGGTTATCCTACCCCACTTCCGCCATTGGCGGTATGACTCCCGGGCACCGGCGAGCCGCAGTCTGCCGATCAGATCACGCCTCGTTGCCGCCCACCACCCTGCTCCACAGGATCCAATGCATGTTGCGGCTGATCTCTCTGTTATTCGTGTTTGCGCTGCTGCCGCTGGCGGCGGTTGCCGATGAATCCCGCCAACCCACCCACAGCTACACCCTGGACAATGGCCTGAAAGTCATCATCCGCGAGGATCACCGCGCGCCGGTGGTCGCCTCGCAGGTCTGGTACAAGGTTGGTAGTAGCGACGAGCCACCCGGCCAGACCGGCTTGTCGCACGCGTTGGAACACATGATGTTCAAGGGCAGCAAAAACCTGCAGCCGGGCCAGGCCTCCAAGCTGCTGGGCAGTCTGGGCGCCAGTGAAAACGCCATGACAACCCGCGACTATACGGCCTACTACCAGACCCTGAGCCGCGATCAGCTGCCGGTGGCACTGGAGCTGGAAGCCGAGCGCATGCACCAACTAACCCTGCCCGAAGACGAGTTTCTCAAGGAAATCGAAGTCATCAAGGAAGAGCGCCGCATGCGCGTAGATGACAACCCCAACGGCCTGGCCTACGAGCGCTTTCTGACCCAGGCCTATATGACCAGCCCCTATGGCCAACCGGTGATCGGCTGGATGCATGACCTCGATCGCATGCAGATCGAGGACCTGCGCGCCTGGTACCGCGCCCATTACGTGCCGGCCAACGCGACTCTGGTGATTGTCGGTGACGTCTACCCGGAAACGGTAAAGCCACTGGTTGAGCGCTATTTCGGTGCAGTACCGGCGCGTACACCCGTGCCCATCCGCACGCCGCTGGAGCTACCTGCCGGCGGTGAACGCAGCCTGGTGCAGCACCTGGATATTCAGCTGCCCAGCCTGCTGCTGGGTTTCAACGTGCCCAGTCTGGGCACCGGTACCCAAGCCTGGGAAGTCCACGCCCTGCGCCTTCTGGATGCGGTACTCGATGGCGGTTACAGCGCCCGTCTGCCGAGCAACCTGGAGCGCGGTAGCAATATCGCCACCAGCGCCGGTACCAATTACGACCCCTTCAGCCGTGGCGACAGCCTGTTTACCCTCAGCGGCATCCCCAACCTGTCACGCGAGGTGAGCCTGCAACAGCTGGAAGACGCCCTCTGGGAGCAGATCGAGCAGATCAAGCAGACCCCACCCAGCGCAGAAGAGCTGCAGCGGGTGCAAGCACAACTGGTCGCCAGCCTGGTGTTTGCGCAGGACGACATCACCGCTCAAGCCACGCGCATTGGCGCGCTGGAAAGCGTCGGTCTGTCCTGGCAGTTGATTGATCAGGATGTGGCGGCGCTACAGGCCATTACTCCCGAACAGGTCAGTGAGGTCGCCCGCCGTTATCTGGTGCGCGAACGCCTGACCCGCACCACCCTGCTGCCACTGGCCAAGGAGGCTCAGCCATGAAGTCGATCAAGCCCCTGTCCCTGTTGCGCTGGTTGCTGGCGCTCGCCGCGTTGGGCGTGATGATCGCCGTGCTGCTGAACAAGACGCCAGAACCGGCCGTCGCACCCGAGCCCGCGCCCGCCGCTGCAACCCCGGAGGGCAACAGTGACGCGGATACCGCAGAGGAAGTGTTTGGCTCGCCATTGCCGGCACTCAATTCGCTCGAGCAGCTTGACCTGGATACACCTCCGGCGCGTCGCGGGCTTGACCTGCAGCACTGGACCACCAGCCAGGGGACCAAGGTGTACTACATGCAGGCCGACGAGCTGCCGATGCTCGACATCCAGCTGTTGTTTGCCGCCGGCGCCAGCCGCGACGGCGAACAGCCCGGCCTGGCCATGCTGACCAACGCCCTGCTCAATGAAGGCACTGCCAGCCTCAGTGCCGATGATATTGCCAGCGGCTTCGACCGCCTCGGCGCCCAGTTCAGCAACAGCGCCTACCGCGATATGGGGTTGATCAGTCTGCGCAGCCTGACCGCCAGCGACAAGCTTGAACCGGCACTGGCGCTGTTCGCACAGGTCCTCGCCGAACCAGCCTTCCCGGCCAAGGCCGTGGAGCGCGTGCGTGAGCAGATGCTCGCCGGGCTGCAGTACCGGCAGCAACGACCGGGCGCCATCGCCAGTGAGGCCTTCTGGTCCACCCTGTATCCACAGCATCCCTACGGCAGCCTGCCGGATGGCGAAGCCGACGCGTTGCAAGCCATAACTCAAGCCGACCTAAAGCGCTTTCACCAGACCTACTACGCTGCCGGCAACGTCGTGATCGCGCTGGTGGGTGCCATCGACCGTGAGCAAGCCGAGCAACTGGCGCAGCACCTGGCCGACGCGCTGCCCGACGGCCCTGCCGCGCCACTGACGCCGGCCCCGGAACCGGTAAGCGCCAGCACCACGCATATCGACTTCGCCAGCGTTCAGACCCAGGTCATTGTTGGCCAACAGGGTATCCAGCGCGGCGATCCTGATTACGCTGCGCTCTATGTGGGCAACCAGATACTCGGCGGCTCGGGCTTTGGCTCCCGCCTGATGGAGCAGGTGCGTGAGAAGCGCGGGCTGGCCTACTCGGTGAGCAGTGGTTTCACGCCGATGCAGGCCCCCGGTCCGTTCAGCATCAGCCTGCAGACCCGCAGCGATCAGACCGCGACTGCCCTTGAGGTGGTCAACAGCACACTGGAGGAGTTTATCGCCAAGGGCCCGACCGAGGCCGAGCTGGTCCGCGCCAAGCAGCAGATTCTGGGGGAATTCCCGCTCAGCACCGCGAGCAACAGCGCTATCGTCGGCCAGTTGGCGGCCATCGGCTTTTACAATCTGCCACTGAACCAGATGCAGTTGTTCCTGGATCAGGTACAGGCGCTGACGGTTGAGCAGATCCAGAGCGCCTTTGCCGCCCATCTAGACCCGGCACAGCGCGTGGTAATTACCGTCGGACCGCCTCAGCCTGACACCGTCCAAGAGGATGCCCAGCAGTCCGCCAAGCAACCAGCCCCCGCCGCTGCAGCACAAAGCCCAACCGAGGAGGCCGCACCATGAAGCAGAGCAAAGCCAAGGTCGGTCAGCTACGCATCATCGGTGGCGAGTGGGGTAGCCGCCGCTTCAGTTTCACCGAACAACCGGGCTTGCGCCCCACGCCGGATCGCGTGCGCGAAACGCTGTTCAACTGGCTGAGCGGTGATATTCAGGGAGCACGCTGCCTGGACCTTTTCACCGGCAGCGGCGCCTTGACACTGGAGGCGCTGTCGCGCGGTGCGAGCTGGGCTGTGGCTGTCGACCTGAACCGCGACGTAGTCAGCACCTTGCGCAGCCATCTGACTACCCTGAACTGCAGCAAGGCCGAAGTGCGCCAGGAAAACGGCCTGGCCATGCTTGGCACGCCGCCAGCCGAGCCCTACGACATTGTATTTATCGATCCGCCTTTCCATCAGGGCTTGATCGAGCCGGCTTGCGCGGCGCTGGAGGCCAACGGCTGGCTAAGCGAAGACGCCTTGATCTACCTGGAAAGCGAGAACTCACCTGGCCGGCAGAGCCTGCCGGACACCTGGCAACTGCACCGCGAAAAACGCGCCGGCCAGGTCTGGTACAGTCTGTGGCGCCGGCAGGGGTGAGCCTGTTCCGCGCGGCCCGATGGCTGCCCGGCGGCCACCTGCAAACGCTGTTCAGCCCGCTGCTGCGGCGTCCGCCACAGCTCAGGCGCAACCGCCTACGCATGACGCTGAGCGATGGCGATTATCTGGATCTCGACTGGTACAGCGCCAGTGCGCAGCCCGCCCCCATTGCGCTGTTGCTGCACGGCCTGACCGGCAGCTCAGCCTCGCTTTACATTCTCGGCCAGCAGCGCGCCCTCGCCGCCCTCGGCTGGCACAGCGTGGCGGTCAACTGGCGCGGCTGCTCCGGCGAGCCAAACCACAGCGCCCGGGCATATCACTCCGGCGCCAGCGATGATCTCGCCGAGGTGCTCGCCCACGTCAAACAGTTGCACCCCGAGCAACCGCTGGTCGCGGTGGGCTATTCACTGGGCGGCAATGTGCTGCTGAAGTATCTGGGTGAACAGGGGGACAGCGCGGCCGTGGACGCGGCCGTAGCAGTGTCGGTGCCCTTTCGCCTGGATCAGTGCGCCGACCGCTTGCAGGTGGGATTCTCACGGGTCTATCAGAGCCGCTTCATGCGCGACATGCTGGCCTATGTCAGCAACAAGAAACGTCTGTTCCAGCATCAGGGGCTGGATGCGGAATACGCACGCCTCGACGCCCTCGGCTCGCTGGCCGGCATGGACAGTTTTTGGGATTTTGATGGCCGCATCACCGCGCCGCTGCACGGTTTTGCCAGCGCCGAGGACTACTACCGGCGCTGCAGCAGCCGCTTCTTTCTGAGCAGTATTCGCGTGCCGACGTTGATCATTCAGGCGCAGAACGACCCCTTCGTGTACCCCCACAGCCTGCCGGAAAGCAGCGAGCTGTCTGACAGCACCGAGTTCGAGCTGCACCCGCACGGCGGCCATGTGGGTTTTGTCGAAGGGCCGCCATGGCGCCCTCGCTACTATCTGGAGCGACGCATTCCACAATGGCTGAGCGCTCAGCTCAGGCCAATGCCGTCCAGCGGCAGATAGTATTCGGCCAGCAAGGCTTCAACCGCCGGCCGCGCCTGCTCGGTCAGCAGACCCAGCTCCTGCGCCAGTACCTGATATACGCCGCGGCGCAACATGGCCGGCGTCAATTCCTGCTGATCGGTATCCAGCGCCGTGGTACACAGGAAGCTCACCCAACTGTTCATCAGCAGCCAGGAGTTCAGCGCCAGCACACTCGGATTGGTGCGTTCGGCACACAGCACTCCGGCATCGACCAGCCCCTGATAAATCGCCTGCCCGCTGGCAACGCAGCGCCGCGAGAACTGGCGATAGCGCTCGGCCATGTCCGGGTCCGCAGAGATGAGGTGCTCCAAATCGCGCAGCAGAAAACGGTACTGCCACAAGCCCTGGCTGATCGACTCCAGATAGTGGGCCTTGTCGTCCAGATTGAGTGCGCGGCCTTCCGGCACCTGCAGATACCCCTCTACCTCGGCCTCATATTGCGCCACCAGCTCAGCGATGATCTGTTGCTTGTTGCGAAAGTGGTAATACAGATTGCCCGGCGACATGCCCAGATGAGCCGCAATGTGATTGGTGGTAACGGCGCGCTCACCCTGCTCGTTAAACAGCTGCAGACTGGCCTGAAGAATACGGTCGCGGGTTTTCATACCTGATAGCCGGTTAAGTGAACGAATTGACACTTTAGAGCAAATACTCTAAAAATACCTGACTTGCTTCATACAATCTGTCTGCAACAGACGCAGACGGGTATAAATCAACACACAACAAGAGCCGGCCAATTCCCGAGCCAGCCCTTTGCGGAGGCACCATGGTAGCCGATATCGCCTACATGCAGGACCAGCAGCATGCGATCAATCGCATGCACAACCTCTTTGCCCAGCAGCGCGCCGCTTTTCGCGCCGCGCCCATGCCGGACGCGGACAGCCGTATACGCCAGCTGGGTGAACTGAAAGCTGCGATATTGAAGCATGAGGATGCCCTGATCGCTGCCATCAACGCTGACTTTGGTCGCCGCTCCACCGACGAAACCAAGCTCGCCGAAATTCTACCTTCGCTGGAAGGCATCAAATACGCCAGCAAACACATTCGCCGCTGGATGAAGCCCTCCAAGCGCAAGGTCGGCATGGCCTTCCAGCCGGGCAAGGCCCAGGTGGTCTATCAGCCGCTCGGGGTGGTCGGCATCATTGTCCCCTGGAACTACCCCCTGTTTCTGGCTATTGGCCCGCTGGTCACCGCCCTGGCGGCCGGCAACCGCGCCTTGATCAAGATGAGCGAGTCCACCCCGGAAACTGCCGAACTGCTGGGTCAGGTACTGGCCGAGGTGTTCAACGAAGATCAGGTCGCCGTGATTACCGGCGAAGCCGAGGTCGGCGTGGCCTTTTCGCAGATGGCCTTTGATCACCTGCTGTTCACCGGCGCTACCAGCATCGGCCGGCATGTAATGCGCGCGGCGGCAGACAACCTGACACCCGTCACGCTGGAGCTGGGCGGCAAGTCGCCGGCGATCATTTCCGCTGATGTGCCGCTGGCCGACGCCGCCGAGCGCATTGCCTTCGGCAAGGCAATGAACGCCGGCCAGACCTGTGTGGCACCCGATTACATCTTGTGCCCGCGCGAGCGCGTCGACGGCCTGGTCGACGCCTTGAGCAATCAACTGAGCAAAATGTACCCGACGCTGCGCAACAACCCGGATTACACCCAGGTGGTGAACCCGCGTCAGTATCTGCGCCTCAAGGGCTACCTGCAGGATGCCGAAGAGAAGGGCGCTCTGCTGCTGCCGATCAATCCGGCCAGCGAAGACCTCAGCGATACCCGCATCCTACCGCCCACCCTGGTGCTCAACACCACCGACGACATGAAGCTCATGCAGGACGAGATTTTTGGGCCGCTGCTGCCAATCGTGCCCTATGACAACCTGAATGAGGCGCTCGACTACATCGCCGACCGTCCACGCCCTCTGGCGCTCTATTACTTCGGCTACGACAAAGCCGAGCAGCAACGCATGATGGAGCAGACCCACGCTGGCGGCATGTGTATCAACGACACCATTTTCCACGTCGCGCAGGATGACATGCCTTTCGGTGGTATCGGCCCATCCGGTATGGGGCACTATCACGGCCACGAAGGCTTTCTGACGCTAAGCAAGGCCAAAAGCGTGTACATCAAGCAGCGCTTCAACGGTTCGCGGCCGATCTATCCGCCCTATGGCAGCAAGCTGCAGCAAATGGTCTATAAGCTGTTTTTGCGCTAAAGCATTTTGACTTGAGGCGCCTCGCGCCTCAATCCACAACAAGAACAATGAGCCTGAATCCATGGACTCCAACCTGAACCCGCAACTGGGCCGACGCGACCTGCTCAAACTGGGCCTTGGCACCAGCCTCGCCTTGGGCGCCGTGGGACTGACCGCCAGCCTCACCGGCTGCACCTCCGAACACGCAGCCCCGGAGTTCCAGGTGCTGCGTGCCTCCGACCTGCCGATCTTGAGCGCGCTTTACCCGGTCATCCTGGGCCCGCATCCCGCCCTCACGCAGCCCGGGGCGATTGCGCAGGCACTGGCGCAGCTGGACTACTCACTGGCACACACCTCCCCCTTCGTACAGAAAGCCGTGCTCGACTTATTTGGTCTGTTGAGCATGCCACTGGTGCGCGGCCCGCTGACCGGCATCTGGGGTGATCTCAGCCAAGCCAGCCCGGAGCAGCTGAATACCTTTCTGCTGCGCTGGCGCGATAGCCGCTTCGAGATGCTGCGCCAGGGCTACAACACGCTGAGCAAGCTGCTGATGATGTCTTGGTACGCGCTGCCGCTGTCCTGGGCCACGACGGGCTATCCCGGCCCACCTGTTATCTGACCGATTACCGCATTCAGGGGAATTCCATGCCCGTACCCGATCTATTCATGCAGGGCGTCGCCCGTGGCTGGCAAGTGATTGATGCCGCCAGCCTGGCGACCGACACCACACTCGAAGCCGACGTCATCATCATTGGTACCGGTGCCGGCGGCGGCACCAGCGCTGAGATCCTCGCCCAACATGGTCTCAAGGTGCTGCTGGTAGAAGAAGGCTCGCTAAAGACCTCCGGCGACTTCAAGAACAACGAAGCCCAGGCCTATGCCGAGCTGTATCAGGAAGGCGCCGCACGCGGCACCGCTGACGGCGGTATCGGTATTCT
The DNA here is from genome assembly GCF_036960865.1 of Halopseudomonas sp. GTDB lineage: Bacteria > Pseudomonadota > Gammaproteobacteria > Pseudomonadales > Pseudomonadaceae > Halopseudomonas. The sequence continues at coordinate 142,718 of NZ_JBALWE010000011.1, forward strand.
GCAGGGCCGCACGGTCGGCGGCACGACCACGGTCAACTGGACCAGCAGTTTCCGCACCCCGGATCCAACGCTGGCGCACTGGGCCAGCGAGCACGACGTCAAGGGCCTGGACAGCGAGAGTATGGCGCCCTGGTTTGCACAAATGGAGGAACGGCTTGGCGTAGCGCCCTGGGCCGTGCCGCCGAACGCCAACAACGAGGTGATTCGGCTTGGTTGTGAGCAACTCAACTATCACTGGAAAATCATCCCGCGCAACGTGCGCGGCTGCTGGAACCTCGGCTATTGCGGCAGCGGCTGCCCGACCAATGCCAAGCAGTCGATGCTGGTAACCACCATCCCAGCCGCGCTGGAACGGGGTGCCACCCTGGTGCACAGTGCGCGCGCAGAAACTCTTGTGTTCGAAGGCGACCGGGTCAGCGAAGTGCGCTGTCGCGCCATGAACCCGACCCTAACCGCCGCCACCGGCAGCGCCCTGCGCCTGCGCGGCAAGCACATCGTATTGGCCGGCGGCGCGATCAACAGCCCGGCCCTGTTGCTGCGTTCCAAAGCACCCGACCCACACGGGCGACTGGGCAAGCGCACCTTCCTGCACCCGGTCAACATGACGCTGGGGCGTTTCGATCGCGACATCAACGGCTTTTACGGCGCCCCGCAATCGGTCTATTCCGACCACTTCCAGTGGGATCAGGGTACCAGCGGCCCCATGGGCTACAAGATGGAAGTGCCACCGATGCAGCCCAGCCTGATGTCAGTGATGATGGGCGGCCTGGGCCAGGAAAGTCTGCAGCGCATGAACGGGCTGGCGCAGAGCAACCTGATGCTGGCCCTGCTGCGCGACGGTTTTCATGAGCAGAGCCAGGGTGGCACCGTTGCCCTGCGTGACAACGGCGACCCGGTACTCGACTACCCCCTGAACGATTATCTCTGGGACGGCGTGCGCCGCGCCTATCTGAGCATGGGCGAAATTCAGTTCGCTGCCGGCGCCCTCAGCGTGGTGCCAACCCATGCTCATGGCCGCGAAAGCCGCAGCTGGGCGGACTTCCGGCAACAGGTAACGGAGCTAAGCTACCGCATCCACGACGTGCGCCTGGCCAGCGCCCACGTCATGGGCGGCTGTGCCATGGGTGAAGACCCGACCCGAGCAGTCGTCGATAGCCGCGGCCGACATCACCAGCTGGCGAATCTGTCGGTACTGGATGGCTCGCTGTTTCCTACCAGCATCGGTGCCAACCCGCAGCTGTCGGTCTATGGGCTGGTCGCCAAACTGGCCACCGGGCTGGCCGCAGAACTGAGCTGATCCCGGCCGGCTGCCGCAAGCCGAAAAATACCCGGCCAGCGCCTTGGTGGCTGGGTTTTCGGCGGTCATTGGGCTACCATCTGCCTCTCACTTGGACAGCCGCAGGACCACGCCAACCATGAACACCGTACTTTACCCCGGCACCTTCGATCCGATCACCAAGGGTCACACCGATCTGGTCGAGCGCGCCGCACGTCTGTTTGATCGCGTCGTTGTCGCCGTGGCGGCCAGCACCAAGAAAAACCCGGCGTTTCCGCTGGAGCAGCGCGTCGAAATGGCCAGGACAGTACTGGCGCACCTGCCGAACGTTGAAGTGGTGGGGTTCTCCTCGTTGCTGGCGCACTTCGTCAAGGAAGTGAATGCCAACGTGCTGCTGCGAGGCCTGCGTGCGGTCTCCGACTTTGAATACGAGTTTCAACTGGCCAACATGAACCGCGTGCTGGCACCTGACGTTGAGAGCCTGTTTCTGACGCCGTCCGAGCACTACTCCTACATCTCTTCTACTCTGGTGCGCGAAATCGCTGCGCTGGGTGGCGACGTGACCAAGTTCGTGCATCCCGATGTGAATGCCGCCCTGCTCAAGCGTTACCACAGTTAAGCCCTCGCGCCGCGGAGCCTCTGAACCATGTCACTGATCATCACCGACGACTGCATCAACTGCGATGTCTGCGAACCGGAGTGCCCCAACGGGGCCATCTCCCAGGGCGAAGAAATCTACGTGATCGACCCCAACCTGTGCACAGAGTGCGTTGGTCACTTCGATGAGCCCCAATGCCAGCAGGTCTGCCCTGTCGACTGCATCCCACTGGATCCGGAGCACGTCGAAAGCAAGGAAGAGCTGATGGACAAGTACAAGATTCTCACCGGCGAGGCGTAAGCATGGGCATGCGGCACAACAGGCACCTTCTGATCATCCTCAGTGTGGCCGGCCTGGCCGCCGCCCCCCTGCACGCCGCCGAAGGCCCTGGCCAGCAGGCCGTCGCCAGCGCGCACCCCGTTGCCACCGCGGCCGGTCACTCGATCCTTGATCAGGGCGGCAACGCCTTTGACGCTGCGGTCGCCGTCGCCTCTACACTCGCGGTGGTCGAGCCCTATAGCTCGGGACTGGGCGGCGGTGGCTTTTTCCTGTTACGCCAGCCTGGCAACAGCGACCAGCCCTATCGCTTTATCGACGCCCGCGAAACCGCGCCACTCAGCGCCAACCGTGACCTCTATCGCGACAGCGATGGCGTGGTACAGCGCGATCCGGCCATCAACGGTCCGATGGCTGCCGGCATTCCCGGCGTGCCGGCAGCGCTGGCGCATCTGGCCGAGCACTACGGCAAACTACCCTTGGCGCAAAGCCTGGCGCCTGCCATTGCGGCGGCAGAGAATGGCTTTGCCATCAGCGAACACTATCGCACCCTCGCCGGCTACCGGCTGGAGGTGATGAATCGCTACCCGGAAACCGACCGCATCTTTCTGCGCAACAGCCAGCTGCCTGCCGTCGGCACCGTCATCAAGCAACCCGAGCTGGCCACTACCCTGCGCGCCATGGCGGCCGATGGCCGCGATGGCTTCTATAAAGGCAAGGTTGGCGAGCAGCTGATTGAGGGGGTGCGCAACGCCGGCGGTATCTGGCAGCAAGCAGACCTGGATGATTACCGGGTCATCGAGCGCTCACCCATCCGCTTTACCGCCAAAGGTTTTGCAGTGATCAGCGCGCCGCTGCCCTCCGCCGGGGGTATTGCCCTGGCCGGCATCCTGCAGGGCCTCGACACCCTGCCCAAAGCCGCACCCGGCTCAGTGCAATGGACTCACCAACTGGTTGAGCTGATGCGCCGCACCTACCGTGATCGCGCTGCGCTGCTGGGCGACAACGATTTTGTCGAGGTGCCGGTAAAACAGCTGACCTCCGCCGATTATGCGGCCAAGCTGGCTGCCAGCATTGACCCTGAGCGCGCCACGCCAAGCAGCGAACTGGGCCCACTGATCGATTTCGTCGAAGGCAACCACACCACGCATTTCTCGTTGATCGACGCCCAGGGCAATGCTGTCGCCGCCACGCTCAGCGTCAATCTACCCTTTGGCGCTGCGTTCACCGTGCCCGGCACCGGGGTGCTGCTCAACAACGAAATGGACGACTTTGCTGCCGACCCGGCCGGGGTCAATGCCTACGGCCTGGCCGGCAGCGAAGCCAACGCCATTGCGCCGGGCAAGCGCCCGCTGTCCAGCATGACCCCAACCATGCTGGAAAACGACCAGCAACTGGCAATACTCGGCACACCCGGTGGCAGCCGCATCATCACCATGGTGTTACTGGGCGCACTGGAAGCCATGCAGGGCGAGACAGTCGAGCGCTGGGTCAACCGCCCGCGCTTCCACCATCAATACCTGCCGGACCACATTCAGGTCGAGGCCGCCGCTTTCAACAGCGAACAGACCCGCGCATTGGAAGCCATGGGCCATCGCATCGAACCGGTTGGCCGCGATTACGGCAACATGCAGGCAGTTTCCTGGGATAAATCCAGTAATACGCTCAACGCAGCGAGCGATCCGCGCGCTATCGGTGAGGCTCGAGTGAGCCCCGTGGCGGGCACAAAATCGTATACGCAACAAGGCGCTAGCATCGAGTAACACGTCCAGGTCGTCTCGCCACCCCAGCCAAAGGCAGGTATTAACCTGCCTTTAACACCATTTCATCGTAAAAGCCGAGAGATTCTTTTCCGATTCCTGTATATTGGCCGCCTGTTTTTCCACCCGGCTTATCAGAGAGTGCCATGACTGACCTATCCCTTTACCGAAATATTGGTATCTTCGCCCACGTTGATGCCGGCAAAACTACCACTACCGAGCGTATCCTCAAGCTCACCGGCAAGATCCACAAGCTGGGTGAAGTACACGAGGGTGAGTCCACCACCGACTTCATGGAACAGGAAGCCGAGCGCGGTATTACCATTCAGTCCGCTGCTGTCAGCTGCTTCTGGAAAGGCCACCGCTTCAACGTCATCGACACCCCCGGTCACGTTGACTTCACCGTGGAAGTGTACCGCTCACTGAAAGTACTGGATGGCGGCATCGGCGTATTCTGTGGTTCCGGCGGCGTTGAGCCCCAGTCCGAAACCAACTGGCGTTACGCGAACGACTCCAAAGTTTCCCGTCTGATTTTCGTCAACAAGCTGGACCGTATCGGTGCCAACTTCCTGCGCGTGACCGCTCAGGTCGAGAAAGTACTGGGCGCCAAGCCGCTGATCATGACCCTGCCCATCGGCGCAGAAGACACCTTCAAAGGTGTTGTTGACCTGCTGACCCGCAAGGCCTACATCTGGGACGAAACCGGGCAGCCCGAGAACTACAGCATTGAAGACGTACCGGCCGACATGGTTGACGACGTTGAAACCTACCGCGAGCAGCTGATCGAAACTGCCGTGGAAATGGACGACGACGTAATGATGGCCTACATGGAAGGCGAAGAGCCCTCCATCGAAGACATCCAGCGCTGCATCCGCAAGGGCACCCTGGAACTCGCGTTCTTCCCGACCTACTGTGGTTCCGCGTTCAAGAACAAGGGCATGCAGCTGCTGCTCGACGCCGTCGTTGACTACCTGCCAACGCCGACCGAAGTTAACCCGCAGCCGCTGACCGACGAAGAAGGCAACCCCACTGGCGAGCACGCCATCGTGAGTGAAGACGAGCCCTTCCGCGCCCTGGCATTCAAGATCATGGACGACCGTTTTGGCGCCCTGACCTTCTGCCGTATCTACTCCGGTAAGCTGAACAAGGGTGACACCATCCTCAACTCGTTCACCGGCAAGACCGAGCGCGTAGGCCGCATGGTAGAAATGCAGGCAGACGAGCGTAACGAGCTGAGCTTCGCTACCGCTGGTGACATCATCGCCATCGTCGGCATGAAGAACGTGCAAACCGGTCACACCCTGTGTGATCCGAAGCACCCTTGCACCCTGGAAGCCATGGTGTTCCCGGAGCCCGTTATCTCCATCTCCGTTGAGCCGAAAGACAAGGGTTCCACCGAGAAAATGGGCGTTGCCATCGGCAAGATGGTTGCTGAAGATCCGACCTTCCGCGTTGAAACCGACGTCGATTCCGGTGAAACCATCCTCAAGGGCATGGGCGAACTGCACCTGGACATCAAGGTCGACATTCTGAAGCGTACCTACGGCGTTGAACTGGTTGTAGGTCAGCCACAGGTTGCCTACCGCGAGACCATCACCAAGCAGATCGAAGACAGCTACACCCACAAGAAGCAGTCGGGTGGTTCCGGTCAGTACGGTAAGATCGACTATGTCATCAAGCCCGGCGAGCCGAATTCCGGCTTCACCTTCAAGTCGAAGGTTGTTGGCGGTAACGTTCCGAAGGAATACTTCCCGGCCATCGAAAAGGGCTTTGCGTCGCTGATGGGCACTGGCCCGCTGGCAGGCTTCCCGGTTCTGGACGTTGACTTCGAACTGGTTGACGGTGGCTTCCACGCCGTTGACTCCTCGGCTATCGCGTTTGAAATCGCCGCCAAGGGTGCGTTCCGTCAGTCCATGCCGAAAGCAGGTCCTCAGCTGCTGGAGCCGGTCATGAAGGTTGACGTGTTCACCCCCGAAGACCACGTTGGTGACGTAATCGGTGACTTGAACCGTCGTCGCGGCATGATCGCAGGCCAGGAAGCAGGGGTTACCGGTGTACGCATCAAGGCCGATGTACCGCTGGCAGAAATGTTCGGCTACATCAGCACCCTGCGTACCATGACCTCCGGTCGTGGCCAGTTCTCCATGGAGTTCTCGCACTACTCTCCATGCCCGGCCAACGTTGCCGAAGCTGTGATCGCGAAAGAGAAAGAGAAGAAAGCCGCCAAGTAAGTCGTATTGGCTGCTGCGAAACGGCGCTTGCGCCGTTTCACCAAAACGCCCGCTGCCCCGCAGCGGGCGTTTTTTATTGCCTGGAATTTACCCCGTGCAGACCCTCTGCCCAGGCAGCACAACAGAGCTAGTCGGCAGACCGCAGCGCTGCGCGGGTATAGATCATGTCGTGCGCTGCGCGCAGGTGCTCACCAATTTGCTTCAGGTAATTAAGGTCGTTGAGCAGCGACGTCGCCTGCCAACCGTCCAGCTCACCGCTGCGTAGCTGCTCATGCAGATGGCGCTCAAAGCCGGCGCTGAACATCCGCTGCTCCTCCGCCAGCTCCGCTGACCGCCGCTCAGCGGCCACACCACCCTCGACACTGCCACGGGCCAACACCGAGAGCACTGCGCGGCCCTGCTCGCGCAACTGCCGATAGCCCTCGCGCAATGCGGGTCGCTGACTATCGACATGTTTACGCAGATTGCTCTGCAGATGCTTGGCCGCCTTTACCGCTTCTACCAGATCCCGCGCAGACAGCATGTCATCCATCAGCTGCTGCTGTTGCTGCGGCAGCAGCTCGCCGTCCAGACGACTGCGAAACGCGATGATATCGGCGTATACGCCCTTGATATGCTGGTGATACAAAGCATCGGCATCCTCCCGCGCGGCCAGCGGTGGTATCGCCAGGCGACTATCCAGGTTCTGGCTGGCGGCCATATCACGCACAAACTGGGCCGGCAGATACAAGGCCGCAGCAATCACCTGATAGCTCAGGCTGGCCAGGTGCGCCAGCTCCTGCTGCAACACCTTGAGGGCGGTATCGGCATGCACCAGCGCGGCATCATTGAGATAAAGTGCACGAGAACGCGGCTGCTGCGACAGATCCTCGTCCGGCTCCACGGCCGCCGGCAGCCAACGTTGCAACCCGCGCACCAGCAGCGGCACCAAAGGCAGCATGATCAGCAGACCGAGCAGATTGAACAGGGTATGAAAAAGCGCCAGCTTCAGCGTCAGGGCCTGATCATCGATGCCCAACCAACTGCTCAGCGTATCCACAAGCTGCGCCAGCGACGGCAGAATCGCCAGCGCGACCACGGCCGTCACCAGGTTGAACACAATATGCGCCGCGGCCAACTGACGGCCCGCATTATTGGCGCTGAACGCCGCTATCAATGCTGTAATCGTGGTGCCCAGATTGGCGCCCACAGCCATCGCCAACGCATCTATATAGCCCAGCTGGCCGCTCGCCAGAGCGGTCAGCGTGATCATCAGGGTGGCGTGGCTCGATTGCATCAGCACCGTCGCCAAGGTGCCTAGCGCAGCGTAGAGCAGCAGACTTTGCCAGCCACCAGCGGCGAAGGCAGACAGGTCCAGCGCGGCTTCCATCCCGGAAAAGCCGAGCTTCATCTGGTCGATACCCAGAAACAGCAAGCCTATCCCGAGCAAGACCTGGCCGCCGCCCCGCCAGCCGGCCGATTTGTTGCGCTCAAAGATCACCCCAAGCACCAGCATCGGCATGGCAATTTGCGAAAGGTCGACCTTGAGCCCGACCAGCGCAATCAGCCAAGCGCCTGTCGTCGTACCCAGATTCGCACCAAAGACAATGCCGATGCCCGCGGTCAGGCTGATCAGGCCAGCACTGAGAAAGGCGATACTGAGCAGGGTAATCAGGGAGCTGGATTGCACCAGGGCAGTAGTGAGACCACCGAACAGCAGACTCTTCCATAGCCTGCTGGTGCAGGCTGCCAACCAGCGCTCAAGCGCGCCACCGGTAAAAGCACGGAAACCGTTTTCAAGATAGCGCATGCCCAGAATGAACAGCGCGATGCCGGCAAGCAGCAAAGAAAAGGCGTTGTTACCAAAAAACAGCAACACGAAACCAGCCAGCGCAGCAATCAGCCACGCTGGCTGGAGCGAGACAAGCCGCCGTTGAATCGAGCGACTCGCAGACATGGCCGCTAGCTTATCCAATTAGAAGAGCGAAAACGGCCTTGCCGATAAGATGCGCGGTCAGCCCTGACTCGGCGTTCGCGCATGAAACCTAAAGGTTCTCGTCCTGCTGCTTGCGGCCGTAACCGGCACGCGTGCAACCCAGGCAGCGTACAAAGGTCTCGGCACCGGGACGAACCACCAGTTCGCGTCCCGCCTCACCGATATTGCCGCCGGCAGCCGAGAACGGCAGGCTTACCACAAAGGCAGCAGCGCCAACGGCCGTTACAGCCAGCAACATGGGACGGGCAATGATCAGGTCACCCATCATGGCCATATAGCCGGGCTTCTCTTCCTGATAGGAGTTGTAGTCGGTAGCTGCCATAGCGCTGACGCTCATCAGCAGGCCGGCCGCTAACGCGGTAGTTTGACGTAACAGGCGCATATTAAATCCCTGGTTGTGGCCCGAAAGGCGTTGATCTTGTTACGCGACCCGTTATCCCGTGGGCCGCTGGTATCACACTCCATTGTAGGCACATTCCGCAGATTTCGGAACGTGGCACACTGAAATTAGCCTGCAGCCCTTTAATTTGCTGGCTTACACGCCTTCTGAAGAGCTATTAGCGCTGGCATTGGCGGCAATACACCGAGCTGCGCTGCCCCAAACGCACCTCGCTGAGGGTAGTACCGCACAACTTGCACAGCTGCCCTGGTCGACCGTATACAAACAGCTCCTGCTTGAAGTAGCCCGGCTGACCATCGCCGCCGACAAAATCACGCAGCGTGGTGCCGCCACGCTCGATCGCGTAGGCAAGGATACGTTTTATCTCCTCCGCCAGCTTGAGGTAACGCGCACGGCTGATCCGCCCTGCCTCCCGTCGCGGGTCGATACCGGCCGCAAAGAGCGCTTCGCTGGCGTAGATGTTGCCCACCCCGACCACCACGGCGTTATCCATGATGAAAGGTTTGACCGCACTACTCTTGCCACGCGACAGCTGATACAGACGCTCGCCGTCAAACTCGCCGGATAGAGGTTCCGGACCCAGCTTGGCCAGCAGCGGATGCAGCTCACCTGCCCGCGCCCAGAGTAGAGCACCAAAGCGGCGCGGATCGGTGTAACGCAGCGCCATACCCGAATCCAGCTCGATATCTACATGCTCGTGCTTGGCCGCCGGTGTACCCGCCTGCACCAGGCGCATATTGCCCGACATGCCCAGATGACCAATCAGGGTGCCGCCGCCAATCTGCATCAACAGGTACTTGGCACGGCGCTCAATGCGTTCAAACCGCTGCCCTTCAATTTGAATGGCCAGATCCTCGGGGATCGGCCAGCGTAAACGGCGCTCGCGCACAATCAGGCGGGTGACGGTTTTGCCTTCCAGATGCGGAGCAATGCCGCGGCGGGTGGTTTCGACTTCAGGTAATTCGGGCATTCAGGATTGCTGCCAGTAGGTAAAGAAGATCAGCAACAATAACAGCGGCATCACGGTGAGGACAAAGCGGCCGTTCCAGCCGAACGCCACCCGGAAGGGTGTTTCGCCACTGTAGCGCGACAGAATCAGCGTTGACGGGCCAAACGGCGAAAAGATCATCGCCAGCGAGAAGCCGCACATCAGGCCTACCGCTGGCGTCATGATGGGCACGCCGAGCAAAGACAACTGCGCCAGCAGGCCGGCAATCAACGACAACGAGACAATCGGCGCCAGCCCCAACACCGCTAAAGTAATAGTGCTGAACAGACTGCCGACTGCCAGCAGAATGTTGTATTTGGGATCCTGCGCCAGCCAGGCAGCGATTTCCTCCAGTGGCGCGACCGCGCCGAGCACACCCCCCAAGAGCGCAGCACAGCCAAAGATGAACATCTCGTTGTGCATGCTGGCCATGTTCTCGGTGACCTCGCGCAGCACCAACTGTGGCGAGCGTTCACGCCAGAGCAGGTAACTGATCACGCCGAAGGGTACCAGCACCATGGCCGACTGCGAGGCGGTTAAGCTCGACAGCGACGCCAGTACTCCGATGGCGCCCAGACCGACCAGGCTACCGAGCAGCAACTCCAGCATGCCGTCGGCCTTGCTCGAATCACCGATATTGTCACGCAGCTCCAGCAACCCCTGCGTTTCCCGGCGCCAGCCGACCACTATCATCATCAACGCCGCCACCGCGCCGTAGGGCACCATGGTGCTCCAAGACTGCTCGGGCATCTCGCGGGAAATAATGGCAATGGTCACACTGGTCGGCGCCAGCAGCGGCACCAAGGCAAAGCCACGCAAGGTCGTGACCATCACGCTGCGCAGCCCGTTGCGCCGCTGCTGATCGGTCAACGAGTAGCGCTTCAGGTGTTCGGTCAGCGTGCCGCAGAGCAGGTTCATCATGCCGAAATTGAGAATCGAGCCGATGCTGCCGGCGGTCAATACATAGCGCGGATACAGTACCACTTTGGAGCCGGACAACAGCGCCTTGTGCAACTCGCGCAGCTGCGGCAAGCGCTGCGCCAGCAATTGCATCAGCCCCAACGCACCGAGAAAGCTGGTGTAGTAGGCGACCGAGCTGGCCAGCTTGGGCCACAGCTCCGCACCCGGCTGCGCAAACCAGACCGCCGCCAGCAAAATAGCCAGCGTGACGATGCCTAGCCAGCGCGGATAGGGGTTCAGCCGCGTGAAGTGCAACAGGAAGTAGAGCGCAAAGGACGCCGCAGCGCACCAGCTGAACCAATGCAGCTGCGTCAGCAGGCCAAAGAGCTCAAGCGCTACGCCAAGCGGCAGCAGCACCACCGGCTTCACGGCAGATCCTTGCGATAAGCACCTTTCTTGAATACACCTTCGCCGAAGCCGATCAATTTGTCATTCTGATCCAGCAGATCGCAGCTGGCCATGAACACCTTGTGCCCTGCACTGCGGCAAGAAGCCACGGCACGCACCCGGGCGCCCAGCGTGGCGGTGGACGAGAAGTTGGTGTTCAGGGACAGGGTAATCGCCACCCGACGCTCCTCAGGCGACGCGGCCCAGGTGCCACAAAGCCCCATGGCGATATCCAGCAGACTGGCGGTAACCCCGCCGTGCAGGTTGCTGGCGTTGTTCAGATGCTTTTCAGTCAGCGTCAGCGCGACCACCGCGCGGCCCTCGCTGTACTCTTCAAGCTCCGCGCCCAGTTCCTGAAAGAACCCGGTCACGGTACGGGCGATGGCTTGACGTTCGTCTTGATTCACGGGTGCAACACCTTTTATTCACTACACTCGATTTGGACACAACAGCGCCACCGGGTGGAAACACACACCCGCGGGCGATTGTCTTGGAAGCAGACAAGTATGGCACAGGCGAGACAGACAAGACTGTCGCCAAACTTGCACTCACAAGGTACAGGATTTAATCTCGCAACACATTAAACGAAATACTGTTTCGCCATGCGGAACAAAAGCCTGAAACATTCCCAACTGAGGAGTCCACGCATGTTCAACCGGATTGGCGTTATCGGCGCCGGCGCCATGGGCCGCGGCATTGCCCAACTGTTCGCCAGCAGCGGCCAGCAGGTTCAGCTGTTCGATACCCGCGCTGAAGCCATCGAGGACGCCCTGCAATTCAACCGCAACCTGCTGCAGCGCGCTCAGGCCAAGGGCAAGATGACCGAGGCTGAGCTGGAAGCCACCCTCGCCCGCATGCAGCCTGCACAGACGCTTGAAGAGCTGAAAGACTGCGATCTGGTGATTGAGGCCATCGTCGAGCTGCTGGACGTTAAGCAGAAGCTGTTTGCCGACCTGGAGGCCATCGTCAGCGACACCTGCGTGCTGGCGACCAACACCTCCTCGCTGTCGGTCACCCGCATCGCCAGCAGCGCCAAGCACCCAGGCCGCGTTGCCGGTTTCCACTTCTTCAATCCTGTGCCGCTGATGAAGATCGTTGAGGTAGTACGCGGCGAGCGCACCGAAGAGCGCGTCATTGAAGGCCTGGTCGAGCTGGCCGATACCGCCGGCCACTTCCCGGCCATCACCCCGGACACCCCCGGCTTTCTGGTCAACCACGCTGGCCGCGCTTTCGGCACCGAAGCGTTGCGTATGCTCAGCGAAGGCGTTGCAACGCCTTCGCAGATCGACCGCATTCTGCGCGACGGCCCGGGCTTTCGCATGGGACCGTTCGAGCTGTTCGACCTGACCGGCCTGGACGTATCCCACGCAGTGATGGAGTCTGTGTACGAGCAGTTCTATCACGACCCGCGCTACACCCCCTCATTCATTGCCGCGCAGCGTGTCGCCGCGGGCCTGCTGGGGCGCAAGACCGGTCAGGGCTTCTACCGTTATGAGGACGGTCAGAAGATCGAGCCTACCGAGCCACAACCAGAAACCGTGCTGATCAATCGTCCGTTCTGGCTGGAGACCGATGACGACGCACTGCGCAACCAGGTCAGCGAGGTACTGACCCAAGTGGGCGCCACACTGGAAACCGGCAGCAAGCCATCGGACGATGCCATCTGCCTGATCACCCCGCTGGGCGACGACTGCAGCACCGCCCTGACTCAGCTGGGGCTGCCTGCCGAACGCACGCTGGCCCTCGACAGCTTTGCCAACTGGGACAAGCGCCGCACCCTGATGCGCCAGCCGGCTGCCAGCGCCGAGGTCGTCGCTCAGGCACGCCAGGCCCTCAGCGCCGATGGCGTACCCGTGGAAGTGATCAACGATTCCGCCGGCTTTGTGATTCAGCGCCTGATTGCCAGCGTCGTCAATCTGGGCTGCGAAATCGTGCAGAAAGGCATCACCACGCCGCAAACACTGGACCGCGCCATTCAACTGGCGCTGGGCTATCCAAAAGGCCCACTGGCCTTCGGCGAGCATTATGGCGAGGCCAATATTCTCGCCGTCCTCAACAACCTGCAGGCCGTTTACGGCGAACCGCGCTACCGCCCCAGCCCCTGGCTGCGTCGCCGCGTGCAGCTGGATCTGCCTTTGACCACACCCGACTTTCAGGAGTAAGACCATGACTGCCTATATCTACGATGGCCTGCGTACCCCGTTCGGCCGCCACGCCGGCGCCCTGGCCAGCGTTCGCCCGGATGACCTGCTCGCCGAAGTGATTCGCGCCGTGGTTGCTCGCAACCCGTTTGAAGGTCAGGACTACGAAGACGTGGTCATGGGCAACACCAACCAGGCCGGTGAAGACGCGCGCAACGTCGCCCGTCACGCCGGCCTGCTGGCGGGGCTGCCGCAGGAAGTGGCCGGCGTCACCGTCAACCGCCTGTGCGGCTCCGGCCTGGCTGCCATTCTCGATGCCGCCCGCGCAGTAAAAGCTGGTGAAGGCGAGCTGTTCGTCGCCGGTGGCGTGGAAAGCATGAGCCGCGCGCCCTTCGTTATCGCCAAGAGCGAAAGCGCCTACAGCCGCGACTTCCGTGCCTTTGACAGCACCATCGGTGCACGCTTCCCGAACCCCAAGGTCGAGAAGCAATACGGTGACGACACCATGCCGCAGACCGCTGATAACGTCGCTGCCGACCTCGGCATCAGCCGGGAAGAAGCCGACACCTATGCCGCTCGCAGCCAGGCGCTGTACGAGAAGGCCCGCGCTGAGGGCTTCTTTGCCGAAGAAATCCACCCGATCGAAGTGTCCCAGGGCCGCAAGAAGCCGGCCAAGGTCGTCGATCAGGACGAGCACCCGCGCCCGAGCAGCGACATGGCGGCCCTGTCCGGCTTGCGCTCGCTGTTTGAAGGCGGCGTGGTTACCGCCGGCAACGCCTCTGGTGTCAACGACGGCGCCGCTGCCCTGATTATCGGCAGCGAAGCCGCAGGCCAGAAGTACGGCGTCAAGCCGCGTGCTCGCATCCTGGCTGGCGCCGTGTCCGGTGTTGCTCCGCGCGTCATGGGCCTGGGTCCGGTGGAAGCCTGCAAGAAGGCGCTCAGCCGCGCCGGCCTGACACTGGATGACATGGATGTCATCGAGATCAACGAAGCCTTTGCCTCCCAGGTGCTCGGTTGCGCCAAGCAACTGGGCATAGCCTTCGATGACCCGCGCCTGAACCCCAACGGGGGTGCCATTGCCGTAGGTCACCCACTGGGGGCATCCGGCGCCCGCCTGACCCTGACCGCCCTGCGTCAACTGGAGCGCACCGGCAAGCGCTACGCACTGGTCAGCCTGTGTATTGGTCTGGGCCAGGGTGTGGCAGCGGTCATCGAGCGCGTCTGACCTTACCGTCGCCGGCAGCAGGCTTGAGTTCTGCCTGCTGCCGGCTTCTGCTAAGGTATCGCCAGCGAGTACGCCCCCTTAGTGACCAGAGACAATTGAATGCAGGCGAATAATGTTTTTGAATGGCTGGGCCAGGTTTTCGGCACCGTCATCCGCTTTATCATCGACAGCCTGGTCTGGCTGTTTACCCTGCTGAGTAACGCCAGCTCGGACTTCGTCAACGGCTTTGCCCGCGCGCTGGGCGTCAACAGCAGCCTGCTCAGCATTGCCGCAGTGATTCTCGGGCTCTGCCTGATCTACCTTGGCGTTCGCGCCTTCATCCGCAAGAAACTCATACTTGGCGTGATCTGGATACTGCTGGGCCTGTGGTTGCTCAGCGCACTCATGCACTGACCTCAGGCGCCTTGCATGACGCGGTGCCCGGAGTAGTATTGAGACAACTTTCGCGCCAACTTCAAGGAGACTTCCATGGGATTTGCCTTTTCCAACGACCTGACTCTCGACAGCAGCGCTTTCGCCGCCGAGGGCGCCATCCCCAGCAAGCACACCGGTGAGGGCGAGGATGTTTCTCCCGCGCTGAGCTGGAAAAACGCGCCAGCGGGTACCAAAAGCTACGCCGTGATCTGCCACGACCCGGACGCGCCACTGATCTCGGCCAACGGCACCTACGGCTTCGTGCACTGGGTGCTCTACAACATTCCTGGCGACGTCAGCGCACTGAGCGAAGGTTGCGGCGACTACACCCAAGGCAAGAACAATTTCGGCAACCTGGGTTACAACGGGCCCATGCCGCCTGAGGGTCATGGCCAGCACAAGTACTACTTCTGGGTGATTGCGCTGGATGCCGAGCTGAACCTGCCCGCTGGCCTGAACCTGTGGCAGTTGCTGGAAAAGATCGAGCCTAACGCGACCGCCATGAACCGCCTTATCGGTACCTACAAACGCGGTTGATTCATACCCTGGCTCGGCGCGCTACAGACGGCGCCGAGCCAGCCGTATTTCACCCGCCACTTGCCGCCAACGCCACTGCTCGTCCTTACCAATCGCCACCACGCATAGCGCCAGATTCATAGCGCCAAGCTTGCTTGTCGAGCGCAACAAGCGCTGCTTATTATGCCCATCATATTCATATTGCACGGCCCTCCCATTTCAATCGGAATACCCTGATGACTACCACCCTGCCCGCCAGCCACGCATTCGACCGGGCGATTGCGCTGCAGCCCCTCGCTCCCAACCTGTTCAGTGGCACTACCAGCGACGACTACCAGAATATGGTCGGCCCCTTCGGCGGCGTGACCGCAGCAACCTTGCTCAACGCGGTACTGCAGCATCCCGAGCGCATCGGCGAGCCCGTCTCGCTGACCATCAACTTTGCCGGGCCGGTGCAACCGGGCGCCTTCGAAATCGAAGTCACGCCAATTCGCACCAATCGTTCCACCCAGCATTGGCTGCTTTTGCAGCGACAGGAGGGTGAAGTGGTCACCAGCGGTACCGCTTTTTTCGCGACCCGCCGGGAGACCTGGTCCGAGCAGCAGGAGCCGATGCCCGCCGCGCCCGCTGCCGACAGCCTGCCGCAACAGGTGCGCAAGGAACGCAGCTGGTTCCAGCATTATGACTTTCGCTATGTCTCTGGCCTGTTCCACCCAAAGGAGCCGATCAAGGAAGGACGCGAAGGCACCGAGAGCCTGCTGTGGACCCGCGACAACCCGCCCCGGCCGCTGGACTTTGCCTCACTGACCGCAATGGGTGATGTCTTTGCACCGCGTATCTTTCACCGGCGCCAGCGCTTTACCCCGGCCGGCACGGTATCGCTGACCCACTATTTCCATGCTGATGCGGCGCAGCTGGCCGCCTGCGGCGACCGCCCGCTGCTGGGGCAGGCCCGCGCCACGCGCATGCACAACAATTATTCGGATCAGGTTGCCCACCTGTGGAGCGAGGATGGCGTCTTGTTACTGACGTCCACGCAGGTGGCGTATTACAAGGAATAGGTAGGGGGTCACTAGCGCCCTCGTAGCCAAGAGCGCTAGCAGACAACAACACAATGGCCTGACAGACTAGCCGAACAGCTGAGCCAGCTCATCGCGCAGCGGCGCATGCAGCAGCGCTCGCGTCTCACGGAAAGCTCGCTTATCCAGTGCCGCCAGCTGGCGAGCCTTCTCCCGGGCGCGCTCCAGCAACTGGTCCGCGGGCTGCAGTTCATCCAGGAAGCCCGCGGCCAGTGCCTGACCCGGGTTCAGGTATTCAGCCTGCAGTGCACAACGGTTGAGCCACTGCGGTGCCAATCTTGCACGCGCCTGCGCCATGGCGCCTTCGGGCATGGTCATACCGATGGCGACCTCGTTCAAGCCGATGCGAAATGCCCCTTGGGCGCCTACGCGATAGTCCGCTAGCAGGAGCACAAAGGCCGCCTTGGCCATCGCGTGCCCGCTGCTGGCGATCACCACCGGCGCGGGATAATCCAGCAGCGCCAGCGTCAGTCGGTCGCCCGCCGCCCGCATGGCATCGCAGGCCGGGCCGCCAGCATCGATCAACTTGCGGTCATAACCGCCGCTGAAGCAGCCGGGACGCCCGACTATCAGCAACGCCGCCTCAACCCTCGCCGCCTCGGCAATCGCCGCCAACAGCTGCTCCAGCAAGGCTTCCGACAGCGCGTTGACCTTGCCGTCATCCAGGCTGACTTCCGCTACGCCATTGGCAATCTGCAGTGTCAGCCCGCTCACGCCTTGGCCTCGCCACGTGCTTCATCACGCAGCACCCGGCGCAACAATTTACCCACGGTCGACTTGGGCAGGTCGTCGCGAATCTCGACGTGCTTGGGAATCTTGTAACCGGTCAGGTGCTCGCGGCAGTGGGCAATGATCGCAGCTTCATCCAGCGCCGGATCGGTCAGACTGACGTAGATCTTAATCGCCTCTCCGGTGCGCTCATCCGGCACGCCCACAGCGACGCACTCGCGAATGCCGGCGTGACGCATGACCGCGTCTTCCACATCGTTGGGGTACACATTGAAGCCGGAGACCAGAATCATGTCCTTCTTGCGATCGACCAGCTTGAGAAAGCCCTCATTGTCTATCACGCCGACATCGCCGGTTTTCAGCCAGCCATCCTCGCTGAAGGTGGCGGCGGTTTCATCCGGGCGGTGCCAGTAGCCCTGCATCACCTGCGGGCCGCGAATGAGCACCTCACCGGGCTCACCGCGCGGCGTTTCGTTGCCGTCGTCATCCACGGTCTTCAGCTCGGTATCGATCACCGGCTGGCCGATATAGCCCTCTTTATAAGGCGTCTTGGAGGTCGAGGCGACCACCACCGGGGAGGTCTCTGTTAAGCCGTAACCTTCACGAATCACGCTGCCGGTGCGTGCTTCCCAGCGCTTGGCAATCTCGGTATTCAACGGCGCACCACCGGAGTTGACCCACTTCAGGCGACTGAAGTCGATATTGTCGAACTCGGGGTGGTTCATCAGCGAGACAAACAGCGAGTTGATACCCGTGAGCAGGGTAAAAGAGTGACGCTTGAGGTCCTGAATCATGCCGTCGAGGTCGCGCGGGTTGCTGATCAGCACACTGTGAAAACCAGTGAACACCGACGCGATGCAATTCGCGGTAAAAGCAAAGATATGATAGAGCGGCAGGGGTGAAATACGCACCTCCTTGCCAAACTCAACGTCGCCCTCTTTAAGGATGCTGACCGCCTGCAGGATGTTGCAGAGAATATTGCGGTGGGTGAGCATCGCACCCTTGGACACGCCCGTCGTCCCGCCGGTGTACTGCAGCACCGCCAAATCGTCCAACCCCCGCTCGGGCGCAACCTGCGGCAACTCGTCACCCAACCGCAGCGCTTGCATGAAGCGCATTTCGTCAGCCTCAGCACTGTCGTACTGGGGGTTGGCCAGGTCATCAAGGCTGGTGACGATCAGCTGTTCAACGTCCGTCGACCCTTGGATCTTGCGTACCAGCGGCACCAGCTTGTCGAGCACCACCACCGCCTTGGCGCCAGAGTCCGCGAACTGGTGGCGTGTTTCATAGGCGGTGTACTGCGGGTTGGTATTAACGATCACCAGGCCTGCACGCAGCGCACCGAAGAGCGCGATAGTGTATTGCAAGAGGTTCGGCAACTGGATCGCCAGGCGATCGCCCGCTTCCAGACGGGCATGGTGCCGCAGATAGCGGGCAAAGGCATCGGCGCGCCCGCGCAACTGGTTGAAGCTCAGCGTATCGTCACCACAGGAGAACGCCGGTTGATCACCGTAGCGGGCGCAGGCGCCGTCGAGAACATCAAAAAGGGTGGTGTAACCCAGCTCAGCCAGCTGAGTATCGACGGCGTAGTGCACGGATGACGACATCTGAACCTCGTTATAAGACTATTATTTTGGGTCGCTCTTTAATGGACCGATATTTTGCACAGCGGAATGAAGTACCAAAAAGATGCTATTCTATCAGGCACAAGTGTGCAATCATCGAGACAATCTCTATACAGTCTCGCTGTGCAAAACGTTCGATCATGTTATGTTTCGCGGCTGATCGACAACAATAATAGCCAAGCATCAAACCAGTAAGAGCGCCGTACATCGGCCGGGCAATCAGGATGCGCCAGCAAGGTAATCTAACCAATGAATGAAGAGCACGAAAACAGCACCGCCACCGCCACCGCGAAGGATCGCAAGTTTGTCGAGGCGCTGTCTCGTGGATTGGACGTCTTGCGCGCATTCAGTCAGGGCTCGGTGGTCATGGGCAACCAGGACATCGCGCGCATCACCGGCCTGCCCAAGCCCACGGTGTCGCGTATGACGTATACGCTGACCAAGCTCGGCTATCTCAGCTACTCCACCCAACTGGAAAAGTACCAGCTCGACTCCGGCGTGCTGGCTTTGGGTTACGCCTACGTCTCCAACTTGCGCGTGCGTCAATTGGCCAAGCCGTACCTCGATGAGTTTGCCCGCACTACCAATACCTCGGTTGGCCTCACCTGCCGTGATCGCCTGTCGATGATCTATGTCGAAAACTGCAGGCCCTCGGAAACCACCTCATTGCGCATGGATGTGGGCGTCCGCCTGCCATTGGCCACCACCGCTGCCGGCCGCGCCTACCTCGCGGCAATGAAGGACGAGGAGCGCAGCCATGTGATGGATGCGCTCAAGGCCCGCAACCCCGAGGCCTGGCCTGAACTGGAAGCGTCACTGCACAAAAGCTTTGCCGAATACGAGAAACACGGTTTTTGTCTCTCACTCGGCGATTGGGACCGCAATGTCAACGCCGCTGGCGTACCACTGCACTTGCAGGACGGCAGCCTGATGGTCCTCACTTGCGGCGCACCTTCCTACCTCGTCTCGGAAGAGAAGGTGCAGAATCAGCTGGCGCATCAACTGGCCATGCTGGCCAGGGACATTGAGCGGTTGGGCGTTTGACGTCCCACTGCTCAATGTCACCGGCAGGCCTCAGGCTGCAAGCAACAAACCGGTCGCACACGCTCAGTTCACATCCCGTATTGGTTTGATCTTGGCTTGCCGCGTTTAGCCGGAGGCTTGCTGCTGTGATGAATCGCGCCCGAGCCTAGCGCCGGGGCGATTCATCACCTTTACTGATGAACCCCCATTTCGCGCAAAAGGGGCATCGACAAAGCATTTGTTTTTTTGTATTTTGCCTAGCGAAACATGGTTTCATTATTTCGCATAGTGAAATAGCCAAATAATGAAACGCACTTAGCCACACTTACGGAGGTCAAGCATGTCGGACGTGGTCACTCTGGAACGCAAAGGCGCCATTGCGGTTGTCACCGTCAACAACCCACCGGTCAATGCACTCGGCATTGCCGTGCGTGAAGGCCTGCAGAACAGCTTCAAGGCGGCCGAGGCCGACCCTGAGGTCAAGGCTATCGTTCTGATCTGTGAAGGCTCAACCTTCATCGCCGGGGCTGATATCAAGGAATTCGGCAAGCCGCCGAAGGAGCCGAGCCTGCCGCAAGTGGTCAACGAGATCGAAGCCGGCAGCAAGCCCAGCGTCGCCGTGATCCATGGCACCGCTCTGGGCGGTGGTCTGGAAGTTGCCGTCAGCTGCCACTACCGCATCGCCGTCAAGAGCGCCAAAGTCGGCCTGCCCGAGGTCAAACTGGGCCTGCTGCCGGGTGCCGGCGGCACTCAGCGCCTGCCGCGCCTGACGGGTGTAGCCAAGGCACTCGACATGATCGTCAGCGGTGCGCCCATCAGCGCCAATGAAGCGCTCGAGCTGGGCGTCGTCGACCAACTGATCGAAGGCGATTTGCTGTCCGCCGGTCTGGCCTACGCCGACCAGCTGCTTGCCGAAGGCAAGGGCCCGCGCCGCACTGGCGAGCGCACCGACAAGCTTGAAGGCGTCGACAACGCCGCTGCGGTCGCTGCCAAGCGTGCCGAAGTCGAGAAGAAAATGCCCGGCCTATTCTCACCACAGCGCTGTATCTCTGCCGTCGAAGCCGCTTTCACCCTACCGCTGGCTGAAGGCCTGAAGCGCGAGCGCGAGCTGTTTGCCGAGTGCCTGGTATCACCGCAACGGGCAGCCCTGGTCCACGCCTTCTTCACCGAGCGTCTGGCCTCCAAGGTCGACGACCTGCCAAAAGACACCCCCGTTCGTGACATTCAGTCTGCCGCAGTCATCGGCGGCGGCACCATGGGTGTCGGTATCGCCATGTGTTTTGCCAACGCCGGCATTCCGGTCAAGGTACTGGAAATCACTGCCGAGGCTCGCGACAAGGCCCTGCAGCGGGCCCGCGACACCTACGGCATGAGCGTCAAGCGTGGCAGCCTGAACGAAGCGGCACTCGAAAAGCGCATGGCGCTGATCAGCGGCGTGACCGATTACGCCGATCTGAGCGACGTTGACCTAGTGGTTGAAGCCGTATTCGAAGAGATGGGCGTCAAGCAGAAGGTATTCGAGGCGCTGGATGCCAACTGCAAGCCGGGTGCCATTCTGGCCAGCAACACCTCCTCACTTGATCTGAACCAGATTGCCGCGTTCACCAAGCGCCCGGAAGACGTGGTAGGGCTGCACTTCTTCAGCCCGGCCAACGTCATGCGCCTGCTGGAAGTAGTGCGCGGCGAGAAAACCGCCAACGACGTGCTGGCCACCGCCATGGCGATCGGCAAGAAGCTGAAGAAAGTCGCCGTCCCTGTGGGCGTGTGCGACGGTTTCGTCGGCAACCGCATGGTCTTCCAGTACGGCCGCGAAGCCGAGTTTCTGGTCGAGGAAGGCGCTACCCCGGCACAGGTCGACGGCGCACTGCGCAAGTTCGGCATGGCCATGGGTCCCTTCGCCATGCGCGACCTCTCCGGCCTAGACATCGGCCTGAGCATTCGTACCCGCCAGCGCCAGACGCTGCCGGCCGAATTCAAGCTGCCGCTGGTTTTGGACAAGATGGCCGAAGCCGGTATGCTGGGTCAGAAGACCGGCAAGGGCTTCTATGTTTATGAAGCGGGCTCCCGTACCCCGTTGGAGAACCCGGAACTGCCGGCGCTGCTGGAAGCTGCTTCAAAAGAGCAGGGCATCGAGCGCCGCGAACTGTCGGATGAGTACATCATCGAGCGCACCATCTATGCCCTGATCAACGAGGGTGCCAAGATCCTCGAAGAAGGCATCGCTCAGCGCGCCAGCGACATCGACGTGATCTACCTCAATGGTTACGGCTTCCCGGCCTTCCAGGGTGGCCCCATGTTCTACGCTGACGCCGTGGGCCTGGATCGCGTGTACGCAAAAATCTGTGAGTTTCACGAGCAGCATGGCGCCTGGTGGAAACCGGCCGCCCTGTTGGAAAAACTGGCCAAAGAAGGTCGCAAATTCGCCGATCTTTGATAAATCAGGGCGGTCGGTGCCGACACCGACCGCCAGATACCTGTATTACAACGAGGACTGACAATGGAAATCCATTTTTCTCCCGAACAGCTCGCCTTCCGCGATGAAGTGCGTGAATTCCTGAAACAGGAGCTGCCTGCGGACATCGCTCAGAAGGTCAAACTGGCCAAGCACCTGAGCAAGGAAGATCACGAGCGCTGGCAGAAGATTCTGTCCAAGCGCGGTTGGTACGCGCCAGGCTGGCCGGTTGAGCACGGCGGCACTACTTGGGGCCCGATCGAGAAGCACATCTTTGACGAAGAGTCCGCCGCCTATGGCGCACCGCGTCTGGTGCCGTTCGGCGTCAACATGGTTGCTCCGGTGATCATCAAGTTCGGCTCTGAAGAGCAGAAAGCGACCTACCTGCCACGCATCCTCGATGGCACCGACTGGTGGTGTCAGGGTTACTCCGAGCCGGGCGCCGGTTCCGACCTGGCTTCGCTGAAGACCCGCGCCGTGCGCGATGGCGATCACTACATCGTCAACGGCCAGAAGACCTGGACTACCCTGGGCCAGCACGCCAACTGGATTTTCTGTCTGGTGCGTACCGATCCTGAAGCCCAGCAGCAGCGTGGCATTTCCTTCCTGTTGATCGACATGGCGACGCCCGGCATTACCGTGCGCCCGATCATCACTCTGGACGGCGACCATGAAGTCAACGAAGTCTTCTTCGACGACGTCAAGGTGCCGGTAGAAAACCTGGTGGGCGAAGAGAACAAGGGCTGGACCTGTGCCAAGTACCTGCTCACCCACGAGCGTACCGGCCTGGCCGGCATCGGCGCCTCCAAGGCAGCGATGACCAACCTCAAGCGTATTGCCTCCAAGCAGCAGAAAAACGGCAAGCCGCTGATCGAAGACACCCTGTTCCGCAGCCAGATCGCGGAAATCGAAATGTCGCTGATGGCGGCAGAAATGAGCACCCTGCGCATCGTCGCAGCGGCCTCCGAAGGCGGCGTGCCCGGTTCGGAAAGCTCCATTCTGAAAGTCCAGGGTACCGAAATTCGCCAGACCATCACCCACCTGATGCGCAAGGCACTGGGCCCTTACGCCCTGCCCTTCCTGCCGGAAGAGCTGGAACTGGACTACGACGGCGAACTGCTCGTCGACGACTACGCGGCCTCGCCGGCCTCGCAGTACTTCAACATGCGTAAACTGTCGATCTTCGGCGGATCCAACGAGATCCAGAAGAACATCGTCTCAAAAATGATTCTTGAGCTCTGAGGAGGCCGACCGTGGATTTCAAATTGACCGAAGAACAACAGATGCTGCAGGAAACTGCCGAGCGCCTGGTTCGTGACGTGTACGACTTCGAAAGCCGCAGCAAATTCAGCGAAAGCGAAGCCGGCTTCAGCACTGCCTTCTGGCAGCAGATGGGTGAGCTGGGCCTGACCGCGATCCCCTTCGCCGAAGAGCTGGGCGGCTTTGGCGGCGGCGGCGTGGAAACCATGCTGATCATGGAACAGCTGGGCAAGGGCATCTGCCTTGAGCCCTACATGGAGTCCGTGATTCTGGCCGGCGGCCTGATTGGCCAGCTGGGCAGCGACGCACAGAAAGAAGAACTGATGGGAGCCATCGCCAGCGGCGAACTGCAGGCCTCGGTTGCCCTGGATGAGCTGAACAGCCACTACGACCTGGCCAATGTCACCACCACTGCCAAGCAAGACGGTAGCGAGTGGAGCCTGACCGGTCGCAAGGGCGTAGTCATCGGTGGCCAGACCGCAGGCAAGATTCTGGTGTCCGCTCGCACCGCTGGCGGCAGCCGCGACGAGCAGGGTATCAGCCTGTTCCTGGTCGATCCGACCAGCGCCGGCGTCAGCCGCCGCGTGTATGCCACCGTTGACGGCCGCAAAGCCTGTGAGCTGTACCTCGACAACGCCAAGGGCGAGCTGTTGGGTGAAGCTGGCCAGGCCTTTGACGCCATTCGCTACCAGAGCGGCCGCGCTATCGCCGCCCTGTGTGCCGAAGCTGTCGGCGCCATGCGCACCGCCTGCGATCTGACGCTGGAATACCTGAAAACCCGTAAGCAGTTTGGCGTGCCGATCGGCAAGTTCCAGGTGTTGCAGCACCGCATGGTCGATATGATCAGCGAGCTGGAGCGCGCCACCTCCATGGCGATTCTGGCAGCCTGTCTGGCTGACGACGAAGACAGTGCCGAGCGCAGCGCCAAGCTGTCCGCGGCCAAGTTCATTGTCAACCGCGCCGCGCGTTTTGTTGCCGAACAGTCCATCCAGCTGCATGGCGGCATCGCCATGACCTGGGAGTACAATGGCGCGCATTACGCCAAGCGCCTGGTGATGATCAGCCACCAGTTTGGTGATGATGACTACCACCTGGAAGCCTACGCAGCGCAACTGACCGGCGCGTAAGTCACTTCCGGACTGCCGGGTCGGCGAGCTAAATAGGTCGCCAACCCGGCATTTTTGTCTGTAAAAGCGACAATTTGCCCTTCCGGGCGCCCTGCGCGCCCGGTATCCTAGGCACCCCTTTTAATGTCATGCGCCTACGGGCGTCTCAAGACTTGTGGAGGACTAACGTCCATGAAAATCCTCGTTGCCGTTAAGCGCGTGGTCGATTACAACGTCAAGGTTCGCGTCAAGGCGGACAACTCCGGCGTCGATCTCGCCAACGTCAAAATGTCGATGAACCCCTTCTGCGAAATCGCCGTGGAAGAAGCCGTACGCC
>NZ_JBALWE010000012.1:0-159605 GCF_036960865.1 Halopseudomonas sp.
CCTAACGATAGATTGTTGAGGTTTGAATTTTGCGGACTTCCATGCGGGCACATTCCTTTGCTTTTATGCCTAACGCCTCAAACACTGGCTTGGTGAAGTTGGCGGCTTTTTTGCGCAAGCGAAAAAGGTGACAGCTTTACCAAGTCCGCGTGCTTTGACTTGTTAGAGGTTTTTAGATGATCCAAGGTTCGCCCCCACCAATTGAAATTTGCATTGTTTCAAATTGTTCTGAGTTATCACAAAGATGAACAGATAAACCATTCTCTAGGGTAATAACAATGGCCTTTGCACCCTGAGTTCGTACAGATTCTACCGGTACATTCATTATTTCGTAGAAAGCAGAGTCTGGCCAATTCCCTTCTTCCCACGCTCCAATCTCTACTTCGTTTTTAAACAAGCCAATTCTAGATTGGACGGCGAAGTCAACCTCACCAAAAGAAAACTGGATGTCAAATTGCCCGACTCTGATTTGAGTACACTCAGAGCCTGCCATTAGATCAAGATTCAACTCCTTTGGTATTCCGTACATATGACCTCTAACAGCTAAGTGGACCGCCGGCTTTATCATTGCATATTAGTGCCGTCTTCATATCAACGCACTACGCCGACTTCCAAGGATTAAAATTACCAAACGAAAACAATAGCTTGCGCGCGCAACGCAGTCAGCAAGCTGTAATCGCTTGACTTCCTCTTTTTCTGCTCTCAATAATACTGTACAAACATACAGCAAGGACGCCGCATGGAAACCACTGCTCCCAAACCGCGCCTGCGCGAACAGTTTCGCAACGTCATCAGGGTCAATCATTACAGCATTCGTACCGAAAAGACTTACTGGTACTGGATACGCTACTTCCTGCGTTATCACCGCATGCGTCATCCGCTGGACATGGGACCGGCTGAAGTCAACGAATTTCTTACCTGGCTGGCGGTGAGCAGGCATGTGGCTTCTGCTACACAGAATCAGGCGCTCAATGCTCTGGTGTTTCTGTATGGCAAGGTGCTGGATCGTCCGCTGGGCGATATCGGCGACACTGTTCGGGCCAAACGCCCTGCGCGCATTCCGACGGTGCTGACGCATTCCGAGGCAACCCAGATCATTGGGCTGCTGCCTGAGCCTCATAAGCTGATCGCTTCGCTGATGTACGGCTCGGGGCTGCGTGTTGTCGAAGCCTGTAGGCTGCGAGTTAAAGATATCGACTTTGACCGGCAGATCATCACGGTGCGCAGCGGCAAGGGAGATAAGGACCGCACCACGCTGCTGCCGGCGCCACTGATTGAACCACTGCGAGAGCGCCGGGCCCGCATACGGTGTGCCTGGAGCGAGAAAGACGCGTTCTACCAGTGTGACGCCAGCCTGCCCTACGCTCTGCGCCGCAAATACCCTAACGCGGCACGGTCGCTGGAGTGGCAGTGGCTGTTCCCTTCCACGGGGTTGTGCGCAGACGATGAGGGCAACATAGTTCGGCACCACTTGCATGTTAGCGCCGTGCAAAAAGTGGTGAGGCGCGCAGTGCGCGAGGCAGCGATTGGTAAGCCTGCCAGCTGCCATACCTTTCGACACACCTTCGCTACCGAGCTGCTTCGCCGTGGTAGCGATATTCGCACCGTGCAGACGCTGCTGGGGCATACCGATGTACGTACCACGCAGATTTATACCCATGTCCTTGGTAATGCCTTTGCCGGTGTACAGAGCCCGCTGGGTTAGCGGCTAATCAACAAGCACGCTACCGCCCTATCCTATCCACGGACAAGTTGGCGGAATATCAATATTAATGAGAAAAGGAGTGCCGGCTGTCCTTGCCGGGACGGTGGTTGTGAACCACCGCAGAGGCGGGATAACTGCAATTCCTTTGCTTGAACTGAGAGTAATTCAGGCCGGGCTTTTTTGTCCAAGGGCTTTTTCAAGGCGGGCGTTTCAGGGCACGCCTTTTTAGGCCGGCGTTTCAAGGTATAACGGCCAGAAAGCACAATCCCGGCGGGCGCCGGGATTGTGGGGATTTGCTACTGCAGGCGAGGTTAACCCACCCACACCCGCGCGTTGCGGAACATGCGCATCCAGGCGCCGTCCTCACTCCAGTCATCCGGGCACCAGGAGTTTTGCACAGCGCGGAACACACGCTCGGGGTGCGGCATCATGATGGTGACGCGACCATCGCGGGTGGTCAGGCCGGTAATGCCACGCGGCGAGCCGTTAGGGTTGGCCGGGTAACGTTCGGTCATACGCCCGCGGTTATCCACGTAGCGCAGGGCAACCGCGTTGGCGGCTTCACAGGCGTCGACGGCGGCGCTGTCGGCAAACTCGGCGTGGCCTTCACCGTGGGCGATGGCAATCGGCATACGTGAACCGACCATGCCGTTGAGGAAGATCGACGGCGAAGGCTGTACTTCTACCATAGCCACCCGTGCCTCAAACTGCTCGGACTTGTTGCGCACAAAGTGCGGCCAGTGGTCACTGCCAGGGATCAGTTCGCGCAGGTTGGAGAGCATCTGGCAACCGTTGCACACGCCCAGCGCAAAGGTATCCGGGCGGGCAAAAAACTCGCTGAAGGCCTCGCGGGCGATGGCATTGAACAGGATCGACTTGGCCCAACCTTCGCCGGCACCCAGTACGTCGCCGTACGAGAAACCACCACAGGCGACCAAACCACGGAAGCCTTCGAGCGTGACGCGACCACTGAGAATGTCGCTCATGTGCACGTCGATGGCGGTGAAACCGGCGCGGGTGAACGCGGCGGCCATTTCTACCTGACCGTTGACGCCCTGCTCACGCAGGATGGCGATGCGTGGCCGGTTGCCCGAAGCGATCAGCGGCGCGGCGACGTCTTCGTTCACATCAAAGCTGAGCAGCGCCTGCAGGCCAGGGTTGGCATCGTCGGCGATGGCTTCAAATTCCTGGTCGGCGCATTCGACGTTGTCACGCAAACGCTGAATCTGCCAGCTGGTCTCGGCCCAGGCGCGCTGCCAGGCGGCACGCGAGTGCTCAAGAACGTTATTACCGTTGAACTGGAAGACGATGGCCGGATCACTGCTGGGCTGGCCGATCACGGCGCAGCAGTCACCCAGGCCGGCGGCGGAGAACTGACTCAGTACGTCGGCGGTATCGTCCTGGGAGACCTGTATCACGGCGCCCAGCTCTTCGCTGAACAGCACAGCAGGCAGGGCCTTGGCATCCTGCGCCAGCACGTCGAGGTTGATGCTCAAACCGCAGCGCGCGGCAAAGGCCATTTCTGCGAGCGTGGTAAACAGGCCGCCGTCGGAGCGGTCGTGGTAGGCCAGCAGCAGCTCGTCCTGGTTCAGCCCTTGAATGACCGCGAAGAAGGCCTTGAGGTCTTCGGCGTCATCCAGGTCAGGTACGCTTTGGCCGATCTTGTTGTACACCTGCGCCAGAGCAGAACCGCCCATGCGATTCTGACCACGCCCCAGATCGATGGCGATCAGGTCGGTGGGGCCATGGTCCAGCCGCAATTGCGGCGTGAGGGTGGCGCGCACATCCTGCACTGGGGCAAAACCGGTCACCACCAGCGACAGCGGGGAGGTCACCGACTTCTCGGCGCCGGCGTCATCCCAGCGGGTTTTCATCGACATGGAGTCCTTGCCGACCGGGATGGTAATACCCAGCTCGGGGCACAGCTCCATGCCGACGGCCTTGACGGTGTCATACAGGCGGGCATCTTCGCCGGGATGGCCGGCGGCGGACATCCAGTTGGCCGACAGCTTGATGTCAGACAGACGATCAATGCGCGCGGCGGCCAGGTTGGTCACGGTTTCTGCCACGGCCATGCGGCCAGAGGCCGGGGCGTCCAGCAGGGCCAGGGGTGTACGCTCGCCCATGGCCATGGCTTCACCGGTATTCACATCAAAACTGGTGGCGGTGACTGCGCAATCGGCAACCGGCACCTGCCAGGGGCCGACCATCTGGTCGCGTGCGACCAGACCGGTAATGCTGCGGTCACCAATGGTGATCAGGAAGCTCTTGCTGGCGACCGCCGGCAAACGCAGTACGCGCTCGGCGGCTTCGGCCAGATCAACCGCGCTGGCGTCAAAGTCATCGCCCTGCTCGGCTTCGCGCTCGACGCTGCGGTGCATGCGCGGTGGCTTGCCGAGCAGTACTGAAAGCGGCATATCGACGGGCTGGTTATCGAAGTGTTCGTCGTTGAGCACCAGCAGCTGCTCTTCGGTGGCCTCGCCAACTACCGCGAACGGGCAGCGCTCACGCTGGCAGATCGCCTCAAAGCGCTCGTAATCGGCGTTCGGTACGGCCATCACATAACGCTCTTGCGACTCGTTCGACCAGATTTCCAGCGGGCTCATGCCGGGCTCGTCGTTCGGTACGTTACGCAGCTCGAAGCGGCCGCCACGGCCACCATCGTTGACCAGTTCCGGGAAGGCATTGGACAGCCCGCCCGCGCCCACATCGTGAATAAAGGCGATGGGGTTCTTGTCGCCCAGTTGCCAGCAGCGGTCGATGACCTCCTGGCAGCGGCGCTCCATTTCCGGGTTCTCGCGCTGCACCGAAGCAAAGTCCAGGTCTTCGGCGCTGCTGCCAGTAGCCATGGACGACGCGGCGCCGCCGCCCAGACCAATCAGCATGGCCGGGCCGCCAAGCACGATCAGCTTGGCGCCAACCGGAATCTCGGACTTCTCGACGTGGGTCGCGCGGATGTTGCCCATACCGCCGGCCAGCATGATCGGCTTGTGGTAACCGCGCGTTTCCGGGCCGCGCGGCGAGGCGACGGTCTGCTCGAAGGTACGGAAGTAACCGTTCAGGTTGGGGCGACCAAATTCGTTGTTGAAGGCAGCCCCGCCCAGCGGGCCTTCGATCATGATCTGCAGCGGCGTGACGATACGCGCCGGCTTGCCGTTGTCTTCTTCCCAGGGTTGGGTAAAGCCGGGAATGCGCAGGTTGGAGACGGTAAAACCGGTCAGGCCGGCCTTGGGTTTGCCGCCGATACCGGTGGCGCCCTCGTCACGAATCTCACCACCGGAGCCGGTGGAGGCACCCGGGAAAGGCGCAATCGCCGTCGGGTGGTTGTGGGTCTCGACCTTCATCAGGATGTGCACCGGCTCTTCATGGGCACGGTACTCGTTGCTGCCAGGGGCCGGGAAGAAACGACCGGCGGTAAAGCCTTCTATCACCGCGGCGTTGTCTTTGTAGGCCGAGAGCACCCCTTCGCTGTGCAGTTCGTAGGTGTTCTTGATCATGCCGAACAGGCTCTTGTCCTGCGCCTGGCCGTCGATATCCCAGGTCGCATTGAAGATCTTGTGGCGGCAATGCTCGGAGTTGGCCTGGGCAAACATCATCAGCTCAACGTCGCTGGGGTTGCGCTCCAGGGCGGTAAAGCTCTCGACCAGATAATCGATTTCGTCATCGGCCAGCGCCAGGCCCAGAGTGCTGTTGGCCTCAACCAGGGCAGCGCGGCCACCGGCCAGCACGTCGACGCGGCTGAAAGGCTTGGGCTGGGTATGCTCAAACAGGCCGGCGGCGGCCTCCAGGTCATCCAGCGCCACTTCGGTCATGCGGTCGTGCAGTTCGGCGACCAGTTGCTGACGCTGCGCAGCGTCAAACTCACCCGTGACGTAATAGGCCACGCCGCGCTCCAGCCGAGCCACCTGACTCAAGCCACAGTTGCGGGCAATGTCCGTTGCCTTGCTTGACCAGGGTGAAATGGTGCCGAAACGCGGCATCACCAGCACCAGCTCGCCAGCGGGCTCTTCAACCGCGACCGAGGGGCCGTAGCGCAACAGGCGCTCCAGCACCTGCTGGGATTGCTCGTCCAGCGCTGCGTTCAGCTCGGCAAAATGCATGAATTCGGCATACACACCGGTCACACCAGCGACGCGGTTTTGCAGGCGGGCGAGCAGTTTGCTGCGGCGAAAATCGGAAAGGGCTGGGGCTCCACGCAGGATATGCATGTCGGTAACGGCCTCGGAGATGCGGAAATGGGAAAAAGAAGGCGCATAGGATACCTCAAGCCGCGCCAACGGGCCATGCCGCGCGCAACCGCGCTGCGCACAGAATCCACCAAAACAGGGTAAAGGTCGCGCTATTGTGCTGCTGCGCTTTTGCCTATACTGGCGCCATGCAACAAAAACCGGCCCGCAAATGTCATTTCCCGGCTCTGGCAGTCGCCCTGTGCGCAGCGCTGCTGACGGCCTGCGAACAAAGCACCCAACTGGAAGATATCCGGGAGGCCGGAGAGCTGCGCGTCATTACCCGTAACACCCCTACTACCTTTTATCAGGACCGCAACGGCGATACCGGGCTGGAATACGAGCTGAGTAAGCGCTTCGCCGACAGCTTGGGGGTAGAGCTGCAAATACAAAGCGCCGATACGGTCGAGAATCTCTACCAGCAGCTCGGCAGCGACAAAGGCCCCGATCTGGCCGCTGCCGGTCTCACCGTCAACCCCGAGCGCGAGGCTCAGATACGCTTCGCCACGTCCTATCTGCAAGTCACCCCGCAGGTGGTTTACCGTCGCGGCAGCAGCAAGCCGCGACGCATCGAGGATCTGTATGGCCGCCGTCTGATGGTACTCAAGGGCAGCACCCTGGCCGATGAATTGCGCGCCCTGCAAAGCGATCATCCAGAGCTGATATTCGAGGAATCCGACAGCGTTGAAGTGGTCGACCTGCTGCGCATGGTCAACGATGACGAGATTGACGCCGCCGTGGTCTACTCCAACGAGCTGGTGGTCAACCAGGCGTTCTATCCGGCCGTCAGCGTGGCCTTTGATCTGGGTGAAGAGCAGCCCATGGCCTGGGCTCTGAAACAGCGCCCCGACAGCACTCTGCTGGAGGCCATCAACGGATTTTTTGCCGACATCAAGTCCGATGGCACGCTGGATCAGCTGATCGAGCGATTTTACGGCCACTCCGACGTACTCGACTACGTGGGCGCACGCGCCTTTGCCGAGCACATGCAGTCCCGGCTGCCGCGGTATGAAACCTTTCTGCGTCAGGCTGGCGAGCAATACAGCCTGGACTGGCGCTTGCTGGCTGCCATGGCCTATCAGGAGTCGCTCTGGGACGAGACGGCACGCTCGGCCACCGGGGTGCGCGGTTTAATGATGCTGACCCTGCCCACGGCCAAATTTGTGGGTGTCACCAATCGCGTGGACCCGCAGCAGAGCATCATGGGTGGCGCACGCTACCTGGTGTGGGTGCGCGATCAGCTGTCTACCGACATTCCAGAACCGGACCGCACCTGGTTCGCGCTGGCCGCCTACAACGTCGGGCTGGGGCATCTGGACGATGCACGCAAGCTGACCGAGAAGAACGGCCGCGACCCGAACCGCTGGATCGACGTGAAGGATTTTCTGCCACTGCTGCAGAAAAAGCAGTGGTACACCCAAACCCGTTATGGCTACGCCCGCGGTTCGGAACCCGTGCACTACGTACAGAACATTCGCCGCTATCACGATATTCTGCAGTGGGTAACGCAGCCGCAATCGGAATCGCGCCAACAGGCAACCGAGCAATATCTGGCACCGGGAATTCTCGAGCAACTGCCGGACGGCATCTAACAGGGAAGCACCACACAGCGGCGCAGCAAGCATCTTGCCACTAGCGCGCCAGCAAGGCGCGCGTTATTGCAAACGACTCAACCCCATTGCAGGGTAAGCCCATCATTCAACCCTTCGCGCGCCGCTCCCGGAAAAATCCCGTCAGCAGTTCACTCGCCTCTTGCGCCAACACCCCACCCTCGACCAACATCCGGTGATTCATCCAGCTTTGCTCCAGCACCTGACTGCGACTGATCACAGCGCCGGAGCGTGGCTCCTGTGCACCATAGACCAGGCGTCCGATGCGGCTGTGAATCAGCAGCCCGGCGCACATAGTGCAGGGTTCCAGAGTGACATAAAGGGTGGCACCAGGCAGACGGTAGTTCTGCACGGCAGCGGCGGCCTGCCGAATGGCAACCATTTCTGCGTGAGCACTGGGGTCCTGGCTGCTGATCGGCTGATTGAAGCCCCGGCCGATCACCTCGCCATCGCGCACCAGCACGGCACCGACCGGGACTTCACCCAGCTCGGCGGCGCGCTGCGCCTCAGCCAACGCCAGCCGCATGAAGTCGATATCCGCTGGCGTCATGGCTGTACCCGCATCAGATCAGCTTGCGTTCGCGCAGCAGGCCAACCACCTTCTCGACACAGCCGTTAAGGTCCAGCTCGGCGGTGTTGAGTACCAGGTCGGCATCTTCCGGCGCCTCGTAGGGGAAGGACACACCCGGGATGGTGCCTTCTACATTCGCGGCATAGATACCGGACGGATCGCGCGACTGGCAAACATCCATAGGGGTATCCAGATACACCAGCAGGCAGCGCTCACCCAGAATGTAACGCGCCGTCGCGCGGCTTTCTTCGGTCGGTGCCACAAAGGCGCCAATGGCGATCAGACCCGCTTCGTTCATCTGGCGAGCAATGCGTGCCCCCTTGTGCAGGTTTTCGGCACGGCCGGCGGCGTCCAGCGGTAGGCCCTTGCTCAGATCCTGACGCAGCTCTTTGCCATCCAGCACGTAGCAGGCGCGACCGGCGTCAAACAGTTTGCGCTCCAGCGCGTAGGCAATACTGCTCTTGCCGGAGCCCGACAGACCGGTGAACAACAACGTGACTGGGTCCTGACCAAAACGCTCGGCGCGCTCGCGTGCGGTCACGTGTGCAAAGGCGCCATGCTGGCTGGTACCGTCGCTGTGACTCTGCGCTCCTTTGGCGACGATCATGCCGGCACCCACGGTGCCGTTGGTCATGCGGTCGATGACGATGAAGGCACCCGAGGTGTGGTTGCTCTGGTAGTCGTCATAGGCAATCGGACGCTCAAGCGACAGCTCGACGCGACCGATTTCGTTGAGCGCCAGCTGCGCCGCGCTCTGCTCTTCCAGCGTATTCACATCAATACGGTGCTGAATGCGGGTGAAGGAGCCTGGGCTGTTGCTGGTGGCGCGCTTGATGTCGTACTTGCGGCCAGGTTGCATTGGCTGCTCAGCCATCCACACCAGGGTGGCGTCGAACTGATCGCCGATCAGCGGGCGGTTGTCGGCGTGGCACAGCACGTCACCGCGGGAAATGTCGATCTCGTCTTCCAGCGTCAGGGTTACCGCCTGGCCGGGGCCGGCCACTTCCAGTTCGCCGTCAAAGGTGACAATGGATTTGACCTGGCTGCGCTTGCCCGAGGGCAGCACGACCAGCTCGTCACCCTTGTGCACCACGCCCGAGGCGATGGTGCCGGCAAAGCCACGGAAGTTCAGATTCGGGCGGGTCACCAGCTGCACCGGGAAGCGCAGATCGGTGAGGTTGCGATCGGCCGCGATCTCGACCGTTTCCAGAATTTCCATCAGCGTCTGGCCGGTATACCAAGGGCTGCGTTCGCTGCGGTTAACCACGTTGTCGCCCTTGAGCGCGGACATGGGCACAAAATGCACACTGTTGCCATCGAGCAGTTCCAGGCCCTTGGCAAACTCGCGGTAGTCGTTGCAGATGCCTTCAAAGACGTCCTGATCAAAGTCCTTCAGGTCCATCTTGTTGACCGCTACCACGATGTGCTTGATGCCCAACAGCGAGGCGATAAAGCTGTGGCGCTTG
Source organism: Halopseudomonas sp. (assembly GCF_036960865.1). Lineage (GTDB taxonomy): Bacteria > Pseudomonadota > Gammaproteobacteria > Pseudomonadales > Pseudomonadaceae > Halopseudomonas. Next base: position 9,579 of record NZ_JBALWE010000012.1, read on the forward strand.
GTTTGCGTCTGCACGCCGTAACGTGCGTCAATCAGAATGATGGCCAGATCGCAGGTGGACGCACCAGTCGCCATGTTGCGCGTGTACTGCTCATGGCCAGGAGTATCGGCGATGATGAACTTGCGCTTGGCGGTTGAGAAGTAACGGTAAGCCACATCAATGGTGATGCCCTGCTCACGCTCGGCTTGCAGACCATCGACCAGCAGCGCCAGATCCACTTCTTCACCGGTGGTACCGGATTTTTTGGAGTCGCGGGTGATGGCTTCCATGTGATCTTCATAGATCATTTTGGAGTCGTGCAGCAGACGCCCGATCAGCGTGCTCTTGCCGTCATCCACGTTGCCGCAGGTTAGAAAGCGCAGCAATTCCTTGCGTTCATGCTGGGACAGGTAGGCCAGGATGTCCTGACTGATCAAATCCGACTGGTGACTCATTGTGCTAGCTCCAAGCTGCAGGCATCACGCTCTTGCCTGCATCCATAAAATAATTCGTGTGGCGCAACCCGTTTCGGGTTGATCGGTGCGCTGGCGACTGCCTGCACTCACCGGCCTGTCTGTTCACTGCTCCGCCGCGTGCGGTCGGACACAGCCTAGAAGTAACCCTGACGCTTCTTCTCTTCCATCGAGCCGGCCTGGTCGTGGTCGATGACCCGGCCCTGGCGCTCGGAGGTACGCGTCAGCAACATCTCCTGAATGATTTCCGGCAGGCTGGCGGCGGTAGACTCCACCGCACCGGTCAACGGGTAGCAGCCCAAGGTACGGAAACGCACCTGCTTCATTTCCGGCGTTTCGCCCGGCTCCAGCGGCATACGGTCATCATCAACCATGATCAGTGAACCGTTGCGCTCCACCACCGGACGCTCGGCAGCAAAGTACAGCGGGACAATCGGGATGCTTTCCAGATAGATGTATTGCCAGATGTCCAGCTCGGTCCAGTTGGACAGCGGGAAGACGCGAATGCTTTCGCCCTTGTGCACCTTTCCGTTGTAGACATTCCACAGCTCGGGGCGCTGGTTTTTTGGATCCCACCGGTGGTGCTTGTCGCGGAAAGAGTAGACGCGCTCCTTCGCACGGGACTTTTCCTCGTCACGGCGGGCGCCACCGAAAGCGGCGTCAAAGCCATACTTGTCGAGCGCCTGCTTCAGACCCTGGGTCTTCATCACATCGGTGTGCACCGCACTGCCGTGGGTGAAGGGGTTGATGCCCTGCGCTACGCCCTCGGGGTTTTGGTGCACCAGCAGGTCGAGGTCCATTTCCTTGACCATTTTTTCGCGAAACTCGTACATTGCCTGGAATTTCCAACCGGTATCGACATGCAGCACCGGGAACGGCAAACGGCCGGGATAGAAGGCCTTGCGCGCCAGGTGCAGCATCACGGCGGAGTCTTTACCGATCGAATAGAGCATGACCGGGTTCTGGAACTCGGCTGCCACTTCACGAATGATGTGAATGCTTTCCGCTTCCAGTTGCTTTAGATGGGTCAGTTTTTCCAGCATGGTGTACTCGCGTTGAACGGGGGGAATTAGTCCCGGGCACAAATTTGGCAGGCATTGTAACAAAGCGCTGTGATTCTAATAAGCGCCGCCCCAATACCTATAAGTTATAAAGATATAGCCGGAACGTGGTTGTTCTTCCTTACTCCGGCGTGCTCATACCGGGTTATCCATATCGATAAAACGGTGCTCCAGGCCGAATTGCTGCGCCAGGTGCTCACCCAGCGCCTGCACACCATAACGTTCAGTGGCATGGTGGCCTGCGGCGTAGAAGTTAATCCCGTTCTCGCGCGCAGCGTGCACAGTGGGTTCCGAGACCTCGCCGGTGACAAAGGCATCCACCCCCTGGGCGATCGCCTTGTCGATGTAGCCCTGCGCTGCGCCAGTACACCAGGCAATACGCTTGACCGCGCGCTGATGACCAGCAATGAACAGCGGCGCACGACCCAGCGCAGCCGCCAACGCCTGCGCCAGTTGCTCGCCAGTCTGCGCTTGCGGCAACTCACCCACGAGCCCCACCGAGCGCGGATTGCCAAGCTCCAGCGGACCTCTGACCTGCCACCCCAGCAGCTTGGCCAGTTGAACGTTGTTTCCCAGCTCGGCGTGCACGTCCAACGGCAGATGGTAGGCCAGCAGATTCAGGTCATTGCTCAGCAGCGTCTTCAGGCGCCGCTGCTTGATCCCCGTTACCGGTGCGGACTCGCCTTTCCAGAAATATCCGTGATGCACCAGCAGCAAATCGGCCTGCGCGGCGACGGCTGCATCGAGCAAATCCTGGCTGGCGGTGACGCCGGTAACGATGCGCTGCACCTGCTGCGTCCCTTCAACTTGCAGCCCATTGGGGCAGTAGTCGTTAAAGGCGTCGCTGGCCAACAGGGTATTGCAGTAATCCACCAGTGTGTTGCGATCCACCATCCAGCGTTCCTCCTATACAGATCAGGCGGCCATTTTCCGGCCTCTGCGCCCTAGTTACAACAATAGGTAGATCACGCCTGCATAATCCGTGGTTAACCCTTATAATGCGGGCCACGTAGGCGGTATTCACAATCACCGCCACGGCCTCGCCAACATCCACTGCAACAGGCCAGGCGAGATAGCCAGATTCAACAGCATATTGGCAGCGCAGATCGATCTTCATGCAACCTGCCAGACAGTACAGATCGAGCGCAATCTCGGCACCAAGGTGCCCCTAGCGCTCAACACACGTCAGGACAGGGTTTGATGAAGAATCTCTTGCGCAGTATGGGCTGGCCAGTGGTTTGCGGGGTATTGCTGGCGATGGTGATCATTCAGCAGTTCCCCCAGTGGCTTGGCCTGCCGGCACACGATATCGTACTGCGTGAAGTCTCCGAAACACGTTCCGACATGGGCCTGGTGTCTTACTCGGCCGGCGTCGAACGCGCAGCACCAGCGGTCGTCAATATCTACACCAGCAAGCAGACGGCCTCACGTGCCAACCAGAACTTTGATAATCCGAGCGTCAGAGACTACGCCGACTCGCTGCCGAATCCCGAGCGTCGCCAATCCAGCCTGGGCTCGGCGGTAATCCTCAACTCTGATGGCTACCTGCTGACCAATAACCACGTCATTGCCGGCTCGGACGAGATTCTGGTGGCGCTGCAGGACGGCCGCGAAGCCCTGGCCAGATTGATCGGCACCGACCCCGAAACGGATCTCGCAGTACTCAAGATCGATCTGCCCAACCTGCCGGCTGTGACCATCGACTCGCGCGACCAGCAACGCATTGGTGACGTGGTCATGGCCATTGGCAACCCCTTCGGGCTGGGTCAGACAGTCACTATGGGCATTATCAGCGCCACCGGCCGCAACCAGTTGGGGCTAAATACCTACGAAGACTTTATCCAGACCGACGCGGCGATCAACCAGGGCAACTCGGGTGGCGCACTGGTGGATGCCCAAGGCAACTTGATTGGCATCAATACCGCGATCTTCTCCCAAGCCGGTTCGGCACAGGGCATTGGATTTGCTATTCCAGCCAAGCTGGCGGTCGAAGTGATGCAGGCCATCATTCAGCACGGACGGGTCATCCGCGGCTGGCTGGGTGTTGAGGTACAGCCGATGACACCAGAACTGGCCGAATCCTTCGGGCTGGATATCAGTCAAGGCATTGTAGTGGCCAGCCTGTACCGCAACGGGCCGGCGTGGAATGCGGGCCTGCTGCCCGGCGATGTGATCCTGCGAATTGACAACCAGCCCGCCACCAGCGGCCGTCAGGCGATGAACCAGGTCGCCCGCGCCAAGCCCGGCGACCGTATCAAGCTGAATGTGTTGCGTAACGGCGAAGAGATCAGCTTCAGCGCAGAAGTGGGTGTGCGCCCCAGCTTCCGCGCAGCCAGCTAAGACAATTACAGGATCGCTTTGAGCGCGGCCAGTAGCGCCTGGTTCTGCGCTTCGGTGCCAATGGTGATCCGCAGGAACTGGTCGATACGCGGCAGCTTGAAGTGCCGCACTATCACTTTCTGCTCGCGCAGTCCCTGCGCCAACTCGGCAGCGTCACGCTGCGCGTGTCGGGTAAACACGAAGTTGGCCTGCGATGGCAGCACTTCAAAACCCAACGCCAACAGCGCCTCGGTGAGCTGGTCACGGCTAGCAATAACGGCCTTGCGGGTGTCATCGAACCATTGCCGGTCCTGCATCGCCGCTACGGCGCCCACAATCGCCAGACGATCTAGCGGATAGGAGTTAAAACTGTTCTTGATGCGCTCCAGCGCCTCGATCAAATCAGCGTGCCCTACCGCGAAGCCGACACGCAACCCAGCCAGCGAGCGCGACTTCGACAGGGTCTGAGTGACCAGCAGGTTGGGGTAGCGGCCGACCAGGGCAATAGCTGTTTCGCCGCCGAAATCGACATAGGCTTCATCCACTACCACCACCGAATCCGGACTACCCCGCACTATTTCCTCGACCTCCGCGAGCGGCAAGCCGACGCCGGTAGGCGCATTGGGGTTGGGAAAGATAATGCCGCCATTGGCTTGCCGGTAATCAGCGGGCGACAGGCAGAAGTCCTCATCCAGCGGCTGCGGCGCAGCGTCTATACCGTACAGCCCACAGTAGACAGGATAAAAACTGTAGGTGATGTCCGGATAGAGCACCGGTTGCCCATGCTGAAACAGGCCGTGAAAGATATGCGCCAACACCTCGTCCGAGCCATTGCCGACAAATACCTGGGCGCTGCTAACGCCGTAATACTCGGCAATCTCTGCTTTCAGCGCGTCGGCGTTGGGCGCCGGATAGAGGCGCAGGCTGTCATTCAGTTCCCGCTGAATAGCGTCCACCACCCTGGGCGACGGGCCGTAGGGGTTCTCGTTGGTGTTCAGCTTGATCAGGTTTTCAACTTTGGGCTGCTCACCTGGCACATAGGGCACCAGATCCTTGACGAAAGGGCTCCAGAAACGGCTCACAGGGACTCTCCAGATGTGCAGGGGTCAGGGTTTAATTCGGTATTCCGCGCTACGCGCGTGGGCGGTCAGGCTTTCGCCGCGGGCCAGTACCGATGCTGTTTTGCCCAGATCGGAGGCGCCTTCGGGCGAGCAAAAGATCACCGAGGAACGCTTCTGGAAATCATACACACCAAGCGGCGAGGAAAAGCGCGCGGTGCCCGAGGTAGGCAGCACATGATTCGGGCCCGCGCAGTAATCCCCCAAGGCTTCCGGAGTGTACCGCCCCATGAAGATTGCACCCGCATGACGAATCAGCGGCAGCAGGGCATCAGGGTCCTCAACGGACAGCTCAAGGTGTTCTGGCGCAATGCGGTTGGCCAGTTCACAAGCCTGTGCCAGATCCTCTACCTTGATCAGCGCCGCGCGGTTTTCCAGCGAGACCCGCACGATGGACTCGCGCTCGAGCTCGCCCAGCAAGCGATTGAGACTCGCCTCTACGGCATCCAGGAAGTCGGCGTCAGGTGAGAGCAGGATGGACTGCGCGTCTTCGTCGTGCTCTGCCTGGGAGAACAGGTCCATGGCAATCCAGTCCGGGTCGGTCTGACCATCACATACCACCAGAATTTCGGAAGGGCCGGCGATCATGTCGATGCCCACCTGGCCGAACACCGCACGCTTGGCGGTCGCCACATAAATATTGCCGGGTCCGACAATCTTGTCGACCCGCGGAATGGATTCGGTACCGTAAGCCAGCGCGGCTACCGCTTGCGCACCACCCACAGTAAACACGCGATCGACACCCGCCAGGCAGGCTGCCGCCAGTACCAGCTCGTTGATTTCACCACGCGGCGTGGGTACCACCATCACTACCTCGGGCACGCCGGCAACCTTGGCCGGAATCGCATTCATCAGTACCGATGAGGGATAAGACGCCTTGCCGCCCGGGACGTAGAGGCCGGCGCGATCCAGCGGAGTGATCTGCTGACCCAGCACGGTGCCATCGGCTTCGGTATAGCGCCAGGACTCCTGACGCTGATGCTCGTGATAGCGCTTGACCCTTTCGGCGGCCACCGCCAGGGCTTCCCGCTGCTCGGCGGTGATGCGCTCAAGAGCTTGCTCCAGACGTGCGCGATCCAGCACCAGATCAGCCATGCTGCTGACCTGCAGGCCATCGAAGCGGCCGGTGTATTCCACCAGCGCCGCATCACCACGCTCGCGCACAGCCGCAATGATTTCCTCAACCCGGTCATTGACCGCCTTATCGGAGACACCCTCCCAAGCCAGCAGCGCGTCCAGATGCTGGGAAAAATCGCTCTGATTGGCGTTCAGACGGGCGATTTTCAGCGGCGTGCTCATAAGGGGTACCTTCGACAGTGGGGTAGGAATAAACAAATACTAATTGGCGCGTTGTTCGACCGCGGTCGCCAGCAAATCAATCAGCGCCTTGATACGCGCGTGCTTCATTTTCATGGATGCCTTGTTGACGATCAGCCGCGAGCTGATGTCAGCGATCATCTCCTGTGGCTCAAGCCCATTCGCCCGCAGCGTGTTGCCGGTATCGACAACGTCGATGATCTTGTCCGCCAGACCCACCAGCGGCGCCAGCTCCATGGAGCCGTAGAGCTTGATCACATCAACCTGACGCCCTTGCTCGGCATAGTAACGGCGCGCCACATTGACGAATTTGGTTGCAACCTTCAGCCGCCCGCTTGGCTCCGGCGTATTCACCGGGCCGGCCGTCATCAGCTTGCAGATAGCAATCTTCAGATCCAGCGGCTCGTAGAGCCCCTGGCTGCCGTACTCCATAAGCACATCCTTGCCGGCCACACCAAGGTCAGCGGCACCATGCTCGACATAGGTCGGCACATCGGTGGCCCGCACGATCAGCAGGCGCACATCCGGATCGGAGGTGGAGAAAATCAGCTTACGGCTTTTCTCCAGGTCTTCAAGCGGCTCGATACCAGCTTCTTTCAGCAGCGGCAGGGTATCGTCGAGGATGCGCCCCTTGGACAGCGCGATGGTCAGACTCTGGCTCATGACAACTCTCGTTATGCCGGCACCCGACGGATGATACCGCCAAGGGCCTGCAGTTTTTCTTCAATGCATTCGTAGCCGCGATCAATGTGATAAATGCGGTCAACCATGGTGTCGCCTTCAGCAACAAGACCGGCAATCACCAGACTGGCAGAAGCGCGCAGATCCGTTGCCATGACGGGGGCACCTTTGAGCTGCTCCACGCCGGTCACAATGGCCGTGTTACCTTCAACCAGAATGTGCGCGCCCATGCGGTTCATTTCCTGCACATGCATGAAGCGGTTTTCAAACACGGTCTCGATCACGGTACCGGTCCCCTCGGCTACGGTATTCATAGCCACAAACTGCGCCTGCATGTCGGTCGGGAAAGCCGGGTACGGCGCCGTACGCAGGTTGATAGCACGCGGACGGTTACCTTTCATATCGAGCTCGATCCAGTTCTTGCCGGTATCGATATGGGCGCCCGCCTCTTCCAGTTTGAGCAGTACCGACTCGAGAATAGAGGCGTCGGTGTCCTTTACCTTGATACGGCCGCGCGTCGCCGCGGCCGCGACCAGATAGGTACCGGTTTCAATACGGTCAGGCATCACCGAGTAACGCGCACCATGCAGGCGCTCCACACCGTGAATGGTGATGGTGGCAGTACCGTGGCCGGAAATCTGCGCGCCCATGGCGATCAGGCATTCAGCCAGATCCACTACCTCAGGCTCACGCGCAGCGTTCTCCAGAACCGTTTTACCCTTGGCCAGGGTCGCGGCCATGAGAATATTCTCGGTCCCCGTCACCGACACAGTGTCGAAAAAGAAATGCGCGCCACGCAAGCCGCCAGGTGGCGCTTCAGCCTTGATATAGCCACCGTCGACGGTAATGGTTGCGCCCATCGCCTCAAGACCGCGAATGTGCAAATCCACTGGCCGCGAACCGATCGCACAGCCACCGGGCAGCGCCACCTCTGCCTTGCCGAAATGCGCCACCATCGGCCCAAGCACCAGAATCGAGGCACGCATGGTTTTCACCAATTCGTAGGGTGCAACCAGCGTGGTGATACTGGTGGGATTGACCTCTACGTTGAGCTTTTCATCCACCACCGGTTGCACGCCCATGCGACCAAACAACTCGATCATGGTCGTGATGTCGTGCAGGTGCGGCAGGTTGCAGATGGTGACCGCCTCATCCGCCAGCAGTGTGGCAGCCAGGATCGGCAGGGCGGAGTTCTTGGCTCCGGAAATACGAATTTCCCCATCCAGGCGGTTGCCGCCGGTGATGATCAGCTTGTCCATACGGAATCTCTTTCTCCAGACCTCAGGCGCGACTCGCCCAGGCCTCTTGGGTATAAAACTTCATGGTTACCGCATGGATACGACCATCGGCAATATAGTCATTCAACAAGGCATAAATCTGTTGCTGGCGCTTGACCGGCGATTGCGCGGCAAGTGCATCGCTGATCACGTTGAGCTGAAAGTTGCAGCCCTCACCTTCTACCGCCACCTGGGTATCGGCCAGGCTGGATTCAATCAGCTGTTTCACTTCAGTGGATTGCATGGTCTGTGTCTCCATCGGCTGGCCTGCCTCGCGGCAAACCACAACATAGGCAAAACGGGGTTCAGGCAGCGGATACCTGATGCAGCCATACATCCAGACCACACACCTCGGCAATGCTCCGCAGACCTGCGGGCACACCGCTCAAGCGCAAGGTACGCCCAGACTCGGCTGCCTGCTCGGCAACGCGCAACAACAGCGACAAACCGACGCTGTTTACCCGCTGCAACCCCGAAAGGTCGAGCATGATATCACCTCTGCTGGCAGCAATCCGCTCTGCCAGCTGTTCACGCACAGCCAGCACGCTGACAAAGTCGAGATCGCCCTGCAATTGCAGCAGGCCGTTCTCGCCCGTCTGCACGCTGGCGCGTGCCGGCTCGACACTCACTGATTGGCTTCCTGCTTGACAGTGTCACGCGACTTGGCAACCACGCTGCCCCAGTTATCGATCACGGCATCGAGATCGTTGCGATTGGCTTTCATCGCCTGGGCAAACTGATCGCGGAACAGCAGCCCGATATTGATGCCCTCGACGATCACGTTGCGCACTTTCCACTGACCATCAACTTCACTCATGGTGTAGGTGGCGGTGTAGATCTGACCATCATTGGCCTTAACCTGCATGTCGACGCTGGCCCGATCCGGGCGTGGCTCACGGCTGTTCGGCGGCAGCACGGTAATTTCACCGCTCTTGAACTCCAACAGCGCATTCCCGTAGAACTGCACCATGCTGCGCTTGAAGGTATCAATGAAGCGTTGTACCTGCTCATCTGACGCGCTACGGCTGTAGCGAACTGTCATCACACTGCTGGCAATACCTTCAAAGTCGACGACCGGATCAAGCACTTCATTGAGCCCCTGCAAAAAAGCGTCAGGATCGTTGCGATAGGTTTCACGGTTGGCGTCCAGCACCTGCATGACCTTGCGCGAGGTATCGTCCACCACCTGCTGAGGTGTGGCTGCAGCGGCCAGCACCAAGGCAGGCATACTGACCATCAGGGCCAGAAAAAACTGGGTTACTGCACGCATGGTGACTCTCCTGTTAGCTACGCTGATCAATCTTCTTTGCTCACGGTATTGAGCAGAAAGCGCCCAATCAGCTCTTCGAGCACCAGGGCTGACTGGGTGTCATAAATTTCCGAACCGTCAGTCAGCACTTCATCATCGCCACCCACGGAGATGCCGACATACTTCTCGCCGAGCAGCCCGGCGGTCAGAATCGAGGCTGTACTGTCCGCCGGCAGGGTATTGATATTGCTTCTGATCGCCATGTCGACGCGGGCACTGTAACGGGTCTTGTCAAACTCGATAGCGGTGACCTGGCCGATGGTTACCCCCGACATGGTGATTTTGGCCTTGGGCGTGAGCCCGGCCACATTATCAAAATAGGCATGCACGCTATAGGTGTCGCCGGCACTACTGGGGGTGAGCCCACTTACCCGAACCGCCAGCACAGCCAGGGCAAGCAGCCCCGCCAAGATAAATACACCGACGATCAATTCCAGATTACGGGTACGCATTGGTTGTTTCCTTGGCTAATCAGAACATCAAAGCAGTGAGAATAAAGTCCAGCCCAAGCACGGCCAGGGAGGCATAGACGACAGTGCGCGTGGTTGAGCGACTGATGCCCTCCGAGGTCGGCTCACAGTCGTACCCCTGAAATACCGCTATCCAGGTAACCACAAAGGCAAAGGCCACCGCCTTGACCATGCCGTTGAGCACGTCATCGACGAACTCAACCGAATTTTGCATATTCGCCCAGTAAGAGCCGGAATAAACCCCCAACCAGTCCACCGCGACCAGTGAGCCACCCCAGATGCCGACCACACAGAAGATCATGGCCAGCAATGGCATGGATATAAACCCGGCCCACAGCCGCGGCGCTATCACGTACTTCAACGGATCAACACCGATCATTTCCATGCTGGACAGCTGCTCGGTGGCCTTCATCAGACCGATCTCGGCGGTCAGCGCAGACCCCGCACGACCAGCGAACAGCAGCGCCGTCACTACCGGGCCCAACTCTCGCAACAGCGTCAGCGCAACCATCTGACCGACCGCCTGCTCTGAGCCGTAACCAACCAGAATGTTGTAACCCTGCAGGGCCAACACCATGCCGATGAACAACCCCGACACGATAATAATGGCCAGCGACAGCACACCCACCGAATAGAGCTGCTGGAGCAGCAACGTAAAGGCGTTCCCGAAACGCGCGCGCCCCAGCAATGCGTTGAATAGAAACAGTCCAGAGCGACCCAGTGCCGAAAGGGTATCCAGACCAGCGCGGCCAAGCAGGCCAACCCGCGACATCACGCTCACTGCTTGTGCTCCCGCTGCAACAGGTCCGACAAGTATTCAGGCGCCTGAAAGTGGAAGGGGACCGGACCATCCGGCTCACCCTGCATGAATTGACGAATGCGCGGATTATCCGAATTCATCAGTTCATCCGGCGTACCCTGGCCCAGAACCTGACCGTCACCCACTACATATAAATAGTCAGCAATGCTCGCGGTTTCCGCCAGATCGTGCGAAACGACAATACTGGTCAGCCCCAACGCATCGTTCAGCAAACGGATCAGGCGTACCAGCACCCCCATGGAAATCGGGTCCTGGCCCACGAAGGGCTCGTCGTACATCATCAACTCAGGATCCAGCGCAATCGCTCGTGCCAGCGCTACCCGCCGCTTCATACCACCAGACAGCTCATCGGGCATCAATTCGCGCGCACCGCGCAGGCCAACGGCCTGCAGCTTGAGCAGCACCAAGTCACGAATCATGTCTTCCGACAGCTCGGTATGCACACGCAGCGGAAAGGCTACATTCTCGAAGACGTTGAGATCCGTAAAAAGGGCACCACTCTGAAACAACATGCCCATATGCTGACGCGCGGCAAACAGCTGCTCGCGACCCAGCTCGGGAATATTCTGACCATTGACCCAGATGGCGCCACTGTCCGGCCGCAGCTGCGCGCCAATCAGGCGCAACAACGTGGTTTTGCCGCAACCCGACGGCCCCATGATGCCGGTCACCTTGCCGCGTGGAATGCGAATATCCACGCCATCGAAGATCAGCCGCGAGCCCCGTCGAAAGGTAATCTGCTGCAGATCAACAATGTAATCCGAAGAATCGGTCATATCTGGATGTGCTCTTCCCGATCGCGCCCACACCTCGGGCAAGTTAAGCCGCGTAATATATCAGTTACACCAGTACAGCCCAAGGCGGGAAACAATCCGTTACCCATAATTGGGTACTAGGTGGGACAGTCCGATCCGGAAAACGTGCCGGCTGGTGAGTTACGCGACACAACCCGCTATACTTCACCGCTCAGCGATCACAGATGAAGCACGATGCCCAACTTTGATTACATAGCCTCCGCGCGCCGCACAATCGGACTGGAACGCGACGCCGTAGACTCCCTGCTACAGCGTTTGAACAGCCATTTCGAGAAGGCGTGCGAAACCCTGCTAGCCTGCACCGGACGGATCGTCGTAACCGGCATGGGCAAGTCCGGCCACATCGGTCGCAAACTGGCCGCCACGCTGGCCAGTACCGGCACCCCCGCCTTCTTCGTCCACCCGGGCGAAGCCAGTCACGGCGACATGGGCATGATTACACCCCAGGACGTAGTCATCGCCCTGTCCAACTCCGGCAATACTGCTGAAGTCGTCACCCTGCTGCCGCTGATCAAGCGCATGGGCGTGCCGCTGATCAGCATTACCGGCAACCCTGAATCCACCATGGCTCAAGCCGCCGTTGCCAACCTCGATACGGCAGTGGAGCAAGAGGCCTGCCCACTGAATCTGGCGCCGACTTCCAGCACCACAACCGCTCTGGTCATGGGCGACGCACTGGCCATCGCATTACTTGAAGCCCGCGGCTTCAGCGCTGAAGATTTCGCCTTCTCGCACCCGGGCGGCAGCCTCGGCCGGCGCCTGCTGTTGCTGGTCGACGATATAATGCATAGCGGCGACAGCATGCCTTTGGTTAAGCAACAGACCTCGTTGCGCGATGCGCTGCTGGAAATGACTCGCAAGGGGCTGGGGCTGACCGGCGTGATCAATGAGCAACAACAGCTGATCGGCATTTTCACTGACGGCGATTTGCGCCGCACGCTGGACCAGAGCGTAGACTTCCATGCGATGACCATCGCCGAAGTGATGACCGCACACAGCAAGACCGCACGCAGTGGTATGCTCGCCGCCGAAGTGCTGAAAATCATGGAAGACGCGAAAATCAGCGGCCTCTTTGTCGTGGACGCCGAAGGCCTGCCCGTCGGCGCCCTGAACATGCATGACTTGCTGCGCGCAGGAGTAGTATGAACCAGACCCCGAAACAACTGACCGAGCGCGCTCGCGCCATCCGCTTGGCCATCTTTGATGTCGATGGCGTGCTCACCGATGGTCGCCTGTACTTCATGCCCGACGGCACCGAATTCAAGTCGTTCAACACGCTCGACGGCCATGGCATCAAGATGCTCATCGCCTCGGGCGTGGAGACCGCCATCATCAGCGGCCGCAAGTCACCCCTGGTGGAGCGCCGTGCTGCCGCCTTGGGCATCAAACACCTCATTCAGGGCCGCGAAGACAAGCTCACCGCGCTCGGCGAGCTGCGCGAACTGGTGCCGGTTGAGCTGGATGAAATCGCCTTTCTAGGCGACGACCTGCCCGACCTGCCGGTGATTCGCCGGGTTGGCCTGGGCATCGCCGTGGCCAGCGCCGATGGCTTTGTGCGCAAACACGCCCATGGCGTGACCCAGGCCAACGGCGGCGCCGGTGCGGCGCGCGAGTTCTGTGAGCTGATCATGCAGGCACAGGGCACGCTAGAAGATGCCCAGGCCGCCTACCTGTGAAACTCAGCGTACCGCGCTACCTGTTGACCGGTCTGCTGGTGCTGCTGGGGGTGGTGCTGGCGCTGAGCATGGGTTACTGGAATATTCGCCCGGCCAGCTTTGCACCCGCCGGCAGCCAGTCCGCTGCGCGCCCTGACTTCTATATAGACAACGCCCGTATCCAGGCATTGAACGAACAGGGCAAAACCACCTATGAGCTGACCACGACGCACGCCATTCACCAGGTCGAGGATGGCAGCACTCATCTGGAACAGCCAAAATTATTGTTTTATCGGGGCGACGAACCGGCACCTTGGCTACTCGAAGCTGACGAAGGCCTGGTGACCGAAAAAGGCGATCGCGTTGACCTGAGCAGCAATGTGCTGCTGCAACAGGAGATCGCCAATCAGCCGACTCGTCGCCTGACCACCTCCGCCCTGACGCTGTTTCCGGCGCGCGATTATGCCGAAACGGACCAAGAGGTTAAAATCGAAGCAGCCCGCAGCGTCACCACCGCCAAGGGCATGCAGTTATTTCTTAATGACGGCCGCCTGCAGCTGCTGTCCACCGTACGAGGCCAACATGAGGTGCGCTAAATCCCTCTTTGTCATGACGTTGCTGCTGTACCCAGCCGCGGCCGTATTTGCCCTGCCCAGCGACAGCGCCCAACCCATTCGCATTCAGGCTAACGCCGCCACGCTGGATGACAAGCGCAACACCGCCGTCTACACCGGCAATGTCATCATCACCCAAGGCAGCATGCGTCTGACTGGCAGCCGCGTCACCCTGACCACTGACGCCAATGGCGAGCTGAACAAGCTGGTGACTCAGGGCGGCCCGGCCACTTATCAGCAGACGCCGGAAGCCAACAAGGCGCCGGTCAAGGCCCGCGCACAGACCATCGAGTACCACGCCGCCGATGAGCGCGTAGTACTGATCGAGAAGGCCTTTCTCGAGCAGTCCGGCAACACTTTTCAAGGTGACTATGTGAGCTATGACATTCCCGCTCAGGTAGTTGATGCGGGCCGCAACAGCAACAGCGGGGCAAGTGGCGCCGAAAGCAACGGCAATGGCCGCATCGAGATAACCATCCAGCCGCGCAGTCGCAACGCAGAGAGCACCGTACCGGCCGAAGACACCAGCGAGCCAGACGCGCCATGAGCACGTTACAGGCCCGTAACCTGGCGAAGGCCTACAAGGCACGTCAGGTCGTCAAGGATGTCTCGATCTCAATTGACAGCGGCGAGGTTGTCGGCCTGCTGGGACCCAATGGTGCTGGCAAGACCACCTGTTTTTACATGATTGTCGGCCTGGTCAAATCCGATGAGGGCGCGGTACAGATTGACGACCGCGACATCACCGCACTGCCCATGCATGGCCGTGCCCGCGAAGGTATTGGCTACCTGCCTCAGGAAGCCTCGATCTTCCGCAAGCTCACGGTCGCCGACAACATCATGGCCATCCTGGAAACGCGCAAGGATCTCAACGCCGAAGGTCGTAAGGGCAAGCTGGAGTCGCTGCTGCGCGAGTTTCACATTCAGCATCTGCGGAACAGCTTGGGCATGAGCCTGTCGGGTGGCGAGCGCCGCCGCGCCGAGATTGCGCGCGCCTTGGCGACTGACCCGAGTTTCATCCTACTCGACGAGCCTTTTGCCGGCGTGGACCCCATTTCGGTCAGCGACATCAAGCAAATCATCCAGCACTTGAAAGACAAGGGTATCGGTGTCCTCATTACCGATCACAACGTGCGGGAGACACTGGATATCTGCGACAAGGCCTACATCGTCAACGACGGTCACATTATCGCCGAAGGTGACGCCGATACCGTGCTGGCCGATCAGACAGTCAAGGACGTCTACCTGGGCCACGCCTTCCGGCTATAAAACGGCAAAGGTTTCAGGCATGCTACAAAACAACATGAGCCCGAGCGGCCTCGATAACAGTTTGATCAAGCGCACAAGGTAATTCGCCACACAATGAAACCCTCGCTCGTCCTCAAGATGGGGCAGCAGCTGACGATGACGCCGCAGCTGCAGCAAGCCATCAGACTGCTACAGCTATCCAGCCTCGACCTCCAGCAAGAGGTGCAGGAGGCGTTGGAGGCCAATCCCATGCTGGAGATGGCCGATGAAGGCGACGACGATTACAGCGCCGGCAGCAACGATGCCAACGACAGCGACAACGGCGGGGACGACACTGCAGTCACCGTGCCCGAACCGGTCTCGCTGGACGCCATTGATCAGCACAGTCAGCCCGAGCAAGACGGCAACTGGAACGAACAGATTCCCAACGAGTTACCGGTAGACACCCAATGGGAAGATGTCTATCAAACCTCGGCCAGCTCCCTGCCCAGTCAGGATGAAGAGGATTGGGACTACACCTCGCGCACCGGCACTGGTGAAACCCTGCAAAGCCACCTGGAATGGCAGCTTAACCTCATCCCGATGTCGGAAACCGACTATGAAATTGCCATTGCGCTGATCGACGGCATCAACGCTGACGGTTATCTGGAAGAATCCCTGGACGATATTCTCGCCTCGCTACCTCCCGAAATGGAGGTCGAAATGGACGAGGTCGAGATGGTGCTGCACCGCATTCAGCAGTTCGAACCGGTTGGCATTGGCGCACGCGACCTACGTGAATGCCTGCTGCTGCAGATTCGGCAGTTGCCGGCAGATACACCCATGCTGGAGCAGGCTACCAGGGTCATCCGCGACCATCTTGAACTGCTCGGCAGCCGCGATTTCACTCAGCTGATGCGCCGCAGCAAACTTAAAGAAGATCAGCTTCGTGATGCTGTGGCGTTGATCCAAACACTGAATCCAAGGCCCGGCGGTGAGATTGCTTCCGGCGAGCCTGAATACGTCATCCCCGATGTAATAGTGCGCAAGGACAACAATCGCTGGCTGGTCGAGTTAAATCAGGAGTCAGTGCCCAAGGTTCGGGTCAACGGCCAGTACGCCTCCATGGTCCGCCGTGCCGATTCCAGCGAAGACAACACCTACTTGCGCAATCACCTGCAGGAAGCGCGCTGGTTCATCAAGAGTCTGCAAAGCCGCAACGAAACCCTGATGAAGGTCGCCACCCAGATCGTCGAACATCAGCGCGGTTTTCTTGAGCAGGGTGAAGAAGCAATGAAACCGCTGGTTCTGCATGACATTGCCGAAGCTGTGGGCATGCACGAGTCGACCATTTCGCGGGTAACTACGCAGAAATTCATGCATACACCACGCGGTATATTCGAACTCAAGTACTTTTTCTCCAGCCATGTGGGCACCAGCGAAGGCGGCGAATTCTCCTCCACTGCCATCCGTGCGCTGATTAAAAAGCTGGTTGCTGCAGAAAACCCAAAGAAACCATTGAGCGACAGCAAGATCGCTGGTTTACTGGAAGAACAAGGCATTGAAGTGGCCCGCCGGACCATCGCAAAATACCGCGAATCGCTCAACATCGCGCCGTCGAGCGAACGCAAGAGACTGGTTTAAGCTGTCAAGGAACATACAGTGGCACCACCGGGTGACGTCTGGTCACCCAGCAACATCAAGCCAATCAGGAGAAGCCGTATGCAACTGAACATCAGCGGTCATCAACTCGATATCACTGACGCACTGCGCGATTACGTCACTGAAAAAATGGCCCGCCTGGAGCGGCACTTTGACAAGATCACCAACGTCCAAGTAACCCTTGAAGTCGAAAAACTCCGTCAGAAAGCTGAAGCAACCCTGCATGTCGCCGGCGGCGAAGTTGTCGCCCTTGCCGAGCATACCGACATGTACGCCGCCATCGACCAGCTCACCGACAAGCTTGACAGGCAACTGATCAAGCACAAGGAAAAACACATCGATCGCCTGCAAGGCGCCAACGACCGTTAACGCGAATCTCACCGCATAACCATGCAAATAGACCATATCTTGACCCCTGACCGCACCTTTTCGGGCGTTCAGGGGGGATCCAAGAAGCGTGTGCTGGAGCTGATCGGCAAGCTGGTTGCCCAGCACACCAACCTTGACCCCGACGCCATCTACGAAAGCCTGATTGCCCGCGAAAAGCTGGGCTCTACCGGCTTCGGCAATGGTATCGCCATTCCTCACTGCCGTCTGGGAGACTGCCATCAGGCAATCGGTGCCCTGCTGCAGCTTGATGGAAAAATCGATTTCGATGCGCTGGACGGCCAACCGGTTGACCTGATCTTTGTTCTTCTGGTCCCTCAGGAAGCCACCGACCAGCACCTGCAAATTCTGAAAATGCTGGCGGGTAAACTCGACCAGGCCGAGCTGCGCGATGCGCTGCGCGCCGCCCCCGATGCCCAGAGCCTTTACGAGGTCATGACCGCCGGCGATGGAGGCTGAAGCCAATGCGCCTGGTTGTCGTCAGTGGCCGTTCCGGGTCAGGTAAAAGTACCGCGTTGCACCTGCTGGAAGACAATGGCTTCTACTGCATAGACAACCTGCCGGCTGGCCTGCTACCGGAGCTGGCCAAACAGGCCAGCGAGGCCGAGCTGAGCCTGCCCGCAGTGGCCATCAGCATCGACGCCCGCAACCTCGCCAGCGACCTGCAACGCTTCCCGGAGCTGCTCAAACAGGTTCGCGATGCCGGTGTACACTGCGACGTACTTTTCCTTGCCGCAACCGATGAAGTATTGATAAAACGCTTCTCGGAAACCCGTCGCAAGCATCCACTGACCGATAGCGAACGCTCTCTGGCAGAAGCCATTGCCCAAGAACTGCGGATCCTTGAGCCTATCATTGACCTGGCAACACTGAAGATCGACACCAGTCACCTGAACCTTTACCAGTTGCGCGATCAAATCAAGCAGCGGTTGCTGGGTAGCCAGGGCAGCACGCCCTCGGTGCTGATCCAGTCGTTTGGCTTCAAGCGCGGTGTGCCGGCCGATGCTGATCTGGTTTTCGACGTACGCTGCCTGCCAAACCCGTACTGGCGCCCGGACCTGCGTGCTTGTTCAGGGCGGGACGAGCCGGTCCGCGAATATCTCGACAGCCAACCCGATGTTGAAGATATGTATCAGGACATTCGCCAGTTTCTGAAAAAATGGCTACCGCGCTACGCTGCCGGCGAGCGGAGCTACATGACGATAGCGATAGGCTGCACAGGCGGACATCATCGGTCGGTTTATCTGGTCGAGCGCCTGGTAAAAGAGCTGGGCGAGAGCACACCCAACCTTTTGATTCGCCACCGCGACCTGCCCTGATATGCCAACCACCCGCGTAGAAATCATCAACAAACTCGGCCTACACGCGCGCGCTGCGGCGAAATTCGTTGGCGTTGCCAACCGCTACGGCTGTCAGGTTAGGGTCGGCCAGGACGAAGAGAGCCTGCAGGTCGACGGCAAGAGCATCATGCAGGTGATGATGCTCGCTGCCAGCAAAGGCAGCGAGATCTGCATCAGCTGTGAAGGCGAGCAGGCCGAGCAGGCGCTGGATGAGTTGCTTGCGCTGATTAATGATTATTTCGGCGAAGGCGAATAGCTGCACTCCCCCTTTCCCTGCCAGAGCTGATCCGCGGCCGAGGTGCGGCCGCTTGATTCGCTCCAGCGCAGCGAAAAGATACTCGCTAGCTTTTGAGCTGCACGCCCTAAGCGCCGCCCACCGTCATGCCATCGACCAGCCAGCTACCGGTCAGATAATTGCCACGACGCTCCAGATCGTTGCCCACACAGCGCAGGTTGGCGTACATATCGCGCAGATTACCAGCAATGGTCACTTCATTCACCGCGTGTTGAATCTCACCGTTTTCAACCCAGAAGCCCCCAGCACCGCGTGAATAGTCCCCGGTTACACCGTTAACCCCCTGCCCCATCAACTCGGTGACCAGCAGACCGGTACCCATCTCCTTGAGCAGCGACTGCAGGTCACCGGCGTTACTGGTTACCTGCAGGTTGTGCACGCCCCCAGCGTTGGCCGTACTGGGCATGCCGAGCTTCCGGCCGGAATAGGTGGAAAGTATCCAGCTACTCAGCCGCCCCTGGTCGATGAAGGCTTGCTCGCGCGTCGCCAGGCCATCGCCGTCGAAGGCGGAACTGCCCAGCGCACGCAGCTCAAACGGTCGCTCCTGCATGGTCATCCAGTTCGGGAAAACTGGCTCGCCTAGTGCGTCCAGCAAAAAGGTCGATTGCCGGTATACCGCCCCCCCGGAGATAGCGCCCAGCAGATGCCCAACCAGCCCCACCGCCTGATCGGCCGCGAACAGCACCGGCACCTTGGCGGTCTTGACCGGTTTTGGGTTGAGGCGCGACAGGGTACGTTCAGCCGCTTTACGGCCGATTGACTGCTCACTCGGCAGCCGCGAAGCAACCCGGTCCACCGCGTACCAGTAATCACGCTGCATGCTTTGTTCGGAGCCGACAATCAACACAGCGGCGGCGCTGTGCCGGGTGCCCATGGAACTGCCGATAAAACCGTGGCTATTGCCATACACACGGCAGCCCTGCTGGGTGCTGATCTGCGCACTGTCGGTAGTCAGGCGCGAGTCAACCTCCAAGGCAGCCGCTTCCAGCAACAGCGCCTTGTCGATGGCAGCCTCGGCGCTGATATTCCACGGGTGAAACAGGTCAAGATCCGGTATTTGCTGCGCCATCAGCGCGGCGTCGGCCAAGCCCGCGCTCGGGTCTTCGGACGCGTGCCGGGCAATCACCAGCGCGGTTTCCACCGCCTTGCGAATCGCGTCGTCGGAGGTGTCAGAGGTGCTAACCGAGCCTTTGCGCTGGCCCACGTACAGCGTAATGGCAAAGCCCTGATCACGGTTGAACTCAACCGTTTCCACCTCGCCCTTGCGCACCCCGACGGAAAGCCCGGTACTTTGACTCACGCCGACTTCACTGGCACTGGCGCCCTGGCGGCGTGCCTCATCAACGATAAAGGCTACGCGCTGCTCCAGGCTGGCACGCAGCACCTGCGGATCTTCGGATTGCGTCGCAATTGGTGCAGTCATAATTCCTCCATGGCAATGCGCCCCATTGTAGCGGCCTTGCGCCGCAGCCGACCACAGCGGATTACCCCTGTGCACGCCAGAACGGGTATCATAGGCCCGCAGCGCAATCACCCAGAGCAACTTTCAACAGGCACGCCATGACCGAGTTTCACGAAGACGAATCCCTCGAACCCGTTGACGAAGGCAAGAGCAAAAGTCAGATCAAGCGGGAAATGGATGCCTTGCAGGAGATGGGCCGGCGCCTGATCGCCCTCAAGCCCGAGCAACTGAACAAACTTGAGCTGACCGACAAACTGCGCCTAGCCCTGGCCGAAGCACCAAAACACACCGCGCGGGGCGCGCTCAAGCGCCACATGAGCTTTGTCGGCAAACTGGTACGCGACCAGGATACTGACGCCATTCAAACCTACCTGGATCTCATCGACAGCAGCACCCAGGCACACGCGCAGCACTTCCACCAGATGGAACGCTGGCGCGATCGCCTGCTGACCGGCCGCGCTGACGAGCTGGAGCTTTTCATGCTTGCCTACCCGTCCGCCGACCGACAGCACATCCGTCAACTGGTACGCCAAGCCAACAAAGAAGCAGAGCAGAACAAGGCACCTACCGCCGCGCGCAAGTTATTCAAGATTATCCGCCAGCTGGCAGACAGCGCCAAGGGCCTCTGAACCCAGCCGGTACTAGGTCACACACCCGCGCCTCACTCGACAACTACATTGGCATGATCAGAAGCGGCCTGCTAGGTTTTAAGACACGCGTCTTTGACCTGCGGAGGAAAACGCTTCGTGAGCCTTGCCCTTGAACTGCCCCGACTAGAGACCACCCTGCGGCTTCCAGCGCAGGATGAGCGCCAGCAACTGCTACACGGGTTGCTGCAAACACAGGCACACATCGACTCAAAGTATTTCTACGATGACCGTGGTTGTGAGCTATTCACCGACATCTGTCGGCTTGACGAGTATTACCCCACCCGCACCGAAGCCCAGATATTCTCCGAACACCGCGACGCCATTGCCGCCCAGCTGCCCAGGGACCTGCAATGGATAGACCTTGGCTGCGGGGACTGCGGCAAAACGCTGCAATGGCTGAGTTCTATAAAACCTGCACGTGTCATCGGTGTCGACATTGCGGGTGAGTTTCTACAAAGCTCGATGATCAGCGTTGCCCAGCAGCACCCGCAACTCGAGTGCGTCGGCGTGGTCAGCGATTTTACCCAACACCTCGACTTGCATGCGCTGCTGGCAGAAGAGCCCAACGCCCCGCCGGTGTTTTTTTACCCGGGCTCTTCTATCGGCAATTTTGAACCCCGCGCCGCGATGCGCTTCCTGCGACGCATAAGAGCCCACTGCGGAGAGCACGGTCGACTGCTGATCGGCGCGGACCTGATAAAGCCCAGAGCCATTCTGGAGGCTGCATACGATGACGCTCTCGGCGTTACTGCCGCTTTCAACCTGAACGTACTCGAGGTCGTCAACCGCGAACTGGATGCCGACTTCCAACCGGAAAGGTTCCGTCACTTCGCACAATTCGACGAGGCGCATCGGCGTATCGAAATGCATCTGATCGCCCGTGAGAAGCACAGCGTCAGCCTGGGTCGCCATACCCGCCGCTACTTCGGTAAGGACGAGGGCATACTGACCGAATACTCACACAAATACAGCCTGGATGAGTTCCGCGCCCTGCTAGCAGCTAGCGGTCTGCGGTGCAGCCACTACTGGACTGATCCGCAAGACTGGTTCGGCGTCTTTCTGGCTGAGCCGGTATGAATACTCAAGCCAGACAGAGCGCAAACACCGGCCTCGCGTTCGGCTACGCGCAAACCCGTGCATACTCACTTGAACTGATCCGCGGCCTCAGCGCCGAGGATTGTCAGTTACAGTCCATGCCAGACGCCAGCCCACTGAAATGGCATCTGGCACACACCACCTGGTTTTTTGAAACGTTCGTGCTGGGAGCCTTGCCCTCCCCTCCTGACCCAGTCGACCCACGCTACAGGGTGTTGTTCAACTCCTACTACGTTGGTATTGGCGAGCGCCACCTGCGCGCTGAGCGCGGCCTGTTATCGCGCCCCTCCCTGGAGGAAATCCTGCACTACCGCAAACAGGTAGATCACCAGATGCAGGAGCTACTGGCCCACCCCGCGCAGCTAGCACCACTTACTGAGCTGGTGACACTCGGACTACAGCACGAGCAGCAGCACCAGGAGTTGATGCTCACCGATCTGAAACACCACTTTTCCTGTAATCCGCTGCATCCGGCTTGGCGCGACCGCGCCCCAGAGCAACCAGATGAACGCGCAGTCACCCAACCCGTGACATTCCGGACCTTTGCAGGCGGGCTGTGCGGTATAGGCGCGCCCGCCGGCGGTTTCAGCTATGACAACGAAGGGCCGCGCCACCGAGTCTGGCTGGAGCCTTTTCAACTTGCCGAGCGTAACGTCAGCAACGGGGACTTTCTCGCCTTTATCGCCGACGGCGGGTACCAGCGGCCTGAGCTCTGGCTTTCCGACGGCTGGGACTGGGTCTGTCAGGATCATGCTGCGTGTCCGCTGTACTGGCAACATGCAGACCAACAGTGGCAGCTATTCACCCTCGCCGGCCTGCAACCGCTGAACCACGCAGCACCACTGTGCCACGTCAATCTCTACGAAGCCGATGCCTTTGCGCGCTGGTCGGGCGGGCGCCTGCCAACAGAAGCCGAGTGGGAGCACGCAGCACAAAACGCTCCGGATCTAGCGGGCTTGTTTGGCCAGGTGTGGCAGTGGACTAACAGCGCCTACCTGCCCTACCCGGGCTATCAACCGGCATCCGGCGCTGTCGGTGAGTACAACGGCAAGTTCATGATCAATCAGATGGTGCTACGCGGCAGTTCTTGCGCCACACCGGCGGGCCACAGCAGAAACAGCTATCGCAATTTCTTCCCGGCCGCCGCCCAATGGCAGTTCAGCGGTATCCGCCTGGCGCGCGATAGCTGATCAGCGCATGACGAAAAAGGCCGCCCCGGTTCCCCGGAGCGGCCTTTTTATTTGCAGCTCAGCTGCACGCTGGATCAGTAACCCAGAGCGAAGTGCTCGGCGTCCATCTCCATCAGGTTGTCGGCGCCCGACAGCATGCTCTCAACGTGGGTACGGGTGCGCGGCAGGATACGCTGGAAGTAGAAGCGCGCAGTCTGCAGCTTGGCCTTGTAGAAGGCCTCTTCGGAAGTACCCTCGGCCAGCTTGGCCGCAGCAACCCGGGCCATGTCAGCCCAGAAGTAGGCCAGGCACGCGTAGCCGCTGTACATCAGGTAATCAACCGACGCAGCACCAACCATCTCGCGATCCTTCATGGCAGCCATACCCACCTTCATGGTCAGCTCGCCCCACTCCTTGTTCAGCTGTGCCAGGGGCGCAACAAACTCAGCGATGGATTCGTTGCCTTCGTTGCTCTGGCAGAACTTGTGCACGATTTTGGTAAAGCCCTTGAGTGCTTCGCCCTGAGTCATCAGAACCTTGCGACCCAGCAGGTCGAGGGCCTGAATACCAGTGGTGCCTTCATACAGCATAGAGATACGAGCATCGCGCACGTTCTGCTCCATGCCCCACTCAGCGATGAAGCCGTGACCACCGTAGATCTGCACACCGTGGTTGGCGGCTTCAAAACCCACTTCGGTCATGAACGCCTTGGCAATAGGCGTCAGCAGTGCCAGCAGAGCGTCAGCTTGCTTCTTCTGTTCGGCATCCTGGCTGTTCTTGACGATATCAACCTGCTTGGCGGTGAAATAAACCATCGCGCGGTTACCTTCCGCGAAGGCTTTCATGGTCAGCAGCATGCGGCGAACATCAGGGTGCACGATGATCGGATCAGCCGCCTTCTCGGGTGCCTTGGCGCCGGTCAGAGCACGCATCTGCAGACGATCGCGGGCGTACTGGATGCCGCCTTGGAAGCCGACTTCAGCGTGCGCGAGGCCCTGCAGCGCGGTACCCAGACGCGCGGTGTTCATGAAGGTGAACATGCAGTTCAGGCCCTTGTTCGGCGGCCCGATCAGGAAGCCGGTGGCGCCGTCGAAGTTCATCACACAGGTCGCATTACCGTGGATACCCATCTTGTGCTCCAGCGAACCACAGCTTACGCCGTTACGCTCGCCCTTCTCGCCATTGGCGTCAGGCAGGAACTTGGGAACGATAAACAGCGAAATACCCTTGGTGCCGGCGGGAGCATCGGGCAGACGTGCCAGAACGATATGGACGATGTTCTCGGCCATGTCGTGCTCACCGGAGGAGATGAAGATCTTGGTGCCGGAAATCTTGTAGCTGCCATCGGCCTGTGGCTCGGCCTTAGTGCGCAGCATGCCCAGATCGGTACCACAATGTGATTCGGTCAGACACATGGTGCCAGTCCACTGACCGGAGACCAGCTTGGTCAGATAGGTGTGCTTTTGCTCGTCGGTGCCGTGCTCATCCAGGGTGTTCATCGCACCGTGGGACAGGCCAGGGTACATACCCCAAGACCAGTTGGCCTGGCCAACCATCTCACTGATCGCCAGACCTAGCGACTCGGGCAGGCCCTGACCACCGTGGTTGACGTCGTGTGCCAGACTCGGCCAGCCGCCTTCAACGTACTGCTGATAGGCTTCCTTGAAGCCAGTCGGCGTGGTCACGCCATCAGCGCTCCAGGTGCAACCTTCACTGTCGCCGGCCCGGTTCAGCGGCGCAATCACCTGCTCGCAGAACTTGGCGCCTTCTTCCAGAATCGCATTGACCATATCGGGTGTTGCGTCTTCGCAACCAGGCAGGCTCTGGTAGTGCTCTTCATAACCCAGAAGCTCGTCGCGAACAAAACGGATATCACGCAGGGGGGCCTTGTAATCGGGCATGGTGCTTGACCTCAACAGTAGTATCAGATGCAAGGGCAGCCGAGGCTGCATTCTGTGCCGCAAATAGCACTTTCAAACATGTGTTTGAAACATACGTTTACGCCAAATGAAAGTCAACCCCCCATGAATGCCGGATCATAAATAGTTGTGAACAGGCACAAAGCGGGACGTCGCCGCGCAACCGCGCAGGACAGATTTAAAGTGGGAAATAGCGTGCCTGGGAGTCAGGCGCTAAGGCTGAATACCGAATCGGTCGTGCTAGCAGAGGCTGCCACATCGCGATAAAGCGAAAGGTCGCGGGCACGACCCCTCTCGGCTGGCGAAGCCTCATCAGCATCCTCGGTTGAGTCACTGGCGCTTTTCTCGTCGGACGGCCCGTCGACAGACCCGGCCTTGTCCGCACCCTGAGTTGCCAGCTCTGCTCTGGCCTGCGCAATCGCCTGCCCGGCCTGGGCCGCGACGGAACGATCCTGCCCGGAGGGTTCGGCCGGCGCCAGCGCAGCGCGGCGGACCTGCTCCATCTTCTCGATGGTCGCTTGCGGATCGCCCGGAATTGGAGACGTATCAATGCCCACCTCTCCACCCACCGCATAAAGGCGGCCGTCCGGGCCGCGATCATAATCGTATTGCACCGCACCTGCGTATTGCCCACCGACAGCCATGTGCGCCTGCTCGTGCGTGCGCACCTCTCGGTCACGCGCCGCCAGCTCACGGATTTCCTGCTGAGTCGCCTGCAACTGCTGCGCCTCGGCAGCAGCCAGTTGCGCGCGCTTTTGCTGCTCCAGGTCTGACGTTTCTTCGCTAGCCGACGCATCTCCCTGCTCAGAGTTGGTCGCAGCCGTCGCGGTGGCTTCGTCAACGGGCGCAAAACGACTGGAGACGCCAGCAGCAGGCACAGTAAGATTCGCCGACACAACACCGGTTACCGGTGCTTGAACGAGCGTAGGGGAGTATGAATAGGCGCTGAATGCGCCGATGCTTGTCATTGCGTCAGACCTCTGGAGTCCGATAGAGAGTGCCTTTCAGAGGCGCCGGCGAGGCGCCAATATCAGACGGTCACATCCAGCAGGGTGCCCAGAACCTCATCGGCAGTATCAATCACGGAAGCACCGGCTTCGGCTTCTTGGCGACCTCTCTGCAATTCCACCAAACTGTCCACGAGGTTAACCGGTCGTGCGCTTTCCACTGGTGCGCTAGACACAGCTTGGCCAGTCGCTGGTTGCGTGGGCGTCGCCTGAGCCGTCACGGGATCGACGGAGCTGCCCAAGCGCGCAATATCGGAAGCGGCGTTGGAAACACGGTTCTGTCCCTGACGCACGCTGGTCAGGCCAGATGAGATCAAGTCAAGGGTAGCCATGGGCACAACCTCAGATGTAGAGAGCCTGATGACATTCAAGCACAAAAGGCCAGTATTGAGTATCACCACCGGTCAGTTCAGACCAGCGGGGTAACATCCAGATAGGCTGCGACAGACGCGGCATCGGCATTGTCCAGACGCGGCACGCGGCCGAGCAAAGGCGCCTTTATCAACCGCTTCAGGGTCTCCAGATTCTCATCCGGGCGGCTCATATCCGGGTCAACATGGTTGGCCACCCAACCGACCAATTGCAGTCCATCGGCGGCTATAGCCTGGCAGGTCAGCAACGCATGATTGATGCAGCCCAGTCGCATCCCTACAACCAAAACCACCGGCAGCTTCAGCTCCACCGCTAGATCTGACAGCAACTCGTCGTCGTTTAGCGGTACGCGCCAGCCACCAGCACCTTCGACCAGGGTCAGATCACGCTCGCGATCAAACACCTGCAAACAGGCGCCGGCCAGAATCTCCAGTGTCAACGCGGCGCCCTCTTCCTGGGCTGCGATATGCGGCGCAATAGCCGCCTCCAGCGTGACCGGATTAATCAATTCATAGGCCAGTGCCGGAGAGCACTCCGCCTGCAGTGCCAGCGCATCTTCGTTGCGCAGCCCTTCGCTGGTGCGCTCGCAACCTGCCGCGACCGGCTTGACGGCAGCCGTGCTCAATCCACCGACACGCGCGGCATGCAGCAACGCGGCCGCGATGGTGGTCTTGCCGATCTCGGTGTCGGTGCCAGTAACAAAATAGCGTTTGGACATGCTCTACTCCATCAAACCTGATCAAGACCCTTGAACAACAGGATCTGCGCTACCTGATAGGTCGCCGGCAACCCGGCAGCCTGACGTTGCGCTTCATAGGCGGCGGTCAACGCCCGCAAGCGCGCTCGCCCGGTCAACCCACTGGGGCGACCTGCGTTAAGATTGTGCGCCCCCAGGGCCTTGAGCTCGTGGGTCAACTCACTCAACTGACCATAGTGCAATACATGCCGCTCCACCTCACAGTGCCAGCGGGCGAATCCGGACTGCGCCAGCACCTGTTGTAACTGGGCTAGCGGCATGAAGCGATTGACATGCACAAACCCATCCACTGCAAGCCAGGCGTCGCGCAGTTCAGCCAGGGTACCCTCCACCAGGGTATTGAACGCCATGCAACCGCCAGGTCGCAGCACGCGGAAAGCCTCCGCCAGCGCTAACGGCAACTGCGGGCACCATTGCAGGGCAAGACTGGAAAATAGCAGGTCCTGACTGGCCGAACGCAATGGCAGGCTTTCTGCGTCGGCGGTCGCCCAGCCCAACGAATCCGGACTGTGCTCCCGCGCATAGCGCAGCATGCCTTCGGAGATGTCTAATCCCAACACTGGCTGACCGAATCGCTCAGCCAGTGCGCGGGTGAAATAACCCGTGCCGCAGCCTATATCAGCCAGTTGCCTGGCACACGCCGCGTGCGGCAGGCGCGCCAGCAGGTTGTTACCCACATTACGTTGCAGCTCGGCCACCTGGTCATAGGTCCCGGCAGCGCGACTAAAGGAGGCTGCAACCTGGCGCTTGTCGATGACCGCATCGCTCATGCCCGCTGCACCCGCTCGGCGATCTGCTGCGCCAACCATTCCGGCTGTTCCAACGGCAGCGCATGGCTGGACTGCGGATGCACCACCACTTTGGCCTGCGGATTAAGCGCCTGCAGCTCAGCCGCCGCCGCGGCCGGCACCAGCGCATCCTGCGCCGCCAGGCAATGCAGCACCGGCTGCTCGCAGCGACGCAGATGAACGCGGTTATCCAGCACCCCCAGCAATGCCAGGTGGTTCAGCCGCTGCAGCGGGTCGGCGTCGCTCCACTGCAGTTTCCGGCTGAGCTCCCGCTGCTGCTCGGCGCCCTGCGTCACCAGCAGCGCAAAGCGTTTGAGCATTTTCTCCGGCTGCTCGCGCGCCTCACTGAAGAACGTCTTGAAGGACTCGGTTGGCATGGCTTCAGGCCATTCGGCACGAGCTGAAAAACAGGCGTTACTGGTGATGGTAACCGCACCGCAAAAGCGCTCTGGGTAGCGTCTAAGGAGTTGAATGGCAAGCGTGCCACCCAGCGACCAGCCAACCAGCCAGCCGGGCTGCAGACTGCCAGCCAACTGCTCTAGGTCAGCCTCCAGGTTCGACATCTGCATGGGTGGCAGTTCATGACTGGTCACCGCGTAATTTGGCAGACAGCTCTGTAGCGCCTGTCGCAGTGCATCGAGATTACTGGCCGCCAGCGACCAACCTGGCAGCAGATTAATGGTGTTCATTGGTGTTCTCTTCGTTGGACAGCACTGCCAGGGCTGCTTCCAGCGCCTGCAGCAGCTGCGTCACATCGTCTTCAGTGTGCGCAGCAGAAAGGGTCACCCGCAATCTTGCCGTGCCACGCGGCACAGTGGGCGGGCGAATGGCGGTCACCAGAATACCGCGTTGGCGCAGCGCTGCCGAGAGCGCCAGCGCCCTGGCACTGCTGCCAATCAGAATGGGTTGGATCGGGGTTGGGCTGTCCATTAATTGCAGGCCCAATTCGGCAGCCCCGGTGCGGAATTGGCTGATCAACTGCTGCAAATGGCGGCGGCGCCACTTTTCTTCACACAGCAGTTGCAGACTCTTGAGCGTGGCACAGGCGACTGCCGGTGGCTGGCTGGTGGTGTAAATGTAGGGCCGGGCAAACTGAATCAGGCTTTCAATCAGCTCCTCGCTGCCGGCAACGAAGGCACCGGCAGTGCCGAAGGCCTTGCCGAGCGTGCCGACCAATACCGGCACATCATCCACCCCCAAACCAAAGTGCTCGACGATACCTCCCCCCTGCTCGCCCAGACAGCCGAAACCATGGGCGTCATCGACCATCACCCAGGCGCCACGCTGGCGGGCTTGAGCACAGAGCTGCGGTAGGTCGGCGAGATCACCGTCCATGCTGAATACACCGTCGGTCACTACCAGCGTATTGCCA
Source organism: Halopseudomonas sp. (assembly GCF_036960865.1). Classification (GTDB taxonomy): domain Bacteria; phylum Pseudomonadota; class Gammaproteobacteria; order Pseudomonadales; family Pseudomonadaceae; genus Halopseudomonas. The sequence goes on from NZ_JBALWE010000012.1 coordinate 38,989, forward strand.
ACTGCCTTACTCAGGCGTGCGGCAAGACTCGCGTGGTCGTTGTGCAGATAGCGTGAGAAGCGTGCACCACTGAGCAGACCGGCATCGAGCAGCGAGGCGTGATTAAGGCGATCCTCCAGCACGGTATCGCCCTGCCCCACCAGCGCCGTGACCGTACCCAAATTGGCCGTATAACCGCTGGACATCAGCAGGGCGCGCGGGCGGCCGGTAAATTCCGCCAGCGCCGCTTCCAGCTCATGGTGGGGCGTACTGTGCCCCACCACCAGATGGGAAGCCCCGCCGCCCACGCCCCAGCGCTGCGCGCCGTCCGCGAAGGCTCGAATTACCTCTGGATGATTTGCCAGCCCGAGATAATCGTTGTTGCAGAACGCCAGCAACTCGACACCATCCACCCGCACTCGCACGCCCTGAGGAGAGTCCAGCAGGGGACGACGACGATAAAGGTGGGCGGCGCGGCGTTCGGCCAGGCGGGAGGTGAGATCAAAGGGCACGGGAAGACTCGTTTGACATGTAGCCAAAAACAACCCACCTCAAGCCACCAGAGGAACCGCGCTATGCTGCGTCCCGCTGGTAACCAAGGGCGCGCTGCCAGATGAACCGCTGCATTCAGACCGCAGCGGCATTGCTGAACAGTGCGCTATCGCGCTGTTCGACCAGCGCCTGTTCGATCGCGGCCTGGTGCACCTCGTCGTCATGCTCTTCGCGCTCTTCGGGCTTGATGCCCAGGCGCTCGAACAACAGCATGTCCTTCTCTGCCTGCGGGTTGGCGGTGGTCAGCAAACGCTCACCATAGAAGATCGAATTGGCACCGGCGAAAAAGGCCAGCGACTGGGTTTGCTCGTTCATCTGTTCACGGCCGGCGGAAAGACGCACGTGGGATTTGGGCATCATGATGCGCGCTACCGCCAGCGTGCGAATGAAATCGAAGGGATCAACGTCTTCGGCGTTCTCCAAGGGCGTGCCCTTGACCTTGACCAGCATGTTGATCGGCACGCTCTCAGGGTGTTCCGGCAAGTTGGCCAGCTGGATCAGCAGGCCGGCGCGATCCTCGACCGTCTCGCCCATACCCAGGATTCCGCCGGAGCAGATTTTCATGCCGGCGTCACGCACGTAGGACAGCGTCTCCAGCCGGTCGCCGTAGGTGCGCGTGGTGATGATATTGCCGTAGAACTCGGGCGAGGTATCCAGATTGTGGTTGTAATAATCCAATCCAGCGTCGGCCAGCGCCGCGGTCTGCTCCTTGGTCAGCTTGCCCAAGGTCATGCAGGTTTCCAGCCCTAGCTCGCGCACGCCGCGAACCATCTGCAGTACATAGGGCATGTCTTTTTCAGACGGATGCTTCCAGGCCGCTCCCATGCAGAAACGCGTCGCGCCGATCTTCTTGGCAGCGGCGGCCTCATCCAGCACCTTCTGTACTTCCAGGAGCTTTTCCTTATCCAGGCCGGTGTTGTAATGGCCGGATTGCGGACAGTATTTGCAATCCTCGGGACAGGCGCCGGTCTTGATCGACAGCAAGGTGGAGACTTGCACACGGTTGGGGTCAAAGTGCTCGCGATGCACTGTCTGAGCGCGGAACAGCAGATCGTTGAAAGGCAGGCGGAACAGGGCCAGCACGTCGGCCGGCGTCCAGTCGTGGCGAGTCACGGAGGCGGTCATGGGTAGGAGTCCTTTGATTATTGCCTTGGAACCCTCAAGGGTTCACGCTATGGCAAGCATGATAGCGACGGCATGGAGGCTGTCAACCATTGATAAAACACAAGGTTTACAACTGGACAAAAAACAACCTTTGCAGTCAGTGCCTGCTCTGCGACCTGCGCACAGAGCATCCGCAGGCCGGACTCTGCCGAGGGTGTCTCGCCGATCTGCCATGGCTGCATGAGCATTGTCGCCAATGCGCCCTCCCCCTGCCTCAGGCCGATACCCTATGCGGCCAGTGCCTGCAGCAGCCCCCACCCTTTGTGCATGCTACCGCGCCTTTGCTTTACCGCTTTCCGGTGGACTCGCTGGTTCCGGCCTTCAAGTATCACCGGCAGAACGCCTATGGGCAGCTACTCGGCCAACTGATGCTGCTGCACTTAACGCATTATCTGGAGCAGTTCCCCGAGCGCCGTCCCGACCTGCTGATTGCCATGCCGATGCATTCGGCGCGACAAGCACAGCGGGGTTACAACCAGGCCTTTGAACTGGCGCGCCAACTGGCCGGTGAACTGAAAATACCGCTGCAGCGCAACGCCCTGCAGCGCAGCCGTGCCACCAAGCCACAGCAGGGCCTAAGCGCCCGCGAGCGCCAGCAAAACCTGCGCGACGCCTTTCGTTGCCGCTACCCAGAACAGATCGCCGGCCGTGACATCGCCCTGATCGATGACGTGATGACCACCGGTACGAGCGCCGCCGAAGCCACCCGAACCCTACTCCGCGCTGGCGCCGCGTCCGTTCAAGTCTGGTGCGCCGCCCGCACGCCCTGAGCGCAGAGTTGCCACCTGCCCCCTGACTTGTGCCACCATAGCTACCCTTTTCTGACGCAGGCGAACCGGTTATGGACGCGCACCATCCCTTTGCTTTGCTCACGCCCGACACCGTACTCGACGCAGTCGAGTCACTGGGCTTCCTCTCCGACGCGCGCACCCTCACGCTGAACAGCTACGAGAACCGCGTGTTTCAGGTCGGCATCGAAGACGGCCAGCCATTGATCGCCAAGTTTTACCGGCCGCTGCGCTGGAGCGATGAATCCATTCTTGAGGAGCATGCGTTCTCCCTCGAACTGGTCGAACGCGAGAACCCAGTGATCCCGCCGATGCAAATCAACGGCGAAACCCTGTTCGAGTTCGCCGGGTTCCGCTTTAGTCTGTTCAAACGCTTTGGTGGCCGCGCCCCCGAATTCGACGACCCTGATCACCTGCTGATGCTGGGCCGCCTTGTCGGCCGGCTGCATGCGGTCGGCGCCATGCGTCCCTTCGACCATCGCCCGGAGCTGACCGTACAAACCTTTGGCACTGACAGCCTGGACTTTCTGCGCAGCGCCAATGTGGTGCCACAGGCTTTGCAAGCCGCATACTTTTCCGTCGCCGATGATCTGCTCAAGGTAGTGGCTGAACGTTTCGCCATGCACCCCTGTAGCACCCTGCGCCTGCACGGTGACCTGCACGTGGGCAACCTGTTGTGGCGCGATGACAGCCTGTTCATGGTCGATCTGGACGACTGCCGGCAAGGCCCGGCAATCCAGGATTTGTGGATGATGCTGTCCGGCGAGCGCGATCAGCGCCAGGCCCAACTGGCCGAACTGGCCGATGGCTACAACGAGTTTTACGACTTCGACCCCAGCCAGCTGGCACTGATCGAGCCCTTGCGCAGCTTGCGGCTGATCAACTACAGCGCCTGGCTGGCGCGGCGCTGGGACGACCCGGCCTTCCCCATGCACTTTCCCTGGTTCGCCAGCGAGCGCTATTGGGCCGAACAGATACTGACCCTGCGTGAACAACGCGCCGCGATGGACGAGCCGGTGCTTCGGCTGTTCTGATCTGGCTGCATAAAGGACATCAATGGCCATTCCCAGCAGGGGAATCAGCCAATACACTGCTTCGCGTTAAAATTTGAGGTGACCTCCATGACCGAGATACTGCTTGATCAACGCAACCTGGCCTTCGAACTCTATGAAGTGCTGGATGCCGAAGGCCTGACCCAGCGTGAGCGCTTTGCCGACCACAACCGGGAGACCTTCGACGCAGCCATTGGCACCGCTCGCACCATCGCCGAAAAGCTCTTTGCCCCGCACAACCGCAAGAGCGATGAGAACGAGCCCCAGTACGTTGATGGCGCAGCAGAGCTGATTCCCGAGGTCAAGCCGGCGGTCGATGCCTTCCTGGAAGCTGGCTTTCTGAACGCTACTCGTACCTTCGAGCAGGGCGGCATGCAGATGCCCAACCTGTTGTCGCAGGCCTGTTTCGCCCACTTCCAGTCGGCCAACGCAGCGACCTCGTCCTACGCCATGCTGACCATGGGCGCAGCCAATCTAATTGAGAACTTCGGCACCGAAGAGCAGAAAGAGCGCTTCCTGCAACCGATGATCGAAGGTCGTTTCTTCGGCACCATGGCCTTGACCGAACCGCATGCCGGCTCCTCGCTGTCGGACATTCGCACCAAGGCGGAACCGGCCGGCGATGGCAGCTACCGCCTCAAGGGCAACAAGATTTTCATTTCCGGTGGCGATCACCCGCTCTCGGAAAACATCGTGCACATGGTGCTGGCCAAGTTGCCCGATGCGCCACCGGGTGTGAAGGGTATTTCGCTGTTCATCGTGCCCAAATTCCTGGTCAACGACGACGGCAGCCTGGGCGAACGCAACGACGTTACCCTGGCTGGCCTGTTCCACAAGATGGGCTGGCGCGGCACTACCTCTACCGCACTCAACTTCGGTGACAAGGACAACTGCGTCGGCTATCTGGTCGGCAAGCCGCACCAAGGTCTGGCCTGCATGTTCCAGATGATGAATGAAGCACGCATCGGCGTCGGCATGGGCGCGGTCATGCTCGGCTACGCCGGTTACCTGTACTCACTGAACTATGCGCGCGAGCGTCCGCAAGGTCGTCTGCCCGATGGCAAGGATCCGACTGCGCCGCAGGTTTCGATCATTGAGCACACCGACGTCAAGCGTATGCTGCTGGCGCAGAAAGCCTATGTAGAGGGCGCCTTCGACCTGGGCCTGTATGCCGCACGCCTGTTCGACGATACCGAGACCCTGGAAACCGAAGCCGAGCGCAAGACCGCGCTGGAGCTGCTTGACCTGCTCACGCCGATCGTCAAGGCCTGGCCGTCGGACTACTGCCTCAAGGCCAACGAACTGGCAATCCAGATTCTCGGTGGCCACGGTTATACCCGCGAGTATCCCGTCGAGCAGTACTACCGCGACAACCGTCTGAATCCGATTCACGAAGGCACCAACGGCATCCAGTCACTGGATCTGCTGGCGCGCAAGGTGGTGATGAACAACGGTGCAGCAATGAAACAGCTCTCGGAGCTTATTCTGGCTACCTGCAAACAGGCCGCTGCACATCCTGAGCTGAACGGGCTGCGCGAGCCACTCGAGAAGCTGCTGGCGCACCTGGGTAAGGTTACTGTCGCGCTACTGGGCGATATGGGTCAGGGTAGGGTCAATCAGGCTCTGGCCAACTCCGCGCTCTACCTCAAGGCCTTTGGTCACATGGTGATCGGCTGGCGCTGGCTGCAGCAGGCGGTACACGCACAGAACGGCCTGAACGCCGGCAACCAGGCCGACCGTGATTTCTATCAGGGCAAGCTGCAGGCGGCGCGCTACTTCCTCAATTGGGAAGTCCCCTCCTGTCACCACGACCTGAACGTACTGGAAAATCGTGACCCCACCTGTTACGACATGCAGGACGCCTGGTTCTGATCGGCAACGTGACCCGCAACTGATCGACAGCATCTCAACAGGCCACCCCACCCGGGTGGCCTGTTGCTTTTTGGGCCGGGAAACTTTGCTGAAGCAGACCGGTCAGCTTCCCAAGCGCCAGCCTTGGGGCTACCCTTCAGATCAGAACTCTTCAGGATCACCTTTCATGTCGCGTTTTTTGTCATCGCTCCTTTTCTGCCTGTTTATCAGCACCAGCGCCTTGGCTCAGGAAGCGCCATCGACCGATGATCTCAACCAGCGCATAGACGCAACCAACACCAGTGTCGAGACCCTGAATAGCAGCTCCCTTGCTGAGCCGGACAAGCGCGAGCTGAATGAGCTGTATCAGAGCACGCTGAATTACCTGAAGCAGAGCATTCAGGCCAAGGATGAGCAGGACAAGCTGCAGGAAGAAATCGCCAGCGCACCGCGTGAAACGCAGAGCATCCGCGCGCAACACAATCAGCTGGCCAAACGCGACAGCTCAGGCTCTGCCCACAAGGACAGCCTGCAAAAGACTGACCTGCACCAGCTGGAGGCCAAGCTGGCCGAACAAGTGAACCAAATGTTCACCTGGCAGAACGAGCTGACCGCCGTCAACGGCGAGCTGATTGCTGCCCAGACACGGCCGGAACGCACACAGGCCAGCGTGTCCGACAACCAGAAGCGCGCACAAACGGTCGCAGAGCAGCTACGCACCCTGCAACGCCAGCCGCCGACCCAGCAAAGCCGTGCGCGTATCGACATGCTGCAGGCCGAGCGCGATTACCTGCAAATCACCAACGATCTGCTGCGCCAGAAGCTGTCGGGCAACAACGTGCTGCAGGATCTGGCGACCCAGAAGAAGAACCTGCTGAGTCTGCAGATTCGCCAGATTGAAGACGACATCAAAGTCCTGCAGGACGTCATCAATGAAAAACGCCGTAGCCAGTCGGAAAAGGCCGTCAGCGACGCCACCCTGCCGGAAGACGAATCGCAGAATCAGGTGTTGCAACAACAGAGCAGCATCAACCGCGAACTGAGCGAAGAGCTACTATCGGCAACCAGCCAGATTGGTGACCTGACGCGCCGCAACATCGAAACCAAACAGCAGACCGAGCACCTCAGCCAGGTGGACAAGGCACTGGAGCAGCAGATCGATGTTCTGGAAGGCAGCCTGCTGTTGTCGCGAATCTTGCACCAGCAAAAGAACGCGCTACCCAAGGTCAGCATCGACAGTCGCATTGCCGATCAAATCGCCGATCTGCGCCTGCGTCAGTTCGAGCTGACCCAATTGAGCAACGACCTGAGCAACCCCGACGCCTATCTGAACAACCTGTTGCTGCAAATACCCGTCCGCCAGCGCGACGCGTTGCGCCCAGGGCTGGAACAGATGGTCAATAGCCGAGTCACCCTGGTCGAGCAACTGAACAACAACATCAATACCTTGATCAATCTGGCAATCAGCCTGCAGATCAACCAGCGCCAACTGCAGCAGCTGAGTGATGACCTGAAACGTACCATCGACGACCAGCTGTTCTGGGTCGCCAGCAGTAAACCCCTGGACTTGAGCTGGGTAAGGGAGTTTCCTGCCCAAGCCAAGCGGCAGATCGGCAGCCTGCACCTGAAACAGGTGGCCGGCAACGTGCTCAATACAGTGCAGATGCACTACCCATGGGGCATCCTCTTCGCGCTGTTCGTCGCGCTCTATCTGTGGCGCCAACCCAGCATGCGCCGCAAACTCAACACCCTGCACGATGAAGTGGGTCACTTTCGCCGCGACAGCCCCTGGCACACGCCACGGGCCCTGGGCCTGACCATTGCGTTGATCAGCCCCATCCCGCTGGCGTTACTGTTCCTCGGACTGATCATGCATCTGGGCAAGGAACCGGCGATGCCCGCATTGGGGCTGGCATTGCTCAAACTCAGTCTGGCCTGGTTCGTCCTGCACTTACTCTATCGTGTGCTGGATCCGCGCGGCATTGCCGCACGCCACTTCCACTGGGATGACAGCCTGGTGGAGCGTTTGCACAAGCTGGCCCGCCGACTGGCCTGGATAATGCTGCCGCTGGTGCTGGTGCTAGGCCTGCACGGCTCGCTGCCGGAGCAGTTGGGCGGCGACGCACTGGGGCGCGCCATAATGCTGCTGGGCATGGGATTGCTCGCAGGCTTGCTGGGCCGGATGATGTGGCGCAGTGAGCCACTCTATCATTCGCGAATACTGCACTTCAGTGCCACCGCCGTGCTGATTCTGGCGCCACTGGCGCTGGCTGGACTGACGGCCTGGGGCTATCACTACACTGCGGTCAAACTGGCCGAACGCTTTATCGACAGTCTTTACCTGATCGTGCTCTGGATGCTGCTGGAAGGCACCGTGGTGCGCAATCTGAACGTCGCTGGCCGCCGCCTGGCCTACCAGCGCGCCGTGGCCAAACGCCAGGCTGCCGAGGCACGTGAAGGGCAGGACAGTGAAATACCCTCGGTCGAAGTGCCGGAAATGAACATTCAGCAGATTAACCAGCAATCACTGCGGCTGGCCAAGCTGGCACTGGTCATTGCCTTCAGCATTGCGTTGTATTTCACCTGGGCGGATCTGATCAGCGCGGCCTCCTACCTCGAGTCGGTCACGCTCTGGCAGTACGAGGGCGATGGCCTGAGCACAGGCCAGTCCGTGCCGATCAGCGCCGGTGACATCCTCAGCGCGCTGGTGACTTTGATTCTGACGTTTACCTTGGCCCGCAACCTGCCAGGCCTGCTGGAAATACTGGTGCTCTCGCGCATGGAGCTGCGCCAGGGCACCAGCTATGCGGTGACCACTCTGCTGAGCTATGTGATCGTCGGTTTTGGTCTGGTCAGCTCACTTTCATCGCTGGGTGTCAGTTGGGACAAGTTGCAGTGGCTGGTCGCGGCATTGGGTGTTGGTCTCGGTTTTGGTCTGCAGGAAATCTTCGCCAACTTCATTTCCGGTCTGATCATCCTGTTTGAACGTCCGGTCCGTATTGGTGATGTGGTTACCATCGGCCCGCTGTCGGGCACCATCAATCGTATCCGCATTCGCGCCACCACCATCACCGATTTCGACAACAAGGAAATCATCGTTCCGAACAAGAACTTCGTGACCGAGCAGATCATCAACTGGTCGCTGCAGGACACTATAACGCGGGTGATCATCAAGGTCGGGGTGGCCTACGGCTCAGACGTGGCCAAGGTACGGCAACTGCTGAAAGAGATCGCGCAAAACAATCCGCGCGTGCTGAAGGACCCCGAGCCGTTGGTGTTTTTCCTCAATTTCAGCGACAGCACCCTGGAGCACGAACTGCGCATCCACGTAAAGGAATTGGCCGACCGCAACCAGGCAACCGACGAGATCAATCGCGAAATAGACCGGGTGTTCAAGGAGAATGGAATCGAAATCGCCTTCCGCCAGCTCGACGTCAACCTGCGCAGCAGCAAGGGGCTGGAAAAGCTGGTGCATAGCTATCGCGTGGGCGAGCCCAACCGCGAGCGAGCAGACGCCATCCCGGTTAAAACCGGTGACCCCGACCCGGAAACACCTGCCGAGCGCACTGACGATGAACCCGGTAGCGGCTCGCCACCGCTCTAGGCAAAGGCCTGCCCGCCGCACACTATTGCCGAGTGGCGGCGGGCGGGAGCAAAATACGCGCCTCGTTCAACCTCGTTGAGTCACCCGTCATGCCCAGAGCCGCCGAACTGAAAAAAGGCCAGATCGTCCAGATCAACAACCAGCCCTATATCGTCAGCCAGATCGATGTAAAAAGCCCCTCCTCGCGCAGCGGCACAACGCTCTACAAGGTGCGCTTCAATCACGTGCAGACCAAGCAGAAGCTGGACCAGAGCCTCACTGGCGATGACATGCTGAGCCCTATCGATTTCCAGAAGCGCCAGGTCCAGTTCCTGTATCAGGATGCCGACGGCTACACCTTCATGGATAACGAAGACTTTGCCCAGTTCACCTTGAGTGCCGACCAGCTTGCCGAACAACTCGACTACCTGTTCGACGGTATTGAGGGAGTGTACGGCCTGCTGGTGGAAGGCAACCTCGTGGGAATCGAACTGCCCGCTGTGGTGGAAATGCCGATCGAGGAAACCCCGCCCGCCATCAAAGGCTCATCTGCCAGCGCGCGCACCAAGACTGCTCGCTTCGCTACCGGTTTGGAAATCCAGATCCCCGAGTACCTGGAAACCGGCGAAGTGGTGCGCATCAACACCGAGTCAGGCAAATTCATGTCTCGCGCTTGAGCAAACCCGCCCGGTTGGGGGTAAACAGCCGGGCGACGCAAGCTCCTTCTCCTTCTCCTTCTCCTTCTGCTGTCCCGCCACGCTGCCACACGTTGTATTCATGGCGACCATGCCGCAGAATACGACTCATTATCGTTATCATCTCCCCCGTTGCATTACGCCTCTTGGTAACGTCCACGGTCGCGTCGAACGAAGCGCAGCCAGCCTGCGAAGCCGCTGACAGCTGGCCCAGACCATGGAGCTTAAGGACAGGACTGCCACAATGAACGTCAAAGCCTGGTTTCTGGTTCATAAATGGACCAGTCTGATCTGCACACTGTTTCTGCTGATGCTCTGCCTTACCGGGCTACCGCTGATCTTTCATGAGGAAATTGATCATCTATTCGGCGATGAAGTGCAAGCCCCTGCGCTGCCCGCACACCTGCCAGACGCCAGCCTCGACGAGCTGGTAAGCGCCGCTCACGCCCATCGCCCGGACGAGGTTATCCGCTTCATGTTCTGGGATGAGCATCACCCGCACCTGGCGTTTGTCAGTATGGCCAGCAGCATGGATGCGCCCGGCGATGAGAACCACTCGCTGGTCATCGATACCCGCACTGCCGCCATACTCGATGAGCCTGAGCCCGACCGCGGCTTCATGTATGTGATGTTCAAGCTGCACGTGGACCTGTTCGCCGGGTTACCCGGCATGCTGTTTCTCGGACTTATGGGACTGCTGTTCGTGGTCGCCATCGTCTCCGGCGTGGTGCTTTATGCGCCTTTCATGCGCAAGCTGGACTTCGGCACTGTGCGCCGCCAACGCAGCCCACGGCTGAAGTGGCTGGACCTGCACAACCTGCTGGGCGTCGTAACGCTGCTCTGGGCATTGGTGGTCGGCCTGACGGGCAGCATCAATACGCTCAGCCCCATCGTCGTCGGGCTCTGGCAACAGGATCAGTTGGCAAGCATGACCGCAGCCTACGCAGAGGTGCCATTACCCGAGCAATTAAGTTCGTTGCAGCGCGCCGTGGATAGCGCGGACGCCGCAGTAGACAATATGCACATAAGCTTCATCGCCTGGCCGGGCACCCAGTTCTCCAGCCAACACCACTACGGCGTCTTCTACCGCGGCGATCAGCCGCTGACCTCGCGTCTGCTGCAACCGGTACTGGTTGACGCGCAGTCCAACCAACGGCTCGAACCACAGCCGCTCCCCTGGTATGCCCAGGCCTTGCTGCTGTCACAGCCGCTGCACTTCGGCGATTACGGCGGCCTGCCGTTGAAGATTATCTGGGCCATGCTCGACCTTGCCACCATAGTCGTACTCGGCTCCGGGATTTACCTGTGGCTGGGACGGCGCACCACCACCGCGCGCCGCTTAGCAGAAGTAAAGAGCGGCGGCCTGAGCGAGGAGGCCAACGCATGAGTAGTGCGCGCAAAGGTCTCTGGCATATTTTTCGAGCACCTCTGTTACTGGCTCTGTTGAGCAGTATAGGCCTGCTCGCCGCGCTGATCGGCGACGGCATTTACGACCTGCTGTCGTGGCTAGCACTTGGCTGCATCCCAGCGGTTATCGCTTGGTATTGGGCGAAAGCAAACGTATAAAGAGCAGCGTCTTTTTCGTTTTCTCAAGGAGTACCGCATGTCGCAACAGCCGCACATCATCGAACCCGCAGTACCGGCCACCAGCTGCGTGATCTGGCTGCACGGCCTGGGCGCAGACTGCTTCGATTTTGTCCCTGTAGTCGAGGCGCTGGGTCTGCCGCAAAACCATGGCATACGCTTTGTCTTTCCACAGGCGCCCACACGCCCGGTCACCATCAACGGCGGCTTCCCGATGCCCTGCTGGTACGACATCCTCGGCATGTCGCCGGCCCGCGCCATCAATCAGGCACACATGGACGAAGCTGTCGCCATGCTCAAGGGGTTGATTGCCGACCAGCAGGCCAAAGGCATTTTGCCCAAGCAAGTGATTTTGGCGGGCTTTTCCCAGGGCGGCGCCGTGGTGATCACTACCGCCGTGCTCAGCGGCTTGCCGCTGGCCGGCGTGATGGCGCTGTCGACTTACGGCCCCGACCTCGACGAGCTGCTGAAAAACGCGCCACAAGGCGCTGGGCTACCGGTGTTCTGTGCCCACGGACGTGGCGACGAAGTACTACCCTTGAGCATGGGCCGCGAGGCACACGACCTGCTGCAGGCCGCCGGCCACAGCACCGAATGGCATGAATACCCCATGGCGCACGAAGTCTGCCCACAGGAAATCGCTGACATTCGCCGTTGGTTGATGGCCCGACTGGGACTATAAGGCCACCGGCAGCGCATGCCGCAACTGATCAAAAAACAACCGCTACAAGGCTTCGCTAACGCGCGGCCTTGCTTTACACTGGCGCATCATTTTTTGTTCACATAACCGAGAGACGCCTGTGCTCAAAGCACTGAAGAAGCTGTTAAACAAGCCAGAAGAGCAAGCCGCACCCACTGCCGCACCGCAACCGGAACAGCAAACACGGCCCCCCAAGCAGGCTGACCAGCGCCCCGCCAGAACTCAGGATGCCCCCCGAGCGCCCAGCGCTGACGCCGCGCCAGAAGCCCCCAAGAAGCCACGCGCTCCACGCCAGAAAACAGCACCGGCAGCGCCTACAAAACCCTGGAGCCTGGCCGACTTCGCGGTTGAACCCGCCGAAGGCAAAACCCGATTTCATGACTTCCCGCTACCTGACTCGCTAATGCGCGCCATTCAGGATCAGGGCTTCAGCTACTGCACACCGATCCAGGCCGCCGTCCTCGGTAATACCCTCAAGGGCCACGACGCCATTGGCCGCGCCCAGACCGGCACCGGCAAAACTGCCGCCTTCCTGCTCTCCACCATTACCCAACTGCTGGAAACGCCGCCGCCGGATGAGCGCTACATGGGCGAACCGCGGGCGCTGATCATTGCGCCAACCCGCGAACTGGTGATGCAAATCGCCAGCGATGCCGAGGGCCTGACCAAGCATTGTCCGCTGAACGTCATGGCCTTTGTCGGCGGCATGGATTACGACAAGCAGCTCAAGCAGCTGGAACGCAACTACTGCGACATTCTGGTCGCCACGCCGGGCCGCCTGCTGGACTTCTGCAACCGCGGTGAAGTGCACCTGGATCTGATCGAAGTGCTGATTCTTGATGAAGCCGACCGCATGCTGGATATGGGCTTCATCCCGCAGGTTCGCCAGATTATCCGCCAGACCCCGCGCAAGGGCGACCGCCAAACCCTGCTGTTCTCTGCCACCTTCAGCGACGACGTGATGAACCTGTCGCAGCAGTGGACGGTGGAACCGGCCATCGTCGAAATCGAGCCCGAGCGGCCGGCCTCCGAGAACGTAACCCAGAAGGTCTACGCAGTCAGCGGCAAGGACAAGTACAAGGTGCTGTATAACCTGGTAACCCAGCTGGAGCTTGAGCGCGTCATGGTCTTTGCCAACCGCAAGGACGAGGTGCGCCGTGTGCAGGAACGCCTGGTACGCGACGGCATCAATGCCGCACAGCTGTCGGGCGATGTGCCGCAGCAGAAGCGCGTGCGCACGCTGGACAACTTCAAGAGCGGCAAGCTGCGGGTTCTGGTGGCCACCGATGTTGCCGGGCGCGGCATTCATATCGACGGCATCAGCCACGTGATCAACTACACCCTGCCCGAAGATCCTGAAGACTACGTACACCGCATTGGGCGTACGGGCCGCGCCGGCGCCAAGGGAACCTCGATCAGCCTGGCCGGCGAAGACGACGCCTTCCAGATTCCGCCGATTGAAGAACTGCTTGGCGGCAAGCTGGAATGCATTCCACCGGAAGAACAGTTCCTCAAGGCGATCCCTCAACGTCACCAGACCGCAGACGAAAAAGCCGCCAGCGATGCCAATGAGGCAGAACAGGCGGCCGCTGCGGCCGCCAGCCGCAAGCGCGCCTCCGGACGTCGAGATCGTCCGCAGGGTCGCCGCTAGTCTCCCGGTAACAGGGCTGCTATCCGGCAGCCCTGTTACACTACCCAGCTTCCTCGCAACTACCACCCAGGCCGGCTGCGGCTTAACCAAGCTAAAGGGAACGGCACATCGCCAGCCTGTCGGCCATCGGAAAAATGCTTAGGGAGAGCGCGGAAAAAGTGGTTTTTGGCGGGATAAATCGACGGTGTTCAACACACCGGGCCAATGACTATAACGCGCTTTTTCCAGCCCTGCCCAGCCCCATTCGTCTATTTCGAACTTTTTTGAAATTATGCCTTTTGCATGCTTGTGAAGGTCATCTTCTTTGCGTTATATCTCGCTCAACCGGCCCACGCCAGCAGGTGATCCCTTGATACCCGCTGGCTTGCGAGCTGGCCCTGTGGACTGCCAGGCGCAGCTCAGGCGCCTGATACAGACCAAGTGTCACCGGCCCTTGCGAGGTAATAGCATATGGAAGCGTGCGGACCTACCGAACACACCTTCTACGTCCTCGATACCAACGTCCTGATTCACGATCCCAACGCCCTGCTCAATTTCGAAGAACACCACGTGGTCATCCCCATGACCGTTCTGGAGGAACTCGACAAACTCAAATCCGGCAAGACCAGTATCGCCGCCGACTGCCGCCAGGCCATCAGACTGATCGACAAGACTCTCGGCGTCGCCCCGCCAGACCAGGTAGAGGAAGGCGTTCCAATCGAGCGCGGCAAGCTAGGGCCCAACGGTACGCTGGCCATCCTCATGGAAAGGACCCTGATTCCGGCCCACTGCCTGCCCAACGACCTCAACGACAACAAGATCATCAACCAGCTGTGTCATCTGCAGACCCTGCATCCCGACGGCCGCATCGTGCTGGTGTCCAAAGACATCAACATGCGTCTCAAGGCGCGCGGCTGCGGCATTGATGCCGAGGATTACCACACCGACCAATTGCTGGATGACATTGACCTGCTGGCCCGCGGTTATCACCAGGTACCCGGCTCATTCTGGGATAGCGTAAACAAGGTGGAAACCCGACAGCTGACCGGCCAGACACTGCACAACGTGCAGCTGACCGACAACCTGCCGGCGCTGCACCTGAATGACTTCATCATTGATGAACAGGGCTTTATCGGTTGGGTCAAGGCCATCGATGGCGACCGGCTGACCATCCGCGATTTGCACCAGGAGCCACTGTTGCATCAGGAGTGCTGGGGGCTGCGACCGCGTGACATCTTCCAGGCACTGGCGATGTTCGCGTTACTCGACCCGGATATCCACCTGGTCAACCTCACCGGCGCCGCCGGTTCGGGCAAGACCATACTCGCGCTGGCAGCCGCCATCGAGCAGACCATGGTCACCAAGACCTACCGCCGCATCATCGCCACCCGCAGCACCCAGGGACTGGACGAAGACATCGGCTTTTTACCGGGCACTGAGAAGGAGAAGATGGAACCCTGGCTTGGCGCAATCACCGACAACCTTGAAGCCCTGCACATGGATGACGAGAGCACCCACGGCAGCGTGGAATACATCCTCGACCGCGTGCCCTTGCAGTTCAAATCGCTGAACTACATTCGCGGCCGCAGCTTCCAGCAGAGCTTTATTCTGATCGATGAAAGCCAGAACCTGACGCCGCACCAGATCAAGACCATCATCACCCGCGCCGGTACCGGCTCGAAGGTCGTCTGCCTCGGCAACCTGGCGCAGATCGATACCCCTAACCTGAACGCCACCAGTTCCGGCCTGACCTACCTCACCGAATGCTTCAAAGACTTTCCTCACGGCGTACATATCCATCTGCAGGGCGTACCTCGCTCCGCCTTGGCTGAATACGCAGAAACACACCTCTGAACCAAAGCGCCGGCCACACGGCCGGCGCTTTTCCATTAGCAAGTTACCCCTGCGGCCACGCCAACCTTCAGCCGACTTCCAGCCAAGCAATAGCGCTGCTCTATCATCCCTATTTCCCGCACAGGCTTCGCTTTCCGGCATAATGCCGGCAACGTTTTAACAGGAGCCAGCATCCATGCTGATGGTCATATCCCCCGCCAAGACCCTCGACTACGACACACCACCTATCACCGAACAATCTACCCAGCCGCGCTTTCTAGACCACAGCGCCGAGCTGATCGACGTGCTCAAGGAAAAGTCACCTCAGGATATCGCCAAGCTGATGTCGTTGTCGGACAAGCTGGCCAGCCTTAACGTAGCGCGCTACGGCAGCTGGGAGCGCAAAAGCACCCCGCAGAATGCCAAACAGGCACTGCTGGCGTTCAAGGGTGATGTATATACCGGGCTGAACGCCGAAGACTTCAGCAACGATGACCTCGCCTTTGCGCAACAGCACCTGCGCATGCTGTCCGGCCTGTATGGCCTGCTACGCCCGCTGGATCTGATGCAGCCTTACCGCCTGGAAATGGGCACCAAACTTGCCAACCCACGCGGCAAGGATCTGTACACCTTCTGGGGCGAGCGTATCAGTGAATGGCTGAACGAGGATCTTGCAGCCCAGGGCGATCAGGTGCTGCTCAACCTGGCATCGCAGGAGTACTTTGGGGCGGTCAAACCCAAGGCATTGCAGGCGCGGGTCATCGACACGGTATTCAAGGACTGCAAGAACGGGCAGCACAAGATCATCAGTTTCTATGCCAAAAAAGCGCGCGGCCTGATGGCCCGCTACGTCATCAAGGAGCGCCTGCAGGACCCTGAAGGCTTGAAGGATTTCAACTCGGACGGCTACTACTTTGATGCCAGCGCCAGCAGCGAGAATAAGCTGGTGTTTCTGCGCGACGAACAACACTGAAATAAAAACCCCGGCTCAGGCCGGGGTTTTTATTTCCGCATCGACTACAGCGGCATCGCAGGTTTGTCGAAACGCAAGGTAGTGAGCCAGCACCTGCTCGGGTGCTTCCACTTGTGGATAGTGCCCGATACCCTCGAGCAAAACGGTATCAGGATCAGCAATCAACTCGCGATAACGCTTGACCATGTGCGCACCTGACACGGGATCAACCGCACCATCAATAACCCGCATGGGCACCGCATTGCGCTGCATCGCAGCCAACCAGCGCTCACGCTGGACCCGGCGCTCGGCGATGTAATGGATCAGCCGGTGCATCACCCGCGGCCCCTGGTTGAACGCTAGCATGCGCCAGAACGCGTCCAACTCCTGCTCATCCGGCTTGGTCTCTGGACCGAAAACTTTGCCAAACGCCTGCGCCAGATGCTTGCGGCGGTACAGAAGCCCGAGAAAAAAACCCAGCGGGCTCATCAATAGCTTCTGCATGCGCACTGGATGGTGCGTTTCCGGGAACAGGCCGCCATTGAGAAAGCACACCGATTGCAATTTCTGCTGCGCGGCCAATTCGCGGGCCAACAACTCCTGGGCGACGCTGTCGCCGTAGTCGTGTGCCAACACGTGGTAATCGCCGACGCCTAAATGCTGCAATACGTCCTGTAGCAGGTCGGCCTGATCCAGCAAGCTGTAAGCGTAATAACGCGGCTTGTCGGAAAAGCCGAAGCCAAGCATATCAACCGCTATCACGCGGTAGCGCTCGGCCAGACTCTGCCACAGGTAATGCCAATCCCAAGAACCGGATGGAAAGCCATGAATCAACAGCAGCGGCTCGCCCTGTCCGGCGCACCAGTAACGTACCTTATGACCCCGATAAATCAGGCTGCGGCCCTGGCTGAACCAATCATCCAGGGCAATGCCAGCGAGCCCGTTCACCGGTCAAGCATCGTAGCCAGGGCTTACGCGCTGTACCTTGCGCAGCAGAGCCGGCCAGGCAATACCAGCGCCAGCGCCGTTGGTGGCTTTTTTCATACTCGCTTTGGCGCCATCGAGTACCGCTTGCGGAATCGGAATCAACTCCGCGTTCTGGGCCTGTGCGCGCACCTGGATTTCGCAGCAGCGTTGCAGGGTATACATGGTCAGGAAGGCGTCAGCCACGGACTTGCCGCAAACCAGCAGGCCATGGTTGCGCAGAATCAGATTGTTAGCGTGGCCCAGATCGGCCTGTAAGCGGGGTTTCTCTTCCTCGTTCAGCGCTACGCCTTCGTAGTCGTGATAGGCCAGGCTGCTCAGTACAAAGATAGACTGCTGGGAAATCGGCAGAATGCCCTCTTTCTGGGCTGATACAGCGATACCCGCGGCGGTGTGGGTATGCAGCACGCAGTTGGCATCGTGACGCACCTCGTGGATGGCGCTATGGATGGTGAAGCCAGCGGGGTTCACGTTGTAGGGCGACTCTACGACCTTGTTGCCCTGCAGGTCGATTTTGACCAGATTGGACGCGGTCACTTCGTCAAACATCAGGCCGTAGGGGTTGATCAGGAAGTGTTCGGTACCGGGAATCTTGGCCGAGATGTGGGTAAACACCAGGTCATCCCAGCCGTACATTGCAATCATGCGGTAACAGGCCGCCAGATCGACCCGGACCTGCCATTCTTCGGCACTGACCTGATCCTTGACGCTCTTGTCTACCAGTGAATGTACTGCGTTCATCGGGCAATCCTCTTTTGTTGGAATAATGTAAATGGCACCCTGTTGGGCCGCTGCCGGTACAGGACATCCCCCAGTGCTTGCGGCATACTGTGGGACGTTCGGTATGAGGAGAGTCTAGACGGTGACGGCAAAGCGGACTGTCAAACACTTTACAGTGTCAGCAATGCAGGACACTGCGCGCCTGGCCAAGCTGCTGCAGAAGAACCGCTGGTTCAGCGAACTGCCGCAGGATGCGCTCGACGAGATGCTGGCGCTGGCCCGTGTTCGCTCCCTGGATGACGGTGAATTTGTCTACGCCAAGGACGATCAACCCGACGGCCTGTATGGCGTCATCAGTGGTGCCGCGCGTATCAGCAATATTGGTCCGGATGGCCGGGAAGCGGTGCTGGCGGTACTCACTCCCGGCAGCTGGTTTGGCGAGATATCCCTGTTCGATGGCCTGCCGCGCTCGCACGACACCCTGGCCAGCGGCAATACCGAACTACTGATGATTCCTCGCGTGGGCTTTCAACAGATGCTTGAACGTCGCCCGGAGTTGTACCCCTTGTTCATGAAGTTGCTGTGCCGGCGCATTCGGATTTCCTTTGCCATGCTTGAGGATAGCGCCCTGTTGCCGCTCTCCTCGCGGCTGGCAAAACGCTTGCTGATGCACGCGCATAATTACGGACAGACCGATGACGAGGGCGGCAGGCCGTGCGTGCAGCTATCCCAGGAATCACTCGGCCTGATGCTCAATAGTTCGCGACAAAGCATCAATAAGCTGCTCAAGCGCCTGGAAAGCCTGGGGTGGCTGCAGATTCAGTACGGGCAGATATTGATCATCGATGAAGATCGCCTGACACAGCTGGCCAGCGGCGCTCCGCTGCCCGACATCAACTGATCACGCCTGTAGCGCGCCAACGAACTGCTGCAGCCAAGGCTCTGCATCGGTTTCCGGCGTGACCGTTTCGCTGGCATCCAGACGGAGCATCGGGATGGCTTCGCGGGCCTGCAATTCCAGCAGCAACTCACGAAACTCCTCGCCGGCCTGACAAAAGGTGTCGCCATAAGCCGCATCACCCAGCGCAATCACACCGAATGGCGTGGCGGTCAGCAACGGAAAGCGGTCACGCATTTCATGGAACAGCGGCACCAACGGTTCGGGCAGCTCGCCCATACCGGTCGTTGATGTGCATAACAGCAACGCCTCTGGCTGCAGCGCCAGCAAGGCATCCAAGTTGAACGTCCTGAGCCGACTGACCCTTAGCCCGGCTGATTCGCAGAAAGTCTGCGCCTCGTCCGCCACCAGGTCTGCAGTGCCAAATACGGTACCGCTGACAATCACCAGATGCATTACTCACCTCTTTTTACCGCCAAGATCGGCAGACCATTATGCCGCAAAGCCGCGCACTGGTCGCGGCGCAACTGGACAGCTCGATACACTCCTATAGAATGCCGAAAAACAACGAGGAGTCAGCGCACACCATGATCAATGCCAAACTACTGCAACTGGTGGTCAATGCTTCCAATGACGGTATCGTGGTTGCCGAACAGGAAGGCGATGACAATATCCTGATCTACGTGAACCCGGCATTCGAAGCGCTGACCGGTTACAGCGCGGACGAGATTCTCTACCAGGACTGCCGTTTTCTCCAAAAGGATGATGCCGACCAGGAAGGCTTGCAGATCATCCGCGACGGCATCAAAGCCGGCCGCCCTTGTCGTGCCACCATTCGCAACTACCGCAAGGATGGCAGCCTGTTCTGGAACGAGCTGTCTATCACGCCGGTTTTCAATGAAGCGGACAAGTTGACCTACTTCATTGGTATCCAAAAAGATGTCACCGCCGAGGTCGATGCGAAAGAGAAGGCCGCCGCACTGGAGAAAGAGCTGCGTGCGCTGCAATCACCGCCAAACGCGGGGCAGTAACGTCAGCGCTCGCTCCGATTGATATTGACTTGGATAAGAGCTTTCAGATCAATGCTATGGCTGGCCGTGCGCACGCGCAGATCGGAAAGGAAGTCCTCGCTTCTATTGGCCGCCAGATTCACCCCCCCGTTGCTGAATCGGCTGCTATTGCGCACCTCGAATGATCGCCACTTTGAGCAGCAGACCGTGCTGCAATAAAACCTTCAGCAGTGAGCTGTCTCGGCTTACTGAGAATGTCCTGATCACCCCGCCTCTTACCAACATCACGCAACATGCCGCGGAACGCTAGCAGCGCATTGTGCTTGCGCGCCAATCCCCCCACTGGAGGACTGGCGCCATGGCCAAGGCGCCGGCATTCAGCTACTCGGCGGTCTACTTGTCACGGTGCTTGATGCGCCTCAGCCGTCAAAGCGCCCGGCGAGCAATTGTCGGACACTGTCGGTCAGGCTGCGTTGCGCCAAGCCCAGGCAACTCACGTTAGCCCGATGCAACTCTTCGGCCTGCAGCTCACAACAGGCACCGACCACGGCAACGGGGCACTCAAGCTGGTGATTAAGCCGCGGAAGCTGGCGTGTCAGCAGTGTCGCCTCAATCGCTCTGTCGCTGAACAGCAGCAGAGCCTGGTGGTGGCCGCCCGCACACATCAGCAACAGATCTTCGGCGGCGGGCAGACAGGACAGATAAGCGATATTGACATCGGCTTCCACCAGAAACAGCGCAGCAAGCAATACTTCAACTTCATCTTCACGCGGTTGCAGGCTGACCAGCAGCACGCTGCTGCGGGCGGGTTGCAAAAAGGAGGTACGCTGGAGCAAACGAGCCCGCAGGAAACCATCCAGCAACGCCCAAGGAGCAAGCGAACCGCCCTGCTTGGCCTGCACCCGGTATTGCCGCCAGACCGGCAGCAGAATGTCGTTGCACAGGTGCGTCAGCGACCAGCGTGCAAATAGCTGACCGTAGACTCGCTCCAGCCCCAGCAGATCGGCACTATCGACTGCGCCCATCAGTTGCGCACGGGCGGCTTGCAGCGGGTCATCGGACTGAGTATCTGCCTGCTCTAGCGCCGCAACACTCGCCGCGGGTAGAGCCTGGCGATCGATAATGGAGGCAACCTTGCTGACCGGCACACCGCGCGCTATCCAGCTGACAATCGCTTTGACCCGCTCAATATCATGCATGGAGTAGAGCCGGTGACCACTTTCCGTACGCTGCGGTACGAGAAGACCATAGCGACGCTCCCAGGCACGCAGAGTGACAGAGTTCACGCCAGACAAGCGCGACACTTCACGTATGGGATACAGGGTTTCGGCGGCCAATGAAAGGCCAGGAGCGGGATTGGTCATGATAGGGTCATCGACAAGCCAAGGTATTGCCGCAGGTACGGGGTAGTTGTACGACCATTGTACATAATCTTCCCCCTCTTGCGGCGCCCGGCCTGGCCGACGGCCGCTCTGCGCGTGCTACCATAGGCAGCTGACACCTGCCTTGACTGATTTCGCCTGCTTTTTGCCACCCGCTCAATCAACTGCAGGCATAACCGTTATCGATTCAAGTGAGCCATGAGTAACCATCCAAGCATCCTTGTCACTGGCGGCGCTCAACGTATCGGCCTGCACTGCGCGCAGCGCCTGATCGAAGACGGCCATCATGTGATTATCAGCTGCCGCGCACTGGATGCCGAGCGCGCCGCAGCCATCCCCGCCGGAGCAGAGGTACTGCTCGCTGACTTCTCCACGACCGCCGGCATTCAGGGTTTGATAGACCAGTTGCATGAGCGCAACGTCAGCTTGCGCGCCATCATTCACAACGCTTCGGTATGGCTGGACGACCAGCAAGGCCCTGATGCGCTGCAACAGATGTTCATGGTGCACATGCAGGCGCCGTACATGATCAACAGCCAGTGTGCGGCGCTGTTTCGCGGCGAACAGGTGGGCGACATTATTCACCTGGGCGATGATGTTACTCGCAAGGGTAGCGCCAAACACATTGCCTACTGCGCGACCAAGGCCGGCCTTGAGGGCCTTTCGCGCTCCTTCGCCGCGCAACTGGCACCGCGAATCAAGGTCAACTGCATCAACCCTGCGCTGATCATGTTCAACGAAAGTGACGACGCGGCCTACCGCAGCAAGGCCCTGGCCAAGTCAGCCATGGGCCTGGAGCCAGGCCCCGAGGTGGTCTATCAGTCAATCCGCTTTCTGTTGGACAATCCTTACATTACCGGAAGCAGCCTGCCTCTGAACGGCGGCAGGCACCTCAAATGAGCCGACGAGACGACACCATGAGCCTGGAAAAACTGTCACAGAATTATCTCGAGATCCTGACCAACCTGGGTGAAAAACCCGAACGGGACGGGCTCAAGGGCACCCCGGAACGAGCCGCCAAAGCGATGCAGTTTCTCTGCCGCGGTTACGCCCAGTCACTGGAAGAGATCGTCAACGGCGCACTATTCGACTCCGACAACGATGAGATGGTGATCGTCAAGGACATCGAGCTGTACTCCCTGTGTGAGCATCACATGCTGCCGTTCATCGGCAAAGCACACGTGGCCTACATCCCCACCGGCAAGGTTATCGGCCTGTCCAAGGTGGCGCGGATCGTCGATATGTTTGCCCGTCGCCTGCAGATCCAGGAAAACCTCACCCGCCAGATTGCCGAAGCGTTGCAGCAAGTCACCAACGCCGCAGGCGTAGCGGTGGTGATTGAAGCCAAACACATGTGCATGATGATGCGCGGCGTGGAAAAGCAGAACTCATCAATGCATAGCTCGGTGATGCTGGGCGCCTTCCGCGACTCCTTCAACACGCGGCAGGAATTCCTGCAACTGATCGCCCGGAGCTGACATGAGTATGCTTTCACCCGGTCTGGCCCGTATCCGTATCAAGGACCTGCGTTTGCGCACCTACATCGGCATCAACGATGACGAGATTCGCAACCAGCAGGACATTCTCATCAACGCCACCATTCTCTACCCCGCCGCCGATGCCGTGGCGGTCAATGAGATAGACAAGGCGCTGAATTATCGCACCATCACCAAGGCGTTGATTGCGCACGTTGAAGGCAATCGCTTTGCACTGCTTGAGCGCCTGACCCAGGAGCTGCTCGACATCGTCATGCAGTATTCACAGGTGCACTACGCCGAGGTGGAAGTAGACAAGCCACACGCTCTGCGTTTTGCCGAATCGGTCTCCATCACACTCAGCGCAGAGCGACCACAGCGCCTTTGATTGACTTTGACTGATGGCGTTTTATGCTTGGCGAAAATGCCTTACCCGGCGCGCTACCAGCGCCCCAGGCAGCATCCAAAACCGCAGTAACGGGAGTTAGCAATGACCAAACAGGAACGCCTTGAACTGGAAGCCGCCGCCTTCCGCAATCTGGTCAGCCATCTGCGCAGCCGCAAGGATGTACAGAACATCGACCTGATGACCCTGGCCGGCTTCTGCCGCAACTGCCTGTCCAAGTGGTACAAGAGTGCTGCTGATGACATGGATATTGAACTGAGCATGGACGAGGCCCGCGAGGCCATTTATGGCATGCCCTACGCCGACTGGAAAGCCAAATACCAGACCGAGGCCAGCCCGGCCCAGCA
The DNA here is from genome assembly GCF_036960865.1 of Halopseudomonas sp. GTDB lineage: Bacteria > Pseudomonadota > Gammaproteobacteria > Pseudomonadales > Pseudomonadaceae > Halopseudomonas. The sequence continues at coordinate 62,574 of NZ_JBALWE010000012.1, forward strand.
AGCCGCCTTCGACAAGGGACAGAAACAGGACAAAGCATGACCCCAGAGCAATTCACCGCCCACTTGGGCAACCCGGAGCACACCTTCGCTGATACCCTGGCCTTTATCGAACAGCATTATCGTTACCAGCCCAGCGCCTTCAAAAACGGTGCAGTGCTTAATAGTGCCGAGCAGAACCAGGGCTCGTGCAAGGTACTGGCAATGGCGCAGGATCTGGACTTGAACACCCAGCAGACCCTGCACTGTTTCGCCGAGCATTACCAAGCGGTGCTGCAAAACCCCGATGGCAGCGACCATGCCAACATCCGCGCGCTGATGGAAAGCGGCCTCAGCGCAGTTTCCTTTGCCAGCCCACCCTTGACCCGACGCTGATCCCGCGCGCCAACCAGGAGTTCACATGGCAGTCAAACTGCTGAAACCAACCGGAGACTTTCCGGCTTGCGGCCTGATACGCAGATTGGCTGCTGCGGGCTACGACCTGTTGCTGTTGCTGGCCGTGCTGATGGTGGCGACCTTTGGCTATCTGGGTATCTATATTGGCCTCTACGGCGAAGCCGTAGCGCACCAGCAAGCCGAGGCTGGCAGCTTTGTCGGTGATCATGTGCTCAGCCTGATTGTGCTACTCGTCACCATCGCGTTCTATCTCACCTTTTGGACCATCAAGGGGCAAACGCTCGGCATGCAGGCCTGGCGCATACGCCTGCAGCAAGTCAGCGGCCAATCGATCACCCGCAAACAGGCGTTGATCCGGCTGCTGGTCAGCCAGGCATCCTGGCTCTGCGGTGGGCTGGGCTTCTTCTGGCAGCTGTGGGACAAGCAGTCACGCAGCTGGCATGACATCGCCTCGGGCACCCAAATCGTGGTATTGCCCAAAGGTGTCTTCAAGGACTGAGCACCGCCCGTCCGCCGTGGTACCCAATTCTGGGTAGTCATCGTTGCACTACCCAGAGAGGGGTACGCCCACCCTCAACAGCCAGTACGGCGCAGTCGAGATGCAAGCCAGCGGCGAAAGCCAGCAAATGGATATCGAGGTTTACACCACCGAGCTGACCTTTGACCAGGCTACCAAGGTGAGCTATTGCGAGAAGCATCGCCGCGAACTGGGCGTAAACCTCAGCAATTTGGACAGCAGCGTAGCGGTGCGGCACTTCGACAGCTGTACGGAAGGTGCCGATGACAACCCGCTGGTAAGCGAGCGTCTGATCATTCCGGGTTAAGACGCGCAGACATATGGCGGCTGTGACGCTGCTATGCTGGGCGTGATGGTCGGGGTCTGTAGCAACTGCGACCAGTAAGCTTACCGACAATATTCGAGGCGTGCCTGGCAGGCCGTCGATGCTAGTTGATCAGCCCCATGCGGATGGCTTCCTGCACCGCCTGCGCACGACTGCTGATGCCCAGCTTGGCGTAGATATTTTTGATGTGTTTGGCGGCGGTGTGATAGCTCACGCCCAGCATGTCGGCGGCTTCAGCGGTTTTGTAGCCATTGCCAATCACCAGCAGAAACTCCCGCTCGCGTTCGCTCAGGCCCGCATCATCCTCGTTGCACGCCGCCTCCGGCCGCCAGCGGTGCACGACAGAGCCGTCCTGCTGGAAATAGCTCAACATACGTTGCGCTATCTGTGGCGAGAGCGGCGGTACACCGCGAACCACTCCCTCAAGCGCCAATGCAATCTGGGTTTGACTATCGTCCTTAAGCAGATACCCCTTGGCACCCGCCTGCAATGCCGGAAACAGGTGCATATCGTCATCGTACATGGTGGCAACCACCAGAAAGGTATCGGGATAGCGTTGCGCGCACTCGCGGATAAAATCAATTCCAGAGCCATCCGGCAACTGCAGGTCCACCAGGCAGAGGTCTGGTGGACCAAGATCCAATGCCGTCAGCGCGTGCCCCACACGTTCGTAGAGGGTCAGTCGGGCCTGGGGCCACGCCATTAGCACAGCCTCCGACAGCCAGACTTGCGCGTCTTTCAGATCCTCCAGAATCAGGACGTTATTCATTACGTCAATTCGCCTTTACCGGTATTTCACAGCGCATTGCCAGGCCGCCATCCAGAGGAGTCCACCAACAGACCTCTCCACCCAGCTCCCGACAGCGCTCCTGGATGCCCAATACGCCAAGCCCTGCGGCTTGCCCTGCAGCAGACGCCAGCATCCCGGCGCCATTATCTTGATATCGCAGTACCAGCAGATTGTGCTCTACCTTGAACTCGACGGCAATCACATCGGCCCGCGCGTGTTTGAAGGTATTGGTCAAACATTCGCGCAAAATACGCGACAGGTTGCGCTCCTGGCGAGGACTCAGCCGTTCGTCGGCCAGCGCCTCTTCCAACCGCATATCAAGGCTCAGACCAAACAGGCGGCAGCGCTCACGCGCCTCTGACTGCCACCTCGAAAAGCTCTGCCGGACCAGTACCACGTCCTTCTGCAGGCCCTGGATAACCTCGCGCAACTCGCGCAGGCAATCACGCGCCAGGCCTTGCAGCTCTTCGTCGCTCCGCGCGCGGTAGACCACGGAGAGCAGCCGTGCGCCAACATCATCGTGCAAATCACGGGCTACCCGCTTGCGCTCACTGATTACGCCACTCTGATAAGACTGATGATACTCACGGGCATACAGAAACAGCGCCAGCGCTTGCCCGCAGAAATCGGCGTCCTGGCGATCAAACAGACGCGCGCCCCCACCGGCATAGCTCAACAAGAACCCCTGCCCTGGTTGCATCCCGGGCACCGCCAGGCGCAGACCGTTTTCGCGCAGCGTCGGGACATCCAGCGGCTCAGGTAACGGCGCGATGGTCAGCGGGTTGAACACCGCCTGCAAAGCGCGACTCCATTGATCATCCACTGAACGCTCATGCCGGAAAGCCTGCTGCAGAATGTCCGGCAGGCGCTTGTGCAGCACGCCACGACCGTCTTTGGGCATCAGCCAGGTGAGAAAGGCCTGCCGGATCGGCAGATAGGCCCACCCCACTACCGCCAGCGACACCAGTAAGCCCATGCTGGTTTCCAGGTTCAAGGTCATCACCAGCATCGCATCAATGACGATGAAGAGCACACCAAAGGCAAACCAGAACCACACCAGCAAAATCCAGCGATCCAGATCGAACAGGCGGTATCGGACGATGCCCAGCGCTATACCAAGGTAGGAGATAACAAAAAAACACCAGGCATATTTTTGCTGCGCTATTGCTCCCAGGCCCATTACCTGCGGCGTCACCACCATACCCAGGTAGCCAAAGGCACCGGCAAACCAGGCAAAGATCAGCCACTTCAGCCGTGCACGTTCCACCGGCTCACGCCGGGTACAACGCCACTGCTGAATGGCAAAGGCAATATCCACCGCAAACCACGCCAGCAAGGGATAACGCGCGGCCGCATCCAGGCTGGGGATCAGTTGCAACCAATTGACCGTCAGCGTCAGTGCAACAATCACCAGCATCACCCGCGCGAGCGGGAAACGCCCAAGTTGAGTGGGGTAATACCAGAACAATGCGGTACCAGTACCGGCAAACAGCATGGCGCCAAACTGATTGATCCGAGACAAGGTGAGAAACCACTCCGGCGGCAAGCTGAGTTCGCGGGTGGTATAGATAGCACTGGCGACGATGGCAATGGCGATGGCCAGACCGGCGAGCGCGTAGAGCCTGGGGCCGCGCTCGCTTTGCACAAAAGCCCAGGCGGAAACCCCCATCAACAGAATCGCCAGACCACAGCCAACCTGGTACCAGAACAGCCAGGGCAAATGGTTGATACCGCGCAGTGCCAGCGGCTGCAGCCGCATCCATGACGGGGCAGCGCCGCCTGCACTCAACACCTGCAGCTCCAGTTGCTCGCCACTCAGGATTGCCCATATCTGTCGATGGCGCTCAAAAAAACGGTTGTAGGTAACAAAGAGCGCCGCATCATCCGGTTCTGCTACCGCATCCCAGGGCTCCAGCTGCAGCGAGCCGACGCTACTGCGCAATGCCAACACCTCGTCCCCCGCGCGCAGCAACTGCGCCGCTGGGCCATCTGTCGCGACCTCCGAGACCCGCACACCCTGCTTACCCTGCTCAACGGAAAAACCCAGCCGTAAGGGGCTGGAGGCAATATACACGGAGGTAAAGAACAGCAGCATGGCGATCGCCAGGCCGGCCGAGAGCACACGTGAAGGTGGTATTTCCTTGAGCATCGTAGGCGGTTCTTTTTATCAAAATCGCTATTTTTATCGCCCGTCGCCGCAGGGCCGATCAGCGGCGAAAACACCTGTCGGATCTTGCCGCAGGTTGTGTAATCACACGCTTAGCCCGCACGGCGCAACAAAAACACTCCCACGACAAACAACAGGGCGATCGGCAACAGCACCGCGATCAGCGGCGAAAAGCCGAAAACCAGACTGGAAGGCCCCAACAGATCCTGCACTATCTGGAAACCAAAACCGACCAGAACACCGGTAAACAGCCGCTGCCCCATGGTCACCGACCTAAGCGGCCCGAAGATAAATGATATGGCGACAAACACCAGCGCCGCCGTCGCCAATGGCTGAAACAGCTTCTTCCAGAAAGCCAACCAGTAGGGCTTGTTGTTCAACCCCTGGTCAGACAGGTAAGCCTGATACTGCCAGATGCCCTTGAGTGGCAACACATCAGGATCCAGCAAGACCACGCGCAGCAACTCGGGTGACAGGTGAATATCCCAGAGATCCTGGAAGGTACTCAATACCTCGCTCTGACCGTCCTCGGCAAAGCGCGTGGTTCGCACATCCTCCATCAACCAGTCATTTTCCTGCACAGTCGCGCGCCGAGCAAAACTGGCTTCTAGCAGATGACGCTCGCCATCAAAGCGATAGCGCGTCACCCCGTGCAGCACACCATTGGGCTGCACCGCATTGATGTGAATAAAATCATCGCCTTCGCGGTGCCACAAACCCTTGGATTTGACCGCCTCGTTGCTGCCTTCAGCAATCGCCCGGCGACTTTCCGCCAGGTTCTCGGTGTAGGGCGCCAGGTATTCACCTATCAGCACACCCACCACCATGAGCACCAGCAACGGCTTCATCACGGCGCCAACGATACGTGCGATGGACACCCCCGCAGCGCGCATGATCGTCAACTCCGAGTTGCTGGCCAGTGTCCCGAGGCCAACCAGGCAGCCAACCAGCGCCGCCAGCGGAAGTAGGTCGTGCAGGCGCCGTGGCACCGTCAAGAAGACGTATCCCAGAGCCTGCAAGGGGCCATAGCCACCCTCCAGGTCGTCCAGTTCGTTGATGTAGGCAAACAGCAGATCCAGGCCGGCGATAATCGCCAACACCACCAGAATGCTCAGCAGCACCGAGCTGCCGATATGACGATCAAGCTTGCGCATGGGCACCTCCAGCGGCACGGCTGGGCGCCGTCAGCGCCTTGCGATTGAGTATCAGGCCGATCGCCAGGAACAGCCCATGAACCCACCATAGGCCCAGCGCAGCAGGTGTCTTGCCTGACTCCATCCAGCCGCGGGCGCTGATCAGCAGCGCCAGATAGGCCATATACAGCAGGATCGCCGGCAACAACTTGAGAAAACGCCCCTGACGCGGATTAACCCGTGCCAGCGGCACGGCAAAGAAGGCGACAATCGGTACCAATAGCGGGATTGCAATGCGCCACTGCAGCTCCGCCCGTTCGTCCAGTCCCTCCTCGCTCAGCAGCTGCGGCGTAGACATAGCCTCGCGGTCGGTCACCTCGGTCTGCACCTCCGGCTTGGGCAGCAACACCCCATAGGTGTCGTATTCGATGGTACGAAAATCCGCTTCACCGGGCTGACCCTCATAACGGAAGCCCTTGTTCAACACCAAGTAGCGGCTGCCATCGGCGTTCAGCTCCTGAGTGCCGGTAGCGGCCACCAGCACGCCCAGCTTGGCATCTTCGCCTTCACCGCGGCGCTCGGTAATGAAAATATCCTCAAGCTGCGTACGGTCGTCCGACAGGCCACCGGCGTAGGTGACCCGTTGACCGCTACCCAGCGCCTGAAAGCGGCCGGCGGCCAGGGTATCGAATTCAGTCAGGGCATCCTGCTGGTTGAACAGCTGCTGGGTTTTGAGCACACCGGCCGGAGCGATCCAGAAACTCAGCAACGCGACAGTCAGCATCACCAGCAGCGCCGGCCCCTGGGTATAGCCAATAATCTTGCGATCACTGATCCCGGTGGCCGACAACACCGTCATCTCGCTGTCGAGATAAAGCCGTCCGTACGCCAGCAAAATACCCAGAAACATGCCCAGCGGCAGAATCAGCACCATAAAACCCGGTAGTCGGTAGGCCATGATCAGAAACAACACACCGGAGTCGAGCTGGCCTGCCGCCGCTTGCGCCAGGTACTTGATAAAGCGCCCACTCATGATGATCAGCAGCAGCACACCGCTCACCGCCGCCAGCGTCTGCAACACCTCACGGCTCAGATAGCGAAAAACAATCACAGTAACTTCCTTGGCTCCGGGTCTTTAAGGGCTGGCGCTAATAGGCCAGAATGCAGAGCAGACACCTCTGACAGCGCTACGCTGAGCAGATACCCACGGGATCGAGCCCGTATTATCAGTCAATCAACACGATTTGTCTTGGGGAGCACCATGGAGTTCAACGTAAAGCACGGCGCACTGGAAACTATCAAATGCGGCTGTCTGGTTGTCGCTGTCAGTGAAGGCAAAACCCTGAGTGGGCCTGCGGCCGACCTCGACAACGTCTGCGGCGGGCAAATCAGCGCCGCCTTGAAGAGCGGCGACCTGAGTGGCAAGGCCGGCCAGACTCTGATGCTGTTCGCCCTGCCGGGTATCGCCGCCCAGCGCGTACTGCTGATTGGCAGCGGCAAGGATGAGCCCCTCAACGACCGCGCCTGGCGCCGCCTCGCGCAAAAAGCGCTGGCCACGCTCAAGCATGGCGCTGCCAGCGACGCGGTATTTGCCTTCACAGGTCTGCCGGTCAAGGATCGCGACCTTTACGCGCAAACGCGCCTGCTGGTCGAAACCTGCCATGACGGTCTTTACCAATTCGACCAGTTCAAGAGCAAAAAGGCTGACAAGCCAACGCTGAAGAAAATTGCCCTATGGACCGCCGACAAGGCCGACGGCCCGCTGCTGAAACGCGCTGTCAGCCAGGGCTCTGCCATTGGCGAAGGCATGCGCCTGACCCGTGACCTGGGCAACCTGCCGGGCAACGTCTGCACGCCGACCTACCTGGCCAAGGAAGCCAAGGCGCTGGCCAAGCTGCACAAAGAACTTGAGGTCGAAGTACTGGAAGAGAAAGACATGAAGGCGCTCGGCATGGGCGCCCTGCTTTCGGTCAGCGCCGGCAGCGTCGAGCCAGCCAAACTGATTCGCATCAGCTACAACGGCGGCAAGACCAAGGAACAGCCGCATGTACTGGTCGGCAAGGGCATCACCTTCGACACCGGCGGCATCAGCATCAAGCCCGCTGCCACCATGGACGAAATGAAGTACGACATGTGCGGCGCCGCGACCGTGTTCGGCGTGATCAAGGCCGTGGTGGCCATGCAGCTGCCGATCAACCTGGTGGGCCTGATTGCCTCGGCCGAGAACATGCCCAGTGGCACCGCCACCAAGCCGGGTGACATCGTCACCACCATGTCCGGCCAGACCGTCGAGATTCTCAACACCGACGCGGAGGGCCGCCTGGTGCTGTGCGACACCCTGACCTACGCCGAACGCTTCAAGCCGGCCAGCGTAGTCGACATCGCCACCCTCACCGGCGCCTGTATCGTCGCCCTCGGTGGCAACACCTCGGGCCTGATGGGCAACAACGACGAACTGGTGCAGCAACTGCTGACTGCCGGCACCCAGGCCAGCGACCGCGCGTGGCAATTGCCGCTGTTCGAGGAATATCAGGAACAGCTCGACAGCCCCTTTGCCGACATGGCCAATATTGGCGGCCCCAAGGCCGGCACCATCACGGCTGGCTGCTTCCTCTCGCGCTACGCCAAGGCCTATCGTTGGGCGCACCTGGATATCGCCGGTACCGCCTGGGTCAGTGGCGGCAAGGATAAAGGCGCCACCGGTCGCCCGGTGCCGCTATTGACCCAGTACCTGCTGGACCAGGTCAAGGCCTGAACCAGCAGCTGCAAGCTGCCGACAGGAAGCCGCAGGGCAATGCCACGGTTTCTTGCTGGCCGCTTGCCATTTGAAGCTTGAGGCTGCATTTATGACCCGTATTGATTTCTACCTGCTCAGCAGCGACCAGCCAGCTATCCGTTTGCAATACGCCTGCCGGTTGGCCCACAAGGCCTGGCAAAAGGGTCACCATGTATACCTGCACTGCCCGGATGAAGCCTCGGCAGAGCAGCTTGACGAGCTGCTCTGGTCGTTCCGCGAAGAAGCCTTTGTGCCCCATGCGCTGCAGGCCGATCACACCGAGGAGCCTGTGGTCTGCGGCTACGGCAACGACCCTGGCGCCGCACAGGATCTACTGATCAACCTGAGTGACAGCGCGCCCGAGTTTTTCAGCCGCTTCGCCCGACTGGCAGAAATCGTCGTCGAGCAGGATGCAGTCCGCGTGCCAGCACGCGAGCGCTTCCGTTTCTACCGGGAACGGGGCTATCCTCTACAGTCTCATCAGATACGGACAGCAGGATGACCCATGACGCAGCGCGACCCTTCGGAGCCCTCACGACTGCTGGAAGACCTGGAGTCGATTCGCACCCTGCTGGATGAGCAGAACGAGCCGCACCAGCCCTCCGCCGATGACCAGTTCGATATACCGCTGTTGCAGGACATCATCCACGAGCCGCTGTCGCCGGCCGCCTCCGGCAGCCAGGCCGCCCCGCCGTATAGCCTGCCACCCCGTCCGGCCGACAAGGCACACAATCCCTTTTTACCCTACGCCTCGTTAGCCAAACTGGCCGAAGAGCGCATGCAGCTCGATCAACTGCTCGCCGGCCAGATGCCACCACCGCCGACGCTATCGCCCACCGCCGGGGCCCGTGAAGTGCGCATGGAAGCCCGCCTGCAGGCCGAAGCACAGCTGATCCTGCAGGGCGTGATAGACGACCTGATTCCCACTATCGAGGACGAGCTACGCAAGCGCATGCAGAACAAACTGCAGCAGATCGTCCGTGAACAGCTGAAATAACCCCTGCGGGCTGGGCCATCCCCCCTCCGGGCCGCTATAATGGCGGTTTTCTCTGCGCCACTTCGTCAGCGGCCAATCGAGCCGCGCGACTGCGCTGATCGCCCATCGTCAACCGGATAGCCAGCACACCCATGGACAAGACTTACCAGCCGCACGCCATCGAAACCTCCTGGTACCAGACCTGGGAGCAGAACAACTACTTTGCTCCACAAGGCTCAGGCGAGTCCTACACCATTGCCCTGCCACCGCCGAACGTGACCGGCAGCCTGCACATGGGCCATGGCTTCAACAACTCGATCATGGATGCGCTGATCCGCTTTCGCCGCATGCAGGGCCGCAATACCCTGTGGCAGCCGGGTACTGACCACGCCGGTATAGCCACTCAGATGGTGGTCGAGCGCCAGCTCGGTGCCCAAGGCGTCAGCCGTCACGACCTCGGCCGCGAGCAGTTTCTCGACAAGGTCTGGGAGTGGAAAGAAGAATCCGGCGGCAATATCACCCGTCAGATTCGCCGCCTCGGCAGCTCGGTCGACTGGAGCCGCGAGCGCTTCACCATGGACGACGGCCTGTCCGAGGCCGTCAAAGAAGCCTTCGTGCGCCTGCATGAAGACGGCCTGATTTACCGCGGCAAGCGGCTGGTCAACTGGGACCCGAAACTGCATACCGCGATTTCCGACCTGGAAGTGGAAAACCACGACGAACAGGGTTCGCTGTGGAACCTGCGCTACCCGCTGGCCGATGGCGCCACCACCGCCGACGGCAAGAGCTACCTGATTGTGGCCACCACCCGCCCGGAAACCATGCTGGGTGACAGCGCTGTAGCAGTGAACCCTACTGATGAGCGCTATCAGGCGCTGATCGGCAAGTTCGTCGAGCTGCCACTGGTTGGCCGCCGCATCCCGATCATTGCCGATGACTACTGCGACCCCGAGTTTGGCACCGGCTGCGTGAAAATGACCCCGGCGCATGACTTCAACGACTACGAAGTCGGCAAGCGACACAGCCTGCCGCTGATCAACATCCTCGACCAGAATGCCGCTGTACTGGCCCGCGCGCAGGTGTTCAATATCGATGGCAGCGTCAACGACAACGTCGACGCCACCCTACCCGACGCTTACGCGGGGCTCGACCGTTTTGAAGCACGCAAGAAGATCGTCGCCGACTTCGACGCGCTGGGCCTGCTCGAAAAAATCGAACCCCACGCCCTGAAGGTACCCAAGGGCGACCGCTCCGGCGTGGTCATCGAGCCCTGGCTGACTGACCAATGGTACGTTTCCACCAAGCCGCTGGCCGAGCCCGCCATTGCCGCCGTGGAAGACGGCCGCATCGAATTTGTGCCCAAGCAGTACGAGAACATGTACTTCAGCTGGATGCGCGACATCCAGGACTGGTGTATCTCGCGCCAGTTGTGGTGGGGCCACCGCATCCCGGCCTGGTATGACGCCGCCGGCAAGGTCTACGTTGGTCGCGACGAAGAAGAAGCCTACCGCAAGGCGCTGGAAGCCAACGGCCACGACGCCGAAGCGGAGCTGCCAACCCTGGAGGAGCTTAAGCAAGCCGCTGTCGATGGCGGCCTGGGTGTGCTCCGCCAGGATGAAGACGTACTCGACACCTGGTTCAGCTCCGGCCTGTGGACCTTCTCAACTCTCGGCTGGCCCGAGCAGACCGAGGCGCTGAAGACCTTCCATCCGACCAACGTACTAGTGACCGGCTTCGACATCATCTTCTTCTGGGTGGCCCGCATGATCATGCTGACCATGCATCTGATGAAGCACGACGATGGCAGCGCGCAGATTCCATTCAAGACGGTCTATGTACACGGCCTGGTGCGCGACGGCCAGGGACAGAAAATGTCCAAGTCCAAGGGCAACGTACTGGACCCGCTGGACATCATCGACGGCATCGACCTCGAATCACTGGTGAAGAAGCGTACCAGTGGCATGATGCAGCCAAAACTGGCCGAAAAGATCGAGAAACAGACCCGCGCCGAATTTCCCGACGGTATCGCCGCCTACGGCACCGACGCGCTGCGCTTCACCAACTGCTCGCTGGCCTCTACCGGCCGCGACATCAAGTTCGACATGGGCCGCGTCGAGGGCTACCGCAACTTCTGCAACAAGATCTGGAACGCCGCGCGTTACGTCATGATGCAGTGCGAAGACAAGGACTGCGGCGCGGATGGGTCCGAGGTCGAGCTGACCCTGGCAGACCGCTGGATCATCTCCCAGCTGCAGCGCACTGAAGCCGAAGTGACCCGTCAGCTGGACCAGTTCCGCTTCGATCTGGCCGCACAGGCGCTGTACGAGTTCATCTGGAACCAGTACTGCGACTGGTACCTGGAGCTCTCCAAGCCGGTTCTCTGGGACGAGAACGCCCCGGCCGAGCGCCAGCGCGGCACCCGTCGCACGCTGGTGCGCGTACTGGAAACCGCACTGCGCCTGGCGCACCCGTTCATGCCCTTCATCACCGAAGAAATCTGGCAGCGCATCGCGCCTCTGGCCGGCCGCAAACAGGCCGACGAGACTGCCACCATCATGCTGCAAGCCTGGCCAGTGGCCGCTGAGGACCGTATCGATAGCGCCGCCGAAGGCGATATCGAGTGGCTCAAGGCGCTGATTCTGGGCGTACGCAACATTCGCGGTGAAATGAACGTGGCTCCTGGCAAAGAGCTCGAACTGCTATTGCGCAAGGCCGGCAGCGAAGACCAGCGCCGCTTGAACGACAACCTGACCTTCCTGAAGAAACTGGCCAAGCTGTCCAGCGTCACGGTATTGGCCGAAGGCGACGAAGCACCGCTGTCTGCCACTGCACTGGTGGGTGAACTGGAAGTGCTGGTACCCATGGCCGGGCTGATCGACAAGACCGCCGAACTGGCGCGTCTGGACAAGGAAATAGGTCGCCTTGAGGGCGAGGTCAAACGTATCGGCGGCAAGCTGTCCAACGCAGGTTTTGTCGACAAGGCGCCCCCCGCAGTCATCGACAAGGAGCGCGCCAAGCTGGCCGATGCCGAGCAGGCACTGGCCCAACTGAGCGAGCAGCGCGCGCACATCGCCAGCCTGTAACGTCGCCCTGCGCCGGCCCCGTGCCGGCGCAGACTCAAGCACGCTTTCGCCGGATACCTCACCATGCCGATCGACAACAGCATCGTTCATCAGATTCACAAGAAGCCGGACGGCCAACCCGCCAGCCTGACCCTGCGCGAGGCCGAGCTTGCCAGCTCGCAGGCGCTAGAGCAATTGCTCGCCGGCCTGATCGAGGCGTACAACAGCAAGCCGAACAAAGCCTGGGGCTACTTTCATGAGGAAAGCGGCGCCTACCCCTTCAGCGGCTGGCTGCAGCAGCTGATCGACCAGGAACTCGACTTTGTCACGTTCTCCAGCAAGGCCAGCGAACAGCTGAAAACCCTGATGGAAGGCTCCAACCTGGCGCTGGGCGGCCACGTGCTGTTCATCCGCTACCGTCAGGGCATGACCGCCTTCATGGTGATCGCCCTGCTGCACCACACTGAAGGGGTCACCGTTACCGAGGATCTTAACGTGGCCGCAGCGCGCCATCTGGACCTGTCCAGCCTGAACATGGCTGCGCGCATCAACCTCACCGAGTGGAAGCAGAACAGCAGCTCGAAGAATTACATCTCTTTCATCCGTGGGCGCAGTGGCAAGCGGGTCTCCGACTACTTCCGTGATTTTATCGGTTGTGTCGAGGGTGCCAACCCGGAAGAGGAAACCACAACCTTGCTGCAGGCGTTCAGCGATTACGTCGGTGAAGCATCGATGGAGCCGCAATTGGTCAAGGACAAGACCAAGGCCATGAGCGGCTATGTCAGCGGTCAGGCGAAAGCCGGCGAGCAAGTGGCGCTTGAGGAGCTGTCCGGGGTACTGGATGAAGAGCAGCCACGCGCTTTCTACGACTATATTCGCAACAAGGATTACGGACTAAACCCGGAGATTCCGGCCGACAAACGCACGCTGAACAACTTCATGCGTTTCTATGGCAAGGCGGATGGTCTATCGATCAGCTTTGAGTCGCATCTGCTCGGCGAGCGGGTGGAGTACAACGAAGGCGATGACGCGTTGGTGATCAAGCACCCACCCAAGGGGCTGGTGCAGCAGCTGCGCAACAAGAAGCGCTGAGTCAGAGCGACCGAAAAGGCCAGGCATACGCCTGGCCTTTTTCTTAGTGCTCCAGCATGAAGGTATCGTATTCCAGGCTATTGAGCGCCGATGACAGCTGCAGCAGCCCCAGGATTACGCACACCACCAGTGACATGGTGAAACCATAACCAAAGAAGCTCGGACCAAGGTACAGACTGAACAGCGTGAACAACGCGTTGAGGACCACGAACAACACGCATAGCTGCAACACTACTGCACGCTTGTCGAGATAGAAGAACACGTTCAGCAGCGCCATGAACACGACCTGTACGCTTACCCCGATGAGGTCGATATAAAACAGCGGCAAATAGTACGGCGACATGCCAATCAGTTCGAACAGGCGCGGGGCAAACAGAAACAGCAGCAGCACCGTCAGCCCCTGCACCTTGCAGATTTCCTTCAGGCCCTGGCGGATTGACAGGGTCATCTCGTTTTTCAACAAGCGGATATGCTGCAGCGTTTCGCCATCACGTACCGCTGCAAACAAACGCGCATACCATTCGGCAAAATCGGTTTCGATCCGCACCAGAAACACCGCCATGCCTGGAATGATCGCCAGATAGGCCAGAAAGATCGGCAAATCGTAGAGCATCGACGCCCGTAGCGGACCAATGATGTGCTCAGACGTACCGGGGTTGAACCAAAATATGAACTTGTCGACCCAGATACCCAGGTTGTAGCAGAAGCCGGTAATCAGCAGGCTGAGAAAAACATTGCGGCGATTGAGAAAGTCGAAAGCTACCAGCTTCTCGGAATGGTACTCGCGCACGATGTCGAACAGGAATACGAAAAGCAGCGTTGCGTGACCTATCAATAGCGCCAATAACAGACCTTCCATGCCCAGATTGCGCATGAAAAAGGCGCTGAGAATCATGCAGCTGTAGCCCAACAACATGATCAGCAAAATGCGGTTGTACGCTTTCATGCCGGACAAAAAGATGACGACCAGCCAGAGATTGCACAACGTCACAAAATTGGCCAGCACCAGCAGACGGTAGAGGAACGACTGCTCCGGAAACAGCAGTAGCAGCACCACTATGCCGAGAATTCCGGCTCCCAATGTCACCAGCAGCAGCACACCCAGCAGGTTCGGTGTAATCAACTCACGACGCTGCTCGAACAGACGATCAGATACAAAGCGGGTGAAAAACAGCTGCAGGCCGCCGGTACAGATCAGCGAACTGGCCATCAGATAGGTTACGGTGACCAGAAACTGCCGCACCAGGGCGTCCGGCACGACATAGCCGATACTCATCAAGCCGATCAGCATCACGCTGACGATGGACAGCACCCAGGGGCCAGAACTGATCAGCCCAGCGTAAACATAGGCCCGCATGGTGGAGCTGTAGGTATCCTTGGAAAGGATCCTGCGTAACTCAAAACCGATACCCGCCATTCAGGACACCTCCAATGCTGCACGATAGAGTTGACGATAACGCTCAAACATCAGCTCATCGCTGTAATAACGCTCGACCCTGGCCAGTCCAGCCGCCTGCGCCTGCTGCCAGAGCTCGGGTGAGCCCAGCAAACGCATGATGGCGCCGGCGGTGGCCTGCGGATCGGCGATGGAAACCACCTCGCCGGCCTGGCCCAGCGCGCGATCTTCCTCATTGGCGCCTTCGATCATTTCACGGCAGGAACCCACATCGCTGCTGACTACCGGCGTACCGGCGCTCCAGGCTTCGAGAATCACCAGTGGCTGCGCCTCGCTGATTGAGGTCAGCACCAGCACGCCTAGCCTGGGCATGATTTCCTGAATATTCTGAAAGCCGAGGAAGCGCACGTTGTCAGCCAGGCCAAGACTGCTTACCAGGCTCTGACATTCACGCGCGTACTCGGGATCTTCGGCGCCGGGGCCAATGATCCAGCCCTCGGCATTGGGCATGGCGTTAACCACCGTACGCATGCTGCGGATAAAGGTTTTTACGTCCTTGATTGGCACTATGCGACCGATCAGCCCGGCTACAGGCGCGATGCCGCTCGGCCGTTGCTCACGCACCGCTGTCCAGCGCTGCAGCGCGATGCCATTGGGTATGACACGTGTGCGTTGCGGCTCAGCGCCATCTCGTATCTGTCGCTGGCGGTTGCCTTCGTACAACGAAACCACCGGTTCGGCAGCCTCATAGACCAGTTGGCCGATGCGCTCAAAGAAACGGATCCACAACGTACGGATATAACCAGCCGAGGGATCGAGACTACCGCTGAGGGCCTCATCGGGGTTTTCTGCCACCCAACCCGCCTGCGCCAGATCGATCTTGCGCTCCTTGGTGTAAATACCGTGCTCGCTCAGGATGAAACGACACCCCCAGTGTTGCTTGAGCATGGCGCCAAGCAAGCCGGCATACCCGGTAGAGATGGCATGCACCGCACGTGCCTTTGGCAAGCGGCGCGCCAGTTCGGCCAGCATGATTACCGGCGGCTGAATGGTTCGCAGCGTCCAGAAGTAATTGATGAACGACGGATCAGTACAGTGCTGGACATAGCCGTCGCTAAGTACGTTCCAACTGGCGCGACTGCGCAGCACTTGGTCAACTGTCAGGCCGCCAGTTACCAGCGTGCGAAGCAATGCGGGCCCCTCGCCAGCGGCGGGCGTTTCAGGGTGGTGAAAGAAGCGATAAAGCTGCGCCATCCGCTCCTCATCTGCCGCCGGGACCTTGGCGTTCTGCACCGGACCCGCCTGCCAGGATTCGGCGATGAAGACTTCATCGTAATGCACCACGTTATCCGGCATCTGGTAATGCATGTGCTCGTAATTGCTGCGCTCACCGCCAATAAACAGGATGGAAAATCGCAGTTCTGGCAGGCCCAGCAGCATCTGATGGATCCAACTCGACACGCCACCACGGACATACGGCCAGGTCCCTTCCAGCAGCAGGCATACGTCGGCGGGGTGATCCTGGGCGCTAAGCCTGTTCATATCCAGTACCTCGCCGCTTCAGCGAAGGGCGGCCTTTTACGCATACTTTGCGGTAACCGCTCAAGTTGCTGTCCAACGACCGCATAGTCACGACGCAGAAACGCCAGCTCGGCCAGATAGGGAACCAGCTTCTCACTGCCCATACCCAGGGTTTGCGCCCGCGTGAAGTGTTGCTGAGCAAGGTCCAACTGGTCGCGCTCCATATCAATACGTCCGGCAAGTAGCTCCAGGTCAGCGGTGGGCTGCAGGGTGAGTGCCGACTGCGCGTGCTGTGCGGCTTGGCCTAGTACGTGCTCCAGAACACCGCCCTGAGCCAAGCCCAGATATGCGAGCTCCCAATACCACCGCGCCAGCCCGGCGTGTAGCGGCTGCCGCTCGGCCTTCTCGGCCACCCGCAGACTGTCGAGTAAATGCTCGATGCGCTGGTTGATGCGGGTTTCCTGCTGGTCGAGCATGGAATAGGCCAGCAGCCGTACGTCGTCCTCAGGATCACGCAGGGCAACCTTGAGAATGGGGGCAGATTCGTTCACCGGCATACGTCGGGTCGCCATGAGCGCGGCGAGTCGTTGCTCAGGGTCAGATGCCAGCTGCAACACGTCCTGCAAACCGCCATCGTGAAACAGCGGCGACTGCCAGCGCTCCATGGGCTTGTAAGGTAAGGGGGGCACGCCCGTAGCCTGCCAACCCGCCTCATCTTCGCTACGCTGCAGATAGAGCCCGGCGAACAGGCCACAGAGCAAGCCCACGGCGCCCACGACGGGAATGAAGAACGCCAGGCTGAACATCAGCAACGGCGGCCAGGGCAGCGGTCGCTTGAAACGTGAGGGCAGCAACAACCACAACGCCGCGCTCAGCAGGCCGCAGGCGAGCGCATGTGGCAGCACGTAAAGGAGCATGCCTTGCCCCAGCGTCGGATTGAGGGTCAGGCTGGCCCAGCTGCCAAGCTCGAAGGCCAGGGCGCCGCTAAATAGCCATTTGCTGATCATTCAACCCACACTCTATATACAAGAAGTCATGCAGTCCGGCGGACCGCCCCGTGGGATCGAGCTCGTGGTAGTGCACCCGCGCCTGCAAGCTCTGCAAATCCACCCCTTGGCCAAAACGTTCGCCAAGCAGGTACTGCAAACGTTTTTCGTAACCGCGCACGCCCTGCGCATCGGTTAACGGCAAGAGCACCATCACGCCGATATGGCCACGGTTATTATGCAGTTGCAGCTGCAAATCCAGCCCGCGCTGGCTGTCCTGCAACGCCTTCAGCAGCGGTTCATTGTCATCTGTCAGTTCGATGAACATCAGGCTGCCTGGCAGTTCGTGCCGCTCGGCATCGAGCCGTGCGCGTTTGAGATGCTGAGAAAAATGCTGCGCATCCAGACTTTCGAGCTGCAGCGCCTGCTGATCGCTCTGCAGCAGGTCGGCCACGTGGCCACCAAGCAGGGCAAGCAGACTGAAAGTCCTTTCGTTAAAGGCAAAAAACGGCATGCTCTTGATTGCCACTACCGCCAGCAGGTTATCGTCGGCGTCAATCAAGGGCACACAGGCCTGCAAGCTGGACAGGCTGGCGTCCTTACCCTGCTCGATCAAGGCTTCACGCACACTCACCACATCGCCTTTTTCCAGGCAAAGCTGAACCAGCAAATCGCTGCTGTCCAGCTTGCCCATCTCACCAAGCACTGCCAGCGGCTTGTTCTGCAGCTGCCCAGTGCCGTCCACCGCATAGAGGGCCGCGGCATTGAACGAGCCATATTGTGCGAGCACCGCCAGAATCGACTCGGCCATGGGCGCCAGTAAGGCACCCTTCTCGCTCAGTTGCTGGGCGCGCTTGCGCAATAGCAGCAACGAGCTGCGCAGACTCTGCTCACTGGCCGCCACACGCTGCTCCAGGCGATCGTGCGAAATACGCAGTACCTGATAGGCCCGAGTGAACTCATCCAGCCGGTACTGCCGATATTCGTTGGCCATCTGCAGGCGTTGCAGCCGCCGATCCCACAAGTCACGAAACTCCCCCACCACCATACTGCTGACCAGCATGCCGATGATGTAGGACGCCGGCAGTTCGCCGTAACCCGATAGGCCGCTGCTGCGCAGTACAAACACCGCGCCGATGATGATTGCCGAACTGATCAGCGCCTGAAAGAACCCGTAGCGCACTCCCAGCATCAGCGGCGCGAGGATCGGCCAGGGGAAACCGGTGAGAAACAGGGGATCCTCGGGCGCGGCCCAAAAGCACAACGCCAGCAGCAACCCCGTTATCAGCGGCGTCTCCAGCCAGGCCAGCGAACTCCTGACCGGCCGCGCCAGCACGTAATCCTTGTGTGGGGAGTGGCTAAACATTATTCGATCCGCAGGTCGTCGAGCATGGTGGCCAATACCTTCTGAGCCGAACCGGCCAGGCTTTCACGGGACCAGCCAGCACGCGCGCCGCTGTTGCTCCAGAGCACCTGCCCGGTGGTCGGATTCAGCACCTTGAGGCTGATACCCACCGCCGGCTCACCGTCCAGGCCGTTCTTGTACTGCCATTCTTCGATGCTGCCGGTCACCACGTAATCCAGCGACTGGCCCTTGGCCCATTCCAGCGCGGCTTCATAGCGCTTGCGATCATCCAGCAGGATCAGGTCCTGGTTTTCCACATAGGGATACACCAGCGGCTGGACGCCCTGCTCAGTCAGCACACTGAGCAGAATTTGCTCGGTGCGCTCGCCCGCCTGCGGCGTCTGCGAGTAGTTCACCACCGGCAGCATGCCCCACTTGGCCTGGGCCGGGAAGGACGGGCTCTGATTACCGGAAAAGGTGCTGCAGCCAGCAAATGCGAGCGTCGCAGCCAGGGTCACACAACGGAAAATACGCATTTTGTTGCTCCTCATGATGTCATCAGCGCCCAAACCGGGAACTGTAGGAAATATTGATATTGCCGCCGGACTCGCCATCGCCGCCCAGCGGCGCCGATTGGTAACCGGTGGTAAAGGAAAGCTCGTCATCGCCCAAGACTTCTATGCCCACCCCGGCGTTCACTGAATAAGTCATACCCTGCTCTACCCAATCCCAGCCTGCAGCGGTATCCAGCAGCCAGGTGTACTGCCCACGCGTACGGTTCAGGGCACCAGGGAAACCGCGACGCAACTGGCTACCTACGTAGAAACGGCCCACGCGCTCTGGCAACAGCTCCTCCGTGGTCAGGTCGCCTTGGTTGACCACCCCTCCATTGCTGGTCAACAGCGAGGAGAGATTGGTGGAATCGAGTCGGTTGTTCTGCACTTCCAACCCGCTGCGCAGAATCCAGGTCGGGCCGCTGAAGAACTGCACCTGACTAAACTCAACGCTGGCCACCTCGCCCGCGCCGATGCTCAAGCCTGAGCGCGATTCATACTGACGATGCTCGAGCGCCCAGTTGAGTTGATCACGCGCGCTGAAACTCTGGCTCACGTTCAGCCAAACAGCGTCCTGCTGCCCGACCGCACGCATCAGCCCCGTTTCCCGGCTTTCACGCTGCCAGTCGAGTCCGGCGACCACCTGATCGCGGCCCAGCAGCCATTGGCGCGCAATGCCAAAGCCGTTACGGTCATCATCCTGACGCTGACTACCGTCCAGTGTGAGCGCCAGATAACCGTTGGCGAAGTTGCGCTCAACACGCAAGGCCGCGCTGGTTTCTTCGCCCATCGCGCCGGTATCGAGCTGCGAAGAGCGGTAGCGCGCCTGCTGAGCATCCAGACGCCAGTACCAGTTATCGCCAAGATAGCGGGCGGCGCTCAAGCGCGGGCCCTCCAGCTCCAACCCACCAAAGTCGTCCTGCGCCCAGCCCAGTTGCACACCCTGTGGGTGCTGCTCGGTCATTTCCAGCGCCTGCCGCCAAAGTTGCTGACGCACTGCCAGCGGCTGCTCGTCACCCAGCTCGGATAGCGCGTCGCCGAGGGCACGTGACTCAGAGCCCAGACGGGCAAGGGTTTCGACGCGCTGCGCCGGATCGATTCGATCCTCCAGCAGCAGCTCTCCGAGCGTGTCTCGGTTATAGGTGCGCAACGCTTCCTGGATCTGGTCATAATTATCGATACGCAGGTCATGCGCCCGCCCCCAGGCCAACCAGGCGTCCTTCTGTGCCTCCTGATTGGTCATATCCAGGTGGTCGAGTAGCGCTTCAAACCAGAGCTGCAGCATGGACGAAGAGCCGTCCTGCCAAGCCAACGCCCGGTTTTTTGCCTGCAGGTGGCTACGTGCGGACATCATCAACCGCAACCAGGTCTGATAGCCCTGAGGCGTCGCGGCCACGGCAGCAAACTGCGGGTGTTTTATTACGTGGGCACGCAGGCGCTGCGCGGCCGCTGCGCGACCGGCACCTTCCAGCGCATCGGCGTATGCCGCCAGACCCAGCAGGTCGTCCGGCCGCGCCACGGTGTAGCGTTGATACCAGCGCAGCGCGCGCTCGTTACGCTCGAGCATCTGGTTAGCCGCTCCCAATGCCAGCCACAGCGATGGCACCCCAGCGGCAGACCGCTCCCAGGGAGCAACAAAGCGTTGCAGCTGTTTCAAGTTACGGCCATCAACGTACAACCACAAAAGGCGTTCGCGCAGCACCAGATCACCCGGGTTGTTCGCCAGCGCCTGCAGGTAGATGTGTTCTGCCTTGTCAGCCTCGCCATCGCGTTCGGCAAGCAAGCCCTTGGCCAGCAGCACCGGCAGTTGCGCACCCATACCGGCCGCTTCAGCCTCGCTGACCATAGCGGCGAGCTGGTCCCAGTCCTGCAGGAACTCGGCAAGCTGAATCGCATCAACCAGCCGCCGAGCGTCACCCGAGCGCTGCCAGCTGGCATAGGCTAGCGCCATCGCCCGTTGCGGATCGCTCTGGCGATAAAGCTCGATCAATTGTCCCTCTTCGCTCAGCGTCAGCTGTACACCTCTGTGCTGCATCGTCTGATAAATCGACGCCAGCTCTGCGTCACGCTCCAGCTCCCAGGCCAGCGCAGCGCGCAGTCGCCAGTAATCCGGGTTGAGCTCATCGGGTATGCCGATATCCAACACTTGCCAGGCGCGCTCGGGCTGGTAGATGTCCCAGAGCACCTCGGCCCAGCTAACCCGTTCGGCAACGCTTAGCCGGTGCCCGCTGGCGAAGTTGTCCCACGTCTGCGCTGCGGCCTGTGGCTGCAGGGTGTGTTCCAGCACCTGCAACAGCTTGACCCAGGCCAGTCGCTGCTGCCCGGCATCGCGCAGGTAATCACGCAACCAGCGTTCGGCCAGCTCCGGCGTGCCGCGCGACTCCTGTGCGTAGATCAACAGGTCCAGCTCTTCGTCGGTAAGCCTGCGGGTAGCCGCTGTGCCAGCGAGCAGCTCGATGCCCTTATCGTAGTCGAACAGCTGTAGCGCCAGACGCCAGGCCGCCTCACGTACCGCCGGGTCTTCTTCCTGTGCCAGATAACTCGACCAGTAATGCAGCGCCGCCTCTGGCTCGCCCTGCCACTGAGCCAAGAGTGCCATCTGCCTGAGCATGGGGCCTGAAGCCGGTTCGTGGGCGAGCAGCACCTGCCCGCTTTGCCAAGCCCCGGCGGTGTCCCCTCGGGTCAACTGCAGATTGAAGTCTGCGCGCAGAGCCACAAGGTTATCGGGCTCACGGGCCAACCAATACGCCACCAATTGCTCGGCCAGGTCGTAGCGCATCGCACCAACGGCATAGCCCACGGCCTGCTGCAGCCAACTATCGCTGGGCTCTACATCCGGGTATTCAGCCAACGCTTGCAGGGCGTAGGTTGCGGCTTGCCCAGGCTGTCCGGCGGCCAACCAGGCGTCATGCGCCTTGCGGATAAAGAACAGCTTTTCCCTTGGCGTCTGCACCTGCTCAACCAGGCTTTGATAAACCTGCGCGGCTTCTGCCGGCGCGTTGCCGGCGATACTCCAGCGCGCAGCGCGCATGAGCATGGGTTTGCGTTCCGCTGGCAGGCGCTGGGCCAGGCTATCAAACAGCCGCGCCGCAATCAGTGGCTCGCCCAACTCCAAGGCCAGTGTGGCCAGCGCACGCTGCTGCTTGACGCCTAGCGCGTTGTAATCCAACGCCTCTAGCTGTTGTCGAGCCTGCGCCATGTCAGCTTGATCCTGACGCACGATGGCAACATTGCCGTCCAGCAGCAGGTTGTAATATTGCTTGGTCAACGGATCACCGCCTTCCCAAGTCTTGAGGTAGGTCAGCGCGTCATAGAAACGACCCAGATTGATCAGCATCTCCACCAGTTCGGCGCGCAGCTCGGCGTTGCCGGGATCGGCGGCCAGCAGCAACTCGGCGTAGTTGACCGACACCGCATCCGGTTTTTTGCCGTGCGGTAAAAACGCGTCCTTGTGCTGATAACTCAGCGCCAAGATCAGCGCTACCACCGCGCAGCTCAGGCCGAAGGCCCAAGGTCGCAGTAGCGGGATAGACTCAGTTGCAGGCGAGGATGGCATCGCTTACCTCGTGTTGCGCAAGGCGGAATTCAAGCAGATCGCCGCGGCGCTGCGGCTTGAACTCCTTACCTTGGTAATTGATTTGGCAGTGACCTGCGTAACGAATGGCGAGCGCCAGGGGGAACTCACCACGAAAAGAAAACTGCACGCGCTTATCCGACTGGTAATGCCATGCCGTCAACGGCAGGTTGGCCTGCTCCAGTGCGGGCGCCGGATCCCGGGTCGTGCGGGTGACCAGCATGGCGTGGTCGCCGCTCAGATGCACGTAACGCCCTTGAGGCAGGTCGCGTACTCCGGCAACCCCTTGGGAGCGCTGCAAGTCCGGCCAGCCGAGCGCGGGATCCAGCCGCAGAGTGCGCATGCCCTGGAGCGCTCGCAGCTGCCAGCGACCATCGAGGGTTCGCGCGGTGCTGCCTTCATACAGGCCGCGCACACGACGCAGATAGTCGCCCATCCACAGGGATATGGGTTGCTGCTCATCCATGTAACGGTAGATGTCGTTCATGGCGCGGATAGACGCGAGCTTGGTCCCGGAATAGAAGTGATAGTAAAGATTCAACGCACGCAGGCGGCGCGGCGAGTCTGTCAACTCAAAGGTATCTATCACCCGCGAAAAACCATAAAACGGCCCTTGCCAAAGGTTCGTATACAGGTTCTCGTTGATGATCGGCGCATAAATCTGCAAGCCACCCTTAGTGGGCCGCAACAGGGGATAAACACCGGTGAGCGAAGGGTCGGCTTTGGTCAGGAAAGTCTCTGCGCCATTGACGTTCGCCATGCCGCCTTCATAAGCCATGGCAATCGCCTCTGCGCCAGGCAAAGCCCCGCCGCTCCAGAAAATTAGCCTTACTTTCTTGCCGGGCGGCAGCAGGCGGCTTTCGATGTAATCACGCGAGCCGATGATTTCACGCCGCAGATCCATTTTTGGATAGTTCGGCAGTTTCAGATTGAGCCCATAATCAGCCTGAAAACCTTCCCGCCGCTGGGCCTTTTCAGGCTCCCAGTAAAAAGGGTGGCTGAAGGTATGAGTGGCGGGCTCGACCTTGGGATCAGCAAAAATGCGCCGTGCCAAAGGCTCCAGGGTAGTGGTAAGCCAGGGGTACATGCCCTTGGCGCCAACCTCGCCCTCGATGACCGAGACCGACGTCAGATAATTGTTGGGCTGAATAAAGGCTTCAAGCACGACCTTGGGCGAAAGTGGGGTGCCGCTTATTTCTGCGCGCGAGGCGAAACCATCGCCATCAATGTGTACCGTCGCGATGCGCCGCCCGTTTTCCGTGGTGGCGTCCAGACGAGGCATTGCTGGTAACCGTAACGATCGCTGCAAGAACGCCAGCGGCTGCAATATCCAGCGGCGATGCGAGGCGCCCTCTTCAAGCAGATAGGGCGACAGCGCATAACCACCCCAGGGCATGATGGCAGCCGGTGTGAGCTGGCGCTGCAGATTGTCAGTCAGCGTCAGCAGGGCGGTGCCACTGTCATCCAGCCGCTGAATGGCCTGCAGGCCACGAGTCTTGGCGCTGAGCTTGCCCTCGAAGGCGCCGAGAAAAGCGGCGTCGTGATGGCTGATCTGTACTGATTCAATCTGCTGCTGGCCATTACGCAGCTGCAGGCGAGCTAGCAGGTGGTCTTCTATCGGCATGCCGCCAAAAAAGGCCAAAGGCACAGCTTCATCCAGGCGCTTGGCAACAAATCGGTTGAATTGGTTGCTCGCCGGCGGAGCGCCGCTGGTCATCCAGAACACCACACCTGCGTACAACTCATCAAAACGCGTCAGCGGCAACGTATCGTCTGCCGGCAGATAGTCCACGCGGTAACCGAGGTATTCGAGCAGCCCACCCAGATAGACGTGCCCAGGATTAGTCGGCAGCTCGCCCTCGCGCGGATCGTAAACCAGCGCTATGCGACGTGGCTGAACCTCAATACTACCCACCCCGATCGAGTCCAGCCCCGGTGTAGACACAAAAGGTATGTAGCCATGGGCAGTGGCCTGGCGCGCAATTCGGCGCATGGCTTCGCGCTGTGCGGGTTCCGCATACTCGATGGCAACGATTGGAATTCCACGCTCACGCAGTGGCGTTACCTGCTGCTCCAGCCACAAACGATCCTCGGTGGGCACCTGACGATAGGACTCACTGGCCTGATCCCAGCCAGCATAGAAGGACTCCACCGCGACCGCATCGGCCAGGTCGTACAGCTCGGGCAAGACTTCAAAGCCCCGGTTGAAGAAGAGCTTCAGCGCCGGATACTCACTGTGAATGCGCTTGATCACGCTGGTCAGGGCCGACGCTTGCTCAGCGTGACGTGCCTCGTCGAGCAGTGTGTAGCTGTCCAGCGTATCGAGGAAAAGACCAGCATAGCCCGCCGCCTGATACTCGCCCGCGCGGCGCAAAAGGTAGCTTTGCCAGTCGGCACTGGACAGGTCCGTCAGCTCGCTTTGCCAGGCCTGATTACGCGCTCCAACGCGCGCAGCCGGGCTTACTGCCTTGGCGGTCACGTCACTCTGGTCAATTTCACCCACCGAAAGGTAGGCAAACGGCAGACTGCCCTGAGCGCGCAAAAAGTCGATATCTGCCTGATCGGCATTGGCGGGCTCCAGCACCACCCAGTCGTACTGCGAAAGCTCCGGTGTTGGTGGATTCTGCGCATACCAGAAGCCCACGCTGGCAGGTACTGCTGCAGCGTAGCTACTCAAACTGAAAAGTAGAACCTGGACAAGTGCAAGAAAAAACAGCCGATTGTTGTCAAACATCCTGTACATCAACGCTCCCGGGGCAGAGCCAGTGTCGTGGAAGGCGAGAATTCGTCTCACACTGGCGCAATAGCCTTCAGACAGGTCGCTCCCGCCGATAATGGCGAGACAATATCACAGTCAATAAAACATACAACCTGTTAATACCGGCAGCATACTCGCCAAAATACCGGCACAAGGCAATCTGAGCGACACCCGAGAGGGGTATAAAGTAATCGTAAAGCCATTAAAGTGACCATGTGGTCACTTTAATGGCTCAAATAGTCATCCGTAGAAATGTGCCAAAAGGCGGCCGTTCAAGGCTTGAGTTTGTAACCCGTACGAAATATCCACCAGACCAGCGCCAGGCAAATCGTCAAAAAAACCAGCGTCATGCCCAGGCTCACACCTATGTGCACGTCCGCAGCCCCGTAAAAGCTCCAGCGAAAACCGCTGATCAGGTAGACCACCGGGTTGAACAAAGTCACTGTCTGCCAGAACGGTGAAAGCATGCTGATGGAGTAAAAGCTGCCACCCAGAAAGGCCAGCGGCGTCACTATCATCAACGGAATGATCTGCAGCTTTTCAAAGCCATCGGCCCATACACCGATCACAAAGCCGAACAGGCTGAACGTCACCGCCGTCAGCAGCAGAAAACCCAGCATCCACACCGGGTGCTGAATTTCGTAGTCCACAAACAGCCGCGCCGTAAGCAAAACCAGCAGCCCAAGCAAGACCGATTTGGTGGCCGCCGCGCCAACGTAACCCACCACGATTTCCAACGGCGACACCGGCGCTGACAGCACCTCGTAGATAGTGCCGGTGAACTTGGGCATATAGATGCCGAAAGAAGCGTTGGAGATGCTTTCATTCAACAGCATCAGCATGATCAGGCCGGGAATGATGAAGGCGCCATAACTGACCCCATCCACCTCAGTCATGCGACTGCCGATGGCGGCGCCGAAGACAATGAAATACAGCGAGGTGGAAATGACCGGCGAGGCAATGCTCTGCAAGGTCGTGCGCAGCATGCGCGCCATTTCCGCCTGATAGATGGCACGAACGCCATAAAGGTTCATGGGTTTACTCCTGCACGCTGTTCATCGCGGCGCTTGTGCACCAGCCCAACGAAAATATCCTCCAGTGAGCTTTGGCTCGAGTGCAGGTCCTTCAGCTCAATACCCGCCTGGTCCAGGCGCTTGAGTAGTTCGGCAATACCGGTTTGCTCGCATTGGGCGTCGAAGGTATAGACCAGGCTGTAGCCATCGTCCGCCAGCACCAGGGCGTCGCTGCGCAGGGTCTCCGGCAAGTGCTCCAGCGGCGACTGCAATTGAATGCTCAACTGCTTGGTACCCAACTGTTGCATCAGTTTGTCCTTGTCCTCGATCAGAATCAGCTCGCCCTGATTGATCACACCGATACGGTCGGCCATCTCCTCGGCTTCTTCGATGTAATGCGTGGTCAGAATGATGGTCACGCCGCGCTGCTGCAACCTGCGCACCATGTTCCACATATCGCGACGCAGCTCAACGTCGACGCCGGCGGTCGGCTCGTCGAGAAACAGCACCTCGGGTTCATGCGACAGCGCCTTGGCGATCAACACCCGCCGCTTCATGCCGCCCGATAGGTCCATGATGCGGTCATGGCGTTTGTCCCACAGCGAAAGCTCACGCAGTATCTGCTCCAGCAAGGCGTCGTTGCGCGGCTTGCCGAACAGGCCGCGACTCAGCTTCAGCGTCGACCAGACGCTATCGAACATGTTATTGGTCAACTCCTGCGGCACCAGACCTATCTTGCTGCGCGCCTTGCGGTAATCGCGCACGTTGTCGTGGCCGTCTACCAGCACCTTGCCGCCGCTGGCATTGACCAGACCGCAGACAATACTGATAAGTGTGGTTTTGCCGGCGCCGTTGGGGCCCAGCAGGGCAAATATTTCGCCGCGTCGAATACTCAGGCTAACGCCTTTCAGGGCCTGGAAGCCCGACTCATAGATCTTGGTCAGCTCGCTGATCTGGATAATGTCTTGCACTGGTTCCTCGCTTACCGGTGAGGCCGAGTCGGTAGCCGCGCGGCGTGACGACGTCAGGGTGAGCAACAGCATACGCCGAACCGCCAATCGATTCAGCCCTGTTCAGCGCAGGGATACTCGGCAACGCAGCAGATAGCCGTTGACCTTCAGCGGCCGCTGGGTTAAACCTGAATTGCAACCGTCCAGAGAGACGGCGCGAGCCTCACAATAACAACAACAAAGACAGGATCACGATCATGTGGATGAATCTACTGCTGACGCTTCTGGTTATTCCCCTCGCTTTGGTCAATCTGATCGGTCCGCTGCTGGTTCTGCGTACGCAGAAAATACCGGCACGAGTACGTTTCAGCTCGGTAGACAATACGCGTTTCATGGCTGAGCGCGACACCAGGTTCAAACAGCTCGATCAAGAGGTACGCGAGCTGGACTTTGACCATCTTGGCTCCTCCGCACTGCAAAACAACCAGACCACCAGCTACTTCTCGCTGTACGCACATCCGAGTGAGCAGGCGGCAGCCATGCTGGTTACCATGGCCTCCGGCAGCAAAAAGGTGACCTACGCCGAGTTTGCTCAACTGTACGCCGACGGCACGCTGCTGGACGTCAACAATGCGCCGGTGTTGCCCAGCTACCCGCGCATGGACTGCAAACGCGGCGTTCGCCTGCCGGCAGTGAATGAACTCAAGGTACTGCTCAATACCCTGCAGGCCCTGCGCGGACTACTGCCCAATAGCGCACCGGCAATTCCCTACCCAAGCGACCAGGGCTTCAAACCGATCGAGGACTTTATCGCCCGCGAATCGGATGAGCTGGCTCGGTTGGGTTACTGCCATGCCGAGATCGACGACAACGGCCGACGCGCACTGACCCTGAAAGGCGCCTTGCTGCTGACCTGGAAGAACGCCATACCCGGCAAGCTCATCTTGGCCCTCATGGAACAGCGCTCGACACGCAGTCTGCTGACTGGCTCTCACCCCTGAGGTCTATATTTCTACCGGACGCTATTCGCTGTAGGGAATTTCTGCGCAGAATGCAGGGTCACAAGATCCAGCAGCAGGGAGTCCTTTTACATGTCCAACCAACCGCAATTGCATTACGCCGGCTTCTGGCGGCGCACTCTCGCCAGCCTCATCGACACCCTGTGGATGATGCTGGTGATCACCCCGCTGCTGGTGTACTTCTACGGCTGGGAGTACTTTGACCCCTATCAGTCGCCGCCGCTCGATGGCGTCGCTGATCTCCTGCTCACCTGGGTAGCACCAGCGATTGCGGTGATCCTATTCTGGCGCGCTAAACAGGCCACCCCCGGCAAGATGGCGGTACATGCCCGAGTAGTAGATGCGCGCAGCCTGCAAACGCCCGGCACTGGTCAATTGATCATTCGTTATCTGGGCTATTTCATCGCCACGCTACCGCTGTGCCTTGGTTTGCTCTGGGTCGCCTTTGATTCACGCAAGCAGGGCTGGCACGACAAGCTCGCTGGCACCCTGGTGATCTGCAATCCGGTCATCATGCCCGCGGCCAAACAACCTTCCGTAGCGGCATATAAGGCATGAAACTGTACGGCGATTTGATGTCGGGCAACTGCTACAAGCTGAAACTGCTGTGCGATCTGCTGCAATTGGAACACCAGTGGGTTCACGTTGACATTTTGCGGGAAGAAACTCGCACCCCAGACTTTTTGCGCCTCAACCCCAACGCCAAGGTACCCCTGCTGGAGCTTGATGACGGCCGCACACTGAGTGAATCCAACGCCATACTCAACTACCTGGCCAGCGGCTCGGCGCTGCTGCCGCAGGATGCCTTCAGCCTGGCCAAGGTTCTGCAATGGCAGTTTTTTGAACAGTACAGCCACGAGCCATACATCGCCGTCGCGCGCTTCATCGGCCGTTATCTGGGACTACCTGAGGAGCGGCGCGCGGAATATCACGCCAAGCAGCCCGGCGGACACCGCGCACTAAGGGTGATGGAGCAGCAACTGCAAAACACCGACTACCTGGTAGACAACCGCTTCAGCGTGGCCGACATCAGCCTGTATGCCTATACCCATGTCGCCCACGAAGGTGGATTCGAGCTGACGGACTACCCTGCAATCCGTGACTGGCTGGCGCGGATTGCCGCCCTCCCGGGCTATCAACCCATGCCTGAACACTGAACACTGCCAAGGAGCCGACCATGAATTTCCGCGCCCACCACCTGAGTCAGCCACTTAGCGTGCTCTGCCTGCTGTTGAGCAGCACCATGACTGCCGGCGAGCGTCTGCTGGTAACGCCTAGCTATCAGTTGAAGATGGACTCGCGTTGTGCCGAGGGCGAGGTCAGCTGCGCCCATTACACCCTGCAGGGGCGCGAACGGCATAGCGGCGAGCCGTTGATGCTGCAAGGGCGCAGCATGCATACCACCTGCGCCGACGGCGAAACGCCCTGCCGCTTTCTGGGCTATCGCTTCGACGAGCCCGAGCGCAGCTTTCTGATTACCGAAGATGGCCTGCTCAACATCTATCACGGCGACAACCTGATACTGCACGAGCAGGGGCGCTGGGAGGACGACGCCGTGCTAGAGCGCGAGGGGGACCAGTGACAACACCAGCAGCGACGCCATTACGCCATTGAACAGGCGCAAGTTGCGCGGACGTTGCAGAAATCCACGCAACTGCGCACCACAGAAAGCCCAGAGCGACACGCAAGGCAGGTTGATCAGGGCAATCACCAGCGCAATCAGAAAAACCGCCAGCAGACCACCGCCAGGCACAAGATAGAGACTAAAGGCACTCACCGCCATAACCCAGGCCTTGGGATTAATCCACTGGAAGGCGACTGCGCCCCAAAAACCCATCACCCTCTGCGCCCCCAGCGCCGCCTCTGTCGGCGTGGGCGCCGCAGCCGTCGCCACGCGCCAGGCCAAGTACAGAAGATAAGCGGCCCCGCACCACTTGAGCCATTCATACAGTGCTGGCCAACGCTGAAATACCTCGCCCAGACCGCTTCCAACTGCCAGTAGCATGACGAAGAAACCAATCCAGACACCGGCAAGGTGCGGCAAAGTACGCTGAAACCCGACATTAACACCGGATGTCAGCAGCATCAGGTTGTTGGGGCCAGGGGTAATGGAGGCGACAGTAGAGAACAGGACCAGCGCGAGCAAGAGTTCGGTATTCATGGGGCACCCGCGAATGACAAGGTGTCCAGCTTAGGCAGGCCGCGCTATGCGCACAACGTACAGCTAGGGAGTAACAGTTTGTGAGCGCAGTTCTGCCTCGGGCTGACAAACCGCGTAGCGATGCAGAAAAACGCCATTCACGGTGCGCAGCAGCCCAGGGGTAATGGTCTGGAAATGCTCCAGCGCACTGCGCCGCTCGTTATGTGTCACCAGTCGCTGGCTACCAATCTGTTGTTGCATCTGGCTGAACAAGGGCACGAAAGGCTGCAGATCCGCCAGCCCCCGTTGACACTGCGAGCCGGGCGGCAACTCGGCAAAATCCCGCTGCAATTCCGTCAGCTGCTGCTCCACCACCCGCTGACAACGCTGCAGCAACTGCAGCATCTGAGCACGCAGGGGCGGCAGCTGCCTTTCCAGGTTGACCGCCCCCTTGATTTCCGACTGAAAGGCGCGCAGCGGCGCCGCACAGGTCGTCTCCGCGTTCAGCTCGGGCTCAGCCGCCGCACCCAGGCTCCAGCCCAGGCAGAACAGCAGCAAACCCGTTGCAGTGAGCCTTTCCAGCCAGTAGATCACAGTACGCTCCCTCTCCTATCCAAGGCGGCGATTCTAACCAAGCTGAACTGATATGTACCGAGATTCAGCACACAATTCCATGCCTTCTCAGTCAAAAAAAGGTCGGCAGATGCGAATCTGCCGACCTTTTGACACAGCCGTTGACGTTCAGACTACGGTCAGGCGGTACCCGTAGCGAGGGAAGTGCACGTGTACGAGACCGGCACGGTCATCTTCGCGGGCGATAACGATTTCTTCTGCGCCTTCAAACACCAGGGTGCCTGCAACCTCATCGGCGCCGTAGTCCACGGCGCTGACCGTCACTGCCTGACCGCCGGCAAAACCACCAGGGCTGGTAATCGCCTCGGCGGGCAACGCCGCAGGCTCGTTATCTCTGGCGATGCTAATAGCGTCTTGCGCCGACAATTCACTGGCCACACCATGGCCAATATCCGCCATCCGCTGCATCCAGCGCTGCACGGCCGGATAGCCGTCCAGCGCATTCGCTACTGCCGCGTTGCTGCCCACGAACCACAGGGGATGGTAATGGGCAAAATCGGCGATGCAAGGGTAATCACCCAAAAGAAATTCGCCATCGCGCTGCAGTTGAGTTTCCAGGCGACTCAACAACGCAGGCCATTGGGACAGCGCTACGGCCCCGTCCAGCCGCGTAGCCGTGCCCTTGGCAAACAGCGCCGTGCGGTCCGCCATGAAACCCTTGATCACCTGGTCCGGCAGACCGGCAAAGCGCTCGGCCAGCCCCTTGGGCTGAAAGTTGATCGCCACGCCGTGCTGGAACAGTACCGAATCGGCAAACTGGGCCAGCCCCATTGCAGCGGCTTCCCGACCTTCCGGGAACAGCTGCGGGGTCGCCTTTTCCTGCTCCAGGCGCCGCGCGATCATCGCGGTATCACAGTAGATATCAGCCCCCACCTGCATTACCGGGGTACGCCGGTAACCACCGGTCAGCGCGGTCAGATCCGGCTTGGGCATGACCGAGGGGATCATCACCGAGCGCCAGGACAGCCCCTTGAAGCCCAGCATCAAGCGCGCCTTCTCGGCAAAGGGGGATTGCGGGTAGTGGTGCAGAATCAAATCACTCATGCTCTGTCTCCGATTGGTTTGCGCCCAGCTTAGACGCTGAGTCCGTCGCTGCACAGAGCTTCGCGCCAGCAAATTGGTGATCATCGAACTGACTTATAAGTCGCTCCTTGGCCCGCTTGGTCAGCGCCTTGATCTGAAGTTCCTGCCGCAGGGCATCGCCATGCCCTGCGCAGCGCTGCCACCAGACCAGGGCGCTGGCCGGGCTACGGTTGAAAAAGCGCGCGCCCTTGCCACTCAAGTGTTCCCGGAAGCGGCGCTCAGGGTCTATGCTGATCCCCGTATACAGATGGCCGTTCTCCGCGCGCACCATGTACACCCACCAGATACGCACTGCCAGCTCCGGCGGCGACGCAGGAGGGGCAACGGTGATAGCGGTATCGGTAGGCATAGCAGACAGTCATTTCAGGAATTGAAGGATCATGTTCGTACAGATATTCAGTACCGGCGGCACGCTGGACAAGCTCTATTTCGACGCGCTCAGTGAATACCAGATCGGTGAGCCTATCGCCGGTGAATTGCTGCAGCAGGCACGGGTCGGCTTCGACTATAACATCGAATCCCTGACCCGAAAGGACAGCCTGGAGCTGGACGACCATGACCGACAACTGATCCACGACAAGGTGAGCGCCTGCCCGCACGAGCACATTCTGATCACCCACGGCACCGATACCATGACGGTGACCGGCGCCGGGTTGGCCGATATCAGCGGCAAGGTCATCGTGCTGACCGGTGCGATGCAACCAGCGCGCTTTCGCGACTCCGACGCGCTGTTCAACCTGGGCCTGGCAGTCGGCGCACTGAACTGCATGCCGCACGGCGTTTACGTCGCCATGAGTGGGCGGATTTTCCCGGTGGATCAGGTGCGCAAGAATCGGCTCGCCGGGCGGTTTGAAGAGCGCTAGACAAGCCGGCGGAAAAACCGCGCGGGAGTGGCTTAGCCGGTGCCGCCCACGGTGATTTGATCAATCTTCAGCGTCGGCTGCCCTACCCCTACCGGCACCGACTGGCCGTCCTTGCCACAGACGCCCACACCGGTATCCAGCTGCAGGTCAGTCCCGACCATGGACACACGGTTCATGACTTCGGGACCGTTGCCGATCAGGGTGGCACCCTTGACCGGGGCAGTAATCTTGCCGTCTTCGATCAGGTAAGCCTCGCTGGTGGAGAACACGAACTTACCGCTGGTTATATCCACCTGGCCGCCGCCCAGGTTGGCGCAGTAAATGCCTTTCTTCACTGACGCGATGATCTCTTCAGGGTCGCTCTCACCGGCCAGCATGTAGGTGTTGGTCATGCGCGGCATGGGCAGGTGTGCGTAGGATTCGCGGCGGCCGTTCCCGGTCGCCGCCACGCCCATCAGCCGCGCGTTCAACTTGTCCTGCATGTAGCCCTTGAGAATGCCGTTCTCGATCAGGGTGGTGCAGTTGGTCGGCAGCCCTTCATCGTCCAACGTCAGGGAGCCGCGGCGGCCCGGCAGGGTGCCGTCGTCCACAATGGTACAGAGGCTGGAGGCCACCTTCTCGCCGACCCGGCCGCTGTAGGCTGAACTGCCCTTGCGATTGAAGTCGCCTTCCAGACCATGACCAACCGCCTCGTGCAGCAACACGCCGGACCAGCCCGGTCCCATGACCACCGGCATGCTGCCGGCCGGCGCCGCCACCGCCTGCAGATTGACTGTCGCCTGCCGCACCGCTTCACGGGCATAACCCAGCGCGCGCTCTTCTGTCTCGAAATACTGGTAATCGGTGCGCCCGCCACCACCGGAACTGCCGCGCTCGCGGCGGCCATTGTGCTCGATGATGACGCTGACATTGAGCCGCACCAGCGGACGGATATCGCCCGCCCAGGTGCCATCACTGGCGGCAATCATCACGGTATCGTGCACACCACTCATGCTCACACTGACCTGGGTAATGCGCGGATCAAGGCTGCGGGTATAGGCATCAATACGCTGCAGGAAGGACACCTTGTCGGCCTGCGCCATGACGTCCAACGGGTTGTCCGCCACATACAGCGGCGTGCAGGCCGGCCGCTGCCAGGCCTGCACACTGCCGGCCTGGCCGGCGCGGGCAATCGAACGCGCAGCACCCGCTGCCTGACTAAGGGCGGCCAGACGAATATCGTTACTGTAGGCAAAGCCGGTTTTCTCACCCGACAGGGCACGCACACCAACGCCCTGGTCTACATGAAAGCTGCCGTCCTTGACGATGCCGTCTTCCAGCACCCATGACTCGCTGATCTGATGCTGAAAATAAAGGTCGGCAGCATCCACGCCGGGTGCTGCGACCAGGGTGCCGAGCACGCTGGCCACGGCATCCGGTGTTAGGTCGGCGGGGCGCAACAGGGCGCTTTCGGCTTGGCTGATTAGATCACTCATTCTGACTCGACTCCTTGGCTACCGGCTGCGGAGCGGCAGGCGGTGCAAAACGGCGGTGTGCGGTGATGGGCATGCGCTGGCGAACGTCGCGCAGAAAATCGCGATCCAGTTCACCAGCAACAATGCCCGACCCCTCCGGCAGCTCGGCAATCACCTCGCCCCAGGGGTCAACAAGACAACTGTGTCCGAACGTCTGGCGACCGCCGGCGTGGGTGCCGGCCTGGTTGGCTGCCAGCACATAACATTGGCTTTCAATCGCCCTGGCGCGCAGCAGAACTGTCCAATGTGCGGCGCCCGTGACGGCAGTAAAGGCTGCGGGCACCACTATCAGCTCTGCGCCGGCCAGACGCAACGCCTGATACAGCTCGGGAAAGCGCACATCGTAACAAATACTCAGCCCCAGCTTTCCGACCGGTGAGTCCAGGCACACCAGTTGATCTCCGTAGGCGTAGTCATTCGACTCGCGGTAGGTACTGTGGCTATCGCTGACATCCACATCAAACAGATGCAGTTTGTCGTAGCGCGCCACCTCGCGGCCCTGCTCGTCCAGCACCAATTGGGTTGCCATGGGTTTGCCGCCTGGCTTCCGCGGGAGCGGCAAGCTGCCACCGACCAGCCAGATGCGATGTGCGCGAGCCTGTTCGGCGAGAAACCGGCGAATAGGTCGTTCAGGAGCAAACTCGGCGGCAGCAATACCTGCCAGCGAACGATTCCCCAGGGCAGCAAAACACTCTGGCAGCAGCACCAGTTCGGCCCCCTGCTCCGCCGCCTGTGCTATCAGCTCTGCAGCCTGCCGCAGATTTTCCTGCACCTCTGGCTGGCTGGTCATCTGGATTGCAGCAACACGTGACATAGCATCCCCCTTCGGCGAGCGGTTCATTTCTGCAGCGACCCGGTCGCTGCGTCGTCATTCACCCTCAAGCGCGGCCTTGTCATCAAAGGCACGGTCAAACTCGACGTCCGGCTGTTTCCAGTCGCCGCTGACCTTGTACTTGACCGAAGCAAAGCGCGCGACCTTGTCGCCGAGAATCTTGTCGGCGAGAAACAGCACGCCGCCGATCTGCGGCGCACCGGCAATCAGGGCGGCCAAGGGCAGGTTGTTGGTAACCGGCAGGGTAACCAGCACCCCCAAATCTACCGTGTCGCTGCGCATATCGAGATTGCCCTCGAACTGCATCTTTACGCCAGGGCCTTCAAGGACCACCGGCTCCTCGCTATGCAGCACACCGTTGTCCACGTAGAGTGCGCCGTCCAGCGTGTCGTAGGCGGTGCCCTTGCTGAACAGATCGGAGAAATCCAGGCGCAAACGGCGGGTTAGCGAGTTGAAGTTCAGCAACCCGAAAACACGCAACGCCTGCGTGCTGTTATCCCCACTCTGCAGCATGCCGTCGCGGGCGGCAACGTTCAGACTACCGGAGGAGCGGCGCAGGCTAAACATCGCCGGCGAGCCGGGCCAGTTCAGTCTGGCTGCGGTGGTAAATTCCTTGCTGGTGATGGTCGGCGCATATTGCCAAGCCGTCAGCACCTCGCCGATGTCGCCAGCCGATACGGTGCCCTCGAATACCGTATGCGCCGGCTCTTCACGCCAATCCATGTTGCCTTCAACTTTGAGGCCACGCAAATCCAGTGAGAGCGACGGAATGCGCGCACCTGTGGCATCCGGACGCAAGGTGAAGGCCACCGAGCCCATCGGTCCGCTGGCCAATGACAGCTGCTCGATCGTCACGTCCAGCGGCGGCAAGCTGGATGGGCGGATGTTCTCCAACGGATCTGCCGGGTCGGTTGCCGGGGCACCGCCGTCAGGCTGCATGGCTGGCAGTAATTCAGCGGCCTGGCGATCGGTAGCAGCCAGCTTGAGCCGTTGCAATGCGATATTGATCGGCTTTGCACTATCGTCAGGCAGCACAACGCGACCGGCCACGTCGGCCTGGGTCAGGTCCAGCAGCCAGCGTGCATCCTGCCGCTGAACACCCACCTGCAGATCGTTCAGCTTCAGGCCAAAGCCGGTAAAGCGTTCCGCCGTGATATCGGCACGGCGCAGCAGTTGCGCAGAAGGCGCAGCGCCACCGGGGCCGGTGGTGGCCGAGAGGGTATTCTTCCACTGTTGCCAGGCATCCCAGTCCAAGGTTGGCAGCTGCGCGGTGATCGCCATACCCGGTGCAACGGGTGCCAACGCCTCGCCACTGCGAAAGCGCAGATCACCAGACCATTGCTCGGCCTGCCGCAGCAAGCGAGCATCCAGGCCGTTGGCTGCTGTCACATGCCAGCGCTGGGTGCCGCCAGCGGTCATTTGCAATGCCAGACTGGTGTCCAGCGCCGTGCCGGCATCCTTGCCCAAAGGGGCCGGCAGGGTGAGCGCAACGCCCGTTAGATCGCTGGTGAGCAGAATCTGTTGTTGCTGCGAGGCAATATCGACTTCTGCCTGCCAGTTGAAGCTGCCCTCCGCCAGCCCGGCCGGAACGGAACTGGCCAGCGACCAGCTGCGCAATTGTTCAACACTGTGCCGGCCGGCGAGGGCCAAGTGCTGTTTGCCCTGCTCTTGGCTCAACTCGGCCTTGACCGTCGCGCCAAGAAACCTGCCGGCCAGATCGTCGGAGCGCAGCCCCTGCTCCCGGCTGTAGGTAAGACTTCCTTGCAGCTGATTCAGCGGCGCCTGCAACTGGGGTATCCACAGCCGGTCGGCCGTCAGCTGCCAGCTGACGTCTGCCTGGGTTTGCGCCTCCCTGTTGCCGCCATCCAGCGGAATACGCAAGGCCAGATGACCGTCCACCTCACCCGAGCCCACCGTCCAGCCAGCCAGCGGGTCCTTGGTCAAATCGCCAAGCGGGGTTTCCTGCATCACTTTCAGCGCATCGCCGGCCGGCCCGACAAAGTCAGACTCGATATTCAGCGTTAGCGGCCCTGTGCGGTTAAGCAGTTGCGCCGTGACCTTAGTGTTGCTGGCCTGGGTCTGCCAGAGGCCCGCGCGCTGCCCGCGAATATCGAGTTTCCCGCCCTGCAAACGCAGATCGGCGTCCACCGCGGTCAGTAGCGGCCACCCATTCTGGAACAGCATCTCACCGTCGCGCAGTTCGGCATAAAGACCAATCTCACGCTCATCGGCGCTAGCCGCCTTCAGCAGCGAGCCCTGGTAAGTGAATATCGCCAGCGGCACCTCACCCTTCAGCCCGCTAGCAGCCAGCCAGGTCGCCAGCGCCGGACTGAAAGCGGGCGCCCTCAGCGGCAGGTAACGGCGGTGATACATCGCTTTGGAGTCGCGCAGGGCAACCCGCAGGTCCATGGTCGGCGTCTGCCCACTGGGCGGTAGCCGCAGGTCGAGTAACGCAGCGCCCCGGCCCTCGTCTCCGGCGACCGTCATGCCATTGGTGTGCAGCCGCAAACCGTCGTCCTGCGACCAACTCCAGCTCAGGGCCCCTTGAGCGCTGTCGTACTGCCAGACCTCCGGAAACAGGTTCGGCAGCTGCATGCTCCACTGCCGGTTATTCACCCGCAGTTCGCCGCCGTGCACTGAGCCCGCAATGCTGCCCGTGACGCCCTGCAGCATAGGCGCGTTGTGGTAGGCCTCAATACCCACCTGATCCAGCAAAGCACTGAAACGCAGCGCCTCGATATCGGTCGGCGTACCGCTGCCCGCCAAGTGCAGGTTGCGTATCTGTCCCTGTGGCGCCAACGTGGTAATGAGTTCGGCCATCGGTGGATGATCGACAAAGCGCGGCACCCAGTCGCGCAGCCGATCCAGCGACAGTCGGTCCACTGCCAGCGACCAGTCACCCGCTGCACTGCGCTCAGCCTGTGCGCGCATCATCGGCCACACCTGCTCGTCTATGCGCAGGCTGACATCCTGCACCTGCAGGCGCTCGCCGGCCGCGGTATTGCGATAGGCAAAGCGGATGAAAACATCCTGCAATGGCGGCGACTCAGCAGTATCAAAGCGCACTTGCGGCGCGACCAGCGTACCCTGCAACTGCTGCAGCCGCTGGTCTTGCCAGCTGCCCCAAAAACGTCCACCGGCGGTCAACTGATGCAGATGGCTGCGCTGTAGCCAGTCATGCGGCAGCCAGCGACTCCAGTCACTGGCCGGCAGTTCGAGAAAGAAGCCCATGGAGAGGTCGGCCAGGTTGTCGCTGTCGAGCAGACCGCTGGCCTGCCAGCGCACCAGTTCACCGTCCGGCAGGCGCAGCCGACCATCCAGCCGCTGCCAACCAGCGCCGTTGATGAGGGTCAACTCACCGCGCTCAAACTGCCAGCGCGGCTCATCGTAGGGGCTGACCGAGATCTCGGTGTTCAGCAGGGTAATGCGGTGCTGTTCGCGCAGTATTTTTACCGCCTGCTCCAGGCCACCCAGCGACTGCGCCTGCTGACCCAGGCCGCGCAGATGCCATTGGCCCTCGGCGTCTTCGCTGACTGAGAGCGACAATCCTTCAATCTGCAGCGCGTCCATGACCAGGCGTTGATGCCAGAGACTTTGCCAGAGATTCAAGCGCGCGGTGACGTTATCCAGGGCAAACAGGGTCGGACTGTAGGATTCTGCATCAGCATGCACCTGCAACCCACGCAGGCGAAAAACCGGCTGGGCGCCTTGCATTTCAGCCTCCAGCCCATCCAGCTGAATATGCCGGCCGGTCAGGCTTTGCGCCTTGGCGACCAGTTCTGACTGATAGTTGGCCAGCGCCGGCACGAACTGACGCCCCAAGCTGACATAGGCAGCCGCCAGCAACAGCCAGGCGACCAGCAGCAGAATCAGGCCGGTAAGCCCCTGTTTAAGCCAGCGTTGCCATTGCACCCGGATTACCAGCTCATCACATCAGCACCACGTCGTACTGTTCCTGGGTGTACATAGTTTCCACCTGGAACTTGATCGGGCGCTCGATAAACAGCTCCAGATCCGCGACATTACCCGACTCCTCGTCCAGCAGCCGATCAATCACCGCCTGCGAACCCAGCACCATATAGGCGCCAGCCTGATAGGCACGCGCCTCGCGCAGAATTTCACGGAAGATTTCATAGCAGATGGTTTCCGGCGTTTTCTGGATGCCGCGCCCGTTACAGCAGGGGCAGGGTTCGCAAAGTACTTGCTCCAGGCTTTCCCGCGTACGCTTGCGGGTCATCTGGATCAGCCCCAGCTCAGTGATGCCGATGATATTGGTCTTGGCGTGGTCGCGCTCCAGTTGCTTCTCCAACGTGCGCTGCACCTGCCGCTGGTGCTCTTCATCTTCCATGTCGATGAAGTCGATGATGATGATGCCGCCAAGATTACGCAGCCGCAGTTGCCGGGCAATGGCGGTCGCCGCTTCGAGATTGGTCTTGAAAATGGTTTCTTCCAGATTGCGGTGACCGACAAAAGCGCCCGTATTCACGTCGATCGTGGTCATGGCTTCGGTCTGATCGATAACCAGGTGGCCGCCGGATTTGAGCATCACGCGACGATCCATCGCCTTCTGGATTTCATCCTCAACGCTGTACAGGTCAAAAATCGGCCGCTCGCCAGGATAATGCTCCAGCAACTCCTCGACCCCGGGCATCAGTTCCTGCACAAATTGCTCGACCTTCTGGAAGGTTTCACGCGAGTCGATGCGCACCTTTTCCAGCCGCGGGTTGGCCAGGTCTCGCAGGGTACGTAACGCCAGTGGCAAGTCTTCGTAGATAACCGAGGGGGCAGGCGCCGAGCCCATTTGCTGGGTAATCTGCAGCCACAGGCGGCGCACGTAGCGAATATCCACAAGAATATCTTCGGCCCGCGCACTTTCTGCCGCCGTGCGCAGAATAAAGCCTCCGGACTCTTCGATACTCTCCTGCTCGACGCAGTCAGCCACTATCTGCTTGAGCCGTTCGCGCTCGGCTTCGTCCTCGATTTTCAGCGAGATGCCCACGTGCGGTGTGCGCGGCATGTATACCAAGTAGCGCGAAGGGATCGACAGATGGGTAGTCAGGCGCGCGCCCTTGGTACCGATAGGATCCTTGGTCACCTGCACCACCAGCGCCTTGCCCTCATGCACTAGCGCGCTGATCGGTTCTACCGCCGCCCCCTCGCGCTCGGAAATCTCGGAGGCATGGATAAAGGCAGCACGTTCCAGCCCGATATCCACAAAAGCCGCCTGCATACCGGGCAGTACGCGAACGACCTTACCCTTGTAGATATTGCCGACGATGCCGCGGCGCAACGTTCGCTCGATATGCACTTCCTGCAGCACGCCGTTCTCGACCAGGGCTACACGGGTTTCCATCGGAGTGATATTGATCAGGATTTCTTCGCTCATGGGCTCTTCCATTCGTGTCTTGGCACCAGAGTACCGGTGTTGCCGATCCCATAACAGCCGCGTTAGCAGGGTTGCCAGCAGGAAATGCCAAATCCTTCGAGGATGGCCGCCGTTTCTTGCAAGGGTAGCCCGACCACCGCACTGTAACTGCCGCTGATATGGGCCACAAACACCGCGCCCAACCCCTGAATACCGTATGCGCCGGCCTTGTCTTCCGGTTCACCACTGGCCCAGTAGACATCGATCTCGGCCGCGCTCAGGCCACGAAAGCGCACCTGGGTAGTGACCAGCCGTAGTTCGACCTGCTCGCCACGGGCGACCGCCACTGCCGTCATCACCTCGTGCTCGCGACCGGATAGCCGCAAAAGCATTTGCTTGGCGTGCTCGCGGTCGCGCGGCTTGCCCAGTATCTGCTCATCGAGTACCACTACGGTATCGGCCGCCAGCACCACCGCGCCGGCTGGCGCTGCAGCTACCCCCGCCATGACTTTGTCACGGGCTACGCGCTCGACGTAAGCGGCCGGCAACTCACCGGGCATGACCTGCTCGTCAACCTCACAGTGCACCCGCCGCGTCGGCACGCCGATCTGCTCC
Source organism: Halopseudomonas sp. (assembly GCF_036960865.1). Taxonomy (GTDB): domain Bacteria; phylum Pseudomonadota; class Gammaproteobacteria; order Pseudomonadales; family Pseudomonadaceae; genus Halopseudomonas. Next base: position 103,966 of record NZ_JBALWE010000012.1, read on the forward strand.
AGCAGCTCGCGGCGCCGAGGCGAGGCAGACGCCAGCAGCAAGCGTGGTTCAGATAACATGGAAACGCCGCTTTACGCCCTGCAGCAGCGTATAAACCCAGGGCCACAGGATGGCGCTGACCAGCGCGGGCAGCAGAAACAGCAGGGTCGGTGGGCGATTGCCGCTTAGACTGTTGATCCACAGCAGCACCATTTGCGCAATACCAAATACCGGCAGCATGACCAGGCTCTGCTGCCAAAGCGGAAAACGGCGAATACGCTGATGCAGCAACAACAGCTGCCAGACCACCAGGGCCATCACCAGCGCGTGCTGGCCAAACAGCTGACCAAAGAGTACATCGGTTGCCAGTCCGGCCAGCCAGGCGGTCAATAGCCCCACACGGTGCGGCAGGGCCATCACCCAATAGGCAAGCACCAATGCCAGCCACATGGGCCGCCCAAGGTTGAAAGGCTCAGGCATGGGCATCACGCTCAGCAGCAACGCGACCACCAGGGTGAAAATGATGACCAGACTACTGCGCATCGTCTGCCTCCTCTGCGGTCGCCTCTGCCGCGCTGTCGCTGGCCGCCGCGTCTGCGGCCGCAGCGGGTTCAGCTGCGGGCTCGGCTTCAGGCGCTGGTGCCTCCGGGGTCAGATCCAGCGCCGGCAGTACGTCGCCGTACCCGCTTTCCGGGCTAAATACCAGCAGTAGGTAGCGGCTGCGGTTGAGCTGCGCCGAGGGCGCTACACGCACTTCGGCAAAAGACTGACTGGGATGGCGCACCACCGACTGCACACGCCCGACCGGATAGCCGGCCGGAAAACGCTGCCCAAGACCCGAGCTGACGACAATGTCGCCCTCGCGGATGTCAGCGGTATCGCCTACGTAGCGCAGTTCCAGCCACTCATTGCGTCCGGTACCGCTGGCGATCGCGCGCAGTCCGTTGCGATTGACCTGCACCGGCAGGCTGTGTGAAGCATCGGTAATCATCAGCACGCGGGCGGAATAAGGCAGCACCTCCACCACCTGCCCCATCAACCCAGTGGCATCCAGCACCGGCTGCCCCAGAAACACGCCGTCGTTCTCGCCCTTGTCGATCAGGATGCGTTGGGTAAAGGGGTTGGGGTCAACACCAATGAGTTCAGCCACCAGCACCCGCTCATCCACCAGCGATGAGGAGTTGAGCAGTTCGCGCAGACGCACGTTCTGCTCGGTCAGGGTGGCGAGTTTCTGCAGCTTGCGCTGCGTCAGCAGTGCCTCGGCACGCAGGCGCTCGTTGTCGGCGATCAGTTGGGCACGACTGGAAGTCAGTTCGGTGACTGTATCCCAGCCACGTACCGGCAGTTCAGCGGCGTAATACAGAGGAGAAACAAAAAGGCCAAGCTGCGAGCGCAGGGGCTTGAGAGCGTCAAAACGGGCGTCCACCACCATTAAGGCAATGGACAGCACCGTCAGTACGATCAGACGCACGCCCAGCGACGGGCCCTTGATAAATAGCGGTTTGATGGCAAGCTCCTCGCAGCCACGGGCTTGATGCGATCAGCGGCAAGCCGGACCATACCGGAAAGCCCGGCACGCTGAGCCCGCCCGCCGCCTGCGACTCACTCGGTCGACAGCAGATCCATGGTGTGCTGATCCATCATTTCCAGCGCCTTGCCGCCGCCACGGGCCACACAGGTCAGCGGCTCTTCGGCAACGATGACCGGCAGACCGGTTTCCTGCGCCAGCAGCTTGTCCAGATCACGCAGCAATGCACCACCGCCGGTGAGGATAAGACCGCGCTCGGCAATATCGGACGCCAACTCTGGCGGCGACTGCTCCAGCGCGCTCTTGACTGCCTGCACTATGGTCGCCAGCGACTCCTGCAGCGCCTCCAGCACTTCATTGGAGTTCAGCGTGAAGGCACGTGGCACGCCCTCGGCCAGGTTGCGGCCGCGCACATCCACTTCCAGCGTTTCGCCACCCGGGAAGGCCACGCCAATTTCCTGCTTGATGCGCTCCGCAGTGGACTCACCGATCAGGCTGCCGTAGTTGCGGCGTACATAAGTCACGATGGCCTCATCAAAGCGGTCACCACCGACACGAACCGATTCGGCATAGACCACGCCGTTGAGCGAGATCAGCGCGATTTCAGTGGTACCACCACCGATATCGACGACCATCGAGCCACGCGCCTCCTCTACCGGCAGGCCGGCACCGATAGCCGCTGCCATCGGCTCTTCGATCAGATAGACCTCACGGGCGCCAGCACCCAGTGCCGACTCACGAATGGCGCGGCGCTCAACCTGGGTCGACTTGCAAGGTACGCAGATGAGAACGCGGGGGCTGGGCTGAATAAAGCTGTTCTCATGCACTTTGTTGATGAAGTACTGCAGCATCTTTTCGCAGACGCTGAAATCGGCGATCACACCATCCTTCATCGGGCGGATAGCCTGGATGTTGCCAGGCGTACGACCGAGCATGCGCTTGGCGTCGGTACCGACGGCGACAACACTTTTCTGATTACCGGCGGTGGTACGAATCGCCACAACGGAGGGTTCGTCCAGTACAATACCGCGGTCCCGAACGTAGATAAGCGTGTTGGCAGTGCCCAGGTCGATGGACAAATCACTGGAAAACATGCCACGAATTTTTTTGAACATGCGTTGAATATACCCCGAGGACGCGTGGGTTAAGTTATGGGAAGCACTGATAAGTTGCCTGCCGCGGCACCGCTGAAACACCAATAGCGGCAAAAGGCCTTGATGGATGGCCCATCAAACCGGGTCAAACAGGGAACTGATCGCTACTTCTGAAAGTGTCGCAACTCTAACAACGGCGGGGTTTTTGGGCAAGGCACGACTGTGGTAAATTCGCGCCTTTGTCCGGAATTCCGACTGGGGGCTATTCCCGCATCACCAGCCCCGGCCTACCCTCCGACTCAACACCGGCTTAATGGAGCTCTACACGATGTCCTTTGACCGCACAGATGTGGAAAAGATCGCTCATCTGGCTCGTATCGCCCTCAATGATGAGGAAATACCGGCCACCACAGCCAAGCTGTCGGGCATTCTCGGCCTGATCGCTCAAATGCAGGCTGTCGATACCAGCGGCGTCACCCCGCTGGCTCACCCGCTGGAAACCACCCAGCGCTTGCGTGCCGATGCGGTCACCGAAAGCAATCAGCGCGATGCCTATCAGGCCATAGCGCCGGCGACCGAGTCCGGCCTGTATCTGGTTCCCAAGGTCATCGAATAATTCGCCGCGCCCAGACAAGAGATCACCCCATGCACGAGAAAACCCTGGCCGAACTGTCCCAGGCCCTGCAGAGCAAGACCCTGTCCAGCGTCGAGCTGACCCAACATTACCTTAAGCGCATCGACCAGTTTGATGGCCAGTTGAACAGCTATATCACGGTTTCCCCCGAGGTGGCACTGGCCCAGGCCAAAAATGCCGATGCGCGCATTGCTGCTGGCAACGCCGGCCCGCTGACCGGCATCCCGCTGGCGCATAAGGACCTGTTCTGCACCCAGGGTCTGCGCACCAGTTGCGGCTCAAAGATGCTCGACAACTTCGTAGCACCCTACGAATCCACCGTTACCCAGCGCTTCATCGACGCGGGCGCCATCAGCCTCGGCAAGACCAACCTGGACGAGTTCGCCATGGGCTCCTCTACCGAATCCAGCTTTTACGGTCCAACGCGCAACCCCTGGGATACCGAGCGCGTGCCCGGCGGGTCCTCCGGCGGTTCAGCTGCCGCTGTAGCCGCGCGCTTGTGCGCCGGCGCCACCGGCACCGATACCGGCGGCTCGATCCGCCAACCGGCCGGCTTCACCGCGCTGACCGGGCTCAAGCCGACCTACGGGCGCGTCTCGCGCTGGGGCATGATCGCCTACGCGTCCAGTCTCGACCAGGGCGGCCCGATGGCCCGCACCGCCGAGGACTGCGCGCTGATGCTGCAGGTCATGGCCGGGTTTGACGACAAGGATTCGACCAGCGTCGATCAGCCGGTCGACAATTACAGCGCCAGCCTGAACGACTCGCTCCAGGGGCTGCGCATCGGCCTGCCGAAGGAATACTTTGCTGGCGGCCTGGATGCTGCTACCGCCGATGCCATTGATGCCGCCGTAAAGCAGTTCCAGGCGCTGGGTGCCGAGATCAAGGAAATCAGCCTGCCGAACGCCGAGCTGGCGATCCCGGCCTACTACGTTATCGCCCCGGCTGAAGCTTCCTCTAACTTGTCACGCTTTGATGGCGTGCGCTTCGGTTACCGCTGCGACAACCCGGCCGACCTGACCGACCTGTACAAGCGCTCACGTGGCGAAGGCTTTGGCGCCGAGGTCAAGCGCCGCATCATGGTTGGCGCCTACGCCCTGTCCGCCGGTTACTACGACGCCTACTATCTGCAGGCGCAGAAGATTCGGCGGCTGATCAAGAATGACTTCATGGCCGCCTATGAGCAGGTTGACGTGATCCTCTGTCCGACTTCGCCGACCCCGGCGTTCAAGATCGGCGAGAAGATCGACGATCCGGTCAGTCTCTACCTGACCGACATTTACACCATTACCGCCAACCTCGCCGGCGTACCGGGCGTTGCCCTGCCCGCCGGGTTTGCCAATGGTCTGCCGCTGGGCATGCAGCTGCTGGGGCCCTACTTCAGCGAAGCCCGCCTGCTCAACATCGCGCATCAGTACCAACAGGTTACTGATTGGCATCAACGCGCTCCGGCCGGCTACTGAGAGGATTGACAGTTATGCAATGGGAAATCGTCATCGGGCTGGAAATTCACGCCCAGCTCACCACCGCCTCAAAAATCTTCTCCGGCAGTGCCACTACCTTTGGCGCCGAGCCCAACACCCAGGCCAGCCTGATCGATCTGGGCATGCCCGGCACCCTGCCGGTGCTCAACGCCGAAGCCGTGCGCAAGGCCGTCAAATTCGGCTTGGCGATCGATGCCGAGATCGGCATGACCAACGTCTTTGCGCGCAAGAATTACTTCTACCCCGACCTGCCCAAGGGCTACCAGACCAGCCAGATGGATCATCCGGTGGTCGGCAAGGGGTATCTCGACATCACTCTGGAGGACGGCACGGTCAAGCGCGTGGGCGTCACCCGCGCGCACCTGGAAGAAGACGCCGGCAAGAGCCTGCACGAAGACTTTCAGGGCATGAGCGGCATTGATCTGAACCGCGCCGGTACTCCGCTGCTGGAGATCGTCTCCGAGCCCGACATGCGCAGCGCCAAGGAGGCAGTCGCCTACGCCAAGACCATCCACTCGCTGGTGCGCTATCTGGGCATCTGTGACGGCAACATGGCCGAAGGCTCGCTGCGCTGCGATTGCAACGTCTCGGTGCGGCCCAAGGGCCAGGCCGAGTTCGGTACCCGCTGTGAGATCAAGAACGTCAACTCCTTCCGCTTTATCGAGAAGGCGATCAACACCGAAGTACAGCGCCAGATCGACTTGATCGAAGACGGCGGCAAGGTCATCCAGGAAACCCGCCTGTACGACCCGAACAAAGACGAAACCCGCTCCATGCGCAGCAAGGAAGAAGCCAACGACTACCGTTACTTCCCCTGCCCCGACCTGCTGCCTGTCGTCATTGAGCCCGCGTTCATCGAAGAAATACGTGGCGAACTGCCGGAACTGCCGCAGCAAAAACGCGAGCGCTTTGAAAGCCAGTTCGGCCTTTCCACCTACGACGCCAGCGTACTCTCTGCCAGCCGCGAACTGGCCGACTACTTTGAAGAGGTGCAGTCGGTGTGCGGCGACGCCAAACTGGCCGCCAACTGGGTGATGGGCGAGCTGTCCAGCCTGCTGAACAAGGCCGACCTGGACATCGAGCAGTCTCCGGTGAGCGCGGCGCAACTGGGCGGCTTGATCCAGCGCATCAAGGACAACACCATCTCCGGCAAAATCGCCAAGATGGTGTTTGAAGCCCTGGCCAACGGCGAAGGCGATAGCGCGGATGCAGTGATTGAAAGTAAGGGCCTCAAACAGGTGACTGACAGCGGCGCTATTGAAGCTATGCTGGATGAGGTTCTGGCGGCCAATGCCGAACAGGTTGAGCAGTACCGTGCAGCAGACGAGGCCAAACGCGGCAAGATGTTCGGCTTCTTCGTCGGCCAGGCAATGAAAGCCTCAAAAGGCAAGGCCAACCCGCAGCAAGTGAACGAATTGCTGCGCAAGAAGCTCGAGAGCTGAACCGACCGACGGGAGTAGGGTCTCAAACGCTCCATTCCCGTCGCCAACCGAGGAACCAGCCATGCGTCATGCAGCGCTTTGCATCGCCACACTGCTGTTACTGTCGCTGAACGGTGGACCAGCCTTCGCTTACGCCGATCACCTGCAAAGCCAGGATGGCGAGCAATGGACCCAAGTCGGCAAGGCGTCCTACTACTCCTCACGGTTGCATGGCCGGCGCACCGCCAGCGGCGAGCCCTATGATGAGACAGCGCTGACCGCCGCCCATCCGACACTGCCCTTCGGCACACTGGTGAAAGTCACCAACCTTTACAACGATCGCAGCGTGGTACTGCGTATCAACGATCGTGGCCCCTTTGTTGGTCATCGCATCATCGATGTATCGCAAGTGGCGGCGCAGCAGCTCGGCATGATCCGCGCAGGCAGCGTGCGCGTGCGCGTTGAGCACTTCGAAGAAGAGTCCGACGCCGACAACTGACCGTCGCCAAGCTGACACAAGCAGCTTGTGCCAGCCCTCCCCCGAGCCCCTGCACTGGGCAACCGCAGCACCCGAGGCACTCGCTAAACCGTCGGCCAGCAGCGATAACCGACCGTTATCGAGTAAAACGGCCATCCCCGTTGTCTCAAATCTGGCGAAACTCAGCCCATCACTATACTGAAAGCAACACCGGCACCAGCCGACTCGGCCGCCAAAGGCATACAGGCGGCCTGAACCCCACAACAAGGAGCTATTCATGACAGAAGCCAAAACCGGTTGGAGAGCCACCATTCTCGTCCCGGTCTTCGCCCCTGCCGTCATCGTCACTCTGCTACTGGTTATCGGCACCATCAGCAGTCCAGAGCTCGCTGGCGACGTCTTCTCCACTACCCTGGCCTATATCACCGAGACCTTCGGCTGGTTCTACATGCTGGCGGTCGCCAGCTTTCTAGTATTCATCGTCATCGTCGCCTGCAGCAGTTGGGGCAACATCAAGCTGGGGCCGGATCACGCTGCACCGCAATACAGCTTCCCGGCCTGGTTTGCCATGCTGTTCTCAGCCGGTTACGGCATCGCCCTGCTGTTCTTCGGCGTAGCCGAGCCGGTGACCCACTTTGCCAGCCCACCTGCAGGCACGCCGGAGACCCTTGACGCCGCCAAGCAGGCCATGCAGATCGCGTTTTTCCACTGGGGCTTTCATATCTGGGCCATCTACGGCCTGGTTGGTCTGGTCCTGGCTTACTTCTCCTTCCGCCATGGCCTGCCGCTGTCGATGCGCTCGGCGCTTTACCCGCTGATCGGTGAAAAGATCCACGGCCCGATCGGCCATACGGTCGATGTGGTGGCCATTCTTGGCACCCTGTTCGGCATCGCCACCACGCTGGGCCTCTCGGTAGCGCAGATCAACGCGGGGCTTAACTACCTCTGGCCGAGCATCCCGGTAAGCAGCACCGTGCAGGTGATCGCGATTGCAGTCGTCACCAGTCTGGCACTGATCTCGGTGGTCGCCGGACTTGATAAAGGGGTCAAGAACCTGTCGATCGTGAACATGGTACTGGCCGTGGCACTGATGCTGTTCGTCTTCCTGGTTGGCCCTTCGATTTTCATTCTTGAGGCCTTCCTGCAGAACACCGGCAGCTACCTGAACAACATCGTTGAGCGCACCTTCAATCTGCAGGCTTACACGCACAGCGACTGGATCGGCAACTGGACCCTGTTCATCTTTGGCTGGACCATCGCCTGGGCGCCCTTCGTTGGCCTGTTTATCGCCAAGATCAGCCGCGGCCGCACCATTCGCCAGTTCGTGTTCGGTGTGATGCTGGTACCGACGATTTTCACCTTTTTATGGTTTTCCATCTTCGGTGACACGGCGCTGCACCTGATCATGAACGAGGGTTATAGCGCGTTGATTACCGAGGTACAGGCAGACAAGGCGATTGCGCTGTTCAAGCTGTTCGAGCACTTGCCGTTAACCAGCATCGTGTCGTTCGTCACGGTGGTGCTGATTGTCACCTTCTTCGTCACCTCGTCGGACTCGGGCTCGCTGGTAATCGACTCCCTTGCCTCAGGCGGGCTGATGGCCACACCGGCCTGGCAACGTGCGTTCTGGGCAATTCTGGAAGGCGTGGTGGCCGCGGTCCTGCTTATCGCCGGCGGGCTCAGCGCGCTGCAAACCATGACCATCGTCACCGCGCTGCCATTCGCCATCATCATGATCATCGCCATGCTTGGCATGTGGCGCGCACTGGTGATCGAAGGCCACCGCGATGTGAGCCTGTTGCACCACATGCAGGTAAGCCGCTACAGCGAAGACAGCTTGGCCGCCAACTGGAAAAAACGTTTGGCCGGCATCGTGAACTTCCCTGATCGTGCGGATGTGGAAGGCTTCATCAACAAGACAGTCCTGCCCGGCATGCAGCGTCTTAGCCAGAACCTGATCGAACAGGGCTGGCCGGCCGAGGCGAAACTGGATACCGAGCACGGGCGTGCCTATCTGGAAATCGTCAAGCCCGAGCAACTGGACTTTATCTACGAAGTACGCCTGCGCGAATATACCCGCCCCAGCTTCGCCTACGCACAGATGCAACACGAGGATGATGAAGAGCAGCACTATTATCGTGCCGAAGTCTTCCTGCGCCGCGGCGGCCAAACCTACGATGTGTACGGCTATGACGAGCAGGAGATCATTGGCGATATTCTCGATCACTTCGAGAAGTACCTGCACTTCCTGCATATTTCACCCGGCGTGCTGCCTTGGAACATGGCCGAGCACGACGAAATGCTGCAGGGCGAACCGCCCACGCCAGCCAGCTAAGCAATACTAGGCAAAAAAAACCAGCCGCTTGGCTGGTTTTTTTGTGCTCGGCTAATGCCTCACTGCTGCAGAATCTGCAGTAACTGCTGATCCTGAAAGACGCGGGTCAGCGCATCGCTCATTACCTCGGTGACCATTTTGGTATTGGTCGCCTGGTTGGGCGCGTAGCCAAACCGCTGCTGCAGGGAGGAACCATAACGGCCCTGATAATTCCTGTTCATATTACGCGCCTCGGCCGTGAAGGTGGCGCTGATATCCGCCTGGGTCACATAACTGGTGCCTTTCGGCGAGGTGTAGGTCAAGTCACTGAGCCCCACGGTCAGACGATTGGCGTTCGGCGTGCCCTCAGGCACGACGTTAAAGCCCAGCTGACGCACGCCCTGCTCCACCTGCTGACGCACCGCATTGATGCTGTCTTCGCTGATGGTAATGTTGCTGGAGTCAGGATAGATACCGCCGCGAGTGCCCAGAATCTTGGACTGGCGCACATCCTGCACGGTAACCACTACCGGCTGTTGCCGCGCCACCGGGTTAAGCGGCTTGTTGATCTGCGGCTGCACATTGAGTTGTTGCGGGCTGTGGGCACAGCCCACCAGACCAACGGCCACCAGGGCCAACATGAAAAGACCTGCACGCTTGAGCATAACGCCTGACTCCTGCCGTTTATTCAATAAAGTAGGGGTGGAAAAGACACTTGCAACCTTCGACAGGCGCAGCATACGCCGGTTCCGCATGCCGCGACAGCGACGAAAAGGCTGTCATCAAGCTGCAACAGCGCAGCCCTAGACTGCCCGCATAACCCCCCTGCGGAGGATCGCGCCATGTTTGCGCTGGATCTGTTTAAACGCCGTCAACGCCAATGCTTTGCCCAACTCGACCTGCGTGGCCACTGTGTGGCCCTGTGGGAGCTGGACCAACCGCCGGCAAGCGGTAACTGGGTGCGGGTGCATGAACTGGAGCCGCGCTGGATTGGCGGACCGCTGCCGGCCCACGCCCTGGTAGCGCAACAGGCCCGCAAACAGCAGGGCTGGCGCCTGCAGCACGCCTGAACCTCAGCGCGCGCCGGCGGCTTCCAGAACGGCCACGTAGTCGTTACCCTGCGCGTGCGTCTTTACGGTCTGCAAAAAGGTATTGCCCTGAGCATCGGTCGCATTGAGGTCGAACCCTGCCGCCTTGAACATCACTACAAAGCGCTCGAAATCCTCAACCCGAAGACCGCGATAGGCGCGAGTCAGGACATGCAGATCAGGTGACTCGTCTGCATAGGGGCGGGCCTGCAAAAATACCGCGACCTGCTCGTCGGTCATCGGCTCGCCAATCACCTTTTCTTTGTCTTTACGCATGAATAATCCTCATCGGCAGGCTGAAAAGCCGGCATTGTAACCAGCCACGCGGAAGCCCACCAGCGCTGCTGCTTCAGCGCGGCGGCGTCCGCGGTGCAGAATGAATGTCACCCCAGATCAGACCGTTGCCATAAAAGCGCGCCTGGACGTACTCCGCGCCCGGACTGCTCAACTGCTGCAACAGCATCGGCAACATGCTCTCGGGGTACACCAGCATCAGGGTTTGCCGGCGCGCATCCAGCCGCGTCGGCGGCAAGGCAGCGCCGCTGGCAACAAAGCGCACTTCGGCGCGTTGCACCGGGCTGCCGGGTAACAGCGTACGGCCCTGCAGTAGCAAAAAGCTGTTTGCCTGCGTGCTGCTGGCAGCAGTGCCCGGCCGCTGCTCGGACGCGAATACCACGCGGTACTCCTGTACCTCGAACAGCACCTGTTCAGGCTTATCCTGTCGTTGGTTGTACAGGTCGGCCGGCATGGCATCATCGTGCGGCAAGGTCACTGGCGCAGCCAGTGCCGACAGACTGGCTAACAGCAGGCTGAGCGCCAGCACTGGCGACAATCCCAGTCGCATCGGTTCAATGCCCCTTGAGCGCGAAGATACCGGCAGCGTTGCGCCAGTAACCCTTGTAATCCAGACCATAGCCGAAGATATAACGGTCTTCGACGTCCAGCCCGGTAAAGTCGGCGCGCATGCCGGCGTAGGCCTTGCGGTCGTGCTGCTTGTCGAGCAGAACGGCGGTGTAAACCTTCTCGGCGCCGGCATCGCGACAGTACTCGACGATGGCGGCCAGGGTGTGGCCCTCATCCAGAATATCGTCAACGATCAACACCGTGCGCCCCACCAGCGAATGCTCCGCGCGCGCCTTCCAGAACAGCTCGCCGCCAGACAGCTTGTTGCGGTAACGGGTGGCGTGCAGATAGCTCACTTCCATCGGAAAAGGCAGCTTGGGCAGCAGCTTGCCGGTGATGATCAGGCCGCCGTTCATGACGCTGTAAACGATCGGATTACTGTCTGCCAGCTCGGTACAGATAGCGGCCGCCATACTGTCCAGCGCCGTCTCGACTTCCGCCTCGCTGAACAGGCAATCTGCCTCGGCCATGACCTGTTTGATGTGTTGCAGATCTGCCGACATGCAGAACCTCCGGGAATAAATGAATACTGAATAACAGTGGGATGAAATTGAAGGGGGCGCAAAATACTGCTGTTGTGCCTGATGCGCAAGTATAACGGAGGTTTCCGGAAGATGACCGCCTGATCACATTGGTTTAGGCTATAGCAGTATTTTTCCGCGCCCGCCTGCACGAGAGAGCCAGCAATGAATGTCAAAGAGATCCGCCACCCCCTGATTCGCCACAAACTCGGCCTGATGCGCCGCGACGATATCAGCACCAAGAACTTTCGTGAACTGGCGCAGGAAGTTGCTGCGCTATTGACCTACGAGGCCACACAGGACATGCCGGTCGAGGCCCATACCATTCAGGGTTGGTGTGGCGATGTGGAGGTGGAAAAGCTGAGTGGCAAGAAAGTCACCGTGGTGCCTATCCTGCGTGCCGGCCTGGGCATGCTCGACGGGGTGCTCAGCTTGATTCCCAGCGCCAAGGTCAGCGTGATCGGTCTGGCGCGCAACGAGGAAACCTTGGAAGCCGACACCTATCTGGAAAAACTGGTGGGCGAGCTGAACCAACGTACCGCACTGATCATTGACCCCATGCTGGCCACCGGCGGCTCCATGGTCGCTACCATCGACATGTTGAAAAAAGCTGGCGCCCGCGAGATTCGGGCACTGGTCCTAGTCGCCGCACCCGAAGGGATCGCCCGCGTCAATGCAGCACACCCCGAGGTAGCCATTTACACCGCCTCGGTCGACCAGCGCCTCAACGAGCACGGCTATATCATTCCTGGTCTGGGCGACGCCGGAGACAAGATCTTTGGCACCAAGCAGAAGGATATCGTCTGATGGAAGGTGTTCAGACCCACGGCTGGCGTACCGCGCTGGCCGGATCGCAGATGCTGTTTGTCGCCTTTGGCGCCCTGGTGCTGATGCCACTGATTACTGGTATGGACCCGAGCGTCGCGCTCTTCACGGCGGGCATCGGCACCTTGCTGTTCCAGTTCACTACCCGCCGCCAGATTCCGATCTTCCTGGCTTCCAGCTTTGCCTTTATCGCCCCCATTCTTTACAGCAATCAGACCTGGGGCCTGCCTGCAACGCTTGGCGGCCTGCTGGCTGCCGGCCTGGTGTACATCCTGCTGAGCCTGGTGATTCGTTGGCGTGGGCCCGGCTTTATCCAGCGCCTGTTGCCACCGGTGGTCGTTGGCCCGGTCATCATGGTGATTGGTCTCGGGTTGGCTTCGGTGGCTGTCAACATGGCGATGGGCAAGGCCGGTGACGGCAGCGCACAACTGGTCGACAGCAACCTGGCCCTGATTATTTCCATGTCGGCGCTGGCGACCACCATAGTGGTGGCGGTGTTTGCCAAGGGTATCTTCCGTCTGGTGCCGATTCTGGCCGGGGTACTGGTGGGCTACAGCCTGTCATGGCTGCTCGGCGTGGTCAGCTTTGACACCGTAGGTGCAGCGCCCTGGCTCGCGGTACCGCAGTTTGTTACCCCCGAGTTCCAGCTGGCTGCAGTGCTGTTCATGATCCCAGTGGCCATTGCGCCAGCGATTGAACACATTGGCGACGTGTTGGCAATTGGTGGCGTGACCGGCAAGGATTACCTGAAGAAACCCGGCCTGCAGAACACCCTGCTGGGTGACGGCATTGCCACCTCGGCGGCAGCGCTATTTGGCGGCCCGCCCAACACCACCTACTCAGAGGTGACTGGCGCGGTCATGCTGACCCGCAACTTCAACCCCAATGTCATGATCTGGGCGGCAGTCTTTGCCATTGCGCTGGCCTTTGTCGACAAGTTTGGCGCGGTACTGCTAGGTATGCCGGTACCGGTGATGGGTGGCATTCTCTGCCTGCTGTTCGGCTCCATCGCGGTCGTCGGCATGAATACGCTGATTCGCCACCAGATTGACCTGTCGCAGGCGCGCAACCTGTGCATCGTTTCGGTCACCCTGGTGTTCGGCATTGGCGGCATGGTCATCGGCAATGACAGCTTCAGCCTGCAGGGCATCAGCCTGTGCGGTGTCGTTGCCATCGCCCTGAACCTGCTATTGCCGCAAGCCAGAGACGAAGCTGGCCTGGCAGAGTAATCCCTTTCAGCGGCGCCAGCAGCGACTGTCTGCTGGCGTGCGCTGTCCTACTTGGTTGAGGCTGTAACTGGCACAGGCATCCTCCACCATCGGACCGCCCGCTACCGCATCCGCACGCAACTCGTAGACCTCTCGGTCGCGCGTCAGACTAAGCCGATAGACCGCCCTGCCATTGGCTGGACTCTGCTGCTGCAAGCCTTCCACCGTACCCACCGCGTAGTTGCCCTGACGGGCAAAGTGGCGTTCCAGCCGATGGGCGTTCTGCAACAGCAAACCGGTCACCTCGGCGCGATGCGCCTTGCGTACATGTTCCAGATAGGACGGGTACGCCACCGCCGATAGCAGACCGACGATCACAACCGCTACCAGCAGCTCGATCAGGGTGAAGCCACGTTGTCCGCTCACAGCAGCTGCCGCCAGAGAATACGCCGGAACTGGCAGTGCGCCTGCCCCTGAACGGCGGTTGGTCCCGCTGAACCCTGTACCAGATACACCTCGGGATTGCAGTCGGTCTGCGCTTCACTTGCCTGCTCTGCAGGCAGATCAAGCACGCTCAGCTCGCCCGGCAGACCGATATCCAACCGCAGCCCGGCGGCGGGCTGGTCCTGATCGCCGACCTGCCCGTCAGCATTGGTGTCCATGGTCGCAATCGGCAGCATGGCACCGGTATCCAGCGCCAACGACATCAACCAACCTCCGCTACGGGTGACGCAGGGGTCAGCAGCACCGTCCTGCAAAAAACCGGTACTGAACAACACCCGCGAATCCTTGATGCGCGCCGCCCGGTGCGCCTTCTCACCTGGCCCCGGCAGCGTCAAACGCCAACCGTAGTGCCGTGTCCAATCCACCAATTCGGCGCTGGAACGACGCATGGCAGGCGCGCCGTCTTCTCCGGCGGCTTCCTCCAGTATCCGCTGCTCCTGCAGCTGCGCCGGAGTCAGCCCGCCGCTCGGCACCTGCGGTGCGTCCAACACGGCGTAGAACGCCTGGCTGCGGGTATCGGTCAAATCCGCAGGCTGCAGAAACTGGCCGGTACCAAACAACAACAGGTCGGCGCCGGCCTGAGCACTGGTGTGTAATACCGGCGCCACACTGATCGGCTGCCCGCCTGCAGCGGTGAACAACGGGGTGCCAGCATGGGCGATGGTCCAGTGATGATAGTCGGCATCACTCAGATCGAACTTCCACAACTGCCCGTGCTGATCGCCGGCGAAGCCCGCCATCAGGACGCCCTGCTCATCACGTTGCAGGGTCAGTCCAGCCAGACCGTTGAGCTCCGTCGCGTCGGCACGGTCACTCACCTCAATGCGGTGCAGCAACTGCCCGGTAAAAGCATCCACCACCAACAGCGCCGCCTTGCCACTGGTACTGCCATAACCGTTACCGGTCAGCAACAACGCCTGACCGGCCACGGTCACTAGCTGCGGCTCGGCATATACATAACCCAGCGCTCCCCAGCCGGGCTGATCGGCATTCACCTCCCAAAGCAGCTCCGGTTCAGCGTAGGACGCGCCGGGCCGCAGCAACTGCAGCGCAAACAGAGCCTTGCCACCAGCGCCAAGCCCACCGGCCGCCAGAGTAGACCAACCCGCAGGCAGCTCGACATCAGCCACACCAATTCGCCCATCGACACCACTCAGGTGGCGCGTGCCTCGCCCATACTCAGGCCTTGCCCATGCGCCCAGACGAGAGTGCAAGGTAGCGGGCAGATAGGCATACAGCTGCTTGCCCTGATCATTAAAAGCCCGCACAAAACCATCGTTGGCACCCAACAGGATAAGTTCGGGCAGCGCTTGGCGCCTGACCAGATAGGACGTATAGCGGTCGCTTTGATTGATCGCGGCAGCAGTGGCCGACAGCAGCACCGGCCCGGCATTGAGCACATCGCCCAGCAGCTGACGACGTTGTCTCAGGTCGGCCACACGCTGGCCGCGCGCCCAGTCGAGCAGCTGTTGACCGGCGCTCGCCCCATTCAGCCCTGCCTCCTCAGCGGCGGCGCTTAACGCGGATTGCTGCTTACTCGACAGTTGGTTGAAGGTACCGCCATTGAGCGTTGTCGCCTGCCCTCCAACCCCCTCGTCAGCCCAGCGCCAGGTCTGCTGACGGCCAAGGCTCTGCCCCGGATTAAGCGTGTTGTCAGTGCTCCATAGCTCCCGCGCCGGCAGCGCCTGGGCGTTGAGCACGTGGGCACTCAAGCTGCCACTCCAGCCGGCGGGATCGTAGCGGGTCTGATAATAACGACTGCTGCCGGCTTGCAGCTGCGTGTCAGCAACGGCCGCGCCACCGCCCGAGCCCGGCGTAGTGGCGACATCCACCAGAGCATCATTCATGGCCCGGCGCAGGGTCACGGCATCGGTAACCGACGCGTAGTGGCCGCCGCCGGCCAGTGCCGCCGCTCGCAGGCGAGGATCATCCAGTTCGAAGCCGACGATAAAGGTCTGCAGCCGCTGCCGTACAAAGGCGGGATCATCCCAACTCTGCCCAGCTGCGTCATGACCCGCAGCGGCCGTCCGCAGATCGATCTGATAGCCGAAAGCCGCCATGTCGTCCAGATAAAAGCTGCTGCCCTCGGCCATGGCGTGACCACCATCCAGGTCGTTGGCCGGATCCCGATCCCAGTCGGGCAAGTGAAAGCCACCGATCTCGTCGCGGCGCCGTCCATCCGGCTCCTGTGCCAGGCTGGTTGGAAACTCGCGATCGTAGGTAGGCAAACCATCCGTCAGCAGCAGGGCGGCATTGCGCTGGCAGCGATACTCAAGCGGACTGTTGAAGACGGTGCGTTCCAGCTCACCCCGCGACTGCGGATAGAAGGCGCGCATGCCGCGCAGATAACGAGTCACCTCATAGTAGGTTTCGGCGAGTGGCGTCCAGGTCCAGGCATCGCGGTCGTCGCCCGCAGCCGGGGTCAAAGCGTCCATCGCGCTTTCCAGGCGTGCCAGGTGCCGCTGACCCGAGGGCGTGTCTGCGGCGATGCTATCGACCGCGACCAACAGTTCGCCGCCAGGCGCATCCCTACCGAGATCGCCACGCCCCTCGCTAGGGCGGAAGGCGAACAGACCAAAGCGCAGATGCCGATGCTCCGCCATAACCTCGCGCGCCGTGCGCCGCGCCACCTCCAGCCGCGTTTCATCACCGACCTGATTCATCACCATACTGGAGGAGTTGTCCAGCACCAGTACCACGTTGGCTGGCGCCGTCGCGGCGGCAGAAACAGGACCACTCAATGGTGTAAAGGCCTGCGCGTTCGCCACCAGGGACAAGCCCAGCACGAACATCAACAGCGTTGTCAGGGGGTGATCAGAGCCGCGTATGCGCATAGGTCGCCTCCACTACCGTGCGGCTGTTGCCGCTTTGGCTGAGGACCGACACACGATACAAGGTGCTCGGCGAGCTGACTTCGACACGAACCGGAATGGCGCTACTGCCTATGCGTTCCAGGCGATACCAGAGCTGTATGTCGCCGGCCTGCAAACCCAGACTCTCACGCGCAGCGGCGGGCAAGCTCTGCCAGCTGGCAGCAAAGGCTTCGGCCTCCTGCGCGGACACACTGCCCTCACCGCAAGGCGCATGCCCACAGCGGCTGGCCGGAAGGTGCATGGCATGCTGCCGCAACTGCCGCTCCACCCAGCGCACACCAGCTTCAGCAGCCTGGAAGCTGAGAGTACGCTGGTGCAGATTGGCCACCATACGCTCCTGACTGGTTGCCGAGCGCACCCCGGCCAACGCCGCCAGCGACAGCAATAATAAAAATACCAGACTGACCATCAACGCCGCGCCGCGTTGATTACACACGCTCTCCATGTCAAACCTCCCTGTTTCAATCGAGCCTGTTACGCACCGAAACGACCTGTACATAGCGTTGCCGCTGCACGCCTTCCTGCGTCTTGGCACCGGGTTTGTCGCTGAGCAGCAAAGCCACCCGGACACTACGAATGCGGGCTGCCTGCGCAGCACCGATAACATCCTGGTAGGTGCCAACCATGGCGGCGGATTGCGGCTCGGCGGCCACGCCAAAGCTCAGCGTAAAATCCGCCACGCCTTCAATCAGCGTTTCAAAGTTACCCTTTCCATTAGTGCGCACCTGGATACGCTGGTCCTTCTGACGGTATTCCAGCAACCGCAGCGGGATCAGCAGGTCGCCGGGTTGCGGTGCCACGGGTACATCGCCCTCGCCCACCGCCAGCCGATCAAGACAATTGCTCACCAGCAACCAACGCGCACCGTACTCCTCGGCACTGACCTCTCCCACTGGCGGCGTGGCCGCGACGGGCAGGGCAGTAATCAGGCGCAATACCGTCTGTTCATAGGTAATGGGGCTGTTCAGCTCTGCCGGCACGGTTTCCCGCTCCGCCCGCGGCAAACGCTGCAGGTCGAGACAGCCGAACTGACCCGCCAAACGGATATCCTGTGCCAGACGCCCGAGCAGAAAACGCGCGTTTTCCTGCATTGCCGCCGAGCGCTGCTGCATGGCAAAGCTATCCTTGCTGACGAGGAACACCTGCAGCACACCCAGCGTCAGCATCAGTCCCAGCACCATAGCAATCAGCAGTTCAACCAGGCTGAAGCCGTCCAAGCGCCGCGCGCTCATGGCTGCGCCCTGATCAATGCGCTGACGTGCAACTCGGCGTCCAGCGCACCAGCAAACTGCCGGGCTTCAGACCACCGCAGCTGCACGCTTGCCAACCCTTCATGCAAGGATAGGCGGGCACGGCCCGACGGCAGCTCACAGGTTACCGCGCGGGTGAAGTCGAGTTTGTCCTGTGTCAGTACGCTGTCGGCGGTGACGGCCAGCCGGTGGGCTATCGCCTGCTCGCAGTCACCCTCGACCGTCATACCGTAGAGAGCCAGTTGCTCCGGGTTAGCGCGCAAACGTTCCAGCATGTCCTGCGCCAGCAAGCTGGCATGGGTCGCGTGCAGAGAGCCGCTTTGATAACGCAGTGCGCTGAGTTGCAAGGAGGCGGCGCCGAGGATGCCGAGCGCCAGCACCAGCACGGCAACCAGCACTTCAAGCAGCGAAAAGCCGCGCGCAGCGGCTATTTGAGGAGGTAAAAAAGACGACATGTTCAGCTATTCCGGCTCCGGGAAACAGGCCGGGACAGCTGAACCTCGGCAGTGGTCATCCATTGACTGCCACTACCCTAGCGGCGGAGGCCAGGACACTCATCACCCATTTGGGTTAGGGCCGCGCACAGCATGCGCAACCCTCGACATTCGTCTTGCCACTGCCGCGGCGCACTGAACCTCAGTTCACGCGACGCAGCACCTGCCCTTGCATAAATGCGTGCAGATTGTCCGCCAGTTGTCCAACGATCCGCTGACGCGCCTCACGACTGCCCCAAGCGCTGTGCGGCGTGATAACCAAATTGGGGATTTGCGGCTCGAGCAGCGGGTTGCCGTCGCGCGGCGGCTCGGTCGTCAGCACATCGCACGCAGCGCCACCCAGGTGGCCTGCGCGTAGGCTGTCAGCGAGGGCCTGCTCATTGACCAGCCCACCGCGTCCGGCGTTGATCAACAGGCTGCCCTTGCGCATGCTTGCCAATTGCGCGGCACCAATCAGATCACGCGTATGCTCGGTCAGCGGGCAGTGCAGGCTGAGCACATCAATCTGTTCCAGCAGAGCCGTCAGGCCAGGCCGGTCTTCACGTTCGCGGCCCGGCAGTGCGCCCACCAGCACGCGCATGCCAAAGGCCTCCGCCAGCCGCGCCACCGCCTGACCCAGCTCACCATAGCCGAGGATGCCCAAAGTGCGCCCCGCCAGCTCACCGATAGGGTAGTCCAGCAGGCAGAATTGCTCGCTGCGTTGCCAAGCTCCGGCGCGTACGGCCTCGCGGTAGGATTCAAAGCGGGTGATCAGCACCAGCATGCACATCAGCGTGTGCTGTGCGACGGCCGGCGTACCGTAGCCCTGGCAGTTGCAGACCACGACGCCCCGTTCCGCCGCTGCCTTCAGATCCACGTTGTTGGTACCAGTGGCACTCAGCAGGATCAGTTTGAGCTGTGGGCAGGCGTCCATCACCGCAGCGTCGATCACTACCTTGTTGGTGACCACTACCTCAAACCCCTGCATGCGCTCGATGCGCTGTTCCTTGGTCGTCACCGCATGACTGGCGTATTGCGAAGCCTGTTCGCTCAGCGGCTGCATATCCAGGTCGCCCTGGTCCAGGGTGGATTGATCAAGAAAAACAATGGCTGGGCTGTTCTGCATGCTGGCTGTACCTATCAGTGTGCTGGTGTCGCGGCTAAAATGCCGGCTTACACAGGAGACCTGTAATGTATTGGAATGAATTCATGCTGGTGGCGCTGGTCCACCTGCTGGCGGTGATCAGCCCCGGACCGGACTTTGCCGTGGTGATTCGCAACAGCGTCAGCAGCGGAACCCGCGCTGGGCTGTTGACGGCGGTCGGGGTGGGCGGCGGCATTTTCGTGCACGTGGCCTACTCGCTGCTGGGCATTGGTCTGATTGTGTCGCAGTCGGTCTGGCTGTTCAATCTGATGAAGCTGCTGGCCGCGGCCTACCTGTTGTACATCGGCATACGGGCGCTGCAGGCCAAACCGCAATCGGCCACCCCAGCCGAACAGGAGGCCACGGCAAAACAGATGACCGCGCGCCAGGCACTGCTGCAAGGGTTCATCACCAACGGTCTGAACCCCAAAGCGACGCTGTTTTTTCTCTCACTGTTTACCGTCGTGATCAGCCACGACACGCCGCTGCCGATCCAGGCGGCCTATGGCATCTATCTGGCGGTAGCCACTGGGGCCTGGTTTTGCCTGGTCGCGCTGCTATTCAGCCGTCCAAGCGTGCGCCGCGGCTTCAACCGCATGGGGCACTGGTTTGATCGTTTGATGGGTACAGTGCTGATCGGACTGGGCCTGCACTTGGCACTGTCACAATGGTTCAAGCGCGGCTAAGCCGCGCCGCACCCGGCTTGCTCAGGCCAGCGCTGGCGTCTCTTCACTCCAGCGCTGCAGCACCTCTACCCAGTGGGCATCGTCATTCAGACAAGGCACCAACACCAACTCTTCACCACCGGCGGCAATGAACTGTTCGCGCGCCCGGTCGCCGATCTCCTCCAGCGTCTCGATGCAATCGGTCACAAAGGCCGGACACACCACCAGCAGGCGCTTCACACCCTGAGCTGCCAACTCGTCCAGCCGCGCCTCGGTATAGGGTTCAATCCACTTGTCACGCCCCAGTCGCGACTGAAACGATTGCGACCACTGATCGTCACGCAGACCCAAGCGTTGCGCCAGCGCCTTGCTTACGTAGGTACACTGCGCGCGATAACAGGTGGCATGTGCCGGCGAGGGGCGACTGCAGCAATCGGGCGATGAAAGACAATGGCCGCCGGTTGGATCGGCTTTGCGCAGATGCCTCTCCGGCAGACCGTGGTAACTCATCAGCAGGAAGTCAAAACCCTGCTCCAAATGCGGCCGCGTGGTTTGCGCCAGGGCATCCAGGTAGTCGCTACGGTCATAAAAAGGCGGCAGCACGTTCAGCTTGATCTGCAGCCCATGCGCGGCAATCACGCGCTTGGCCTCAACGATCGAAGTGGTGATAGTGCTGTCGGCAAACTGCGGGTACTGCGGCATGAACAGGACTTCACGCAGCCCTGGTTCGGCCGCCAGCTTGAGCAGGCCCTGCTCGATAGAGGGCTGGCCGTAGCGCATGGCCATTTCGACCGGCATCTTCAGCCGCGCCTGCAAGGCCTGCTGCACTCGCCGGGTAATCACCACCAGGGGCGAACCCTGCTCCCACCAGATGGACGCATAGGCGTGCGCTGAGGCCTTGGGCCTGGTCAGCAGAATCAGCCCCACCAGCAAGCGGCGCAACGGCCAAGGCAGATCCACCACATAAGGGTCCATCAGAAACTGATTCAGATAGCGGCGTACGTCGCTCACCTCAGTACTGCTGGGCGAACCCAGATTGACCAGTAACACACCCCGCTCCGACATCGAACACTCCCACGCTGCAATGATTCAGTTTGCTTTTGTCGCTGCCGCCAACGCTGTCTCCAGGCGCTGATAGCCGAAGTTGAAGCCTTGGTCCTGAGCCTTGGCCGGCAAGGCGCGCTGCCCGGTTAGCAGCAGGCGAGACATCTCGCCCAACGTCAACTTGAGCACAAAACCCGGCACTGGCAGTACCGCAGGGCGCCCCAATGCACGCCCCAACTCTTTCACAAACTCACGGTTGGTAACCGGGTGAGGCGCGCTGGCGTTGTAGGCACCGCGGCACTCAGGGTTCTGTAGCAGCCACACAATCAGCGCTACCACATCATCCAGATGCACCCACGGCATGTACTGTTCACCGCTGCCAATCGGGCCGCCAAGCCCCAATTTGAACGGCGGCTTGAGCCGCGCCAGAAAGCCACCTTCAGCGGCAACAACCAATCCGGTGCGCATGATACACAAACGCACGCCATAGGCAGTGACGCGTTTTGCCGCGGCTTCCCAGGCGTCGCAAAGGGTGTGGGTGTACTCCTTGTTGGCTGGACTCTGCTCGGTAATCGGCTCGCTACCGCCGTCGCCATACCAGCCTACGGCAGAGCCGCTGACCATGACCTGCGGTTTACGCGCCTGCTCACCGAGCCACTGCACCAGCCGCTCGGTCAACGACACCCGGCTGGCCCAGAGCACGGCCTTGCGTTTGGCCGTCCACGGTCGGTCCGCTACCGGCGCACCGGCCAGGTTCACCACCGCATCAAAGTGCTCACCGTCGAGCTGACTCAGTTCGGACACTCCGCGAACCTGAGCGCCGCACAGCGCAGGGACTTCTGCCGGGCGGCGACTCCACACGCTCACGCTGTGCCCCTCGGCCAGCAGCCGCCGACACAACGCGCGACCAATTAAACCCGTGCCGCCGGTAAGCAGTATGTTCATAAATACCCCCTGTCTCTGATTGAGCCAATAAAGCACCTATGCGCTTGTCTATCAAGCCGGCATCAAGCGCTATGCATAGTTGCCGAATCAGACTTTGCTGCTTGCAATTGACAGGGTATCTTATACAAAAAAAATTTTATGTATAATTTTTCCACTACTCATCACCTGCCCGTGATCAAGGATAACCATGAGCCAACCCCCCAGCGTCGCCATTATCGGCGCCGGCATGTCCGGACTCAGCGCCGCCACTCGGCTGCGCCAAGCCGACCTGCAGGTGACCTTGTTCGACAAGAGTCGAGGCAGCGGTGGCCGCATGAGCAGCAAACGAACTGAGCTGGGTACCTTTGACATGGGGACCCAATACTTCACTGCCCGCGATCCGGCTTTCGCCGCGGCAGTTGCCCAATGGCGCTCGGCAGGCTGGGTTGCCGAGTGGCAGCCGCGACTGTTTCGCTATGACGAGAATGGCCTGGCGCCATCTTCCGATCAGCAACAGCGTTTTGTCGGTAGCCCGCGCATGACGGCCCTCAGTCGCGGCCTGCTGGGCGATCTGCCGCTGCACAGCAATACACGCATCGAGCAGCTGCAACGTAGCGATCAGCAATGGTCGCTGCTCGACAGCGAGGGCAAGCGCTACGGCCCATTCGACTACGTGATAGTGGCGATCCCGCCAGCCCAGGCATTGCCGTTGATACGCGATGCAGCAGCATTGGCGGCACCCGCCGCACAAACTGAGATGGAACCGGGTTGGGCCGTAGCGCTGGCTTTCAGCGCCTCATTGAACCTGCCGTTCGACGCCGTATTCGTACGCAGTGGCCCGCTCGATTGGGTAGCGCGGGAGGCCAGCAAACCCGGGCGCGTGGAGGCGGAAACCTGGGTATTGCAATCGTCCCCGCGTTGGGCACACGCGCACCTCGACAGCGAACCACAAGCCGTTATCGGGGAGCTGCTGGGCGCCCTGCAAACCATGCTCGATGCGCCGCTACCCGCGCCGACGTTTCAGCACGCGCACCGCTGGCTGTATGCTCGCCCAGCCGCAATCAGTGACTGGGGCGCGCTCGCAGCACCAGCACAAGGCTTGTACACCTGCGGTGACTGGTGCCTTGGCGGCCGCCTGGAAGCGGCGTGGCTAAGCGGACAACACGCCGCCAAGGCGCTACTGGACGCCACATGAGCGCGCGCAACCCGTTTAACCCGCGCAAACTCCTGCACTCCAAATGGACGGCGGTACAACCGCAGCAGCGAGAAAAGCACTTCATGGTGACCGCCTGCCACTGGAGCGAAGACCAGAGCACCCTGTTGGGTATAGAGCTGCAGGCGGTACTCACCGGCACCTGTCGCCAACTCGACTGGCAGGCCCTGCGCGATAGCAGCCAATGGAAACAGGGCTGGAAATAAAAACCGCCAACACACTTGTACAAACACGCTACTGCTGTACACTTATTCTTGTACAAAAATAAGGCGGCGTACAACCAGCGTACCCCGCCCTCGGCTCAGGCAGAGGTGCAGCATGCAGGCAGAACCACAAACCCGCATCCCCGTCGGCATCAGTGAATGCCTGATTGGCTCGCCTGTGCGCTTCAACGCCAGCCACAAACATTCCCGCCTGTGCACCGAGCAACTCGGCCGCCTGTTTGAGCTAACGCCCTTCTGCCCCGAGGTCGCCATTGGCCTGAGCACCCCTCGCCAGCCCATCCGCCTGGTTGGCGAGCCCGAGGCCCCGAGAGTTATCGGCACCCGCAATCCGAGCCTCGATGTCACCGTACCGCTGCAGCATTACGCCGAACAGGTCAGCCAAGCCAATCCGCAACTTTGCGGGTTTATTCTCATGCAGAAGTCCCCGAGCTGCGGCATGGAGCGCGTAAAGGTCTACCGCGATAACGGCCACCCTGCGGATGCGCCCGGCAGCGGCGCCTTTGCCGCCCGCCTGATGGCACGCAATCCGCTGCTGCCGGTAGAAGAGGAAGGCCGGCTGCACGACCCGGTGCTGTGCGAAAATTTTGTTACGCGCGTCATCGTCTACGCCCAGTGGCAGGCGCTGCAAAGCGATGGCATATCCGCAGCCTCTTTGCTGCGCTTCCACGCGCGGCACAAGTATCTAGCGATGGCGCATCATCAGGGCCGGTACAGGGAATTGGGGGCGATGCTCGCCAATCTTCGCCAGCAAGACTTGCGCACCACCGCCACCGCATACTTCGCCCGCTTGATGCACTGCCTGAAAACACCGGCGCAGCGCGGCGGCCACTGCAACGCGTTGCAACACTTGGCCGGCCACTTCAAGCACGTGCTCAAGCCGCAGGAAAAACAGGAACTGCGCACACTGATCGACGACTATCGGCGCGGCACCATTCCGCTGGTCGTCCCCATTACGCTGCTCAAGCACCATCTGCTCAACCACCCGGACGGTTATCTGGTGGATCAAGCCTATCTGCAACCCCACCCGGCTGAGCTCAGCCTGCGCAACGCTATATAGGCCCGCCATGCAAACCCACGAGAGCAACATGCTACCCATTCGCGAAGCCGCCCGCGCTACCGGGGTCAACCCGGTAACCCTGCGCGCCTGGGAGCGCCGCTATGGCCTGGTCAAACCCCATCGCACGCCCAAGGGGCATCGTTTATATGCGCCAGAGCAGGTGCAACAGATACAACAGATTCTGACTTGGCTGGAACGCGGCGTGGCTATCAGCCAGGTTGCGGCGCTGGTGGGCAATCAGGCGCCGCCGGCGCCCAGCCTGGATCGCACCTCGTTATGGCAGCACCAGCGCGATGCCCTGCTATTCAGTCTGGCGCGGTTCGACTCCCCACAGCTAAGCGCTCAATACCGCGATCTGATGGGGTTATACCCGGCGCCCTTGGTTTGCGCGCAACTGCTAGAGCCCGTGCTGACCGATCTCGAGCAGCGCCCGACCAACCAATACGGCAGTCAGTTGGAGAAGCAATTCCTGCACTCCTGGTTACACAGCCAGCTGGCTGGCCGCCTGATTCCCCAGCAGGAACAGGCACAAGGCCCGCGCCTACTGCTGGCCAACCTGGCGAGCAACAGTCATGAACCGCGGCTCGATCTGCTTTCACTGCTACTGAGTGATGCAGGTTTTCGACTGCTGCGTCTGGAGACCTGCGCTCTGGCCAGCGAACTGACTCTGCTGCACGAACGCCGTCCGCTCGACGCTATGCTGCTGGTGGCCAGCCAGCGCCTCGACCCAGCCACACTGGAGCGCGAACTGCCGCGCCTTGCCAACCAGGTTGACTGCCCGTTGTTCGCTACCGGCCCGATGGTACAACTGCATGCGAGCGAATTGAGCGACAGCGGCATAACCCTGCTCAGCACTAGCCCTTCTGTGAGCTTCGAGCAGTTGCAGCAGCTTCTTGCCGGAGACGCGTCATGAGCCAAGCACCGCTCTCACTATGGTGGCTGCGCGCCGACCTGCGACTGCAAGACAATCATGCGCTCTACCACGCCAGCCAGCGCGGACCAGTGGTGGCGGTATTTATCGCCACGCCGGCGGTGTGGCGCGCGCACGATGACGCGGCCATCAAGGTCGACTTCTGGCGTCGCAACCTGCAATCACTGGCCGCTGCGCTGCAGGAAAAAGGTATTGCCCTGCGCATACTCGAGGCAGACAGCTGGGAGCAGTGTCCACAACGTCTGCTCGAGTGTGCCGACGAGCTTGGCGCAGACGCACTTTACTTCAACGATGAGTATGGCTTGCATGAGCAAGCCCGCGATGACGCGGTGGTCGATGCCTGGCAGGCGCGCGGGCTGCTTTGCCAGCGCTATACCGACCAGCTGCTGTTCCCGCCGGGCGGTCTGCAGACACAGGCAGGCACCATGTTCAAGGTGTACAGCCAATTCCGCCGCCGCGCCTACGAGGCACTGCACGGAAGCTTGCCAAGCTGCCTGCCCGCACCGGAAGCACAAACAGCGAGCGCAATTGCCAGTAGCTCTGTACCCGACAATTTCAGCGGCTTCAGCGCCGCGAGCGAGGCACAACAGGCGCTCTGGCCCGCCGGCGAAGAGGCTGCGCAAGAACGCCTGCAACACTTTACCCAGCACCTGCTGGAAGATTATCAGGAAGACCGCGACCGCCCAGACCTGGACGGTACAAGCCGCCTCTCGGCCTATCTCGCCGCCGGCGTGATTTCGCCGCGCCAATGCCTGCACGCCGCTCTGCAACTCAACCACGGCGAGTTCGGCAGCGGTAATCCCGGTGCTGTCAGCTGGATCAACGAGTTGCTGTGGCGCGAGTTCTACAAGCACATTCTGGTCTGCTATCCACGCGTCTCACGGCACCGTGCGTTTCGCCCGGACACCGAGGCCGTGGCGTGGCGCGATGATCCTGAAGGCCTGCACGCATGGCAACAGGGTGAAACCGGCATTCCCATCGTGGATGCCGCCATGCAGCAGTTGCTGCAGACCGGCTGGATGCACAACCGCCTGCGCATGATCAGTGCCATGTTTCTGAGCAAGAACCTGTTGATCGATTGGCGCGAAGGCGAGCGCTGGTTCATGCAGCACCTGATCGACGGCGACCTGGCCGCCAACAATGGCGGTTGGCAGTGGAGCGCCTCCACCGGGACCGACTCAGCGCCCTACTTTCGGGTATTTAACCCCCTCAGCCAATCGCAAAAATGCGACCCGGATGGCACCTTTATCCGCCAATGGCTTCCGGCGCTGGCACATCTGTCCCCACGAGAGGTCCATAACCCACCAGCGGGTGACTTGCTCAACGCCGTAGATTATCCGGCGCCCATTGTCGATCTCAAAAGCAGCCGCCAGCGCGCCATAGAGGCGTTCCGCAGCTTGGGAGCCGAAGCATGAACAGTACCGAATTTGCCCGCCAGTTCGCCGACGGCTTTGCCGCCCTGGACAAGCACAACCTTGATCGACTGGCCGAACTCTATCATCAGCAAATTCACTTCACCGACCCCCTGCACGATCTGCAAGGGCTGCCAGCGCTGCAGGCTTACTGCGAAAACCTCTACGCCAACGTCGACACCCTGGAATTCGAGTTTCTGCAGTGCAGCGGCCTTGACGAGCATCAGGCGATGCTGCGCTGGGTGATGCGTTTTCGCCACCCCCGGCTGGCAGGCGGCGAGCTCATAAGCGTACCGGGCTGCACCCTGATCCACTGGCGCGAAGGCAAGGTTGACCGGCACATCGATTATTACGATGCCGGTGCATTACTTTACGAACACCTACCACTGCTAGGGCGTGTCATTGCCTGGCTCAAAGGAAGATTGGCATGAGCATACAAAAGCGTATCTGGCTGACCGGCGCCTCCAGCGGTATCGGGCTGGCACTGGCCGAACAATTGGCAGCCCAAGGACACAAGCTGGCCCTGACCGCACGCAGCGCTCCCCCACTGCTGGCATTGGCAGAGCGTTTTCCCGGGCAGGTTCTGGTGATTACCGCCGACCTCACCGATCCCCATGCGGTACGCGAAGTTGGCGATCGCATCAGCGCGGCCTGGGGCGCACTGGACCTGGCGATTCTTAACGCCGGTACCTGTGAATATATGGACCTGCCGACCTTCGATGCGGCCCTGTTTGGCCGGGTCATGCAAGTCAACGTGCAGGGCACCGCCCAGTGTATTGAAACCGCTCTGCCGCTGCTGCGGGCAGGGCAACAACCGCGCCTGGTCGGAGTCGGCAGCAGCGTCACCTTCGTGCCGCTACCGCGCGCCGAAGCCTACGGCGCCTCCAAAGCCGCGGTGCGCTATCTGTTCCAGTCACTGGAACTGGACTTGGCGCAGGACGGCATCAAGGTCAGCCTGGTCAGTCCCGGCTTTGTCGAAACCCCGCTCACCGCGGCCAACGACTTTCCCATGCCCATGCAGATCAGCAGCGAAAAGGCGGCAAAGGCAATTATTCGAGGTATTGAACGCGGCAAGCGCGAGATCAGCTTTCCTGGCCCCTTTATCTCGCTGTTATGTCTGGTCGGCCATTTGCCAGCGGCACTGCGCGTCATGCTCACCCGGCGCCTCGCCCGCCCGGCTACCACCACAGGAGGTTGCTGATGCGCGTTGCCATCATTGGCTCAGGTATTTCCGGGCTGGTCTGCGCCCGCCTGCTGTCGCGTCGCCACGACGTGACCGTGTTTGAGGCCTCCGACTGGGTCGGTGGTCATACGCATACAGTCGACGTGACAGTGGACGGCAAAGCGTATGCCATCGACACCGGCTTTATCGTGTTCAACGACTGGACCTACCCCAACTTCCTCGAGTTGCTGAAGCAACTGGGCGTCGCCTCGCAACCAACCGAAATGAGCTTTTCCGTCAGCGATCCAAGCAGCGGCATGGAGTACAACGGCAATACGCTTAAAACCCTGTTCGCTCGGCGGCGGAACCTGGTTTCACCTGGTTTTCTGCTGATGCTGCGCGACATTCTACGCTTCAACCGCGAAGCGCAAGAGGACCTGCGCGATGGCACTCTGGACGCCGACACCACGCTGGGCAGCTATCTTGACTCACGCGGCTACGGCAAACGCTTCAGAGACCACTACATCGTGCCCATGGGAGCGGCGATCTGGTCAATGCCGCTGGAACAGATGCTGGCCTTCCCGCTGGCGTTTTTCGTGCGTTTCTTCCGCAATCACGGCCTGCTTGGTATCAAGGATCGCCCACAGTGGCGGGTGGTCTGTGGTGGCTCGCGCAACTACGTAGCACCGCTGATAGAACCCTTCAGGAACAACATACGCTTGGCCTGCCCGGTGCATCGAGTGGAACGCAACGGAGCCGATGTGGCCGTCCACAGCAGCGCCGGCGAAGAGCGGTTCGACAAGGTAGTGTTCGCGTGTCACAGCGATCAGGCGCTGGCCATGCTCGATACCCCCAGCAGTGCCGAGGAAGAGATTCTGGGCGCTATTCAATATGCCAGCAACGAGGTCGTACTGCACACCGACACACGTCTGCTGCCGCAGCGCAAATTGGCCTGGGCCAGCTGGAATTACCGGTTGGGCGGCCCCAGCGAAAAGCCAGCCGCCGTCACCTACAACATGAACATCCTGCAGGGCATTGATGCGCCGCAGACTTTTTGCGTCAGCCTGAACCAGACGGAGCAGATTGCTCCGGAGAAAATCTTGCAGCGCTTTTCCTACGCTCACCCGCAATACAGCCTGGCGGCAGTCAAGGCGCAGGCCCGCTGGGAAGAACTGCTGGGCAAGCAGCACAGTTTCTACTGCGGGGCCTATTGGGCCAACGGCTTTCATGAAGACGGCGTGGTCAGTGCGTTGCGCGTGGCCGCGGCCTTTGGGGAGTCGTTGTAATGACGCTCACCAGCGCGCTCTACCGGGGTGAAGTACGGCATCGCCGCCACGCCCCGCGTCAGCACGCATTCACCTATAGCACCAGTCTGCTGCTGCTGGACTTGGATGAACAGCAAGCGGTGTTTGGGCTCAGCTGGTTATGGTCAGGGCGCTGGTATTCGCCCATGCGTTTTCGCGAACAGGATTATCTGCGCGATCAGCGGACTTCTGACGAAACCCTGAAAGCCTGCGCGCAGCGGCTGGTGCAGCAGCAACTTGGCGTCTGCGCCGACGGCGCCATTCAATTGCTGACTCAGGTACGCAGCTTTGGCATGGTGTTCAATCCAGTGTCGTTTTTTTATTGCCATGATCAGGCAGGAAAACTGCAGGCCATCATCGCGGAGGTGACCAATACCCCGTGGCGTGAACGCTTTTGCTACCTGATCAAGGCCGACCCCGACCACACCGAGCAGCGGGTCGAAACACGCAAGGCCTTTCATGTCTCGCCCTTCCTGCCTGCTGACCTGGATTACCGCATGCGCTTCAGCTCGCCTGCCCAGCGCCTGCGCGTGCACATGGAAGACTGGCAAGGAGAGCAACGTCTGTTCGATGC
Organism: Halopseudomonas sp.; assembly: GCF_036960865.1. Taxonomy (GTDB): domain Bacteria; phylum Pseudomonadota; class Gammaproteobacteria; order Pseudomonadales; family Pseudomonadaceae; genus Halopseudomonas. The sequence goes on from NZ_JBALWE010000012.1 coordinate 134,197, forward strand.
CACGCTAAGCCTTGAGCGCACACCGCTGAGCGGTGCTTTGCTGCGCAGCGAAACCTGGTCCTTTCCCTTCATGGTCCTGAAAACGGTGAGCGCCATCTACTGGCAGGCCTTGCGCCTGCTGCTCAAACGCGCACCGGTATTCGATCACCAGCAAGCCGACCAAGGCCTGCAAACGTCCTCAGCCGCTATCGTCAAGGAGCAGCCCGATGAAACCCAGCAGTCCAGATGATGCGCTCGCCAACCGCCCGAAGACACCGCCGCGTAATGCCCCGGCGCTGCGCGATGGCGGCCCAGCCAAACAGCAGAACGGCTGGCTGACCAAGCTCAGCCGCCGTGCGGTAATGCGCCAACTGGGCGCTATCACACGCGGTACCCTGACAGTGCACGACGGCGGACAAACCCTGCACTTCGGTCAGCCCGACGACGATGGACTGCACGCCGAAATCAGTGTCAACGATGCAGCCGCCTACGGCATGATCGCCAGCAACGGCAGCGTCGGCTCAGGCGAGGCCTATATTCAGGGCTACTGGTCAACACCGGACCTCACCGCCGTGACACGGCTGTTCGTGCGCAACCTGGAGGTGCTGGACGCCATGGAGACCGGCCTCGCCCGGCTCGGCGCACCAGCGTTGAAATGGCTACACTGGCTCAACCGCAACACTCTCAGTGGCTCCAGACGCAACATTCAGGCGCACTATGATCTGGGCAATGCGTTGTTCGAGAACTTCCTCGACCCCAGCATGATGTACTCCGCCGCCATTTTCCCACCCAGCGAAGACAACCTGGAGCAGGCGCAGTGGAACAAGCTCAAGCGCATATGCTGCAAACTGGAGCTGTGTGCAGATGACCACCTGCTGGAGATCGGCACCGGCTGGGGCAGCATGGCCATCTACGCCGCCACTCATTACGGTTGCCGGGTCACCACCACGACTCTGTCTGACGAGCAATATGCCTTCACCGCGCAGCGCATTCGCGAGCTGGGCCTGGAAGACCGCATCACCCTGTTGCTCAAGGACTACCGCGAGCTGGAGGGCCAGTACGACAAACTGGTGTCCATCGAGATGGTTGAAGCCGTAGGGCATGAGTTTTTTCGCAACTACTTTGAAACCTGCGCCGCACGCCTGAAGCCGCACGGCCTGATGCTGCTGCAAGCGATCACCATTCGCGACCAGCGTTACGAACAGGCACGGCGCAGCGTCGATTTCATCCAGCGCTACATCTTTCCCGGCGGCTCGCTACCCTCTATCAGCCTGATTGCCGAGCTTACCCGCGAGCACACCGACCTGGCGATGCTGCACCTGGAAGACATTGGCAGCCACTACGCCCGCACCCTGCGCCACTGGCATCAGAACCTGCGTGACGCCCGTGGCGAACTGGCACACCTCGGGTATGATGACGCCTTTTTTCGGCTATGGGAGTTCTACCTGTGCTACTGCGAGGGCGGTTTTATCGAGCGTTCAATCGGCACCGCGCAGGTGTTGCTGAGCAAGCCCGAGGCCAGACCCAAACTGGATCTTTACGCTCTGGGGGAGTGATATGCCCACTCGACTGATCGCCAACGCGCTGCTGTTTCAAGCCGGCTGGTTCGCCTGCGTAATGGGCGGGACCAGCTGGTGGCTACTCATTCCACTGGCCGCGCTGGTAGTGCATTTTTGCTGGATCAGTTCCTGGGCTGCCGAGGGCAAGCTCGTGGTCAGCGTGGCGCTGGCCGGTGCCGCCCTGGATTCCTTTCTGCTGCAACTGGGGGTGTTTGATTTTGCCACCACAGATACCCTGGCCCCGCTCTGGCTGGTCCTGCTGTGGGCCCTGCTGGGCACCACGCTGAACCATTCACTGGCCTGGAGTGCCAAGCCGATCTGGCTGGCCGCCGTGCTGGGCGCCATCGGCGGACCGTTAGCCTATTTTGCTGGCAGTGCCCTGGCCAGTGTCAGCCTGCCCTTGGGCCAGCAAGCCACCCTCTGGATTCTGGCGCCGATCTGGGCATTGGTATTTCCGTTACTACACGGATTTGCCCACTTATACCGCGAGCAATTTCGCCTGCTCAAGCTGTCCCGGCGGCGCTAGTCGGCCGCCAGGTGCACACTGCCGAGAGCTAGATATTGAAGCGATAGTACAAAGCGGCCTTGTTGATGCCCTGATTGGGCTGTTCGATACCAGCGTTGGAGTAATGGTAATAGCGCACACCAAGCTCGGAACCGGATGCAAAGCGCAGGCCTGCCCCAACGCGATCTTCAAACTGGAAATTCGACCCCAGGTCCCGGCGGTCATCCAGATTGCTTTCACTGAACAGCGCAGCACCGATACCCGCCTCAACAAAAGGCGTTACGCCGCCATTTTCGGGGCCAAACTGCAAGCGGAACATGGGAGTGAGCGAAACACTTTGCGTATCCAGATCATTCCAGTAGGTATAACCCGCATCCCAGTAACCGTTTAAGGCCACTGCGCCACCGTCGCTACGCCAAAGCGTGCTGGCAAACTCAAACTGCGCTGCCAGACGATAAGCATCAGTAGACTCGTTAGTGTGTCCCGCTTCAAGGGTGAGGCCGTCAAGCGCAAAGACCGGGGAACTGAACGCCATGACCGACAACAAACTACCCAGCATCAAGCCCTTACTTTTCATGCTTTATATCCTTAGCATTTCGTTAAAAAGACACTAAATAGACAGTACTTCGCCAAAAAGTTCTCAAATGGCCAGATTTTCTACCGGTGCTTCCATTCCCAGCAGGATCGGCAACACGCGTTGCATCAGCTGCACATCACCACTGCTCCAGAACAGACTGGCGTTCGGCCCCTGGGTACTCAATAACTGACTCTCAACCAACTTGACCTGCAGCTGCCGCGCCACTGCGGCACCGGTATCGACAATCTGCACTTGCGGCGGCAACAGACTCTGCAAGGCCGGACGTAGAAAAGGGTAGTGAGTACAACCAAGAATCAGCGTATCGCAGCCGGCGGCCAACAGCGGCGCGGTATAGCGCTGCAGCAGTGCTTCCACCGCCGGGCCGCTCAACTCGCCGCGCTCCACACACTCGACCAGCCCCGGACAGGGCTGGGTAATCACCTTGACCGAACGGGCGAAGCGGTCCAGCAACGCGGCGAACTTGGCGCTTTGCAGGGTGCCGGTAGTGGCCAGCACGCCTACCACACCGTTACGGGTGGCCAAGGCTGCCGGTTTGACGGCCGGCTCCATGCCGATGATCGGCAGGTCAAACTCACCTCGCAGCTCGTTGATCGCGGCGGCCGTGGCGGTATTGCACGCCAGAACCAAGGCCTTGGCACCGCGTTCAATCAGAAAACGCGCGATCTTGCGGCTACGCTCGCGAATCTGTTCCGGCGGCTTTTCACCGTAAGGTACGTAACCGCTGTCGGCGACGTACAGCAGCGATTCGGCCGGCAACAGCTGGCGAATCTCGCGCAGCACCGAGAGACCTCCCACGCCGGAGTCAAATACCCCGATCGGCGCGCTCAAGGCGCAGACCTGTCGGCGCAGCAGGCGCAGGCAGGGTCGCGCCGCACGCGCATTTCACGGAAACGGCTGTCGAGCGCATCGATCAGTAGCAGGCGCGCCACCAACGGTGTGCCAAAACCGGCCAGCATTTTGAGCGCCTCCAGCGCCTGCAGACTACCAACCAGCCCAACCAACGGCCCCAGCACGCCTGCCTCACTGCAACTCAGCGCCACCTCATCACCCTCACCTGCCCCATACAGACACTGATAACAGGGGCTTTCAGCGTCGCGCGGATCAAACACGCTGAGCTGGCCTTCCAGACGAATGGCCGCACCGGAGACCAGGGGCTTACCCAGCGCGAAGCAGGCGGCGTTGACCGCCTGGCGGGTAGCAAAATTGTCAGAGCAATCGAGCACCAGATCCACCTCGGCCACCGCCGCGTGCAGACTGTCTTCGGCCAGCGCCGAGGGCAAACGCCGCACCTGCACCTGCGGGTTGAGCGCCTGCAATCGCTCGGCAGCAGAATCGACCTTGAGCTGTCCAAGGCTACCGCTGTGATGAATGATCTGCCGCTGCAGATTAGTGAGGTCTACCCGGTCATGATCAGCCAGCAGCAGGGTGCCAACCCCGGCTGCGGCAAGATACAGCGCCGCCGGCGCACCCAGACCGCCAAGACCGACGATCAGCACCCGGCTGTCCAGCAGCCGCTGCTGGCCCGCAATGTCGATCTGCGGCAGCAATATCTGTCGGCTGTAGCGCAGCAGGCTATCGTCATCCATGCCAGCGCCCTCCCGTTACCCGTAGATTACCGCCCAGATCGCGCCAGCTTTCGACCTGTTCATAACCGCGAACACGCAGCAGCTCGGCCACCGCCTCGGCCTGCTGCCAGCCGTGCTCCAGCAGCAGCCAGCCACCGGTTTGCAGATGCGCCGGCGCGGTGCTGACCAAGTGACGAATATCCTCCAGCCCATCAGCGCCGCTGACCAGCGCACTGCGCGGTTCAAAGCGCACATCGCCCTGCCCCAGATGCGGATCATCGGCGGCAATATAAGGCGGATTGGAAATGATCAATGCAAACCGCTGGCCCTGCAGTTCGGCAAACCAGTGGCTGAGCACAAACTGCACATTCGTCAGGCTCAGCCTGGCGGCGTTGGATTGCGCCAGCGCTACAGCCTCGGCAACTCGGTCGCTGCCGGTCAGCTGCCAATCCGGCCGCTCCGCTGCCAGCGCCAGCGCAATAGCGCCGCTACCGGTTCCCAGGTCAAGGACGGCGGCCGGTTCCTGCGGGCCGAGTTCAAGCCCGAGTTCGACCAGACGTTCGGTATCCGGGCGAGGAATCAGCGTGGCCGGACTGACCTGCAGGTCAAGCGTCCAGAAGCCCCGCTCACCCAGTAGATAAGCCACCGGCTCGCCGGCTCGCCGACGCGCCAGCAATGCATGAAAAGCGGCTGCCTGCTCAGCACCGGGTTGCGCGTCAGGCCAACTGCGCAGATAGCTGCGGCCTTTACCCAGCACATGACACAGCAACAGCTCCGCATCCAGCGCTGGGCTTGCTGAATCCGGCAGATCAGCCTGCGCCAGCAACTCGGCGACACTCAGGCTCATGCGTTTTCCAGAGCCGCCAGCTGATCCGCCTGATACTCGCGCAGCAAGGGTTCCACGACCGCGTCGAGTCCGCCCTGAATCACTTCATCGAGGCTGTACAGGGTCAGATTGATGCGGTGATCGGTAACCCGGCCCTGGGGAAAGTTGTAGGTCCGGATGCGTTCTGAACGGTCGCCAGAACCGACCAGCGAGCGGCGGGTATCGGAGATTTCCTTTTCCTGCGCCTCGCGCTGCTGGTTGACCAGCTTCGCCTGCAACAGGCTCATGGCGCGGGCACGGTTTTTATGCTGCGAGCGCTCATCCTGACACTCCACGACGATACCGGTGGGCAAGTGAGTCAGGCGAATCGCCGAGTCGGTCTTGTTGACGTGCTGACCACCGGCGCCAGAGGCGCGGTAGGTGTCCACCCTCAGGTCGTTGGTATTGATCTCGATTTCGGCTTGCGCGTCCATTTCCGGCAGAACAGCGACGGTGCAGGCCGAGGTGTGAATGCGGCCTTGAGACTCGGTCTCCGGTACCCGCTGCACGCGGTGTGCCCCTGACTCAAACTTCAATTTGGCATAAACGCTCTGACCTTCAACCCGCGCAATGACCTCTTTGTAGCCGCCGTGCTCGCCGGCATTCTCGGAGAGAATCTCAATACGCCAGCCTTGGCGTTCGGCATAGCGACTGTACATGCGGAACAGATCACCGGCGAAGATCGCGGCTTCATCACCGCCGGTGCCAGCGCGAACTTCAAGAAAGACGTTACGCTCGTCATTGGGGTCCTTTGGCAGCAGCAGTCGGTTCAGTTCTTCTTCCAACTCGTCCAACTGTGCCTCACTGGCGGCGGCGTCTTCCTCGGCCATTTCCCGCAGATCGGGATCGCTGTCCTTGAGCAGGCTGCGCGCTTCTTCCAGATCGCCCTGAACGCTGCGCCAGCTTTCATAACACTTCACCGTCGCTTCCAGCTCGGCGTACTCCTTGGAATAGGCACGAAAACGGTTTTGATCGCTGATCACCTCGGCATCACTGAGCAGCGCCGACAGCTCCTCAAAGCGCTCGCTCAAGGTATCCAGACGGTTCAACAGGGATGCTTTCATTATTTGCCTTGTAGGATTGGATGCACGGTGCCGGTGGGGCTTTTATCCATCGCCGCATCGGGTAAGGAGGTTGGCTGCGGCGCGTTACTCGCCGTGGTGCCCAGCGCAAACAGCTCCTGCGCCAGCGCCAGCGCCTCCACACGGCCTTGAGCGCTCATTTGCTTGAGCTGCACACTGGGATCATGCAGCAACTTGTTGGTCAGTCCTCGCGCCATCTCGGCCAGCACCAGCGCAGGATCTACGCCGCGCTCCAGTTTTTGTTGCGCCTTGAGCAGCTCCTGATCACGCAGTTGTTCGGCCTTGTTGCGGTAGTCACGCAGCACGTCGACCGCCGCCAGGGCGCGCAGGCGCTGCATGAAGTCATCGGTGCCGGCCTCAATCAAACGCTCGGCAGCGTTAGCCGCGCCTTGCCGTGAACGCAGGTTCTCTTCGATCACCTGGTGTAGATCGTCCACGCTGTACAGATACACGTCGGCCAGATCCCCCACCTCTGGCTCAATATCACGAGGCACGGCAATATCGACCATGAACATGGGCTTGTGCTTGCGCTGCTTGAGCGCCCGCTCTACCGCACCCTTGCCCAAGATGGGCAGCGGGCTGGCGGTCGAGCTGATGATCACGTCGCACTGCGCCAGCACATCGGGAATCTGATTGAGCACAATCGACTCAGCCCCCAGAGGCTCGCCAAGTACCGCAGCGCGCTCCAGCGTGCGGTTGGCAACAATAATCTTGCCTACGCCCTGATCGTAGAGATGCCGCGCTACCAGGCCGATGGTTTCACCGGCACCGATCAGCAGCGCGGTGCTGCGACGCAGATCCGAAAAGATCTGCTTGGCCAGACTGACAGCGGCGAAGGCGACCGAGACCGGGTTTTCGCCGATGCGAGTATCGGTACGTACCTGTTTGGCCATGCTGAAAGTGCTCTGGAACAGCCGATCCAGATGGGGCCCAAGGGTGCCGGCGGTGCGCGCCGCCTGCCAGGCATCTTTCATCTGCCCGAGAATCTGCGGCTCCCCCAATACCATGGAGTCCAGACCGGCGGCCACACGCATCATGTGGTTGACCGCGCCGGCTTCCTGATGCAGATAGCTGCAACGGCGTACCTCTTCGGCGGTCATGCCATGAAAAGCCGCGACCCAGGTAACCAGGCTATCGGCATCCAGCTGATCCTGCGCGCAATAAAGCTCGGTGCGGTTGCAGGTCGAGAGGATGGCCACTTCCTGGGTGCCAGTCTCGTCGCGCAAACGTTGCAGCGCATCCGGCAGCTGCTCAGGCGCAAACGACAGGCGCTCGCGCACCTCCACGCCTGCGGTCTTGTGATTGATGCCCAATGCGATAAAGCCCATGGTGCCTCATGATGCCGGAACGAAACGACTGCCAAAGGGACTAATTGTCCTATGTTACCCCGCGCCAATCAATTGCCGCTTGGCAACCGACGCTCAACGGTGGGGCGGCAATTCGCCGCGGCCACCACACTTTTGGCCCGCACACCCTGCCGAGTATGGGTTTGCGTCACATCCTGTGTCATGATGAAAACCACTTGGCGGTCAGTTCGCGAGCACCGTTGCAGCCCATCACCACGGCGGCAGCCAAGGTTCCGACGACTTGTTCAGCAGCCCCCCAATCGCAGCGTATGAGAGTGTCTATGAAGGCTTCGTTTACCCCGTCCCCCTTAGTGCTGCTGATGGGCGGGTTACTGCTCGGTGGCTGCACCGCCCTGTCCAAACCAGCACCAACGCCGCAACCACCAGCACAGGTGATCGAAACACCGGCCGAACCGATTGAATACGGCCAGTTTCGCCAGGACACGCTCTTCGACCTGCTGACCGCCGAAATAGCAGGCCAGCGCAACCGCTTTGACATTGCGCTCGACAACTACCTGCATCAGGCCCGCGAAACTCGCGACCCCGGCGTTACCGAGCGAGCGATGCGGGTAGCGGAGTTTCTTGGCGCCGAGGAGCCGGCGCTCGACATGGCACAACTCTGGGTCGAACTGGACGACAGCAACCCCGAAGCCTTGCGCTCCGCAGCCATACATCTGGCTCGCACCGGCCAGCATGAGCAGGCCATGGAGATGATGCAGCGCGCGCTCGACCTGCACGGCGAAACACATTTCGACTTCCTCGCCCTAGCTGCTGCCGAGAGCGACGCCCCCACCCGCGAAGCACTGCTAGAAAGCCTGACGCAGATGCTTGAACGCCACCCTGAAAACACCCAGCTGGTGTTCGCCAAGGCGTTGCTGCTGCAACAAGCTGGACGCGAGGAGGAAGCGCTGTCGCTACTGGAAAGCCACCCAGGTACCAATGAGGCGCCCTCAGCCATATTGCTTCACAGCCGCCTGGTCGTCGCGCAAGACCCCAAGCGCGCCGAACAGATACTCTACACTGGGCTGGAATCCTTCCCGGCTGACACTCGTATGCGCCTGTTGCTGGCCCGCATGCTGGTTACCGGCGGCGACTACCGCGCCGCCAGCACCCAATACGCCAAGCTGGTGCAAGATAACCCTCAGGACCCGGATCTGCGCCTGTCACTGGGCCTGATCTATCTGGAACTGGATCAGCCCACAGAGGCCGTCGACCAGTTGCAACAAGTGCTGCAGATCAGCCCCAACAACAATACTGCGCGCTACCACCTGGGCAACGCACAACTCGCGGCGGGCCAGCCCGAGGCCGCCCTGACCACTTGGCAGCAGATCGATAGCGGCAACGAACTGCTGACCTCCCGCCTGCGGATCAGCCAACTACTGGTATCCCAAGGCAAACTTGATGAGCTTGGCAACCTGCTGCAGCAGGACCGGGAAGACTATCCGCAACACGCCCTGACCTTCTATCAGATCGAAATCGAAGCCCTCAGCGGCCAGCCCGAAAAAGCCATGCAGCGCACCAACACTGCCTTGCAGGCGTACCCGCTGGAAAGCAGCCTGCTGTATACCCGCGCCATGTTGCATGACCAACTGAGTAATCCGGCCGGAACAGAACAGGATCTGCGCAGTATTTTGGAGCGCGAGCCCGACAACGCCATGGCACTTAACGCCCTGGGCTATACGCTGGCCGACCGCAATGAGCGCTTGCATGAGGCCCTGAGCATGCTGCAACGCGCTGCCGAACTCGAGCCCGACGACCCGGCCGTGCGCGACAGCCTGGGCTGGGTGTACTACCGGCTGGGAGACCTGGAACGTGCCGAACAGCTACTGCGCGGCGCCTTCGCCGAGTTCCCGGATCAGGAGGTCGCAGCGCACCTAGGCGAAGTGCTTTGGCGCCAGGGGAACAAAAAAGAAGCCCGCAAAGTCTGGAAACAGGGACTGGAGCAAAGCCCCGACAGCGAGCTGATTCCCGCCACCCGCAACCGTCTGGAAGCCGAGTAAACCATGTCCTTGTTACGCACACTGCCCATCCTGCTGCTGACCCTCACTCTAGGCGCCTGCAGCAGTCTGCATCAACGTGAAACCCTGGAGCTGGGCGGCGATCCTCAGGCTTGGAAGACGCACCGCCAGCAGGTCGAGCCCATCACCAGTTGGGAGTTGCAGGGCAAGCTGGGTGTACGCGCACCGGGCGAGTCCGGCAGCGGAACCCTGTTCTGGCTGCAGCGCAACGACTACTACGATATTCGCCTGTCCGGGCCACTCGGTCGCGGAGCAACCCGCATCCAGGGCGATGACCAACAGACCACACTGGAAGTGGCCGGACGCCAACCCATCAGCGCCGAATCGGCTGAAGCCCTGTTGGAGCAGCAAATTGGCTGGCGCCTGCCCGTCGAGCATTTACTCTGGTGGGTACGCGGACTGCCTGCGCCCAACACTGCCAGCCGCCTGCAACTGGACACGCACAGCCGCCTCGCACGCCTGAGCCAGAGTGGCTGGACCGTCGAGTACAGCCGCTACCAACAGATCGGCGAAGTGGAGTTGCCACAGCGCCTGCAAATTTCCGGTCATGACCTGCTGTTGACCTTGGTGGTCACCGACTGGAAACCGCGACTACCCGAATGAACCGCAGCGAATGAACACCACAGTAGATAGCGCCGAACTTAGCTTGCCGGCACCGGCAAAACTCAATCTGTTTCTGCACATCACCGGTCGCCGACCGGATGGTTATCACAATTTGCAGACACTGTTTCAGTTTGTCGATCATGGCGACACCCTGCATTTCACTGCGCGCACCGACGGAAAGATCCGTCTGCACGACACGCTGACCGGAGTTGCCACCGAGGACAACCTCATCGTGCGCGCCGCTCACCTGCTGCAGCAGGCCGCCGGATCGAGCCTGGGCGCTGATATTCGTCTCGATAAACGGCTGCCCATGGGCGGCGGTCTGGGCGGCGGCAGTTCCGATGCGGCAACCACACTGGTGGGCCTCAATCACCTATGGGGGGCAGGCCTGAGCGAAGACCAGCTGGCAGCCATCGGCATCAAACTAGGCGCCGACGTCCCGGTATTTGTACGCGGCCACGCCGCGTGGGCCGAAGGCGTGGGGGAGCAACTGACCCCTGTTGAGCTGGCCGAGCCCTGGTACATGGTCGTCATCCCCAACTGCTCAGTCAGTACCGCAGAGATTTTTTCAGATCAGAGGTTGACGCGCGACACCCCGCCCATTACATTAGCGGCCTTCCGTGAGCACGGTGGTCGGAATGACTGCTTGCCGGTTGTTGCAGCGCGTTACTCTGAAATTCGTAACACGTTGATCTTGCTAAACAATTATTGTGAGGCTAAGATGACCGGGACTGGCAGTTGCTTATTTGGGGCCTTCCCAAATGAACGCGAAGCTGATAAAGTTCGCGCCCGGTTGCCAGCCACACTGCGAAGCTTTGTTGCCAAGGGCTGTAACGTTTCACCGTTACATCAATTGATCAACAAGTGAGCACAAGGATGCAGCCGTGCATCCGGACAGTTACAGGGGCGTAGCCAAGCGGTAAGGCAGCAGGTTTTGATCCTGCCATGCGTTGGTTCGAATCCAGCCGCCCCTGCCATTTTCTCTCCGGCAGCAATCAAGACAGCGTGATCCGCGTCTGACTGGTTGATGCTTTCGGCACTCCAGACGTGAATCCACAATCGCAAAGACCACTACCCAAAAAAGGTAATGCTGCGTGTCCAAGATGATGGTATTCACGGGGAACGCCAACCCCGATCTGGCACGACGCGTCGTGCGTCAATTGCACATTCCCCTCGGCGATGCCACGGTTGGCCGCTTCAGTGACGGCGAAGTCAATGTCGAACTGAATGAGAATGTGCGCGGCAAGGACGTCTTCATCCTGCAGCCCACCTGCGCACCGACCAACGACAACCTGATGGAACTGGTCGTGATGGCCGACGCCCTGCGTCGCTCCTCCGCCTCTCGCATCACCGCCGTTGTGCCTTATTTCGGTTATGCCCGCCAGGATCGTCGTCCGCGTTCTGCCCGCGTTGCCATCAGCGCCAAGGTAGTGGCCGACATGCTCGACACCGTGGGCGTTGACCGCCTGCTGACTGTCGACTTGCATGCCGACCAGATTCAGGGCTTCTTTGATATTCCGGTCGACAACATCTACGGCTCACCGGTTCTCATCGACGACATCCAGGATCAGCGTTTCGACAATCTGATGATTGTCTCCCCCGATATCGGTGGCGTGGTCCGCGCCCGTGCCGTGGCCAAGAGCCTGGGGGTTGACCTGGCGATCATCGACAAGCGTCGCCCCAAGGCGAATCAGTCCGAAGTCATGCACATCATCGGTGACATCGAAGGTCGCAACTGCGTACTGGTCGACGATATGGTCGATACCGCCGGCACCCTGTGCCATGCAGCCAAAGCACTGAAAGATCACGGCGCGGCGCAAGTGTTTGCCTATTGCACGCACCCGATCCTGTCTGGCAAGGCCATCGAGAACATCAGCAATTCCGTGCTGGACCAGCTGGTAGTGACCAACACTATTCCGCTCTCCCCCGCCGCCGCTGCCTGTGACCGTATTCGCCAGCTCGATATGGCACCCGTTGTGGCTGAGGCCATGCGCCGCATCAGCAACGAAGAATCCATCAGCGCGATGTTCCGTTAAGGGCAGCACGCTGATTCAACGACCCGGCCATCAACCGCCGGGTTTTCATCAATCATCCGACGCGCTGGTCGCAAGTGCCCGGATGTTTTTGCAAGGAGACTACACATGGTCGACTTCTCTCTGAATGCGAATACCCGTGACGACCTGGGGAAAGGTGCGAGCCGCCGCCTGCGTCGTAACGACGGTCTGGTGCCTGCTATCGTTTACGGTGGCAACAAAGAGCCGCAGAGCATTTCCATCGCTGCGCGCGAACTGAACAAGGCCCTGGAAAACGAAGCTTTCTACTCACACGTCATCAAGCTGTCTGTCGACGGCAAGAAAGAAGACGTGCTGCTGAAAGCACTGCAGCGTCACCCCGCCAAGCCGCGCATCATGCATGCCGACTTCCTGCGCGTGGTTGCAGGTCACGAAGTGACCGTTCACGTACCCCTGCACTTCATCAACGAAGACACCTGTGTCGGCGTCAAGAAGAGCGGTGGCGTGATCTCTCACACCATGACCGACGTTGAAGTAACCTGCCTGCCGAAAGACCTGCCTGAGTTCATCGAAGTGGACATGGCCGGTGTTGACCTGGGCGACATCGTTCACCTGTCCAACCTGAAGCTACCGAAGGGCGTTACCGTGCCTACGCTGGCTCAGGGCGCTGACCACGATCTGCCGGTTGCCAACGTACACGCTGCTCGCGTAGCCGTTGAATCCGAAGACGCTCCGGCGGCTGACGAAGGTGAGGAGTCTGCGGAGTAATCTCCCGCCTGACTCGAGAGGGGCGCCCGTTGTGACGCAGGGAATCAAGTTAATCGTAGGGCTGGGGAATCCTGGCCCGGAATATGACCTGACCCGCCACAACGCTGGCGCCCTTTTTATTGAGCGTCTGGCCGACAAGCACAACGTCAGCCTGCGCGCGGAAAGCAAGTTTTTTGGCCTTACTGGCCGCCTGACCCTCAATGGTCAGGATATTCGCCTGTTGATCCCCACCACCTACATGAACCGCAGCGGACAGGCTGTTGCCGCGCTGGCCAGCTTCTATCGCATTGCGCCGGAAGAAATCCTGGTAGCCCACGATGAGCTCGACCTGCCCCCTGGCGTGGTCAAGTGCAAAAAGGGCGGCGGACACGGTGGTCACAACGGCCTACGCGACATCATTGCCCAACTGGGCAATCAGAATACCTTTCATCGCCTGCGCCTGGGCATCGGCCATCCCGGCCACAGCTCGCAGGTGACCGGCTTTGTACTGGGCCGCGCGCCAAAAGCCGAACAGGAAGCCCTGGACGCCTGCATTGACGAAGCCATCCGCGAGCTGCCTGGCATCAGCCAAGGCCAGTGGTCTGCCGTCATGCAACGCCTGCACAGTTTCAAAGCCTGAATCAATTAGCGCCGCCACACACGGCAGAGGACATCACTATGGGTTTCAATTGCGGTATTGTCGGACTGCCCAACGTTGGCAAATCCACCCTGTTCAATGCGCTGACCAAATCCGGCATCGCAGCAGAGAACTTCCCTTTCTGCACCATCGAGCCCAATAGCGGCATCGTACCCATGCCTGATCCACGCCTGGATGCCCTCGCCGACATCGTCAAGCCGCAGAAAGTACTACCGACCACCATGGAGTTCGTCGACATCGCCGGCCTGGTGGAAGGTGCCTCCAAGGGTGAAGGCCTGGGCAACAAGTTTCTCGCCAACATCCGCGAAACCGACGCGATTGCCCACGTTGTGCGCTGCTTTGAAGACGACAATGTGATCCACGTCGCCAATAGCGTAGACCCCAAGCGTGACATCGAGATCATCGATCTGGAATTGATCTTTGCCGACCTCGACAGCTGCGAGAAACAGCTTTACCGCGTCAGCCGCAACGCCAAGGGTGGCGATAAGGAAGCCATCGCACAAAAGGCGCTGCTGGAAAAGCTGATCCCGCATTTCAGTGAAGGCAAACCTGCGCGCACTCTGCTGAAGACCTTCAGCCCGGAAGAACGCGCCACTGTGCGCCAATTCCACCTGCTGACCGTCAAACCGGTGATGTACATCGCCAACGTGTCGGAAGAAGGCTTTGAAAACAACCCGCTGCTGGATGTGGTCAACGCCATCGCCGCCGAAGAAGGCGCGGTCGTCGTACCGGTCTGTAACAAGATCGAGGCCGAGATCGCCGAACTGGATGACGACGAAGAAAAGCAGATGTTCCTGGAAACCATGGGCATGGACGAGCCCGGTCTGAACCGGGTGATTCGCGCCGGTTATGAGCTGCTCGGACTGCAGACCTACTTCACCGCCGGGGTAAAGGAAGTTCGCGCCTGGACCGTGAAGATTGGCGCCACCGCGCCGCAGGCTGCGGGGGTAATCCATACCGACTTCGAGAAAGGCTTTATCCGTGCCGAAGTCACCGCTTATGACGACTTCATCAAGTACAACGGTGAAAGCGGTGCCAAGGAAGCCGGCAAATGGCGCCTGGAAGGCAAGGAGTACATCGTCAAGGATGGCGACGTGGTGCACTTCCGCTTCAACGTCTAATAACTCAGCGCTACCCAAGCCCCGTCACCCATGGTGACGGGGCTTTTTCGTTATAAGATCAGACAGGCAAGCACCCCTCTGTTTGCCCGACTATTCGCGTCGTCGCAACTCCCCCGATAGAACACCCTGGCCGGCGCCGCTCACTGAGGCCGCAGAATCCCTATTCGCGTGCCATAATTCCCTTTACCTTCCGGAATTAGGTAGCGACCGATCCATGCGCATACGCAAGAAAACCGTCCTGGTCACCTGCCTGGTCATCAGCTTTGCCTATACCATCATTGGCTTTCTGATTCTGCCCGGCGTAGCACTGCATGTGATCAATCAGCAACTGGACAAGTATGCCAATGTGCTCGCGCACCTGAGTCGCGTCGAATTCAATCCCTTCAGTATGGAAGCCACCCTTTGGGACCTGCACATCGGCGACCCCGGAGCCAAACAATTGGCCTTTCACCGTCTTTACGTCAACGCCGAACTCGACAGCCTCTGGAGTGGCGCGCTGCACCTGAAGGATGTGGAAGTGGAGCGGGCGCATGGTGAAATAAACTTCGCGGAAAACGGCACCCTTAACCTTACCCAGCTCTTCACCCTACCACCGCGTCAAGCGGAAACCGAACCGGCAGATCAAGCTGTGTTCCCGGTGCGCCTGGACCGTCTGGAGCTGATCAAAAACAGCCTCCATTTCATGGACAGACGCCCCAGCGAACCCGTCGAATTCGGCTACGATGCATTATCGCTGGAGCTCAGAAACCTCAGCACCTTGCCCGACGACCGCGCACGCATGACTCTTGTTGCCAGCGGCCCCTTCGGTGCCAGGCTGGACTGGCAGGGAGAGGCCACGCTGGTCCCTCTCACTTCTAGGGGCTCATTGCGGATTCAGGATGTGCGCCTTGAGACCTTCTGGCCTTATGTGAGTGACCAGTTCGCCCTGGCCTTGACCGATGGGCTGCTCAACGCCAGCACAGACTACCAGCTCGACCTGTCCGAACGCACCGACCTGCAACTGAGCAAGGCGCAGCTAACCCTGTCGGACTTCGGCATTGACGCCCGGGACCAGCCGCGCCTTCGCCTCCCCTCGCTGGAGGTCCGCGATGCTTCACTGGATCTGGTGCAGCAACGAGCCAACATTAGCCTTGTAAAGAGCAAGCAGCTGGAACTGTGGGCAGCGCGCGAAGCCGACGGCCAGATAGACCTGCTTGCCCTGCTGGAGCGGAAAAACGCTGTATCTGAAAGCCCAGAGCACCAGGGCACGCCAGATAACCAGTCGCAACCTACGCGGCAAACCCGAGCTAGGGAGAAACCGCAAGAGCTGCCCAGTGAGCCAGCCGCTCCACAAGGCAGCGACGGCGAACCAGCAACAGCCGACGCCAGCCCAGCGGCCGAGCCCTGGCGGCTGGTTATCAAACAGGTAGAGCTGCAAGATTACCAGCTGCACCTGAGCGACCAAGTCCCGGAACCGGATGTCGCGCTAGAACTGGGGCCTCTGAATCTCAGCATCAGCGATTTTGACAGCTTCGGTGAAACACCCTTCACACTCAGCCTGGACACCGGCCTGAACAATGGCGGACAACTCGCCGCCAACGGCCAAGTCGGCCTTCAGCCGCTCAGCGCCAACCTGCAGGTAACCACCAGCAACATCGATCTGCGCCTGGCTCGCCCGTATGTCGAGCCACTGGTGCGCATCCAGTTACGCAGCGGCCAGGCTCACAGTGACCTCAACCTGATCCTGAGCAACATTAGCCCTTTACAGCTGGCCGTCAGCGGCGACGCCCAAGTCAGTCAGCTGCATGTGGTCGATGCACAACGCAAGCGCGATCTGGTCAAATGGCAACAGCTGCAGCTCAGCGGCATCAAGTACGTCGGCAACAACCTGAGCATTGAACAGGTCGACCTGCAACAGCCCTATGCCCGCTTCATCATCAATGAAGACCTCAGCACCAACTTCAGCGGCCTTATGGTCGAGCAACCTGGCAAGCCAAGCAGCAGTGCAGGCGCTGGCGCCCCCATGGGCATTCGCATTGGCGGCATCAGTTTGCGCGACGGCTCCGCCAATTTCGCCGACTTCAGTCTGCGGCCCAACTTCGCCACCGCTATCGGACAACTCAATGGCAGTATCGGCACACTGGACAACCAAAGCACTCGATCTGCCAGCGTCGACGTGACCGGCAAGGTCGACCGCTACGCCCCGGTCAGCATCAAGGGCAAACTCACCCCCTTCGACCCGCTCAACAGCCTCGATATCGCTACCCGCTTCCGCAACGTCGAACTCACCACACTGACCCCCTACTCCGGCAAGTTTGCCGGTTACCGCATCCGCAAGGGGCGCCTCAACCTCGACCTGCATTACCAAATCGAACAGGGCCAATTGAACGCCGAGAACAAGGTGTTGCTGGAGGGCCTGCAGCTGGGTGAAAAAGTTGATAGCCCTGACGCTGTAGACCTGCCCATACGCCTGGCCGTAGCCCTGCTAAAGGACATCAAAGGCAATATCGACATCGAGCTACCCGTCTCCGGCAACCTGGAGGACCCTCAGTTCAGCGTCATGCCGATAGTCTGGCAAACCCTGCGCAACCTGGTGGTGCGCGCGGTACAAGCCCCCTTCAAGTTCATCGCAGGGCTGGTGGGTGGCAGCGATCAGGACCTCAGCGAAGTCGCCTTCGCTGCCGGCAGCAACAGCCTGGATTCGGCCGCGCAAAGCAATCTGAACACACTGGCCAGCGCCCTGAAGGAACGCCCGGTGCTGACACTGGAAATCGAAGGCATGAGCTCAGCCGAGGCCGACGGCCCAACGCTCGCAGCCGAACGCCTGAAAAGCGAATACCAGGAAATACAATTCAAATCCTTGCAGGCGATGGGCGAGGAGGTTCCCGCTTCACCCGATCTGCTGGACATAGATGAGGACGACAAACCCGCCCTGCTCGAAGGCATCTACCGCGCACGCCTGAAACAGCAACCACCTGCAGGCTGGGCGGAGCTCGACCGTGAAGAGCGCGCCGCAAGAATGGAACAGGCCGTGTTAACCCTGTGGAGCCGGAGCGAACTGCTGTTACGTAGACTCGCGCAAAGCCGGGCTGCTGAAATCAAGTCCTACTTGGTCGACAGCGCTGGCATAGACCCGCAGCGCATCTACCTCATCGATGTCAGCAGCACCGACCCGACAGCAGACGCCAGGGTAGCTACATCGCTGCACCTGGGCAGCCAGTAAGCCCCGCGGACCGGCACGATGCCGCCCGGCTGCAGCAAAAAAGTTAACCGGTTGAAATGACAGTTAAAAAATACGCAGGCAGGCTTGACAAGCCAAGCGCGGAAATGAATAATGCGCAGCCTCGGATGGCTACATAGCTCAGCTGGTTAGAGCACAGCATTCATAATGCTGGGGTCCCTGGTTCAAGTCCAGGTGTAGCCACCAACGATTTCAAAGGCTTAGCTTCGGCTAGGCCTTTTTTTATTCCTGCCTTTTCATTTCTGCGACAGCTCAAGACGTGCCAACACACCCTCTGCCACTCGCTCTGTCGTTTGAGTACCCAGATCTGAGCCCTGTGTGTCGTTAAGAAAGCCTTCCACTGCATTTTCCAGACATGTCGCAGCCTCCGGCAACGCCCAATGGTAGCGCAATAACAATGCGGCGCTGAGCAGCGCTGCGATTGGATTGGCTCGGCCGCTACCGGCGATGTCCGGAGCACTGCCGTGAACCGGTTCCGCCAGTGCAATGCCGTCACCCCAATTAAGTGAAGGCGCGGTAGCCAGACCGCCCGACCAATAACTAGCAAGATCAGACAGGATATCGCCGAACAAATTGGTGGTGACTAGTACATCAAACCGCTGCGGTTGCTCGACCAACTGTAGCGCCGCCACATCAACCAGCCGCTCATCGACCAAGCCATCCAGACCTTCCGTCGCTAACACCGCGCGGCAGGTATCACGAAACAGGCCGCAGGTCAGCGGCAACACATTGGCCTTGTGCACCAGCGTTATACGTCTTGCTCCGCGCTGCCGAACTACTTGGGCTGCGCGCTGCGCCAATATTGCACAGGCTTGCCGTGTGATTTGCCGCTGAGCGACGGCCTTGTCGGCCGACGCCATATGCTCTTGACCGATGTACAGACATTCGCTGTTCTCACGCAACAGCATGAGATCGATACCGGGTCTGGGTGAGATGCCCGGCCAACTGCGTACCGGCCGCAAGTTGACCGAGAGCCCAAGCTGTTGCCGCAGGGTGAGAATGGCGCTGCGATACCCCGGCACCGCGCGCGCGGGCGACTGTACCGCACCAAATAGACCCGCGCCGCACTCGCGCATGAGCTCGAGCGTACGCTCAGGCACCGCATTGCCTTGCTGTTCAAAATAGCCCCAGCCTGCTGACGCTTCCACAACCTGAAGGTCGGGCAACAACCTCCGCAATGCGCGCACCGCAACAGGCGTCACCTCCGTACCGATGCCGTCGCCCGGTATGACGCAGAGCTTTCTCATGTCCGCTCACGCGCAGGCCGGGTGGCGAGTACCAGCCCGCTGAAAGTCAAAGCCCCGCCGAGCAGGTGATACCAGTGCAGCTGCTCGCCCAATAGCAGCACGCTGAGCAAGGCGGCAAATACTGGCATCAGGTAACTGAACAGAGAAGCAGTTGCAGGGCCCAGCACCCGTACACCGTTATTCCAGGCCAGGTAGGCCACCAGCGAGGCCATTACCGCGGTGTAACTGACGGCGCCGAGCGTAACCAGCGTCATCGGCATGGCGCCGGTATGGCTGTATTCCCAGAGATAAAATGGCAGCAGCAATGGCACGCCGAACAACAGCATCGCAGCGAGCAGGGTGAGCCCGGGCACGGGTACCATCCATCGCCGCAAAAGAACCGAGTACAGGCCCCACGTGAGCACTGCCAACAACATGATCAAGTCACCAGGGTTGAACGACAGCTGAGCGAGCCGGTCCAGGTTGCCAGTACTGAGAATCACCATCAGGCCGCTGAACGACAACAGCGTCCCGCCCAGCGTCTGCGGCGTGGGCCACTGGCGCAGCAAAATAATCGACCAGATAAAGGCCGCCACCGGCAAGCCGGTATTGACCAGCGTAATGTTGATCGCCGTAGTGGTTTGCGCTGCCATATACAACAGCGTGTTATAGGAAGAAATACTTAACGCAGCCAAGGCAGCGATCTGCTTCCAGTGCTGACTTAGCAGCGCCCGCCGTTGCCACAGGCTGCGTGAGGTAAAGGGCAGCAGCAACAACAATGCAGTACACCAACGCCAGAACGACAGGCCGATGGGCGGAAGCTGGCCCGCTGTTGCACGCGCCACCAGCGCGTTGCCAGCCCAAGCCAAGGTACAGACGATGAGACCCGTGATCGCCCAGCCTCGCGCCGACAACCTCAAACCAAAACTCCAAACCTGTTCAACATACTGCAACACCTTGCGTAGAGAAAATCCGTCTGCCGGCCTGAAAATCCGCCGCGCCGTCAGGCGTGCTCGATTACTCGATCAGTGAGTAAGCCATCACTAACGCGTCTTCGCGACCACCGACAGCGGGATAATAGTTGCGGCGCCGGCCGATCTCGTTGAACCCGAAGCGCTCGTACAGCGAGGCTGCACTGCGGTTGGACTCGCGCACTTCCAGAAAGGTAACTTCAGCATCGCGTGCTCTGGCACGGCCCATCAGGTGTTCAAGCAGGGCGAGACCATAACCGTTGCCCTGGCTTTCCGGCTTTATGGTGATATTGAGCAGGTGCGACTCTCCGGCGGCGGCAGACACTACGCCGTGGCCAACCTGCTGCAGCCCGCTGAATACCAGCCAGCACTCATGACCGGACTTGATGCAATCGAGGAAAATGCCGCGGGTCCAAGGGTGACTGAAGGCCGCGAACTCGACTGCCAACACCGCATCCAAGTCAGACTCCTGCATCGCACGAAACGATAGCCCCGTCATACCTGCCCCTGCCAACGTGACTTGACTCGGCGAAGCTGTGCCCAAAGCGCCGCCTTGCGCGCTGGAGACCGCAGCAGCACCTCAAGATCAGGCGCAAACCACGCCGCCGGCAGATTATCCAGCGCGACCTCACGGCCGGACAGTTGACCTACCGCACTGAGGTCGCTTTCGACGAGGAGCCCGGTGGCCGGACCAAAACAGCCCAGAGATACACACTCATGCTCTTCCAGACGCCCCTGCATAAAAGCGAGCAAGCCGCGATGTGCTGCAGCGGCGCTACGATCCAGCTGCGGGTTGCGGCTCAGCGGCCAGCGGAAATCGACCAGTAACCGAGGCCGCGACGGCAGCCCTGCTGCACATAGTATGTCCTGCAATAAAAGAAACGCGGGTGTGGCGCTTTCCATGCCCGGCTCTGGCGCTTCAGTGAGCAGCGCGCAGGGGCCAGAAAGCCAGAGCTGCAAATAGAACGGTTCGATCGCAGGGCCGTTTGGCGTCACCACCTCTGCGGCTTGCGGCTGCGCAACCGGCGCAGGGACATCGGGCATCTTGCCGGCACGTAATTGCTGCACAACAGCCGCTGCCCGAGCCACAGCGGGCGCGGGTGGGGCAATATCAGGTAACGCCGAATGCGCCGCCGGCACCGTCCTCGGCGTCGCTTCAACAGGGGCGGCGGTCTGCTCTGCCACAACGGGAAGACTGTAGGGCTGTCGCGATGGCACACCTGACAGCGCCTGTCGCGGCACCCAGTTGGTAACACCCATGGCCTCTAGGTAGGCCAGCCTTGCTTGCTCCTGCATCAAACGTCTGCCGCCTGTGGATGCGCGCGATAGGCCCCTTCACGCATGAGATTGAGGGCATTGATATAGGCCTTGGCAGACGCCACGACAATATCGGTATCGGCGCCGTTGCCGTTGACGATACGCCCGCTTTTCTCCAGTCGTACCGTGACCTCGCCCTGCGAGTCGGTACCCTGGGTGATCGCGTTGACCGAGTAAAGCTGCAAGCTGGCATTGGAATTCATGATTTGCTCAATTGCCTTGAAGGTCGCGTCCACTGGACCGGAGCCTTCTGCACGCGCCTCCTGCTCTACACCGTCGATGCTCAACTGCACCGTTGCATGCGGCACCTCACCCATGCAGGAGGCCACTTCAAGGTGTATCAGCCGAATATGCTCGACCACCTCGGTGAGCGTATCGGTTACCAGTGCCTGCAGGTCCTCATCGAATATCTCGTGCTTGCGATCAGCCAATTGCTTGAAACGGGCAAAGGCGGCGTTCAGCGCTTCACCGCTCAACTCCATGCCAAGTTCTTCAAGGCGTGAGCGAAAAGCATTACGGCCCGACAGCTTACCCAAGGACAGCTTGTTGGTGTGCCAGCCGACCGACTGCGCACTCATGATTTCGTAGGTCTCGCGATGTTTGAGTACGCCGTCCTGATGAATACCCGATTCATGCGCAAACGCATTGGCGCCAACAATGGCCTTGTTTGGCTGCACCGGAAAGCCGGTAATACCCGAGACCAGCCTTGATGCCGGTAGTATGTTCTCGGTGACTATGCCCGTATATACACCCAGCAGGTCCTGACGGGTCTTGATCGCCATGACGATCTCTTCCAGCGCAGCGTTGCCCGCGCGCTCACCGAGTCCATTGATGGTGCACTCTACCTGACGCGCGCCGGCCGTCACCGCGGCAAGCGAGTTGGCCACGGCCAATCCCAGGTCATTATGGCAATGCACGGAGAACACGGCTTTGTCCGCGTTGGGTACCCTACTGATTATCTGGCCGATCGTATCGGCAAACTGGTGGGGTATGGCGTAGCCAACGGTATCAGGAATATTGATGGTGCGTGCACCGGCATCGATCGCCGCTTCAATGATGCGACAAAGGAAGTCGATTTCCGAGCGCCCGGCATCTTCACAGGAGAACTCGACATCGGCACACAGATTGCGCGCGCGCTTTACCGCCCGCACAGCCTGCTCCACCACCTGCTCCGGCGGCAGGCGCAGTTTGTGCTCCATATGAATCGGGCTGGTCGCGATAAAGGTATGAATGCGGCCAGCGTTTGCGCCGGCAAGCGCTTCAGCCGCGCGATCAATGTCGACATCCACAGCACGTGAAAGACTGCAAACGATACTGTCCTGGATGCTGTCGGCAATCGCCTTGACCGCGTCGAAATCGCCGGGGCTGGCGATCGCAAAGCCGGCTTCGATTACGTCCACCTTCAGCTTTTCCAGCGCCCGAGCGATACGCAGCTTTTCGTCCTTGGTCATGGACGCACCTGGACTCTGCTCGCCGTCACGCAGCGTTGTATCAAAGATAAACACCCGGTCCTGACTCATCTGTAGGCTCCTCTTGCAAAAAACGCTATTGGCGACGACTGGCTATCAGCGCGTGGGCGCTAGGATCAGCTGGTTACTATACCTTATCAACGCTCAACCCTGTGACAACTCGGCCTCCCGCACTCACCGCCGTTTATGGCGTAACAACAGCACAACAAAAGTATCCTTCCTTAGTCTCTTCGTGAGACTTATTCTGTCGCCTCGCTCTAATAACAGTGCCGTCCTGCTGAAGCCGCGCAGAGAACGGTTCGTCTGATTTGCATAACAAGCAGGAGACTGGATGTATGTTTGACCGTCACTTCCCCGTGTGGCCCGATCAAGTACCCAAGCAGCTTGAACTCCCCGCCACCAACCTGTTCCACAACATCACCGTCTCCGCGCTGCGCTACCCAGACCACCCCGCCATTCATTACTACGGCAGCGATATCAGCTACAGCGAGCTGCAAAGCCAAGCCGAACGCCTTGCCGGTTATCTGCAGCAAGCCGGCGTGCAAGCGGGTGATAGGGTGCTGCTCTATATGCAGAATAGCCCACAGTACATCATCGGTTACTTTGCGATTCTTCGCGCCAACGCGGTGGTTGTGCCGGTTAACCCGATGAACCGAACGGCCGAGCTGGCCTACCTGATTGAAGACACCCAGGCGCCGGTTGCCCTGTGCGCACAGGAACTCAGCGAATTTGTCGCGCCGCACGTGGGCAATGGCGTACTTAAGGAAGTGATCGTCACTGCGTACAGCGAGTACGTAGTTGAACCTACCGATCTGACACTACCCGACGCCGTTGCCGCGCCGGCAAAACCACTCGATCAAGCCGGCCTGAGCTCTTGGCAGGGCGCACTGCAAGCCAACATACAACCAGGCCCTTTGACCGCCGGCCCAAAGGATCTGTGCGTCATCCCCTACAGTTCCGGCACCACGGGCAACCCCAAGGGCTGCGTACACACGCATCACAGCGTAATGGCCACAACCGTCTATGGCGCCGCCTGGGTCAACACCCAACACAGCTGTATCCACCTGGTGTCTGTCCCGATGTTCCATGTGACCGGCATGCAGTCGTGCATGAACTCAACCCTGTACGCTGGCGGCACGCTGGTGGTCATGACCCGCTGGGACCGCAAGGTCGCCGCTACGCTGATCCAAAGCTTGAAGATCAACACCTGGCGCAACATTTCCACCATGGTGGTCGACATGCTCTCCGACCCCGATATCGACCAATACGATATCAGTTCACTGACCGGCATCGGCGGTGGCGGAGCAGCCATGCCGGCTGCTGTGGCAGCCAAGCTGCAGCAGAAGACCGGGTTGATCTATATGGAAGGTTACGGACTCTCCGAAACTATCGCCGCTACCCACGTCAATCCTCCGCACGCCTGCAAGGCACAATGTCTGGGCATCCCATTTATTGGGGTTGATTCGCGAGTTATCGACGTGGAGACCCTGAAAGAGGTGGAACCAGGCGTAACCGGGGAGATCATTATGCGCGGTGAGCAGATCTTCCAAGGCTATTGGAATCGCCCTGATGCGACCGAAGAAGCCTTTGTTGAGGTCGACGGCGAACGCTTTTTCCGCTCCGGCGATCTCGGCTACTACGACGAAGAGGGTTACTTCTTCCTCGTGGACCGCGTCAAGCGAATGATCAATGCGTCCGGTTTCAAGGTGTGGCCTGCGGAGGTTGAATCACTGATGTACGCCCATCCAGCCATTCAGGAAGTCTGCATCATTTCAGTACCTCACGAACGCCGCGGCGAGACAGTCAAAGCCGTGGTCGTGCTGAGCGCAGGGCAGAACGGCACCACCGAACAAGACATCATCAACTGGTGCCAGGACAATATGGCCGCCTACAAATGTCCGCAGATCGTTGAATTCGCTGACAGCATCCCCAAGTCTCCCACCGGCAAGATCATGTGGCGGCACTTGCAGGACATAGAGTGGGGCCGCGCCGAGGCCTGATGCCGTTATGGAGTACAAAAAGAGCGCTCAAGGGCGCTCTTTTTATTGCTCGCGTGTAACTGCGGCAAATACGTGTCCGACACATACCGCTTTTTAGCGTCGGGCCAACAGGAAACAAGTGCTGAAACTCACTACTCCTGAGCAAGGCTTTAGGTGGGCCGAAAACATCGCATCAGACCAACATATCCGAAATCCTCAAGCGACCTGAACGCAAAACTGTTGAAACCTAAGCTTTAAAACCTTCTGGACGGATAGGATGCTCTGGATAGCAAGTGCCCAACACTCAGAAAGGCACGAGGCTAGCTGACGACCCAGGGCCACTGTGAGTGGCCCACTACACTCGCAGCGGCAAACAGCAGCCCCCACAGCGTTTATTGTCCGAGTTAACCGTAAGGAGAGCCGACCACTAGCCTACTGTCAGCGCAGGGGTAGTTCATCGCGCGCTGGTTTTGCAGCGCACAAAGTAAAACCCCCGACCTGTTACCAGATCGGGGGTTTCGGTATAAGCGCTTGACGATGACCTACTCTCACATGGGGAGACCCCACAC
>NZ_JBALWE010000013.1:0-81010 GCF_036960865.1 Halopseudomonas sp.
TCAGCAACAACATGAAGACTGAGTTCGTGCTGGATGCGCTGGAGCAGGCGCTGTATGCAAGGCAGCCAGGACGATCAGATAATCTGATCCACCATAGTGACCGTGGCAGTCAATACGTCTCCATCCGCTACACAGAGCGTCTCGCGGAGGCCGGAGTAGAGCCCTCTGTTGGTAGCAAAGGAGACAGCTACGACAACGCTTTGGCTGAGACCATCAACGGATTGTACAAGGCGGAACTGATACACCGGCAATCATGGCGGAGTCGCGAAGCAGTAGAAATAGCCACCCTGAAATGGGTTCACTGGTTCAATCATCAGCGCCTTCTGGGATCGATTGGACATATACCGCCGGCAGAAGCTGAGGCAAACTTCTACCAGCAACACACAGGTCAGGCCGTGGCGGCCTGACTTAAACGGAATGGCCTCCATAAAACCCGGTACGATTCAGAGTGATTTGTACTTGAGTAATAGTGGCCTGGTTTTTTTGATTGAAGCATAAATATTAATTTATCTTTACCGCGTCTCAATTGTCCGCCTGATCTAAACCGTCCTGACGCTGATCTTGCCTTGCTTGGACGGCTTCTTGCTTTTGATGACCTGAGTGTTCCTCTTCAGATAAGCGAGTTTGTTTTTCACGGGCGTTTTCATGAAATCGCTTCGACCTATCCAAACCTTCTTCGGCACTGGCCATACCTACAAAGAATAATAGGGTGCTGCTGATCGCGATAGATTTTAAGAAGTTCATTTTAATCCCCTGCTCTTGTTAAGCTCGCCTATCGGATGGCGGCTTTTCACTGTTCACAGTTTAAGACTTCAAACCTGACAGCAAGGTGAGCGCAAAATTACAAAACTGTAATTTTTCATTGGGGAATTGTTGCCTGCTTGTGTTTTTAGCAAGCTCTAAAAGTCTAAGCGAAAGCCTATCTGTTGCTCAACTATGCCACTGCTCTAATAGGAAATCCATGTAGTGGTCGTAAGCGTATAGCCAACACACGCCCACATGACTGACGGTGTGTGGTTCAGTCCGTCGACTGCGTCCAGTATTTGTCCAATCGATCTGTAACGGGTATGCCCCCCTCAAGCTTTAAGACAGTACAGGTAAGCGCAGACAGCCATTCTTGATGCCTGGCTAAGCTACGTCCAAGGACGCTCCTCTCATCTACTGAGCTGCCCAAGCCAGAAATTCAGCCTGAATCTGTGCTAGGGCTTTTCAATACTATCTCCGTCGACCATTATCGCAAGCATGTGAAAAACATAGTTAAGCAGCTGCGAGGAATACTGTTTTATATTTTTCCTTTTCCCAACGATTTCATCCTCGTTGACATGCCGCAATCTCAGGTACGTCTGAATCGACTTGCCTTGCGCAGCTTCTTGCAAATGAGTGCTTATTCCGAGCGAACGCCAAACATTCAGTTCTTCGATGCGCGCCTTTGGCGCAAGCAAAATATTTAATTCCCAGCGCCTTTTAGGTATGACCTTCTCAAGTGAGTTGATGAATTTTTCTGCATCATCCAAGCAGGTAAATCGTATGCCCTGCTTCGTTTGGCTGGTGTTTTTTTTCCAGTAATCGATACACCACCTAATGGCTCCCTTATCTTTCCCGAATGCGTCTCGCAAAAGCGAGATCACTCTGTCAGTTTCCTTCGCTGTAGCCCTATCTTGAGGCCTTATGGGCGCTAGTGGGATCCCGATAGCGGTTGAGCTCATGCGCTTTGGAAAATGTCGCCGATTCCCAGCTTTGGTTACTAGATTTTGTATTTGCGTCGCCGCTTCCAGCCACCCTTTTATTTTCGTTTTATCAATGGAATAACGCACACAAAGCGTCGAGATAGGGTCACCTCCCTCAAGATCGCGAAGAACTGTGTAGCAATCAAGAACTGTAGCCCTCGGTTTTGGTGATGCGTACTGAAAAGCCTCAGCTGCCATAGTGCCTATATCGCTCGACTGGAATCTTCGGGACATCGGCGCAAGCCGTTTAAGAATTTCGGGGCGCAAGGCTGACAACCTGACGGCGATGCCACTATCCTTAAAATGAGTATTTATCGTCTGAGATGAAAGCCCACTTAGACTAGAGATATGTTCTTTCTCGAGCACTGGGTCGTATTTTGTAAGCCTCCTCCAGATAAAAAGACTTGTCTCATGGATGTAGTACAGAAAGGTCGTATCGGGTGATAGGTGCCCGGCAAGACCAGCAAGCGCACTGTACTTATCTCGGTCACACATCGGGTTTGAGCAAAACAACTCTGACCGTATTCTTTTAGCCTGCTCTCGACTGTATCCGGTCAGTGCTTCAATCAAGTCAGGGGATTCCTCCATTACAATGAATAGGGTTGTCAAAGTACTGTGCCTGAGGTGATGAAAGGAGAGTTCGTCCAGACCTTGGAAGCTTAAAAGAGCTTTTGTCAGACCTGAAACCATGGTCCCGCTGTGAGGAACCGTCACCGCATGTGATTCTGAAAAAAGCAGTGTGCTTACGTGATTCTTATTTTGTGTGCCGCGTTGGTACACGTAATGACGAAACCTTTCTAGCTCACTAGGTAGTAGCAGCAGATAAACGGGGACTCTTCGACGTGCCGAGTCTGTTTTATTGTTTCCGTATCGATTGTTCACAACGTAGAGCCAGTGCTCATCAGACCTTTCAATGTCAGAAAGCCTCAGCTTGAGCAACTCCCCTCTCCGCATTCCAGTGCGGTATGCCAGGATCAGAAGCACCGAAAGACCTTCCTTCGTGTCTCGATCTACGCCCGTCAGGTTCTGAATACCCTGAAGCATGCCTTGGTAATTGTGTTCCGGGATGAACCCTGCCCTTACCTGTGACTGCTTTTGTGTATCGCCCACGCACTCAAAATAACTTGTTAAATCTGGTAGGCCGTACTGATCCGACTGGCATGCAAATCTGTGCAAGTCTTGCAAACGACCCTGAAGGTAATTCTGCGACGAGACTTCATCCCCAGGCTTGAACGTGAGTATCTGCCGATATATTTGTTCGAGCTCGTTCTCATCCATGTCGTCGATGTCAGCTTCATTTGTATGAAACAGCCACAGACGAGCGAGAGCAGAGAAATAACGCCGCGCTGAAGAGACCTTGATTTTTCGGTATATAAGCCTATCGAGAAGCCAGTCAACCAGAATGGCGGCATTGAAGGAGAGTGCCTGATTACGTAGTTCCTGCAACCGCTTTATAGCTCGGGCCGGTGTGTTCTTTTCTCCAGAAACCTCTGACTGCAAAGCTTCACGAGCTTTCTTAATCACAACATCCACGGGCGTTATGCCGCCAACATGTTCGGGATGCTTGAGTATTACCCGCTCTGGTGCACCCGTTGCTAGGCTACTTTTCGATACGATTTGCACATCACTCAAAGAGAACGTATTCGGGGTATTTTCGTCGAAGCTTTTCAGAAGCCAATTCTGTACAAACTTCGGCGGTAGTGACACCGAACCCACACGACCCGCTGCACACTCTAGCAATGCCTGGGGAAGCTCAACACCAGGTAATGTCTCTGTTATCGTTTGGGCCCCTTGGCAAAAGGTACCTAAGCTAATGATTGACTTTTTTTGAGAGCTGCTAGCCATTCTGCTCTCGATAATCGCCCAGACGCTCGGTTGATCTAGCACCTCGAGTTTTTCTGAAGTTTTATGGATCTTTATGTGCTGGAGCTTTAAAAGCTGAGCGAGTGTTCGGTTGTCTGGATAAAAACGCTGAAGTGTTTGCCAACTCATGCCGCTCTCAGCAGAGACCCTATCATTCAGAGGGTCATTACCTCCACTTAAGACCAAATCTATCCAGACATAGGCAGTATGACCATCGGCAATCTGTAAAGGCTTCGGTTCGCTGACGAGCAGATTTGCAAGACTGGTAACCGCCCGCGGATTCGCCAGACCACCGTAAAAAACTGCAGAAATGAGCACGTCTGCAAGCCTGACTTTAAGGTCGGGCGAGTGTTTTTCATTAGCTAACTTTTGTAGCCAGCTCTCGTAGAACCTCCCTGCATTAACTCCTGCCTTGAAGTTTCTTTGACTACGGCTGCTAGTGGTTCGAGGGATCCTGGCGATCATCGACGGTATGTCCAGCTGCCACCAACCCTTCTCGTTACCCGTTGCTACGTAGCTAGCCAATGCATGGTAAGCAATCCGGAGTCTTGTGCTGTCTTGATACTCCGTCCGGAGGAAGCCCTGAAAGCTCTTTACTTGGGTATTAAACTCCTCACTATTCACAGGCTTTTCTGATAATGCAGGTAAGTGGGCAGCGATCATGCTGGCCATATTGCTCAGCACCTGTGCTTCGGCACTGGATAACTTAGATTTACCTTTTTCAGCCCGCATTGCCGAGCCATACATAGGTCTACCCATCGGAGCGACCTTGACTGGTAAGGGGAATGATTTTCAGTTTTATACAAAGTTGCTCGATTTTGAGAGCAATCGTCTCGAGAGACTTAATGCTCATACCGCTATACCGAGTTAGGCCCTCCTGCCCGGGCTTAGCGTGCCCCATCCAGGTATCAATCGACTCCCCAGAAACCATTTTTTGCTGCGACAAATAGGTACGCAAAAAATGGCGGTGCCAGTTGGGTGGCAGATCTAAAACACCGGACCAGAAATGCACAACACTCTTAGGTGACAGCTGAGCCATACGGATATCGTCAATCGCACTTCCCCTATCTATCAAGAAGAAAAGCGGGCTCTTGCCATTCAGAACGCTACTGACCTGTTGAGCAAATTCAGGAGATAAGCTTTGCATCTGTACATGCAGTTTTTCTAGGTGCTCTATGTAGAGTCCGATCTGAGTCACAGCTATATCTGGCAAAACTAGGGTTCGTGCAGAGCTGGTTGTTAATCTCGACTCTTTATCTGAAATGAAGATTTTTTTACTGATAAGGTCGATGTGCTCTATGTCATCAAAGGGATCTCGAACGGGACGATGACCGGTAGTGAAATTAAGTAAATGGAGCACGTACATCACATAACCGTAATGGACCTTATCCCAGCCTTGGCCTTGTAATGCCTGAACGTTTTTTTGTAGATGATCGAAAATACCAGTAACTGCATTCTCTGTGACTACAAGCTGTGAGCCGCCAAGCGCGACCTTGCTCTCAATGGGATCCTGAGTTTCAGCCCGCAGCTCCTTTTCCCGGTACCTTTGATATGCCTTGTAGATGGAAACGGAGTCATACTGAGTGTAATAAAGCCCTGCTTCCTGGATGTCCGGGTTTCCGGTAATGAGAGCAATAAGAACATCGTCTACTCCCTGATGATGCAGAAAATTAGCCAAGTGATCAGCGATTTTCCCAATCGACAGGTTGGTTGAGTTCGCTTTATTGATCTTTTTGAGAAGCACTTCAGCTTGAAGCTCAAGCTCTTGACTGTCCGTTTCAGGGAGGCGACGCATCACCTCCGCGCTGCACGGCACTGGAAGTACTACAGGGGTTTGTTGCTGATCAAGCAGCGATCGGTGGCTCTTTGGCAGCCGATGGGCTGGCAATGCTTGACG
Organism: Halopseudomonas sp.; assembly: GCF_036960865.1. Classification (GTDB taxonomy): domain Bacteria; phylum Pseudomonadota; class Gammaproteobacteria; order Pseudomonadales; family Pseudomonadaceae; genus Halopseudomonas. The sequence continues at coordinate 5,488 of NZ_JBALWE010000013.1, forward strand.
ATACAGCCAATAAATTTCCTGTGTCCCGAGAAAGTATCCACTTCCTACCTCCTGAAAGTCCCTGTAAGCAGCTACCGGCCTAGCTTGTAGAAGTTTCGCAGGCTTTCGACCCGTTGCTAAAGCTAAGTACAGCATGTATGAAGCGTCGCACTGCTGCATACGGCTTTTGAGCTCCGAAATCAGTATTTCAGTTTCATATTTGCTTAACCTGTTAGTAAGGCATATCAGCCGTTTTTCACGCCTTTCAATGCTGCCAGCAACGGTTTTCGCATGCACAGCACTCAGGACGTGCGATCTACGTAGGCTGGCTGGGGCGCTTCTTTCAAACTGTGTCGCCAAAAATACACCGGACGTTTGGTTGTCCGCGCGGCGCTCTGATGGATCTTGTGTAGTATCCGAGAGGATCGGCTGAGCAGACAGCTCGATATAGGCGGGAGCGTCCTCTGTCTCGGCCACATCGTCGCCATGCAGCTGGTCCGGCTCCGCCGCTGATGCGACGTCGGGATAGCTACCGAAATCGCCGTAAGATTCAATAGCCTGATTCGTATCTCCCGTTCTTAATGAACCTGTCGGCTTCTCATGCCCAGCGGCTAACTTATACGCATCAATTACCGCTTCCCCACTGCTGGAGCTGGACGTGCGGAGGTTTTCCAAACTCTCTGCAATCAGGTCTCTAAGGATCCGCCGTACCGGCATCAGTCGTTGATGAGCATAGCTCAAGCTGTCGTCGGACAGCTCTTCGAAAATCAGGTCAATTCTCGACACGATTTCCTCAACAGAGTGCCAAGCAACAGCTAGATATTTATCAACTTCTATGGCACGTAATCGCTTTTGGGATTTTGTTCGATCCTCATACAACAGGCGAAATACCATCATGGCTCTCAATGGTCTTTCAGGTTTACCGAAACGCTTGTGGTGCTCCAGGGCAGCGAGTAACACTACAGCCTGAAAACTTTGCAGCTCGAGCGTGTCCGCTGGTGTGCATAAAAAAGCCTCAGCTTGAGCTTCAGAAATTTTCTTATCTCCTCGCAACGACTCAAGGGTCTGTAACAGCTTTTGATCTTCGGCAGGCCTATCGCCTATTGTTTTGTCGGTAATGTGTTTCTGCGCGAGATGTATCAGCGTCGTACCGTTGTCAGCATTCTCGGTGAATTTAATCAGGATTCGGTTGGCTCTCTGTACGAGCGCACCGATGGTAGTGGGATCTTGCCTTATTGTGAAAAGCGCGTTTATCACTAGCTATTGCCCTTAGATTGCTTGGACAGCATTTCCTCGAGCAAGCTTGGTTTTGACGGAGGAGTTATTGGCGCGGCGATGCGTTGTGCAGCAGATCGCGATATGCCGCACAGGCTTTCAAGCGCGGTAGCCGGTGTGCGCGGCCGGTCACCAGAGAAAATTTTCGGCCATAGCAACTCGTGCTTTCTTAACAACTGGAAAGCGCTTGCTTGGTAGCATTCATTAATACCAACAAGGCTAGACATGCCCAATTCAGCCATCACTGCCCGCTCTTCAATATCAGCTAAGGGTGCTTGATGGACGACCGCGTAAATCGTAGTCATGCCGCGTCTGCGCAACTCATGAAACAGATGCCAACCTGCAAAAAAATGGTACTTCTTCAGCTCCAACAGCCCTGACTCTGCCTGCACGACATGCGCTGGCTGCAACTGCTGCAGCGTATTCAGCATATCGTCGCTGAACTGCTTTAAATTCATCTGGTCATCAAGCTCTAGAGACGCCTCCACCGCTGAAACTATCGCAGAGTGGGGGTACAGATGGCTCAACTGTAGCTTTTTATATGACGCCATAATGGATTACCTCCAAGCAGGCTTGAAGCGTGGATTTTTAAATTCTTAGCCTTCGCTCGTAACGCCTGTGCTTGCCAATAATTGGAGGTTTTTACTACCAGCCACAGCAGAGTCAATGACTTCCAAGCGCAAATTGCTTCTAGAAAAAAGTAGATGGAGCCCAGCGCTTCGCCCTTATCGGAAGGCCATTTCCGAGGTGAAAAATATCAAATACTCAGGTCGGTCCATTTTAGGCGATACTCATTATTCTTCAACATATGAATCATAACGACCTGTGAGCTTGAGCCCATGACGCGCTACCTCACCACAGAGAATGTGATTAAACGACTACGTTAGTGCCTAATCAGAAAATGGGGAAATCGCTTGAAAGCCTTGATATGCTTGATTTACACTAATTTATACAGCTTAATGACGCTTAGCGACGCTAGGCGACACTGCCCTCCGAAGGCGGGGGTCACAGGTTCGAATCCTGTCGGGTGCGCCACACAAAGCAAAAGGCCCAGCAACCGCTGGGCCTTTTGCTTTGTGTGGTTTAGCGCAACGCTGAGGCTGATTAAAAGCCTCAGTTCGACAAACCGCAACGCGATCCGCAGCACCTTCCGCTACTATCACACCTGGCTTGCAACGCCCCTTTGCCTGGCATCAGATGCCGCTTCACTGCCCACTGTCGCGCCCAAGACAGTCACCCGCGCGTGTGCCCATTAAGGTGTTCAATCGCACAGTACAGTGGCACATCGAAACCAGGAGAATAAAAATGAGCTTTGATGCAAAGGTAGTCTGGATTACCGGGGCCTCATCCGGCATTGGTGAAGCACTGGCCAAGGCGTTTATCGCGCAGGGCGCGCGAGTGATTCTGTCTGGCCGGCGTGCCGATGCACTGCAGACCGTGGCCGATCTTGCGCCCGAGCGTTGCCTGATCCTGCCGTTTGACACCACCGACTACCAGCTGCTGCCCACGCTGGCTGAGCAGGCCTGGCAGTGGACTGGGCATATTGATCTGCTGATCAACAATGCCGGCATCAGCCAGCGCAGCCTGGCGCTGGATACCTCGCTGGACGTTTACCGTAAGCTGATGGAGGTCGACTACCTCGCCCCGGTGGCGCTGACCCAGGCCTTGCTGCCGCGCATGATCGCGCAGGGCGGCGGCCAGCTTGCGGTTGTCAGCTCGGTGGCTGGCAAGCTGGGGGCACCGCTGCGCACCGGTTACTGCGGCGCCAAACACGCAGTGGTCGGTTACTTCGAGGCCCTGCGGGCCGAGGTGGAAACCGCCTACGGCATCGGTGTGAGTATCATTCTGCCGGGATCGGTGCGCACCGCCATCGCCCAGAATGCCCTTGAGGGCGGCGGCGCCGCGCGCGGCCGCTCCGATACCAATATCGACAACGGCATCGACCCGGACGCAGCCGCGCAAACCATCATCGAAGGCTTGCTGCAGCGCCAACATGACATCGTGGTCGCCGAAGGTATGGAGTTGGCTTCACTGCAGATGCGCGTCAGCAACCCGGCACAACTGTTTGCCTTTACCGCGCAGGAGGGAAAACGCCTGGCGCAGCAACGCGCTGAGCTAGGCGCTGGCGCCTCGGTAGATCCCAGCGCAGTGAATCGATAAGCGTCCGACGCTCGCGGCGCGGCCGGTCGCCGCTGCCGCTGCCGCCGCCAAGTGACGCCATGTCAGATCGGCCGATTGCGTATGGCGGGTGACAACGGCTGCCTGCTGCACAAGGCTGCACATGGTTCGGCCTTGTGCAGCGGGCCTTATGCCCGCCCACTCAGGCGGCGATGAAGTTGACCTCAGGCAGGCATTCGAATCCCGGCTTGGCCAGCAAATACCCCTGCATCAGCTCCACTCCAGCCGCCCGCAGCCACAAGTACTCTTCATGGGTTTCAATGCCTTCGGCCAAGGGCCTGATATTGAGGCTGCGCAGCATCGCCAGGCAGTGGCTGACGATATGTTGCCGGGTCTGATCACGGTCGATGTTGCGGATCAGCCCCATGTCGAGCTTGATGATATCGGTTTGGAAGTCCGCCAGCAGGTTGAGTCCCGAGTAGCCCGAGCCAAAGTCATCCAGCGCGGTCTTGAAACCCAGCGCTTGATAGTACTCGACGATACCCTTGATATTGGTGCTGTCTTCTATCTTCTCGACTTCGGTAAATTCGAACATGATGCGTTCGGTAGGAAAGTCATACGCCTTGGCCGCCTCAAAGGTAGTGCGGATACACAACTCCGGACGGTAAATGGCGTTGGGCAGAAAGTTGATACTGAGCATCGAGTCAATGCCCAGTTGCGCCGCCAAGGCGATGGCCTTGATGCGGCACTGCTGATCAAAGGCGTAGCGGTTGTCTTCGTTTACCTGCGAGATGATCGAGTAGGCCGACTCGTTATTCAGGCCCCGGACCAGCGCTTCATAGCCGAATACGCTATTGTCCGTACAATTGACGATAGGCTGAAAGGCCATGGTGAAATCAAAACCCAGTGCCGCCGTGTCGGCGCAGTGGCTGCAGCCTGCCTTCTCGCAGGGGGGTGACGAGTCTTGCATGTGCGAGCTCCCGGGCGCTGTTAGCGATCGGCCTGTGCAGCGGCAAACCATCCTGCAATCCGCCTACCAAGACCATTGCCCCGAAGTGTAACGCCCCGCCTCACTGCTAGCCACCGCTGCGCTAGCCGCTAGCCGAGAAAGCAGCGTGGTGCACAGCCGACATTGCCGACCGGCAGACGCGGATGGTCAGCCAGCCAGGCGGCACCAGGCCAGCGGGTGGGTGCTGCATGCCCCACTGGCGATCGCCTGTCTGACCTCCGCTACGTCTACCCGGTTGAGGTAGCCAACAGCATCCGCCATGCGCTCGGCCTGACCAAAACCGCCTTCGAGCATTTCCGCCATTGCCTGCTCGCGCGTCCAGCCCTGATAAACAATGCGATACATGGCGGTGATAAGGCCAGTACGGTTCTGGCCGTGCTTGCAATGCACCAGCACACCACCGCGCTGCTCGCCTGCACGGATGGCGCGCAGTACGGCGATTACCTCGGTATCCGTCACTCGGTCGCCGCGCAGCGGAATATGCACGCGGGCGATGCGATCGTCACGCAGCCAGTTGGCATCGTCCTCTTGGTAGAGGTTTATGACGGTACTGATACCCCGCTCACGCAGTTCCGTCATATCTGCCGCCTGCGGCAATGCGCTGCGGTAGAGCGTGGGGCTGAGCGCGTAGAAACGAAAATACTGGTCCAGCGGTTGCGCCCAGGCGGCCGGTCGCGGCGCCTGCTCGGAGAGAAAAAGCGGCGGGAATGCAACTTCATCGCTGCGCAGTACATCAGGTCGCCAAAGGGCAACTATGGCCAGTATACCCAGCGGTATAGCAAGCCATACCGCCGAGCGCCGAAGGCGCTTAAATCGGTTCATGGTGAACGACTCCATGGTTTTTTGTTGTCTGGGGAGCTGTCACGGGTTGCCGATACAGTAACAGACGATAACAGAGAAGACTGATGCACCAGTCAAACAACAAGGTCCACAGGTTGTGCGACATGAAATGAGCACCCTGCATGGTGCGGCCCACCGAGAAGATCCCGCCCAGGCCCAACGCCACGATCAGAGCAACGCGGGCAGCGCGCGGGCGCCGGTCGCGCAGCATGAAAAATAGCGCCAGCAGGGAGAAACCCGCAGACGCGTGGCCACCCGGCCAGCAGCGACCGGGCTTGGCATCGGACGGCCGCTCACTCAGCAGGGACGTGTGCTGCTGATCACCGCCATACTGTTGCAGGCTCCAGGGACAGGGCACATTGGTCAGCGCCTTGAGCGGCGTTACCAGGCTAGTGCATAGCGCCATGGCCAGCACCAGATAACCCAGCGGGCGCCGGTACTGGCGCAACCGGGTGAGCAACAAGCTGAACAGAAAACCGCCAATTGCCAGTACGCCAATAACGATCACCGCCTGCTTGGCGCGGTCATGCAGAATGTCCTCCAGAAAAAAGCTCTGGCGCCCGACAAACCCCACACCTGGCTCATAGAAGAGATTGGAGATGGCCACGTCCAGCGGGCCCGGATCGACCAGCAACATCAGCGCCATAACGCTCAGCGGCAACGCGAACCAGAACCGGAAGTTGAAGAGCCTGGCCTTCAGCTCAGGCGCGCTCATCGTTGGCTAACCCGGGTCTTTGGCTGTGCCTCGGCATGCCAGCCCAGCAGCGCATGGCCAAAGTCGTAACTGGCGCCTTCGTAGTAGGCAATGCTGCGGGCAACCAGGGGGTCGTTCTGCGCCGCCGTCATTTCCCGGCTGTGGCCCAGGGCATCGTCGTGCCGGCGCATCAACTGCCGCGGGCTGAGGATCGCCAGGTTGTCGCCATCAAACAACCCCAGATGCTGGTAATTACCGATCAATGCACGGCCGGGGGCACTGTCTTCACGCAGCACGTTGCGGCCGAAGAAGGTCGAGGTGTAATCCATGTTCAGCAGGCCGAGCAGCGTCGGGGCAATGTCGATCTGGCTGGCCAGGGTGCTTACCTCGGCCGGCTGGACCACACCAGGGGCGTAGATGAACAAGGGGATGTGGTAGTTGCTGACCGGCAGGTCTTCCTTGCCCGCGCTGCCCGCCGTGTGGTCGGCCACAAACACGAACAGGGTGTTGGCAAACCAGGGCTTTTGCCGCGCCGCACGCAAAAACTGGCCAATGGCGTAATCGGTGTACTTCACCGCGCCCTCGCGGCCACTGCCGGAGGGAATGTCGATGCGCCCCTCCGGGTAGCTGTAGGGCCGATGGTTAGAGGTGGTCATCAGCTGCAGAAAGAACGGGCTGCCCTTGGCGAAATCGGCATCGGCCACTTTTAGCGTCTGCTGATACAGGTCTTCGTCGCTCATGCCCCAGGCATTGGTGAAGGTGACCTCGTCATCCGGCACGCTGGCCTGATCGACAATGCGGTAACCATTGCCGGCGAAGAAGGCATTCATGTTGTCGAAATAGCCGCGCCCGCCATACATGAAGACGCTGTCGTAACCTTGCGCACTAAACTGCTGGCCCAGGCTGGCGAAGCCACTCTCGCGGCCTACCCGTTTGACGATAGAGCGGCCCGGCGTGGGCGGGATAGACAGGGTAATGGCCTCCAGGCCCCGCGTGGTGCGGGTGCCGGTGGCATACAGGTTCCTGAAATACAGGCTCTGCTTACGCAATGCATCAAGCTCGGGGCTAAGGCCACGGGTATCGCCTTCGCTGCCAAGATACTTGGCACTCAGGCTTTCGACGGTCACCAGTATCACGTTCAGCCGTCTGGGCTGACCGGGGTTGTCGATCTGCCGGCGAATACTCAGCGGATCCGACTCTACAAAGTGCGCATTCGGCTCGCGCACCTCGTCACGCAATTGCGAAGCAACCTGCTGCAACGGCAGCACCGGATAGAACTGCTCGTAATCCAGCTCGTTGTTGCGGAACGCCGCAAAAAACTGGTAAGGCCCGTTAGCCGCCAGCTCATGCTGGTAAGCGTTGCCCCCGCTGCTGCGCGGAAAGCCCTGCCCCACCACCGCGAGACTCAACCCGAACAGCAGAGCCCAGCCCATCACCAGCGTACCGCGCTGACGCCAGGCCAAAACGGGCGCCGCGGCCATGCTGCGCATCGCGCCACGCAAGGCCAGCGTCATAGCGATGGCGGTCAGCGCCAGCACGCCAAGCAACGGGTAAACCGGATAGGATTCGAGAATATTGTTGAGCACCTCATCGGAATAGACCAGATAGTCCACCGCGATGAAGTTGAAGCGCACGCTGAACTCATCCCAGAACAGCCATTCCGCCACCGCCGTGAACAGCATGATGAAAATGCTCAGGGTGAGTACCAGATTCAACACCCGCTGATGCCAGCGGCTGCGCCAGAATCGCGCGGGGCAGAGCAGCAGATATAAGGCCATGGGGGCCACTGCGTAGAGCAGAAACACCAGGTCGTAGACCAGGCCTCCGGCGTACAGCGTCAGGGTGCTGCCCAGCCCCAGCTGTGCCTCATGCAGGTGGGAAAACAGGAGCAGACTGCGGGTCAGCAGGAAGACCCCAAGCCAGAGCAGGAAGATCAGGGCGAGAAAACGCGTTTGCGCAAATTTTAGCGGGTGCATTGTATGATCCGGGTTGATGACACTGGCGCAAGTGTGGCCATACTGCTGTCAGCAGAGCGTCAACTCTCCGTGAAAAAATCGTTAAATATCCGCCCTGCTGCCGAGGTCGCTGCATGCGTATTCTGGTAATCGAAGACAACCGCGACATCCTGGCCAACGTGCTGGACTACCTGCAGCTCAAGGGCTACACCGTGGACTGCGCGCAGGATGGCCTCTCCGGCCTGCATCTGGCGGTGACGGATCACTATGACCTGATCGTGCTGGATGTGATGCTGCCCGGCATGGACGGATATCAGTTGTGCCAACGCCTGCGCGACGATGCCCAGCGCGACACCCCGATCATCATGCTGACCGCCCGCGATCAACTGGATGACCGCCTCAAGGGGCTCAACAGCGGCGCCGACGACTACCTGGTAAAACCCTTTGCCCTTTCCGAGCTGGTCGCGCGGATCGAGGCCATCCTGCGCCGCAGCCAGGGCGGCGCACGGCACCAGCTGCAAGTGGCCGAACTGACCTACAACCTTGACACCCTGCAGGTCAGCCGCCAGGGCAAGCCGCTGAAACTCAACCCGGTCGGCCTCAAACTGCTGGAAGTGCTGATGCGCAAAAGCCCGGCGGTGGTTCGCCGTGCGGTACTGGAGGAAGCCCTGTGGGGCGAGGAGCTACCCGATAGCGACAGCTTGCGCAGCCACGTACACCAATTGCGCCAGGTGATCGACAAACCCTTCGAGCAGCCCCTGCTGCACACCGTGCACGGCCTTGGCTACTGTCTGGCAGAGCGCAGCGATGAACGCTAAACAGCCCCTGGTACGCCGAATCGTTATTGCCTTCACGCTGATGACGCTGATCGTCAGCGGCACCTTCTCGCTCGGCATTGTCGCTATCGTGCATTTCATCGAGGCGCATCTGGTATCGCAGGAGATGAACGAGGAGCTCGACAGCATCCTGCAGAAGGACCTTGCCCTCGGCCTGCCCCCGCGCCTGGACCTGAAAACCCGCCTGTTTGCCTCACACATGCCCGGCTACGACATACCGGCCAGCTTCATCGGCCTGGATGAAGGCTTCAACGAAGTAGTCAACGAAGAAGGCGCCTACTACGTCTTCATCCGCGAGACGCCGCAACAGCGTTACCTGCTGGTGCAGGAGCAAGCCGAGTTCGAAGCCAGGGAGAACGCTCTGTTCGCGGTGGTGTTTGCCGGCTTCCTGCTTAGCGGCCTCGCCGCCTGGCTGCTTGGCTGGCTGATGGCCCGCACCATCATCGCGCCCCTGTCGCGGCTGGCCCGCCAGGTAAGGCACCGTGATCAACTGCTGACCCTGGCCCCCCATCTGGCACCCGACTATCCCGACGACGAGGTCGGGCATCTCGCGGCCGCCTTCGACGAAACCCTTGGACAGTTGCGCAACTCCCTGGAGCGCGAGCGGCTGTTTACCAGCGACGTGAGTCACGAATTGCGCACACCGCTAATGGTGATAGCGTCGTCGGCAGAACTGCTTGAGGCCAGTTCACTGGACGAGCGAAAAGCTCGGCAGGTCAACCGCATCAAGCGCGCAACCGATGAAATCAACGAGCTAGTGGAAACCTTCCTGTTGCTGGCACGCGCAAACAGCGCCGCCCAACCCCTGACCGGCGGCGCCACCCTGGCGCAGGTCGCGCAGGAACAGGGCCAGCGCTGGGGGCCGCGCTTCGGCGAAAAAGGACTGGACTTTCAACTGCTGACAGAAGGTCAGGACAGCGCTCTCTATCATGCCGGGCTGCTGGCGACGGTCATATCGAATCTGCTACGCAACGCTCTGCACTACACCGAGCACGGCGCTGTGCGCCTGGTGCTGGAGGCCGGCGGCTTTCGCGTCGAGGACACCGGCCAAGGCATACCCAGCGGCCAGCAGGACAGTATATTTCAGCCCTTCGTACGCGGCTCACAGGCCCGTGGCGAAGGGTTGGGGCTGGGACTGTCACTGGTCAAGCGCATCTGCGCGCACCAGCGCTGGCAGGTACGGATGTACTCCCTGCCCGCCGGCGGCAGCTGCTTCGCAGTCAAACTCGGCTGACCTGCCTCCGGCGTGCCAGTCGATTGCTGATTTTGGCTTTTCACGTTTTTTTCACAACCCTTTGACAGTCGTTTGACCTGACCCTGCTTAGTCTGGCCCACATGAACTCTTCGAGGGCCTCGTGATGGCAAAATCAAAATCGATCGAACTGGCATTCTCCGACAAGTACGACCGCAACCACGCCTACCAGTATCTGCAGAAACACCAGACCGGCCTCTCGCGCCGTCTGTCCAGCTGGCGCGACATGCAATTGGCGCGTCGCGCCCTGCACGATGCTGGTGATCCGAACCTGGTACTCGACCTGCCCTGCGGCGCCGGGCGCTTCTGGCCTCTGCTGGCCGAAGCTCCCAACCGCGTCATCCTTGCTGCCGACAACTCCGCCGACATGTTGCAGACCGCCCGGCAAGGTCAACCGGCCGACGTAGTCGCGCGGGTCAAGACCTTCCAGACCTCGGCCTTCGATATCAATCTGGGCGACAACGCCGTCGACAGCATTTTCTGCATGCGCCTGATCCATCATGTGGCCGAACAGGAACACCGCCTGGCCATGCTGCGCGAGCTGTGCCGGGTCACCCGCGATACGGTGATCATTTCGCTCTGGGTCGATGGCAACTACAAGGCCTGGAAACGCAAGCGGCTGGAAGCTCGCCGAGCAGCCCGCGGCAAGCGCACCGACAACCAGAACCGCTTTCTGGTACGCCGTGACACCATCGAAAGTGAATTTCGTCAGGCCGGGTTCAACATAGTCAACCACCATGACTTTCTGCCCGGCTATGCAATGTGGCGTGTGTACGTTCTGCGCAAGGTGCGCGCATGAAAGCCCTGTCCTGGCCGCAAGACGGCGCGCTCGCCAAGGCTGCTCCCTCGGCTTTTGAGCGCTGGTGGAATATGCAGGGTGAATGGGTTGAAGAACGGAACCAGCGCCGCGGCGGCGAAAGTGGCGTGCAATTATTACCTGCGCAGCAGCCGGGCAAACCGCCGCTTTACAGCAAGCGCCAGATCGGCCACGTGTTTCGCTCGCTACGCCACCCTCTGGGTTTGCCAACGGTGGTGCGCGAAGAGCAAGCGCTGATTGCCTGCGAAGCACTGGGCGTGAGGGTACCCAAGCGGGTATTCTGTGAGGCGCGCCAAGAGGCTGGCCAGTGGCAGGCGCTGCTGATCACCGAGGAGCTGAGCGGCTTTGTCAGTCTGGATAATTGGTACGCCGAGCACGCGCAGCAGCTCTCCGCCAGCGCTCGCCGGGCTGTGCTGCACCGCCTGGCGCTGGTACTGCGCAGGCTGCATCGCGGACGCAGACAACACGGCTCTCTGTATAGCAAGCACATCTACATCAGCGTGGATGCCACTCAACCAGCCGTTGCACTGCTGGATTTGGAAAAAAGCCGTCGCCGTTTGTTTCGCCACAAGGCCATGCAACATGATCTGGCCCAGCTCTGCCGCAGGCGCGGTGCCATGCCCGAGACAGACTGGGCCTACCTGCTGCAGTGCTACCACAACCCAAAAAAGCAGCACTAACCGACATCAGAGGCACCAGCAATGCGACCCGAACCCAACACCGGTGAAGAAGCCCTGGCATTGAAAAGCCGCGGCGGCCTTGGCCGTGTGTTCAAGGCAACCGGCTATTCCTTTGCCGGGTTGCGTGCCGCCATCATTGGTGAGGCGGCGTTCCGTCAATTGCTGGTGTTGAGCGCGGTATTGATCCCACTGGCCTTTGTATTACCGGTCAGCAATCTGGAACGCGCGGTGCTGTTGCTGGTGGTGTTCGTAGCACTGATAGTGGAGCTGCTCAATTCGGCGATTGAAGCGGTAGTCGATCGGGTGTCGCTGGAGCTGCACCCGCTGTCGAAACAGGCCAAGGACATGGGCAGCGCGGCGCAGCTGGTCTCCTTGCTGATGATCGTCACCGTGTGGCTAGTCGTACTGCTTTAGCCTCTTACGCGGCGGCGATCCGATCACCGGCCAAAGCGCCAAACCTAAAATCGCAGGTTAAGTCATTTCCACTTCAGCTTCCGCTTCCTCGGGTATCACCAACGACAGGAAAATCGCACTCAACCCTGCCAGGGTAATGGGCGTTGCAAACACCTGCTTCAACAGCGACGGCAAATGCTGAGTCGCCTCGGGGACCAGCGTGACACCCAATGCCAGGCCAAAAGAAACCGCCATGATATAGACCCGCCGCAGGGTCATTTCCTGCGAAGCCAGAATACGCACGCCGGCCACGGCAATGGTTGAAAACAGCACCAGGGTTGCGCCGCCCAAAACCGGTTTTGGAATGATCAAAAAGAACGAACCCACGACCGGAAACAAACCCAACAGCAGCAGGAATCCACCAGCCCACAAACCCACATGCCGGCTGGCCACGCCAGTCATTTGAATCACACCGTTGTTTTGCGAAAAGGTGGTATTGGGGAAGGTATTAAAAATGGCCGCGATCGCAGAGTTGATGCCATCACCCAGCACGCCGCCCTTGATACGCTGCATGTAGAGGTCGCCTTTCACGGGCTCCCCAGAGATAACCGAGTTGGCAGTCAAATCGCCCGAGGTTTCAATCGCCGTCACCAGATAGAGAAAGGCAATGGGAATGAACAATACAAAATCAAAATCGAAACCGTACTTAAAGGGAATTGGCAGGGCAAAAAGTTGAGCAGAACCAAGTGAAGACCAGTTGACCAGCCCAAGAAAGCTCGCGACCACAGTGCCAATAATCAACCCGATCATGATCGCTGAGATACGCAACATCGGCTTGCCAACAAAGGTCATGACCAAAATAACCGCAACAACAAAGGCGCCCAGCAAGAGGTAAATGGGTTTACCCAAATCCTCACCAGCCCGCGCACCGCCAGCGAAATCAGTAAAGCCCGATTTAATGAGGCTCAAACCGATGATGGTAATAACGATGCCGGTTACGGTTGGTGTAATCACCCGTTTCAATTTATCCAGAAACTGCGAGAGCACAATTTCGACAACGGAGCCGACCAGACACAGGCCAAAGATCATCGCCAGAATATCCTCAGGTGTGCCGCCTTTGCCCTTGACGGCAAAACCGGCGGCCAGCACCGCGCCCAAAAACGCAAAGCTGGTCCCTTGCAAGCTGAGCATGCCTGAACCAACAGGCCCAATCTTTTTGCATTGGATAAAGGTCGCAATGCCGGAAACAAAAAACGCCATGGCGATCAGGTACGAGGTATAGGCTCCCAGGCCCAGCGCCCCACCAATAATCAGCGACGGCGTCGCAATACCGACAATTGAAGCCAATACGTGTTGCACAGCAGCCAGTGCAGATTTTGCTGGCGGGGGTACGTCGTTCAAGCCGTACACCAAAGCAGTCGAGGTTTTGCTCATGGTTCATTCATCCCTGGGTTATGGCGGTTTCTTGTTGCACCCGCTTGGGTGGAAGAAAGCAGAACGCCAATGTTCACTAACGGAGCAAGACCTGGGAATGCCTGCTGTGCGCTGCACAGAAATCAGGCAATACAATAAAAAAACGCCCTTCAACACCGGTTTAACCCCGTTGTGAGAATAGCTGCGATTTCCACGCCAATTCCGCCGATTTGCTTTAAATCACCAACAAACCGGGCGGGCAACTGCCGTGAAAAAGTCAGCGCCTGTCGTCCGCCCCGCAAACAATTCGTTCCGCCGGGCTCACTTAACCTCAGCCAAGGATGAAGTTCAGCGCTCAACGCGAGGTCAGCTTCTGCTGCCTACCGCGGAACATTTTGCTGCGTTTCAGCCGCCGCCAACCTATTACAACGCCAGTTACACTGATGATCAGCCCGCCGAGGCTGAAACTCACCATCAGCACATCCCACACCGGCCGGTTCTCCAGCAGCGGCAACCAGTCCCAGCTGTGCAGCAAAGCAAACAGCACCCGTGAGGTTCGTTTACCGCTACTGGCCTGGCTGAGAATCTCACCGGTGTACGGATCAATGTGCAGCCAGGTTTGTGCTGCATCCGGGTACTCTACGCGCAGCACCGGCAGCGGCTTGGCCAGGTGCCCCAGCATGCTGTGCTCGGTGCGTGGGTAATAGTAGAAGTCATAGGCATTGAGCCACTGCATTTGCGGCGGCTCGGCGGGCCACACAGCCGCCGCGGCGTGTTCCAGCAAGGCAGCCGGCACACGCTCGACGACCGGCCCGCCGCTCAGGCTCACCCGCGTGGCGCCTTGGGCGTTCTGCGCTACCACCAGCGTCTCACCAGCAACCTGCCGCCACACCAGCTCGACTGGTATCAGCCCACTGCGCTGAAAGCGTTGCAGCAGGAGCGCCGGGTTGTGCTCGAGGTACTCGGGGGCCAGCGTGCCACCGGCATAGGCTCGGGTATCCAAGGGAACAGCCGGGCTGAACACCGACCAGGGGTTCATCGACATCAGGCCGCTGAAAACCCAGGTCACCAGCAGGCCACCTGCGCCCAAGCCGACCAGATGATGCCAGCGGCCAACCCCCTTGTACGGCGAGTGCGCGCCACTACGGTAACGCCGCTTGCCGCGCCAGCGCAGCACTCCCAGCAGCATACCCAGCAGCGCCATCACGGTGGCCGCCAGCGACAGATAGACCACGGTGTTATGCCAGGCCGATTGCAGCCAGTTGCCGCGCAGCGGGTAAAGCCAGTGAATCCAGGCACCCAGCCAGTTCCAGCGCCGCTCCGTGAGCGTGGCATCGCGCACCACCGCGCCGCTGCGGCTGGAGATGTACAACAGCCGCTGCTGGTCATCGTGCAGCTGCACACGGTACAGCGGCCGGTCGGCGTCCAGACTGCGCGAATGCGTCCAGGGGTCCTCATCAATCAGGCCCTGTGCCTGCATTGGCGTACGCGGTGCAAACTGCTGGGCGGCCTGCAACGCCTGCGCGGCGCTGAGGGTGCTGACCGGCTCGCCGCTGCGGGCGTTAACCACCCGCTGCTCACCACCGGTATAGCTGAGCACGTAATGCGGTACACCGCGCAGGCTGGTCAGGCGGACACTCTGCAGCGACTGATCAGGCTCGACCAACGCCGCCAGATCAACGCAGCAGTTTTGCAGCGCCAGCGGCGGCAGGTGCGCCAAATGCTCGCGTGGCGTGAGCTTGGGATAGCCCACATACATCATCACCACGCCGGAAAAAAGCCACATGGCCATGAACAGGCATAGCGCTACACCCAACCAGCGGTGCCAGAGAAACAGATAACGTTTCATCATTCTCTCCCGGCCGGCGTCAGAAGCGCGCTTGCAGCGCCACTTCAAGACTGCGTGGCGCACCGAGGTAAAGCATGCTCGAGCCGGCCTGCCGCGCGTAGACCTCATCAGTGAAGTTGCGTCCGCGCAGGCTCAGCTGGGTATCGTCGGCCAGCTCATAGCCGACGAAAGCACCAAAGAGCGTGTAGGACGGCACCGACAGGGTGTTGGCAGCATCGGCGTAAACAGAGGCGACATAGCGCGTGTCCATGCCCAACTGCCAGCGTGGCGCGACGTCATAGGTCAGCCACAGGTTGGCCACCTTGTCGGGCACGTTGCTGGGGCTGTTGCCAGATCGGGACACGGCCACTCCGGCGACGTTATCGTTGAACTCGTCGTACTCGGCATCTACCCAGGCAAAGTTGCCCTCGGCCAGCAGCTTTGGCGTTACCCAAAGCGAGCCGGCCAGTTCAATCCCGGTGGACGATTGCTGCCCCACCGGCAGAGTTTCACCGGGGTTGTTCGGGTCATTGGTGGCCAGATCCTTGCGCGTGATCTGGTAGAGCGCCACGGTGGCCGAGCCACGCCCAGCAAGAAAGTCGAACTTGCTGCCCACCTCCCATTGCTCGCCGGTGGTCAGGTCAAAATCCTGGATCTGACCAAAGCTCGCCGTGGTCAGCACGCCCGACGGTGGATCTGCTGCCGTGCTGTACTGCACATAGACATTGGCTGCTGGCGTCAACTCGTAGACCAGGCCAATGCGGCCAGTGGTGGGCTCGTAGGTCTGACCGAATTCGGCTGGGTTGGTGGCCGAGGGCGTCTGGTGGTTGGTCACCTTCAGGTCGATCCAGTCATGCCGCAGACCGGTGAGCAGCGCCAGCCGGTCGGTCAGTTCGGTACGGTTCTCCAGGTACAGCGCCCAGGTGTTCAGCTCGTTGCTGCGCTGCGGCTCATGGCCGGGCGCCATGCCGGGAATATCGTAGAAGTGACCGGGGTCGAAGTTGTCCGGATCCACCACATCAAACACCGCCGACACCGAGCGCGGGTAGCGCGTTTGCACGTTGTGACTGTATTCCAGCCCCAGCGACCAGTCGCTCTTGCGGTCGAACAGACGGCTGTTATGCAACAGTTCGACGCGGTCGCCGTTGACCTCCTGATCGTGCCGCTGCAGCAGCGCCGCCGAGCGGCTGATCTGGCTGTTGTCCGCCGTATAGGTGTAGCGCTCCAGATTGCGATAATCGCGCTGCGCGTTGTAGTGATAGAAGGTATTGCGCAGCCGCGTCTGGTCGCTGAGCCAGTATTCGATGATCGAGCGCAGCCAGCGCACCCGCTGCTCGTAGCGGCCATCTTCCACGTTGTAGTTTTCAAAGCGACGGCCGTCGTCGATCTTCATCTCACCGCCAATGGGTTGCAGCACCGGCGTGCCCCAGTAGGGGCTGTCGACCTGCTCGTTCTGGTATTCCAGCGCCAGGGTGTGCGACAGCTGATCACTGAAGTCGGTGCGTAGCGACAGCGCCGAGCTAAAGGCGCTGCGCTCCTCGCGATCGACATAGCCGTTGCTGCCGGTCTGGCTGACGTCGAGGCGCAGGGTATTGCGCACCGGGCCGTCGTTGAGCTGCTGGTTCAGGCCGAAGGCCAGCTCGCGGCTGTCGTAGCTGCCATACTTGATGCGCCCTTCGCTGAACGATTGGTTGGGGTCGGCCAGCTTGCTGATGTAGTTCACCGAGCCGCCGACACCACCCGAGCCGTTGAGAAAGCTCGAGGCGCCGCCAATGGCTTCAACCCGGTCGTAGATCCAGCTGTCGACCGGGCGCGCGGCGATGGCGTCATATTGCAGCGTGATGCCGTTGAACATCTGTGTGACCTGCGAGCTGGTAAAGCCCCGCCAGGAGATAAATCCGGCAGAGCCTGGCGGGGCTGCCGCCGTGACACCGGGAATGCTGGCGAGAATGTCCTGGGTATTTTCCGCGCCACGGGCGCTGATCTGCTCGCGGTCGAGCACTGTCACCGACGCCGGTGTTTGCCGTGGCGTGAGGTCCAGCCGCGAACCGGTTTCTGCTGGTACATCCAGCTGCAGTCCGGCAGGATCCTGCTTGCTGCCGATGACTTCGAGCGTGGGTAATTCCAGGGCGTCCTGCGCAAAAACATATGAGACAGGCGCGCAGAGCAGCAGCACGCCGGTAGAGCGAAGAAGTGTCGATTTCATGGAGTCTTTCCTGACAAATCCGAGTGCTCACACCCCTTGGAACACAACGCGCAGGGGAGCAAGAGCGGCAATACCGCCGACAGGCGGTGGGAAAGTCAGAACAGTGGTGAAGCCCTGGGGTTGGCCGGCGGCCAGGCGTAGCGTGGATACAGACGCTGCGCTGCCTGACGCAGCGGCATCGGGCGATCACGGCGCAGCATGAGCAGCCACGCCAGCGCAAACAACATGCCGATGGAAATACTAATTGCACCGCAGACCGGACACTTGAACGCCATCATGTTACCGGTGGCGCTGGCGCCATCATCGGCACTCAAATCGACGCTGCTGCCATATCCCAGCGAACAGAACACAATGCCCACACCACTCAACTGCATGCCCGTCATCTGTCCATGCAGCAGACCACAGGTCGGCACATTGAACAGGATGCTGAAATACAGCAGCCAGGCAAAAAGGGAGCGTTGGGAGGGTGTTAGCGTCATGCTGGCAAGTCTAGCAGTAGCTCGGCCAGCGCGGAATGAGGTGCCCCGCTACGGAATGTCGCAAGCTGCGCAGTGCGGGGATCAGGCGGCGGCGACCGCAGCACCGTCCTGCAGGTGGCTGTCTATCAACGGCGCCACCCGATCGGCTGCCTCAACCACAACCCAGTGCCCCACCTCCGCAAAGCGTTCTATTCTGGCGGCGCCAAAACGCTCGGCGTAGCGCGCAGGAATATAGGGATCGCGCTGGCCCCAGAGCACCAGCGTGGGGTGGTCTGCAGTCACCGCCAGCATGCGGGTCTCCCAGCCGGCGAAGTTGGCCGGATCAGTGGCGCGATAAAGCCTGAGCACTTGCTGTCGCACCTCGGGAGTGAAATGACGATAGGCCTCGGCAATTTGCTGTTTGCTCAGGCCGGGGCCGCCCGCCCGCAGAGAGAAGCTGAACATCAGCTTGCCCAGACCCGGAATGCCCATCAGCGCCATCGACAGCTCGCCCAGACGCGGTGTGCGCCAGACACGGCCCCAGAAGTGCCAGCGATAATCCTGTTGAAATACCGTATTGGTGATGATCAAACGGCGTACACGCTCGGGGTAGGCAGTGGCGAAAGCGAGGCCGTAGACGCCGCCAAAGTCATGCAGCAGCAAGTCGACCGGCCGATCGACCTGCGTGGCATCGAGCACATGCCCGACCCAGTCAGCCATACCCTGCAAGGTTACTTCGGCGTGATCAGCGCGGCTTTTGCTGGCGCCAAAGCCGGGTAGATCGGGGACGATCAGTCGGTAGTTGCCGCGCAACTTGGCGATCAGCGGCAGCCACATGACGTGGCTATCAGGATTGCCATGCAGCATCAGCACCGGTTGCCCGGCACCTCGCACATAGACTTCAGTGGTTACACCGTTTGCCTGAACCTTCATTGTCATCCGTAACCGGGGCAAAGCCCCTTTTCCGTGGGGCGCGCTAAGCGCGTCGGTAGCAGATCAAAACCGGCTGAAGATGTCGCTCACGACGGCCACAGGGGCGCCAAACAGATCGGCAGCCGGCAAGGGCGACTGCTGCGAAGCAAAGACGGAGGCGGCGCCAAACACCAGGGCCAGAGCCAGTGGGACAAACCAGGAAGAGCCGGACTTGATCATGCTGTTTTCTCCTTCATCCTGACTGTGCAGGATGCAGAAATATTATTTTTATTTACTGGCAACAGTTTGTTGCATAAAACGCACGACGTCTAGCCACAAAGCGCCAGATAGCTGTCAATTCAGGCCAAGTACGATAACAAAGCGCCAAAATAGTTAGTGGCGAGCTGCCACACAGGCCATTTGAGCGCGGCATCAGCCTCCACAGAGCACTGCGTCTCAGCGGTGGCAGTATGTTGATACCCAACGCCAAAGCAATGCTCTGCCTGCTTTGGCGTGACAGCCAAATAACGATGAGGCACAGTAAAACCCTGAAGTTACTATAGGTTTATACGAGAGGGGACAACATGAGAATTGGCAGGTTGGCCGAGTTGACCGGTACCGCCGTAGAAACCGTACGCTACTACGAAAAAGAGGGACTGCTACCGGAACCGAGCCGCAGCGAGAGCAACTACCGGCAGTATCACGCGCGGCACCTGGAACAGCTGTTTTTTATTCGCAACTGCCGGGCCTTGGACATGACGCTGAATGAAATTCGCGAGTTGCTGGCTCTGCGAGAGCAACCGCAAGCCAACTGCGGCGACGTCACCGATTTGATCGACGAGCACATCGACCACGTCAGCAGCCGCCTGCAGAGCCTCACGCAGCTGCGTGAGCAGCTTATTGAGCTGCGCCACCGCTGCCGCAGCGCCAGCGACGGGGGGCACTGCGGCATTATTCAACAGCTGGAGGTCAGTGGCGCCGTTCAACCCAGCGAGCAGGACTCCCACGTAGCGCGCAGCCACGGACACTGAGCATTACTAAGCCGCTCGTACCTCTTTTTCCAACTCAGCTTTGAGCCCCGGATCCAGTTTGAGCTGGCTGGCCAGCTCCTGCAGGTAACTGCGCTCCATAAAATTCTCTTCGTCCACGATCAGTACACTGGCCAGGTACATCTCGGCGGCCATCTCTGGCGTGCTCGCGGCACTGGCAATATCAGCCGGGTCCAGCGGTTTGTTTAATTCCTGATCAAACCAGCGCTGCATCGACGGGTCGCTGGTCAGCTTGGCAATTTCCGCATCAATCAGCTGGCGCTCGCGATCATCCACGTGCCCATCAGCCTTGGCTGCGCCAATCACCGCACGCAGGATGGCATGGCTGTGCTGTTCTACCTGCGGTGCGGGCAGGCGGTCTACCGTCTGCGGCTGGCCTTGCGGCGCCGCCTGATTATTCTGCTGCCAGCTACTGTAGGCTTTGTAGGCGACCAGCCCAAGCGCGGCCAACCCACCGTACTTGACCGCCTTGCCGCCAAACTTGCGCGCCTTCTTGTTGCCCAGCAACAGGCCGACCGCGCCGGCCGCCAGGGCGCCACCACCGGCACCGCTGAGCAGGCTACTCAACTGGCTGTTGCCAGCGCTGCGCTGCTGGCCTTGGCCCTGCGCCGCAGCACCACCCTGCCCACCGAGCATGTCGCTGCCGGCTTTCAACAACTGATCCAGCAATCCACCTGTATTCATTCTGCTCTCCACATTTGACCGCAATTGACAGTTCGACTCAGCGGAGCGCGCAAGGCTCCCCTGGCTGGCCGGCAAGTTGTTGCTGCATTTTTCCAATACAGCTACGCAGGATTATTCACACTAGGCTTAACTGAAACTGACTTCGCAGAGGAAACACAATAATGAACGAGGCCACGGGCAAGACCCTGCTGGTATTTGGCGGCAGCGGACTGGTGGGCATGGAGGTACTGCGGCAGGCGCTGGCCAATCCGGCGGTGAGTCAGGTAGTGGCGCCCACTCGCCGCCCCTTGCCGGTCTCGGTCAGTCATTACGCCCATCTGCTCAACCCGCAGGTCGATTTCGAGGCGCTGCCGGCTGCGGCCCGCTGGTGGCACGCCGACGCAACGCTCTGCGCGCTGGGCACAACGATGAAACAGGCAGGCTCCAAGGACGGTTTTCGCCGGGTCGACCGCGACTACGTGGTCGCTGCGGCGCGGCATAGTCTGAGCGCCGGCACCCGGACCTTTGTGCTTAACTCCTCGGTGGGTGCCAGCCCACGTTCTGGGTCGTTCTATTTGCGGGTGAAGGGCGAGGTAGAGCAGGACCTGAAAGCCATGGACTTTCGCTCCCTGACGCTGGTGCGGCCATCGCTGCTGGATGGCGGCCCTCGCGCAGACGACCGTCCAGGAGAGGTGTTCGGCCTGCTGCTGTCACGCGGGTTCAAGCCGATCATCCCCAAACGCTACCGCGCGATCAAGACCAGCGATGTGGCGGCCGCCATGCTGCAGGCCGCCTTGATGGCACCGGTCGGCCAGCAGGTGATCGAATCCAACGCTATCCCGCGCCAGCGCTAAGCGGGCATGGCGGTGCGCGCGGGACAGCCCTGAGCGCGGAAACGCCCTGAGCGATCAGGGCGCCAGGGTTACCACATCACCGCGCAGCGCAACACCGGCGATAACCCCACCGGCATGGCACTCGTACTCGGTGGTGGAGATCATCGGGTTGGCCTTGTAGTAGCTTTCCAGATTGACCACCGCGTTGCCGCCTTCACTGCGCACCCGGTCCTGGAAACTCAGCAGGGCTGACAGCAATGCCCAGCGACAGGCCGCCTCATCGCTCTTGCCAAAGGCATTGGTCTTCTTGTTGCTGGTGTAGTTGCCGTGGCGCTCGCCGATGCTTTTACCTGCTGGCAGGCCGCCAAAGCTGAAGGTAATAGTGGAGTCGAGCTTCTCCTGAAAATCAGCCGAGTTCATCGCCTCTTCAATCGACAGCATCAGCTTGGTATCGCGTGCCTGCGCGTTGCCGGCGGCAAGCAGGCCCAGGGTAAGCGCCAGCGCCGTGGTAGTAAGCATTCCTTTTTTCATCGTCAGTCCTATTGGTCAGTGGTTGCTTGCGTAATTCTGCGCGCCGGGTTCAGCCAACCCAGCGGCGAAAAATCAACGAGGTATTGATGCCGCCAAAAGCGAAGTTATTGCTCATGACGTAATCGCACTGCAAGGCCCGCGCCTCGCCGCGAATGTAATCCAAGGGCGCGCAGTCGGCATCGGACTCGTCCAGGTTGGCGGTGGCGTGGAACCACCCGGCGCGCATCATCTCGATGGCTACCCAGGCTTCCAGCGCGCCGCAGGCGCCCAAGGTGTGCCCGGTAAAGCTCTTGAACGCGCTGATCGGCGTGGTGCTGCCAAACACCGCGTGCGTGGCGGTGCTCTCGGCTACATCGCCACGGTCGGTCGCAGTGCCATGAGCGCTGACGTAGCCGATCTGTTCCGGCTGCAGGCAGGCATCGGCCAGGCCACTGCGGATCGCGCGCTCCATCATCTCGGCATCCGGCTGGGTGACGTGACGACCATCGCTGTTGGTGCCAAAGCCCATGACTTCGGCGTAGATGGTCGCGCCGCGCTCCAGTGCATGCTGCAGGTCTTCCAGAATCAGCGCACCGGCGCCTTCGCCCACCACCAGACCGTCGCGCGCGGCATCAAAGGGGCGTGGCGAGGTGTGCGGTGCGTCGTTGCGCGTGCTGGTGGCGAACAGGGTATCGAATACCGCAGCTTCCGAGGCGGACAGCTCCTCGCAGCCGCCGGCGATCATCGCCTTCTGACGGCCGAAACGGATCGCCTCATAGGCGTAACCGATGCCCTGGCTACCCGAGGTGCAGGCGCTGGAGGTGGTATGAATGCGCCCGCGCACTCCGAGAAACACACCGATGTTCACCGCAGCGGTGTGCGCCATCATGCGAATGTAGGAATTGGCATTCAGTCCGTCGGTCGATTTGTTGATCAGCATATTGCCGAAATCAGCCACCGCATCCGGCTCACCGGCCGAGGCGCCATAGGCAATGCCCATGTCACCGCTGCTCACCAAAGGGTGCCCCAGCAGCCCGGCGTCAGCCAGCGCCAGCTCACTCGCGCGGGTCGCCATGCGCGCGCCGCGGCCCATGCTCCGCATGGCACGGCGGGTGTACTGGGCGGGCAACTCGAAGGGCGCGACAGGGCCGCCCAGCCGGGTGTTCAGCCCCTCGTACTCAGCCCAGTCGTCCATATGCCGAATGCCGGTCTGCATTGCCTGCAGGTTCGCGGCGATGCTCGGCCAGTCATTGCCGATGGGAGAGAACCCCGCCATGCCGGTGATCACCACGCGGCGCCCCAGACCATCGGCGCGCACTGCCTTGCCATCCATCAGCACATACCTCCATTGACCGACAGCACCTGCCGGGTGATATAGCCGGCCTCGGCCGAACACAAAAAGCTCACGGCGGCCGCTACTTCTTCCACGGTACCGGTGCGCTGCATGGGGATCGCCTTCATCGCCTCGCTGATGATCTGCTCATCCAGCATTTCAGTCTCGATCAGCCCCGGCGCCACGCAATTGACCGTAATCTTGCGCTTGGCCAGCTCTACTGCCAACGCCTTGACCGCACCGATGAGCCCCGCCTTGCTGGCACTGTAATTGACCTGGCCACGGTTGCCCATCACCCCGGAGACCGACGACATGACGACGATGCGTCCGGCCTTGCGGCGGCGAATCATCGGCATCATCACCGGCTTAAGCACGTTGTAGAAGCCGTCCAGATTGGTGTGAATGACCCGGTCCCAGTCATCATCACTGAGCGCCGGGAAGGCACCGTCAGCCGTCACCCCGGCGTTGCAGACCACGCCGTAATAGGCGCCATGCGCCTCGACATCGGCTTCCAGTGCAGCGCAGGCGGCGGCCCGATCAGCCACATCGAAACACAGCACCCGGGCATCTCGCCCCAGCGCGCGAATCTGCTCAGCCACCTGCTCGGCAGCGGCCTGCTGGCTGCGGCAATGCAGCACTACGTCAAAGCCGTCACGGGCCAGCCGCAAGGCGACGGCCTGGCCGATGCCGCGGCTGGAGCCGGTAATCAAGATGGTGTCGGTCATGGCATTTCTCCATTGCTCAGCGCGGCCAGCGCCTCGGCGGAATTGGGCTGGTAAACGTTCAGGGTGGCGCTGGCCAGCACCGCGCCCTGCTGATCCAGCACCTGGCCGCGGAAGGCGCCCAGGCCGTTGTCGGCACGAAAATCCAGAAACACCTCGATGCGCAGCGGCACATTCAAGGCAAAGTGATCAACGCTGGTCTGATAGCGACGCGAACCGAGCAGAAAGCCCACTGCCGGTAGCTCGCCCGCCTGCACCGCCTGCACGCCGGCCCAGGCTGCCACGGCCTGCGCCATCCACTCCAGCCCTACCCAGCCGGGAATGCCCTGCGCGGTGGCGAACAGATCGTCATCGCGGGGGCAAACCTCGGCGTACAGGTGGTCATTGTTGAACTCAAGCAGTTGATCCAGCAGGCACATACCTTCGGCGTGGGGCACGTAGGGCGCGATCGGGCAGGGCGTGGTCAGCTCAACCATCGGTGCGCTCCAGCAGCAGGGCGGCGTTGTTGCCGCCAAAGGCGAAGGAGTTGCTCAGCGCGCGGCGTAGCGGCGCCGCCTCAGCGGTTGCCAGGCGAATCGGCGCCAGCGCCGAATCTATCACGCCGTCGTTGACCTGCGGCGGCAGACAGCCCTCGCGCAGCGCCAGCCAGCAGAAGGCCGCCTCCAGCGCGCCGCAGGCACCCAGGGTATGACCGGTCAGCGCTTTGGTCGAACTGCAGGGCGCCTGCTCGCCAAACAGCTGATAGATGGCCTGCGCCTCCATGCTGTCGTTCTGCGCCGTGGCGGTGCCGTGCAAGTTGACGTAGTCGACTTGTGCGGCGCTGACACCGGCCATGTTAAGCGCAGCCTGCATCGCCGCCTGGGCGCCGCTGCCATCGGCCAGCGGCGCCGAAATGTGGTGCGCGTCGCTGCTTTCGCCATAACCGGCGAGCTGAATACCGCCGGGCTCGGGTGTCATCAGAAACAGCGCCGCCGCTTCGCCAATGTTGATGCCACGGCGATTGGGCGAGAACGGCAGGCTGGGCTGGTCACTGACCGCTTCCAGCGCGGCAAAGCCGTTCACCGTCAGCGCACAGAGACTGTCGGCGCCGCCCGCGATCACCGCATCGCAGAGCCCCAGCGCCAGCAAACGTCGACCACTGGCCAACGCCCGGGCGCTGGAGCTGCACGCAGTCGACAGGGTGTACGCCGGGCCATCCAGGCCCAAGTGCGCCGCAACAAAGGCCGCAGGTGAACCTATCTCCTGGCGCTGATAGGCGAAGCTCTCCGGCCAGTCGCCGTGCTGCTGAAAATGCACCACGGCGGCCTCGCTTTCACCGATACCCGAGGTACTGGTGCCCAGCACCACGCCGATACGCGCCTGGGGTTGCCGCGCGCGCAGCGCAGCCAAGTCCGGCGCCAGTTGCTGCAGCGCGGCGGCCAGCAGTTGGTTGTTACGCGAACGATGCTCGGCCGGCCAGCCATGCATGGGCGGCAGTTCGCCGGTAACCAGCCCCAGTGGCAGCGCTCGCCCGGGAGTGAAGCTATCAGTGACCGTCAGGCCCCGCTCACCGCTGAACAGCTTATGCGCGATAGCCGCCAGATTGTCGCCCAGCGAGCACAACAGCGCCGGCGTCGAAAGACGACAGGGCTGATCTTGCAGGGCATTCAGTAATTCGGGCATGGCGTGGTGGTCCGCGCGGCATCGGCCACGGTGATGGTTAGCTGGTAGCCGGCGTCAAGGTCGTCAATCAGGCGGCAGTGGCCGTCTATTTTAACCTTGGCAATCAGTTGCTTGCGATAATAAATCGCACGCCGCTGCGGGCTGCCCTGCAGCGTCCATCGGCTGCCGGCAAAGGCCTGATGCAGAGCCTTGGCAGGCCACAGCGACCAGGCCAGGCGGCTACCCAGCCAGTCGGCATCAAAGGGCGGTTGCCATACCGCGGAGTGCATTTGTGCACCGCTGGCGTCGCGCTGCCAGCTGAGCAGCCGCTGCCCCTGCGGGCTGAGCAGCACCAGACGCAGGCTGTCGCTATCACGGCGCAGCACGCCGATCATCACATGGGTTTGATCCCCATGGACAAAGCGCAGCTGCAGGGTTTGCGCGGGTGCCGGCGGCAGGGCCGCCAGATCCGGTGGCGGCGCTGGCGTTGGCGACAGCAGCGCGCAGCCACTGAGCAACAGCAGTACCAGCAGCGCGGCGGGCAGCCGGATCACGCTGGTGCCTGCGTCAGGTCAAAGGGGCTCTCGATACTGCTCTGCGCCAGCACATCCAGCCGTCTGCGGCTGGCCGCCACCAGTGGGTTGCTGGCATCCCAGGCATAACCGGCCAAGACCGCACTGATCATGCTGCGAATACGCTCCGGCTGACGCTCATTGAAGATGATCCGCGGCAGACGGCCGTCATACCAGGCCAGTACGAACTCGCGGAAGGTATCCACGCCGGCGCGCAGTGGTTGTTCGAACGCGGTTTGCCAGTCGACCGTCTCACCTTGGAGCTGCCGCTGCACCAGCGGCGCCGCCAGCCAACCCGAATGCAGCGCGATAGTGACGCCCGAGGAAAACACCGGATCGAGAAACTCGCCGGCGTTGCCGAGCAGCGCAAAGCCCGGGCCGTGCAACTGCTTGACGGCAGCCGAGTACCCCTCCAAACGGCCGGTATCGCGCACCTGTACAGCGTTTTTCAGCAGTTCGGCGTAGCGCGGCTCCTGGCGCAACATGGCCCACAGGCGTTCGGCATCATCCAGACCCGCCTGCTCCAGGGTCGCGCGATCACCCACCACACCGACCGAGGCGCGGCCATCGCTGAAGGGGATCAGCCAGTACCAGACACCCGGCAGCTGAGGATGAATACCGATGAGAATCTTGTTGCGATCGTAATCAGCGGTGTCGATACGGTCTTCCACATGCATGAACAGCGCGCAGCGCGACTCCAGTACTGACTCGCAGGCCAACCCGGTCAGCCGCGCCAGCACCCGGCCATAGCCACTGGCATCCAGCACGAAGCGCGCCTGCAATTGCTGCTCCTCGCCCTCCGCCGTGACCAGGCGGATCTGCGGATGCAGCGCATCGGGCGTAAAATCGGTTACCTTGCAGCCAAACAGCACATCGGCGCCCAGCGCCTGCGCGCCCTGAATCAGCCGCTGGTCAAAATCCGCGCGCGGCACCTGCCAGGTGGTACCGGGGCCGGGGCTGAACTTCTCGGTAAACTGGATCGCGGCCGTTTGATCGCGCCAGCAAAAGGCGGCGCCATCCTTGTACTGGAAGCCCCCGGCCTCGGCCGCCGCCAGCAGCCCGCACGCGTCAAGGTAATGCATGCACTGCGGTAACAGGCTCTCGCCAATCGAGAACCGCGGGAACTGGCTCTGCTCCAGCACCCGCACCCGCAGGCCGGCACGCGCCAGCCAGGCTGCGGCGGCGGCCCCCGCCGGACCTGCACCGATAATGGCGACGTCAACCTGTTCTACGCTCGACTCTGCCGTGGTGTTCTGCATCTGCACTCCCTGCAACTAGTGTGAATGGCCGCACCCTTCAGCGCGGGCGAAGGGCACCAGGGCCCAGGTAAAGGCCAGACCCAACAGGCAGGTCAGCCCCAGAAAATGCAGCGCCGGGGTGGCGCTGAAGGCCAGCAAACCGAAGGCCAGCATGCTGGATGCGCAGGACAGGCTGACCGCCAGCCAGGCGGCCGCGCTATCCGGTTCCTGCGCGCTGAAAATACCGGCATCCAGACCAATCCCCAGCACCAGCAACAGGCCGAGCAAGTGGAACAGACCTATGCCGCCAGTCAGACTCAGACAGCCCAGCGTCAGCAGTACCGCCCCCAGCGGTGGCAGCAACGCGCGCCAGGCGTCGAGGCGCAGGCGCCAGACGAGCAACAGCACCAGCAGTGCCACGGCCACCGCCAGCCAGCTTGCCATGCTGTGGGCCAGGCGCGCCAGCTGCGCCGACAGCGCCGCCACCCGGTCGTGATACAGCAGATCGTCCGCCGCAGCCAACTGCTGTAACGCCGCGACGCCAGCAGGGCTGGCCTCACCCAGCGCCACTAGCGCCAGCCAGTCGCCGCTGGCTTGCTGGCCCAGCCAGAGCGCGGCATCGGCCGCTCCTGCCGGGCTGTTCAACCATTGTGCCGGCTGCAGTAGTGGCGCTTGCTCCAGCGCTGCCAGTGCTTGGTGCTGCAGACGCTCGGGCAAGCCGCTGGCCGCACGCAACGCCGGCAGCGCCTGTTGATAACGCTCGCGCAGCAACCGCTGTGTCTGCTGCTGCCGGGCAAGCGACGGCAAATGCCGCGCCGCGTGGGTATAGGCCGACAGCTCGCCGCTCGCCTGCAACTGCTGCAAGGGCGCGTCCAGGCTTTCCAGCCGCTGCAGCAAAGCCTGCTCATCGGCGGCGCTGACCAGCAAGTAACGGCTGCCACCGGGTTGCAACAGCAACGTCTGCACTTGCTGTTGCTCGGCAATCAGCTGCGGTGGCGAAGGATTGAGCTGTTGCAGGCTGGCGCTGAACTGCACCCGGCTGATCGCCACCAGCGCCAGCAGCAGCAACAGCGCCAGCACCACCCACGGCCAACGCTGGCCACGGCGTAGCCGCAGCGGTGCCAGCCGAGCAGCCGCTGCGGCGGTGGCAGGATGCGTCGCCAACGGCCAGTTGACCAGCCACAGACGTACCGTCAGCCAGGCACCCAGCAGCCCCAACGCGGCAAAGCAGGCCATCTGACGCAGGCCCGGCATGGGCGTAATCAGCTGTACCAGATAAGCAACTAGGGTACTTACCAGCCCCAGCAGCAGAGCCGACCAGAAACGCCGGCCCGGTTGCTCGGCGACCAGCTGGCGCTGGCATTGCAAGTGCAGCGCATAGTCCACGGCGATGCCGATAATGCTGACGCCGAACACCAGCGTGAGTAGATTGACCTGGCCAAACAGCAGGCCGGTCAGCGGCAGCGCCAGCAACAAGCCGCAGCCAATCGGTACCAGCAGGAGCTCCAGGGTACGCAAGCGACGAAACACCAGCCAGAACAACAACACCAGCCCCAGCAACGAGGCCAGCCCCAGGGTCGACATCTCGCGCTGCGCCTGCGCGGCACCAGCCGCGGCATGGAAGATCAGCCCGGAGCGCAATAACTGCGCCCGCGGCCACTGCGCTTGAAACGCTTCCAGGCTAGCTTGCAATTGCTGCTGCACCGCCAGTTGGTAGGGGCTGGCGCTGATCTCGCCGCTGACCAGTACCCATAACTGGCCATCGTGCTGCAGCGTCGGCAGGCCTTGGCGCAGACGCAAGGGGCCGTTGAAGCGCTCTTCCAGCCAGCTGTCGAGCAGGCCGAAGGGGTCACGCGTCAGGGTCTCGCTGCCGCCGGGCAGCAGCAAGCGGTTCAATGCACGGGCCGACCACGCTTGGCTCTCTGCCCCGCGCAGTTGGTCGCTGAGCAGGCTGTAACGGTAATCGGCCAGTTGCTGATCAGGCCGGTTTGCCGCTTGCGCCCGGCCCAGGCCGGCCGCCTGCAGATGCTGCTGCAGGGACTGCGCAGCCGCCAGGGGCGCCGGCCCGCCAACCAGCAGGACAAAACGCTGTTCAAAGGCGCCGCCGAGTTGGCGATCAGCCTGTTGCAGATTGGCACCCTGGTCGCTGGCGGGGAGCAATGCGGTGATGCGCGTATCCCAGAACTCGGCGTTACGCAGCTGGCTGACCAGCAGCAGCGCACAGGCCAGCAGCAGCGCAGCCCACAGCCAGGCCAGCGCGCGCCACTTCAAGGCGCGCTACTGGCGCCGGGCAGCGCGGCGCAATCGGCGGCGCTGAGCTGCAGGGTCATACGGTCACCGGAGACAAAGTCGATCTGCAACTGCTCAACCTGCTCGCCTCCACGCACCTGCAGCAGCTGCAGTCGCTCGGCTACCGCATCATCGATGGGGGTCAACTCCGCGCGCCAGTCGCTCAGCTCGCCCTGCAACTGCAGCGCAAAGTGCTGCTGCAGCGCGGCCCAGTCGCCACCCAACAGGCCGGTAAGCACCGGCAATATGACCTGATAGGCCAGAGGCATGTCGGGGTTGTCGGCGTTCAGCACGAGTCGGCTGTCGACCGGGGTCAGTGTGTGCCACACCAGCCCCTGCTCGCTGCGTTGAAAGTAGCCGCTGCTGGCCAGCTCGGCCTCCAGATCGGCCAGCCAGCGGGTCTGCGCAAAATGGCTGCATTGCGGGCTGTGCTCGGCCAGTTGTGCGCCCAGCGTTGTGCTATCCAGTTCTGCCACAGCGGACAGGCTGAACAACATGGCGGCCCACAGCAGCAAGTGACGCATCAGCTGTTCCTCTGTTGCCAGGCGGCAATCTTCTCGCGCAGCACGGCGGGTGACTCAAAACGCATTTCCCGATCCTCCACGCCCACCGCTACCTGCACCGTCCAGGCGCGATTGAGCCGCTTGCGTGTCTCGGCATCACGGATGGTGTAATCGATCTTCAGGCGGTTTTCCCATTCACTGAGCCGCGCCTCGATGGCGATCTGCTGGGTAAATACCGCTGGCGCCGCGTAGCGCAGGCGCATGTCGATGACCGGCCAGCCGAAACCGGAGTCGCGCATCTGGTTGTAGTTGTAATCCAGCTCGTCGAGCAGCGCGCAGCGGGCGATTTCCAGGTAGCGCACGTAATGCCCGTGCCAGACGATCTGCATCATATCCACATCGTGAAAGGGGATGGTCAGGCAGATTTCGGCACGCGGCAGCGGGTGTTCAGCAGGCGTCATAGAGGCTCCAGTGGCGTTGCAAAATCAGGCCGCACAGGTGGCGCAGGTCACTTTCCAGCGCACGGTCCTCAAACAAGGGGGCGACCTGCTCGCGGCACTCGGCGACAAACTCGGCCAACTGAGCCGGCAGTGGCGCGGAGTCGGGCAGGCTGCTGCGCTGCTCGACGCCCTGGCAGACAGCGTGCAGCATGGCCGCGGCGACCTGCTCGACCAGGGTCAGCACCCGCAATGCATCCCGCGCCGCGATGGTGCCCATGCTGACCTTGTCCTGATTGTGACATTCAGTGGAGCGCGAGAACACACTGGCGGGCATGGTTAATTTGAGTGCTTCGGCGGTCCAGGCCGAGGCGCCGATCTGCACCGCCTTGTAACCGTGATTGAGCGGCGCGCGCGCGGCGCTGGCGCCACTGAGGTTGGCGGGTAGGCCGTGGCTGAAGCGAGTATCCACCAGCTGCGCCAATTGACGGTCGAGCAGATCGGCAAGATTAGCCACCGCCTGCTTCAAACTGTCCATGACAAAGGCCACATGGCCGCCGTAGAAGTGACCGCCGTGCATTACCTTGCCGCCCTCGACGTCGATCAGCGGGTTGTCGTTGGCGCTGTTCAGTTCGGTTTCCAGCAGTTGCCGCCAGAAAGGCAGCGCATCGGCCACAACACCGATGACGTGCGGCGCGCAGCGGGTGGAATAACGATCCTGCAGGCGGGGCGAGTTGCGCGGGGTGGCCGGCGCGTGCAGATCTTCGCGCAGCCGCGCGGCGACCTGCGCCTGGCCGGGATGCGGCTTGGCGCGAAACAGGGTCTCGTCAAAGTGATAGGGATTGCCATCCAGCGCATACACGCTGAGCGCGGTGATCCGGGTACTGAGCTGCGCCAGATACTCGGTGCGCGCAAAGGCCTGCAGCGCCAGCGCGGTCATCACGGCGGTGCCGTTCATCAGCGCCAGGCCTTCCTTGGGCTTGAGCCGGTAGGGGGTCAGGCCACGCTCGGCGAACACCTCGGCGGTGGCGCGGCGCTCACCCTCAACCCAGACCTCGCGCTCACCACAGAGCACCGCCGCCAG
This sequence comes from Halopseudomonas sp., assembly GCF_036960865.1. Taxonomy (GTDB): domain Bacteria; phylum Pseudomonadota; class Gammaproteobacteria; order Pseudomonadales; family Pseudomonadaceae; genus Halopseudomonas. The sequence goes on from NZ_JBALWE010000013.1 coordinate 37,027, forward strand.
GTAGGACAGCGGCGTCAGATCGCCACTGGCACCCACCGAACCCTCCTCCGGAATGACCGGCAGCACATCCTGCTCCAGCAGCCAGGCCAGACGTTCCAACAAGTCCCAGCTAACCCCGGAATAGCCCTGACACAGCGATACCAGGCGCACCATGACCACCGCCCGCGACGCCTCAACCGAGAGCACCTGCCCCAGGCCGCAACCGTGGAAGGTATACAGGTGCTGCGGCAGCTCGCCCAGCACCTCGGCCGGCACCGCGCGGGTGCAGGAGTCGCCGTACCCGGTGGTGACGCCGTAGATCACGCCGTCTTCGGCCAGCAGTTGTTCAAGAAAGCGGTTGCCGGCGCTGATGCGCTCGCGGAACGCCGGCTCGGCCGACAGCGCCACGCGGCAGTCGCGCCGGGCTACGGCCAGCACCTGCTCGATGCTCAGCGGGCTGCCGTCGAGGTGCAGGCAGGCGGGCGCGGTGTCAGTGCGGGTGTTTGTCAGACTCATGTTTCTCAGCCAACCAGAAAGGGAAAAAGTTGTACCACTGCAGCGGCTGCTCGCGCACCCAGCCGGCGAGGGTATCGGCATAACGCTGCATGGCAACGGCCAACCATTGCTCGCGCGCCTTGCGCGGCAACTGGCGGGTGTCATCGAAAGCGGCAAAACGGATGCGGAAGCGCTCGCCGACGCGCACGCACGACAGGGTGTATAGCGGGCAGCGCAGCAAGGCGGCGAGCCAGAACGGACCCTCCGGGAAGGTCGCCGGAGCGCCGAGAAAGTTCAGCGTGCGCTGCCGGCCGCCATTGATCGGCGGCCGGTCGGCGGCAATCACCACGAAGCCACCCGCAGCAATGCGCGCATCAAGCATTTGCGCGGTGGCCGGGGTGATTTCAGTCACTTCGAGAATCTGTGGCCTTGGCCGTCCCGTCACGCGCTCCAGCAGCAGGTTGAACTTGCCAGCGTTGCGCGTATGCATGAGCACCAGCAGATCCAGCTGCGGATGCCGCTCGGCCATGGCGTTGGCGATGTCCAGATTACCGTGATGCGCCACCAGTACCAGCCCGCCCTGGCCGCTCTCCAGCGCCTGCGCAAAGCGCGCAACGCCGTCGCCGCACAGGTGTGCGTCGGTAACTGGCGCGCTCCAGCCTGCGACCTTGTCCATCAGCGTATTACCGAAGCTCATAAAGTGCCGGAAGCTGCGCCAGTGCAGCTGAACCGGCCGCCTTGCCAGCGCCGGCTCCAGCCGCCGCCAATAGTCGCAGGACGCCCGCCTTGCGGTGCCGTGGCTGAGGAAATACCAGAGCATCACCGGCCAGAGCACCAGCTGAAAGGGCCAGCGGCCCAGATGACGCTGAATCCACACCAGCAGCTGCATACCCAGCAGGCTGCCGCGCTCGCCGATCTGCGCCCAATGCTGGCTCATGCGCGCGTCCTGCCGCGCAGTAGCCAGCCGGGCGCACGGCGCAACATGCCAAAAAACAGCCGCGCATGCATGGCCGAGATCTGCAGGTTATCGCGCCACAGGTTGAAGTGGCTGACGCCGCCCTCGGGGTAATGCACATGCACCGGCAGGTTGATCACTGCCCCGCCGCGCCAGTGCCAGCGCACCAGCACCTCGGTATCGAAGGCCATGCGGTTACCGCAGGGCTGCGTTGCCAGCAGGCGATTGACCGCTGCCAACGGGTAGATGCGCGCGCCACACATGGAGTCGCGGATAGCCAGAGACAGGGTGTTGATCCAGACCCAGATGTGGGTCGCGTAGCGGCCATAAAAACGCAGCCGCGAGACGCTTTCATCATAATGCGGATAGCCGATTACCAGGGCCTGCGGCTGTGCCTGCATGGCCGCCAGAAAGCCCGGCAGATCGGCGACCGCGTGCTGGCCGTCGGCGTCTACCTGCAGGGCATGACTGTAGCCAAGCCGCTCGGCGTGGGCTAAGCCGGCCCGCACGGCGGCCCCCTTGCCCTGGTTGTGCGGCAACCGCAGCAAGTGATGACCGGCGACTTGCAGCTGATCCAGCACGCTGGCGCACTCGGCGTCGCAGCCGTCGTCAACCAGCAGTACCGGCAAGCCCAGCTGCTGCAGCTGGGCACAGACCGCTGCGATGGTCGCCGGATGGTTGTAGACCGGAATCAGCGCGCAGACTGCAGGCGTCTTCATGCCTGCGCACCTGCAGCAGGCAGAAAGCGCGCGGTGGCCGTGCAGTGACGGCCGGCCGCGGATTGCAGCGTAAAGGTCACCGCATCCGGCTTGCGCGCCAACGTGAGCTGAAAACGCATGCCGGGGCGCAGCATGGTCTGAAATTTCAGGCGCTCCAGCCGGTGAAACTGCCCCAACGGACCAAAACTCTGCTCCGCAGTCTGCAGCGCCCACCGAATCATCACCACGCCCGGCACCAGGGCGAAACTGTTGAAGTGACCGCGCAGATAAATCAGCCGTTCAGGCACTTCAAAATGCTGGCAGCAATGCTCGGCATCCTGCCACTGCTCACCCAGCCAGCGCGGCAGGCGGTCGTCGTCCAGATCGGCGAACAGCCGCGCGATCAGCGCACGGTCCAGCTTGCCTTGCGCGTTGCTCGGCAGTTGCTCGACAAAACGCCAGTAGCGCGGCAGCGCGACGCGCTCCAACTGATCGGCCAGCAAAGTACGCAGGCGCTCAGTCAGCGCACGGCGCGCCGCGTGATCCTGCGGCACGCCGTCTGCGGGCATGGCAACCACTACGCCAAGCCGGCCATCGGCGCGGCCCGGATCCACGCAGCGCGCCGCCGTTATCTCAGGCACCTGCAGCAGGCGCTGTTCAATCTGCTCCAGCGACACCCGTTTGCCGGCCACCTTGGCGACCCGGTCTCCGCGACCCAACAAAACAAAGCCGCCATCCTGTTGTGCCACCCTGTCGGCCTGCTGCCAGCCCAGCGCCGGTTGCTCCAGAAACGGTGAATGCAGCAGCAAGGCATCGTCCACTATCTGCCAGTCGACACTCGGCAGCGCCTGCCAGACGCCCGATGCGCTCTGTTGCCGCTGGGCGATGCCGCCGGTTTCGGTACTACCGTAAATTTCGATTACCGGCGCCTGCAGCAAGGCCTCCGCTTGCTGGGCGTGGGCCAGCTGCAAGGGTGCTCCGGAGGAGAAAATGCGCCGTGGCGAACCGGCCGCGGCCCAATCAATGTGATCTGGCAGGCGCGACAGCGGCGCCGGCGAACTGACCACGACCGCTGCCAGCGCGGCGCTCTGCGCCTCACTCAGACGTGCTGCCAGCACCTCGGGGTAAAGGGCGTCGCGGCCGCAAAAGGGCACGCCGGCGCAGAGCGGATGCAGCACGCCGGCCAGCAAGCCGTAGATGTGCTGGTGGCTGACCTGCGCAATCACCGCCGCGCCGGCCAGCGGCCAGAGCCGCGCATGCACCGCCAACTCGCTGTCGAGCTGATCAAAACGCTTGCTCAGGCGCAGCGGCAGCCCTGTGGAGCCCGAGGTGTAGAGCGCCAGCGCGATGGCTTGCGGGGCGAGCGGTGACAGTTGCGCGGGTTCAAGCTCGGCACTGTCCGGGGCGCTGGCTGGCAGTTGTCCGTCCAACTCGGCGGCGATGGCCTGCAGGGTCTCCGGTCGATCATCGGCCGGTAGCACGGCGACCCGTCCGCTATCCCAGAGCGCCAAGAGCGCAGCGGTAAACTGTAGTGGATCAGGCTGATGCAGCAGCCATTGGCCGCCGGGCTTGTCGGCCAACCAGTGCAACCAGCGCCGCCGCAGCGTCAGCAACGCGGGCCCTTGGCACCAGTGCGCGGGTAACTCGGCGGCAGCCGTTGGTTGCAGCCAGGGCCGCTCGATCAAGGGTTGAAAACTCATGTCAGCCCCCGGCGCAGGCGGCGACGGCAGAGCCACTCGACGGCGAACATCAGCCCCATCAGCAGGTAGCTGATGCAACCGTTATACAGCGTCCAGGTGGCGAGATCGGCGTACACCGCGGTCCAGGCCGCGATACTGCCGTTGACGATGAAAAAGCCACACCAGGCCCAGGTGACCTTGCGCGTGTACCGCACCCCCTCAGGGGGCAAGTCAGGTTCCTGCAGGCGCGCCAGCCGCTCGATGATCGGCATGCCGTGCAGCAGGCTGCCGGCAAATAACGCCAGCATGATCAGGCTGACCGCCACCGGGTAGGCACGCATGCCCAGCTCGGCCTTGCCGAGCAAACCGAGCAGCAGTAATACGGCGGCGGCCAGCAGCGCCAATGGCCGTGCCTGTGGCAGACGCCACACCAGCAAGCCCGCCCCCACCAGCAACAGCCAGCCGCTGGGCACCTGCCCGTGCAGCGCATAGACCGCAAAGGGCCAGGCGATCAGGGCGAGCATCCCTGCCCACTTCAGCATCCGATAAACCATTGTCAGAGCTGCATGATGCGGTCAACGGCGTTGACTACGTCGTCGATGGTGCGCACCGACTTGAAGTCTTCAGGGTTCAGGCGTTTGCCGGTGTAGCGCTTGAGTTCGACAACCAGGTCAACGGCATCAATGCTGTCGATATCCAGGTCTTCGTAGAGGCGCGCTTCGGGGGTAATCTCATCCGCGTCCAGCTCGAACAGCTCCACCAGAGTCTTGCGCACCTGCGCGAACGTCGCCTCGCGGCTTGGTGATTCAGTTGACACGGCGTTCCTCCACGAGCGCTTGCAGAGCATTCAGGCTGGTGAAGTGCTGGCGGGTTTCTTCGGCCTCGGCATCCAGTTTGATGCCGTACTGCTTTTGCAGGGCCAAACCGATTTCCAGCGCGTCGATGGAATCCAAGCCCAGGCCTTCGCCAAACAGCGGCGCATCGGGCTCGATATCGTCAGGGGTGATGTCTTCGAGCTCAAGCGTTTCGATAATCATCCGCTTCAATTCCAGCGACAAATCTTGGGTTTCGCTCATGACTGAACTGCTCCAGTTCCTTATTGAAATAGTCACTCAACCACCGGGTCAAGTGTCTGGCCTGCTGTCCTGCAGGTTGTGTTTCGTCCCTGTTGACCGCGACATCATCCAGCACCCGCAGGTGCATCTGAATCCGACTCGGCGGGATATGATACCAAGGCTCGCCCTTGGTCAGGGTAGTGGGCGTGCAGCTAATCAGTACCGGTGTTATCGCAGTATGCGTGCGCAGCGCGATGTTGGCGCCGCCGCGGCGAAACTTGACGGCCCGCTGCGGCGAGGTACGCGTGCCCTCGGGGAACAGAATCAACGACTTGCCCTGTGCCAGGCTCCGTTGCGCCGCCGCCAGCACCGCCTCTGGCTCGCTGTTGGTGATGTACCCGGCCATGCGAATCGGGCCCCGGGTAAACGGGTTGCGCGCCAGCGCGCCATTGACGATGCAGTCGGCGGCACCCGTGAAGGCCACCAGATAAATCACGTCGATCAAAGACGGGTGATTGGCCAGCACCAGCAGCCCCGGACGCTGCAGCTTTTCCAACCCCTCAATGCGGTAGTCCGCCACACCCAGCACCTTCATCAGGCCGATAAAGGCGCGAAAACTGCATTGGATCAACCTGCGTGCAGCCTGCTGGCGACGCTGCGGATCGCGCACCAGCAACCACAGCAATGGCGCCGCGAGCAGGCCCAGCAGCGCGCCACCCAAGCCGAAGGCGGCAAACGACAACGCTGTGCCAAAGCCACGCCAGAGTCGATTGAGTTTGGCGCTCACGCCAGGCTCCAGCATTGCCGCGACTGCAACTCGCCTCCGCGAGCCAGCCAGCGCGCGACATCCAGCGGTGCCGGTTCGCCGGGTACCGCCGCAGCGGATGCCAGCAACGGCCGACCTTTTTCGCGCGACAGCCGCAGCGCCACACAGGCGGCCGCTTCGGGGCCCACACTCTGCTGCCGATAGGCCTCGGGCAGGTCGCTGTCGGAGAACACCGCCAATACCGCCGCGTGCCCTTCCAGCAGATAGCCTGCGGCCTCCACTAGCATGGCGTCCAGCTCGTGGCCGCACGCCGCCAGCGCCTGCATCGATCGGGTGTTCTTGCGGGCGATGGAGTGCACGCCCAGCACGGCGTTGTGCACCGACATGGAAAATTTGGCGGGAGAGAGGGGTTGTTGCTCGGCCAGCGCCTGCAACATCGCCAGCGAACTTTTGACGTCACCGTGCCGAGAGGCGTGCACCACCGGCAGGCTGTGCTCGGGATCGAGCAGGCTGAGCGCATCACAGACCGCGCGGCCGGTGCCGTCCAGGCGCCTGCGCAGCATGGCCGGCAGGGGCGGCTCAGGGCCCTGCCGCTGGCTCAGGTCATGCCGGCTATCCAGCGCAAAATCCATTTTCTCGGCACTCCAGGCCAGCCAGTCTTCCAGCAACAGCTTCATCATGCGTCAGTGCTTTCATTGCGCCGCAGAGGGAAGCATTCTACGGTCGGTTGCGGTTTGGTCAAGTCTCCAGCGCGGCGCACTTTGCCTCGCCGATACGGCACGCTGCACGGAGAACCCGACCCCGCTGCCATTTATATCAGACTTCCGCCGGGCAACCGCGTTTTGCCGACGGAGCGCCGGTGGATGCGCCAACCAGTTCAAATAATGGCACAATGATCTCAAAGCAACCCAGCAGAAACCAGCCGACAGGGTCTAGACTGGGAGAGCATGTAACAGCCGTACACCCGGGACACCCTATGATCAGCTACAACAAAAGACGCTTTCTAATCGTCGATGACTTTTCCGACTTCCGTTCATCGGTCAAGGGCATGCTCAACCAGATGGCTGCGCAGCACGTGGACGCCGCCGCCAACGGCGACGAAGCCATCAAGCTCTGCCGCGAGAATCAATACGATATCATCCTGCATGATTACAATCTGGGCGAAGGCAAGAACGGCCAGCAGGTTCTGGAAGAGCTGCACCACGCCGGCCTGATCAGCCCCAATTGCATCTTCGTCATGGTGACCGCCGAAAGCAGCCAGGCCATGGTCATGGCGGCACTCGAGTTTGAACCCGACGCCTACCTGACCAAACCCTTCACCCGTGCCAGCCTGCAACAGCGGCTCGACAAGCTGGTGGAGCGCAAGATGGCGCTGCAGCCAATACTCGCGCCGCTGGCCAAGCAGCAGTACGGCGCCGTGCTGCAGGCCTGCGAGCAGATCATCAGCAGCCAGCCGCGCTACGCCCCACTGTGCCAGCGCTACAAGGCCGATGCGCTGAAAACCCTGGGCCTGCACGAAGAACTGGAAGCCCAGCTGCAAAGCCTGCTGGCCGACCGCCCCATGCCCTGGGCGCTGGTCATGCTGGCCAACCATTGGCTGGAGCGCGGCGAACTGGAGCAGGCCGAAGCCTGTTTCGAGCAAGGCATCAGCCAGTTTCCGATGCTGCCGGCCCTGTTCGACGGCCTGGCCCGGGTCAAACAGGCCAAGGGTGAGCTGCTCAAGGCCCAAGTTTTTCTTGAGCAGGCGGTGAAGATTTCCCCCAACAGTCCGCAGCGTCAGGCCGAGTTGGGCAAACTGGCGCGCGCCAATCAGGATCCGGAACGCGCCATAAGGGCCTATCGCCAGGCTGTGAGCCTGGGCCGCCACTCTCAGTTTCGCGATCCCGAGTGCCATTTGCATCTTGCCGGCAGCCTGCAGGACCAGGCCGGCGATGCGGCACCCTCGCCCAAGGCCATGCTGGAGATACGCCAGACCCTGGGCGATCTGAGCAAGAGCTGGAAAAACGACCCCGGCCTGACCGCCCGAGCAGACCTGCTGCAAGCCAAGAGCCTGGTCAAAGCCGGCAAACAGAGTGAAGCCGATGAACTGGTGCGCAATGCCAGTAGCAAGCTGAGCAACCTGAAAACCTTTTTCTCTGCCGACGCCGCGCTGGAGGTGGCCGACCAGTTGCGCGCACTGGGCCAAGCCGAACAGGCCGACACCCTGCTGGGTACCTGCGCCGAAATGTACGGTGACGATCCCAAGGTCATGGCCGGCATTGCAGCACAGACCAGCAATCCGGCGATTCTCGAAGCCGGGCAGCAGGCCCAGACCCACAACCGCGAGGGCATTAGCCTGTATCAGCAACAGCAGTATCCTGAGGCGCTGGAGCGCTTCCGGGCCGCCCAGGCGTTGCAGCCGCGCAATATCAGCTTTGCCCTGAATACCGCGCAGTCGCTGCTGCGCCTATTACTCAGCGAACCTACCGATGCCCTGCGCGAAGAGTGCCAGGTCTGTCTGGAGCAAGTGCGCAGCATGCCCGAGTCAGACCATCGTTACGCGCGTTACCGCAAGCTGTGCGAGCGCGTGGAGGCACTATGAGCCGCGAACGTCCAGAGCTGGAAGAGGAGCAGGCGCTGGGCTTCTCCACGGTGATCGCTTCGACCGTGCACGACATGAAAAACTCATTGGGCATGTTGATGCAGGCGCATAGCGCGCTGGCCGCGCGCCTGCCGGCCGAGCTGGGCGACAGTCGCGAGCAGGGCATTATCGAGTACGAATCGATGCGCCTGAACGGCATGCTGGTGCAGATGCTGGGGCTCTACAAGCTGGGCGTTAACCAGTTGCCGTTGCAACCGACCCATGTCGAGGTCGAAGACTTTTTTCAGGCCTCGCTGGCACGCCATGACAACATCCTGCGCTCACGTCAGATCAGCGGCACCTATGAGGTGGCCGAGGACGGCCTCATGGGCTTCTTTGATGCGGAACTGGTTGATTCCGTGGTCGGCAACGTGATCAACAACTCCATCCGTTACGCCCAAAACGCCATCCACCTGCGCGCCTGGGTGGAAGACGAGCAGTTGGTACTGGCCATCAGTGACGACGGCCAAGGTTATCCGCAGCGCATGCTGGATGCGCAGTCCGATTACGTGCTGGGCATCAACATGAGCAGCGGCTCCACCGGTTTGGGCCTGTACTTTGGCGCGCGCATTGCTGAGCGACATCAGCGCAACGGAGTGCGGGGGCGTATCGCCATAAGCAATGACAGTGAACTGGGTGGTGGGGAGTTTCGGATTTATTTGCCTTGATCGGCGGGCCGCTGTAGGCCGGAGTCAATCAATTTGGCAAACAGACCGGAAGCGGCCTCTGGTTTTCATCAGCTCTACGGGTAGCTCCCTGTCGCTTTCGCCTCTAGGCGAGCCAAGGGCACCCCGCTGCGCGGCCCTGCGGGTTCGCTGCGTTGCTCAAGCTGCCGGGGGAGTGCGCAAACTCGCTCCGCTCAGACATCGCGCGCCCCTTTTTCCCGGCAGCTCTGCGCTACTCGCCCGCTCAGAGGGGATTTCTGCCCCGTGCATTGGTCGAGCTGTTCGTCAAAAGCTATACGGGTCAACGCGGCATCATCCGCACGCCTTCCAACTCACTCAACGGCTGCGGCCGACCCAGGTGATAGCCCTGTGCATAGTCCACACCCAGCTCGCGTAGCTGATCCAGGATCGCCTCGTTCTCGACGAACTCGGCCACGGTTTCCAGCCCCATTTCGTGGCCGATGGTATTGATCGAGGCCACCATGGCGCGGGCGATGGGGTCGTCGGCGATATCCTTGACGAACACGCCGTCGATTTTCAGGTAATCCACCGGCAGCGACTTGAGATAGGCAAAGGACGACAGCCCGGAGCCAAAATCGTCCAGCGCGAACTTGCAGCCGATCACCTTCAGCTGCTGCATGAAGGTGACCGCCTTGGCCAGATTGGCGATAGCGCTGGTTTCGGTGATTTCAAAACAGATGCTTTGCGGCGGTACCGCGTGGCGCTCGATGGCGTCCAGTACAAAGGCAAGAAAGCTCTCCTCGACCAGGGAAGCGGCCGACAGGTTGATCGAGTAGTTGCCAATGTCGCCGTTGCGGCGCCGATTGTAGTCGCCGACCCAGGCGAGGAAGTTGCCCACCACCCAGCGGTCGATGGCTGAGGCCAGGTCATAACGCTCCGCAGCGGGCATGAAGGCACCCGGCGGAATAATGCGACCGTCATCGCCCAACATGCGTACCAGCACCTCGTAACCCGGCACGGTCTGCTGCTGACTGATCGGATGGATCGGCTGGACGTACAAACGCATCAGGTCACCGTCCAACGCATTACGCAGGCGGTTCACCCACATCATTTCGCCACGCCGCTCCAGCAGCTGCGCGTCGTCCGCCTGGTACAGGTGAATACGGTTGCGACCCGCCTCCTTGGCCGCGTAGCAGGCACTGTCGGCGGCGCTGAGCAGCACGTCCATGGTCGCCATCTGCTCTTCGACCGACACCAGGCCAATACTGACACCTACGGCAAAGGTCTTGTCCTGCCAACTGAAGCGAAACTCCTCTACCAGCGCGCGAATACCGTCGACAATCGGAATCGCCTCCTCCAGCGAGCAACCGGATAGCAGCAGGCCGAACTCGTCGCCGCCGAGGCGGGCCAATACGTCGCTGCTGCGCACGTGCGCCTGAAACAGCTTGGCCAGCTGCCGCAGCAGTTCGTCACCGGCGGCATGGCCACAGGTGTCGTTGACGATCTTGAACTGGTCCAGATCCATATAGCAGAGCACCTGATCGCCGCGCTCGTGGGGCTGTTTGGTCAGCGCCATGGCGACCCGCCGCTCGAACTCCTTGCGGTTGCTCAGCCCGGTCAGGGTGTCGTGCGCCGCCTGGTGCGACAGCTCGCGGGCCAGACGCCGGTTGACCGTTACATCGCGAAAGGTCAGCACAGCGCCAATGATGTGGCCTTCGGCATCCCGTATCGGCGCCACCGCATCCTGAATGGTCACCTCGCTGCCGTCGCGCCGCCGCAACTGACACATGGCACCGTCTTCCCGCGCCAAAGCCTGGCGGTAACGCCGCAGCAGCGCCGTCACCGGATTGCCCAGACGCTCGCCGTCCGCTTCGTCGTACAGGCAATAGACATCGTCCAGCGAGCGCCCGGCGGCTTCTTCCTCGCTCCAGCCGGTCAACTTCTGCGCTACCGGATTGAGGTAACGCACGCGGGCGTCCGGCCCGGTGGTGATCACCCCGTCACCAATCGAGGCCAGTGTCACCTGCGCCAACATCTTTTCCTGAAACAGCTGCTGCTCAATGCGCCGCCGCTCGGTGATGTCGCGAATCATGCAGGTATACACATCATCATCGAAGGCGCCGCGGCTGACCGTCAGCTCCGCCACAAACTGATCGTGCTCGTTTCGGCTGAACAGCACCTCGCGCATCATTTCGCTTCCGGCGTCGGGCAGCGGCATGCCTTGCCAGCTGCGGTCAGCCACCAGGCGCTCGATCGGCTGCCCGATCAGAGCCCCGGCAGACATGCCGAACAGTCGCTCGGCGCCCGGATTGCAGCTGGCCAGCACGCCATCGCGGCTGCAGGTGACCACACCGTCACGGATATCGCGAATGATGCTCTGGGTCGTTCCCACCGCCCGCCGCAAGGCATGAATGACCTTGTTGTACTGGGCAGCAATCTGACCGACCTCGGTAAAGGGCTCGACCGGCACGTCCTGCTGCATGTCACCGGCCTGCTGGTGCGCCGCCATGGCTTCCAGCAACTCGATCAACTCGGTGCGCGCGCCATGCTCTGCAATGTTCAAGCCCTGACGTTCCGCCTCCTCGGTGACCCGCATCGGCCAGAATCGATTGATCCCGCGCAGCAGAATCCAGGTCAGGCCAAAGGCCCAGAGCGCGGCGACCAGCACCCCTTCAACCTGCGCGATCAACTGCTCGAAACGCGTCAGACCAGTGCCCAACAGGGTTAGGTCACCAAACAGCGCCACCGCCAGCGTGCCCCAGATGCCAGCTGCCAGATGCACCGGCACCGCGCCCACGGCATCGTCGATGCGCAGGTGCGTAAGCAGGCGATCAGCAAAATACATCACCACCGCGCCACCGAGACCAATCAGTACCGAGGCACCAGCGTCCACCACGTGTGCACCGGCGGTCACCGCCACCATGCCGGCAATCAGTCCGTTCAGCGGATAGACCGGATCAACCAGCCGCCAGCGCAACCACGACATGATCATGCCGCCGAGGGTACCGGCGATTGCCGCCAGCACGGTGTTGGCGATGATGCCTGGCACCCGACCATCAAAGGCCAGCGCGCTGCCGCCGTTGAAGCCGAACCAGCCGAACATCAGCATCAGCGCGCCGAGCATTGCCAACGGCAGGTTTGAGCCAGGCATGCTGCGGCCCTCGCGATCCTGCTCGTAGCGTCCCTGCCGTGGGCCGAGAATCAGAATCACCGCCAGGGCTATCCAGCCGCCAATGCCATGCACCACCGTAGACCCGGCGAAATCGACAAAGCCACGATTGGCCAACCAGCCTTCGCCGTCACTGAAGCTACCGCCCCAGGCCCAATGGCCAAAAAATGGATAGATCAGGCCCGCGGCGATGGCGGTGACCAACAGATAGGCACTGAACCGCATGCGTTCGGCCGCGGCGCCGGAGACGATGGTCGCCGCGGTAGTGCAGAACATGGCCTGAAAGAGGAAGAAGGCGGCCTGCCAGGTATCGTTGAATGACAGCATATTGAAGCCGTTGCCGAACAGGCCGGTCGAGCTGACGCCAAACATCAGGCTGAAGCCGAACAACCAGTAAAGGAACACGGCCAGACCCAGGTCAGCCATGTTCTTCACCGCCACATTGATCGCGTTCTTGCTGCGGGTAAGCCCCGACTCCAGGCAGAGAAAGCCGATCTGCATGTTGAATACCAGCCCCGCACAGAGCACAAGCCACAGAACATCAATCATTGAGACGGGCATAGTCGACACCTGATCCGATTCGAAACTGGCACTTTGATAGCGCGCTAATTATGGCAACGCCCTGTATTGGGGCGACCGCAGTGCAAATGCGGCTCCGCCGACTCAGGACAGTGCAGCCAATGCAGTTTTTGTACCAAAAGGTGTCGAAACGTCAGCAAGTCGTCGCCATAAAACCGCAACGGGCGCAAAACAGGCGCAAAACAGGCGCAAGAGGTAGATTGCAGAAGGGGGAAGGAGGCAGGGAAAAGTGTGACGCAGTTATCACTGGGCGACCTTCAGGCCGCCCAGTAATGGCTCAGCGCGGAAAAATCAGTCTGCGATATGCACCAATTGCTTGCCGAAGTTCTTGCCCTTGAGCATGCCCTTGAAGGCTTCAACCGCATTGTCCAGACCTTCAGCGACGGTTTCGCTGTACTTCAGCTCACCTGAAGCTACCTGACCGGCCAGCAGCGCAGTGATTTCCTGATGCTTGTCCTGCCACTCGGTGACCAGGAAGAAACGATGCTCCGGCTTGGGATCAAGTGCACCGAAGATGTGGAATGGGGTTTCTACCTTGCTCTGGTCAGCTTCGTTATAAGCCGATACGTAACCGCAGATCGGCACCCGGGCGCCCGGGTTGATCAGCTTGGCCACCGCCTTGGCGACGTCACCACCAACGTTCTCGAAATACACGTCGATGCCGTCCGGGCAGGCAGCTGCCAGGTCTGCGTCCAGGTTACCGGCCTTGTAGTCGATGCAGGCATCAAAGCCCAGCTCCTCCACCACGTACTTGCACTTCTCGGGGCCGCCGGCAATACCTACCACGCGGCAGCCTTCCTTCTTGGCAGTCTGACCTACCACGGTACCCACCGGGCCTGAGGCCGCAGCCACCACCACGGTTTCACCGGCTTTCGGCTTACCGACGTACATCAGACCGCAATAACCGGTGCGGCCCGGCATGCCGGCCACGCCCAGATAGGTTTGCAGCGGAGCGCCCTGATCCTTGATCTTGTACACCATCGGAGCATCACCGGGGATGATGCAGTACTCCTGCCAGCCGGTATAGGCGGTTACCACATCACCCACCGCATAGTTGGCGGATTTGCTCTCGACTACGCGGCCAATACTTTCACCGACGATGGGCGCGCCGATTTCAATCGGGTCCATGTAACCCTTGCTGTCGTTCATGCGCGGGCGCATGTAGGGATCAAGCGACAGCCACAGGGTTTGCAGCAGCACTTCACCGTCTTTCAGCGCGCGGACCGGCTCTTCCTTGATGACCAGATCGCCATCCTGGATTTCGCCCTGCGGGCGCTGGTTGAGTACGACTTTACGATTGGTATGGGCAGACATGATTTGCCTCTCACTATCAGATGTATGGGCGGACAGATTGCCGCGAACTCGCCGATCATAAACCAGCCAGACGGCAAGTCATGCCCGTTGCGTGCACTATTCACAGGGCTGATTGTTTGCCAGTTGGCAGGCCGAAACCCGGTCTGGCGAATCAGCCCACATCACTCACCGCAAGCCCCGCGCCATCACTGATCACCTGATTACGCCCATAGGCCTTACCGCGATACAGGCGTTGATCGGCACAACGGTAGAGGGCTTCGGCATCCGCGCCATCAACCGGCCACTGCGCCACGCCGAAGGTCGCTGCCAGCGGCACCTGCATGCCACTGAGCTGCAACGGTCGCGCGCCCAACGCCTCGCGCAGGTCTTCTACCAGGGTTGCACCCGCCTCCACGTCGGTATTGAGCAGCAGCAGGCCAAACTCTTCGCCGCCCAAGCGGCCCAGGTGATCGGTCTTGCGCAAGCGCTGTTGCAGTACCTTGCACAGGTGCTGCAGGGCACGGTCGCCCACCACGTGCCCCCAACTGTCATTCACCTGCTTGAAGTGATCAACATCGAGCAACACTAGGCAAAAGGCCTGGTGGCTGCGGTCAGCCTCCTGCGTCACCTGAATAAACAGCTGTTGAAAGCGGCCGCGGTTGAGCACACCAGTCAGCGCGTCGGTTTCCGCCACTCGCTCCAATACACGCTGCGCCGCGGCGCGGCGGCCTTCATAGATATGTACAAACAGCATCAGCAACACACCGCAGAGGATAGCGTTGCCCAGATCGATCATCCCCGCCGCCGTACGCACCTCGGCGTAGCGCCAGACATAGAGCACGGCTGCCAGCACAATAAAGGGCGCTGCCAGCCAGAAGCCGGCGGTACGGCCCAGCAGCAGATACGACATGATCGGTACCAGGTACATCCAGACAAAGGCCGTGGGCGAAGCGCCGGGCATGACGATGATGTACAGCATGAAACAGAAGGTGGGCAGCAGATACAGGTAGATCCAGGGCGTCAGCTCGCGCACCGCAACAATCTTCCAGGCAGCCCAGAGCAACAGCAGGCCGGCGCTGATTTCCAGCAACCCGAGCAGCCGATTGTCATTGCTTAACTGCAGGACCGCGAAACCGCACAGCGTCAGCCCGGTAGACAGCAGCACCAGGCGTAATAGCTTGCGGCGGTCTGCGTCTGCCAAGGCGTTGCGTGCGGAGGCGCCGACATCGGCTGCCGGAGCTTTGAGTTCTGCTGGCATATCCCTCGCCTGCGCGGGCTGTAAAGCCCTTAAGTCTAGTTGGTGCGCCGCAACTAGCCAGCCCAGTCTTCGAGCAGGTGCTGGTTCTTGAGACGCACATAATTGTCGGCCGAGTAGCTGAAAAAGGCCTTTTCCTTATCAGTCAGCGCGCGCACCTGGCGCGCCGGGCTGCCCATATAGAGATGCCCGCTTTCCAGCGTGCGGTTGGCTGGAACCAGTGAGCCAGCGCCGACAATCACCTCATCTTCCACCACGGCACCGTCCATGATTATGCTGCCCATGCCGATCAGCACTCGGTTGCCAATACTGCAGCCGTGCAGCAACACCTTGTGTCCAACCGTGACCTCGTCGCCGATCACCAGCGGGTAACCATCGGGATTGAAGGGCCCCGCGTGGGTGATGTGCAGCACACTGCCATCCTGAATGCTGGTGCGCGCGCCAATGCGGATACGGTGCATGTCACCACGAATCACCGTAGCCGGCCACACCGAACAATCGTCACCCAGCACCACGTCTCCCAGCACCACGGCCGAGGGGTCAACGAAGACCGCCTCGCCGAGCTGCGGCGTCTTTTCGCCAAAGGGCCTTACCTTCATCTCGCCACCTCGCTTGCCTGTTTGAGTAGCCGCGCGCCTTGAAATAGCGGGGCCGTGCCCATAGATCTTGAGGACGACAAGGGTCTAGAGCAATCTGCTCGCCACGCCCTGCACCGATTTAATATGATGGCTGTCGAACGCTGCCACTGTCCAATCAGGAAACCACTTCATGTCCAATCCGCTGCTGCAACCCTACGACCTGCCGCCGTTCAGTGCCATTCGCGCCGAGCACGTCAAGCCCGCCGTCGAGCAGATACTGGCCGACAGCCGCGCCCAGGTAGAAGCCCTGCTGGCCAATCCGCCGGCCCGGTGGAGCTGGTCCAATCTGGTAGAGCCGCTGGATGACATGGGCGAGAAGCTGTCGCGTGCCTGGTCGCCGGTCAGCCACCTGAATGCCGTGATGAACAGCCCAGAGTTGCGTGAGGCCTATGAAAGCTGCCTGCCGCTGCTGAGCCAGTACTTCACCGAGCTGGGGCAGAATCAGGCGCTGTTCGAGGCCTATCAGCAACTGGCCAATAGTGCCGAGTTTGCCGACCTCGACAAGGCGCAACAGACCATCATCGAACACGCGCTGCGCGACTTCCGCCTGTCCGGCATCGCCTTGCCGCCGGCGCAGCAAAAGCGCTACGGCGAGCTGCAGATGCGCTTGTCCGAGCTGCAAAGTACTTTCTCCAATCAGGTGCTGGACGCCACCCAGGCCTGGACCAAGGAACTCAGCGAAGCCGAGCAGCTCGACGGCTTGCCCGACTCCGCCCTGGAGCAGGCCAGACAGGCCGCAGCCGCGCGCGAACTGGATGGCTGGCTGGTCACCCTCGACTTCCCCAGCTATTACGCGGTAATGACCTACGCCAATGACCGCGCTTTGCGTGAAGAGGTGTATACCGCCTTCTGCACCCGCGCCTCGGATCAGGGGCCGAATGCAGGCCAGCTGGATAACGGCCCGATCATCGAAGAAATTCTCGTGCTGCGCCAGGAACTGGCCGAGCTGCTCGGCTTTGCCAACTACGCGGAACTGTCGCTGGCCACCAAGATGGCCGAGAGCACCGATCAGGTACTCGGTTTTCTGCGCGACCTGGGCCAACGCAGCAAGGGTCACGCCGAGCAGGACCTGGCCGCGCTGCGCGCCTTTGCCGCCGAGCAGGGTTGCGCCGAACTCAAGCCTTGGGATGTGGGCTATTACAGCGAGAAGCTGCGCCAGCACCGCTACGCCATTTCGCAGGAAGTGCTGCGCCCCTACTTCCCGGTCAATACGGTGATCAAGGGTATGTTTGGCGTCGTGCAAAAGCTGTACGGCATCGAGCTGCGTGAAGTCGAGCAATTCGAGCGCTGGCACGCCGATGCACGCCTGTTCGAGGTGCTTGAGCAGGGCGAAGTCATTGGCCGGTTCTTCCTCGATCTTTATGCCCGCTCGCACAAGCGTGGCGGCGCCTGGATGGACGGCTGCCGTGATCGCCGTCTGCTCCCCGGTGGCCAGCTGCAGCGCCCGATTGCCTATCTGGTGTGCAACTTCACGCCGCCCGCTGGCGGCAAGCCGGCGCTGCTGACCCATGATGAAGTCACTACCCTGTTCCACGAGTTTGGTCATGGCCTGCACCACCTGCTGACCCGCGTTGACTATGCCTCCGCCAGCGGCATCAACGGCGTGGCCTGGGACGCTGTCGAGCTGCCCAGCCAGTTCATGGAAAACTGGTGCTGGGAGCCGGAAGGGCTGGCGTTGATTTCCGGGCATTTCGAGACCGGTGAAGCGCTGCCACAAGAGCTGCTGGACAAGATGCTGGCGGCCAAAAACTTCCAGTCCGGCATGGGTATGCTGCGGCAGATCGAGCTCTCGCTGTTCGACTTCGAGCTGCACGTGCGCCAGAACCCGGAGCTGAATGTGCAGCAGGTGCTCGACAAGGTGCGCGACGAGGTCGCTGTGATGCGACCACCGGCGTTCAACCGCTTTCAGAATGGCTTCAGCCATATCTTTGCCGGCGGTTACGCCGCCGGTTATTACAGCTACAAATGGGCTGAGGTACTGTCGGCCGATGCCTTCTCGCGCTTTGAGGAAGAGGGAGTGCTGAACGAGGCAACCGGACGCGCCTTCCGCGACAACATCCTGGCCCGCGGCGGCAGTGAAGAGCCGATGGCCCTGTTCGTTGCCTTCCGCGGCCGCGAGCCGTCCATAGACCCCCTGCTGCGCCACCTTGGCCTGTCCGGGGAGGCGGCATGAGCCAGCCGGTGAAGCGCTTTATTGCCGGGGCGGTTTGCCCGGCATGCAGTACCATGGACACCATTCGCATGTTTGAAGAAGAGGGCGTGCCGCACCGCGAATGCGTGCAGTGCGGCTACGCCGACACCCTGGACGAGCGCGGCAACTCGGTGCCCAGCGAACTGACCACCCGGGTCAATGTCAGCAAACCCAAGGCGGACAAGCCCACTACACAGACCGTGCAGTTCTTCCCCAATCCACGGCTGAAAAAAAAGCCGGAGTAATCTCCGGCTTTATTCCTGCTCGCTAATCGTGCAGCTCAGGCAGCGCCGCGCCACTCGATGCCGATACCCAACTGGGCACTCATGCAGGGCCACTGCTGCCAAAGCGCGCTTTTGGCGTCGGCCTGCTCGGCCAGGTAGCTCTGGAAAGCCTCCGAGCTGAAGGTTTCGACCGGCAGCAAGCCAGCGACCGCCGTATCCACGGCAACATCCAGCTGATTGGCAAACTCGTCACCGAGCAACTGGTGCACGATCAGGTTGGCGCGCGTGATATCCATCGGGATCAGCGCCGCACCGCCGTGTGCCACATAACGGTCGTTCACCTCCTCCACCAGCCGGTGAGCCAAATAGGCCTCATCCAGCAGCGCCAGCAGCCCTTGATGTTCAGCAGGCAGGTCGGGCGGCTGCAGAAAGAACGCCTCGGCGACCTTCAGCACCGGCAATAAACGGTCGCGCATGTGCGCGGCCTCGGCCACGGCCGCCGCCGCATCGAGTACGTTGGGGACCTGCTCGACATAGGCCTGAACAAAGTTAAACAGTGTGTCGACGCCATCGTCTTCCAGACGAATGGCCGGATGCAGGTCAGGCAGGCGCTCAGCCAGCCAGGCACGCAAATGCTGCTGGGTATCAGGCTGACTCAGTGCCAGTTCAACCTGGCGTTTCAAAGCGGGCGTATTCATTGATTCCTCTCCACAACGACAGCCGTAGACTGCAGATGGGTCGTCAGAGTGACGGGTTGCACGACAAGCTAGCAGAGGCCACAGAACTCGTCAAAGTGGCTCACAGTGAGGCATTAGACCAATTTGTAATAACACAGCAATAGAAATCGGCCTTGCCACAGAACAATACCACCGAGACGATTTATAGCGGCCTTCTGCCATCTTCGCCAGCCACACAGACAGGTTAAAAAATAACCGCCAGCAACATTGCCAAGCCCAATGCCGGGTCTATACTCGAAAGTGTCCGGTAGCCATTGGGGGTACTGGCCGGGGGATTTACAGCGACAGTTTAGTCGTTTGCAGACTCTGGTCCATTGCGTTTACAGCGACCCAAGGTCGCAGTGTAGCGACTTCCCTGCGCGCCTGGAGTGATAAAAAAAATAAAGGGGAACCGGGAATGTTGCGATCAGCAATGACCTGGCTGGTTGGTCTGTCCTTGTCCGCCGTTGGCAGCGTTGCCAACGCCGAGTGGGGCGTCAACATGCAGCCGGGCGTCACCGAAGTTAGCCAGTCCGTGTTCGACCTGCACATGACCATTTTCTGGATCTGTGTGGTGATCGGCGTAATCGTTTTCGGCGTCATGTTCTGGTCGATGCTCATGCATCGAAAATCCGAGGACAGCAAGCCAGCCACCTTTCATGAGAACCTCACGGTCGAGATCCTCTGGACCGTCATCCCTCTGATCATCCTCATCGTCATGGCGGTGCCTGCCACCAAGACGCTGATCGATATCTATGACGCCGAAGAGTCCGACGTCGATATCCTGGTCACCGGCTACCAATGGCGCTGGCAGTACAAGTACGTGGGCGAGGGCGTCAGCTACTTCAGCTCACTCGCCACGCCCCGCGACGAGATCAACAACGTTGCGGAGAAAAACCCCAACTACCTGCTGGAAGTCGACAACCCGCTGGTGGTGCCGGTTGGCAAGAAGATCCGCTTCCTGATTACCTCGGCTGACGTTATCCACTCCTGGTGGGTGCCAGCCTTTGCTGTCAAAAAGGATGCTATCCCAGGTTTCGTCAACGAGTCCTGGACGCGCATCGACCAGCCCGGCATCTACCGCGGCCAGTGCACCGAGCTGTGCGGCAAGGATCACGGTTTCATGCCCATCGTGGTGGAAGCCAAGACCCAGGCCGACTACGACGCCTGGCTGGCTGAACAGAAAGAAGCCGCCGCCAAGGAAGCCGAGCTGCGCGAGAAAGACTGGACGCTGGAAGAACTGGTCGCACGTGGCGAGAAGGTCTACAACTCGGCCTGTGCTTCCTGTCACCAGGCTGGCGGTGAAGGCATACCGCCAATGTTCCCGGCGCTCAAGGGCAGCGACATTGTGCTCAACGACATTCAGGAACACATCAACACCGTCGTGAATGGCCGTCCCGGCACGGCAATGGCGGCCTTCGGCAAACAACTCTCTGAAGTGGATGCGGCAGCGGTCATCACCTATGAACGCAACGCCTGGGGCAACGACACCGGTGAGGTAGTCAGCCCGCTCGACATCCTCAACTTCAAAGACGGCCAATAGGAGACCTGTCATGAGCGCAGTGATCGATCACCATCACGCCGACCATGCCCATGGTCCGGCCAAGGGGCTGATGCGGTGGGTTCTGACCACCAACCACAAAGACATCGGCACCATGTACCTGTGGTTCAGCTTCATCATGTTCCTGGCCGGTGGCAGCATGGCCATGGTCATACGAGCAGAACTGTTCCAGCCCGGCCTGCAACTGGTGCAGCCGGAGTTCTTTAACCAGATGACCACCACCCACGGCCTGATCATGGTCTTCGGCGCCGTGATGCCCGCCTTTGTCGGGCTGGCCAACTGGATGATCCCGTTGATGGTCGGCGCGCCGGATATGGCGTTACCCCGCATGAACAACTTCAGCTTCTGGCTATTGCCGATGGCGTTCGGGTTACTTCTCTCGACGCTGTTCATGGAGGGCGGCGGGCCGAATTTCGGCTGGACCTTCTACGCGCCGCTATCAACCACCTACGCGCCGCCCAGCGTCACCTTCTTCATCTTCGCCATTCACCTGGCGGGCATCAGTTCAATCATGGGCGCGATCAATATCATCGCCACCATTCTGAACCTGCGCGCGCCCGGCATGACGTTGATGAAAATGCCGCTGTTCGTCTGGACCTGGCTGATCACCGCCTTCCTGCTGATTGCCGTGATGCCGGTCCTGGCCGGCGTGGTCACCATGATGCTGATGGACATTCACTTTGGCACCAGCTTCTTCAATGCTGCCGGCGGCGGTGACCCGGTGATGTTCCAGCACATCTTCTGGTTCTTCGGCCATCCCGAGGTATACATCATGATCCTGCCGGCCTTCGGCGCGGTGAGCCAGATCATTCCAACCTTCAGCCGCAAGCCGCTGTTTGGTTACACCTCAATGGTCTATGCCACTGCGGCAATTGCCTTCCTGTCGTTCATTGTCTGGGCGCACCACATGTTCACCGTGGGCATTCCGATTACCGGCGAACTGTTCTTCATGTACGCCACCATGCTGATCGCCGTACCGACAGGGGTAAAGGTGTTCAACTGGGTGAGCACCATGTTCCGCGGTGCACTGACCTTTGAAACGCCGATGCTGTTTGCCGTAGCCTTTGTGATCCTGTTCACCATCGGCGGCTTTTCCGGGCTGATGCTGGCGATTGCTCCAGCGGACTTCCAGTACCACGATACCTACTTTGTCGTGGCGCACTTCCACTACGTGCTGGTGCCTGGTGCGATCTTCGGCATCTTTGCGTCGGCGTACTACTGGCTGCCCAAGTGGACCGGCCACATGTATGACGAAGTGCTCGGCAAGACACATTTCTGGATGAGCTTCATTGGCATGAATCTGGCGTTTTTCCCGATGCACTTTGTCGGACTGGCCGGCATGCCGCGGCGGATACCCGACTACAACATCATGTTTGCCAACTTCAACATGGTGTCCTCCATCGGTGCCTTCATGTTCGGCGCGACCCAGTTGCTGTTCCTGTTCATCGTCATCAAGTGCATCAAGGGCGGGCCAAAGGCAGCTGCCAACCCATGGGAAGGTGCCGAAGGGCTGGAGTGGACAGTACCGTCCCCTGCGCCCTACCACACCTTTACCACTCCACCTGAAGTGAAGTAGTCGGAGGCCGCCATGAGCGAGCAGCTGTCGAACGCGCGACTGGTCAAACGCTTGCTGTTTACAGTAGTGGCCATGTTCGCCTTTGGCTTCGCCATGGTGCCGCTGTACGACGTCATGTGTGATGCCCTGGGCATCAACGGCAAGACCAGCGGCACCGCTTACCAACAGGAAAGCGAGCATATTGATGACAGCCGCACACTGCGAGTGCAGTTTCTGGCCACCAATGCAGAGGGTATGAGCTGGTCGTTCGGCCCGGAGGCAGACGAGCTATCGCTGCACCCGGGGGAAACCCGCGAAATGCTGTTTCGCGCCAGCAATCCGACCGATCAGCCGATGGTGGCACAGGCGATTCCCAGCGTCGCTCCGTCAAAGGCCGCGGCCTACTTCCACAAGACCGAATGCTTCTGTTTTACCCAGCAGGTGCTGCAACCGGGCGAGACCGTAATGATGCCAGTGCGCTTCATCGTCGACCCGGCGCTGCCGCAGGATGTAAAGCACCTCACGCTGGCTTACACGCTGTTTGATGTAACCGATCGGATGCCTGAAAAGCTGGCGCTGTCAGCCGTGCAGGCCAACTGAGTACAGACTGCCGGATAAGGAGAACAACAGATGGCGAGTCATGAAACCTACTACGTACCGGCCCAAAGCAAATGGCCGATCATTGCCTCGGTCGGCCTGCTGCTGACGGTGTTTGGCGGTGGCAGCATGATCAATGGCATGAGCAGCGGCGAGGGTAGTGCTGCCGGCAAGTGGATCTTCTTCGCCGGCGCGCTGACCATCGCCTACATGATGTTCGGCTGGTTCGCCAACGTCGTGAAGGAAAGCGACCAAGGCCTGTATGGCGCGCAAATGGACCGTTCCTTCCGCATGGGCATGGGCTGGTTTATCTTTTCCGAGGTGATGTTTTTTGCCGCCTTCTTCGGAGCACTCTTCTACGCCCGTACCTTTGCCGGCCCCTGGTTGGGCGGCGACGGCGACAAGGGCGTTGCCAACATGCTCTGGCCCGATTTCCAGTTTTCCTGGCCGCTGATGATAAACCCGGATGCCAAGACATTCCCAGGGCCCACAGAAACCATCAGTCCTTGGCAATTACCGCTGCTCAACACCATCACACTGATTTCATCCAGCGTCACGGTGACCCTTGCCCACCACGCCCTGCGCGCCGACAAGCGCGGCGCGACCAAAGCCTGGCTGGGCCTGACCGTGCTGTTGGGGGTGATTTTCCTGATCCTGCAGGCGCTGGAATATCAACATGCCTATCACGAACTGGGGCTGACGCTGAATTCCGGCATCTATGGCTCGACCTTCTTCATGCTGACCGGTTTTCACGGTGCCCACGTGACCATGGGTACTCTGATTCTGGCAATCATGCTGATTCGGATTACCCGCGGCCACTTCACCCCCGACAAGCATTTCGGCTTTGAAGCGGCGAGCTGGTACTGGCACTTTGTCGACGTGGTCTGGGTGGGATTGTTTGTCTTTGTCTACATTTTCTGAGCGCCTGGTCCGGCGCTCGATCACCGCAGGCTCTGGCTCAATGCAGCCAGGGCGTGCCCCAGCGCAACTCGCCAGACCAGAAGCCCCAAGCGATCAGCGCCAGCAGCAATACCGTCAAACTGATACGCACGGTCAGCGCCTTGACCAGCCGGCCGCCGCGGGCATCGCTGTCCTTCATCAGAAAAAACAGCCCATTGAACAGGCTGCAAACGACCGCAGCCAAGAGCACCAGAATCGCGATTTTCAACCACATGGGCGCAAACTCTCCTTCATTGTTATGCGCGCCAGTATAGCCCTGCAGGAAGGCCACCGTGATCATGTCTGAACCCTGCAACAGTGCACGGCGTTTTGCACCGGGGTTGGGGCTCTGGATATTCACCCTCAGCCTACTGCCGCTGCTGCTGGCGCTGGGCGTCTGGCAGCTGGAGCGCGCCGGCGAGAAGCAGACGCTGGAGCAACAGATGCAGGCGCGCCGTCAGGCCCCTGCGCCGACGCTGAATCAGCTGGACCACCCCCGGCCCGCCAACTGGCAGCGACTGACTCTGCGCGGGCACTTTGATCGCCAACGCATCTGGCTGCTGGATAACCGCACCCGTGACGGAGCCGCCGGCGTTGAAGTACTCCAAGCCTTTCGCGCCGACAACGGCCAATGGCTGTTGATCAACCGTGGCTGGACAGCGTGGCCGGACCGGCGCGAGACGATCCACATCAGCACCCCCAGCGGCAATCAGCAACTGCTGGTCGAAGCGCTGCCCGATCCCGATAGCGGCTTCCGCCTCGGCGATGCGGGCGCCAGTACCCAAAGCTGGCCGCGCCTGATTACCCGCATCAACTTGAACGAGTTGCGCCAGCAGGCAGGCATACCGCTCGCCGACTGGCGCGCGCGACTGCTGGAACCCGGCAGCGACGCTGCCCTGCGCCTGGACTGGCCTGCGCTGCCAATGAGTTCCAGCCGCCATACCGGTTACGCCGTGCAATGGTTCTGCCTGGCGGGCGCATTACTGATCTTGTTTGTCTGGGCCGGCCTGCGGCCCGAACCACGGGGGAATAACAATAATGATGAGCATGACTGACAGCCCTTCCAACAGCCGCCCACGCGGCCAACTCAAGCTATTGGCCATCTGCGCAGTGGTTTTTGGCCCCATTCTGGTGGCCGGTCTTATGGCGCATTTCAATATCGGCATTCCGCAGACGCAGTCGAACAAATCCGATCTGGTTGGCGCTGAAATCCAGCTCGACGATTGGCAGGTCGTTCTCGATCCAGTGGGCTACGGGGCGCCCTGGCGGCTGCTCGTCACCAGCCCGGAAGCCTGCGCCGAGGCCTGCCTGCAACTGGTCCACGAGGCACGCCAGATCAACGTCGCCGTTGGCCGCGAAGCCGACCGCGTAGAGCATTTGCTGGCCTCGGGCGTCGGCCTTTCCAGTAGCCAGCAGGACACCCTGGAAGCACGCTTTCCGCGCCTGCAGCAGGTGACGCTGTCGGCGCCGGCTTACCACAGCAGCATGCAACAGTTGCCGGCCAGCTGGCAGCAAGGGCCGCAGTTGTGGCTGGTTGATCCGCTGGGCCGCGTCGTGCTACATCAGAGTGCTGCGGCACCGGGCAAACACCTGCTCGATGACCTGAAGCGCCTGTTGAAACTGTCCAAGGTAGGTTGAGCCATGCACAAATCCGCCTCCAAATGGGCCCTGTTCGGGCTGCTGCTGTGCTTTGTAGTGGTCATTCTCGGCGCTTACACACGGCTGGTGCATGCTGGCCTGGGATGCCCCGACTGGCCCGGCTGCTACGGCTTTCTCAGCGTGCCGCAAAGTGACAGCGCGCTGGAGACGGCGCAGTTGCGCTTCCCCGACGATCCGGTAGAAGCCTTCAAGGCCTGGGCCGAAATGATCCACCGTTACGCCGCGGGCCTGCTCGGACTAGTGATCCTCGGGCTGGCATTGTTCAGCCTGCGCCAACGCCAGCAGCCGGGCTACCCCGTGGCCCTGAGTCTGGGGCTTCTCGGCCTGGTCATCTGCCAGGCGCTATTCGGCATGTGGACGGTCACCCTGAAGCTCTGGCCGCAGGTGGTCACCGCACACCTGCTGGGCGGCTTTACCACCCTCAGTCTGCTGCTTCTGCTTACCTTGCGACTATCCGGTCGCCTGCCGGCCATGCCGCCGAGCCCGCACAACACACGCCTGCGCAAACTCGCACGGCTTACCCTGCTGGTGGTGATCGGTCAGATCATGCTGGGCGGCTGGACCAGTACCAACTACGCCGCCGTCGCCTGCATCGACCTGCCCACCTGCCACGGTGAGTGGTGGCCGGACATGGACTTTGCCACCGGCTTCAATCTGCTGCATCAACCTGTGGGGCCCAACTATCTGGGCGGCATGCTGGATGGCCCCGGCCGCACGGCTATTCATTTCACCCACCGCATTGGCGCAGTGATCACCACCCTGGTGGTGTTGCTGCTGGCCTGGCGCCTATGGCGCAGCCGCCATCCGCGTCTGGCCACACTAGTTACTCTGACGCTGGTGGTGCAGGTCAGCTTGGGAGTCACCAACGTATTGGCCCATATTCCGCTGCCGGTCGCGGTTGCGCACAACGGCGTTGCCGCGCTGCTGCTGCTGGGCGTGATCAGCGTCAACTACCGTCTGCGCGTTCCGGCCCGAGAACGCCTGCGCATGCATAGCCGCTCGCTGGCGGGTTCGGCCTGACTGGCCCATACTCAAGACACAACGATAACGGCGGCCCAGATCCGCTGAAGGGGAAACGACCATGACCACCGTGACGCACACGCTGACGGCCCGCGCCGGCTGGCGCGACTACCTGGAGCTGACCAAGCCCAAGGTCGTCGCGCTGATGATTATTACTTCGGCGATTGGCATGTTGCTGGCCAGCGAAGGCGCTGTACCCTGGAGCATTCTGCTGCTCGGCAACCTGGGCATTGCGCTCTGTGCCGGGTCGGCAGCCGTGGTCAATCATGTGGTCGATCGCCGCATCGATATTCACATGGCGCGAACTCAACGCCGCCCGCTGGCACAGGGCCGGGTAAATCCGCTGAACGCACTGCTGTTTGCCTTGGCACTGGGCAGCGTCGGTATGGCCATCCTGTTGCAGTGGGTCAACGGCATTACTGCCTGGCTCACGCTCGGCTCACTGTTGGGCTACGCCGTGGTTTACACCTCGTTTCTCAAACGGGCCACACCGCAAAACATCGTCATTGGCGGCCTGGCCGGTGCCGCGCCGCCGCTGCTGGGCTGGACCGCTGTCACCGGTCAGATTGAGGCGGAAGGCCTGTTGCTGGTGCTGATCATTTTTGCCTGGACACCACCGCACTTCTGGGCGCTGGCGATCCACCGCAAAGCCGAGTACGCCAAGGTGGATATCCCCATGCTGCCGGTGACCCACGGCGAGCGCTACACCAAGCTGCATATTCTGCTGTATACCTTTATCCTGTTGGCCGTCAGCTTGCTGCCCTTCGTGATTCACATGAGCGGCGTGCTGTATCTGATTGTTGCCACGGCGCTGGGCCTGCGTTTTATCGACTGGGCCTGGGCATTGTGGCGCGATAGCCGCCCACATGCGGCCATCAAGACCTTCAAATTTTCCTTGTGGTACCTGCTGTGGCTGTTTGTTGCCCTGCTGGTGGACCACTACGCGGGAGTAGCCGGATGGCTTTGAGTGGGGTGCAGAAGACCGTACTGATTTGTGCGGCCAGTGTGGCGCTGGTGTTAGGCGCAATTATTCATAAAGTCACCCGCCCGGTACCGCTTGATCGTAACGCCCTGCAGAGCGCCGGTATTTTTCTGTTCGATACTCCACGGCCGATACCGCGGGTAAACCTGCAGTCTGCCTCCGGCGAAGCCTGGACCAGCGATAACCTCAAGGGACAGTGGGACCTGCTGTTTTTTGGCTATACCTTCTGCCCCGACATCTGTCCGACCACACTGGCCGACCTGCGCCAACTGGGTGAAAAGCTGCCCGCAGAAGCCCGCGATCAACTGCAGGTTACCCTCGTCAGCGTAGACCCCAACCGCGATACGCCGGAGCAACTGGCCACCTACCTGGACTATTTCAACGCCGACTTTGCCGGCGCAACCGGCGACCCCGCCGAGCTGGCAAAATTGGCCAAGGCGCTTTCCATTGCCTATATCGAGCCCGATACCAGCAATGAGAACTACCTGGTTGATCACAGCGGCCAGGTAGTATTGGTCGATCCCGCCGGCGAATACGTGGGTTTTATTCGCCCCCCGCTGAAGAATGATCAGTTGGCCAGTTGGCTGCCGCGCATCATGGCGCCGTAAGCAATATCAAACCGGTTGACGATACTCGATTACCGTTTTGGCGAACGGATAACCTTGCCGGCCTTTGCGCTCACCGCTTCAGCCTGACCGTCACGCTGGGCTCCTGCCCGCGTGCGGCTGACCAGCCAAGGAATCATGCGCCCTTCCGGCAGCCCCGCCCAGAAGCGCAGCGGCATATGGCCCTGCATCACCTTCGGGTTGAGCCGCGCCGGGTTGTAGATGCTGCTGTAATAGCTTTGCCATAACGGGTCATTGGCGTCCTTCACCGAGGCGGCGAGGGCCGCCCAGTCGGCAGGGCACGGCTGCCGATAATGCAGCGCCTGACCGTCATACCAGACCGCATCGCGTGACGACACAATCAACCAGCGCTGCCGCCCCAGCCGCTCGGCAAAGTGCAGACTGGCAGTGGCCAGCACATCGTGGGCTGGCTCGTGCGTGGCAACATAATCCAGCCCGCTGCGTCCCATGAAGGGATGAAAGCGCACGAAAGCATGTAAGTGATGAGCCTCACGATTGACCGCCTTGATGCGCTTTTGCAGCTCGCTGCCGTCGGGGTCGCCGGCCAGCATTGCCGCGCGTTCGCCATGGGTTACGCGCCAAAGCACGCAGTAGAGCAGGCTCCACCGACCGACCACGCGATATTGCGCCGCCAGCGCCAGCGCGTCCAGCAGCGCCGGCGGCACACGCGGCGAAGGGCGCACAACAGGCTCAGCCAAGGACGCGTCGTTGCCAAACAGTTGGCCGTGCCCCGGTTCCTCCCACACCACCGCGTGCGGCGGGATTGCCTGCATCAACAACTGCCGGGCCTGCTCGCGCCAACGTGGAAACTCATTATCACAATGCAGAATGTACATGCCTTGCGCGCTCATGCACTTAGCCCCACAACGCCATCTGCGCAGGCTGATCACTCAGCTGCTGGCGCAGTGCACCGGACTCCTGAGCATCCTGGCGCGGGCGATAGTCGCTGGTAACAATAAAGGGTTTGGCCTTCTCGATCACACAGCGCAGCCGTACCACATCGTCGTAGCGGATCCGCTTCAGCCGTCGCAGGCTGACGATACGCTCGGCCGAGCGAACGCCGATCCCCGGTATGCGTGCAATCAATTGCGGTTCAGCCAGATTGAGATCCACCGGAAATATCTCACGGTTGGACAGCGCCCACGCCAACTTGGGATCGATATCCAACGGCAAATTGCCCTGCGCGCCGATCAGCTCCCTTACCTTGAAGCCATAGCCGCGCAATAGAAAGTCCGCCTGATACAGCCGGTGTTCGCGCAGCAACGGCGGCGCTTGCATCGGTACTGATGTCGGGCTGTTGGGGATGGGGCTAAAGGCCGAATAGTAAACTCGGCGCAGCCGGTACTTCCCATACAGCGCCTCGGCGGTATGCAGAATGCGGCTGTCATCACTAGCATCAGCGCCCACAATCATCTGGGTACTCTGTCCGCCTGGCGCAAATTTTGGCGCACGCCGATCGGCACGTGATTCCTGCGAGGCCGTTTCAATGGTGCCCATGGCGCCGGTAATGCTGCCCACCTCTTTCTCCGGCGCCAGGCGGATCAGGCTCTCAGGGCTTGGCAATTCGATGTTTACGCTCAAGCGATCCGCAAAGCGGCCTGCCTCGGCAATCAGCGCCGGGTCGGCTTCGGGAATGGTTTTCAGGTGAATGTAGCCGCGAAACTGATGCTCCTCACGCAGCACTTTGGCCACCCGGATCAGCTGCTCCATGGTGTAATCCGGCGATTGAATAATGCCGGAGCTGAGAAACAGGCCGCTAACGTAGTTGCGTTGATAAAAATCCAGCGTCAGCTTGATTACCTCCTCGGGCGTGAAACGCGCCCGTGGCACATCGCTGGAGCGCCGGTTGACGCAATACTGGCAATCGTAGAGGCAAAAGTTGGTCAGCAGGATTTTCAGCAGCGATACACAGCGGCCATCCGGCGTGTAGCTATGGCAAATACCCATACCATTGGTCGCACCTATGCCGTCCTTGCCGCGGGAGCTGCGCTTGGGCGCGCCACTGCTGGCGCAGGACGCGTCGTACTTCGCCGCATCCGCCAGGATGGTGAGTTTTTCGATCAGCTCCATAGCGCTTTGCCGCCCCATATACTGTATATAAATACAGCATAGAGAAGAGCGGAAACCTTCTCAAGCGCTAAGCGGTGCGCCGCGACCTGTGTCGACAGCAGGCACTAGCCCGGTACAGCAAACAAATGGCCTTCCACCACCATCACCGCCTGGGCGTCAGGCTCGGCCGGCACGTTCCAGCCACCGGTGAAAGCGCCGAAAGAAGGCAATACGCTGAGCTGCCTGCGCAGCCAGAATATCGGTGCGCGCAGCCGGTCTCCAGCCACCGTCAGTTGCATTGCAGGATGTATATGGCCTGCCAAAACATGCTTCCCCGCTACCGGCATGGGCTCGTGACACAAGCGGAACGGCCCCAGATCCAGGTGCGGATACCATTGAATGCCGATATCGAGTCCCGCGGCGTGTCGATCATGATTGCCGATCACCGCCTCTACCGATAACTGTGCGTGCTTTGCCAGCCAGGCCGGGAACTGCTGCAAGAAAGGTTCGCCGGCCATCGGGCGGTGATGCAGCACATCACCCAACACCACCAGCCGCTGCGCGCCAAACTCCTCAACCAGCCGGCTCAGGCGTTGCAGATCATCCCGGCTCTGCCCACTCGGCACCGCCAGCCCGCGCCGGCGCATCAGCGCGGCCTTGCCAAAATGGGTGTCAGCCACCAGCAAGGTAGATTCGGCGGGATAGAACAGCGCCTTGTCGCCATGCAACACAACTTCAGCGCCCGCCAGTGTCCAGTCCAACCTGCGACTCATCGGCGTTTGCTCGCTTTGCGCTGGGCGTGCTGGTCCAGGCTGGCGATCATGCGTTGCACGCGGTCTTGCCAGCTCTCGGTCGTGACGCGATTGCGCTGCCGCTCCACCCAGAGCGGAAAGGCCAGCGGTGAAAAACGCTCAAGCGGCATCTGCAACAAGGTTTGCCCGGCTGCGCGCTGCAGTACCGTCTGCAAGCGTTGAATCTCTAGCTGATCTTCCAGCACCTCGCGGCTGGCCTGCGCCAGCAGCCGATGCTCAGGGTCATACCGCTGCAGGGTGTCGTAAAGCAGGCCGGTGGACGCCTGCAATTGACGGTCGGTTTTGCCGCGCCCAGGAAAGCCCTGAAATACCAGCCCACTGATACGCGCTATATCGCGAAACTGCCGCCGCGCCAGCTCGCCAGCGTTCAGCGCTGCGAGCACATCGTCCAGCAGGTTGTCCGGGCTCAGCAACGTCCGCCAGTCGGCCTCGCTGAGCTCTGGCAGCCGCTTAGAGGTCAACAGCTCCAGCCCGTAATCGTTTACCGCCAGCGAGAACGTAGCCGGCACCCGCTGACCCAGGCGCCATGCCAGCAGAGCCGCCAGCCCCTCATGCGCCAGCCGCCCCGCAAAGGGGTAGAGAAACAGGTGCTCACCCTCCCGCGAGCGACAGCGCTCGATCAGCAGCCGCGTGCGGCTCGGCAGGGCCGATTGCAGCTTCTGCAGCTCCAGCACCGGCGCAATCGCCTGCACTTCCGCGTCGCCATACTTCCCGGCCTGCACCTCTTCGAGAATATCCAGCACGCTGTCGGCCAACTCGCTCGACAGCGGTAAACGCCCGCCATACCAGCGCGGCACACTATGGCGCCTGGTTTTGGCTAACCGCACGTAGGCCACCAGATCACGCACCTTGACCAGTTCCAGCGCGCGCCCGGAAAACAGAAATACATCGCCCGGCTTGAGACGGGCAATAAAGGTTTCTTCGATGCTGCCAAGGCTGCCGCCCTTCATGAAGCGCACCTGAATTTGTGCGTCGCTGGTAATGGTGCCAATAGACAACCGATGACGCCGCGCGATCCCGGTATCCTCCACGCTGTAACGGCCAGCCTGCGCCACTACGCGCTGAAACCGCGGGTAATGTTCCAGCACCGGGCCGCCCTGGGTAATAAACGTCAGGCACCAGTCGAACTGTTCTGGCGTCAACGCGGCAAAGGCGTGCGTAGTGCGCACCTCATCAAAGGTCAGATCAGCGGTAAAGCCGGGGCCTGCCGCCAGCGTGACCAGGTGCTGAACCAGCACATCCAGGCTCAGGCGCGGTGGTCGCCTGGCCTCAACCCGGCCAGCCGCCCAGGCGCGCCGCGCCGCAGCAATCTCGACCAGTTCAAACGCATGACTGGGCACACAGAGAATTTCACTCGCCGCACCCGGCTGATGGCCGGAGCGGCCGGCACGCTGCATCAGACGCGCAACGCCCTTGGGGCTGCCCACCTGAACAACGCGGTCTACCGGCGAAAAATCCACCCCCAGATCCAGACTGGAGGTACAGACCACGCAGCGGAAATCGCCCTTGCGCAGCCCCTCCTCGATGCGCTTGCGCACACCGCGATCAATCGAGCCATGGTGCAGCCCCAGCTCGGTCATCCAATCGAGTCGGGCCTTGAGTATGGCCTCAAACCATAACTCGGCCTGGGAGCGGGTGTTGGTGAACAAGAGCGCGCTTTCGCCCTGCTCAAGGTAATTGAGCACACCGTCCAGTTGCGATAACCCCAGGTGTCCGGCCCAAGGAAAGCGCTCTATGTTCTGTGGACAAAGCCCGCGAATCGTCAGTGGCTTTTCATCTGCTTCATCCGCGGCGGCAGTGATGCGTTCGCCGGGCGCTGCGCCTTCACCCAGTAATACATCCATCGCCTCATCGAGGTTGCCCAGCGTGGCGGACAAGCCCCATACCAGCAGCGCCGGATTGCGTGCGCGCAGCCAGGCCAGACACAACTGCAGCTGTACCCCGCGCTTGCTGCCCAGCAGCTCGTGCCACTCATCCACAATTACCGCGTCCAATTGGCTAAAGGTGTCTTCCGCATTGCGGTAAGAAAGCAGCACCGACAGGCTCTCCGGCGTGGTCACCAGCGTTTGGGGCATTTTTCGCCGTTGCCGGGCACGCACGCTGGCGGCGGTATCACCGGTGCGGGTTTCGACCCGCCAGTCCAGCCCCAGTGCACTGGCCGACGCCTGTAAATGACCCGCCGTGTCGGCGGCCAGGGCGCGTAGCGGAGTAATCCACAGCACCCGCAACCCGGTGGGCCGCGCCGGCTGCTCAAGTGCGCGCGAGACTGGCCCCAGCCAGGCCGCCAGGGTTTTGCCTGCACCCGTGGAAGCGTGAATCAGGCCACTACGTCCGGCGCGGAACGCCTGCCAGGCGCGCCGCTGAAAGGGCGCCGGCTGCCAGTCATGCGCGGCAAACCATTGCTCAATCGCAGCCAGGCCATCGACGCTTTGGGTTTCAGCCACCATACAAGCGCAGCAGCTCCTTGACCTGCGCCAGGGTGTCGGCCTCGGCAACCGGCTTGTCCCGTCGCCAACGCGCAATGCGCGGAAAGCGCAGGGCGATGCCGGACTTGTGCCGGGGCGAGGGCTGGATGCCCTCGAAGGCGATCTCCAACACGTGTTCGGGTTTGAGTGAGCGAACCGGGCCGAACTTCTCAACCGTGTTGCGCCGGATCCAGTGGTCGAGCTGTTGAATTTCCTTGTCAGTGAGACCGGAGTAGGCCTTGGCGATGGGTACATAGGTTTCGGTTTCCGCCTGCCCGTCGCGTACCGCCAGGGTGTAATCAGTGTACAAATTGGCGCGCCGGCCGTGGCCGGGCTGCGCATACAGCAATACTGCATCGATAGTCAGCGGTTCGATTTTCCACTTCCACCAATCGCCGCGTACGCGGCCGCTACGGTAGGGGCTATCCAGGCGTTTCAGCATTAGTCCTTCGACCATGCGCTCACGGCTACCCTCGCGCTGCGTGGACAGCTCCGACCAGTCGCTGGCCTCCACACGAGGGCTGAGGCGGATGGGCTGGTCGTCAGTACTAGCCAGCAGTTGCTCCAGCAGGGCGCGCCGCTCGCGCAGCGGCTTGTCACGCCAATCCTGTTGCTGGTACTCGAGCACATCGTAGGCCAGGAAGATTACCGGGACTTCGCTCAGCACCTTGGGCCCAACGGTCTTGCGCTGAATCCGGCGCTGCATCTGCGAAAACGGCATCACGTGGGTATCCCAGGCGAGAATTTCACCATCGAGCACCACCTCCGGAAGCTCTGAAGCGGCGACTTCTACCTCGGGGAAACGGCCATTCATCGGTTCTTCACCGCGCGACCAGACCCACACCCCGCCGGGCCGCGCGATCAACTGCGCGCGAATACCATCCCACTTCCATTCCGCAAGCCAATCGTGCAACTCACCCAAGGCGTCAGGTTCGCCTTCCAGCGGCGAGGCCAAGAAAAACGGGTAGGGTTGGCCTTCGCTTTCCTCGCGTTGTTCGGCGTCGAACAGCGCCGTATAAAATTCGGCGGTAGGGTCGAACTCACCGATCAGCCGCCGGGCAATCAGTGCCCGGGGCAGTTCCGTCAGCGCCGCCAATGCGCGCTCGACCAGCCCGCGGGAGACCCCCACGCGAAGGCTCCCGGTCAACAATTTGTTGTACAGAAAGCAGGCCGGCCTAGGCAGGCTGCGCCAGTGCGCCAATACCTGTTCACGCTGCTGCTGCTCATCCAGCGTGCGCAGTCCGAGTACCGCCTGTTCGATCCAGCCGGCCAGCGAACCACTCACCGCGGCGCGTTGATCCTCACCTTCCATCAGCAGGCTGATGGTTTCCGCCAGATCACCCACATGCTGATAGGTTTCTTCCACCAGCCAGTCGGGTAAACCGGTCGCTTCGGCCAGCCAGTCGCGCAATTTGCGCGGGCCAATCAAGCGCCGCATCCTGCGCCCGGCCAGAATATAGACCGCCCACGCAGCGTCGGCCGGTGGCGCAGCACCGAAGTAACAAATCAAGGCATCCAGTTTGACCTGGGTGCGGGTGGTGGCATCCAGTTGCGCGTAAAGATCAGCGAAAGCCTGCATCAATCGTCCTCAGCGCCATAGAGTGTCGTCAGCGCGCGGGCATCGATGCCTTCCTGTTCGCGCAGGTAGCGCACCAGATCGTCACTGCGCCCGTGCGTGGTGAGTACCGTCTTGGCGCCACAGTCGC
The DNA here is from genome assembly GCF_036960865.1 of Halopseudomonas sp. GTDB lineage: Bacteria > Pseudomonadota > Gammaproteobacteria > Pseudomonadales > Pseudomonadaceae > Halopseudomonas. The sequence continues at coordinate 71,936 of NZ_JBALWE010000013.1, forward strand.
GAATGGTCGCCAGCAACGCAGGCCAGTCAGCATGATCACTCAACTCAAAGCCCTGATCGTAGCCACGGCGGCGGCGATTACCGCGTATGCGCATCCAACCCGAGGCGAAGCCGGTACTGGCATTCTTGAACCGCCGCATCCACGGTGAGCCAGCGGCAGAGGGCGGCGCCAGTATCAGCTGACCGTTGAAGGTTGCCTTACGCGGCAGTTCGGAGACCGGCTGGGTTGGCAACATGGCCACACCCGCCTCGCGGTAAAGCTCGGTAAGCGCCACCATGGCACCGTGCAGATATACCGGCCGATCAGTATGCTCGGTCAGCGCTGCCAGTACGCGTTGCGCCTTACCAAAGGCATAGGTGAACAGTATGCAAGGCCGATCCGGGTTGCTCGACCACCAATCCCACATCTGCCGTCCCACTTCTTCCACCGGCGGCCAGCGATAGCATGGCAGCGCGAAGGTGGCTTCGGTAATCAGGGTATCGCAGGGCACCACCTCGAAGGGAGCACAGGTCGGATCGGTATCGCGCTTGTAGTCACCGCTGACCACCCACACCCGGCCATCATCATGCGCCACCCGTACCTGCGCCGACCCCAGCACATGGCCGGCGGAATGCAGGCTGAGCGTAACCGCGCCAAGGCGCAGCTGCTCGCCGTAGGCCAAACCTATGAAATCGTGCTCACCCAGCCGGTGCCGCAGAATCGGTACGCTCAGCTGCTGCGCGTAATAACGTTGATGGCCAGCGCGCGCATGGTCGGCATGCGCGTGCGTAATCACGGCAGTAGCCACCGGCCGCCAGGGGTCGATATGAAAGTCGCCAGCCGGGCAATACAGCCCTTCATCGGTAGGGATAATCAGGGGATCAAGCATGCAGCGATGCACTCATTGGTCCGTGTCCAGTTCAGCCATAACACTTCATGGGACAACAGGATCGCCTTACTGTTACACCTGCACAGCTACTGCCCTCGCGCTCAGGGCTGAACGATTCCAGCCCCTCCCAGTCGTAACTTTCAGACGCAAACACTGCGCAACCCCGGCGGCCAGCATCTGGCGCGCCCTTTTCCGTGAGGCACGCATGAGTTCAACATTAGAACCGCAGGGCGTGAAGACCGTAGCGACCTGTCCCTTATCCATCGAAATCAATGGCCACCCCCGGCAGCTGGAGGTTTACCCCTGGACCACCCTGCTGGACCTGCTGCGTGAGCAACTGCATCTGACCGGCACGAAGAAAGGCTGCGACCACGGCCAGTGCGGCGCCTGCACCGTATTGCTCAACGGCAAGCGGATCAACTCATGTCTGACCCTTGCGGTTATGCACGACGGCGCCAGCCTGACTACGGTAGAAGGCCTGGCAAAAGGTGATGAACTGCATCCCATGCAAACCGCCTTCGTGAAACACGATGCCTTTCAGTGTGGTTATTGCACGCCCGGGCAGCTCTGTTCTGCGGTGGGAATGACCGCCGAAGGTCGCGCCAACACCCCCGACGAATTACGCGAACAGATGAGCGGCAACCTGTGCCGCTGTGGCGCCTACCCCAATATAGTCGCCGCCATTGAAGAGGCCATGCCGGCCACCCGCGAGCAGCTCGCGCGCAACAGCAAAGGGGAAGGCCAATGAACCCGTTCAGCTATACGCGCCCCACGGGCATTGATGAAGCCGTTGGTCTTTTCACGCCCGACAGCCGCTACATCGCCGGTGGCACCAACCTGCTCGACCTGATGAAAGAAAACATCACCCACCCCGAGCACCTGATCGACATTACCCGGCTACCACTGAAAGACATTGAAGAAACCGCCAAAGGTGGCCTGCGTATCGGCGCCCTGGTGAGCAATTCGGACCTGGCCTGGAATGCGCGCATCGAGCAGCAGTATCCGCTGCTTTCCAAAGCCATTCTCGCCGGTGCATCGCCGCAGCTGCGCAACATGGCCACCACCGGCGGCAATCTGCTGCAACGCACGCGCTGCTACTACTTTTATGACGCCGATACCCCCTGCAACAAGCGCCAGCCCGGCACGGGCTGCCCGGCCCGCGATGGCTTGAACCGCATTCACGCGATTCTCGGCCACAGTGAGCAGTGCATCGCGGTGCACCCTTCAGATATGTGCGTGGCCCTGGCTGCGCTGGATGCCACGGTGATCGTCAAGGGCATTGGAGGCGAGCGGCGAATCGCCTTTGCGGACTTCCATCGCCTGCCGGGCAACGAGCCGGAACGCGACAACACCCTGGCCGAGGGCGAGCTGGTCACCGCCGTCGAATTGCCAGCGGAGGAGTACGCTACGCACTGCGCCTACCTGAAGATCCGTGATCGGCAATCCTATGCTTTCGCGCTGGTCTCGGTCGCCGCCGCCCTGCAACTCGATGGCAAGCTGATCCGTAGCGTGCGCGTGGCGCTGGGTGGCGTAGCCCATAAGCCCTGGCGTAACCCGCAGGCGGAGGCCCGGTTGGTCGGCAGGCCAGCAGACAAAAACGCTTTCGGTGATCTCGCCGACGCGCTGTTGGTCGGGGCCACCGGCTTTAACGACAACCAGTTCAAAATCGAGCTGGCCCGCCGAGCCATAGTGCGCGCCTTGTCCGACGCGATAGAAGGAGCAGCCTGATGACCGTTAAAACCTCGCCCGTCGGCAAGCCGCTGGACCGTGTTGACGGCCCGTTGAAAGTGCAGGGTCAGGCCAAATACGCCGGTGAATTTGCCCTGCCGAATATGCTCTACGGCCACATCGTTAACGCCACCATTGCCCGTGGCCGCATCCTGCAGATCGACAGCCGAGCCGCACAGTCGGTAGCCGGTATTGAAGCGATTCTCACCCATGAAAACCGCCCGCCCATTGCCAGCTACGACAAGCCCTACGAGGACGATGACGCGGCAGACGGGTCACCCTTCCGGCCCCTGTTCAACGACCGCATCCTGTACAACAGCCAACCGATTGCGTTGGTGGTCGGCGAAAGTCTGGAGCTGGCGCGCTACGCCGCCAGCCTGATCAAGGTTGAGTACGAAAGCGAAGACCACGCCACCGACTTGCTGGCCAACCTTGACCAGGCAAGCAAGGCGCCAGGCGATCTGCCCGACCCCGGCGGCGATGCACAGCAGGCGTTGCACAAGGCGGCGGTCAAGGTAGCCGTGCAATACAGCACGCCGGTTGAGCATCACAACCCGATGGAGCCGCACGCCTCCACCGTGCACTACCTACCGGATGGCAGCCTGGAGGTGTACGACAAAACCCAGGGCGTCCAGAACTGTATGCGCTATCTGGAAGACGTCTTCGACATGCAAGGCCAGATACGCATTCTGACGCCTTTTGTCGGCGGCGCCTTCGGCTCCGGACTGCGCCCGCAACACCAACTCCCCCTGGCCGTCATGGCCGCGCTCAAACTCAAGCGCTCAGTGCGGGTGACCTTTGCCCGTCAGCAGATGTTCACCTTTGGCTATCGCCCACGCAGCATTCAGCGCCTGACACTCGGCGCCTCGGAAGATGGCCAGCTGCAGGCTATCCATCATCAGGCCATTGCCCAGACCTCCCGCTTTGAGGACTACACCGAGCAACAGGTCGAATGGTCGGGCATGCTCTACAAGTGCCCCAACGTCACGCTGGATTACCAGCTGGTGCCGCTGGATGTGTACACACCCCTGGATATGCGCGCCCCCGGCGGCACCATAGGCGTGTACGCACTGGAATGCGCCATGGATGAACTGGCCTACGCGGCGAACATCGACCCGGTTGCGCTGCGCCAGAAGAACTTTACCGACTTCAATGCCAACGAAGGCAAGCCCTACTCAAGCAAGGCGCTGCTGGAATGCTACGAACAGGGCGCCGAGCGCTTTGGCTGGGGCAAGCGGACGATGGCGCCGCGCAGTATGCGCGACGGCCACCAACTGATCGGTTGGGGTATGGCAACCGGCATGTGGGAAGCCATGCAGATGCCCGCCAGCGCCAAGGCCTGCATAGACGCTACCGGCAAGCTGGTGGTGAGCAGCGCCACCACCGATATTGGTACCGGCACCTACACCGTCATGACGCAGATCGCTGCTGAAGCCATGGGCCTTGCGATGGAACAGGTGGAGTTCAAGCTGGGCGATTCGAGCATGGCCACCGCGCCACTGCAGGGCGGCTCCTTTACCGTGTCTTCGGTAGGTAGTGCGGTGCAAAAAGCCTGCAAAGAGTTGCGCCTGAAGCTCTTGGACAGCGTGCAGCAGAGCCCGGCATCGCCCTTCAGCGGAAAAACGCAGGACGAAATCGACTTTGCCGATGGCTGGGTGTTTATCAAGGCTGCTCCCGAGCACCGCGTCAAGCTGACCGATATTGCCGCCGAAACCGGCGCACTGGAGGTCGAGGCCAGTGTCGAACCCGGCGAGGTGCGCGATGGTTACGCCACGGGCACGCATTCGGCCGTGTTCGTTGAGGTAAAAGTGGATGAAGATACCGGCATGGTAGCCGTCAGCCGCGTCGTCAGCGCCATTGCTGCCGGGCGCGTGGTTAACCCCAAAACCGCCAGTAACCAGATCGTCGGTGGCGTGGTCTGGGGGGTAAGTCAGGCGCTGCATGAAGAAACCCAGATGGACCACAACCTGGGCCGCTTCATGAATCACAGCCTGGCCGAATACCACATCCCGGTGCAGGCCGACATCGGTGACATCGACGTCATCTTTGTGGAAGAGCATGACGAGATCGTCAACGCGCTGGGTTCCAAGGGAGTCGGCGAAATTGGCATCGTCGGGGTTGCCGCAGCCGTCTCCAATGCGATCTTTCACGCCACCGGCAAGCGCGTGCGCGACCTGCCGGTGACGCTGGATAAACTGCTGTAATCTGCTTTGCTGCAGCGCGATCCGCCCGGTAAGCCCTGCGCTGACCGGGCCGGCTCAAGCCGGGTTCAAGGCGGGTTTATGCGCGCCGCGGCACGCCCAGTGCGAGCATGAAACACAGCACCGCGCAGACCACGATCGAGGGGCCCGCCGGGGTATCCAGATGCCACGACATGGTCAGCCCACCCAACACCGCGACACAACCCAGCACACTGGCACCCAGGGCCATCTGCTCCGGCGTGCGGGCATGGCGCTGCGCCGCCGCCGGCGGGATGATCAGCAGGGAGGTAATCAGCAGCACGCCGACGATTTTCATCGCCACCGCGATCACGATGGCGATCAGCAGCATCAGCGCCAGCCGAATCGCCGTGACCGGCAGGCCCTCCACCCGCGCCAGCTCCTCATGCACGGTGATGGACAACAAGCGGCGCCAGAGCAAACACATCAGCACCAGCACAATCAGCAGGCCGCCCAGAATCCAGTACAGATCGTCGCGGGTCATCGCCAGCAGGTCACCAAACAGGTAAGCCATCAGGTCTACCCGCACGTTTTCGGTCAGCGCCAGCACCACCAACCCCAGCGACAGCGTGCCGTGCGCCAGAATACCCAGCAGGGTATCGCTGGCCAGCCATTCCTTGTGCTGCAGCGCCACAAGCAACACGGCTATCAGCACGCAGCCCACGGTTACCGCCAGCGTTAAATTCACATCCAGCAGCATACCGAGCGCAACGCCCAGCAACGCCGAGTGCGAGAGCGTATCGCCAAAGTAGGCCATGCGCCGCCACACCACAAAAGAGCCCAGTGGCCCGGCGACCAGCGCCAGCGCCAGACCGGCCAGCAACGCGTAAAGCAGAAAATCAGGCATGGTTGCAGTCGGGTCCGTGGCTGTGTTCATGGGGCACGACTTCGCCGTGCATATCGTGGGCGTGGTCGTGGTGGTGGCTGTAAACCGCCAGGGCGCTGGCCTGCTCGCCAAACATGGCAACAAAAGCCGGGTCCAGGCTGACCTGCTCCGGGTGGCCGGAACAACACACATGGCGGTTCAGGCACACCACGGTATTGGTGGTCGCCATCACCAGATGCAGGTCATGCGAGACCATCAGCACGCCGCAGCCGTAGCGGTCACGCAACCGGGTGATTAGCTGATACAGCTCTATCTGGCCGTTCACGTCCACCCCTTGCACCGGCTCATCCAACACCAGCAGATCAGGTTCGCGCAGCAGCGCGCGGGCCAGCAGAATGCGCTGCAATTCACCGCCCGAGACCTGCTGCAGGGGGCGGTCCAGCAGGTGCTCCGCGCCCACCTCGACCAGCGCAGCGTGCGCGGCAGCCTTCTTCGCACCCGGTGCCAGCAACAGAAAACGCTGCACGGTCAGCGGCAGTGACGCATCAATCTGCAGTTTCTGCGGCATATAGCCAATGCGCAATCTGGGCTGTCGGCTGACCTGGCCGGTGGAGGCCTTCAACAAGCCCAGCACAATGCGCACCAGGCTGGTCTTGCCGGCGCCGTTGGGGCCAATCAGGGTGACGATTTCACCGCGGTTGACCTGCAGGCTGACGTGCTCCAGCACATCGGTGCCATGCAGACGCAGGCTCACGTCCTGCAACGACAACAGGGGTTTGCTCACGCAGCCTCCCGGCACTGTGCACAGAGACCGCTGATTTCCACCGTCTCGCTTTTCACGGCAAAGCCGTGCGATTCAGCCGCGCCGGCGATGGCTGCCGTGATGGCGCTGGCATCCAGTTCAATGGCGATATGACAGTTGAGGCAGATCAGAAACTGGCCCTCGTGCTGATGCTCCGGGCTGGCACAGCCAATGAAGGCATTCAGCGAAGCGATGCGATGCACCAGCCCCTGCTCCTGCAGAAAATCCAGTGCGCGGTACACCGTCGGCGGGGCTGCACGGCGGCCATCATCACGCGACAGGGTTTCCAGAATATCGTAGGCGCCGAGCGGCTTGTGGCTCTGCCATACCAGTTCCAGAACCCGCTTGCGCAGGGTGGTAAAACGGGCACCCTCACGTGCGCAGACCTGCTCGGCGGCATCCAGGGCGTGACTCACACAGCGGCTGTGATCGTGCGGCTGCTGCGCTTCTTGCGGGGAGAGAAACTCGGTCATGGCGTCATCCTGTCGGGCAGCGCTGCAAAACCTGAGCTGTGCAGCGGCAATTGAGCTGTTATCATATTACACTTTACGATTCAGAGGTACGCCCCACCATGTCGTCATTTCGCCTGTTTGCTGCCTTGTGCGGGCTGCTGCTCAGTTCTGCTGCCCACGCCGATCAGGTGCGCGTGCTCGCCTCCATCAAGCCGGTACAACAGATTGCCGCCGCCGTCCTGGACGGCATAGATCAACCCGCCGCGCTACTACCCGCGGGCGCCTCACCGCACTCCTTCGCGCTGCGCCCCTCGGACCGACGCGCGCTGGCCAGCGCTGAGCGTATCTACTGGGTAGGGCCCGCGCTGGAACTGTTTCTGGAAGGCACGCTGCACTCACTGCCGGGCAGCCGCGAGCTGGTAGAGATACCCGGCCTGCAGCTGCGCCACTTTGATGAGGGGGCAGACGAACACGAGCACGACCATCATACCCACGCCGACCATGAGGCTCATGAAGGCCATGAGCACGGCCCCGGCAGCCTGGACCCGCACATCTGGTTGTCGCCCGAGAATGCCGTGATCATCGCCCGCTGGATGAAAGACGACCTGGCACCGCTGTACCCACAGCAGCAAAGCCAGCTGAACGCTAACGTCGCCGCCTTCGAGCAACGCATGCAGGTGCTGGACCAACAGTTGCTGGCGCGCTTTGCGCCGCTCAAGCACAAGCCCTACTTTGTATTTCATGATGGCTACGGTTACCTGGAAAGCTATCTTGGCCTGCAACACAGCGGCGTCTTCAGCCTGGCCCATGAGATTCAACCCGGCGCGCGCCACGTTAATGAATTACGTCAGACCCTGAACGCCGCCGCGCCCGCTTGCGTATTCAGCGAGCCGCAATTTACCCCAAGGCTGGTGAATAGCCTGACCGAAGGGTTGCCGGTCAAAAGCGCTCAGCTCGACCCGCTGGGCAGCGCGATTGCGGTAGGGCCGCAGGGTTACGAACAACAGCTCAAAGCGCTGACCGAGACCTGGGCGAGCTGCCTGGAGGGGATCTGACCCGGCGCCAACGGCATCAGCCAAGCTGCCGATTCCAGACAGCGCGGCGGCGAAAGCGCCAGAACGCCCAGGCGCAGATAGCCAGCTCTACCAGAAACACCCAATGCATGATGAAATTCAGCCACCAGGGCTGATAGCGCGCGGTGACCTTGACCAGTGCATAGCGCTGGTCCACCAGCGGGGCAAACCACCAGATGTCGCCGGCCAGAGTATCCAGCAGCACGTGCAACATTCCCCCAAGGCTGAATACCAGCAGCCAGGGTGCCGCTGAGCGCCGCGCCAGCCCAGGCTCAAGGCGATAAGCCCCAACCACAGTGACGGCCAATGGGTCATATAGCGGTGATGGTGCGTCTGCCCATGATCCACAAACAGGAAATAGAGCATATCGAAATCCGGCGCCACCGCACCCAACATTCCCGCCGCAATCACGAATACTGCCGCTACCGGCAAATTACGCACCCGCTGAATCAGGTAGCTGGAGAGTATGTAGCCCGAGGGCAGGTGAGCAATCAGCATGGGGCAGCGCCTGTTTCACATTGACAGTGGCCCCCTCAATAGACCGAATGCCCATCAGACCACGTCGCTGCATTCAGGTTTTGACCGGCCTCGGAAAGCAGAGTGAGGCGCGCCCGCGTCGATGCCATAACTAACCGCCACTAAGCTATGCGCGCGAGTGATCGAACTTGATCCACTTGTTATGAGTTTTCACGTGGTTTCTCCTTGGCCCCGCCAAATTGCTGAATACGCTTGTGGCTTTCTTCAGTCCAGTGAAAAAAATTTCGAAGGGTAATCGGAATACCATTCACGCTGTTTAACTCACTGGCGGCCTCTTCCGTTAAATCCTCTGCCGCGACCACCAAGGTAAACCCCTCTTCCATGTGAGACACTGCCTTTTTGACGCTCCTGACATGTGCAACACCATCTTTCAGAACAATAAGCATATATGGCTCCCTTTCCTCCGGCACCAATTGCACAAGTTCCTTGTACTTGCTTGGCACGGCTTTATGGAGACTTGCCTTATCTCGATACTTATTCAGATTTATACTCATAACGCCCGGCACACGTGCCGGTTTGTAGCCGCGGAGCGGCGGAAAAGCGGTCACTGTGCTGCCGCTTGTTATGAGT
>NZ_JBALWE010000014.1:0-76939 GCF_036960865.1 Halopseudomonas sp.
CAATGCGCAAATGTGTGTAGTGATTTGACATGGCAACACCTTACTTTAGGTGTTGCACTTGGTCATTGAGACCGCCCTGCCCCTTTTTTACCGGAAAAAATCTGCCCTTTTGTTATTTGTTCTAAGTGTTGCGCCAATTTTAAGGGTTCGGGAGTGAGCTAGTGATCGTTTATTTTACAACCACATGCCAAAAAGTATGGAAAATGAAGTGTGGTCATATCTTTAGTTTTTTTCTATTTTTTCTTTGGTTATTAACGCCTTCAGCAAGTGCTAGTGAGGGTAAGTTTGATGTTGTTGTTCAAATAACTCGACTGGAGAAAGGCTGTTCAGAGTATCATGAGCTCCCGCCCTATAAATATTTACATGCTTTGAAGATGCAAGATGAGTATACCGATTATCAGTTGTTTAACGCGGTCGACCAGTTGGCATGGGTTAAATTCCAGTCTGAAGAATCTTGTAAAGCTGCGCTCGTGACTAATACGATTGAAGGAGTGGAGCACTATCGTGAAGTAATGCTGGGCGGCAGGTTCCGTGATACAGCAACCTTGAGAAGGGGGGCTGCACGAATGATGGAAGCACAGCTGAAAGATTTTGATGATCCGGCTTTTTTGGAGTTAGGGGAGTCTCTGATAAATGAATATATCAGTCTGGAGATGAATGAGGGCGATAAGAAAAAAGGGCTAAACTACATGCGAGCTGCCTACGGATACATAGCGGCTGCTCAGATTGTTGAAACTCAGCACTCAACCGACTTGCTGCGCTCGGCAGTGCGAATCGCCAGAGAGGGGTTTATTAAAGCCGAGTTTAAGTTTGATGTGTCTGTACCTTATAATATAGCGCTTCTTGCTTTGTCTGAAAGAATAGAGACTGGCACAGAAGAATATAGTCAAATACTGGAGCAGCGGATCAGCGCCCTGTCTGTGCGGGCTGGTACACACTCAAGTGCGCCAGATGAAATTGCAATAATTCATGCCGAGTTGGGTCGGCATGCTCTTGCAATGGAGCTAATATCGGAAATTTCACTAGAGTCAGACATTGAAGTCACAATAATGTGCCGTGGTCTGATTTTAGATCCCCGCCTTGATGGGTTGAGAGATGCAGAGCCATCAAAGTTTGCTACGCTAATGAGCCGTAAGTGCTACGACATTGTTAAACCTTTCAAGAGTGATGATTGCAAAAGCTTTAGCATGTTTGCTCGCGCTTCTAGCAAGTCCCCTGATTGGTTGGATTATTTTATTCTTGGCGAGTGTAATTATCCTGGTTATATAGAATATGAAAGCCTTGCGGAGTGACGTGAGATGATTGGGTTAAATGAAGAGGAAAAGGGGACAGATTTATTTTAAGGAGGATGTAGATGCCCAGGATGGGTCGCATGGTTCTGCCGAACTACCCGCACCATATTGTGCAGCGTGGCCACAACCGTCAGGTAGTATTTGCGTGCGCCGATGATTTTCAGCGCTACCTGACGGACATCAGAGAGCTAAAATTGCAATGTGGCATCAAACTCTATGCATGGTGCCTGATGACCAATCATGTTCATCTATTGGTCTGCCCGGAGAGCGCATCTGGCCTTGGCCAGCTCATGAAAGCATTGGCCGCCAGGGCTACCCGTTACCGCAATCGCCTGGAAGGACGCTCTGGTACGTTATGGGAAGGGCGTTACAAATCCAGCATCGTTGATAGCGAATCCTACCTGCTGGCGTGTTGTCGATACATAGAGCTTAACCCGGTCAGGGCAAGAATGGTTGGGCGGGCAGCGGATTACCCTTGGTCAAGCTTCCCGTACAGGATGCAGTCGTCGCCTATCAGTGGCCTGCTCGATGTGCACCCCTGTTATGAATATCTGGCCCCGACAGCATCTGGTCGGCAGGAGCGATATGAGCAGTTTGTGAGTGCCGGTATTCCAGATAATGAATTAAGGCTGATTCGCGAAGCGGTAAACCGATGCCAGTTGACTGGCGGGGTCGTTTTATCGATGAAATAGAGCGAATTACTGGCGCTCGGCTCGAGATGAGGGGCCAAGGCAGGCCGAGGAAGCGCGAAAAATAAATCTGTCCCCTTTTCTTGTCCCCTTTTATCGAGTTCGGTGCATACCTGGGAGCGCAGGGATCTGTTCAAGCGGTCGCGCAGACTGCGGTCAATGGTGGAAGTCTGGGTGAAAACTTACAGCTGTCCCTCACCAATCAGGTCTACCACCTGTTGCAGGCTACTGGATTCAATGCTGTCGGCAACGCCTCTACTGCTAACGGGTGGGTGGACGGCAGCCCAGAAAAAATTGCGCTGCACGCTATCGTCGGTGGAATGCTTAACGAAGCCACCGGTGGTGACTTTGAAACAGGTGCGCTTGCAGCCGGGGCCAATGAAGCTTTGATCGAGCAGTTGGCCGGCGTAATCAAGGACGATAAGAGTCTGGAGCTTGCGGTATCTCAGTTGATCGGTATCGCCTCAGCTACAGCCACCGGCGGAGACTACGCCAAGGCTGCAGAGCTTGCGAAGAACGCCACCGCATACAACCGACAGTTGCACCCAGAAGAAGTGAAGTTGATCAAAGGCCAGGCAGAGATGTTGGCAGAGGAACTAGGAATCAGCCCTGCTGAAGCTGAGCGTCGCCTAGCCGAAGCTCAGGCCTATCTTGTTGATGAGCAGTTCCGAAAAGTCATCGACGAAAAAGGCGTAGTTATTGATGAAGCAACACTAAGGCACTTGGGAACCGCAGAACCAATGGGGTCAGTGTCATTGATTTTATGCTCTGAAACACAGCAGACTTTCTACCTCAGCCCTGTCCCCGTTGTCTCGCCCGCCGCCCTGTTTTGGTCTAAACTGTTGCTCGCCCAAGCCCCAGTATTTGTTCGTGACGTCATGGCTTGGCTTGATGTCTTGCTACGGTGTCGTGCTTCGAACTAGTGACCTGTATAGGTACTTTCCTTCAGCATCAGTTTGACCCAGTCGCAGATACCGCAAAAAATCAATCACTCTGACCCCATTGATTGCTGGCCTTCCAGACTATGCAACGCATTCAACAGCAAAGAGCTATCAGTCAACGACGCCAAGAGATTTGAACGAACAGACTTTGTGGAACAGAGTGATAGAACATCCCTCAGCCGGTCGTGATACAAAACTAGCGGGCGACAAAGACTTCCCGCGGAGTGAGGGGTGGAGAAAAAAGGAAGTAAGCCACCGTCTGCCTAGCGGAGAAAATATAACCCTCCACTACCAATACAACTCCGCAACCGGAAAAGCATACGATATGAAAATTACTACGCCGCAGCAGCTGCCCCCTATGCTGCAGCCCGGTAGGACTATTGAGTGATGTGGATATGATTATTCGCGAAATTGGGCGAGCAGAGCCTGTACAGGTGTTTGGGATTTACTGGATAGAGAACGAGCGCTTTTACTGGGTCATTCCTTATGATGGTTACGGCGGTCTGATGGCACTCAATGATAGAGAAGTCAATGTTGTTGACTCTTCTTTGTCACGTGATCTCATCCTCTGCAAGGATGGGGGGGGGAGGGGACATGATTCTGCATTGGGCAGCGGAAGATTTGATTGAAGAGCTTGTGGAGCGTGATCCACAGGCAATGGTCGAGTTCTTAGAGCGCATAAAAGGCTGATGGTGCAAAAGCAACTTGAACCGCCCCGGGTATAAACGGAAAAAGCAAAAAAAGGGAACAGATTTATTTTCAAGGAGAATGTAGATGCCCAGGATGGGTCGCATGGTGCTGCCGAACTACCCGCACCATATCGTACAGAGAGGCCATAATCGTCAGGTTGTGTTTGCGTGCGCCGATGACTTTCAGCGTGATCTGACGGACATCAGCAGAGAATTGGGGGCAAGTCTTGCTTTTTATCCGCCTTGCATCAGTGGTGGCGATTCAAAGAGCGTTGCAGGTCCAGCATTTTTGAAAGCGAATCCTACCTGCTGGCGGGTAGGCGACATACAGAGCTTAATAGTTGGTCGGCAGCTGATTACACTTGGTTCGGCCTGCTAGAATGCCCGCCACACGCACAGCCATAGCGCAGACCCCGAATGAACTACCGTCACAGTTATCACGCCGGCAACCACGCCGATGTTCTCAAGCACGCTTTGCTGCGCCGCCTGTTCGAGCTGATGCAGCGCAAGGAAGCGCCGCTGTGTTACCTCGACAGCCACGCCGGTACCGCTTTCTATGATCTGCAAGGTGAAAGTGCCGGCAAAACCGGTGAGTTTCAGGATGGCATCGGCCGACTGTGGCAGCGCGACGATCTGCCGTTGTGGCTCGGAGACTTTCGCGCTGCGGTAGCGGCGCATAACGAGGACGACAGCCTGCGTTTCTATCCTGGCTCGCCGCAATTTATCGCCGACTTGCTGCGCCCGCAGGACCGCATGATCCTCAGCGAGCTGCACCCCGACGATGCCGAGACGCTCAAACAGCATTTTGCCTACAGCGATCAGGTGGCAGTGCATCAGCGTGACGGCTACCAGTTGCCCAAGGCGTTTTTGCCGGTGGCGGAGAAGCGCGCGCTGTGGTTGCTTGATCCGCCGTTTGAGAAAACCGATGACCTGCAGCGCTGTGTCAGCGCGGTGCAGATCGCCATCCAACGTATGCGCCAGACGGTGATTGCACTCTGGTATCCGATCAAGGATCAGCGCCTGCTGCGTGAGTTCTATCAGCAGATTGCCGATGCCGGCGTACCCAAGGCCTTGCGGGTCGAGTTGAATATTCGCCCGGTGGATAACCAGCTGGGGCTTAACGGCTCGGGTTTGATTCTGGTTAATCCGCCATGGCCGATCTGGGAGGAGTTGGAGCAGGTATTGCCTTGGTTGTCGCGCACCTTGGCGCAGTCGGGCGAGGGCAGTTATCGGTTGGACTGGTTGGCGGGCGAACCCTGACACACAAGGTGGGCACGCGTTGTGCCCGCCTTGTGTGATGAATCAGGATTCCAGCTTGAAGGTCAGGCCGGCATGCTCCTGCAGACGCTTGATTAGCTTATCGCCCATTGCCGGCGCGGTGGTCCAGATACCACCTGCGGTATCGGTGGCATCGCGCACCAGGCAGATGGCGCTCTCGGCAATCATCCGCGAGGTTGAGCCATAACCCGGATCACGCTTGCCGGAGACGCTGGCCATGAGTTTCTCGCTGCCATTGCCTTCGCCAATAAACAGCACATCATAGAAGCCGGTTTCGCGCTCTTCCTTGCTCGGACCTTCACCCGGCTTGGGCGCCGAATCGCCAGACAGTGATTTGTCGCCTGCCACCGCGTTGGCAATCTTCTCACCCTGCTCGCCAGGGCCGGTAAGCAGCATCTCGTCATAGACAAAGTCTTCACCGTAGGCGTGACCCAGCAGCGCGTTGGAGCGATGCACGTTGCGCGTGTTGATGGCGGCCATGATAAAGGGCGCGGCCCAGCTGCCGAGCGACTCGTCAAACTCGGGCTTGGCTGCCGGTGGTTGCGCCGGGCCGGTGAAACCGGGGGTCAGCGCGAAAGGATTGCCCAGCAGTTGATAGATCTCCGGGTTCTGCTTGGCGGCAATCAGCGTGGCCTTGAGACTGGCGGCGGTGCCGCCGGAGAAGGTGCCTTTCATCTTGCGTACCCGGCCCTTGACGCGCGGCAAGGTTTTGCCCAGCTGCTGGCGCGCGGCCTGCTGCAGGAAGTACACGCCCAGATCGAATGGGATGGAGTCGAAGCCGCAGGAGAATACGATGCGCGCACCGCTCTGTTTTGCCGTGTCACCGTGGGCATCAATCATCTGGCGCATCCAGGCTGGCTCGCCGCACAGATCTACATAATCGGTTCCGGCGGCGGCGCATGCTGCAACCAGCTCGGAGCCGTACAGCTGATAGGGGCCAACGGTGGTCAGCACGACCTTGGTACGCTCAACCATGGCTTTCAGGCTGGCGGCGTCTTCAGTGTCGGCAACCACCAGCGGTATATCGGCGGGGGCGCCGATCTCGTCGCGCACGGCTTCCAACTTGGCTTGGCTGCGGCCTGCCATGGCCCAGCGCAGCGTCTTGTCATTGGCGTATTCCTGACTGAGGTATTCAGCGACCAGGCGTCCGGTGTAGCCGGTTGCGCCGTAGACGATGATGTCGAATTCGGTAGCGGTTTTCATGCGTTCTTCCTGCTGATGGGGTGTGTGCCGGATCACGCTGCGCGCAGACAGGCTGAACTCGCTGCGCGATATCCGGTCGTAATTTCAGTACGGCGTCGTTGTTGCTGGTCATATCAGTCTGGCACAGTCTGACGCCGCTGCATCGTTGGACAGACGCAGGTTGATTTCTTATCAGCTGCAGGTAAAGACGGCAAAGTCGGGTTTCGTCAGCGCGAATGGCGAATGATAAAGCCAGTGCATGGCCTGTGCTTCGAGGCTCCGCATGGCGCCGTTGCAGTCTGTGTATTAGGCTGGGTCTGGATAAGCACGGGCGTTCCAATGGGGCGTCCCATACTGTTTGAAAGAACAAGGAGAACCACCATGGCGACTGCAAGTTCAGCAAACACCGCAAGCACTACCACCAGCAAGGAAAAGGAATTGGCTGCCAGCAAGGCGGCGGTTTCCGATGCCTATGAAAAGCTGCTGGAAGCCAAGAGTCACTTCAAGCTGGCGGCCGAGGCTGCGGGTGTTGATCTCAAGCATGATGCGGTTGAGCAGATGATAAAGGGACGGGAAAAGGCTGAGGTGTTAAGCGCCCAAGCCAGTTCCTACATGAAGGAGAAACCGTTGGCCACATTGGGTATCGCTTTTGTCGCCGGCTTCGTTATCTCGCAGGTACTGTCCCGCAAATGAGTGACGCCTCTGCCGCACAACAACCGCCACCGCAGGAGCCTGATGAGCAGTCGGCGGCAGACAGCACACAGTCACAGCATGAGGCTCTGCCACAGGAGCTGCTGGAACAGCTCACGGCGTGGTTCCAGCACTCATTGGCGGCAGGTGGTGAGCTGGCCAACCTGTTTCGGCTTGAGCTGCAACTGACGCTGGGCGATGCCCGGCGTCTGGTGCTGGTTACCTTGGCCTTGGTGCCCATGCTGTTGTTGGCTTGGATGTCGCTCAGTGTGCTGGCCGGGTGGCTGGTATACGAGTCCACTACGTCGGTGGCGGGTGGGCTGGCGACCATTGCTGTCATGCAACTGATTGTCGTCGCCGCGCTGTTGTGGCTGGGGCTGCGCTATCGGAGGCAATTGGGTTTCCGCCGTACCAAGGCCCATGCCAGACGTTTGCTGCAAGGAGTGCAAGGTGAGCCGCCAACAACTAATTGAAAAGATAGACCAACTGGATCGTCAGTTTAATCTGCGTGCCGAGGTTGTCAGTATGCTGGCGCAGCACACGCGGCATACGCTGGGCCGAGTTCCGCCGCTGTTTTTGCTGGGCGGTGGTGCGCTGATTGGCGTGATCGCCAACCGAATGGGTATTGGGCGCACCTATACGCTGGGCCTCACAGGGGTGCGACTGTTCCCGATGGCGCAGAGCGCTTTCAATCTAGGTCGCTCCTTGGGAGCGCGCGAATGAGCCAACTGGAGCAGGAGGCTCCGGAGAATGAAATCGAGGAGATAACCGGGCCGCGCAAGAAGGTGCCCCCAGTGCAAATGGCGCTGTACTGGCTGCTTGCACTGGCCATTATCTATACCCTGTATTTTGCCAAGACGCTGTTGCTGCCGGTCGTAGTGGCGGCGCTCTTCGCACTGTTATTGAGCCCCTTGGTAGGGCTGTTTAAGCGGTTTCACATCCCCCGAGTGCTTTCCGCCTTGATACTGTTGGCGCTGATTGGCGTGCCGTTCTCGCTGTTGGGCATGCAACTGGCCGAACCGGCGGAGAAATGGGTCAAACGTATTCCTGAGCTGTCGGCGCAGCTGACCGATGAGCTGGATGAGTTCAGCGAAAAACTCTCGCCCAACAAGGCGCAGGCACCCGTACAACCCGCACCCAAGCAGCTGGAAATCCAGGAAAAAGAAGGTTTTAAACTGTTCGGCTGGTTCCGCGATGACGATGAGCCGGAGGAGGCTAAGGAAAATAAATCGCCGGCACCGGTGCAGCCAGCCTCATCTGAAAACGCCGTCTCGGACCGTGTCATGCAGGGCGGTGTCGAGTTGATGGTCCAGTTACTGGGCGCTACGCCGCTGGTGCTGGCGCAATTCACGACGTTCGTGATTCTGGTGCTGTTCATGCTGGTGTTCGGGCCCTTGTTGTACAGCAACTTCATTCATGTCTTCCCGCAGGTCCGTGACAAGGAGGCTGCAAACGATCTGCTGGCCGAAGTGCAGCATGAGCTGTCCCGGTACATCTTGACCGTTAGTGTGATCAATACAGCCTTGGGTGTGGTGACTGGTTTGGCGCTCTGGGCCTTCGGGGTTGAAGATGCGTTGTTATGGGGAGTCATGGTCGCGCTGTTGAATTTCGCGCCCTACGTTGGTCCGATTATCGGCCTTGCCGTTCTGTGTCTGGCCGGGGTGGTGCAGTACGGCCCAGTACTGACCGCGCTGTTGCCGGTGCTCATTTACTTCAGCATCAATCTGGTGGAGGCGCAGTTCATCACGCCAACGGTGCTCGGTCGCAACATGCGCCTGAACCCGCTGATTCTGATGCTGTGGCTGATTGCCTGGGGCTGGGTCTGGGGTGTGGTTGGCGTGCTAATTGCGGTGCCGCTGCTGGTCTGTCTGAAGCTGGCGGCAGCGCGGCTGAGAGTGTTGCCGCACTGGGTGCAGCTGATTGAAACACCGGGCAGTGAAGATGTGCCTGAGCCGCCGCGTTAGCCAGGGCTCAGGCCGGTTTTGGCGCGCGCTGTACCAGCATGAGCGCGCTAATGATCAGCACGCCGCCCAGCAGCATCCGCAGGCTGGGTTCTTCGCCAAACAGGTACCACGCCAGCAGGATGCCGTAGACCGGCTCTAGCGCGAAGAAAAGTGACGCCACCCTTGCCTTCAGTGCAGTCAGGCTGGTGACGAACAGACCATGTGCAACACCCGTACAAAGCACTCCCAGCAGGGCGATCCATAGCCAATCCAGCGCCGGCATCTGCAGCATTGCCTTGCTGCTGAACGGCAGCAAACAGAGTGCGATCACGACGTTCTGCCAGCAAGCAATCTGCACTGGGTGCAGTTTGCCACTAGTCAGCCGATTGCCGACCGAAACCGCAGCAAAGCAAAAGCCTGACAACAGTGCCCATGCCAGGCCGGCGGCGCCGCGCTGCTGCAGATCGAAGCTCGGCGGCACCAATATCAATCCTATGCAGACCAAAGTGACCTTGAGCATATCCATCCGACTGGGCTGCTCGCGCCACATCAGCCATTCCAGCAACACTACAAAGGCGGGGAAGCTGGCAAAGCCGAGGGTCGCAATGCCTACACCGGACAGGTCGATGGCGTGGAAAAAGGTTAGCCAGTGCACGCCCAGAAAGACGCCGCACGCGCCGAGCTGCAGCAAGCGGACGGGACTGAGCCCGCGTAGCATGGCATGTCGAAAATAGCGGGCGAACATCATTAGCGCCAGTACCGCGAATAGCGCGCGGCCCAGCACGATCACGTCGGGGCCAACGCTGGCCAGTTTGCCGAAGATGCCGGTCAAGCCAAACAGCAGGGCGGCAATATGCATGTAGATCAGGGCGCGCTGGTGCGTAAGTTCGGGCATCTGGCTCAATCAGTAGCGGTCAATGGGCTCTCAGTGTAGCTATCCGTGCCGACCGCTACTGTCGCCAGCTGCGCGAAAATTGTCGTCAGTCGCCTGTTATTGCCGTCTAGTACCGGCTTGTTGCCGAGCTGCCCGGGGTGACAGCCCCCACTGATGCTTGAATGCCTGTGCAAAGGCGCTCTGGCTGATGTAGCCGCAACGCTCAGCAACCAGAGCGACCGGCTCGCGGCCACGCTCAAGTAGCTGCCGCGCCAGCCGCAGGCGACGCACGCGCAGGTAGTCGGTCGGGCTGCAGCCAAATTCCAGGGCAAACCAGTGGCGCAGACGTGAGGGCGAGCAGTGGGCCACTCGTGCAAGGTCGCTCACGGTTATTTTTTCCGCCACATGCGCCTCTATGTAAGCATCCAGTGCGGCCCTTGGCAGGCGCCCGCTGCTGGCAGGCTGTTGCAGCAAGCTCGCCAGTAGCAGGCTCGCACCTGCTGTGGCCAGGCCCGGCTGACGGCTGATGAGATCAGCGAGGCTGCATACCAGGCTGCTTTGCTGTGGGCTGAGTGCGCGCAACGCAGCGCTCTCCAGCAGCCGCCGTTGCTGATCGCTGCCCAGCACCAGGCCCTCGAGTGGTTGGTGTGGCGCAACATCCAGCACCAGACAGCGGCCGTTGTCGCGGCTGAGGAAAGTGTGATCCTCGCCGGGTGCAATAATGGCCACCGCTGCGCTGTCGACGCAGGCGCCCCGCCCGGCGAACTCCAGATCGAGCGTGCCGTGTAAGCCGAATACCAATTGGCTGTGGTCGGCATGCGTGTGACTGGCAGCCGCGATGGGATAATGATGTATGTTCAGTCGAGGGGTGAGCATGCGGCTATTGTATAAGGAGCAATAAACGATAGAAACCACGCGTCTGTTGCGAGCTGGTAACGGAGGGCACTGACAGGCATAGTTGAATGTTATATTGCTATCATTTGGTGTGAGATGAAGGCGCAGGTGGCGAGCGTGAATAATAAAACCCACGGCCTCAGGTCGTGGATAGATGAGCTGAATAATGCCGAGCTGCCCGCCATGGCCGTGGTGGTGCACGACCTGCTGAGGTTGTCGCAATCGACCACGGCGTCGGTTCGCCAGTTGGCCGAGGTGCTGATGCGCGATGCTTCCCTGACTTCCAAGGTGTTGCGGGTCAGCAATAGCGTGTATTGCAATCCGGGCCGGGAAGTCGTGCGGACCATTTCGCGCGCAGTGGTGGTGGTGGGCTTTGATCAGGTTCGCATGATCGGTTTGTCGGTCAGTCTGCTCGACGGACTGCTGAAGGAGTCGCCGCGCGAGCAGTTGCAGTCCCTGCTTGCGCGTTCCTTTCACGGCGCGGTCCAGGCGCGCAATCTGGCGCAGCACGTCTGTCAACAGCAAAAGGAAGAGGTCTTTATCGCCACCCTGTTGCTGAACCTGGGTGAGCTCGCTTTCTGGAGCCGCGGCGGCAAGCCGGCGGATGAGCTGGTTGGCGCATTGGCTGATGTCTCGGTGGATCGCGAGAAACTGGTCAAACGTATGTTGGGTACCGGTTTTGATCAGTTGACCCTGGGGCTGTTGAAAAGCTGGAATATGGGCGAAATCGGCCAGTTGGTGCAGGCCAGTCAGGCCGCACGCGGCCCGGCAGCCATCGCCGTGGCTCTGGGTGCGGAACTGGCGGACGCGGTGGCCGCAGATGGCTGGACCAGTCCGGCCGTACAGGCGTTGATCGAACCCATCGGCAGTCTGACCGGTTTGCCGCCCGAGGAAGCCTGGCGGCAGATGCTGGGCAGTGGCGAGGAGGCCGTGCGCATTGCGGGTACCTGCGCCAATAGCGATCTCAAAGCCTGGATTCCCCGTACCGACGACCTGCCGCTGGATCTATCGGATTTGCTGCAGATGCAGCGTGAATCGTCCGCTCAGGAGGTCAGGCCAATCGTGCCAATGGATGACGCACCGTTGCTGCAACCCGACCTTGAACTGCTCAAATTGTCGCTGCAAAACCTGCGTTTGATGGCGCGTATGCCTACCGATGTTGATTCCGCGCTGTCCAGCTTGATGCAGGCGCTGCACCGGGGGGCGGGTTTCGAGCGGGTAATGCTGGCTGTGCTGGCGGAGCGGCAAAGCTGCTTCAAGGCGCGCAAGGTCGCGGGCAAGGGCAGCGAGGGCTGGCTTCAAGGCTTTACCCTGCCACATGATCCGACCTCAACGCTCGCTTTTGCCAGGGCGCTCAAGCAGCGCAGTATGCAAGTTGTTACCCCCTTCGAACTGGCGGACCAACCGCTCGGCGATTTGTTGCTCGAGCAAGTTGGCGAAGGCGCCTTTGCGGTGGCACCGGTGTTGGCAGGCGAGCGTCAGGTCGGCGTGCTGTATGTCGACATGCGCTTGTCTGGCCGGCCGATGGCGGACACCCAGTTGTCGGTGCTGCGCAAGGTGGCCGAGCTGGCCGGGCTGACGTTGCGGCGTCTCAGTCAGGGCTGAGGCGTCGCTAGTCGCTCAGCCTGGCAGGCACACGCCGGTGCCACCCAGGCCACAGTAGCCACCGGGGTTCTTGTCGAGGTACTGCTGGTGGTAGGGCTCGGCATAGTAAAAGGTCGGTGCCAGCATGATCTCAGTGGTGATGCTGCCCTTGCCAGCGTCTTCCAGCGCATTGGAGAACAGCGCCTTGCTGACTTCGGCTTTGGCGCGCTGCGCCATGTCAGTCACATAAAGTCCTGAGCGGTACTGGGTGCCGGTATCGTTACCCTGGCGCATGCCCTGAGTCGGATCGTGGGATTCCCAGAATACCTTCAGCAGTTGCTCCAGACTTACCTGTTCCGGGTCGAAGACCACCAACACCACTTCGTTGTGCCCGGTGCGACCTGAGCAGACTTCTTCGTAGGTCGGATTGGGCGTGAGTCCGCCGATATAACCTACTGCGGTGGTGTAAACGCCCGGTACCTGCCAGAAGCGGCGCTCAGCACCCCAGAAGCATCCCATGCCAACAATCAATTGCTGCATGCCCTCGGGGAATGGCGGTTGGATGGGGGTGCCGAGGACGCTGTGAGTGGTGCTGGTCGAGAGAGGTTGATCGCGGCCGGGCAGCGCCTCTTCGGCGGTCGGCATGCGTAGCTTGTATTCAGGTGTGCGTTGAAAAAACATCAGCGGCTCCCGTCACAGAGAAACAAGGGCAGGGTAGACCTGCCGGATAACCATCTGACCGGCGCAGGGCCGGTTTGTTACAGGCTCAGCGCGTGAGTTCGCCGCGTTGCTCCAGCAGATCGCGCACCAGATAGAGTGCGGCCAGCGCTCGGCCCTCGGTAAAATTCTCGCGCTGGGTCAGCTCGCTGAGCTGGTAGAGGTCAATGCTGTCGACGCGGATTGGCTCGGGCTCATCGCCGGGCAGGCGCTTCTCATAGAGATTGCGCGCCAGTACCACGCTGATCTCCTGGCTCATATAGCCGGGTGACAATGAGAGCTTGGTGAGCAGTTCCAGTTGCTCGGCACCAAAGCCCGCTTCTTCCATCAATTCGCGGTTGGCGGCTTCAAGCACGTCTTCGCCGGGCTCGACCAGGCCCTTGGGTAGCGACAGCTGATAACTGTCCATGCCGCCACAGTACTCTTCAATCAACAAAGCAGTGCGCGCATCCTGCAGGGCCACCACCATCACGGCGCCGTAACCCTGCCCCTTGTTGACCAGCCGCTCGTAGGTACGCTCCACTCCATTGCTGAAGCGCAGTTGTACCTGCTCGACGGTGAACAGGCGGCTCTTGGCAACAATGCGAGCTTCGAGGGTTTCTGGCTTTTGCGGCATGCGGACTCCGTGGTGATTGGCCTGGTGCTTGGGTATCATAGCCGCACCTGAAGCCCAAGCCCAACTGCCGATCGACCGTATATGCTGAATTGGAACGAGATTGATACCGTGCTGCTGGATATGGACGGCACCCTGCTGGATCTGCACTTTGATAACCATTTCTGGCTGGAGCACATGCCCGCCAGTTACGCCCACCATCATGGGCAGACGCTGGAATGGGCCAAGGCCGAGGTCTATCCGATGATGCGCAGCATCCAGGGGCAGCTCGACTGGTACTGTCTGGATTACTGGACCCGTGAGCTGGGCATGCCGATCATTGAGCTTAAGCGTGAGATTGCCCACCTGATCAGCCTGCGCCCCGGCGCCGAGGCGTTTTTGCAGGCACTCCAGCGCAGCGGCAAGCAGGTGGTGTTGATCACCAACGCGCACCGGGATTCGCTGTCGTTGAAAATGGAACGTATCGAGCTGCGGACCTATTTCCAGCGCTTGATCAGTTCGCACGACTACGGCTATCCCAAGGAAACTCAGAGCTTCTGGCAAGCGCTGCAGGCCGATATGCCGTTCGACCCTGATCGCGCGCTCTTCATTGATGACAGTCTGGGCGTGCTACGCTCGGCGGGAGAGTACGGTATAGCTCATCTGCTGGCGGTACGTGAGCCCGATAGTCGCGGCGCTGCGCGCGATACCGAAGAATTTGACGCGGTTGAAGATTACGCGGTCCTGATCTCCGGGCTCGAATAAGAGCCCGAAAAGCATAATCCCGCAGTCACCTGTCGCCCCGATCGAAGTGCAGGGGTTTCGCCGGGAGGCCGGTCCTGGCGATCAGCCAGACCCCTTGGTGCTAGTCTTGTTGGGCCGCCAGTTCTTTTCTATGTGCTGAATGATCAGGCCGGCGACATCCTTGCCTGTGGTCGACTCGATGCCTTCCAAGCCGGGTGATGAGTTGACCTCCATCACCACCGGGCCATGGTTGGAGCGCAGGATGTCGACACCCGCCACGTTCAGTCCCATGACCTTGGCCGCACGTACGGCGGTCATGCGCTCTTCCGGGGTGATCTTGATCAGGCTGGCGCTGCCGCCGCGGTGCAGGTTGGAGCGAAACTCGCCCGGCTTGGCCTGACGTTTCATCGCCGCGATGACTTTGTCGCCGACGACCAGGCAACGAATGTCTGCGCCGCCGGCTTCTTTGATGTATTCCTGCACCATGATGTTGGCCTTGAGCCCCATAAAGGCTTCCAGTACCGATTCGGCGGCCTTTTCCGTTTCGCACATGACCACGCCGATGCCTTGGGTGCCTTCCAGCAGCTTGATCACTAGCGGGGCGCCGCCGACCATGTTTATGAGGTCTGGAATATCATCCGGCGAATGGGCGAAGCCGGTGACCGGCAGGCCTACGCCTTTGCGCGCGAGCAGTTGCAGTGAGCGCAGTTTGTCACGGGAGCGGCTGATGGCCACCGACTCATTCAGCGGGTACACGCCCATCATTTCAAATTGGCGCAGCACCGCCGAGCCGTAAAAGGTAATAGAGGCGCCGATGCGCGGAATGATCGCATCGAACCCTTCCAGTTCCTGACCTTTGTAGTGGATCGAAGGTTTGTGACTGGCGATATTCATATAGGCACGCAAGGTGTCGATCACGCGAATTTCATGGCCGCGTTCGGTCGCCGCCTGCACCAGGCGGCGGGTAGAGTACAGATTGGGGTTGCGTGACAGGACCGCGATTTTCATGGTGTTTCCTTTAAAGCCTTGGTGCGGTGTTGGGGGTGCCAGTGTGGGTTCAGGCAAATTCTTGGGTTTGCGGCTTGTCCTGCACGAAGCGTAACCCTGGGTTGATGACCAGGTTGCCATCGAGCATAGCGGTACAGCCCATCAGCATGCGATAACGCATGGCCTTGCGGCAGGTCAGAGTAAATTCCACCGGCCAGCACTTGTCGCCGAGCACCATCTGCGTACGAATGGTGTGGCGCTCCTGCAGGTGGCCGTTCGAGCTTTTGACTCGTTTGAGTTCTATCAGTTGCGCTTCGCACTGGCGGGTGCGCTGCTTGCTGCGGCTACCAACGTGGGCGTCAAAGCGCACCCAAGTCTCACCGTCGCGTTCAAATGTTTCAATATTGCTGGCGTGCAGCGAAGAAGTCTTGGCGCCACTGTCTATCTTGGCGAGAATTTGATCGATGCCGAGCGCCGGCAACCCGACCCACTCGCGCAGGCCAATTACGGTCAAATGGTCAAAGGTTTTCATGGCTGTTTCTCCAGACCCTGGGCCAATGGCGCGCATCATGCGGTAACGCACGGGTTTCGACAAGCCTGTTAAACTGCAGGCCGAAAGGGGAGTACAGACCTTATGCAGCAAGATGGCAAGGTGCGGCTGGATAAATGGCTCTGGGCTGCGCGATTCTTTAAAACGCGGTCGCTGGCCAAGGCCGCTATCGAGGGTGGCAAGGTGCAGTGTCAGGGCGAGCGCTGCAAGCCCAGCAAGGAAATTCGTGTTGGCGATCAGTTGCAGATACGCCAGGGCTTCGACGTGCGTGATGTGTCAGTACTGGTGCTGAGCGAGCAGCGCCGCGGTGCCCCCGAGGCCCAGACGCTGTATGCCGAAAGTGACGAGAGTATTACCCGCCGCGAGGCTGCAGCCCTGCAGCGCAAGGCGTTGGGCGCGGGTGGGCTGATCAGCGAGCATCGGCCGACCAAGAAACAGCGTCGCCAGATTCATCGTTTCCGCGATGAACGTAATGCACCTAGCGACGACTGATTGGTTATAATTCCGCCTTTTGCGAGGAGTCCAGCATGGCGTCGCAGGATATTACCCAACGATTTCTCTTCGAGAACGCTGATGTACGGGGCGAAATGGTCTCGGCAGATCAAAGCTATCGCGAGATTCTCGCGAAACATGCGTATCCCGAACCGGTCAAGGCGCTGCTGGGCGAGTTGCTCGCCGCAGCGGTCCTGCTCTCTACCACCATCAAGTTCGACGGTTTGCTGGTGTTGCAGGCCAAGTCTGAAGGCCCTGTCTCCACGCTGATGGTCGAATGTTCCAGTGATCAGGCGGTACGCGGTATCGCCCGTTACGCCGACGACCTGCAGGGCAGCGGGCTTGATGAGCTGATGCCCGGCGGTGTGCTGGCCATCACCATCGACCCTGATAACGGGCAGCGCTATCAGGGCATAGTGTCACTGGAGGGCGGTTCACTGGCGACGGCGCTGGACGGCTACTTTGCCAACTCCGAGCAACTACCCACGCGGTTTCGCCTGCAGGCCGATGGCCGCATGGCGCGCGGCTTTCTGTTGCAGGCACTACCGGTTGACCGCCAGCCTGATCCGGAGGAGCGCGCCGCCACCTGGCAACATCTCAACGTGCTGGCTGATACGCTGAGTGCGGAAGAGCTTATTGGTCTGGACAATGAAACGGTGTTACACCGTTTGTTTCATCAAGATCCGCTGCGACTCTTTGACGCACGCTCATTGCGTTTTGAATGCAGCTGTTCAGCCGAGCGCTCGGGCAACGCGCTGGTGAGTCTGGGCAAGCCCGATGTGCTCGAATTGCTGCGGGAACAGGGCGGTGAGATAGAGGTGGACTGCCAGTTCTGCAATGCGCGTTATCGCTATGATGAACCGGCGGTCGAGGCGCTCTTTGCCGCCGCCGATGAGCACGCCCGTCAGCTGCACTGACCAGCGGAAAGACGACGCTTAGCGTGTTGTGATTTTTTTTGGCATAATGGCGCGCCTGCGCGCAGTGTCGGCGCTGTATCAATGGATGATAAATAAACCTTACACCCCCCCCACGTGCTGAGGCCGGATTGTCGGTCTTTATGGAATATTCGGTCTAAGTCGAAGAGGACTATGTTTGATGACGCAAGCTACCAACACTGTGTACACCGACCTGAGCGTTGCTCAGCTGATTGAGCTGGCTATTCAGCGCAAGGAAGGCCAGCTGGCTGATAACGGCGCACTGGTAGTCAAGACTGGCGAACGTACCGGCCGCTCTCCGATGGATCGTTTTATCGTGGAAGAGCCTTCCACCCAGGATGCTGTGGCCTGGGGGCCGATCAACCGCAAGTTCCCGGCCGACAAGTTCGATGCCCTGTGGGATCGTGTTGCAGCCTACCTCGGCGCCAGTGAAAGCTTTGTGTCACACGTTCACGTGGGGGCAGATCCCGAGCATTACCTGCCGGTCGTCATGGAAACCGAGACTGCCTGGCACAATGTGTTTGGCCGCACGCTGTTCATCAACCCGGAAACCTACAATCCGGCCGGCAAGGAGCATTGGCAGATCCTCAATGCACCTCATTTCACTTGTGAGCCTGAGCGCGATGGCACCAACAGTGATGGCTGCGTGATTCTCAACTTTGCCCAGCGCAAGGTACTGATCGCCGGCATGCAGTACGCAGGTGAAATGAAGAAGGCAATGTTCTCGGTTCAGAACTTCCTGCTGCCGGCCAAGGATGTGCTGCCGATGCATTGCGCCGCCAACGTCGGTGATGACGGCGACACCACGCTGTTCTTCGGCCTCTCCGGCACCGGCAAGACCACCCTGTCCGCCGACGAGTCGCGCAATCTGATTGGTGATGACGAGCACGGCTGGGCTGAAGGCAGCGTGTTCAATATCGAAGGTGGTTGCTACGCCAAGTGTATCGACCTGTCGCAGAAGAACGAGCCGGTGATCTGGAATGCCATCAAGTTCGGTTCCATCGTCGAGAACGTGGTGATCGATCCTGCCACCCGTACCGCCGACTACGCCGATGTCAGCCTGACCCAGAACACCCGCGCCGCCTACCCGCTGGAGCACGTCGAGAAGCGTGTTGAAGCCAACCGTGCCGGTGAACCCAATGCCATTATCTTCCTGACCTGCGATCTGACCGGCGTACTGCCTCCCGTATCCATCCTTAACAACGAGCAAGCGGCCTATCACTTCCTGTCCGGTTACACCGCGCTGGTGGGTTCGACCGAAATGGGTTCCGGTGGCGGCATCAAGTCGACCTTCTCAACCTGCTTTGGCGCACCTTTCTTCCCGCGTCCGGCTGGTGAGTATGCCGAGCTGCTGATCAAGCGCATCAACGCCTTCGGTAGCAAGGTTTACCTGGTTAACACCGGCTGGACTGGTGGTTCTTACGGCCAAGGTACCCGCTTCAGCATTCCGACCACGCGCGGCATCATTTCGGCTATTCAGTCCGGCGCGCTGATCGGTGCCGAGACCGAGCACCTGCCCGGTATCAACCTCGATGTGCCCAAGGCGGTTCCGGGTGTTGAGACCAAACTGCTCAACCCGCGTAACACCTGGGCAGATCCGGCAGCGTACGACAAGGCAGCGGCTGATCTGGCCAAGCTGTTCGTCGAGAACTTCAAGAAGTTCGACGTGGCCGACAGTATCGTTGCAGCTGGCCCTCAGCTGGGCTGAGCGGCATTCTGCAGCGTTTGACAAAACCCGCCCTCCGGCGGGTTTTGTGTTTCTGGGCAGCTGGGCGGGGGTTGTCATAGCGTATTGAAATAAAAGGCTTAAAAAAGGTTGACAGCTTTGTGCTGGTCGGTAAAATGGCGCGCCTCAGCAGGGGTTATGTGTTACCAACCACGGCCCAGGTTGAGGCGTTTGAAGGTAATTCCGCGATAGCTCAGTTGGTAGAGCAAATGACTGTTAATCATTGGGTCCCAGGTTCGAGTCCTGGTCGCGGAGCCACTTCAAGCAGGATCGGGGTATAGCGCAGCCTGGTAGCGCGCCTGCTTTGGGAGCAGGATGTCGAGAGTTCGAATCCCTCTACCCCGACCACTTTTTTTGAGCATGATGGGTCGTTAGCTCAGTTGGTAGAGCAGTTGGCTTTTAACCAATTGGTCGTAGGTTCGAATCCTACACGACCCACCACTCAAACCTCTCTGTAGTCCTCTCGCACTCTTTCCCGTTAGCACCAATCACAATTGATTTTTTCACTGCTTCAGCGTTCTGTGCTGTGCTTTTGCGCGTCTGCATTTTGCTGTCATCGCAGGAGAGGTATGCAAGCTGATATGGCTGGTGAGCGGGCTTTCAGTGCTGGGCAGGGAGGGGCGCACCGAGGCGCGCCCCTGAGCGCCTCAGTGCAGTTTCAGGCGGGGTTCTGTTGAGCGGCCGAACTGGTCGCTCAACATCAGCATAAGGGTGCGTGGCAGGCCGTACAGCGCCATCTGGTGCAGCCGGTACAGTGAGACGTAGAACATTCTGGCCAGGCGGCCTTCGAGCATCACGTTACCGGTCAGATTGCCCATCAGATTGCCCACTGCGCTGAAGCTCGAGAGGGAGATCAGCGAGCCATAGTCCCGATACTTGTATTCCTCCTGCGGCTTGCCTTCCAGTATCTTGCGCAGGTTTTTGGCCAGCAGGCTGGCCTGCTGGTGGGCTGCCTGCGCGCGCGGCGGGACGAAGCGGCCCTCGTCACCCATCGGGCAGGCTGCGCAGTCACCGAATGCGAAGATGCGATCCTCGCCCTTCACCAGCAGCGTGCGCTCGACTTCCAGCTGATTGATGCGGTTGGTCGGCAAGCCCAGCGTGGTGAGAAAGACTGGCGCGCGGATGCCTGCGGCCCACACCTTCAGCGTTGCTGGCACCTCTTCGCCGTTGGCCAGGATCAGACGATCTGCGGCCACTTCCTTCACCGCTGAACCGGTATGCAGCTTAACGCCCAAGTCTTTGAGCACCTGGGTAACCGGTCCGCTGATACGTTCGGGCAATGCCGGCAACAAGCGTTCGCTGGCTTCGATGATGTTGATGTTGAGGTCTTCGGGTTTGATGCGGTCAAAACCGTAGGCCTGCAGCATTTGGGCGGCGTGGTGCAGTTCCGCCGACAGTTCAACGCCGGTGGCGCCGGCGCCAATAATCGCGACGTTGATCTGCTGCCCCGGCACCTGCAGGTCGGTCGCCTGGGTTTTCATGTACTGATTGAGCAGGGCGCGATGAAAACGCTCGGCCTGAGCACGAGTATCTAGGAAAAGGCAGTGCTCGGCAGCGCCAGGGGTATTGAAGTCGTTGGTGGTGCTGCCGACCGAGATGACCAAGTAGTCGTAATCCAAGGTGCGACTGGCCACCAGTTCGTTACCTTGTTCATCGAACAGTGGCGCCAGAGTGATCTGGCGCTGCTCGCGATCCAGCCCGGTCATCGCGCCGAGCTGAAAGTTGAAATGGTTCCACTTGGCCTGGGCGACGTAGTTGAGTTCGTCATCGGTGGAATTGAGCGAGCCGGCTGCGACCTCGTGCAGCAGCGGTTTCCAGATATGGGTCATGTTGGTGTCGACCAGGGTGACCTTGGCTTTGCCTTTTTTGCCAAGTTTACGGCCCAGGCTGGTGGCCAGCTCAAGGCCGCCGGCGCCGCCGCCAACGATCAGGATACGGGTGGGCGGACTAACGGATGGTGCGTCGGACATAGGTTTTACTCACGCAAGTATAAGAAGCCGGGCGTCAGTCAGGCTGTAAGGCAGGGCAGGGGTCATCAGCCGCTGGCGCGCAAGGGCTTGTCCGTTAAGCGACCACCAACTGGCCGAGCAGGCGCGAGAGCAGGCCGAGTATCAGCACCGAGCCGGCGACCAGAGCAAGCAGAATCCACACCTTGAAAGGGCGGCGCGGCACTTGATGTATCGGTGACTCCAGATAGCTGTCTACCCGTTGCTGGTCCTGCGGATTCAGGCGGCTGGACATGACATGACCTTTTTGTGGACGGCGCAGTACTGTGCTGCGCGGAGGCTTGACTGACTATGGGGTCATTCTAGTACGCCGCTGCACTTATTGCATCTGCGCCGGCCCCGGCTGAGTTTCCGGTACGTGCCTGCTATCATGCTGGGCCAGATGATTCGGAGGTGCCCATGCTCTCTGCTGCCTTGTTGACGCCTGTCCAGTTGCTGCTGGGCACGCTGCTGTATGGGTTCGCGCTCCTGGCAGCGCTGTGTCAGGTTCGCTGGGTAGAGCTGGTCACCGATACGCGGCGTCATCACCTGTTCTTCGGCAGCGTGTTTGCGCTGTTTGCGCTATGGCTGGTGCGCCGCGAGTTTGATAACGGCCTGACGGTGCATTTCATCGGCATGACCGCGGTGATGCTGATGCTCGACTGGCCGTTGGCAATTGTGGCCGGCACGCTGGCGCAGGTCGGGTTATGCCTGCTGGGTTTCGACGATATCGGTGCCTTGGGGGTGAACGGACTGTTGCGGGTGTTGGTACCCGTGGCGGTGACCCTGCTGCTCAGTCGTACGCTGGAGTCCTTTCAGCCACGTAACCTGTTCCTTTATATTTTTATCAGCGGTTTTTTTGCCGCCGGGCTGGCCGCAGTGGCCACCGTGCTGGTCGGCATGGGGCTGCTCAGTTGGTCCGGGTCGCTGCAGCCGCCGGCCAGTATGCTGGAGCTGGTGGGTTACCTGCTGCTGGTGATGTTCCCTGAAGGCTTCATTAATGGCACCGCGGTAGCCGCGTTGATCGTGTTCTGTCCCGACTGGGTCGATACCTTCAACACCGACCGTTATCTGCAGGAGCCGTTCGATTCCAACGACAAATCCTGAGCCAGATCAACGTCAGCCGTGCTCGGGGTGTGGTGAAATACAGTCTTTCTTTGCAAGGAGATCAGGTATGTCGGCATATAAATTGGCAAAAGTGGTGATGGCGCAGGGTATCGAGCAGGCAGCAGGCGAGGGTTACGACGAGCAGGCGTTCGCTCGCGCGATGATGACCGAGGTGATTTCGGTGTATCGCCGTGCGCGCAGCATGGACGATATTGCCAGCGAGCTGAAATTTCTCGCTGACAACTTGGATGAAGACGAAGAATACGCTTTCATGCGCCCCTGATCCGGGGCGCATGCCCGGGGGTTAAAGCCCCTGGATCTCGATGGTGCCGTCGGCACTGACAGTCACGTCAGACTGGCCACCTTCGACGGCCGGTGCACTCATTTCCATATCGGCAGCCATGGCCATTTTCTGCTGGCCGCGGTAGCGCATCGGTTGCATGAACTGGGTATTCAGATTCAGGTTAACGATCTTGTAGCCAGCGCCGCCCAGGCTGCGGGTAGCAATGTTGGCGCGCGACTTGAATGCCTCGATGGCCTCGGCAATCAGATCGTCTTCGGTACTGCTCCGGCTTTCCGGCGACAGGCTGAACTGCATGTCGGCAAGGCTCAGGTCGCTCAGCAGCTCGCCGGTCAGCGCTGAAATGGCGGCAAAGTCGCTGCCTTCGAGCACGATTTCTCCGCGTTCACGCCAGGCAATAATATTTTCGCGCTTCTCGTCATACACCGGCTGGCTGCTACGGTTGCCGCTGCTGACCTCGACTTTCTCCTGCTTGCGTGCAGTGCTCAAGGCATCATTGAGTGTGCGAGTGATCTGTTCGGCGAGCTTGGCCGGGTCTTCGTTCTGCGCTTCGGTGAATAGCGTCACGCTCATGTTGTCGTGATTGACCGAGGTTTCGACCTGCGCATGCAGGGATACCTGGTTGTAGCGAAGTGGTTCGGCCTGCGCGGTGGCAGCCAGCAAGCTCATGCCCAGAAACAGGCCGGACAAGGGAAGATGAAGTGAACGCATTAGTAGGTCTCCTTGATGTTGCTGAATCAGACAGATTGGCGTTGCGCTGGTTCCCCGTTCCCCTGAATCGCTGCTTTGTGCGACCCTGTGTCGCGCGAAGCGGCCGTAGTGCGCGCCTATACTGGAGTCTGGCATACCCATGCGATCAATCATGAGCCCCAATACCTTGGCCCTGTCGCCATCCCGCCAAAATCTCTGGCGGCTGATTCTCATTCGGCTGCTGGTGCTATTGGCGCAAAGCGTATCGGTGATGGCGGCCTATCTCAGCGGCTGGTTTCCGCTGCCCTGGACGCCCCTGCTGCTGGCATTGGGCGGTTCGGCACTGGTCAGCATTCTGACTCTCTTGCGGCTGCGCCGCGACTGGCCGGTAACCAGTCTGGAGTATGGCCTGCAGTTGTTGTTCGACATGTTCATCCACAGCGTGCTGCTGTACTACTCCGGCGGCCCGACTAACCCCTTTGTATCCTACTACCTGGTGCCGCTGACCATCGCGGCGGCCACGCTGCCGTGGTTCTTCACCGCCGTGCTGGCGATTGTGGCGGTGACCTCCTACAGCGCCCTGCTGGTGTGGTATGTGCCGTTGACGGCCTTTGATGTGCCCCTGGGCGGGGGGCTGGTGAGCCTGCATGTCATCGGTATGTGGCTGAATTTTGCCATGAGCGCCGGGCTGATCAGTCTGTTCGTGGTGCGCATGGCCGATGCCTTGCGTCAGCACGCAGAACACCTGGCCGAGCGCCGCGAGCAGAGTATCCGCGACGCCCAGCTGCTGGGTATTGCCAGCGTGGCGGCCGGCGCTGCCCACGAGCTTTCAACGCCGTTGTCGACCATGAGTGTGCTGCTCAAGGATCTGCGCAAGGATTATCCCGAGCCCGAGCTGCAGGAGGATTTGGCGGTGCTGCAGGAGCAGGTCAGGCTGTGCAAGGAGAGCTTGCAACATATGGTGCGCAGCGCCGAAGACAATCGTCGTCAGCCGGAGCGGGTCGCGCCTGCGGATGACTGGCTGCGCGCGCTGCTGGCACGCTGGCAACTGATGCGCCCGGAGGTCTCCTGGCAGTGGGTCGCGCTCCCACCTGGTGATGTTCCTAGCCTGCGGGCCAGTCCGGAGCTTGGCCAGGCCATGCTCAATCTGTTGAACAATGCCGCTGATGCTTGCCCGGAGGAGCTGCGTATCAGTCTGGCCTGGGATC
Organism: Halopseudomonas sp.; assembly: GCF_036960865.1. Classification (GTDB taxonomy): domain Bacteria; phylum Pseudomonadota; class Gammaproteobacteria; order Pseudomonadales; family Pseudomonadaceae; genus Halopseudomonas. The sequence goes on from NZ_JBALWE010000014.1 coordinate 24,091, forward strand.
AGCGCTACATCACTCTGCACATTCGTGACCGCGGGCCGGGTGTGCCGCTCCACATCGCCGAGCAATTGGGCACGGCCTTTCTCACCACCAAGGGCAAGAAGGGCTTCGGTCTGGGCCTGTTTCTCAGTCAGGCGGCGGTTGAGCGGATTGGCGGTACGGTAAGGCTGTTCAATCAGAGTGAGGGTGGTACCTTGACTGAAGTAACATTGCCGATTGCACAGGAGATCAGGCATGAGTGATGAATTAAGTCCGGAGGAGCAGCCGTTGCTGTTGCTGGTGGACGACGATCCAACCTTTACACGGGTGCTGGCGCGGGCCTTGAGCCGTCGTGGCTTGCGGGTAGATACCGCCAGTGGCGCCGAGGAGGCGATGCAGATCGCCCGCGAGCGTCAGCCGGATTACGCGGTGCTCGATTTGAAGATGGAGGGTGATTCCGGGCTGGTATTGATGCCGCGCCTGCTGGAGCTGTATCCGGAGCTGAAGATCGTGATTCTCACCGGTTATTCCAGCATCGCGACGGCGGTTGAGGCGATCAAGCGCGGCGCTTGCAACTACTTGTGCAAGCCTGCCGATGCCGATGATGTGTTGACCGCACTGCTGTCCGAACAGGCGGACCCCGATACCCTGGTGCCGGAGCACCCGATGTCGGTCGACCGTCTGCAGTGGGAGCACATTCAGCGCGTACTGGCGGAACACGACGGCAATATCTCGGCCACCGCGCGGGCGCTCGGCATGCACCGCCGCACCTTGCAGCGCAAATTGCAGAAGCGACCGGTGCGGCGTTAGGCGCCATCGTTGTGCAGACAAAAGAAAAGCCCGAACCATAACCGGAACGGGCTTTTTGTTTTTTCGCTGCTCGCGTTATGCGTTCTGGCGAATGCCGACAATCACCCAAGGCTGGTTCTCACCGTCTGCGCGCTCCAATGCCCAGCTCTCATCAAACCACTCACCCTCGTGCTCCGGATAGTCGCGATCCAGGCCACTGAAGCTCACCGTTACCAGGGTCCGTCCGTCCTGCTGGCTGATGCCATCAAGGCGCGCGCTGAGTTGCTCGACAAAGCCGTTGGCCGCCGGCGGTTGCTCTTCGCGGGTCTGCATCAACACTTGCAGCAGCGATGGGTCGAGGTACTCGGCCATGGCGGCACGGTCGCCATCGCGCCAGTGACGCTGCAGGGTATGAAAGTGCTCCTCGGCACCGCGCAAGAACAGGGGGGCGTCGAACCAGGCCGGTGCGTCCCGCAGCACCTCGGCGCTGCTGGCGGGGGCGCTGGCCGCTGCGGTGCGGCTGAAGACGGGTGCCTGTGCGCTGCGCATGTCTGGACCGCCGGCGGGTTGCAGGCTGGCCTGTGGGCGTCGAGCGAACAGCTTGAACAGCACAAAGGCAATCAGGCCCAGTAACAGGATGTCGAACAGCTGAATACCTTCAAAGCCATCGCCAAACAGCATGGCAGCCAGCAAGCCGCCGGCGGCAATGCCGGCCAAGGGCCCTAGCCAACGGCTGGCGCCTGAGCTGGCTGCTGCGCCTGCCTGTTGCTGGCGCCCTGTGGCTTGCTCACGGGGGGCTTGCTGGCGCTGTGCCGGTTGGCTCTGGTGCGCAGGGGTACTGCCAAAACTCTTGCCGCCACCCATGCGGCGGGCTTCGGCATCGGGCACGCTGACAACAACCATCAGCATCAGGGTAAAAAAGGGCAGTATCCAACGCATTGTGCAATCTCCGGGTTCGGTCAGGCGGCAAGTTTGCCAAAGCGTCACGGGCAATGAGCATAATTAGTGTGTATGGTTATTTCAGACACTGTGGAAAAGCAGGAGGGCGTTCATGTTTGCAGCCATGCGGTCGGAGCGGCTAGAAGCTCTGCATCTTTTCAGTGATCAGCAAACCGGGCTGGAAGCGGTTGTTGCCATTCACCACACCGGCTTGGGTCAGGCGTTGGGCGGCTGTCGCTATCTGCCCTACAACAGCTTGGATGATGCCATCGCCGATGCCATGCGGCTGGCGCGTGGCATGAGCTACAAGGCAGCGCTGGCAGGCCTGGAACAGGGTGGCGGCAAGGCGGTTATCCTGCGGCCACCGCACGTCGCCAACCGCGCCGCGCTGTTCGAAGCCTTCGGGCGCTGCATTGAATCCCTGCGCGGTGGCTACATTACGGCCATGGACAGCGGCACCAGCAGCGCCGACATGGACTGTATCGCCCAGCAGACCAGCCACGTGACCAGTACCACCGAGGCCGGTGACCCCTCGCCGCATACCGCGCTGGGCGTGCTGGCGGGCATTCGCGCTGCTGTGCGGGCGCGGCTCGGGCAGGACACCCTCAATGGGGTGCGCATCACCGTACAAGGCCTGGGCAATGTCGGTTATGCGCTGGCGCAGCTACTGCACGCCGAGGGCGCCGAGCTGATGGTCAGTGATTTGGACCACGGCAAGGTCCGTTTGGCCGAAGAGGAGTTGGGTGCGCAGCCGCTGGCTCTGGAAGCGGTCTATGAGGCGCCCTGCGATATTTTTTCGCCCTGCGGGCTGGGCGGCGCTATCAATCAGCGCAGCATTGGCCTGTTGCGCTGCGCTGCGGTTGCCGGGGCGGCAAACAACCAGTTGGTCGATATCGATATGGCGGATCAGCTGGATGCGCGCGGGATTCTCTATGCGCCCGACTACGTGATCAATGCTGGCGGTCTGTTGCATGTGGCCCTGACGCACCGGGGCGTGGCGCACGGCGAGATCGCCGCGCGGGTCCGGCAGATTGGCGAACGGCTCGACAGCGTCTTTGCGCAAAGCAAAGCTGAAGGCCGATCACCCGCCGAGGTGGCTGATCGGCAAGCCGAGCGCATTCTCTATCCCGATACGCCATATTAGGCTGGGCGCCCCGGGATTACTCCAGCTTGAAGCGCTTGCGCATGCGTTTGTCGAGGATCGACAGCGGTAGCCAACGCTTCTGGCGAACCATGCTGCGTGCGTTGTGACCAATCAACGCCTGCTCGGGTCGCACCGGATTTTTCACATAACCCAGCAGCTCTTTGGCAAAGTCTTTCGCGCTGGTGGATTGTGCGTTCTGTGATGCCTTGGCGCGCGCCTGCACTGCTTTCTCCCAGGGTTTGAACCAAGAGCTCTCCGACATTGTGATGGCAGCGCTGGCATTGTTGCCGAAGTCCGAAGCAATGGCGCCGGGCATCACTGTCAGGACGCCGATGCCAAAGGGGTGCAGTTCCATGCGCAGGGCATCGGAAATGGCGTGCAGGGCGGCCTTGGAGGCGCAGTAAACGCCAGAGAAGGGCGTGGTAGTAACGCCTGACACACTGCCAATGTTGACGATCAGCCCCTTGCTGTCGCGTAGCAGGTCAGCGGTCTCGCGTACCAGCTGCAAAGGGGCAAACACGTTGGTGTCGAACTGCTTGAGCAGGGTGTCGCGGTCGGCATCCATGATCGGCCCCATGGCGCCGTAACCGGCATTGTTGATCAGCAGATCCAGACGCCCGGCTTCGCTACGCAAGCGCTCGGCACAGGCCTGGCGCTGAGCCGCATCGTTCACATCCAGAGCGACGGCAACCGCGCCGCGGGCCACCAGCGGTGCCAGCGTCTCCGGATTGCGGGCGGTGGCCCAGACCTGATAGCCGGCATCCAGACAGGCGTGGGCCAGGGCCTGACCGATGCCGGTGGAGCAACCTGTAATCAACGCGACTTCTTGGTTCATTGTTATTGTCCTTGTTGGTTAGCGGATAAATTCTGCGCTGACCGCATCGACGCGGTATTCCAGCTCTGCCTCGCGGAAGCCCCGCCGCAGTCGGGGCACGCTGTAACAGAGCAGGCGCTGCTCACCGGGCGCCAAACGCGGCGCGCTGGAAAAGGCCAGCACTACGCCCGCATCCAGCAGATTGGTCTCATGGCCCGGCTGGCTGGCGACCAGCTGCCAATGCAGCTGCTGGACCGGGTAGGCGCTCTGGTTGCGAATGCGCACCGCGAGGGGTTTACCGAACTCGCATTGCTGCGGTTGATAGGTGAGTTCGAAGTCCAGTTGGTCGATGCGTTGTGCCTGCTGCCACTGCAGAAAGCCTACCGCTAGCCCCAACAACAGGCCCAGACCGGCCAGCACGCCGCTGACCGGTAGCATCACGCGTGGAAAACGCAGCAGCAAAACCAGCCAGATAAAAAAAATGGCAACGCCAAGAAATGGCACGGGACCTCTCCTCTAATGGCTTGTGGCACAGGCCTTTGACTGTAACAGAGGGGGCGGGTCAAGGCATCGGCGCGTCGGCCCAGTCGAATAATTCACAGCTGTTATGCCAGCACTGTTCGGCAAACTGCGGCAGGGGCACGTCACGCAGTGCAGCCAGAGATTCGGCAATCTGCGGGATGTGTTGCGGACTGTTGCGTTGCCCAGCGGCAAAGCCGGGCGGCATGTCGGGTGAGTCGGTTTCCAGCACCATGCTCGCCGCCGGCAGGTCGGCGATGGTGCGGTGCAGGCGTTTGGCCTGCGGCCAGGTAGCGGCCCCGCCCAGGCCCAGCTTGAAGCCCAGTTTGATGTACTCGGCCGCCTCTTCGCGGCTGCCGGTAAAGGCATGGATGATGCCGCCGCGCTGCAGTCTGAATCGCTTCAGGGTGGCGATGCATTGGGCGTGGGCACGGCGCACGTGCAGCAGTGCTGGCAGCGTGAAGTCGGCTGCTATGGCCAGTTGTTGCTCGAACAGGCTTTGCTGTGCCTCGCGGTCGGCCTGTTCGATATAGAAGTCCAGGCCGAATTCGCCCACCGCACACAGCTGCCTGTTGTCTGTGCAGTCCTGCAGCCGCTGGCGCAATTGGTCAAGGTGCTGCGGCTGGTGTTCGGCGCAGAACATCGGGTGCAGGCCAAAGGCCGCGTGCAGCATGGGGTGTTGCTGGCTCAGCTGCCATACTTGCGACCAGTTGTTGGCGGTGACGCCCAGCACCACCAGCCGCTGGACGCCGAGGCGCAGGCAGTCTTCCAGTACCGCGTCGCGGTCGTGGTCGAAGGCGGCAAAGTCGATATGGGTATGGGTGTCTATATAGCGCATGGGATAACGCTACGCGCGCGGGTTGCAAGCCGCAAGCGGGAAACCTTGGGGCGAAAACGATGAGAAGCCCGAACCCAAGAGCGGAACGGGCTTCTCATCGTTGGTCGCTTAGTGGTGCTCGCGGGTGGCGCGGAACTTGATCTCGGGCCAGCGCTCTTCCATCAGGCTGAGGTTGACGCGGGTTGGCGCCAGATAGGTCAGGTGGCCGCCGCCGTCGACGGCCAGATTGTCGGTCGCCTTGTTGCTGAACTCTTCCAGCTTCTTGCGATCGCTGGACTCAACCCAGCGCGCGGACCAGACGTTGATCGGCTCGTACAGGCATTCCACCTTGTACTCTTGCTTCAAGCGCGCGGCGACCACGTCGAACTGCAGCACACCCACGGCGCCGAGAATGATGTCGTTGTTGCGCTCAGGGAAGAACACTTGAGTTGCACCTTCTTCAGCCAGCTCCTGCAGGCCCTGGCGCAGCTGCTTGGATTTCAGCGGGTCCTTTAGGCGCACACGACGGAATAGTTCCGGGGCAAAGTGCGGAATACCGGTGAAGCCGATCTTCTCGCCTTCGGTAAAGGTATCGCCAATCTGGATGGTGCCGTGGTTGTGCAAGCCGATGATGTCGCCGGCCCAGGCTTCTTCCAGGTGCTCGCGCTCGGCGGCGAAGAAGGTCAAGGCGTCGGCGATGCGCACGTCCTTGCCGGTGCGCACATGGTGCAGCTTCATGCCCTTTTCGTAGCGGCCGGAGCAGATGCGCACAAAGGCGATGCGGTCGCGGTGCTTGGGGTCCATATTCGCTTGAATCTTGAACACAAACCCGGTGAAGGGCGCTTCAACGGGCTCAACGGTGCGCTCATGGCTGGCGCGTGACTGCGGCGGTGGAGCCCAGTCGACGATCGCATCCAGCACCTGGTCGACGCCGAAGTTGCCCAGGGCGGTACCGAAGAACACCGGCGTCATCTCGCCCTTGAGAAACGCCGCCGGATCAAACTCGTGGCAGGCGCCCTGCACCAGTTCCAGCTGGTCGACGAAATCGTCATAGAGATCGCCCAGATGCGCGCGGGCTTCGTCCGAATCCAGGCGCTCGATGATCTTGGTCTCGGTGCGCTCGTGACCGTGGCCTGGCTCATACACGATGATGCAGTCGCGGCTCAGGTGATACACGCCCTTGAAGTCACGATAGCAACCGATGGGCCAGGTAATGGGTGCGGCCTTGATGTTGAGCACTTCCTCAATCTCATCAAGCAGCTCAATGGGATCGCGGATGTCGCGGTCGAGTTTGTTGACGAAGCTGACGATGGGCGTGTCGCGCAAACGGCACACGTCCATCAGCGCGATGGTGCGCGGTTCGACGCCCTTACCGCCATCGAGCACCATCAGCGCCGAATCCACGGCGGTCAGGGTGCGGTAGGTATCTTCCGAGAAGTCTTCGTGGCCGGGGGTGTCGAGCAGGTTGACCATCGCATCGCGATAAGGGAACTGCATGACCGAGGTGGTCACCGAAATACCGCGTTCCTTTTCCATGGCCATCCAGTCGGAGGTGGCGTGGCGGTCGGATTTACGCGATTTGACCGTGCCGGCTACGCTGATTGCCTGGCCCATCAGCAGCAGGCGCTCGGTGATGGTGGTCTTACCGGCATCAGGGTGCGAGATAATGGCGAAAGTGCGGCGCTTACCGACTTCCTTGGCGATCGGGGAGTTCGACATCAGCTGAGGTGTTCCAGAATTTGACTGCCGGCGCGACCGGGATGCGGCGTGGCGCCTGGCTTGAACGAAAAGTGGCGGCCATTTTCCCTGATCCGGCACACAGACACAATCGACAGCGGACAAATGACCCGGTCAGCGCTGATGCGAGCAGGGCATCTTCGAGTTTCCAAGCGCGCGGCCTTTGTCTAGTATGGCGCAAAAAACGGAGAGCCCCCATGCCCGACGACTTTGGCGACAATCTGCGGCTGCTGTGCAGTTACTATAAATCCACCGCCGAAGTCTGCCGCCGCCTGGGCATCAATCGCCCACAGTTCAACCGTTACCTCAATGGCAGCAACAAGCCGTCGGATAGCACCATGCGCAGGCTCTGTGACTTCTTTGGTGTAGAAGTCCACGAGATACTGTTGCCTCATGGCCAGTTCCAGCGGCTGGTGCAGGTGCGGCCGCAGCAGCAGCCGCAGCCGCGTCCGGCAGCACCGACGGCCGAGGTGGAGCATCTGGCGCACCTGAACAGCGTGGGGCAGGCAGGGCTGGAAAAGTACCTTGGCTACTACTTCGAGTATTACCTCTCCATGGCTTATCCGGGCAGTATTCTGCGCACCCTGGTGTGCATCGAGCGGCGTGACGGCAATGCCTGTTACCAGCGCACCGAACGCATCAAACCCAAGCGTGGCGGCAAACCGTTTCACGGTGTTTACAAGGGGTTGGTGCAGTTTCTCTCTGACCGCATCTTTCTGCTCGATTATGAAACATTGACCAATTTCGAGATGACGCAAACCATTCTTTATCCTTCGTTCCAGAACCGGGTGGATCGGATTACCGGGCTGCGCCTGGGCGTATCCGGCAGTGGCGAGCGTGTTCCCTGCTGCACCCGTGTGCTGTACGAGTATCTGGGTACACGGGTGGACCGCCAGCGGGTGCTATCGCTGTGCGGCCTCTACGCGGCGGATGATCCGGAATTGGATGAAGATATTCGCGCTTCGGTGCGTAATGATATTGTCGCCGGCGACTGGCATTTTCGGGCGCGCTTCTGAGCGCTCAGTCAGGTGAGCGCTCGGCGCAGTAGAGCTCTGCCCAGTCCTCGCGCACAGTCGCTTGGTCGCGACCACCGGCGATCAGCCAGTGCAATTTGCAGAACGCCGCCTCGGGCGTCATATCTCCCCCATTGAGCACGCCTTGTTCCTGCAGCGACGCACTAGCGGCGTAGGTGCCGGGGCTAACGCCGCCGTCCAGGCACTGGCTGATGTTCACCAGCACCTTGTTGCGCGCCCGCGCGCGGCAGAGAAAAGCGTTGAAGGCCTGATCGCGGCTGGGGATGTTGCCGGCGCCGTAACTTTGCAATACCACTGCGCGGCACTTGGGGTCGGCCAACAGCGCGTCGTACAGCGCGCTGGGCATGCAGGGATGCAGTGTGAGCAGGGCTACGGCGCCCGGCTGAAAGTTCAGTTGCGCTGCCAGCTGGGGCGCGCGTGATGCTGCGTCCGCGCTCAGCATGCGCTGGTGATGCAGGGTGGCCGTGTTGGTCAGGTTACCCAGCGGGGCTTCGTTCGGGCTGTCGAACGCCGCAAAACGTTTGCTACTGACCTTGCGGATACGGCTACCGCGCAGCAGACGGTCGTTGAACACCAGACTGACGTCGGGAATGCGCGGTCCGACCGCCAGCGTCAGCGCCTGGCGCAGGTTGTCGGCGGCATCGCTGCCCGGCAGTCCCAACGGAACCTGGGCACCGGTGAAGAGCACATTTTTTTGGCAGGCGCCCAGCATGAACGCCAGGGCGCCTGCGCTGTAGGCCATGGTGTCGGTGCCGTGCAGGATGACAAAGCCCTGATAATGTTCCCAATGCTCGGCCAGCAGGGCGGCCAGCCGCTGCCAGTGTGCTGGGGTGATGTTGGCGCTGTCGATCAGCGGCTCCAGCTCCAGCAGCTCGAAACTGGGCAGCTCCGCCAGGCTGGCACCGAACTGTTGTTCAATTCTTGCGCGCAGCCCCGGGGTGGGGGTCAGGCCCCGGTCTGTCGCGGTCATGCCGATGGTGCCGCCCGTGTAAAGGACCAGCACCGCCGCGCTCATGAGACCTCCTTGTGCGGGGCCAGCATGGACTGCGGGCTGAGCAACAGGTTCAGCTGTGCTTCCGACATCAGGCTCTCGGCGATGATCAGCGCCTTGACCGTACTGCCGGTCATTAACGCTGTGTGCGCGATGCGAGAGGCATTGCTGTAGCCAATGTGCGGCACCAGTGCGGTGATGATGCCGATGCTGTTGTCCACGTGTGCCGCGCACGCCTGCTCGTTGGCAATGATGCCGCGAATGCAGCGATGTTCCAGCATCTGGCAGGCTTCCTTGAGCATTTTCAGGGAGTTCAGCAGATTGTAGATGATCATGGGCTCCATGGCGTTGAGCTGCAGCTGGCCGGCTTCGGCGGCCAGAGTGACGGCAAGGTCGGCGGCAATCACCTGATAGGCGGTCTGGTTCATCGCCTCGGGGATGACCGGGTTGACCTTGCCAGGCATGATCGAGGAGCCCGGCTGCATGGGCGGCAGCTGTATCTCACCCAGGCCGGTACGCGGGCCACTGGAGAGCAGACGCAGGTCGTTGCTCATCTTGCTCAGCTTGATCGCCAGGCGCTTGAGGATTCCGGAAAAGAACACAAAGGCGCCCATGTCGGAGGTGGCTTCGACCAGATTGGTCGCCGGCACCAGTGGCTTGCCCGAGACCTGCGCCAGACACGCCACCACTTTGGCCGAGTAGCCATCTGGCGTGTTGATGCCGGTGCCGATGGCGGTGCCGCCCAGGTTGACCTCGCAAAGCAGGGCACAGGCCTCGCTGATGCGGTCGATATCCTCACCCAGAGTGACCGCAAAGGCATCGAACTCCTGACCCAGGGTCATGGGGACCGCGTCCTGCAGCTGGGTACGGCCCATCTTCACAATATGTGCAAACTCGCGGCCCTTGTCTTCCAGCGCGGATTTCAGCGAGGCCAGCGCCGGAACAAAGGCGTCGGCGGCGAATTGAATCCCCAGGCAGGCCGCGGTGGGGTAGGCGTCGTTGGTCGATTGTGAGCGATTGACGTCATCATTGGGGTGCAGGAATTGATAGTCGCCGCGTTGATGGCCGAGCTTGACCAGCGCGACGTTGGCGATGACCTCGTTGGCATTCATGTTGGTCGAGGTGCCGGCGCCACCCTGAATCACGTCAACGATGAACTGGTCGTGATACTGATCCTGGGCGATGTCTTGGCAGGCCGAGACAATGGCGTCGGTCTTTTCTGCGCTGAGCAGCCGGTAGTCTTGGTTGGTCAGTGCCGCAGCCTGCTTGACCATCGCCAGCGCGCGGATCAGTTCCGGAAAGTGGGAGATAGGCACGCCGGTGATGGCAAAGTTGGCCGCGGCGCGCTGGGTCTGGATGCCGTACCAGGCATCGCTGGGCACATCCTGATAACCGAGCAGATCGTATTCTGAGCGGGTGTTCATGTCATTTTCACCGAAAGGGAAAAGGCGCCCCGCAGAGGAGGCGCCGGGTCAGGTCAAGCTTGCTGTGGGTTGTTCGGATTGCGCGGCCAGGCTTCGGGGTCCAGGTCCAGATCAGCGAAGTCCTCGGCGCGGAACACGGGCGTCGGGTTACCACCCTTGAGCTGGCGATCGTAGTCCTGCATTACCCGCAGACCTTTCTTCCACAGCATGGCAAGGGCGATCAGGTTGGCCAGCGCGAGCAGCCCCATGGTCAGATCGGCGAAGCCGAACACGGTACCCAGATCCATGATTGCGCCCAAACAGCACAGACAGATCACCACCACCCGGAAGCCATTCATGAGGAATTCGTTGCCCCGTCCACCGGTCAGGTAGCTGACGCTGTTTTCGCCCAGATAGTAGTTGTAGAGCACGGTGCTGAAGCCGAACAGCAACATGGCGATACTCACGAACACCCGGCCCCATTCGCCAATATGGGTGGCCAGCGAAGCCTGCGTCAGGGCCACGCCCTGGCTGGAGTCAGCAAGACTGGGGTCGTAGGCGGTGCCCATGAGGATGATCAGCGCGGTGCAGGTACACAGCAGAATGGTATCGATGAAGACCGAGAACGACTGCACCACACCTTGGTTGGCCGGGTGCGGTACAAAGGCGACCGCCGCCACGTTCGGTGCACTGCCCAGGCCTGCCTCGTTGGAAAACAGGCCGCGCTTGACGCCCATCATGATGGCCGCACCAATACCGCCGCCCACCGCCGGTCCCAGACCGAAGGCGCTGTTGACGATCAGCATCAGGGTATCGGGAATGGCGGTGAAGTTGAGGCCCAGCACGACAATGGCAATCAGCAGATAGCCGCCGGCCATGATCGGCACCAGCACCTCGGCGACCTGGGCGATGCGCTTGACTCCGCCAAAAATGATCAGGCCAACCACCAGCGCCAGACCGATGCCGCTGTAGTAAAGAGGGATGTCGAAGGCGTCCTGCAGGGAGGTGGCAACCGCATAGGATTGCAGCGCAATGAAGCCGATACCGAAGGTTACCAGCAGCAGGATCGAATAGATCACCGCCAGCCACTTCCAGTTCTTGCCCAGTCCGCGCTCGATATAGTGCGCCGGGCCGCCGCGAAAGGCACCGTCGGGCTCGGCGGTCTTGTAGACCTGCGCCAGGGTGCACTCGAAGAAACTGGTGGCCATACCCATCAGGCCCACTACCCACATCCAGAAAATCGCTCCGGGACCACCCAGAGTAATGGCTACCGCCACACCGGCGATGTTGCCGCCGCCAACGCGACCGGCAACCGATAGAATCAGAGCTTGGAAGGAGCTGAGGTGGCGCTTGTCGGCCTCATGGTGATTGGCAGTGAGGATGCCGAACATCTTGCCAAAATACCGAAATTGCACGAAGCGCGAGGCGAGGGTGAACCACACGCCAAGGCCAATCAACAACGCAATGAGAACCTTGCTCCACAACATATCGCTGAGAACGGACAGCATGACTTACTCCTTCACTCGGTTGAGCCGATTTTTATTGGTAAACGCGAAGGCTCATTGAAACGGAGAGAAACTCGCTTGAGTAGTTTGTAAGCTGATACGTATTGGCGCTGATTGATGCTATTAGTGCGTCATATAGCATTGTTTTTTGATGCTCGGCGAGAGGCTCGCCGAGATTCTAGAGTTGCCGGTTCAGATCAAGCTGATCCAGCATCAGCGGCGCGCCAAAGTGGTAGCCCTGGGCATAATCCACGCCCACATGGGTCACTGTGTTGAGGATGTCCTCACTGCCTACGTACTCGGCGATCACCTTCTTCTTCAGGTAGTGGCCCATCTCGGTGATGGATTTGACCAGCGCGTAGTCGACGTCGTTGGTATTGATGTCGCGCACGAAGTTGCCGTCGATCTTGATGAAGTCTACCGGCAGGCGCTTGAGGTAGGAGTAGGACGATTGCCCGACGCCAAAGTCGTCCAGCGAGAAGCGGCAGCCGATGCTGCGCATTTCCTTGATGAAATCGGCGGCGTCGTCGAGATTGGTCACCGCGACGGTTTCGGTAATCTCGAATACCAGCTTGTTGCGCGGCACCGGGTAGCGCACCAGGGCATCGAAGATGAAGTCGAGAAAGGTCTCGTCATTCATACTGTGGCCGGACAGGTTGATCGAAAAGCCGCCGAACAGGTGCAGATCGTCCATGTTCTGATGCATCCATTGCAGCACATGTTCAACCACCCAGCGGTCCACCGCGGCCATGCGGTTGTACTCTTCGGCGACGCGGATGAACTCCGCCGGCGGCGCGGCCTCGCCCTGTTCATCCAGCACGCTGAGCAGCACCTCATAGTGCGGCAAGGTGCGCGGGCTGCCGTTGATCGGGGTGATCTGCTGGCAGCGCAATTTTAGGTTGTCGTTGTCCAGCGCTTTGTTGATGCGGTTGACCCAGGCCATGATTTCGTCGAGCTTTTCCAGCTGCTGGTCGCCGGGCCGCACCATCTGCACATCCTTGTAACCGGTCTTCTTCGACAGGCTGGTGGCCGCCTCGACCGAGCGCAACAGCTCCATGACCTTCTGGTTACCCTGGTTGAAGCCCGCTAGGGCCAGCGCCGTATTGATGACGAAGTTGTGCTCTTCGTAGGCAAAGCGCTGGCTCTCAATCATTTTCTTGAGCTCGCGCGCGCTGTTGTAGCCCAGGGTCTCGGCGTCTTCATTGAGCAGAAGGGCAAACTGGTCCGCGCCCATGCGACCGATCAGGGCATCGACGGGCATAAACTGCTTCAGGCGCTGGGCTAGCTCGCGCAGAAAGATGTCGCCAGCCTCATAGCCACAGGTGTTGTTGATGATCTTGAACTGCAGGATGTCGAGGAATATCAGGCTGAACTGGCGTTCCCCGTCATCGGTTGCCGCCACTCTCTGTGCCAGCGTGCGGCAAAATTCCTTGCGGGTCAGAAAACCGGTTAGCGGGTCGTGGCAGGAGTCAAACGCCAGCTTGTCGTAGACCTTTTGCACCAGCGCATCAAGCCCTTGCTCTACCGCCGGCAGGGCGGCGTCGCTGAGCAGCACCAGGTGGCCGTCGCGCAGCAAGGCAGCAACGCGCTCTAGGGGTAGCTCGAGCTTCTGCGTGCCCTGGTGGTTGGCGAACACGTAAAGGCTGTCGTCGTCCGCGATCCAGGCCAGTTGCACCAGTTTTTCCTGCAGCTTGCCGTGGCTGAGCTCGAACCATTGCGAGGTGCGCAAGCTGCGTACCCGTTTGATCCAGCGTTGCCATGTCGGGTCCTCGTCAGTCAGCGCGTCGAGTCGCTCCTGCAGGCTTGGTTCGGCCTGTCCCGGCGGGTCATAGGCGATCAGCTCTAGCTGGCCCGGCGCGGCTTTTTGCATATCACGCAGCTGCTGCAACAGCCGGCCATGACTGAACTGGTCCTCCGGCACCTTGGACAGGCCCTTTTCCAGCAGGCGCAGCATGTCGGCGTCGCTGATCACGCTGTCCAGGCGTGCCAGGCGCTTCGGATCGCCCTGGGCTGCCAGTTGTTCGATCACCTGCAGGGTGATTTCCCAAGAGCGGCTGGCGACCCCTTCGCGCAGGTAACTGAGGCGCATCAGGGCTCGCCAGCCGTGCTCGATCAGATCAATCACCGGCTGTGGTACCGGCTCGGCCAGCATGCGTCCCAGTTCATGTTGAATCTGACGGTTGGCGTGGCGCAAGCGCTGCTGGCCGTCACAACCCTGGCGAATGCGCTGTAGATTGCGTTCGATCAGGCGCTTTTCGCGGCTGACCAGTTGATCCAGCTTGTCGATACTCTGGCTGAAGCCGCTGCCCTCTGACTTGTCACCCAGAATGCTGCGAATGGTATCCAGGATGACCGGTGTATTGGCGGCCAGGTTGGTGCTGCTGCGGTCCGATAGTAGCGCGATGTAATTGAGCGCCTGCCGGGCTGGATGATTCTGCGCCGAGAAGATTTCCGGGTCCTGCAACATGGCGCGCAAGAGCGGCACCTGCAGCTTGCTGAACTCCTCGCGCAGCTCGCCGGAGATACGGTCGCTCTGCAGGATGCTGTCGAATAGCCCCTCAATGGTGTCGGCGGCGTCCTGCTCCTGATCGGACAGCGCCTTGGTATTGCCCTTGGCCTGCTGGATCAAGTCCTTGAGGGCGCCGGGCTGCTGCAACTGTACGCTGCCGTTGAGCAGGCTCTGCTGCAGCTGGCCCAGTTGCCTGGCGACGGCCTGCTGTTCTCCGGGTGCAGCGCTGGCGTTGTTGCCCACGTGACCACGCGCCTGCCGCCGCAGGCCCAGCAACTGCGTTACCGTGCCATAGGCCGAGGCCCCCGGACTGGCGACGGTTTGGGAATGTGCTCGCCCACCGGCGTTGCCGTTGCTGGTGCTGGTCGAATCCGGACTGGGCATCGACGCAGTGGGCGAGTTCTCGCTTGTGGGTTGCTCGGCTTTTTCTGCGGGCGCCGCTGGTCGTTTCTGCAGGGCCTGCTCGGCAAGGTACTGAGTGACGTCTATCGAAGGCAGGATGTCGGCGTCGATGAACACCTGATTCAGTTGCTGATAAAAGCCGTCCAGGTCGCTGAGCAGGGTTTTCTGCAGTACTGCGTACACGACTTCGAGCTGGGCGTAGGGCAGCTGCAGGTGGCGCACTTGATCGAAAAAGCCGTTGCACAGCGCGGCGGGTGAGAAAGGATTGTAGGTGCGTTTGCCGTCACGTTGCCCAAAGGCGGCGTCGACGCGAATCTGCAGTTCTATCAGCGCTTCGCGCAGCTTTAACTCGACCTTGGAAATGGCGACGCGGACCAGCAGCCAGTCTTCGAAATCGTTTTTGGTTACCAGCTCCAGTGGCGAGGCACGTTTGCGGTCCGTGCCGGCGGCATGTGGCAGGGCACTGGTTTCGCCCTTGCTGACGGCCATCGCCTCGGCAATCATGCTGCGGCTCAGCGCGGCAAAAATGCCTTGCCGCTCTTTGCGAAATTGGCGGATGGCTACAAAGAAGTGTTGCTGCGCGGCATTATTGGTTTGCTGGTCGGCAGCGCTGAATAATGCCTGCTCCAGCTGTTGGCAAAAGCCGGTGTATTGGTCGCGCAGGTAGTTGTGCAGTACGGTGCAGGCCGCCTGCATAAGCGTCTTGCGGTGGCGGTCGCTGAGCAACGGCTGGTTGCGAGTCAGTGAGCTGCTGGTGTTGTTGTCTGCCTGGGCGGCCGAGAGGTGGTGCAGCACACGGTAGATCGACGGGTCCGGGTTATGCAGCTGTAAGCCGGCGCTCTGCGCGGTGAAATGCACAATGGACACCGGCAGGCGCAAATGTTGATTGGCCTGCCGAAAGCTGATGCTGGCTTTGCCCTGCTGGGCCGCGAGCTGATTGAGGCTCTTGAGAATGCCGCCGGCAATCGCGGCATCAAAGGTGATCTGTAAACCGCCCTGGCTGTATTCGCTGATGAGGCAGTGATGGCTTTCTCCTTCGGCCATCGACAGCACAGCATCGACTGCACACATCTGGCGAGGGAATTTCCGTTTTTCCATGAACTGCACCCAGATTGACTACATGGTCACTGGCTATCTTATGTGCTGTCTGCGGAAAAGTCTCGCCCTGCGTTTTTCGCAGCCTTCCGGCATTCCTGGTCAGCGCTGTGCCATATACGCCCGCCAGCCGCCCAGGGCGGAAATGTCAGTGCTGCCTGCGAGCCCATAAGGCTCACAGATGAAGCCGCAGACCCAACTGCCATCGGCAATCTGCACTTTGCCAATGCCCAGCGGCGCGGGTATGCCGGCAACAAAGCTGCCGAATTCGCTGCTGGGGATTGACCAGATTTCCACCTCGATGGCGACGCCGGTGTCCTCGTCGCGAATCAATCCCGGACGGAAGGGAGGGCCGCCGGCCAGGGCATACATCAGGTAATGCGGCGCGGTCTGTGTGTGACGCTTGAGCACAGCGCCGCGCTCGCGCAACTGCCAGTTTAGCGGCAGGCCATCCAGATGGGCGCCGCAAACCAGCACGTCAATGCAGTCTCGGGCGCCGACCGGCTGGCTGCTCAGCGCCGGCTGTGGCTGTTGGCTGCTGCCGGCGGGCAATGGCAGGTGCTGCTGCACACGGTTGGCGATTGACAGCAGCGCGCGGTCGCTGAACGCCGGGCCAACCAGGGTCACGCCGAAGGGCAGGCCGGCCTGGGTGAAGGCGGTGGGCACGGCGACCGAGGTCATGTCGACCAGGTTCATGTAATTGGTGTAGTAGCCCAGCTGGCTGTTGTGCAGGATCGGCTCGTCGAGCATTTCAGCGATGGTGAACAACCGTCCGGCGGTGGGTGTCAGCAGACAATCCAGCCCTTGCAGCTGGTCATGGCAAGCCTTTTTCAGTTCTTCCAGCCGATACTGTGCCTTGAACAGCGCAGTGGCTGGCGGCTTGCCGCCGGGGGCGATGATCTCGCGCACCACCGGGAAGATGGCCTCGGGATTGTCGTCGATCAGCGGCTGGGCGGCGAGGTAGCGTTCGGTCACCCAGGGGCCTTCATAGAGCAGCAGGGCGGCTTCGTTGAAGGGGGTGTAATCGATGGTGACCAGTTCGATGTCATCACCGCGCAGTTGCTCAAGGGTCTGCGCGTAGGCCGCAGCGTAGTGCGCGTCACCGAAGAACTGCAGTTGCTCGGCGGGCAATACGCCGATTTTCAATGGACCGCTGCGCAGGCCGTAGTGGCGGGCCCGGTTGTCGAAGGGGTTGGCGCGGCTGTAGCCGTCCTCTTCATCAACACCTTCGGCGCAGCTCAGCACGCTATTGGCATCGTCGCTGTTCAGGGCAAAGATGCTGATGCAATCCAGACTGCGGCAGGCTGGCACCAGGCCGCTGGCCGACAGCAGGCCGCGAGTGGGCTTCAGGCCGACCAGGTTATTGAAGCACGCGGGCACCCGGCCGGAGCCAGCGGTATCGGTGCCCAGGCTGAAAGTGGCCAGACCCTTGGCGACCGAGACCGCCGAGCCGGCGCTGGAACCGCCGCTTATATAGTCGAAGTCGAAGGCGTTGTGGCAGGGGCCGTAGGGCGAGCGGGTGCCGTTCAGGCCGGTGGCAAACTGGTCGAGATTGGTCTTGCCGACGGGAATCGCACCGGCGTCGATCAACTGCTGCACCACCTGTGACGACGCGCTCGGCGTATAGGCAAACGCCTCGCAGCCGTTGGTAGTGGGGATGCCGGCCAGATCAATGTTGTCCTTGATGGCAAAGGGCACACCCCACAGCGGTGTGGATGCCGGGTCCTTGTCTGCCAGTGCGTCGAGATAGGGCTGTTGCTCGGCCTCGCTGAGCAGATGAATCCAGATGTTGTGGTCAGCCAGCGCGGCGGCTTGCTCGCGGATGCCGGCCAGCAGTTGAGTCGGTGTCAGGCTGTTATTGGCATAGGCCTGTTTCAGGCCGCTGATGCTCATATCGATTGTCATGCGTTGTTCTCCTGGGCGGCGTCCTGCAATACCACCAGCGGTTGGCCGGCCTGTACGCGGCCACCGGCCTGTTGCAATACGTGGGTGACGACGCCGTCGCACGGCGCCTGTAAGGGGATTTCCATCTTCATGGATTCGAGAATCAGCAGGGTTTGCCCTGCCTTGACCTGATCGCCGACCTTGACCTCGGCCTGCCACAGACTGCCGGATACCGGGCTGTCGACACCGACGCTGTCTTCCGGCCAGCTGACATCCTCATCGCTGCTCTCCAGCTCTTCGCTTTCGAAGTTGAACTGGCCGTTGGCGTGCCACTGGCGGAGCTCTTCGGCGAAGGCGGCGTTGCGCTGCTGCTTGAAGGCGTCGATGTCGTCGGCGTTGTCGTTGATGAAGGCTTCGTGCTCGGCGAGGCTGAAGTGGCTTTCCTCGATGCGCAGCGGATAGCGGCCCTGCGGGAAGTCGCGGCGAATCTGCCGCAGCTCCTCGTGGCTGACTTCATAAAAGCGGATCTGGTCAAAGAAGCGCAGCAGCCAGGGCTTGCTGAACTCGCGGGTCTGGCGGTAGCGGTTCCACATCTGCAGGGTACGGCCGACGAACTGATAGCCGCCGGGGCCTTCCATGCCGTAGACGCAGAGGTAGGAGCCGCCGATGCCGACCGAGTTTTCGGCGGTCCAGGTGCGCGCCGGGTTGTACTTGGTGGTCACCAGACGGTGGCGCGGGTCGGTCGGCGTGGCCACCGGCGCGCCGAGGTAGACGTCGCCGAGGCCCATGACCAGATAGGACGCCTCGAACAGCACCTTCTTGACGTCGTCGATACTGTCCAACCCGTTGATGCGGCGGATGAACTCCAGATTGCTCGGGCACCAGGGCGCATTCTTGCGCACCGACTGGGTGTATTTTTCGATCGCCAGCTGGCAGGCCTCGTCGTCCCAGGACAGCGGGATGTGCACGATACGCGAGGGTACGGCCAGTTCGTTGAGGCGTTCCGACAGTGCCTGCTCGGCCTTGAGCAGGTGATCGAGCAGGGCGTCATGGCTCAATTGCTGGCTGTCGAAATGCACCTGCAGCGAGCGGATGCCCGGGGTCAGCTCACGCAGGCCAGCCACCGGGTTTTGCTGCAGCCACTGCATCAGCGCGTGGGCGCGGAAACGCAGGCGGATATCCAGCATCTGCTCGCCGTATTCGACCAGCAGGAAGTGGTCGCCAGCGGCGCGGTAGACGATCTCGTCACCGAACTGCTCGGCTGGCAGGCGCTTGAGAATCGGTGTGTCTACCGCCACCGGCTGCCATTCAACCGGCGTGGCGGCCAGCGCGTCGATCTGCTGGATCTGCGCCGCTTCCAGCGCGACCGCCTGCTCAATGCTGACCGGTACAAAGCGCACTTTGTCGCCGGCGCGCAGCTGGCCGAGCTTCCACAGGTCGGCGGTGATGACGGTGGCCGGGCAGACGAAGCCACCCAGCGATGGGCCATCCGGGCCGAGGATGACCGGCATGTCGCCGGTGAAATCGACGGTGCCGAAGGCGTAGGCGTTGTCGTGAATGTTGGAGGGGTGCAGACCGGCCTCACCGCCGTCTTCGCGTGCCCACTCCGGTTTCGGACCTATGAGACGCACGCCGGTGCGGCTGGAGTTGTAGTGGATCTCCCAGTCGGTGGCGAAGAAGCTGTCGATGTCCTTGGCGGTGAAAAAGTCCGGTGCGCCATGCGGGCCGTAGATCACCCGCAGCTCCCACTGGTTGCTGATCGCCGGGCGCAGCTCGCCGGGTACTTCGGCAGACGCAACCGGGCTGACACCTGCGCTCAGATGCAGCACGTCACCGGTGCGCAGCGCACGGCCGTTGTGGCCGCCGAACTGACCGAGGGTGAAGGTGGATTTGGAACCGAGATAATCCGGGCATTGCAGACCGCCGAGCACTGCCAGATAGGCTCGGGCACCGGCGTCCTTGATGCGACCGAGGGTCAGGGTTTGCCCTGCGGCAATATCAATCACCTGCCAGGCGGCAATCGGCTGGTCATCCAGCTTGGCGTCAATCGCAGCGCCGCTCAGCACGATCTGGCTGGCGCTGGCAAAACGCAGGGTTGGGCCTTGCAGGGTGATTTCCAGTCCGGCGGCGTCGGCCGGGTTGTTCAGCAGGCGGTTGCCAAGGCGGAAGGCGTAGCTGTCGAAGGGGCCGGACGGCGGCACGCCAACATCCCAGCTGCCGGTGCGGCCCGGAAAGTCCTGAATGGTGGTCTGGGTGCCGCCAGCCAGCACGTCGATGCGCGCCGGCTGGAAGCGGAAGCTGTTGAGGTAGCGGGTGGTGACCTCGCCAGCCAGCAGCGCCGGGTCGCGGGTCAGCGCGCGCAGGTAGTCGAGGTTGGTTTCGCTGCCGTACAGGCGGGTGGCGTCCAGTGTGTCCTGCAGCTTGGTCAGCGCGGCGGCGCGGTCTTCGGCGTGGACGATGACCTTGGCCAGCATCGGGTCGAAGTAGGGCGGTACTTCCAGCCCGGATTCGATCCAGTGGTCGATGCGGATGCCGTCACCGGAGGGGAAAGCCACTTCGCTGAGCAGGCCGGCGCAGGGCTGGAAGTCGCGGAACGGGTCTTCGGCGTACAGACGCACCTGAATGGAATGGCCCTTGGGCGCAAGGCTGGCGCGGCGCGCGTTCAGTTCAAGCTCCTCGCCGGCGGCCAGCCGTACCATCCACTCGACCAGATCAACGCCGAACACCTCTTCGGTCACGCCGTGCTCCACCTGCAGGCGGGTGTTTACTTCAAGGAAGTAGAACTGGTGACTGTCGGCGTCGTAAATGAACTCGACGGTACCGGCGTTGCGGTAGCTGACGCTGGACAGCAGCTTTTCAGCAGTGGCGTGCAGCTCGCTGCGGACCGAGTCGCTCAGGTTCGGTGCCGGGCATTCTTCCACTACTTTCTGATTGCGGCGCTGGCTGGAGCAGTCGCGCTCACCGAGTGCCAGCGCGTTGCCCTTGCCGTCGGCAAACACCTGCACCTCAATGTGGCGGGCGCGGGCGATGAATTTCTCCAGGAATACGCCGTCGTCGGCAAAGTTGCTGGCGCCGAGACGCTTGACGCTGTCGAAGGCACCGGCCAGTTCGTCTTCGCTGTGGCACAGCTGCATGCCGATACCGCCGCCACCGGCGGTGCTCTTGAGCATGACTGGATAGCCGATACGCGCGGCTTCTGCCTTGGCTGCCGCCAGATCGGTCAACAGATCGGTGCCCGGCAGCAGCGGCACATTGGCCTGCTCGGCCAGTTCACGGGCGCGGTGCTTGAGACCGAAAGCGAGCATCTGCTCGGGCGTCGGGCCGATAAAGGCGATCCCGGCGGCCTCGCAGCGGCGCACGAAGTTGGCGTTCTCACTGAGAAAGCCGTAACCGGGGTGGATGGCCTGGGCGCCGGTGTCGGCGGCGATGGCCAGCAGTTTGTCGACCTGCAGATAGGTGTCGGCAGCGGCGCCTTCGCCGAGGCTGTAGGCCTCGTCAGCGAGCCGCACGTGCAGGCTGTCGGCGTCGCATTCGGCGTAGACGGCGACTGAGCCGATACCCAGTTTGCGCAGGGTGCGGATGATGCGGGTGGCGATGGCGCCACGGTTGGCGATCAGAACCTTGTTGAACATGTCGCTAGCCTTTGCCGGGCCGTCCCAGGCTGCTTTGTTTACGACAGTGGCCGTCCACTGAAGCTGTGATGTCTCGTGGTACGGGTTACTCAGACCAAACCAGCAATTCAACTGGCGTCGGGTTGTAACCGTTGCACGGGTTGTTCAGCTGCGGGCAGTTGGAAATCAGGATCACCACGTCCATCAGCGCGGTCAGCTCGACATACTTACCAGCGCCGGAGATGCCGTCCTCAAAGGTCAGGCCGCCTTCGGCGGTCACCGGGACGTTCATAAAGAAGTTGATGTTGTGGGTGATGTCGCGCTTGCTGATGCCGTATTGCGGGTTCTCGGCCACGGCCAGCATCCAGCTGTCACGGCACGAGTGCATGCAGCGCTTTTCCAGGTCGTAGCGCACGGTGTTGCTTTCGCTGGCGCAGGCACCGCCCAGCGTGTCGTGACGGCCGCAGGTATCGGCGACGATTTCCAGCATCGGGTTGTTTTCGTTCGAGCGAATCACCGAGCCTGCGGTCAGGTAGACGTTGCCCTGCTCGCGGATGGTGTCGGTGGCGCTGTAGCGCTCGACCGGGTTGGCGGCGCTGAAGAACAGGGTGTCGGCGGCCTGATTGCCTTCCAGGTCCAGCAGGCGCAGGGTCTGGCCGGCCTTGACGATGCCGATGTAGTAATCGCCAGCGCCGATGGTGGTGCGGGAGAGGGCCTGTTCGGGGAGGCGGGAGCTGTGCTTGATCATGGTGTCCTCGCTTACTTGCCCAGGTGGTACAGGGCGTTGTTCTGGAAGCCGCGCTGATTTTCCGGGCGGAAGTTGCGACAGAAGTCGTCATCGCTGACCGGCGCGGCCTGGCTAAGCTCGATGCGCACTGGCGTGTAGGGGTAGCTGTCGGCGCTGCTGAGCGGGTGCGGGCAGGTGTGCAGCACGACCAAGGTGTCCATCTCGAAGCGCAGGGCCACCTGGCTGCCGGCCTGGCTGTGACCGGAGACTAGTTGCATGCGGCCTTCATCGTCGGTGGCGACCTTGCTGAACAGATTCAGGTTGGCGGCCATGTCGGCGCGGCCCAGACCGTACTTGGCCAGCTCGACCAGGAAGGCGTCGTAGCCGTTCTGGTGCCATTCGTTGCGGGCGTTCTGGTAGTCACGCGCGCCCCAGCGTTCGGCTACCTGAGCGGCGTTGCTGTTGCCGCAAACGCTTTCGTGCCAGCCCAGATCGTCTTCGACGATGGAGGCGAAGATGCGCCCCATGTCGGAGTACAGGCAGTTGCCGCGGGTCAGTTTGAAGGTGTGCTGGCCCTTCAGGGTGTCTGGTGCGTTATAGCGCTCCAGCAGGTTTTCCGGGTTGTAGAACAGCATGCCGACATTGGCATCGCCGGCCAGGTCGGTCAGGCGCACCAGGGTGCCCTTGCGCACGCGCAGGGACCAGTGGCTGGCGCCGGCGATTTCAGTTGTGTAGGTGTTCAGAGTCATCTGCCTTGTCTCCGTGATTCGGTGGCTCAGCTGGCGGCGTCGGCCAGCAGCGGGGCAATGGTTTGTTCGGTGGTCTGCGGCGCCGGCTGCCGGGCGCTATGGTCGATCGGCAGGTCGTAGGTGATGGTGGCGCCGTAGGCTTGCGGTGCGTGCGGGTCATGTCGCAGCTTGTCGAACACCCACAGGCGGGTGCCGAGGTGAAAGCCTTCCTTAATGTCGTGGGTGACCATGAAGATGGTCAGCTTGTGTTCCTGCCAGAGCCGCAGCACCAGTTCGTGCATGTCGGCGCGGATGCCCGGATCGAGTGCGCCAAAGGGTTCGTCCAGCAGCAGGATGCGCGGCTTGCCGAGCAGCGCCTGAGCAATCGCCAGACGCTGTTTCATCCCGCCAGACAGCTCATGCGGGTACTTCTTCAGCGCGTGGCCAAGGCCGACTTCGGTGAGGATGGCTTCGGCATCTAGGCGGGCCTGCTTGCGCTTGCTGCCGAACAGGTAGCCGGTCAGCCCGCGTTGGGCAAAGCCGACCGCCGCCATGACGTTCTCCAGCACGGTCATGTGCGGGAACACCGAGTACTGCTGGAACACGATGCCGCGGTCCGGTCCGGGTTCCGAGGCAATCGGCCTGCCGTCTAGCAGCAGCTCGCCGCTGCTCGGTGATTCGGTGCCCAGCAGCATTTTCAGGAAGGTGCTCTTGCCGCAGCCGGAGGCGCCCACCAGAGTGACAAACTCGCCTTCCTTGACGGTGACGTTCAGGCGTTCGAGCACCGGGTTGCCGTCGTAGCTTTTGCCGACGTTCTTTACTTCAATCATCAGTGGCCTCCTTGCACGTTCCAGGGGAACAGGCGACGACTCAGGGTGGCCAGCAGCCAATCGAACACAAACGCCAGCAGGGTAATCCAGGCCACGTACGGCAGAATCACATCCATCGACATATAGCGGCGCACCAGGAAGATGCGGTAACCCAGGCCGTCAGTCGAGGCGATGGCCTCGGCGGCGATCAGGAAGAGCCAGCCGGCGCCCAGCGACAGTCGTACCGCGTCGATCAGCTTGGGCATCAGCTGCGGCAGCAGCACGCGAACCATGATCTGGCTGGTGTTGGCGCCCAGGGTCTGCGCCTTGACCAATTGCTCGCTGGGGATTTCCTGGGTGCGGCGCTGCAGGTCACGGGCGATGAACGGGGTGATGCCCAGGGCAATCAGCATTACCTTGGACAGCTCACCCAGCCCGAAGACGATGAACAGCACCGGCAGAATGGCCAGCGGTGGAATCAGCGAGACCACCGTCAGCAACGGGCTCATGCTGGCGTTGATCAGCGGTAGGGCGCCGGTCAGCAGACCCAACGCTAGCCCGATGGCGGCGGCAATCGCCACACCCATGGCCAGGCGCTTGAGGCTGCTGGCCGTGTCCTGCCAGAACAGGTATTCGCCGGTGCGCTTGCTCGGCTCCAGCGCCATGCGGTCAATGGCGTCGCCCATCTGGCTGAAGGCCGGCAGCAGCTTGTCGTTGGGGTTGGCCTCCAGCCGCGCGTCGGACGCCACTATATACACCAGCAGCAACAGCACGAACGGCAGCAGTCCGATGAACAGCCGCGTGGCGGGTGCGGGGGACAGATTGATCAGTCGCTTCATGGTGTTTCCTTGCGGCGGAGGCTTTCGCCCCCGGTTAATTCAAGGCGATGGCTCAGCTCAAAGCTGGCCGTCGGCTGCCAGTTGCATGTAGCTGGGGTCAAAGCGCAGCTTGACGTTGTTGCTGTCGCCGTAGGTGCCGGCGGGCATCTCGACGCCGATGAAGCCGGCGTCCGGTGCACCCTCGCCCAGCAGACCGTGATCAAAGGAGAACTCGGCCACGTACTGCATGGTTTGCTGCAGCTTCGCGCTGTTGGTCAGTTGCAGGGCGGCGGCGGGGGTATAGAACATCTCGGTGCTGGCCAGCTGCGCCTCGTACCCGGCCAGATCGGTGCCGGAGGCTTCAGCCAGGAAGGTGCGCACGGCTTCCTCAGCCTGCATCTTCTGCATGATTTCGTACCAGGCACCAGTGAGTGCCTTGCCCAGTTGCGGGTGCGCTTTCAGGGTGTCGGTATTGATCACCAGCAGGTCGATGATCTCTCCAGGGATCTGCGAGGAGTCGAACACCTTGTGGCTGTCGGGCTGGCTGGCGATTTCGCTCAGCAGCGGGTTCCAGGTGGCCACCGAGGTGACGTCATCGGTGCCGTAGGCGGCGACCAGGTCGGCGTCGGAAGTGTTGACCACCTGCACGTCGGCTTCCTTCATATCGACCGATTCCAGGGCGCGGGCCAGCAGATAATGGGAGACGCTGAGTTCCACCAAATTGACGTTCTGCCCCTTGATGTCAGCCAGCTGCTGTTTGCCCTTGAGCACGATGCCGTCGTTGCCGTTGGAGAAGTCGCCGACGATCAGCGCGGTGCTGTCGACGCCGCCCGCGGCGGGGATGGTCAGGGCGTCCATGTTGGTCATGGTGCAGGCGTCGAACTGGCCGGCGGTGTACTGATTGATGGATTCGATGTAGTCGTTGATCTGCACCACTTCAATGTCGATGTCGTACTTGTCGGCCCACTTCTTGACGATGCCGCTTTCTGCGCCGTAGGCCCAGGGCATCCAGCCTACATAAATCGACCAGCAGACCTTGAAACTGTCTTGCGCCTGGACGGTGGAGGAAAGCAGAAGGGATAGAACCAGTGCTGAAATTTTTTTCATCTTGAACCTCTCATTCAGTGACACGCGGAGCACTCCTGGCTGTTATGCCAATCGTCTCCCGGGCTTTTGTCCCGCCGTGTAACCTTTGACTGAAAGGTCGAGTGCTCTCGGACCAGTCACTGAGCAGATCAGCCGGAACCCTAGCGCTCTATTTGCAAATTGTGTGTTGCGCCTGCTTTAAGGAGTGCGAACGCTATTTTCAAAGCAAATAGCAGACCAGTTTTAATAAGTCCGAGAGTTCACGCGCCCTGACGGCGGGCATTGCGGCATAACCGCGGAGCGAAGTGAGTTGCTTGTGCCTCATTTTGGGGCGCACGGGTGTATCTGCTCATTTATGGGGCGCGTGACGCCAGGCGGCTCTGCGGCGGGTCAGTGTCGGTCGAAAATGCAGTGGCAGAGGCGAGACTCGCATCGGCCTGCGGAGGGCGTAAAGCGAAGGTTGTTGAACAGCTCTGGATGCACACCGGCAGTGCGATGACTGCACAGTCTGCACTGGACTATGGCAGGGTCGCTTGGTCATGGCATCTGCTTTTTTCTAAAAAAACATAAAAAACAGTCAGTTGAAAACTGTGGCACAACGCTTGCTAAATTCTCCCTGACGCAGCGCTCAATGACTGGGCGAGGCGACAGACCTAGCAGAATCAATCACAGAATTTTCGGGCAAAGGCGTCCACCAACATACCTGTTCTCTACAGCTATGTTCGTGGGCGCCTTTTTTTGTGCGCGTTTTTCAGGAAAGGGTGCTCATGATCAAGCAAAACGGATTCAAGACAATCAACACCGCCAGCGTATTGGCCGCCTCTTTGGTGGCCTTCAGTCCTGCCGTGCTGGCGCAGGAAGTAACGGAAGCACAATCGCTGAAAGAAGCCGTCACCGAGGGCAAGGTCGGACTGGATCTGCGTTACCGCTACGAGTACGTCGATCAGAATGATGTGAGCAAGGAGGCCAACGCCTCAACGCTGCGCACCCGTCTCAACTTTGCCACCGCGCCTTACAAAGGCTTTGGCGCCTTTGTCGAATTTGATGATGTAACCGAGATTGGCGGCGGCAAGTACAACGATGCCACCGGGTTGCCCAGCGCCCATACCGATTACGCCGTAGTGGCAGACCCGGAGGGGACCGAGGTCAATCAGGCCTACCTGAGCTATGCCGGCGTCCCGGATACCGGCCTCAAGTTTGGTCGCCAGCGCATCATCTACGACAACGCGCGTTTTATCGGCAACGTCGGCTGGCGCCAGAACGAGCAGACCTTTGACGGTTTTACCGTCAACAACACCAGCCTGAGCGATACCACGCTCAACTATGCCTACATCTACAACGTCAACCGCATCTTTGGTGAAGACTCGCCCAAGGGCGATATCGACACCGACACCCATCTGGTCAACCTGTCGTATGCCGGTTTCGACTGGGTAAAGATCACCGGTTATGGCTACTTTCTCGATTTCAATGATGCACCAGCCGGCTCCAACCAGACACTGGGCTTGCGCCTGACCGGTGAGCCGGCTCTCGGCGAGAGCAGCAATCTGATCTACGCGCTGGAGTATGCGCGCCAGAGCGATTATGCCGATGGTCAGAACATCGGCGCCGACTACCAGCTGGCCGAGCTGGGCATCAACGTCAGCGGTGTGCAATTGCTGGGCGGCTATGAACTGCTGGGCGCCGATGACTCGGCGTTTCAAACTCCTTATGCCACCGGCCACGCCTTCAACGGCTGGTCGGACAAATTCCTGACCACCCCGGCCGATGGCCTTGAAGACCTCTATGTGCAGCTCTCGGGCAGCCTGTTCGGCGTCAAGCTGCAAGCGATTTACCACGACTTTTCAGCTGACCAGGGCAGTGCCCACTACGGTCAGGAACTGAATCTGCTGGCGGCGAAGAAATTCGGTGATGTGACGCTGCTGGGCAAATACGCGCGCTACGAAGAAGACGAACTCTTCGCCGAGACCGACAAACTCTGGCTGATGGCACAGGTTGCCTTCTGAGCCGACTGACTACCCACACTGCGAACGGAGATATCCCATGAAGCAATTTACCCGCAAGACCTTTGGTGCAGGCCTGTCGTTGGCTATCGCGCTCGCGGTTGGCAGCTTGCTGCCGCTGCACAGCGCCCAGGCGGTAGAAGGCCTGGAAAAAGAAGAGCTGAAATTCGGCTTTATCAAGCTGACCGACATGGCGCCGCTGGCCATCGCCTATGAAAAGGGTTTTTTTGAAGACGAAGGCCTGTATGTGAGCCTGGAGGCCCAGGCCAACTGGAAGGTGCTGCTCGACCGGGTGATCGATGGCGAGCTGGATGGTGCGCACATGCTGGCCGGCCAGCCGCTGGGTGCCACCATCGGCTTTGGTACCCAGGCCGATGTGATCACTGCCTTCTCGATGGACCTCAACGGCAACGGCATTACCGTGTCCAATGCGGTCTGGGAAGAGATGAAAAAGCACATCCCGATGGACGCTGACGGCAAGCCGGTGCACCCGATCAGCGCCGCCGCGCTCAAACCGATAATCGAGCAGTACAAGGCGGCCGGCAAGCCATTCAACATGGGTATGGTGTTCCCGGTTTCCACGCACAACTACGAGCTGCGCTACTGGCTGGCGGCGGGCGGCATCAACCCCGGTTACTACGCGCCGGCCAAGGGTGACACCTCGGGCCAGATCAATGCCGATGCGTTGCTCTCGGTCACGCCACCGCCGCAGATGCCAGCGACGCTGGAAGCCGGCACTATTTCCGGTTACTGCGTGGGCGAGCCCTGGAACCAGCAGGCGGTTTTCAAGGGCATTGGCGTGCCGGTGATCACCGACTACGAAATCTGGAAGAACAACCCGGAAAAGGTCTTTGGCGTCAGCCAGCAGTGGGCGGATGAAAACCCCAATACCCACATTGCCGTGGTCAAGGCACTGATTCGCGCCGCCGAGTGGCTGGATGCGGACAACAACGCCAACCGCGGCGAAGCGGTGAAAATCCTCTCGCAATCGGCCTACGTGGGTGCCGATGCCGAGGTGATCGCCAACTCCATGACCGGTACCTTCGAGTACGAGAAAGGCGACAAGCGCTCGGTTCCCGACTTCAACGTGTTCTTCCGCTATAACGCCACTTACCCCTACTACTCCGATGCCATCTGGTACCTGACCCAGATGCGCCGCTGGGGCCAGATTGGCGAAGCCCAGCCAGACAGCTGGTACATGGATATCGCCAAAAAAGTCTATCGCCCGGATATCTACGCCGAGGCCGCCAAGGAGTTGATCGCCGAGGGCAAGATTCCGGCGTCCGCCTTCCCTGATTTTGCCAGCGAGTCCGGCTTCAAGCCGCCGCAGTCCGAGTTCATCGACAAGGTGACCTACGACGGCAGCAAACCCAACGCCTATCTGCAGCAGTTCGAGATCGGCCTCAAGGGTGACGACCAGATCTGAACCGGGACAGGGCGGCCTACCGCGCCGCCACCCGACGCGCAACCGATGGAGGTGATCGCATGAGCAACAAACTGATTGGCTACATGGAGACGGCGGGGCTGTCCTGGATGGTGCCCATGGTCAAGCTGTGCAAAGGCGAAGACGTGCGCGAGCAGGCCGCCGATCTGTTCAACAAGGTGGGTTTGCCGCTGATCGCGCTGCTGGTGTTTCTGGCCCTGTGGTCGGCCGGCGCGGCGCAGGTAAAAACCAGCCTTGGCGTATTGCCGGGCCCGGTCGCCGTCTGGCATCAGGCGACCAACCTGTATGACGAGCACCTGCAGCAGCGCGAGAAAGCCGATGCCTTCTACGCGCGGCAGGAGGAGCGTAACGCCAAGAAGCTGGCCGCCAATCCGGACGCCGAGATCAAGTGGCGCGACTACACCGGCAAGCCGACCTTCATTGATCAGATTGGCACCAGTCTGGTCACGGTGTTTACCGGTTTTCTGCTGGCCAGTCTGATCGCCATTCCCTTGGGCGTGGCCTGCGGTCTGAGCCCCAAACTGTATGGCGCCATCAGCCCGCTGGTGCAGATATTCAAACCGGTCTCACCGCTGGCCTGGCTGCCGATCGTGACCATGGTGGTGAGCGCTGTTTACATCAGCGACGACCCGCTGTTTCAGAAGTCGTTTATTACCTCGGCCGTGACCGTGACCCTGTGCTCGCTCTGGCCCACGCTGATCAATACCGCCGTGGCGGTAGCCTCGATCGACAAGGACTGGATCAATGTCGGCCGGGTGATTCGTCTGAACTGGGTCACCCAGGTATTCAAGATCGCCATTCCGGCGGCGCTGCCGATGATCTTCACCGGCCTGCGCCTGTCCCTCGGGGTGGGCTGGATGGTGCTGATTGCCGCCGAGATGCTGGCGCAGAACCCGGGCCTGGGCAAGTTCGTCTGGGATGAATTCCAGAACGGCAGCTCCGACTCGCTCGGCCGCATCATGGTGGCGGTGATCACCATCGGCATTATCGGCTTTCTGCTGGACTGGCTGATGACCACGCTGCAGGCGCTGTTGTCGCACCAGAAGCCGGCCGGCCACTGAACCCGTTCCACACCAACGAATACGAGGTGACACCATGTCCGTCGTGCAAATGCTCAAACGCGAGCTGAATGTGGCAGAGAAAATGACCGAATCAAGCGACCAGCAGGGCGCACAATCGAGTACTGACCGGAGCCGCTGCTTCCTGGAGTTGTCTGGGGTCTCCATCGACTTCCCGACGCGCAAGGGGCCGTTCCGCGCGCTGAACAACGTCAACCTGAAGATTGCCAAGGGCGAGTTCGTTTCCATCATTGGCCACTCGGGCTGCGGCAAGTCCACGGTGATGAATATTGTCGCCGGGCTGGCACAGGCCACCGAAGGCGGCGCCATTCTCAACGGCCGGGAGGTCAACGAGCCGGGCCCGGAACGTGCCGTGGTGTTCCAGAACCACGCGCTGCTGCCCTGGCTGACCTGTTACCAGAACGTCGAACTGGCGGTTAAAGCCGTATTCAAGGGCCGCAAGAACAAGAAAGAGATGCGTGAATGGATTGAGTACAACCTCAAGCTGGTACACATGGACCATGCCATTCACAAGTATCCCTCCGAGATTTCCGGCGGGATGAAGCAACGTGTAGGGATCGCGCGGGCGTTGGCAATGGAGCCCTCTGTACTGCTCATGGATGAGCCCTTTGGCGCCCTGGACGCCCTGACCCGCGCGCATTTGCAGGACTCGGTCATGGAGATTCAGAGCGATCTGAACAACACCGTGATCATGGTGACCCACGATGTGGATGAGGCGGTGTTGCTGTCCGACAAGATCGTGATGATGACCAACGGCCCGTCGGCGACTGTGGGCGAGGTACTTGAAGTGGATCTGGCGCGGCCGCGTGATCGTCTGGCGCTGGCCAGTGACCCACGCTATAACCAGTTGCGCTCCGAGGTGCTGACTTTTCTGTATGAACGTCAGCGGCGCCCGGAAGGCACCTGAGCCTGGTGCTCAGCGCGGCAACAGGGCCTCGGCGGTAATATCGGCAATGGTCGGCGTGCCGGCCAGCGCCATGGTCACTTCCAGCTCTTCGCGCAGGATGCGCAGCATGTGTGCCACACCCAGCTTGCCGGCCACCGCTAGTGCATACAGCTGGGGGCGGCCGAGCAGCACGGCGTCTGCTCCCAGGGCCAGTGCCTTGAACACATCGGTACCGCGTTCGATGGCACCGTCCAGCAGCAGGCAAAAGTCCTGGCCCACACGCTGGCGAATCTGCGGCAGCATCTCGATGGGGCTGGGTACGCAGTCGAGCGTGCGGCCGCCGTGGTTGGAAATTACCGCACCGGCCAGCCCCATGTCCTGTGCGCGCTGCACGTCGGCGGGGTGCAGCAGCCCCTTGAGGGTAATTGGCAGGCGGGTTTGCTGCTGTAGCCAGGCGATGTCATCCCACTTGGGCACCTCGCTCATCATGCCCTGAAAAACGATGCTCTGGCTTGGCTCGAAGCTGGCGCTCGGCAGCGGCGGACGGTCCTTCAGGTTGACTGCTTCCACGCCGGGCGGCAGCACATATCCCGCGCGCTGCGCGCGGTTGCGAATGCCGTGCAAGGGGGCGTCTACCGTCACCATTAACTGGGTATAACCGGCCGCTTCGGCGCGACGCACCAGCTGCAGGGTAAAGTCTCGGCTCTGTTGCATGTACAGCTGGAACCACTTGGGCGCGCTGCAGCGCGCGGCGATGGCCTCCAGGCTGACACTCGACAGGGTACTGGCGACCATGCCGGTTTCCAGCACGCTGGCCGCCTCGGCCGTGGCCAGCTCACCTTCGGGATGCACCAGCGTCTGAAAAGCCACCGGGGCCAGCAGCACCGGGTGGCGCAGCCGCTCACCCAGTACCTGGGTATGGGTGCCGCCTGCGGTGCAGTCGACCAGGGCGCGCGGCAGTATCTGCAATGCATCCAGCGCGTTGCGATTGCGCTTCAGGCTGAGTTCATCAGCGCCGCCGCCGGCGATGTATTCCATTACCGGGTGCGGGATAAACGTCGGGGCGTAGCGCGCGTAATCGGCCACGCTGACCAGATCGGCGGGAATGGCGCTCAGCGGCGCACGCGGGGTCTCGGGTGCAGACATCAGGTATCCGCCCATTGACGAATCAGGTTGTGATAGATGCCGGATAGCCGCACCACCTCGTCGTGGTGGGCGCCCAGTTCGCTGGTCAGCGCCTGTACGCTTTGGTCCAGCTCGAACAGGGTCTCGCGCTGCTGGTTGTTGCGCACCATGCTCTGCAACCAGAACACCGCACAGGTTCTTGCCCCAGTGGTCACCGGGGTGACGCTGTGCAGGCTGGTAGACGGGTAGAGCACCAGGTCACCGGCGTTGAGCTTCACGCGCTGGGCGCCGTAGTTGTCTTCAATGACCAGTTCGCCGCCCTCGTACTCCTGCGGGTCGCAGAGAAACAGGGTGGCCGACAGGTCAGTGCGAATCGGGTTGGGGTTGCCGGGTACATAGCGAATCGCGTTGTCCACGTGCAGCCCGTAGGTTTCGCCGCTGCGGTAACGATTGAACATCGGCGGAAAGAGTCTCAGCGGCAGGCCCGCCGAGATGAAAGTGGGGTGTTGCGAGAGGGTGTTGAGAATGATGTCGCCCAACTGCTGCGCCAGTTTGCTGTCCAGCGGCAGTTGCTGGTTCTGCTTGACCTGACGGGCCTGGCCACCGGCCGTGGCGTTGCCGTCCTGCCAGTCGGCGCAGTTGTCCAGATGGCTGCGGATCTTGCCGACATCCTCGGCGCTGAATACGCCTGCAATCGGAATAATCACATTCATTCCCCTGACAATAGAGCGGCGGCGAAGTTGTCCTCGCCGCCGCTGGTTTCAGCCTGATGTGCGCTTAGAACTTGTAGCGTGCCGTCAGCTGAGCGTTACGGGCATCACCCTTGTAGACGATACTGCCGCCACGGTAAACCGCGGTGTAGTAGTCCTCGTCGAAGATGTTCTGCACATTCGCACGGAGATCGAACTGCTCGTTGAAGCGATAGCTGGCGAACAGGTCGTACACGGTGTAACCGTCGAGCTCGATATTGCCGTTGGCGCCGGCATCCGGCTGGCCGCCGTAGATTTCGCTGGAGTAGGTCACTACGCCACCGAATCCGAAGGCGGGCGTCAACTGGTAACGCAGCTGCGCGTTGGCGCTCTTCTCGGCGAAGTTGGCCTTGGGCAGGCCTTCGTTGGCCGAGTTAAAGGATTCCAGGGTCTCGGAATTCATTACCGCTGCACCAATCTGGCCGCTCAGTTTGTCGGTGATGTTGCCAGCCAGTCCCAGCTCAACCCCGTGAACGCGGTTCTTGCCGGTGTTCAGGCTACCGCCGGTCTGGTAGGAGTCGTTACCGCCTTCGATCACGTCGTCCTTGGTGGTCTGGAATACTGCTGCGGTCAGCAGCAGGCGATGATCCAGCAGGTTCCACTTGGTACCCAGTTCCCAGTTGGTGGATTGCTCAGGTTCTGCCTGGGCGTAATTACCTGCATCGTCGACGCAGAGGCCGCCATAACCACAGCTGGCAGCGGCATCGGCTTCGCCGCCATTGATGTTGGAAGAGGTACTCCAGCTGAGATAGACGTTACCGTGCTCCCAGGGCGAATAGACGACACCCAGGTGGCCGTTCCAGAAACCGTCGTCGTACTCGTACGAGGCTGCCGGAATGATCACACCGCCGCGGCCGGTGCGTTCTGCGGTATCCAGGGCGTAATCGAAGCGGTCGTAGCGCACACCACCAAATACTTCCCAGTCGTCGTTGAGCGTGACCGTGTCCATCACGTACGCAGAAAGGGTTTCCAGCTCCAGATCGCTTTGCTTGTCGCTGCGGCGCGTGGTGCCGCTCCAGGCGTTGTTGTCAGGGTTGTAGGGATCGACAACGACACTGCTGGGGGTCGCAGAATAGCCGCCAGCATCGGTTTGCTCGTTGGCGTACTCGCCGCCGACGATCACGGTGTGGCGTACATCGCCCCACATCTTATCGATCGTGAGGTTGGTCTGGTTACCGAGGTAGTCATTCTCCTGCCAGCCGCCAAAGCTGCGGGTGCCGCCGCTGCGCGAGCTGTAGGCAGTGACGATATAGCTGTTCTCGGTTGAGCCGACCCGGCTCTTGTTTTCCAGCTTGACGCCGTCGCCCAGCTCCCACTCGAAGCCCAGGGTGAAGATGTCAGCACCAGTCTCCTGAAAGTCCAGCCCACTCTGACCAACGTACTTGGCGTCGTCATCCGGCTTGCCATTGTTCATGAAGGTGCCAGGATCGGTACGATCATCACTGCGAGCGTAGTAGTAATCCGCCAGCACCTTGAACTCATCCAGCGGCTGGTAAACGCCGGACAGCAGGGCGCCTTCGCGGCGCTTCTCGGCAGGCGCGCGGTCGGGCACTTCGGCTTCGGTGTACAGGCCGTTGAAGCGAATCGCCAGCTCATCGGAGAGCACCTTGTTGGTGTCCAGGGTGTAACGCTGGAAGGCATCGGTGCCCAGGCCGCCTTCTACCGTGGTGAAGTCGTCCCAGATATTGGCTTTCTTGGTCACGCTGTTGACCGCGCCGCCGGTGGAGCCGCGGCCGGCAAAGGTGGAGCTGGGGCCTTTGGCGATTTCGATCTGCTCCAGTGCGAAGGTTTCGCGGGTGATCAAGCCTGGGTCGCGCAGGCCATCGGTGTAAATGTCGCTGCGCGCTTCATAGCCGCGAATGATGTAGCGGTCGCCAAAGGAGTTGCCGCCTTCGCCGGTGCCCAGGGTGATGCCCGGTTGGGCGGCCAGAATGTCTTTCAGCTCGGTTTTGCCGGAGTCTTCGATGGCGCTTTTGGTGATGACCGTCATGGTCTGCGGGGTATCGGCAATCTCGCGGGTATGACGGCTGTCAGACAGTACGCGGGCCTTGTAGGGCGCTGCTTCTTCGGCGTATGGGTTGGCTTCGGCCTGGATGCCGGCGTCTTCAATTACCAAGGTGTCGAGGTTCACCTCTTCATCAGCGGCGTGCAGTTGGCCGACCATGGCGCCGGAAATGGCCAGTGCCAGTGAGGTCGCCATAACGCGATGACCAGGGTGCTTGCGCAGGGTCAGTTCAGTGTTGGTGGCGCCTGCGGCGGTACGTAGGGTTTGTGACATGCTCTCTTTCCTAGCTGGTTGGTTCCCTGGCTCATCCGGACGGCGCCCACTGCCTGCTCTCTGTCGGAGCGGTCAGGGGCCGGGTTGGCCTGCGGGCGGGGCCGCGATTCTTGGTTTCTGCTTATCAGGCTGGTTTATTGTGTGAGGTGACCGCCTAGCGGCGGTCAGTCAGTTTGAACTCCACCGGAATGGTGATACTCAGTTGCTGCTCGGTCATGTCGGCGGTGAACTCAGGCAGCGGCGAAGCGCGCTTGAGCATATCGAGCACAGCATCATCGAGACGCTGAAAGCCCGAGCTGGTGCGAATGCTTGCCTGGCTTACCGAGCCGTCACGGGCAACAACGAAGTGCAGAACGGGCGTACCTTGCTCGTTGCGCCGCCGCGAAGCCGACGGGTAGCGCTTGTAGCGCGCAAGCTTGGAGGCCAGCATCGAGTGGTAGGACTTGGTCGCGCTGCTGACGCCGCCGGCAGTGGCAGCGTTGCCGGTGCCGGTAGTCTGCTTGCGCTGGCTGGTGTCGGTCTGGCTCTGACCGGTCTCGACCGTTTCCGGGGCGCTGTTCGGCTGCTGCTCTTCCTGCACTGGCTCACGCACCGGCTCGGGTTCGGGCTTTGGCTTGGGCGGTGTTTTTACCTGCGCCACGGCTTGCTGGCGCGGTGGTGCTGGCGGCGGTGGCGGGGGCGGCGGCGGTGCTACCTGCGGTGCGGGCGGCGCGATCTCTTCCGGCTGCTCGGTCTCCTGGGCTTCGCCCAGATCACCCAGCATACCCAGGTCAATCTCGATGCCTTGTTGGCCGGCGTCTGCCGCGTCGCCGATCGGTTTGCTGTATGCCAGCACGGCAAAGGTAATCAGGTGCGCGCCAGCCGCGATCAATAGCGCGATCAACCAATGATGCGGACGAATCATGATGCTTCACCACTGGGCTGCGTCAGCAGCGTAATACGGCGGAATCCGGCCGCTTTGATACTGCGCATAACCGCCTGCAAAGTCTCTACCGGCACGTCACCGTCGGCCTTGACGGCAATGCTGAACTGTTCCGGGTCGGCGGCCTGCTCAAAGGCCGCCACCAGCGGCGCCTCCAGCGCTTCCAGGGTGATTTCCTGATCGTTCAGCCAGAGCACCTCATCGGCGTCGATCAACACCCTTGGTGCATCGGGATCAATGGGGGTTTCGCTGATCGATTCTGGCGGCGCGATGTACTGCGCATCCTGCTCGCTGATCTGTCCGGCGACCATGAAGAAAATCAGCATCAAAAACACGATGTTGATCAACGGAATCAGCTGGTCGTCGCTGTTGTCCTTGCGGGGTGCTTCCTGCCCGGTGAAGTTCATGGCAGCACCCCGGTCATCGACACCTTATCGGCGCCCGCCTTGTGCAGCTGGTCGAGTACGCTAACCAGAGTTTGCGTGCGCACGCCGGCGACTGCCTCGACCGCGTAGACGGCGTCGGGGTCTTCGGCGACCAGTGCGGTCAGTGCCGACAAGTCCTGCAGCGCATAGCGTTTTCCGTCGTGGCTTAGTTCGCCAGTGTCGCTTTCGATACGAATCAGCATGACGCTATCGGGCTTGCTCTCGGTCTCGTTAGCCGACGACAGACTGATCTGCCGCCAGTGCATGAAGTCGGAGGACAGCATGAAAAACAGCAGCAGGATGAACACCACGTCAATTAGCGGTGTCAGGCTGATGCCACGGCGTTTTTTGCCCGGGAAGGCCTCAAGCTGCATTGGCAACCTTTGCGCTGTGCTGCGGCTTGGGCTGGTGGGTAAATACCTGCGTTACCGCGTCATTCAGACTGGCGGCGATGCGCTCGACGCGGCGCTCCAGCCAGCTGTGAATCGCCACTACCGGAATCGCAACGGCCAGACCCACCGCGGTAGTCAGCAGTGCCTGCCAGATACCGCCGGAGAGAATGGACGGGTCAACCCGGCTGCCGGCAGCTTCCATTTGCCGGAAGGCTTCGATCATGCCCAGCACCGTGCCCAGCAAACCCAGTAGCGGCGCTAGGTTGGCGATCACTTCCAGGGGGCGCAACAGCAGTTTGAGCTGATTTAAACGATAGCTGCCCACCCGCTGGAGCTCTTCTCGCAGCAGGTCGTGATCGGTACCGCTGCGCATGCCGCGCATGGCCAGCAGCAGCACGGCGGGGACTGTCTGGCGGGTGTTGAGCTGCGCTATGGCGCCTTCGGCATCGCCCTTATGCCACAGTGACAGGCTGCGGTTTACAGCGCGGGTTCCTTCGGGGCGCGGGAAGTTGAATTGCCATAGCTTGATTAGCAGGATGCTCAGCGCTACCACTGACATTGCCAGCAGAATCCACACTACCGGGCCACCCACCACCAGCCAACCCTTGAGGGTTTCAATCATGCTGACCGATGCCACAGCATTGTCATGCAGACTGTTTACCATGGCCTCCGCGGGGAGCTGCGTCGGGTCGGTGCTGGCGGTTGCAAAACCGGTCAGGGTATCAGCGGCGGCGCTAACATCGGGGTTGGAGGCGGTGGTGACGGCTTCGTCTGAGGCGGTGCTGGTGGCTTCAGTGCTCACGATATGCTCCGAATAAAATTTGAGGCGCGAATGATAAAGGTTCGTATTTATATTGGCAATGCCTATATTGAACCCTCACCGCACGCCGCGGGTCTCTAGGTAAGCAGTCCTATTTTTTTGCCTACTATTGACCCTAAGGTCACTTGGTTTTATGGTTCGCTCCGAACGTTGAGGCTGGCACGATCCATACGGCTCAAGTACTGACGACGAGACAGCAAGACCGCGGCTTTAAGGCGGACTTATTGCTTTCGGCGCACGCCTTGGGAAGTAGGCGAACCAAAGTGGGGATACTGATCAGACGTTCGCACCCCCGGGTTGTGTGTTGGCTAATAGCGTTCAGAGTCGCTTCCGTCGGAAAGCGTGCCTCATGGTTTCTGCACCCTGCAGGGGCCTTGGTGCGTGTGTCTGCCCTGCCTCTGATCTTCCTGCCCCCACGCGGTCCGCAACCAGAACTTATGCTTTGGAGCCGACGCCATGTCTATTAAGCTTGATGATTATTTCGACCGTGAGACCTTCAGCCGTATCAAGGATTGCGCCGAGCAGCACGAAACCCCCTTTCTGGTCGTTGACCTGAAAACCATCGATCGCGCCTACGATGAGCTGGTCACCGGCTTTCCGTTTGGCAAGGTTTACTACGCGGTCAAGGCCAACCCGTCCAACGAAGTGCTTGAGCTGTTGAAAAACAAGGGCTCCAACTTCGACATCGCCTCGATCTACGAGCTGGAAAAGGTCATGGCGCTGGGCGTCAAGCCCGAACAGATCAGCTTCGGCAACACCATCAAGAAGGCCCGTCACATTCGCGCTTTCTACGAGAAGGGTGTGCGCCTGTACGCCACTGACTCAGAAGCCGACCTGCGCAACATCGCCAAGGCCGCACCGGGCTCGAAAATCTATGTCCGCATCCTGACCGAAGGCTCCACCACCGCCGACTGGCCGCTGTCGCGCAAGTTCGGCTGCCAGACCGATATGGCCATGGACCTGCTGGTGCTGGCCAAGGAACTGGGTCTGGAGCCCTATGGCATCTCCTTCCACGTGGGTTCGCAGCAGCGCGACATCGGCGCCTGGGATGCGGCCATTGCCAAGGTCAAGGTGATCTTCGAGCGCCTGAAGGAAGAGGACAACATCACCCTGAAGATGATCAACATGGGTGGCGGCTTTCCGGCCAACTACCTGACCAAGACCAACACCCTGCAGACCTACGCGGAAGAAATCACCCGCTTCCTGCAGGAAGACTTTGGCGACGAGCTGCCCGAAATCATCCTCGAGCCCGGCCGCTCGCTTATCGCCAACGCCGGTATTCTGGTCAGTGAAGTGGTGCTGGTGTCGCGCAAGTCGCACACCGCGCTGGAGCGCTGGGTCTACACCGACGTGGGCAAGTTCTCTGGCCTGATCGAAACCATGGACGAGTCCATCAAGTTCCCGATCTGGACCGAAAAGCAGGGCGAACTGGAAGAGGCCGTGATTGCCGGCCCGACCTGCGACAGCGCCGACATCATGTACGAAAACTACAAATACGGCCTGCCGCTGAACCTGGCCATTGGTGATCGCATGTACTGGCTCTCGACCGGTGCCTACACCACCAGTTACAGCGCGATTGAGTTCAATGGTTTCCCGCCGTTGGAGGCGTTTTACGTCTAAAGCACGCTATGCTTTACACAGCTGTAAGCCTCAAATGAAAACCCCGCGTCGGTAACGGCGCGGGGTTTTTGTTTGGACGCTGTATGGGAAGCTAGAGAGGGTCGCCGGCGAACATGTGATTGCGGTGCCAAGCCAGCAGAGTGGCATCTGGCGAGAATTTATCGGGCAGGCGCAGCGGAGCGTCTTTGTAAGCGAAGAACGTTGCAGCCATGTACGGGTTACTTTCTTGGGTGCGCAGTTTGTTGGAAATCACCAGTCTGTAGTCGTCTGAGACGGTGATTAATCCGCAATCGAAAGCCTTATCGAGTATGAGGCTCAGACACAGTCCATTGTGGGGGTTGAGGCGGTTTGTGTTGTCGGCGCGCCATGGGCGAATATGGCTGGCGATTAGAAAGCGGTTGTCGCTCAGGCCGGTGATGCAACACTGGTTCTGATAGGCCGACAGGACTGCGCTACGAAATAAGTTCTGGCCTTTGCGAACTTTGACTTTGGCAAAGTGATCTGCCTCATAGTATGAGGGCGGCTTTACCTCTGAGCTGTTGGTGTCGCCGAGCGCGGAGGCCAAGGCTTGCTCCGCTAGGGGCATCATCGATTCGGTGTTGCTGGTGAAGGTGCCCCACATCTGCCTATCAAGTTCGGATGCGCCAGCTAACCCCTTTCTTCCGCTAACGGTAATCTCGGGGTCCAGACTGGCGAGATTGCTGAGTTTCATGGCCACTGAATCGGGCGTGCGCTGCATGCTCTCTGCTGCGCGGATAATCAGGGGTTGCCGTCGGTGAAACTGGCCGAATGGCAGCAGGCAATACAAGCCTAGCGCGATAAGCAAATCATCCTGAGTCCAACGTCTGGCCATAACATCTCCTTGAGTAGAGCCGCCCCGGCTATCCTAGCCCAGACAAAACAAAAAGCCCGCCTCCAGTTGCACAGGGGCGGGCTTTTCAACACTAGCTTCTAGCGATCTGATTGCAGCTTAACGCTTGCTGCACCAGAAATGAGCCTTAGGCAAATTTCTGGATATTTGCCATCAACTCACGCAGTGCTTCGATGTTGTCCTTGGGATGCACGGCACCTTCAAAGTTGCACAGCTGCTCGAAGTTGGCGGCAACGTCTTCCGGGGTGAAGCCTTCATCGGGGTTGAAGCCGATGCCCAGTGAACGCTCCCAGCGGACTTTACCCATCCAGCCGCCGCCGACTTCGAACAGGCTGCCGGTTTCTTTGCAGTCTTCGGAGCAAAGGAAGGCAACCAGCGGGCTGACCAGCTCGGGCTTGAGCTTTTCAAATGCACCTTCAGGGAACAGGCCTTCAGTCATGCGCGTACCGCCGGTGGGGGCGATGGCGTTGACGAAGATGTTGTTCTTGCGGCCTTCGATGGCAAGGGTACGGGTGAAACCGTACAGACCCAGCTTGGCCATGCCGTAGTTGGCCTGGCCGAAGTTGCCGTAGATGCCGGAAGTCGAGGCAGTGAAGATCACGCGACCGAAGTTGCTGTCCTTCATGTAGGGCCAGGCAGCGTGGGTCACCTTGTAGGCGCCTTCAACGTGTACGCGGTAGACCAGGTCCCAGTCGGCATCGGTCATCTTGGCGAAGCTCTTGTCGCGCAGGATACCGGCGTTGTTGACGACGACGTCAACGCGGCCGAAGTTGTCCATCGCGCACTGAACGATCTTGTCGCCGTCGATTACGTTGTCGGGGTTGGCAACGGCGGTGCCGCCGGCAGCCTTGATTTCTTCAACCACCTGGAGCGCGGCATCGCTGTTGGCGCCTTCGCCGTTGGCGCTGCCACCCAGATCGTTGACGATGACTTTGGCGCCGTGCTTGGCGAACAGTTTGGCGTGGGCGCGGCCGATGCCGCCGCCGGCGCCGGTTACGATGACGACTTTGTCGTCAAAACGAATATCGCTCATGGGTTGTCCCCTGATGGTTTACGAGTGAATGGTTACTGATGCGTGTGCACAGCTTAAAAAAGCGGCAGCCAGTGTCGAACAGTCGTTTGATTAAGGCAAGCCCGGCGCGACGGGTGAATAACCCGTTATAAATGCTGCTCAGGGTATGGCGCGCGTGGATTGCCGGCTTTTCTGCAGCTCGGCTGGCAGCAGCGCAGTATCCAGCAGCGCGGCGCTGCAGATGTGCAGACCGGCCCTGAAGAGCAGCGCGGGTGCGCTAAATGGGAAGGTCAGCGGGGAAAATACCAGGCAACGCAGAACGCGGTCTTCGGCCTCTTTTACTGCGCCTTCGGTCATGGCGTAGGGGTGCATGAAGGCGCTTTTGCGCAGCGGGGGAGCGGCGTGCCGAGGGCGTGATGGTCCTGGAGATAGTGCGACTGCAGGTGGGCGATAACCCAGCATACGGAGGTCCTTGTGTGCGAGTGAGGCGGCATGGTCGATTAGCCGGGGCGCACGGGCAAGGGCGTCATTGAGGCTTTGTGATGCAGGTGGCGTCTGCTAGGCAAAACAGTGTTAGAGGGCCGTGTCTGGCCCTCTAACGCAGGTAGTTAGACGGTCAGATAACGCTGAATCAGTTCGTCATCCAGTGCGGTCATCTCGCCATTGGCCACTACCCGGCCACGTTCCATGATAAAGAAGTGCTCGGCGGCGCGGCGGGCGAAGGGCAGTTTCTGTTCGACCAGCAGCACGGTCAGGCCCAGCTCGCTGTTCAGCTTGCGGATCACCTCGCCGATGTCGCGCACGATGTTGGGCTGAATGCCCTCGGTGGGTTCATCCAGAATCAGCAGCTTGGGGTCCAGTACCAGCGCGCGGCCGATGGCCAGTTGCTGCTGCTGGCCGCCGGACAGGTCGCCACCGCGGCGGTGCTTCATCTCCTTCA
Source organism: Halopseudomonas sp. (assembly GCF_036960865.1). Taxonomy (GTDB): domain Bacteria; phylum Pseudomonadota; class Gammaproteobacteria; order Pseudomonadales; family Pseudomonadaceae; genus Halopseudomonas. The sequence goes on from NZ_JBALWE010000014.1 coordinate 65,991, forward strand.
GTACCGGGAACAGCTCGTAGATCTGTGGCGGTATTTGCCGCGCTTTGTCTGGCCGTGCGCCGAGGGAGATTTTCAGGTTCTCCTCCACCGTCAGTAGCGGAAAGATCTCACGCCCTTGTGGCACATACCCGATGCCGGAACGGGCGCGGTTTTCGGTGCTCATGCGGGTGATGTCCTGCCCCTTGAGGCTCATTTGCCCGTCACGCACCGGTAGCAGCCCAGTGATGCATTTGAGCAGCGTGGTTTTGCCCACGCCGTTGCGCCCCAACAGGCAGCTGCAGCTGCCTTCTTTCAGTTCCAGATCCAGATCCCAGAGGATGTGGCTCTGGTTGTAGTACTGGTTGATGCCTTGAATGTTCAGCACGCCTTATTCCCCCAGATAAACTTCGACCACACGCGGATCGCTCTGCACTTGGTCCATGCTGCCCTCGGCCAGGACCGAGCCCTGGTGCAGCACCGTAACCTTGTTGGCAATGGAGCGCACAAAGGCCATGTCGTGCTCGACCACGATCACCGAATGGCGGCCCTTGAGCGAGGTGAGCAGGGCGGCGGTGTGTTCTACCTCTTCACCAGTCATGCCGGCGACCGGTTCATCCACCAGCAGTACGCGCGGGTTCTGCACCAGCAGCATGCCGATCTCCAGCCACTGTTTCTGGCCGTGGGAGAGCGCGCCGGCTTCCTGTTGATAGTGGCTGGTGAGGCCGATCTGGGTGAGTACTTCATCAATGCGGTCGCGCTGTTCGCCACTGAGATGGTGGTTCAGCGTGTACCACACGTGCTTGTTGGACGCGGTCGCCAGTTCCAGATTCTCGAATACCGAGAGCGCCTCGAAGATGGTCGGCTTCTGGAATTTGCGGCCAATGCCGCCACGGGCGATCTCGTGCTCGGACAGCTTGAGCAGGTTGATGCGCTGGCCGAAGTAGACACTGCCGGTGTCAGGCTTGGTCTTGCCGGTAATCACATCCATCATGGTGGTCTTGCCGGCGCCGTTGGGGCCGATGATGCAGCGCAGCTCGCCGTCATCGATGTACAGATTGAGGTTGTTCAGCGCCTTGAAGCCATCAAAGCTGACGCTGACGTCTTCGACATACAGGATCGGGCCGTGCTTGGTATCCAGCGACTTGTCGAAGGTCGGCGTGGGCTGGACGATGTCGAACACCTGATCCTTGCGCCAGGTTTCGCGCAAACTGTTAAGCGGATTCATGCTTTGTCTCCCTTGCGGCGCAGGCGATCAAACAGGCCGACAATGCCCTTGGGCAGCAGCAGTGTGACCAAGACGAACAGGCCACCGAGAATGAACAGCCAGGTTTCCGGCGAGAAGGTGGTAAAGAAGGTTTTTGCGTAGTTGACGCTGAAAGCACCGACAATGGCGCCGAATAGAGTGCCGCGCCCGCCGGTGGCGACCCACACCACCATTTCGATGGAGTTGAGCGGCGAGAACTCACCGGGGTTGATGATGCCCACCTGCGGCACATAGAGCGCGCCGGCTACGGCGGCCAGCATGGCCGAGAACACAAACAGCCAGAGCTTGTAGGACTCCACCTGATAGCCGCAGAAGCGTGTGCGGCTCTCGGCATCGCGGATCGAGACGATCACCCGGCCGGCGCGCGAGGTCACTATGTAGCGGCAAGCCAGATAACCGATCACCAGGGCGATGGCCGAAGCAATAAAGAGGCCTACGCGCGTCGCCTTGGCGGCCAGATCAAAGCCAAGGATTTCCTTGAAGTCGTTCAGGCCGTTGTTGCCGCCAAAGCCCATCTCGTTGCGGAAGAAGGCGAGCATCAACGCGTAGGTCAGCGCTTGGGTAATGATGGCAAAGTACACGCCGGTCACCCGCGAGCGGAACGCCAGCCAGCCAAACACCAGGGCCAGCAGGCCCGGCACCAGCAGCACCATCAGCATGGCAAACCAGAACATGTCGAAGCCTTGCCAATACCAGGGCAGCTCCTGCCAGTTGAGCACCACCATGAAGTCCATCAGCTCGGGGTGGCCGTACACGCCGCGGTCACCGATCTGGCGCATCAGGTACATGCCCATGCCGTAGCCGCCGAGCGTGAAAAACGCCCCGTGGCCGAGCGACAGGATGCCGGCGTAGCCCCAGATCAGATCGACCGAGAGCGCGAGCAAGGCGAAGCAGAGAAACTTGCCGAGCAGGGCGACAGTAAAGTTGGAAACGTACAGCGGTGAATCACTCGGCACCGCCAGGTTGAGAATCGGCACGACGATTGCCATGAGGACCACCAGGCCCAGCACCAGCATTCCGCCCCGATCACTGAGTAACAGTCGTTGGGTAAGCATACTTCTTCCCTCGTTGAATTCGGCTAGCTATGGATGGCTCGGCTATCAGCAGGCTGCTGAAAAACTACCTGCGTTGCCATCGCGGCGTTAAAAACAGGCTCAAGATGCTCATTTACCGCTTGTAAACTCCGCTCTTTCGCCTGTTTTCGCCTTGCGCTGGCTGCCTCGCCTACGTTTTTAAACAGCCTGCTAGTCGGCCGCCGCCCGTCCTTTCTGCGGGAAGAGTCCCTTGGGCTTTTTCTGAATGAACAGAATCAGCATGATCAGCACTAGTACCTTGGCCAACATGGCGCCCGCGTAGGGTTCCAGGAAGTTGTTGATCAGGCCCAGACTCATGGCACTGACGAGGGTGCCCCAGAGGTTACCCACACCGCCGAACACCACCACCATGAAGGAATCGATGATGTAGGCCTGGCCCAGGTTGGGGCCAACGTTGGTGAGCTGCGACAGCGCCACGCCGGCTACCCCGGCCACGCCGGAACCCAGGCCGAAGGTCAGGGCGTCGACCCAGCTGGAACGCACACCGACGGCGCGCGCCATGGCGCGGTTCTGCGACACGGCACGTACCTTCAGGCCTAGCGTGGTGCGCTTCATCACCAGCATCAGCGCGAAGAACACCATCAGGCCGAAGATCAGGATGTACAGGCGGGTGTAGGTAATCGACAGCACCGGGTTGATGCTCAGCGTGCCGCTGATCCACTCCGGTGAGCTGACCGAACGGTTGAGCGGGCTGAACAGGGTACGTACCGCCTGCTGCAATACCAGGCTCAGGCCGAAGGTAGCCAGCAGGGTTTCCAGCGGGCGGCCGTAAAGAAAGCGAATGACGCCGCGTTCAATGGCAATACCCACCAGTGCGGTGATCAGGAAGGCGGCCGGGATGGCGATCAGTAGGCTCCACTCGATCAGATCGGGGAAGAGCACCTGCACACCCCAGGTGGTGTAGGCGCCAATCATGATCAGCTCGCCGTGGGCCATGTTGATCACGCCCATCACGCCGAAGGTGATGGCCAAGCCAATGGCGGCCAGCAGTAAAACTGAGCCCAGACTCAGGCCGAAAAACAGGTTCTCGACAAAGCGGTAGAAGCTGATGCGCCCCTGAATGGACTCGATGGCCTCGGCGGCGGCGGCGCGCAGTTCGGCGTCGGCATCGTTCTCGGCAATGCCGCGCAACGCATTACGCGCCTCCTGCTCCAGCGACCCGCTGAGTTCATCGATGGCGCCCAGGCGCACATCGCGTTCAGGCGACTGCAGTTGATAGACCGCCAGGGCCGTGGTGATCGCATCCTGTACGCGGCCCGACTCTTCGACTTGCTGGTGGTCACGCAGCAAGGCGGCGGTCTCGGCATCCACGCCGTCGCGGATAAATCGCTGCACGGCGGCGTAGCGCTTGTCGGTGTTGGGGTGGTTGAGGTTCAGTTGCGCCACCTGGCCGCGCAACTGGGTGCGCAGACTGTTGTTTACCGGAATGCGGCGTAGCCCCTTGCTGTCAGTCAGTTCGGCGCCGGTAAGGGCGTCCGTCAGGCGGTCGCCGTCCCGAATCGCCACAAGCGGTGGCTTGTCCTTGTTGGCCAGCAGGTCACCGCTGACCAGGGCGTTGAAGATATCGGCCAGGCGTTCATCGCTCTGGCTGGAGAGCTGTTGCACGGTGGCGGCGCGGTCACGCAGGCTACCGCCGGCCAGTTGTTGTACCAGTTGTTCGAAACTGGGTTGCTCGAAGCCGTGCGGCGCGGCAGGCACGGCGTCGGTTTGGGCTTCGGGCGGAGAGTCTGGGGGTGTTTCCATTCCTTGCGCGCTCGCGTGCAGCGGCAACAGGCTGAAGCAGAACAGCCAGAGCAGCGCAGCGTGCAGAAAGCGAGCAGTATGCCGGGGTGTGATGCGGCAACGTGGGTTCATAACTGCGGTCCTGAAGGTGTGTTTCGGGGGCAATCAAGACAGCAGCGGCGTGCCGCTGCTGCGAACGCCGCTGGCGGTGAAGGCCGCCAGCGGTCTGTCCTGCTTGTTATTCGGCTTGCGCGCCGAGGCAGGTTTTGGTTTTGGTGTTGTAGTTGCCGCAGCTGATGGGTGCCGTCCAGTCGGACTTGAGATCCTTGCTGCCTTCGAGGTAGTCGGACCAGGCGTCGCCGGGAACCAAATCATCGGTGCTGGATACGGTCAGGAACTGTCCGTCATCCTGGATTTCGCCAATCAGTACCGGCTTGGTGATGTGGTGGTTGGGCAGCATCTTGCTGGTGCCACCGGTCAGGTTGGGCACTTCCACGCCGACCATGGCGTCGATCACCTTGTCGGTGTCGGTGGTGCCGGCTTTCTCAACCGCTTTCACCCACATGTTGAAGCCGATGTAGTGCGCTTCCATCGGATCGTTGGTAACGCGCTTCTCATCGCCGATGAACTGGTGCCAGGTCTTGATGAAGGCCTCGTTCTCGGGGGTGTCTTCGCTCATGAAGTAGTTCCAGGCAGCCATGTGGCCAACCAGCGGGGTGGTGTCGATGCCGGAAAGCTCTTCTTCACCGACCGAGAAAGCCACCACGGGGATGTCTTCAGCGGATACGCCCTGGTTACCCAGTTCGCGGTAGAAAGGTACGTTGGCATCACCGTTGATGGTCGAGACCACAGCGGTCTTCTTGCCAGCGCTGCCGAAGCGCTTGATTTCAGCCACGATGTTCTGCCAGTCGGAGTGACCGAAGGGCGTGTAGTTGATCATGATGTCCTCTTCCGCGACGCCGGCTGCCTTGAGGTAGGCCTCCAGAATGCGGTTGGTGGTACGCGGGTACACGTAGTCGGTACCGGCCAGCACCCAGCGCTCAACGCCGAGTTCGTCCTTCAGGTAGTCAACGGCCGGGATCGCCTGCTGGTTCGGCGCGGCGCCGGTGTAGAACACGTTGCGGGAGGATTCTTCACCTTCGTACTGCACCGGGTAGAACAGCATGCCGTTCAGCTCTTCAATGACCGGCAATACGGATTTGCGCGAGACCGAGGTCCAGCAGCCGAAGATGGCGTCCACGTGGTGCTGTTCAAGCAGCTCGCGGGTGCGCTCGGCAAACAGCGGCCAGTTGGAGGCCGGGTCAACTACGACCGGTTCGAGCTTCTTGCCGAGCAGGCCACCTTTTTTGTTCTGCTCTTCAATCAGCATCAGCATGGTGTCTTTCAGCGTGGTTTCCGAAATGGCCATGGTGCCAGACAGCGAGTGCAGTACGCCGACCTTGATGGTTTCCTCGGCCTGCACGCTCAGCGCACCCAGCGCCATGCTGCAAGCGACGCCCAGCGCGCCGGCCTTCTTGACCAGGTTCTTCAGTTTCATGGGTACATCTCCATTGTTGTGATTGTGTCCAGTGATTGGTGTTGAGACAGCATCAGGCAGTCAGTCCAATGGGATTGGCTGCTGCAGAACATACGCAGAGCATCCGCGCGCGCTGCCAACCGGATGGGCTGGTGGCTACGGGATGTACCGCTAAGCGGGAACCGGGGGCGGGTTTGACGCGGCAGCGCTACAGCGTAGTGCTGCGGCTGTGGTGATCCTGGGTAGTGCCCCTGATATGAGCGAGTCATCGGTTTCCTGTCCGTCGCGGGTAGCTGCCTTGTAGGCATCAAGGGCAGAGCAGGGACCGTGCCAGAGTTTGACAATGTCATGCATTGTCAAAAAAAGTGACGTTAAATCAGCTGTTTATATTATTTCTTATTAAGAGTGACAGAGGTTTGACGAGGTTTTGCGGGCAATTGTCAAGGTAGTGGTCGCACTAATTTGGTGCTGCGTTCTTTTTTGGTGCGGTGTGAGAGTTGCGCCGGAGATGACAAAAAACCATATGTGTATATGATAAGCATTCTCAGTTAAGGGGGGGGCTACGCATGGCCGCGCAATTGGCCAACATCTTGATCATCGAAGACGACCGCACCCTCAGTGGGCAGCTGAGTCAGTTATTGCATCACGGCGGCTATGCCATTGATTGCCAGCACGAGGGGCCGGCCGGGCTGCAGCGGGCACTGGCCAGCGAGCCGGACCTGGTGCTGCTGGATGTGAAACTACCCGGCCTTAATGGGTTTAGCGTGCTCAAACGGCTACGCGCGGTAAAGCAGACGCCCGTGATCATGCTGACGGCCTGCGGCGCCGAGGAAGAGCGCATTCGCGGCCTGCGCCACGGCGCGGACGATTATCTGGCCAAACCGTTCAGCCTGGAAGAACTGCAATTGCGCATCGACGCTGTATTGCGCCGCACTCGACCGCCGCTGGTGGCCCGACAGGGCGAAGCCGAGCACTTGTCTGCCGGTGACTTGCACCTGGATCGTGTGCAGCAGCAGGCGCTCGTTGGTGACAACCTGCTGGATCTGACAGCCATTCAATTTCGTTTGCTCTGGCAACTGGTGGCGCAGCGCGGCGAGGTGCTGACCAAGCCCTACCTCTATCGCGTGGTACTGGACCGGGAGTTCAGTCGCTACGACCGCAGCCTGGATATGCACATCAGTCGCATACGCCGCCGTCTGACCGATGCCGGCCTGGCTGACCCGGTGCAAACCCTGCACGGGCGCGGGTATCTGTTCGCATGAATCGACGTCTGTGGTGGAAGCTCTGTGCCACGCTGGTGCTCGGTATGCTGGCGCTGTTCTGGGTACTCTCGCATCTCATATGGGAGACCGAGGAGGCAATGAGCTTCATTGCCGAGTCGCACCAGCGCACCCTGCGCAGCTATGGCGCGCAGGCCGAAGCGCTCTACAAGGCCGGTAACGAGCAGGCGTTGAGCGAGTGGCTGCGTAGTGTGCAGGAGCAGGAAGACACCTGGGCGGCGGTGATTCAGTCTGACCTTACGCCCATTGCCGGCAGCACTTTCTCGCAACGTTTTATCGAAGGCTTTGGGCTGGGCCGCGATGTGTCCTGGAAGATACATCTGTACTTCGCGGAAAATCCGACCATGGACCTGCCGTTCAGCGATGGCCGCACGCATTTTGTAATCCAGCTGCCTGAGCGCATGCGGCCCGGCAATTACTGGTCGCCCTCGCGCATGCTGCTGCAGGTGGCGTTACCGTTCGCGGTATTGCTGGTGGTGTGTTTGCTGCTTTACCGCCACTTGATGCATCCGTTGCGGCGACTGGAACTTGCCACCCGGCGTTTCAGCGAAGGCGATTACAGCGCCAGGGTCGGTTCCGCGTTGGGCGCGCGCAAGGATGAACTGGCAGGCCTGGCCCGGGCTTTTGACAATATGGCTGAGCGCACCCAGGAGTTGATCGAGCACCAGCGTCAGCGTCTCTCGGACATGTCCCACGAACTGCGTACCCCGCTAACGCGTATCGAGATGGCGGTCAGCCTGGCGGAGCAGCAACAGGGCGATCAACTGCTGCTTGATCGCATCCGCGGCGAATGCAACGGCATGCGCCATCTTGTGGAAGATGCCCTGACCCTCAGCTGGCTGGAAAACGAGAGCCCGGTGCTGCGCGACGAGAGTCTGGACTTGACCGAGCTGGTCGACAGCATTGTTGATGACGCGCGTTTTGAATATCCACAGCATCAGCTGCACGTGCAGCTGCCGGCCAGCGCCAGGCTAGGCAACAGCAGCCATCGCGCGTTGGGCCAGGCGATCGAGAACGTGGTGCGTAACGCGCTGGACCATACACCGCGCGGCGGCAGTGTGCAGGTCAGCCTGGCGGAGCGGTCCGGCGCCTGGTTATTGAGCGTAGCCGATGGCGGCGCAGGTGTGCCGGGTGACATGCTGGAGCGTATCTTCCAGCCGTTTTTCCGCTTGCCAGGCGGCAGCAACGAGGGACGCAGCGGCTTTGGTCTAGGCCTCGCACTGGCGCGGAGGCAGGTGCAAGCGACCGGCGGTAGCCTCTCGGCAAGCAACGGTGCCCAGGGCGGGCTGGTAATCGAGATACGTTTGCCGCGCGAGACAGCGCAAACGTAACAAATGTAAAAGTGGTTTGCGTAGCTGCTCAGACAAATGAGAATGCAGTTCAATTGAGATTCAATCCCATGAAGACGCATTCAAGGAAGTAGCATGTCTGAGTTCACTATGCCGCGCACTGCGGTGGTTTTTCGTCTCGCTGCCAGTGTTGCCCTGGCGCTTGCCGTCCACAATGTGCATGCCGCCGAGCCGACCGAATTGCCGGCCATGGAAATCAAAGGCGAGCGCCTTTACCAGAGCAGCAACGTCACGGCCGAGGAGTTGGCACATTTTCAGGCGGCTGACCTGGAAGACGTGTTTGCCGCACAGCCGGAAGTCAGCGTGGGCGGCGGCCACAGCGTGGCGCAGAAGTTGTATATGCGAGGCTTGGAAGACACCCTGCTGAACATCAGTATTGATGGCGCTCAACAGGCCGGGCAAACCTTTCACCACACCGGTCGCATCAACGTAGAGCCGGAATTGCTGAAGGAAGTGGACGTCCGCGCTGGTACCACAGACGCGCTGGCCGGCCCTGGTGCACTGGGCGGCGCGATCAAGTTTGTTACCAAAGACCCGGAAGACCTGCTGCGCCCCGGCGAACAGGTAGGCGCGCTGGTCAAGGGGGGGTATTTCAGCAACGCCGAAGGCTACAAGGCCAATGGCACGCTCTTTGGGCGCTTCTCCGATGACTGGTCAGCCATGCTGATGGGGACCTATCAGGATCAGAACGACTACGAGGACGGTAATGGCACTACCGTTACCGGCACCGCGTCGCGTCAGCAACTGGGTTTCGCCAAGCTGGTGGGCCATCTGACCGACTCGCAGACTGTCCGCCTGAGTTACGAGCGCCGCGAGGATGATGGCGAGCGTAACCAGCGCCCGCAGTGGGTCACCAGTGACTTCAACCCGGCCTATCCACTGACCAACGACCGCGAAACCTGGAATCTAGGGTATGAATTCAACCCGGAAAGCAATCCGTTCCTGGACTTGAAACTGACTGCCTATCAGACCAGTAATCATCTGGAGCAGAACGTGATCGGTCGCTGGGGCCTGTACGAAGCCGAAGCCGAGACCTGGGGCGCTGATTTGCGCAACACCAGTCTGCTGGGCGGCCATGAACTGGCCTACGGGGTGGACTATCGTCGGGACGAAATTACCGCCGGTCCAGGCACCAACCCGACCGAGCAGGAACAGGACGGCAAGGTCTATGGCATCTATGCGCAAGACTACTGGCAACTGGCAGAGCGTTGGTTGCTTGGCTTCGGCGGTCGTTACGATACCTACAAGTTCAACAGTGCCGACGGCCAGAGCTTTGACGAGTCGGGCTTCAGCCCCAACGCCAGTCTGGCGTATCAGATCACGCCGAACCTGAACCTGCGCGCAGCACATACTGGTGCCTTCCGTGGGCCGCAGGTGCGCGACGGCTTCAAGGCCGAAACCGCCACCCTGGATCCTGACCTGAAACCGGAAGAGGCGCGCACCAACGAGATCGGCTTTGACTACGCGAAAGGCGGCTGGCTGCTGTCGGGCAAGCTCTATCGCACGGATATCAAGGATGCCATTGCCGATCCGGTGCCGCGCCCGCAGATGTTCATCAACGCCGGTGATCTGGAATCCAAGGGCTATCTGGTGCAGACCGCCTACCACTGGGATGCCGTCAGTGTTGGCCTGAGCTATCACCATAACGATGCCACCATCGATGGTGAAGATCTCAACGTTTACGAGCACAACGGTCTGGGCACCAGTATCGGTGATACCTGGGTGGCCAGTGCCGACTACCGGGTGACCGAGTCGCTGGAACTGGGCTGGCAGGGTCGCTTCGTTGAGCGCCTGGACTCGGTAGATACCGGCGTCGGTGAAATCGACAAACCCGGTTACGGTGTACATGACGTTTACGCCAGCTGGCTGCCGCTGCAAAGTGATGATCTGACCTTGTCACTGACGGTCAAGAACCTGCTCGACAAGCAGTATCTCGATCACGCCAGCAACGAAGACTTCCAGTCGATACCGGGTTACGAGGGCATCATTGGTTCCTACGAGCCGGGTCGCGAGATCCGCCTTGGCGTGGCAATGCGCTTCTGATGTTTGCGCAACGGTGGCAACCCGGCCGGTTTCTGGCCGGGTTGATTGCGTTATGGGGGCTGACGTTGCCGGCGTTGGCATTGGAAGACCTGGCCGGGCGTGCGCTCACGCCCCCGGCCAAGGTCGAGCGTATCGTGCTGGGCGAAGGGCGGCTGTTACCGGTACTGGCGGTACTCGAAGGCGATGCGGTGCTGGAGCGGCTGGTAGGCATGCCGCGTGATCTGCCGCTGGTCGCGCCTGGCACTTACGCTGCTTATATTGAGCGTTACCCGGCGCTGGCGGAGGTGCCGCCTATCGGCCAAGGCGCGGCGGATACCTTCAGCCTGGAGCAGGTGTTGGCGCTGCAGCCGGATCTGGCGGTATTCAGCCTGCATGGCCACGGGCCGGGATCGGATAACCCGCGGTTGGTAGAGCAACTGGAGCGCGCCGGCGTTACCGTGGTTTTTGTCGATTTTCGCGAGCAGCCGCTGCGCAATACGCCGCGCAGTGTGGAGCTGCTGGGTGAGCTGCTGGGCAGGCAGGACCGTGCTCAGGCCTTTGCGGCAGATTATCGCCAAGCGCTGGCGGCGGTCACCGGGCGCCTGCCAACGACGGATAACAAACCCAGCGTGTTCTTGCACAGCCGCGCCGGCCTGGCCGATAGCTGCTGCGAGACCATGGCGCGCGGGATGCTGGCCACGCTGCTGGCAGCCGCCGGGGGCA
>NZ_JBALWE010000015.1:0-46039 GCF_036960865.1 Halopseudomonas sp.
AAAGCCACCGACTGACCTTGCGGTCACTCGGTGGCCTGGCATTGTAAAGACCTCAGGCGGCGATGGGTGTGCGCCAGTCATCAGAACCGGAGGTTCCTGAGACTTCGTGGGTCCAGACGATTTTGCGGTAGGTGAAGTAGACGTCTTCCAGGTGGGTGAAGTGCGCCATGTTCGGGTCTTGGCAGTTGGGCATTTGCGACTGCACGTCGACGATGATGGCGTCGTGCAGTTCGATGGTGAAGTAGTGCTCCTGGGTGCCGGTGGCGGAGGTGCGGTACCACTCCAGGCGGCACTTGCTCAGGCGCTCACCGGAGGTCAGGGCGTTGAAGATCAGCGGTGAGGACTTGTCGAACACCTTGGTGATCATCAGCGGCTTGTGTACGCGCTGGCCGGTGGGCTGGCCGGACTGCGGATCACGCGGGATGATGACCTGGTGGTTGTAGCCCTGGACCAGCACCTGGTCTTCGTGGCCTTCCTGGAAAATGTTGCCGACGGAGTCTTCGGTAAAGGTACCGGCGGTGATCAGGCCCTGCTTGGTGCCTTCGATGGTCAGATACGCGGGTGTTGGCATGCTGCTCTCCTTGCTTGAAATGGGGTTACCGGTTGATCCGGTTGGCCAATGACAAACAAGCGCTGTGCCAGAAATGAAAAACGCAGTTAAATCAAAGAACTAGAATCACAAGACAGGGGACGAAAAAGCCGTTTGTGATGTCGGTCACGCAAAGTTGCGCAGGATGTTGCGCAGTGCTGTGCAAGTTATTGCGCAGTGGGGTGGAGGCGCCGTAGTGCGGGGGTTGCAGGCGGTGTTAGCAGGTTGGCGGCGTGGCAGCTGCGCCAATAGTTGCCAGACTAAGCACACACACAAACCGGTAGCCGACCTCAGTGGGGAGCGGTCACCAGCGCACACAGCTTGGCCACACCTTCGACCACACGGGGAGTGGGTCGCACCAGCTGATCGCTGGCCAGCACATAAAGACGCTCATCGGCCACCGCCTTGAGCTGCGGAAAGCGTCGCCAGTCGTCCAGCCAGGGCTGAGCCGAAACAGCCTGGTCGGCCAGGGCAATGATGATATCCGGGTTGGCCGCCAGCACCCCTTCCCGACCCACCTGGGGTGCCAATCCGGGCAGCTCGGCAAACACGTTCTGCGCGCCGCAATGCTGCAAGGCATCCGACACCAGCTGGCCGCCGGCGACCGTATACAGGGGGTTATCCCAGAGCTGGATAAAGACGCGTTTAGGTAGCTGCCCCGCCGGTGGCGCAAGGGCCTGCAGCCGTTGATGATAGTCGCTCAGCACCTGCTCCGCTTGCGCCGCCTGCCCGAGCAGCTCGCCCAGGGCCTGCGTGGCGCTGGCAATATCCGCCAGGCTTTGCGGGTCGAATTCGACTACCTGGATATGCCAGCTGCGCAATCGCTGCAGCAATTCCGACGGATTGCCGGAGGTCCAGGCCAGCACCAGATCCGGGCGCTGAGCCACTATGCTCTCGGCAGATAGCGTCTGGTAAGCACCGATGCGCGGCACCTGAGCCAGCTCTGGCGACAACTGACCATCATCCAACACGCCGACCAGGCGGTCGCCAGCGCCAAGCAGTTGCACCATATCGGTGAGAAAAGGAGCGAGACTGACGATACGCTGCGCCGCTGCCTGCGCTGGCAGCGAGAACAGACAGACCAGCACGGCTGCACACAGGCAGATCCGCAGCCGGTGCAACATCTACTTCACCCAGGCAGCCGGCGGGCGATAGAGCGCCATGGCACCGAGACTGACCAGCACCAAAAGCAACAGCGGAATCCATTCGCCAGTGCAGAAGAAGTGAATAACACCTATAAAGCCAGGCAATTCCGCAGCGAGCAGTCCGAGCATCTGCTCGCGGTGCAGCACCGACCAGGCCGCCTTGGCGCCCTCTTCATTGCCCAGCGCTTCGGCCTGGATCAGCGCCAGCTTGTAGCGACGGAATCGCCATAGGGTAACAAACAGGCTAACCATGGCCAGCGTAAACAGGGGAAGGGCTGCGGATTGAAACACACCGTCCCAGTCGCCCATCACCCAGACCACAATGATGGGAATCAGCAGCGCACTGGCGCTTTGCATGCGCCAGACCGTGCGCAGGGTGCGCCACTGCGGCTTAGCGTCAAACATCGTCGGGCTCGGTTTCGGCCTGATGCAGTTGCCCCAGCATGTGACCGAGCTTGCCGGCCTTGGTCGCCAGATATTTGCTGTTGTGGGGGTTCTTGCCAAACTGTAGCGGCAACCGCTGCGCAACCTCGACACCAAAGCCCTGCATGGCCTTGACCTTACGCGGGTTGTTGGTGAGCAACTTGAGGCTGGTGATCCCCAGGTGTTCCAGCATCGGTTTGCAGATGCCGTAGTCGCGCTGATCGGCGCCAAAGCCCAGCAGCTCGTTGGCTTCGACCGTATCGGCCCCGCCGTCCTGCAGGTGATAGGCACGGATCTTGTTCATCAGGCCGATGCCACGGCCTTCCTGACGCAAGTACAGCAGCGCGCCACGTCCTTCCTTGGCGATGGCGGCAAGAGCTGCTTCGAGCTGAAAGCCGCAATCGCAGCGCAGGCTGAACAGCGCATCGCCGGTCAGGCACTCGGAGTGCAAACGGCCCAGCACCGGCTCGCCATCGGCTACGTTACCCATGGTCAGGACAACATGCTCCTTGCCGGTCTCCTGCTCGAGAAAGCCGTGCATGGTGAATGTGCCCCACTGGGTGGGTAGCTGGGATGACGCAATAAAGGTGACTGTCACACCGGTCTCCTGTACAGCTGCTGCATAAAGGGGCAGCTATATTAGCAGGAGAACGCCGTCCGGGCGATGTTCTAGAGACCTGAATCAGCCCGGTGAATGCATCCAGGCCGCCTAGAACTTGCGTTCCAGCACCAGGCTGCTGCCCTGGTCATCCATGCGCACCCGGCTGAGCCAGCTCATGCCCAGCAGTACATCCGTCGGGAAGCTGCCCTCCAGCACCAGGCCCTGCACATCGCGGAGCTCGATATCGCCGACCTTGACGCGGTCGAGTTGCACACGATAGGCCTTGACGTTGGCACTGGCGGTATTCGCTCGCACCTCGGTACCGGAAACCAGAAAGTCGATACCCAGACGCCGTGCCTGAAAGGCATTCATCGCCACGCTGGTAGCGCCGGTATCCACCATAAACTGCACGTTATGGCCATTGATGGAGCCCTGCGCGATGAAATGACCACCATCGCCCCGCGCAATGCTCACCTGCTGGGTATCACGTTCGGCGAAGCCTTCGGTGTATTCGCGTTGCAGCCCGTACTGGCGCCGCTGGCCGTTGATACTGATGGTCGCACTCTTGCTGTCGGCCGAAATCAGCGTAACGCCCTGCGGCCCCGGCTTGCCAGCCCGCAGCATATGCCGCTGACCATCAATATTCACCACCGCCGCATTGGCGAACAAACCGACCACACGTACCACCGGCTCAGCCGAGGCGACGCCGGACAACAGCACGAGCGGCAAGAGGCCGGAGGTGATCAGCTTGGTGACTGTGTTGTGCATGCGATTATCCTTTTCTGCGTGCGGGAATGCTGGCCGAAGCGCCGCGTTAGACCATAGCCAATAGGTACTCGGCAAGCAACAGCACAGCCAAGGCCATGAAACCGGCGATGATGTCATCCAGCATAATGCCAAAGCCGCCACCCACATGGTGGTCAATCCAGCGAATGGGCCAGGGCTTCCAGATATCAAACAGGCGGAAAAGCAGAAAGCCGGCCAGCAGCCAGGCCCACCCTGCCGGCGCCAGCCAGAGCGCGATCCACAGGCCGACAAACTCGTCCCAGACGATGCCACCGTGATCATGCACGCCCAGATCTACTGCGGTTTTATGGCACAACCAGATGCCCAGCAAGGTACTCAGCACCAGAACTATTTCATAGCCCCAGGGTGGCAACTGCTGCCAGAGCAGCACAAAGGGCAACGCCGCCAGCGTGCCCCAGGTACCGGGCGCCCTCGGCATGGCCCCACTGCCAAAACCGAAGGCCAGAAAGTGAATGGGGTTGCGCCATACCGAGGCGGGTGCGTGCTCCTGCGAATCAGTCATCCGAACTCCTGAAATGTTGATAACCGCGCTCACCGCTGAGCGGGGCGTAACCCTTGCCAACGTCCAGCAGCACGCCGCTGCCGGTGTGCACACTGCCAATCACGCTGACGGCATACCCGGCCGCGCGCCATTGGCTCACGCGGGATTTTTCCGCGGCTGGCAGGGTGAACAGCAGTACATAGTCGTCCCCACCGCGCAGCATCCAATCGAGTTGCTGACGCTCGGGCCAACTGACCAGCGCCTCACTGGCCGGCAGACGCGCCGCATCAATATGCAGCGCCACGCCGCTGGCCCTGGCGATATGCTCGGCATCGGCCAGCAGCCCGTCGGACACGTCCAGCCCGGCGGTAGCGACACCGCGCAGCAGTTGCCCCAGGGCCAGCTGCGGCTGCGGCCGCCAGAAGCGCTGCTGCAGATAATCCTGAGCCGCCAGCGGCAGGCCACCGGGCAGGCTGTCATCCTGCACGACCGCCAGGCCTGCTGCGCCATCACCCAGCGGGCCGCCCACACACAGCAGGTCACCAGCGCGTGCGCCGTCACGGCGCAAAGCGTGGCCACGCGGTACCTGACCGAAGACGGTCACGCCGAGGTTCAAGGGGCCACGGGTGGTATCGCCACCGATCAGGTTGATCGCAAAATCCCGAGCAGCAACCGATAGACCACGGGAGAAAGCCTGCAACCAGGCTTCATCCACCTGGGGCAGGCTCAGGGCAAGGGTAAAGGCAAGGGGGGTAGCCGCCATGGCGGCGAGATCGCTGACCGCCACGGCCAGCGCACGATAACCCAGTTCGGCGGGCGGATATTGTGCTGGGAAGTGCACGCCCGCCAGCAGCGAGTCGGTGGAAATCACCAGTTGCTGATCGGCGGCCACCTGCAACAGCGCGGCATCGTCGCCGATGCCAAGCACCACCGCAGCAGAGTCGGTAGCCCGCTCCAGCTGCGAGGTACGAAAGTAGCGGCCGATCAGCGCAAATTCATCCAATGCCATGCCGCCCTCTCCCACCGCTCTAACGGCTCAACGGTTGCGCGCGGCGCTGACCTCTGCCTTGCGCAAGCGGGGTGCCAGCTTGTCGAGGATGCCGTTGACGTATTTGTGCCCGTCAGTCGCGCCAAACGACTTTGCCATCTCGATGGCTTCGTTGATGACCACGCGGTAGGGCACGTCGATGCGCTTGAGCAGTTCGTACACGCCAATGCGCAGGACGGCCAGCTCGATCGGATCAAGCTCCTTGATGTCGCGGTCCAGCACGACGCCCAACTGGTTGTCCAGCTCGTCGAGATTGCGCGGCACGCCGGTCAGCAGTTCATGAAAATAGGCGCTGTCGACCTTGCTGAAGTCGTTGTCGGTGCGAAATTGCGCTTCGATATCCGACAGCGGCTGATCGGCCATGTGCCAGGAGTACAGCGCTTGCAGCGCAAGACTGCGGGCCTTGCGCCGGGCCGACGCCTTGGGGCGGCCGGCGGCTGCGGGTTGCTGCTCGTGGTTGTCCACTCAGGCCTCCAGCTGCTTGATCACGCTGACCATTTCATAGGCGGACATGGCGGCTTCTGCGCCCTTGTTGCCTGCCTTGGTGCCGGAACGCTCGATGGCCTGCTCGATGCTGTCGACGGTCAGTACGCCGAAGGCAACCGGAATACCGTATTCCAGCGAGACTGAGCCAACGCCCTTGACGCATTCACCGGCAACGTACTCGAAGTGTGGCGTGCCGCCACGGATAACCGCGCCCAGGGTGATGATGGCGTCGTACTTTTTCAGGTCGGCGACCTTCTTCACCATCAGGGGAATTTCAAAGGCGCCCGGTACGCGGACGATGGTGATATCGGACTCTTTCACGCCGTGACGCTTGAGTGAGTCTACGGCGCCCTCGACCAGGCTCTCGACGACAAAGCTGTTGAACCGGCCAACAACCAGTGCATAGCGGCCTTGGCCAGTTACAAAATCGCCTTCGATGGTACGGATAGTCATGGGCACTCTCTCTCAATTAAAGAACCGGCAGTGCGCTTGGGCACTGCCGTGAATCAACGCGTTTATTCGCAGGGCAGGTATTCTACTACTTCCAGGTCAAAGCCGGATATGGCATTGAACTTCATCGGCGCAGAGAGCAAGCGCATCTTGCGCACGCCCAGATCACGCAGAATCTGTGAACCGGCCCCTACGGTATTGTAGGTCGAAGGACGACGCGGCGCCGCTTTGCCTTCCCCCAGATTGCTGACGTGCGCCAGCAGCGATTCGCTATCGACCTGATTACCCAGCAGCAGCACCACACCACGGCCTTCGGCAGCCACCCGACGCATGGCGTCCTGCAGACTCCAGCGGCCACCTTCCGGGACCAGAAACAGGTCGCGCAGCGGATCCACGTTGTGTACTCGCACCAGAGTTGGCTCTTCCGGTTGAATGTCGCCCAGCGTCAACGCCATATGCACCACATCGTCGGTGCGATCACGGTAGGCGACCAGATGGAACTCGCCCAGCTCGCTTTTCAGCAATTTCTCGTCGGCGCGCTCGACGGTACGCTCATTGAGCAGACGGTAGTGAATCAGATCGGCGATGGTGCCAATCTTCAGATCGTGCTGCTTGGCAAAGTTCTCCAGATCTGGACGACGCGACATGCTGCCGTCGTCGTTCATGATCTCGCAGATCACCGCGGACTCGCCAAAGCCACCCATGCGCGCCAGATCACAGGACGCCTCGGTGTGGCCAGCCCGCGCCAGCACGCCACCGGGCTGCGCCATCAGCGGGAAGATATGGCCGGGGCTGACAATGTCCTCGGCAACCGCATTCGGCGCTGCCGCGGCCTGCACGGTACGTGCGCGATCAGCTGCGGAAATGCCGGTAGTGACACCTTCTGCCGCCTCGATGGAGACGGTGAACTTGGTACCAAAACCGGAGCCATTGCGCTGTACCATCAAGGGCAACTTGAGCCGTTCGCAATGCTCCAGACTCATTGGCATGCAAATCAGCCCACGGCCGTAGCGAGCCATGAAGTTGATGTGCTCCGCTTGGCAGGCCTCGGCGGCCATGATCAGGTCGCCTTCATTCTCGCGGTCCTCGTCATCCATGAGGATGACCATCTTGCCCGCACGAATGTCTTCAATCAGTTCTTCAATGCTGTTCAGTTTCATCCGGCCCTCCAGGGGCTGGTTAATCAGGATTTCAGAAAACCGTTCTCGGCCAGAAAAGCCATGCTGATGCCACTGGCGGTCGGCTCCGCGGCCTTCTCGCCAAGCAGCAGGCGCTCGAGATAACGGGCGATGAGGTCAACTTCAAGGTTGACCGGGCTGCCATTGGCATAATCGCCCATGATGGTTTCCTGCAGGGTATGCGGCACTATATTCAGGTGGAAGACCGCGCCTTCCACAGCGTTGACGGTCAAGCTGGTGCCGTCGACGGTGATCGAACCTTTCTCGGCGATGTACTTGGCCAGTTCCGCCGGCGCCTCGATGCGAAAAAGCCAGGAACGCGCATCCTCCTGCATCGACAGCACCTTGCCGACGCCATCCACATGACCGCTGACCAGATGTCCGCCCAGGCGCGTAGTCGGCGTCAGCGCCTTTTCCAGGTTGACTCGGCTGCCCGGCTTGAGCCGCGACAGCGCGGTACGACGGATGGTCTCCTGACTGACATCCGCCCAGAAGCCGTCGCCGGGCAACTCGACCGCCGTCAGACACACGCCGTTGACCGCAATGCTGTCACCCAGCTTGACGTCGCCCAGATCCAGCTTGCCGGTTTTTACATACAGGCGCACGTCGCCGCCACTGGGCTGCATGCTCTGAATCTGACCAACCGCTTCGATGATGCCGGTAAACATAAACTGCCTCTTGCTTGTTCAGTGCCGGTCAAGCGACCAGCAGACCCAACCCGTATACGCCAATGAAGCCGAAAGCAAAGGCCATCAACAAGAGACCAAAGCTGCGCAGGTAGGTAATGAATGTGAGGCCGGGCATCTTGCTCATGGCGACGATGCCGGCGGCGGAGCCAATTATAAGCAGGGAACCACCCACACCGACAGCGTAGGTCAACCCCATCCACTCGGCGACACTCATCTGCAGGTCGGCCTTGAGCAGCGCAGCAGTCAGCGGAACGTTATCGATCAGCGCCGAGAGCATACCCATCAGGAAGTTAGCCAGCAGGCTCGGCATCACGTCATACAACGAGGTCAGGCTCTGCAAGGTCCCGATGAACTGCAGCATACCGACCAGCAGCAACACACCAAGGAAGAACAGCAGGGTCTCGAACTCGATGACGCGGATGTATTCCAGAATCGGGTCGTTGTCGATGTCTTCATTGAAGAAGCGTGCCAGCAGGAACATGCTGGCCAGGCCGGTCAGGAAAGTCAGTACCGGTGGGATGGCGAAGAACAGACTGAGCAAAATGGTGGCGAGGATGGTCAGCAGGAAGAGCGCGCCAATCAGCTTGTCGACACCGCGCAACTCGTGCAGGGCGCTCTTTTCGATCACCACTTCACTGTTCAGCCCTACCGACAGCAGCGCCGCCAGTAACAATACCGCCAACAGGGCCGGGGCGCTGAGCAGCAGCAGGTTGGTGATCTCGACTTTATCCGCCATGAAAATCATCAGGGTGGTTACGTCGCCAGTGATCATCGCCACGCCGCCGGAGTTGACCGCGAACACCACCAGGGTGGCAAAGCGCAGCATTTTGCGCAGCTCCAGATTGAGGCTCAGCACCAGGGCAACCGACACCAGGGTCGCCGTAATATTGTCGGCGATCGAGGAGAACACGAAACAGAAGATACCGGTTAGAAACAGCAGTTTCCGCTCGGTAATCCGACCTGGCAGAATCCGGTAAATGATGTTTTCAATCAGGCCTTTCTTGTTCAGGTAGGCAACGAAGGTCATGGTTGCCAGCAGGAACAGCCAGAGGCTGGCGATGTCGGTGATGTTCTCGTTCAGCGCCTCCTGCACTCGCCCGCGCATGGCCTCGTCGGGCGCTGCGATAAACAGCACCACCCACGACAGCGCGCCGAACAGCAGCACCACCTTGGCCTTGTTTACATGGATGACTTCTTCAAGAACCACGCCCAAAAAGGCGATGACTGCCATCACCAATAGCAGTAGCTGTACGCTGCTTTGCATTGTTTAACACTCTCAGGAAGGGAAAATCGGGCGTGCGGTGATGCGCCAATCCTGGCCTATGGCTCGCATATCGGAAACGGCGACGTCCATCGCCTCGCTCATGCTCTCGAAGGGGAGCTGCATCAGGGGGCGCGCCTGGCTTCCCAGCAGGCGCGGCGCCATATACACAATCAGTTCGTCTACCAGGCCGGCACGCCAGAAGGCGCCCGACAGCGCGGCGCCGGCCTCGACCAGCACCTCGTTGCAGCCGCGCTGGGCCAGTGTGCGCAGGACGGTGGGCAGATCCACCTTGCCATCCTCACCGGGTAGCGCCAGCAGCTCGCTGCCAATGGCCTGATAGGACTCCGCAGCCTGCTCGGCACTGGTGCTGATCACCAGCGTGGGGCCGGCCTCGCGGAAGAAACGTTGTTCCAGCGGCACGCGCCGCAGGCTGTCGATCAATACGCGCAGTGGCTGCCGCTGCACGGCGGCGCGCGCCTCGTCCGCTGGCAACCCCAGTTCGCTGGCCCGCACGGTCAGTGCCGAATCATCCAGCAGCACGCTGTCGGCGCCGCTAATCACCGCGCCGCTGCGCGCGCGCAGGCGCTGCACGTCGGCGCGCGCGGCGGGGCCGGTAATCCACTTGCTTTCGCCGCTGGCCATCGCGGTGCGGCCATCCAGGCTCATGGCCAGCTTGACCCGTACCCAGGGCAGCCCCTGCTGCATGCGTTTGATAAAACCGGGGTTCAGTTCACCTGCCTGCGCCTCCAGCAGGCCGCACTCGACGGCGATGCCGGCGTCTTTCAGGCGCTGCAGGCCCTGCCCGGCGACCAGCGGATTGGGATCCTGCATGGCGGCCACCACGCGGCTGACGCCGGCCTTGATCAGCGCATCGGCGCAGGGCGGTGTCTTGCCGGTATGGCTACAGGGTTCCAGGGTGACGTAGGCGGTCGCGCCGCGCGCCAACTCGCCAGCCTGAGCCAATGCGTTGACCTCGGCATGACCTTCCCCCGACCTTACGTGCCAACCCTCACCGACCAGGGTCTCGCCCTGCACCAGCACACAGCCGACCCGCGGATTGGGTTCGGTGGTATAGAGCCCACGCGCGGCGAGCTCCAGGGCGCGGCTCATCCATTCACGGTCGACGCTACTCCACTCAGGCATCGGTATCGTCCTGCTCGCGGCGCGACAGCCGTTCGATTTCTTCGCGGAACTGGTTCAGGTCCTGGAAACGGCGGTATACGGAGGCAAAGCGGATATAGGCGACTTCGTCGAGCTGCTTGAGCTCGCGCATGACCATCTCGCCCACCACCATGGCCTTGACCTCACGCTCGCCGGTAGCGCGCAGGCGGTGCTTGATGTGGCCGATGGCGGCCTCGATCTGCTCGACGCTGACCGGGCGTTTTTCCAGCGCTCGCTGGAAGCCGGCACGCAGTTTGTCTTCATCAAAGGGCTGGCGGCGGCCATCCTGCTTGATCACACGGGGCAGCACCAGCTCAGCGGTTTCGAAGGTGGTAAAGCGTTCCTGGCAGGCAAGGCATTCACGGCGACGGCGCACCTGGTCACCCTCCGCCACGAGGCGAGAGTCGATCACCTTGGTGTCATTGGCGCCACAGAATGGACAATGCATGTAAGAATTCCCGGAAGGATAAAAGCGGCCTACATCTTACTCTCTTGTAGGCCGCGATAAAAATGTATCCTTACATTTCCAAATCAAAAGCCCGGCGGGAAGGCAGATACTCCGGGCTTTCGGGCTCAAGATGCAACAAAGCGTTCGCGCAGCCGGCGCTTGGCCACCTTGCCGTTGTCGTCACGCGGCAGCGCCTCGATCAGCTCAACCCGGCGCGGCACCTTGTAGCCGGCCAGACGTTCGCGCACGAACTGCTGCACCTGCTCTGCGCTGAGCAGCCCCTCTGGCGCGGCAACCACCGCCATCAAGGACTCACCGTACTCCGCATCGGGCATACCGACGACCGCGCAGTCGATCACCCCGGGCATGGCAATCAACACATGTTCGATCTCGGCGGGATAGATATTTACCCCGCCAGAAATCACCATGTCCGACTTGCGATCGCAAACGTAAAGATAACCTTCATCGTCCAGATAACCGATGTCGCCAACGGTCGCCAAGTCATCCAAGCCGGCTTTTTCCCGCGCGTCTTCATTGTTCAGGTAAGTAAAGTCCGGCACGGCGGGCTGACGTACGTAGATCACGCCGGGCTCACCTGGCGGACACTCGTTGCCCTGCTCGTCGACTATGCGGATGCGCGTCTGACCAATCGGCCGCCCGACGCTACCCGGCTTGCGCCGCGCCGAGGCCGGATCCTGAATGGTGATCATGCCGGTTTCACTGGAGGCATAAGTTTCGTAGATCACCGGGCCCCACCAGTCGAGCATCGCCAGCTTCACATCCGGGGCGCAGGGCGCGCCGGTAGAGGCGACAAAACGCACTGACGACAAATCGTATTTGGCTCTTGTCTCGGCCGGCAGACGCAGCAGCCGCACGTACATGATAGGCACCAGAAAGACCGTGTCGATGCGGTACTGCTCAATCAGCGCCAGCGTTTGCTCGGCGTCAAAGCGCGGCATCACCACCATCAGCTCGGCCTGCAGAATCGACTGCTGGGCAAAGGAGCTGGGGGCGCTGTGATACAGCGGTGCCGACACCAAAGTCCGCACGCCGGGCTCAATCCCCCAGGCCGCACGCGACAACCCCTGCATAGCCGCCGCCATGGCCTCGCGCTCTTCCGGTGCCGGGGCCAGGCGCTTGACGCCCTTGGGCCGGCCGGTGGTGCCCGAGGTGTAGGCCATATGCGCGCGTGGCGTGCGCGGCTCCCCGGCGTAGGGCGCCTGTTCCACCAGCCAAGGCTCGTAGGGCAGACGGCCAGCGGTCAAGCCAGCCTCAACGCCATTTACCAGCACCACCACGCCCTCGGGAATAGCACCGGCCAGCGCGTCGAGCAGATCGGCCTCGACCAGAAACACCTTGGCCGCCGAGTCCTGCAGCAGAAAGGCGACTTCATCAGCCTTGAAGTGCCAATTGACCGGACAGTAGTAACAACCTGCCGTCTGGCAACACTGAATCGCGTCGATAAAAGCCGGCCCGTTACGCAGCATCACGGCAATCACATCGCCGTCTTCCACCCCCAACCGAGCCAGACCGCCCGCCAGCTGCAGTGCACGTTGGGCTACCTGATCACCGCTACGGTCAAGCTCCCCGCAGATCAGGCGCGCCGTCATGCCTTGTCACCGGTCTTGGCAACATAGGGGCTGGCGATCTGCTGCATCCGCGCCCGGGCGGCCGCGTATTCCTGCTCCAGCTGGCTGACCGCCTCGGCGGTGGAAGTAATGGCGCCGATGCTGCCCACGCCCTGCCCCGCGCCCCAGATATCCCGCCACGCCTTGCTCTTGCTGCTGCCACCGGAGCCGAACTTCATGGTGCTCTTGTCGCCTTCCGGCAGGTTGTCGGGATCCATGCCGGCGTTCTGAATGCTAGGTTTGAGGTAGTTGCCATGCACCCCGGTAAACAGATTGCTGTAGACGATGTCGTCCGCACTGGTGTCCACCAGCATCTGCTTGTAGGCCTGGTCAGCGTTGGCTTCGTGGGTGGCGATAAAACGGGTGCCCATGTAGGCCAGGTCGGCGCCCATGGCCTGCGCCGCGAGAATCTGCTCGCCCTTGGCGATAGAGCCGGAAAGGATGATGGGACCGTCGTAGAAAGCACGAATCTCCGACACCAGGGCAAACGGGCTGAGCTGTCCGGCGTGACCACCGGCGCCAGCACAAACCAGGATCAGACCGTCCACGCCCGCCTCGATGGCTTTCTTCGCGTGCTTGACGTTGATCACATCATGGAACACCAAGCCACCGTAGCTGTGGATCGGGCCAACCACGTCATTGGGGGCGCGCAGGCTGGTAATGATGATCGGCACTTTATACTTCACGCACATTTCCACATCGTGCTGCAGGCGATCATTGCTGCTATGCACGATCTGGTTAACCGCGAAGGGCGCCACTACCGCATCCGGGTTGGCCGCCTGGTATTCAGCCAGTTCGCTGGTAATGCGTTTGAGCCAAACCTCCAATTCTTCCGCCGGCCGCGCATTGAGCGCCGGGAAGGACCCGACCACGCCAGCCTTGCACTGGGCGATGACCAGATCCGGGTTGGAAACGATGAACAGGGGTGAGCAGATAACCGGCAGCTTGAGTGAGTTCTGCAGAACGCTGGGAAGACTCATTGTTGTTCTCCTTGGATAAGTCGTGCGATGACAGCACCAGAATGTTCGAGTGCTTGGACTATAGAAGCCGACCAATTGATCTACAATACCCGCCAGCAAGCCCAAACTGTTTACAGATAGGCAACAATCAGTGGATATAAAAACCCTGCAGTTTCTCAGCGCCGTGGTGGAAGCCGGCAGCATGAGCAGTGCCGCGCGGCGCCTGGGCACCTCTCGCTCGCACGTCAGCCGGCGACTCAAGGCACTGGAGCAGAACATGCAGGTGCAACTGTTTCGCCGTACCACGCGCAGAGTAGAACCCACGCAGATCGGCTGGGCACTGTACGAGCATGCTGCGCGCATCAGTCAGGAGCTCAGTGCCCTGCAGGCCACCGTCGACGATCTGGGCCAGAACCTGCGCGGGCACATTCGCCTCAGCGTGCCGGTTGCCCTGGGCCAGCAGGTGGTCGGGCCACTGCTGCTGGAGTTCGCCGCGCTCTATCCTGAGGTTAGCCTGCAACTGACCTTCAGCAACCGCATCTTCGACCTGGTGGCTGCAGAGATCGATGTCGCCATTCGGGTGACCTCCACACCGCCCGATACCCTGGTCGCGCGTGATCTGGGGCCGGTCGACTGGGCGTTATGCGCCAGCCCAGCCTATCTGCAACAACACGGCACCCCGCAGCAGCCGGACGATCTGCTGCAACTGGATATGGTCAGCGTCAACCTGCCCGAGCAACGGCTGCCGCTGGAGCTGTTCGACGGCCGCCAGACCCGCACGCTGACGCTGCGCCCGCGCCTGCAAACCGAAGACATGCTGTTCCTCAAGCGCGCGGCACTGGCCGGCATTGGCTGCGCCCTGCTGCCGCTGTACAGCGTGCAGCAGGAACTGGACAGCGGCGAGCTGATACGCCTGCTGCCCGACCAGCGCGTGCGCGTCAGCGCCTGGGGCGACCAGCTGTACCTGCTCACCGCACCCAACCTTTATCCCACCCTGGCCACCCGCACCTTGATCGAGTTTCTGCACAGCCGGCTGCGCAGCGAGTTACCGGTCTGACAGGGCTGCCGACAGACCGCCGCCAACGTTACAATGCTGCCGAGACCACTGCGGACCAACCCATGACCCTTGCTGCCCTGAACGCCGAACTGAACAAGGTGCTGAGCGACGCGCAACTGCTGCCAGCGCGCCTGCCCGGCCTGGAAGAGCTTGAACTCTGGCTGCTCGACCCGGCGAATCTGGACCGCGCCTTCGACAGTGAAGAAACTCGCCGCCTGCTGGAGCATCCTCCTTACTGGGGCTTTTGCTGGGGCAGCGGCCTGGCGCTGGCGCGCTGGGTACTCGACAACCCGCAGCAGGTGCGCGGCAAGCGGGTACTGGATTTTGGTGCCGGCTCTGGCGTAGTTGCCCTGGCCTGCAAGCTGGCCGGCGCCCAGAGCGTGATTGCCTGTGACCTGGATCAGCCCGCGCAACTGGCCTGTGCACTGAACGCCAGACTCAACGACATGCAGGTCGAGATCGCCAGCGACTATTTTGCTGTCAGCGGCCCGCTCGACCTGATTATCGCCGCTGATGTGCTCTACGACGCCGAGAACCGCCCGTTTCTCGATCACTTTATCGACCGCGCGGCCGCCGTGCTGATTGCCGATTCACGCGTGCGCGAGCTGCACCACCCGCCCTATCAGCGCCAGCAGATACTGCCCGGTCGCACCTGGCCGGATCTGGGCGAGCCGCTGGAGTTTCGCCATGTCAGCCTCTACGCCGCCGGCGGCGCACTCGGCACTACTTGATATAGCCCCACGCCAGCCCTATAAAGGCAACCAGACTTGGGGCGCTGCTGCGCCCACCACCCCTTGTATCGGAATCGCCATGTCATCGCCCTACCTGTTTGATGTCACTACCGACACCTTCGATCGTTACGTGCTCGAAAACTCTTTCCACAAGCCGGTTCTGGTCGACTTCTGGGCCGACTGGTGCGCCCCATGCAAGGCGCTGCTGCCAACCCTCACCGCCATTACCGACAGCTACGCCGGCGAGCTGCTCATGGCCAAGGTCAACTGCGATGAAGAAGCTGCCCTGAGCGAGCGCTTTGGCATCCGCAGCCTGCCCACCGTGGTGCTGTTCAAGGACGGCCAGCCGGTAGAAGGTTTTGCCGGCATTCAGCCGGAAAGCGCCATTCGCGAACTGCTGGTGCCGCACATTGGCGCCGTGCCTGCAGCCCCAGCGGCAGCACCCGAGCCGAGCGATCCTGCAGCCCATGCCACCGAGCTGCTGGCCTCCGGCGCTGCTGCCGAGGCCATCACAGTGTTGCAGCAGGCGATTGCCGAGCAGTCGAGCGACGCGCTGCTGTTGTTGCTCGCCCACGCGCTGGCAGAAACCGGCGAGCTGGATGACGCCGAGCAGGTATTGGGCGCGATCAGCAAGCCCGACGCGCACAAGCAGGCCATCACTGAATTGCGTACCCGCCTGGTGTTCCAGCGCCAGGCCGCAGAGCTGCCTGCAGCCGAGCTGCTCACCCACCGCCTGGCCAATGACCCGGGCGACAGCGAGGCGGCTTACCAGTTGGCGATCATCAGCCTGGGCCGACAGGAATACGACACCGCCATGGGCGGGCTACTGGCACTGATGCAAAGTGATCGCGGCTATGCCGACGGCATCGCCCAGAAAACCCTGATGCAGGTGTTTGATTTGCTCGGCGCCGCCAGCCCCCTCACCATCCAGTACCGCCGCAAGCTGTATCAGATCCTGTATTGATCCAACCCGGGCGGCACCATGGCCGCCCGCCCACCTGAATTACAGACACTCGCGCCACGGCATCAAAGCAAGTCCGATCGCAAGCGGATCTTTACAAAAATGAAATAAGATAACATTATGTGGACCACCAGTTATCAGTCCAGGACCCTCACCATGACGCGCCATCTGCTCGCCCTCAGTATTGCCCTGCCACTCAGCCTCAACGCACTGGCCCACGACCATGAACATGAAGAGCACCCCAGCCTTGGCGCACACGAGCATGGCGTTGCCAGCCTGAACCTGGCAATTGAAGGTACTCTGGTGCAGCTCGAGCTGGATAGCCCCGCCATGAACCTGCTGGGCTTTGAGCATGCGGCCAGCACGCCGGAAGACATCGCCAAGGTCAAGTCAGTACAAACACAACTGCAGCAGGCAGAGCAGCTGTTCCGCTTCCCGAGCGCTGCCGGTTGCACCCTGACCTCGGCGCAGCTCGACAGCCCGCTGTTCTCAGCAGACCATGACCCTGAGCACGAGCACGATGATCATGACCACGACGCGGCGCACGACCAGCAGCATGACGAGCATGACCATAAGCAAGCGCACGACCATGCCGACATCGAGGCGAGCTACACCTTCAACTGCGCACAACCGGATGAACTCACCCGGCTGGAGCTGCCGCTCTTCGCGGTCTACCCCGGGCTGGAGCGTCTCAACCTGCAAGGCATAACCGCCAAGGGACAAATGGGTGCCGAGTTGAGCCGTGAGCGCGCCAGCGTGCAGCTCGACTGATATCCTGAACGTTGACCCACGCCCAAGGACTTTCAGTGCCATGACCCGCCCCCTGCTAGAACTCAATGAGCTGCGCTTCGCCTGGCCGCAACAGCCAGTGTTGTTGGACATCGCGCACTTTTCATTGCCGGCCGGGGAGCGGCTGTTTCTGAAAGGCCCCTCCGGCAGTGGCAAAACAACCCTGCTCGGCCTGCTCGGCGGCGTACACCTGCCGCAACAGGGCGAGGTCAGATTGCTAGGGCAGTCGCTCGCCAGTCTCTCGGCCCGCCAGCGCGACCGTTTTCGTGCCGAGCACACCGGTTATATCTTTCAGATGTTCAACCTGCTGCCCTACCTCTCGGTACAGGACAACGTGCTGCTGCCCTGCCGTTTCTCCGCTCGCCGCCGGGAACGCGCCCTACAGCGTCATGGCAGCCTGGACGCGGCTGCAGCTCACCTGTTGAGGGGGCTGGGGCTAAACGACCCGGCCTTGCTGCGTCGCCCAGCCACCGCACTGTCCATCGGCCAGCAACAGCGGGTCGCCGCGGCCCGGGCGCTGATCGGCAACCCGGAACTGGTGATCGCCGACGAGCCCACCTCGGCACTGGATGCCGATAGCCGCGAGGCTTTTCTGCAGCTGCTGTTTGCCGAGTGCAGCGAAGCCGGCAGCAGCCTGCTGTTCGTCAGCCACGATACCGCTCTGGCGCCGCTGTTCGATCGCAGCCTGGCGCTGCCCGATCTGAACCGCGCCACGCGCCTGGAGACCTTGTGATGTATCTGCTGCGCCTGGCTCTGCAGAGCCTCAACAACCGTCGTGTCACCGCCCTGCTCACCATCCTGGTGATTGCCCTCAGCGTTACGCTGTTGCTGACCGTAGAGCGCGTGCGCAGTGAAGCGCGCGCCAGCTTTGCCAGCACCATCAGCGGGACCGACCTGATCGTCGGCGCGCGCTCCGGCTCGGTGCAGTTACTGCTGTACTCGGTATTTCGCATCGGCAACGCCACCAACAATATCCGCTGGGACAGCTACAACGACATCAGCACGCTGCCCCAGGTGAAGTGGGCTATCCCCATTTCACTGGGCGATTCGCACCGCGGCTTCCGCGTCATGGGCACCGATCAGAGCTATTTCACGCATTTTCGTTTCGGCCGCGACATCCCCCTGAGCTTCGCCCAGGGCAAGCCCTTCGACGATCTTTACGACGCAGTGATTGGCGCCGACATCGCGCGTGAACTGGGTTATCAGGTTGGGACCGAGCTGGTGCTGGCGCACGGCGCCGGGGCGGTGAGCTTTGTCGAGCATGCCGACAAACCCTTTCGCGTCAGTGGCATCCTGGCCAAGACCGGCACGCCGGTTGACCGCACCATTCACGTTAGCCTGCAAGGTATTGAAGCGCTGCACGTCGACTGGCAACAGGGCATGCCGGCGCGCGGCGCCGGCCACGTCAGCGCCGCGCAGGCACGCGAGCTGGATCTCACACCCAACGCCATCACCGCCATGCTAGTGGGGCTGAACCGACGCATCGACACCTTTGCGGTGCAACGCCAGGTCAACCAGTTCAGTGGCGAGCCGCTGCTGGCGATCATGCCGGGCGTCGCACTGCAGGAGCTATGGAGCCTGCTCAGCGTGGCAGAAAAAGCGCTGCTGCTGGTGTCTGCCTGCGTGGTGCTGACCGGCCTGGTCGGCATGCTCAGTGCCATCCTTGGCAGCCTGAACGAGCGCCGCCGGGAAATGGCCATATTGCGCTCCGTTGGCGCCAAACCCTGGCATATTTTCAGCCTGCTGGTACTCGAGGCCATGGCCCTGGCCGCCGCGGGTATATTGCTCGGCCTCGGCTTGCTGTACATTGGCCTCGGGCTGGCAAGGCCAGTACTTGAGCAAGAGTACGGCCTGTTCATGCCCTTTGCCTGGCCCAGCCCGGCGGAACTGAAACTGTTGGCGGCCATCCTGCTGGCAAGCCTGTTACTGGCCTGCATCCCGGCTTGGCGCGCTTATCGCCTGGCGCTGGTAGATGGCCTATCGATCAAGACCTGAGGATGCACTATTTTGCGCGCACTGATACCGGCTTTCATGCTCTGTACCCTGCTATTGGGCAGTACCTGCGCGCAGGCGGCCCGCGAGCTTAGCTGGGAGGCACTGATTCCTCCGGGCAGCGCCGGTCAGTTCGGCATGCCGCAGCCGATGCACGACCTATCGCAACTGGCTGACGTGCTCGACGAGAACGCCAACGCAGATGCTGGCGGTAGCTCGGTCATCGAACAACAGCAGCCGCAGGCGCCAACAGTGCCCGAGCTGGATGGTCAGGAAGTGAAATTACCCGGCTACATAGTGCCGCTGACGCTAAGCGACGATAACCGGGTCACCGAGTTCTTGCTGGTGCCGTATTTTGGCGCCTGTATCCACGTACCACCGCCACCGTCCAACCAGATTGTGCTGGTGCAGAGTGAACAAGGGGTCGCGCTGGATGCGGCCTATATCCCGTTCTGGGTTACCGGCACCTTGCACGTCGAGCAAAGCGACAGCGAGCTGGCCAGCGCCGGTTACCGCCTCAGCGCCAGCCAGATCGAGATTTTCGAGTACTGATTGCAATCGCCCGCCGCACCTGCCTTGCCGAGCAACGGGCCACGTCCAGCGCTGCAAACTGGCGCTCGACCAAAGCGCCAAGCCCCCGCCCCCAACACCTTGCTTAGAACCCGGCCTGAGCCGCGGCAGCGGCGTTACGCAGTGATTGCACCTGGCGCCGCTGTTCAGCGTTAGCGGGTCGGAACTGTCCCAGCGTCGCCTGCATCGCGGCCCAGTCGTTCTGCTGGTACTGCAGATAGGCTACCTGCAGCCAGTAGCGCGCATCACCGCTTTGCCGCGCCAACTGCTGCCAGGCAGTGAGTGCCTGCTCACGGTCACGCGATGCCTGCCACAGCTGCGCCAGACGCAATTGGTGCTCGCGGTCTGCCGGTAGCAGCTTCTGCTTGAGCAAGGCATCCAGCAACCGCGCGGCCTGCCAGGGCGCCCCGGCCTGGGCATGCAGCGCGACCAGGTTATCCAAGTCCGTCGCGCGCAGCCCCACCCCGCCCTCATGCGCCAGACGCAGGGTTGCGGCAGCTTCCACCTGCTGTCCAGCCATGCTCTGCATGCTTGCCAGCTGTCGCCAGTTTTCGCTGCGCCCGGGCGCCCGGCGCACCAGCACTTGCAACCACTCGATGGCATCGCCGTAGCGCTGCAGCTCATAGTTCATGCCCGCCAGGAGCTGATACCAGACATCCTCCGCGCCCGGGTTGGCGCGCACGATCTGTTCTGCCAGCGGGATAGCCTTGCGGTATTGCTTGAGCTCACGGTACGCCTGCACCAGAAGGCGTCGGGTCTCCAGCGACAGACCATTCACGCCGCCAGCCTCCAGCAGCCTGACCGCCTCCTGATAGCGCCCCTCCTGCACCAGCAACTGAGCGAGGTTACGGCGATCCTGCTGCACTGCCTCGTCACTCAACTGCTCGTGCGCCAACCCTTGCTGCAACCAGCGGATCGCCGCGCCATAGTCCTTACGCTCAATCGCCAGATAGCCGAGGCGTTGCTGCAGCAGTGCCTGCTCAAGCGAGCCGGCACTGCTATCCGGCAGCGCTTGCTCCAGCGCACGCCGCGCGGCGCTCAGATCACCCGACTGTTGCGCCGTGCGGGCGCTTTCCAGTGCCATAAATACCTTGGGATCGATCTGTTGCGCCTGCGCCATGGGCGCCAGCAGGCACAACACCAGCAATAATCGCCTCATCTGCGCCGCCCCTTTTCCATGCGGAAATACAAGGTCTTGGTGGCGTCCCGCGCCACCGCGCGGCCGTTCTCGCGACGCGGCGAAAAGCGCCAGCGGCTGACCGCGCGGCGCGCTTCACGCTCGAACACACCCGGTGGCTCGGCCGACTCCACCCGCAGGTTCTCCACCTTGCCATCCGGAGTGATGGTAAAGCGCAGGGTAACCTCCCCCTCGATGCCGGCCTGCATCGCACGCCGCGGGTAATTGGGCGGGATATCCACCAGCGGGGTCACTTCCTCTGCGGTTCCCGGCGGCGGGGCCGCAGGTGCCGGACTCGGTGCGGGGGCCGGCGCGGGAGCAGCCGGGGCCGGACGCAAATCGCTCTGCGCGGGGGCAACACTCAGGCTCAGCGCGTTCTGCAGCTGTGGCACCTCTATCTGCAGTTGCAGGTCGGGCATCTGCTGCGCTGTAGGCGCATCAACCTGGGGTTCGGTCACCGGCTCCGGCGGCTCGGGCCGCTCCGGCCGTTGCAGCTGCTGGCTCGGGTCTTCGCTGGCGGTATCACTGACACTGCGCACCACGCCAATGCGCAGCAGCTCTTGCGGCGCCTGGGGGTCGTCATTGGGCGGCATGATCAGCAGCACCATGAGGGTGAACAGGGCCAGCGCCACCAGCACGGCGCCGAGAAAACTCAGCAGCAAGCGCATCAGCGGCTTTCCGCCGTGGCCGCCAGCGCCACCGCCTCAACACCCGCCAGCTTGGCCTGATCCATAACCCGAATGACCAGGCCACTGCGGGCATCCTTGTCGGCCTGCACCACCACGGTACTGTCGGGCTGATCTACCCGCATGCGCTCGACGGCGGCGCGTACGGCGCGGATATCTACCTGTTTGCGGTCAATCCAGATTTCACCGTCGGCACTGACCGCAATCAGGATGTTGCCCTTGGGCTGCTCCGCCGCGCTGGCAGCAGAGGGCCGCTCAACCGTAATACCTGATTCCTTGATGAAGGAGCTGGTTACGATGAAGAAAATCAGCATGATGAAGACGATATCCAGCATCGGCGTGAGGTCGATGCCGGCTTCTTCATCGGCAGTGCTGTGATGTCGGCGCATACGCATGGCGTAACTTCCTATTCGTGACGCAGGCGGTCAGACAACCGCTGCAGGGCCCGACGCGACTGCTGATCAAGCCGCGCCAGACAAAATAATCCACTGATGGCAATCACCATCCCGGCCATGGTCGGCACGGTGGCGCGCGACACGCCGGCCGCCATCGCCCGTGGGTTGCCGTTACCACTCAAGGCCATGACGTCGAACACCTCGATCATGCCGCTGACGGTACCCAGCAAACCGAGCAGCGGGCATAGCGCAATCAGTACTCGCACCATCGGCAGATAGCGGTTGAGCCGCTGCTGCGCCTGCGACAACCAGGCGCTGCGAATGTGCCGTGCGGCCAGGCTGCGACGTTCGCCACGCGCCAGCCAGGCTTGCTGATAATCCTTGGCCTCGGTGGGAAACACCCGCCCCAAAAACCACAACCGTTCCAGCATCAGGGTCCACAGCAGTACGGTGGCGAGCAGGATGCTCCAGAGCACCCAGCCGCCGCTGTCGAGGAAATCCTGCAGATGCCAGAAGGCGTCAATCACGCGGCTTGTCTCCACCACCCAGATGCAGGGCGATCAGCCCCGCGCTCTGCTGTTCCAGTAACTGGATCAAGGCTTTGCTGCGCGCCGCTACCAGGCTGTGCAGAAACAGCAGCGGAATGGCCGCCACCAGACCCAGTACCGTGGTGACCAGAGCCTGGGAAATACCATCGGCCATGAGTTTCGGGTCACCGGTGCCGTACTGAGTGATGGCCTGGAAAGTGGCGATCATCCCGGTCACGGTACCCAGCAGGCCGAGCAGTGGCGCTACCGCCGCCAGCAACTTGATCAGTCCCTGCCAACGCTCCAGCGCGGGCGTTTCCTTGAGGATTGCCTCATCCAGCTTGAGCTCCAGGGTGTCCAGCTCTTCCAGCCGCGGGTTGCTGCCGATGACGCTGAGCACACGGCCCAGGGGGTTGTTGGCCTGCAGGTTATCGAGGTCGGCAGCCTGACGGTCGACCCGACTCTGCACTTTCTGCAACCAGGCCAGGCGCGCCAGCGCCAGCAGAATACCCAGCACACCCAGTGCAATGATCACGTAGCCAACGATACCGCCCTGCATGACTCGCTCAAGCAACTGCGGCTTACGTTGCAACTGGTCAAGCACGCTGCCGCGCGAGGGATCCAGCCAGAGGTCAGCCAGCCCTTCACGCGGGCCGACAAAATCAGCAATCAACCCCGTGCCGTCAGGCTGGCGCTCAAGGGTAACAAGTTGTTGGCTGTCCGGCTGGTAACTCAGGTACTGCTGCTCGCTGAGCGCCACAAAGGGCCCCACGCTGATCACCTGTTGGACGCGCGTCTGTCCGTGACGGTCGACCACTGGGGCGTTATCGCGGCTGATCTCGCCACTGGCGGTCATGTCCTGCTGCAGGCGATACCAGAACTGCTCAAGCTGCTCGACCTGCGGAATACGTTGGCTTTGCGCCAAGGCATCCAGCTCTTTCAGGCGCTCGGGAAAGCGGCTATTGAGCAGTGAATCCTGCCACTGGCTGCGGGTGTCACCGGCGCCTTGACGTACCACGCCAAAGAGTTCACCAAGATTGCCACTGCGCTCGTTCAACTCAGCCTTGACTGCCGCCAGCGCTTCGCTCTGTTGCTGGAACTTAGCATCCAGGGCATCGGCGGCAGCCTGCAACTGATCACGTTCGCGCACGGCAGCGGCCATACGCTGTTGCTGCCGGCCCTGCTCCTGCACAAAGGCCTGCTCGCGGGCGCGCATCTGCGCTTCTTCAGCGCTGCGGGTTTCGCGAATGCTGCGCAGCAAATCCTGTTTGCTGGGCGCTTGCGCCTGCGCCTGACCCAGCGGTAGCAGCGTCAACAACAGACAACCTAGCCATAGCCGCTTCATGGCGTTTCCTCCTGACTGACCGCAGGCAACGGCAAGCGCAACATCACCGGCATCTGTTCGGTACGGGCGATTGCCAACCCCTGATCCAGCGTGCGCCGGTAGCCACTGGGCAATACCTGCCAACTGCGCGCTGCGCTGTCCCAGTAACCCTGTTCCTGGCCATCCAGCGTTTGGTAAAACAGCATCAGGCGACCCAGGCGCAGAAACTCGACCACCCGCGCCTCGTCGCCCTGCACCAGCTCACCGCGCCAGGCTTCCAGCGTGCGGCCGTAGTCACTCTCGATCTGGTACGCCTCGAGCACTCGACGGTAGAGCTCGGCGATGCTGACCTCGGGGTCCACCAGCAGGTCCTGCAAACGTGCGACCCGATCCTCGCGCTCTTCGGGCAGAAAAGGCAGATCTACGGCGATAAACTGCTCCAGCGACTCGACCATACGCCGAATCAATGGACGCATCTCCGCCTGAGTGTGCTCAATGCTCCCCAGTTGCGCCTGAAGGCTGGCTAGCTCTTGCTGCTGCTGCGCCACCACCTTTTCCATACGGCTGTTGTATTCGCCCAATTGGCTAATTTGCTGGTTGGCCTGCCGGTAGGTCTCCAGGGCGCTGCGCGTAGCGTCGTCCAGTTGGTCGATACGCTGCTGGGAGTCCACCGCGGCGGCGGCCAGCTCACTGCTTTGCTGCTGCGCTTGCTGAACCGACTGCGCCTGCACCGCCATCGGCAGGCTCAGCAATGCCGTTAGCCACACTGCTCTCATTCACATTCTCCCCAGAGGGTGATGGCCGAACCCGGCCTAAAAGAGAACCATTATCATCTTTGCGCCAGCATACTTCAACCGCACTGCGGCAGCCCGCCGCAGGCGGTGATGCGTGTCTCTTGCTCCAAATCAATATCTGCTTCGTGCCGACTGATTAAAGTCGTCCCTGTTCACTTATCGAGGAGACTGACCATGTCACGCTTTGCCACCCAATTGTCCGCCAGCCTGTTGCTTGCTCCCGCACTCCTGGCGGTGTCAATTACCGCTCAGGCTCACCAGGCCGGCGACATTCTTGTGCGCGCCGGTGCGATCACCGTCGACCCACATGAAGACAGCTCCGGTATCAAGAGTGCCGCGCTGGGCGATCTGGGCGGCAATGCCACCCTGGACAGCGACACCCAGCTGGGTTTGAACTTTGCCTACATGGTGACCGATCACGTCGGCATCGAGTTGCTCGCCGCTACCCCCTTCAGCCACGATGTTGGCGTCAGCGGATCACCAGCTGGCATTTCTGCGCTGAATGGCAAACTCGGCACCCTGAAGCACCTGCCACCCACCCTCAGCGCCATCTGGTATCCAATGCACAGCAGTTCGGCTTTCCAGCCGTACCTTGGCGGCGGTATCAACTTCACCTGGTTCTTTGATGAAGACGTCAGCAGCTCGGCCGAGGCCAAGGGCTTCGATGGCCTGAGCATGGATAACTCCTGGGGACTGGCGGCGCAGGTCGGCGCAGATTACATGCTGAACGACAAACTGATGCTCAACGCACAGGTACGCTATATCGACATCGAGACCACCGGCCACACCAACCTGGCCGGCGTCGGACGCCTCAAGGTCGATGTTGACGTCGATCCAATGGTCTACATGGTGGGGTTGGGCTACAAGTTCTGATCAGAACGAAAGGGGCAATACAGCTCACTCGGCAAGGGGTTGCAGCAAATCGCTCAACCCCGCACGCCAGGCTCGGGGCTTGATGCCAAATACGTGCAACAGACGCCGTCCGTTCAGGGCGGCGTTTTGCGGTTCAAACTGCGCAGCCACCTGCTCGCTGTAGGCAACCGGCTCAATAACCGGTTCCTGCGGCAAACGCTCCAGCAGGCGCAGCTCCTGCCCCAGGCCCATGGCCAAACTGATCCAACTGGAGACTTCGGCGCTGCCATAGTGGTAGACGCCGTAGACCTCCGACTCGCAGTCCAGCTGCTTGATCGCCGCCAGTATCACCCGCGCAGCATCGTGCACCGGCGTCGGATTGCCACGCCACTCTTCCGCTAGCGCGACCTGCTGACTGGCCTGCAGCTGACTGATCAAACGCCCCAGCAACCCATCGACCGAGGCATCCAGCAACCAGCTGAACCGCAGCAGTAGGTGCCGCCGGCAACGTTCGCGCAGCAGCGCATCCAATGCCGCTTGGGTGGCGCCCTGCTCACCGATGGGAGTCAGCTCATCCTTTTCCGTGTACGCGGTGCTTTTCTCGCCGTCAAATACACGGGTATTGGACAACATGCACAGCAACAGATCGCGCTGCGCACAGGCCTCGATCAGCCGTTCACTGAAAGCCTGCAACACGGCCAACTGCTCAGTGCTGGGTTGCACCAACTGGAACTGCTGATGGTAGTGCGCCAGATTGATCACCGCATCGGGGGCCAGCTCATCCAGCCAGCCGTCAATCGCCTCCGGATGGCAACTTTCATCACCGCCAACCTGCAGAAAAACAATATCCTCCGCCGCCGCTTGGCTAAGCAGGGACTGACCCAGCAGTGTTTCCTCTCCCAGCAGCAGAACCCGCATGCGCATGCTTGATTGACCCTTTTATCCCGATATCTGGCTATGACGCGTATTGTGCAGTGTGAATCGCCGCGCGTCACCTGCCGCACCGGCAAGCATCAGGTATAGGTGATCAGCTCGCGACGCTCGGGCGCGTCCAAATGCGGAACGCTGTTGAAGCTGCTTAGGCGCATGGAGCGCTGATTGAACACGCAGTGAATCAACCCGGTATTGCGCGTCTGCAGATTCAGCTCGACCATAGTCTTGCTCGGCGCCTCCAGCAGCTGGCGCACCAGCATGGCAATGGCGCCTCCAGAGCTGACCGCCAACACCCGCTGCCCCTTGTAGTTTTGCATGATGTGCTCACGCGCATGCACAAGGCGCTCTTCGAAATGCGCCCAGGTTTCCGGCAACGAACCTTCCAGCCGGCCCTCTGACCAGAGCACAATCCCTTGTTTGAGTCGCTTGAAATAATCCGCCACCACTGGCTTGTCGGGCAGCGCCTGATCCGGATGCTGAGCCAGAAAGGCGTGCAGTACAGAGTGGAAATCAAACTCATTGAGCTCGGGTAACACTTCAAAGTTCGGCTCGACAATCCCCAACCCCTCGCAGATGCCCTGCGCGGTTTCGCGGTGACGCACCATGTCGCCAGTGATCATGTGATCAAACTGCATGCCCTGCGCGCGGAAGTAAGCCCCTAGCAAGCGAGCCTGCTGATGGCCCTTTTCGGACAGCAGGTCATAATTATCGGAACCAAATGAGGCCTGGCCGTGGCGCACAAAATACACTTCTGACATAGATGAACCCTTCTTGCTTGCAACCCAAAGGCAACCCGCCCACGCCTGCATACCTGATCGGGTCACAGCGCTTTCCACGAGCCATAAAAAAACCCGGCAGACCGGGGAAATTCATCCTAGGTCATGCCGGGTTCTGGCGACAGCTACATTCTAGAAGGGAATGTCATCATCAAAGCTGTCGTAATCCGGGGCGGACTGCTGCGGCGCCTGTTGCGGCTGGGCAGCAGGCTGTTGCTGCGGCGCCGGACGCGATGGCTGCTGCTGACGCGGCGCCATGTTCTGCTCGCCACCGGAGGGGCGGCCGTCGAGCAGCTGCATCTGACCACCCATGTCGACTACCACTTCCGTGGTGTAGCGCTTCACGCCGTCCTTTTCCCACTCACGGGTTTGCAGGCGACCTTCGACATAGAGCTTGGAACCCTTGCGTGCGTACTCGCCCACCACTTCCGCGATACGACCGAAAAACACCACACGGTGCCATTCGGTACGTTCTTGCTGCTGACCGGTCTGCTTGTCTTTCCAGCTGTCCGTGGTCGCCAGGGTGACATTGGCCACCGCGTTGCCGTTGGGCATATAGCGCACTTCTGGATCACCACCGACATTACCGATCAAAATTACTTTATTGACGCCTCTGGCCATTCCTCTTCTCCTCTCATGTCTGGGGTGATCAAACGGGTGCAACAACCCGGTCCAGCGCCTCACGATCCAGCTCTTTGCTATCGACTTTCAAATAGGCTGCGGCGTCTTCGGCCACAATGATTGCTTCTGCCACCCCCGGCACGGCCAGCAATCTGGCCGACAACGCTGCATCCTCAACCTGCTCGGCGGACAGCGCCAGGCGGTAGCTGGTCACATAAGGCGGTTCGTTCATGGTAACACCAATCAACCACCACGACAGTGCCAAGAGCCCGCAACCGATGAACACGCCAGCCAACCCGAAGTGGCCAAACATCCAGCCGCCCATAACACCGCCAAAGGCCGCGCCAGCGAACTGGCTGGTGGAGTAAACGCCCATCGCCGTGCCCTTGCCGCCGGCCGGCGCAATCTTGCTGAGTAGTGATGGCAAGGTCGCTTCCAACAGGTTAAAACCGATAAAAAATACCACTATGGTTGCGACCAGCCAGGGCAGCGAGTCCATGCTCAGCCAGAATAACGGCTGCACCAGCACCAGCACCGCCACCGCCCCCAACACTACCCGCTTCATCTGCCGCTGTTTTTCGGCATAGATGATAAAGGGCACCATGGCGAAGAAGGAGATCAGCAGCGCCGCAAGATAGACCCACCAATGCTCTTCCTTTGGCAGGTGAGCATGCTGCTGCAGGGCAAGCGGTACGGCAATGAAGGTAGCCATGAGAATGGCATGCAGCGCGGCAATGCCGTAGTTGAGCCGCAGCAGGTCGGGGTTACGCAGCGCGGGCAAGAAAGCCGCCTTGACCACCCCCGCCTCACGATGACGCAACGGGATTTGCGGGGTCGGCACACAGAAGATCACCAGCAGCATGCCTACCACCGCCAGAGCGCTGGTGGTCAGAAACACGCCATGCAAACCCGCCATACCCGCAATCACCGGTCCGGCGACCATGGCCACCGCAAAGGCACTGCCAATACTCATGCCGATCATGGCCATCGCCTTGGTACGATTCTGTTCCTGGGTCAGGTCGGCCACCAGGGCCATCACCGCTGCCGCTATCGCGCCCGCGCCCTGCAGGATACGCCCAGCGATTACCTGATGAATGCTGTCGGCCTGCGCTGCCAACACGCCGCCCAGTGCAAACAACAGCAAGCCGAAGAGGATGACCGGCTTGCGGCCAATACGGTCGGACAACATGCCAAAGGGGATTTGCAGAAAGGCCTGGGTCAGCCCGTAGCAACCAATCGCCATGCCGATCAGCACCGGCGTCGCGCCAGCCAGACCCTGCCCGTAGGTCGCCAGCACCGGCAACACCATGAACAAACCCAGCATGCGAAAAGCGAACACCAACGCCAGCGAAATAGCTGCGCGGCGCTCCAACGGGCTCATGGAATCGGCCTGATGCATGACTGCTCCAAAAAAAGCGCGATTTTACCACGGCTCAAAGACCGTGCGCCGTATTTGCCGGTGACTTTATGACACACCCCGTTACAACCGCTGCAGTGCTGACCTTTTTGCCGCCGCCTTTGCTCGCGCTACCCCGGAACCCGTATACTTGGCTGCTTTGCTGGCTGAGGGTAAATGGGCTGTGGATACCATCCTGATACGTGGGGCTCGCACCCACAACCTGAAGAACATCGACCTCGATCTGCCGCGCGATAAACTGATCGTGATTACCGGCTTGTCTGGCTCTGGCAAGTCTTCGCTGGCCTTCGACACACTCTACGCTGAAGGGCAACGCCGTTACGTCGAGTCGCTGTCGGCTTACGCCCGCCAGTTTTTGTCGATGATGGAGAAACCCGACGTCGACCACATCGAGGGGCTGTCCCCCGCCATCTCCATCGAACAGAAATCGACTTCGCACAATCCGCGCTCCACCGTCGGCACCATCACCGAGATCTACGATTACCTGCGCCTGCTGTTTGCCCGTGTCGGCACCCCCATGTGCCCGGACCACAACCTGCCATTGGCTGCACAGACCATCAGCCAGATGGTCGACCAGGTACTGGCAATGCCCGAGGGCAGCAAGCTGATGCTGCTGGCGCCCGTCATGCGCGAGCGCAAGGGCGAACACCTGGCACTGATCGACGAGCTGCGCGCGCAGGGCTTCGTGCGCGCGCGCATCGACGGCCGCATTTACGAGCTGGATGAAGCGCCCGCGCTGGACAAGAAACGCAAGCACAGCATTGACGTTGTAGTGGAC
Source organism: Halopseudomonas sp. (assembly GCF_036960865.1). Taxonomy (GTDB): domain Bacteria; phylum Pseudomonadota; class Gammaproteobacteria; order Pseudomonadales; family Pseudomonadaceae; genus Halopseudomonas. Next base: position 29,738 of record NZ_JBALWE010000015.1, read on the forward strand.
CGCTTCAAGGTGCGCGAAGACCTCCAACAACGGCTGGCCGAATCCTTTGAAACTGCGATTGGTTTGGCGGACGGCATCGCCATCATCGCGCCAATGGAAGGCGAAGCCGGCGACGAAGTGACTTTCAGCGCGCGCTTCGCTTGCCCCGAGTGTGGCCATTCAATCAGCGAACTCGAGCCCCGCCTGTTCTCGTTCAACAACCCGGCGGGAGCCTGCCCCGGCTGCGACGGCCTGGGCGTTAAACAGTTCTTTGATCGCAAGCGTCTGGTCAACGGCGAACTGACACTGGCCGAGGGTGCGATCCGCGGCTGGGATAGGCGCAATGTCTATTATTTCCAGATGCTCAGCTCATTGGCTGAGCATTACGGTATCAACCTCGACCTCGCCTTTGACGACCTGCAGGAGCAGCACCGCAAGCTGGTACTCAACGGCACCGGCACTGACAAGGTGCCCTTCCGCTACCTGAATGACCGCGGCGATGTGGTCCGCCGGGAACACCCCTTTGAAGGCATACTGCCGAACCTGGAACGACGCTACCGCGAAACCGAATCGCAAAGCGTGCGCGAGGAGCTGGCCAAATACCTGAGCACCCAACCCTGCCCAGATTGCCACGGCACCCGTCTGCGCCGCGAAGCGCGTCACGTGTTCATTGATGATCGCAACCTACCGGGCGTTACTACCATGCCGGTAGGCGCCGCAGCCGAATACTTCAGCCAACTGACCCTGCAGGGCAATCGGGGGGAAATCGCCGAGAAGATCCTCAAGGAGATACGCGCGCGCCTGATGTTTCTGGTCAACGTGGGGTTGGACTACCTTACGCTCGATCGCAGCGCCGACACCCTCTCCGGTGGCGAGGCGCAGCGCATTCGGCTCGCCAGCCAGATTGGCGCTGGCCTGGTGGGCGTCATGTACATTCTGGATGAACCGTCCATCGGCTTGCATCAACGCGATAACGAACGCCTGCTGAAAACACTCATCCACCTACGCGAACTGGGCAACACCGTGATCGTCGTCGAACACGACGAAGACGCGATCCGGCTAGCCGATTATGTGGTTGATATTGGCCCAGGCGCCGGTGTGCACGGCGGCCAGATCGTCGCCAAGGGCACCCCCGACGAGGTGATGAACAACCCAGACTCGCTGACCGGCAAGTACCTTTCCGGTCGGGTCAAGATTCCGGTCCCGGCCAAGCGTACCCCGCTGCGCAAGGACCAGTGGCTAAAACTCAAGGGCGCCTGCGGCAACAACCTGCAAAAGGTGGACCTGGAGATTCCGGTGGGCCTGCTCACCTGTGTGACCGGCGTGTCTGGCTCCGGCAAATCTACCCTGATCAACAACACCCTGTTCCCGCTGGCGGCCACCGCACTGAACGGCGCTACCACCCTGGACGCAGCGCCGCATGACAGCTTTGATGGCCTTCAGCATCTCGACAAGGTGGTGGATATAGACCAAAGCCCGATTGGTCGTACGCCACGCTCCAACCCGGCGACTTACACCGGGTTGTTCACGCCGATACGCGAGTTGTTTGCCGGCACCCAGGAAGCGCGCTCGCGCGGCTACAAAGCGGGGCGCTTCTCCTTCAACGTCAAAGGCGGGCGCTGCGAGGCCTGCCAAGGCGACGGTTTGATCAAGGTCGAAATGCACTTTCTGCCTGACATCTACGTGCCCTGCGATGTATGCAAGAGCAAGCGTTACAATCGCGAGACGCTCGAGATAAAGTACAAGGGCAAGAACATCCACGAAGTGCTGGAAATGACCATCGAGGAGGCTCGCGAGTTTTTCGAAGCGGTCCCCGCACTGGCGCGCAAGCTGCAGACCCTGATTGATGTAGGCCTGACCTACATTCGCCTCGGCCAATCAGCCACGACCCTGTCCGGCGGTGAAGCGCAACGCGTCAAGCTCGCCCGCGAGCTGTCCAAGCGCGATACCGGTAAAACGCTCTATATCCTCGACGAGCCCACTACCGGGCTGCACTTCGCCGACATTCAACAGCTGCTCGACGTACTGCACCGGCTGCGCGATCACGGCAACACCGTCGTGGTAATCGAACACAACCTCGACGTGATCAAGACGGCAGACTGGCTGGTCGATCTCGGGCCTGAAGGCGGTTCCAAGGGTGGTCAGATCATCGCCACCGGGACGCCAGAACAGGTAGCCGGCATGGAGGTTTCGCACACCGGCCGCTTTCTTGGCCCGTTGCTGGAGCGCGACCGGGACTGACACGCCCCGCCGCCACCCTAGAAAGCAAAAGGCCCTGTGTACAGGGCCTTTTGCTTTTGCTCTTCCAACCACCGCACACAGCAAACGCCAATGACTCAACGCGACCATATAAACATCAATGGTTTTACAGGCACAAAAAAACCGGCCAATAGGCCGGTTTTTTTGAGTTGATTACTGCTTACTCGTCAGCTGTTGCCAGCTCAGGACGATCAACCAGCTCAACATACGCCATGGGGGCTGCATCGCCAGCGCGGAAACCGCACTTGAGGATACGCACATAACCACCCGGACGGGTTGCATAACGCTTGCCCAGATCGTTGAACAGCTTGCCGACCGCTTCCTTGCTGCGGGTACGGTCGAAAGCCAGACGACGGTTGGCAACAGTATCTTCCTTGGCCAGGGTGATCAGCGGCTCGGCAACGCGGCGCAGCTCCTTGGCTTTTGGCAGAGTAGTTTTGATCAGTTCATTTTCGAACAGCGACACAGCCATATTCTGGAACATGGCCTTACGGTGTGCGCTGGTCCGACTCAGGTGACGACCACTTTTACGATGACGCATCTCTCAATTCCTCGGTGTCGAGACGATCAGGCCGAAACCTTATCGTCCTTCTTCAAGCTTGCAGGCGGCCAGTTGTCCAAACGCATACCCAGAGACAGACCACGAGAGGCCAGAACATCCTTGATTTCAGTCAGGGATTTCTTGCCTAAGTTCGGGGTCTTCAGCAGCTCAACTTCGGTACGCTGGATCAGATCGCCAATATAGTAAATGTTTTCAGCCTTCAGGCAGTTGGCCGAACGGACAGTCAGCTCAAGATCGTCCACCGGACGCAGCAGGATAGGATCAATTTCATCTTCCTGTTGCTCTACCACCGGCTCCTGATCACCTTTCAGATCAACAAAGGCAGCCAGTTGCTGTTGCAGGATAGTCGCGGCACGACGGATGGCCTCTTCAGGGTCCAGGGTACCGTTGGTCTCCAGGTCAATAACCAGCTTGTCCAGGTTGGTGCGTTGCTCTACGCGAGCGCTTTCAACTACGTACGCAACCCGGCGAACCGGAGTATAGGTAGCGTCCAGCTGCAAACGACCAATCGAGCGGCTCTCGTCTTCATCAGACTGGCGCGCATCGGACGGCTCGTAGCCGCGGCCACGGGCAACAGTCAGCTTCATGTTCAGCTCACCGTTATCGGACAGCGTCGCAATAGCGTGCTCCGGATTAACGATCTCGACATCATGGTCCAGCTGGATATCGGCTGCAGTCACCAACCCTGGGCCTTTCTTGGAAAGGCTCAGGGTAACGTGATCGCGACCGTGCATGTTGATCGCCAACCCTTTCAGGTTAAGCAGGATCTCGATGACATCCTCCTGAACGCCCTCGATGGCGCTGTACTCATGCAAAACGCCGTCGATTTCCGCCTCTACCACGGCACAGCCGGGCATGGAGGAGAGCAAAATGCGACGCAGCGCATTGCCCAAGGTATGACCGAAACCACGCTCCAGCGGCTCAAGAGTAATCTTGGCGCGCATGGGCGAAGTTTCCTGTACGTCGATGTGACGTGGTGTTAGAAACTCGGTAACCGAACTCTGCATGGGGGCACCTTTTGCTGTCTGTCGCTTACTTGGAGTAAAGCTCGACGATCAAGTTTTCGTTGATGTCAGCGTACAAATCACTCCGTGAGGGCAGGCTCTTGAACACGCCTTCTTTCTTGGCAGAGTCCACTTCAACCCACTCAGCCATACCGCGCTGAGCCGCCTGCTCCAGTGCACTGTTGATGCGCAGCTGGTTCTTCGACTTTTCACGGACAGCGACCACATCGCCCGGAGCTACCAGGTAAGATGCGATATTAACTGTTTTGCCGTTAACGCTGATTGACTTGTGGGAAACCAGCTGACGCGCTTCTGCGCGAGTGGCACCAAAGCCCATACGATAAACGACGTTGTCCAGGCGACGCTCAAGCAGTTGCAGCAGGTTCTCGCCGGTCGCACCCTTCAGACGGGCAGCTTCCTTGTAGTAATTGCTGAACTGACGTTCGAGAACGCCATACATACGACGTACTTTTTGCTTCTCACGCAGCTGAGTGCCGTATTCCGACAGACGACCGCGACGCTGACCATGGACGCCCGGAGGGCTTTCCAGGTTGCACTTGGATTCGAGAGCTCGCACGCCGCTCTTGAGGAACAGATCAGTGCCTTCGCGACGAGACAGCTTACACTTCGGACCAATATATCTAGCCATTATACCGTCTCCTGATTAAACGCGACGCTTCTTGGGCGGGCGGCAGCCGTTGTGTGGGATAGGGGTGACATCAGTGATGCTGCTGATCTTGTAACCACAAGAGTTCAGAGCACGGACAGCTGATTCACGACCCGGGCCAGGGCCCTTCACACAAACGTCGAGATTTTTCAAACCATAATCCAGAGCTGCGTTACCAGCACGCTCAGCTGCAACCTGGGCAGCAAACGGGGTGCTTTTACGCGAACCACGGAAACCAGAACCACCAGAGGTAGCCCAGCTCAGAGCATTGCCCTGACGGTCAGTAATGGTAATGATGGTGTTATTGAAAGACGCATGGATGTGGGCGATCCCATCAACCACTGTCTTTTTTACTTTCTTACGAACACGAGCAGCAGGCTTAGCCATATCTGTATATTCCTTCGCAATTACTTACGGATCGGCTTGCGCGGACCCTTACGGGTGCGAGCGTTGGTCTTGGTGCGCTGGCCGCGGACCGGAAGGCCACGACGATGACGCAGACCGCGATAGCAGCCAAGATCCATGAGGCGCTTGACGTTCATATTGATCGTCCGGCGCAAGTCACCTTCAGTCGTGCTCTTGGCAACTTCATTGCGCAGAGTATCAATCTGCTCTTCGCTCAGATCCTTGATTTTCGCATCTGGCGCAATGCCAGTGGACGCACAGATCTGCTGTGCTTTGGTCTGACCAATACCAAAAATATAGGTCAGAGAGATAACAGTATGTTTGTTATCCGGGATGTTGACGCCTGCAATACGGGCCATCCAATTTACTCCGTCTGACAGCTACCTGACTCAACCCACAACAATGAAGGTTGCTCGAAAAAGGGTGCAGTAGGGTAGCGCTAACAAAAACAAAATTCAACCACCCAGCCAAATTAATGGCCGGGTGGCGGTTATCCTGAGACGTAGTCTTAAATCAGAACCGGGGGATTAACCCTGGCGCTGCTTATGACGGGGCTCAGCGCTGCAAATCACACGTACGCAACCGTTGCGACGGATGACTTTGCAGTTACGGCAAAGCTTCTTTACTGATGCTGCAACTTTCATAGCCGACTCCTGAAACCTGAATACTCAGCGAACCATGCCGCTGCCGTAACCTTTCAGGTTAGATTTCTTCAAAAGAGACTCGTACTGCTGAGAAACGAGGTGCGATTGTACTTGGGACATGAAGTCCATCACAACCACTACAACGATCAACAGCGAGGTCCCACCCAAATAGAAGGGCACATTAGCCGATACCACCAAAAACTGCGGCAACAGGCAGACAGCCGTCATATACAGGGCACCGAACAGGGTAAGCCGTGTCAGCACGCTATCGATGTAGCGAGCAGACTGCTCACCTGGGCGAATACCCGGGATAAATGCACCTGACTTCTTGAGGTTTTCCGCTACATCCTTCGGATTGAACATCAGCGCTGTATAGAAGAAGCAGAAGAAAATAATCCCTGCACTAAACAGAATGATGTTCAGCGGCTTACCCGGCCCAATAGCCTGGGTCACGGTCTGCAGCCACTCCATGTTGTCGCCCTGGGCAAACCAGGTACCCAGCGAAGCCGGGAACAACAGGATACTGCTGGCGAAGATCGCCGGGATCACACCTGCCATGTTTACCTTGAGCGGCAAATGACTGGTTTGAGCCGCGAAGACCTTGCGACCTTGCTGACGCTTGGCGTAATTGACCGTAATTCTGCGCTGGCCACGCTCAACGAAGACGATGAACGCGATCATGGCAATAGCCACCAGGCCAACACCGATCAGCGCGAAAATATTGATGGTGCCCAAACGCGCACCCTCAAAGGACTGCCCGATGGCGCTCGGCAACCCGGCAACAATACCGGCAAAGATCAACATCGAGATGCCGTTACCGACGCCCCGCTCGGTGATCTGTTCACCAAGCCACATCATGAACATCGCACCCGATACGAAGGTGGTTACAGCAATGAAGTAAAAGCTGAAACCGGTATCGAAGGCGACACCCTGACTGGCCAGGCCAACCGACATGCCGATGGCTTGGATAAACGCCAGCACCAGCGTCAGATAACGCGTGTACTGACTGATTTTCCGGCGACCGGACTCCCCTTCCTTCTTCAACTGCTCCAGCGACGGGCTCACCGCCGTCATCAGCTGCATGATGATCGATGCAGAGATGTACGGCATGATGCCCAGGGCGAAGATACTCATCCGCTCCAAGGCACCGCCGGAAAACATATTGAACAGACTAAGGATCGTCTCTTCATTCTGTTTGAACAGATCAGCCAGACGATCAGGGTTTATCCCGGGAACCGGAATATGCGCCCCGATACGGTAAACGATGATCGCGAGGAACAGAAAGCGCAGGCGCCCCCAGAGTTCACTCAAGCCACCTTGATTCATTCCAGAAAGAGCGCCTTGCTTAGCCATTTATTCCTCGATCTTGCCGCCAGCTGCTTCGATCGCTGCACGCGCACCCTTGGTCAGCGCCAGGCCTTTGACAGTAACCGCTTTGGTCACGTCGCCAGACAGCACGATCTTGGCACGTACAAACTTGTTGCCGATGATGTTGGCATCTTTCAACGCTTGCAGGTCGATGACCGCAGCATCAACACCATTCAGCTCGCTGGTGCGAACTTCAGCAGTCACCATTGCCAGCTTGGAGGTAAAGCCAAACTTGGGCAGACGGCGATGCAAAGGCTGCTGACCACCCTCGAAACCGGGGGCTACAGTGCCACCGGAACGAGAAGTCAGACCCTTGTGACCACGGCCGGCAGTCTTACCCAGACCGCTACCGATACCACGACCAACGCGCAGCTTTTCACGGCGTGCACCTGGCGCAGAACGCAGATCATTCAATTTCATGTCTTAACCCTCTACCCGAACCATGTAGGAGACCTTGTTGATCATCCCACGAACAGCCGGGGTATCTTCGACCTCGACAGTGTGGCCGATGCGGCGCAAACCAAGACCTTTAACGCAGGCCTTGTGCTTGGGCAGGCGACCGACAACGCTTTTGAACAGGGTCACTTTGATTGTTTCGTTAGCCATGTCCGTTTACCCCACGATGTCTTCAACGGTCTTGCCGCGCTTGGCCGCTACAGACTCGGGAGACTGCATCGACTTCAGACCCTTGTAGGTAGCCTGAACGACGTTAACCGGATTGGTGGAACCGTAACACTTGGCCAGAACGTTATGAACGCCAGCGGCTTCGAGGACGGCGCGCATTGCACCACCGGCAATAACACCGGTACCTTCAGACGCAGGCTGCATGAATACCTTGGAAGCGCCGTGTGCAGCGCGAACAGGGTATTGCAGCGTAGTGCCGTTCAGGTCAACCTGAATCATGTTACGACGAGCGGCTTCCATGGCTTTCTGGATGGCAGCAGGCACTTCACGTGCCTTACCGCGACCGAAACCCACACGACCTTTACCGTCGCCCACTACAGTCAGAGCAGTGAAAGCGAAAATACGGCCGCCTTTTACAACTTTGGCAACGCGGTTAACTTGAACAAGCTTCTCAATGTAACCTTCGTCGCGCTTCTGATCGAAATTAGCCATAGATCTACCCTTAGAATTCCAGCCCGCCTTCACGAGCGGCGTCGGCCAGCGCTTTTACGCGACCATGATACTTGAAGCCGGAACGGTCGAAGGAGACCTGAGTTACACCGGCGGCCTTGGCGCGCTCAGCAACCAGAAGGCCGACTTTCTTGGCGGCTTCGATATTGCCGGTACTACCGCTGCGCAGATCCGAGTCCAGCGTGGAGGCGCTAGCCAACACGGTGGCGCCGTCTGCAGAGATCACTTGTGCGTACATGTGCTGCGAAGAACGGTACACGCACAGACGAACGGCTTCCAGTTCACGCATTTTCAAGCGCGAACGGCGAGCGCGACGGAGACGAATAACTTTTTTATCGCTCATTTGCTATGCCCTACTTCTTCTTGGCTTCTTTACGACGCACGACCTCATCGGCGTAGCGAACACCCTTGCCCTTATAGGGCTCTGGGCGACGGAAATCACGAATTTCCGCGGCTACCTGGCCGACCAGCTGCTTGTCGATACCTTTAATGATAATGTCAGTCTGGCTCGGGGTTTCAGCAGAAACGCCCTCAGGCAGCTGATAGTCGATTGGATGGGAGAAACCCAGCGCCAGGTTCAGAACCTGACCTTTTGCCTGAGCTTTGTAACCCACACCAACCAGCTGCAGCTTGCGCTCGAAGCCCTGGCTGACGCCGACAACCATGTTGTTGACCAGCGCGCGAGTGGTACCGGCCATGGCCATGTTCACACTGCCTGGACGTGCTGCGAATTTCAGCAGACCGTCTTCGTGGACAACTTCAACCAGCGGATGCAGGCTCAAATCCAGGCTGCCCTTGGCACCCTTGATCGACAATTCCTGACCATCCAGCTTTACTTCTACACCCTGTGGCAATTTGACAGGGTCCTTAGCGACGCGAGACATCGTAACCCCCTATCAGAATACGGTGCAGAGTACTTCGCCGCCGATACCGGCAGCGCGAGCAGCGCGATCCGTCATCACACCTTTATTGGTGGAGACGATGGAAACACCCAGTCCACCCTTGACCTTCGGAAGCTGGTCGACGGACTTGTACTGGCGTAGGCCGGGACGGCTTACGCGCTTCAGATCTTCGATAACCGGCTTGCCTTCGAAGTACTTGAGCTCGATGGACAGAGTAGGCTTGACCTCACCTGCCACTTCGTAACCGGCTACATAGCCTTCTTCTTTAAGTACTTTGGCGACAGCCACCTTCAGCTTTGCCGCAGGCATGCTGACGCTGGACTTCTCAGCCATCTGGGCATTACGGATACGGGTCAGCATATCTGCTAACGGGTCCTGCATACTCATGGGCTTTGTGCTCCTGAAACTGAGTAATTAAGGTTTGGTTTACCAGCTGGCCTTGACCAGGCCTGGTACGTCACCGCGCATGGCTGCTTCGCGCAGCTTAATGCGGCTCAGACCAAACTTGCGGTATACACCGTGCGGACGACCAGTGATGCGGCAGCGGTTACGCTGACGAACCGGGCTGGCATCGCGCGGCAATTTTTGCAGAGCAACCTGGGCAGCCCAACGCTCTTCAACAGAGGCGTTGACGTTGCCGATGGTAGCCTTGAGCTCAGCACGCTTGGTAGCGTACTTGGCAACCAGACGAGCGCGCTTGGCCTCGCGGTTTTTCATACTGACTTTAGCCATTTACCTGACTCCTAGTTACGGAACGGGAAGTTGAACGCACGCAGCAGCGCACGACCTTCGTCGTCAGTCCGAGCTGTGGTAGTCAAGGTAATGTCCAGACCACGCAGAGCGTCGATTTTATCGTAATCGATCTCCGGGAAAATGATCTGTTCCTTGACGCCCATGCTGTAGTTGCCCCGGCCGTCAAACGACTTGGCGTTCAGACCACGAAAGTCACGAACACGCGGCAGGGAAATCGACAGCAGACGGTCGAGGAATTCGTACATCTGTTCGCGGCGCAGAGTTACCTTCACGCCAATCGGCCAGCCGTCACGAATTTTGAAGCCAGCAATGGACTTGCGAGCGTAGGTCACGATGCCTTTACGGCCAGTGATCTTCTCGAGGTCAGCCATTGCATTTTCGATGATCTTCTTGTCACCGACAGCTTCGCCAAGGCCCATGTTCAGGGTGATCTTGGTGATTTTCGGCACTTCCATTACGTTCTTCAGGCCCAGTTCTTCCTGGAGCTTGGGAACAATGGTAGTGCTATATGTTTCTTTCAATCTCGCCATGGTAAGCACCTAGATTCTCAAGCGTCGACGGCTTTTTGCGTCGACTTGAAAATACGAACCTTCTTACCGTCTTCGACCTTAAAACCGATACGATCGGCTTTGCTGGTCTCCGGGTTGAAGATAGCCACGTTGGAGACGTGGATTGGCGCCTCCTTCTCAACAATACCGCCCTGCGAACCAGCCATGGGGTTACCCTTGGTGTGGCGCTTGACAATGTTGACGCCGGAAATCAGCAGGCGGGAGTCATCCCCAACTTTCAGGACTTTACCGCGCTTGCCTTTGTCTTTACCGGCGATGACGATTACGTCGTCGTCACGTTTAATCTTTTGCATGACCGGGCTCCTTACAGCACTTCGGGCGCGAGGGAAACGATCTTCATGAACTGCTCATTACGCAACTCACGCGTCACTGGCCCAAAGATGCGGGTACCGATCGGCTCATTCTTGTTGTTGAGCAGAACGGCTGCGTTGCCATCAAAACGGATCAGCGAACCGTCAGTACGGCGTACGCCGTGACGGGTACGCACGATGACCGCATTGAGCACCTGGCCTTTCTTTACTTTGCCGCGCGGAATCGCTTCCTTCACGGTCACCTTGATGATATCGCCAATGCCGGCGTAGCGACGGTGAGAACCGCCCAGAACCTTGATACACATAACGCGACGTGCACCACTGTTATCAGCTACATCCAACATGGATTGAGTCTGAATCATAACTTTCTCCGACCCTTAAATAATCCGCTAAACAGCGCGGGGCTTTAAACTTGCGCCGCGCGCTCGTCGATCTGTACCAGATCCCAGCTCTTGGTTTTGGCCAAGGGACGGGTTTCCCGGATAGTAACCAGATCGCCAATGCGGCAGTCGTTGTTCTCATCGTGCGCTTTGAGCTTGGTAGAGCGCATCACGTACTTACCGTACAGTGGGTGCTTTTCCTGGCGCTCGACGAGCACGGTGACGGTCTTGTCCATCTTGTCGCTGACCACGCGGCCAGTAACGGTACGTACTGTTTTGTTCTCGGCCATGATCAGTTACCACCCTTCTGATTGAGCACAGTCTTGACGCGAGCGATGTCGCGCTTGGTCTGCTTCAGCAGATGGGACTGACCGAGCTGACCAGTTGCCTTCTGCATGCGCAGGTTGAACTGATCGCGCAGCAGGGTGAGCAGCTGTTCGTTCAGCTGCTCAGCAGATTTTTCACGAAGTTCTGTCGCTTTCATTACATCACCGTCCGCTTAACAAAGGTGGTAGCGAGAGGCAGCTTGGCAGCGGCAAGGGCAAATGCCTCGCGAGCCAGCTCTTCGGAAACACCTTCAATCTCGTAAAGGACCTTGCCCGGACGAATCTGAGCAACCCAATACTCGACGTTACCCTTACCTTTACCCATCCGCACCTCAAGAGGCTTCTTGGAGATGGGCTTGTCTGGGAAAACTCGAATCCAGATTTTACCGCCACGCTTTACGTGACGAGTCAGGGCGCGACGAGCCGCTTCGATCTGACGTGCAGTCAGTCGACCACGACCCACGGCTTTCAGTGCGAACTCACCGAAGCTCACCTTGCTACCACGATGCGCCAAGCCACGGTTGTGGCCGGTCATCTGCTTGCGGAACTTCGTACGCTTTGGTTGTAACATGTGCGTACCCCTTACTTAGCAGCTTTTTTCTTGGTCGCGACGGCTTTGGTTTCTTCCTGGAGACCACCAATGATCTCACCCTTGAAGATCCAAACCTTCACACCGATCACACCATAAGTGGTGTGGGCTTCAGCCGTTGCGTAATCAATGTCAGCGCGCAGGGTGTGCAGCGGCACACGACCTTCACGATACCATTCGGTGCGGGCGATCTCGGCGCCGCCAAGACGGCCGCTAACCTGGATCTTGATACCCTTGGCACCAATGCGCATGGCGTTCTGTACGGCGCGCTTCATGGCACGACGGAACATCACACGACGCTCGAGCTGCTGAGCAACACTCTGTGCAACCAGGGCACCGTCGAGCTCCGGCTTGCGGATCTCTTCGATGTTGATGTGCACGGGCACGCCCATCTGACTGGTCAGTTCCTGACGCAGCTTTTCAACGTCTTCACCCTTCTTGCCAATCACGATGCCTGGACGGGCGGTGTGAATGGTAATGCGGGCAGTCTGAGCCGGACGCTGAATATCAACGCGGCTGACCGAAGCGCTTTTCAATTTCTTCTGAATGTACTCACGTACTTTCAGATCATTAAACAGATAGTCAGCGTATTGGCGACCATCTGCGTACCACACCGAAGTGTGCTCTTTGACGATTCCGAGGCGAATGCCAATCGGATGTACTTTCTGACCCATGATCGACTCCTACTTGTCAGCAACCTTGACCGTGATATGACAAGACCGCTTAACGATGCGATCAGCACGGCCTTTGGCACGTGGCATGATGCGCTTCAGGGAGCGACCTTCGTTAACAAACACGGTGGAGACCTTCAGGTCATCCACGTCCGCGCCATCATTGTGCTCAGCATTGGCAATCGCCGATTCGAGCACTTTCTTGATGACTTCAGCGGCCTTCTTGTTGCTGAAAGACAGCAGGTTCAGAGCCTCATCCACTTTCTTGCCGCGGATTTGGTCGGCGACCAAGCGTGCCTTCTGGGCAGAGAGTCGGGCGCCCTTATGAGTAGCGGCTACTTCCATCTTCTAACCCCTTAGCGCTTGGCTTTCTTGTCTGCTACGTGACCACGATAGGTACGAGTAGCAGAGAATTCGCCCAACTTGTGGCCGACCATGTCTTCGGAAATAATGACCGGGACATGCTGACGACCGTTATGTACAGCGATGGTCAGACCAACCATCTGAGGCAGAATCATGGAACGGCGAGACCAGGTCTTGATCGGCTTACGCTCATTCTTTTCTACTGCCACTTCGATCTTCTTTAACAGGTGAAGATCGATAAAAGGACCTTTCTTCAGAGAACGCGGCACTGTCGTATCCCCTCTAATTACTTGCTGCGACGACGGACAATCATCTTGTCAGTGCGCTTGTTGGAACGAGTCTTGGCACCCTTGGTGGGGAAGCCCCACGGCGATACGGGATGACGACCACCAGAAGTACGACCTTCACCACCACCATGCGGGTGATCAACCGGGTTCATGGCAACACCACGAACGGTCGGACGAACACCGCGCCAGCGCTTGGCACCAGCCTTACCCAGAGAGCGCAAGCTGTGCTCACCGTTGGACACTTCGCCCAGGGTAGCGCGGCACTCGCCGAGAACCTTGCGCATCTCGCCGGAGCGTAGACGAACGGTTACATAGGCGCCTTCGCGGGCAACCAGCTGAACGGCAGCGCCTGCACTGCGAGCAACCTGAGCGCCTTTACCGGGCTTCAGCTCGATCGCGTGGATGGTGCTACCCACTGGGATGTTACGCAGTGGCAGTGAGTTACCGGCCTTGATCGGCGCTTCTGCACCAGAGACCAGCTGATCGCCAGCACGCACGCCCTTGGGGGCGATGATGTAGCGACGCTCACCGTCGGCATACTTCAGCAGAGCAATATGAGCGGTACGGTTCGGATCATATTCGACGCGCTCAACGGTGGCAGGAATGCCATCCTTGTTGCGACGAAAATCGACCATACGGTAATGCTGTTTATGTCCGCCCCCACGATGACGCGTGGTGATGCGGCCATTATTGTTACGACCACCAGACTTGCCTTGCTTCTCTACCAGCGGGGCGTACGGGGCGCCCTTGTGCAGGTCAGAGTTGACGACCTTGACAACGAAGCGGCGGCCAGCGGAAGTAGGTTTACATTTAACAATAGCCATGATGTATCCCTCTCTTATTCAGCGCTGGCGAAGTCGATGTCTTGACCGGGCTGCAGGCTGACATAAGCCTTTTTCCAGTCATTACGCTTGCCCAGGCCGCGAACGGTTCGCTTGGTCTTGCCTTTGACGTTCAAGGTCGATACTGCCTTGACCTTGACGCTGAACAGCTGCTCAACGGCTTTCTTGATTTCCAGCTTGGTCGCGGTAGTGTCTACCTTGAACACGAACTGGTTCTTGCCGTCGGCCAACACAGTAGCCTTCTCGGATACATGCGGGCCAAGCAGTACTTTGAAAATGCGCTCTTGGTTCATCCCAGCATCTCCTCGAACTTCTTAACAGCAGGTACGGTAATCAGTACCTTGTCGTAAGCGATCAGGCTAACTGGGTCGGAACCCTGTACGTCACGTACATCGACGTGCGGCAGGTTGCGCGCTGCCAGGTACAGATTTTCGTCAATGTTGTCGGTAACGATCAGCACGTTCTGCAGATCGAGATCCTTCAACTTGCCGGCCAGAGCCTTGGTTTTCGGTACATCGACGGAGAAGCTCTCAACTACGACCAAACGGTCCAGGCGTACCAGCTCGGACAGGATGGAGCGCAGGGCACCGCGGTACATCTTGCGGTTCAGCTTCTGCTCGTGATTCTGTGGACGCGCAGCGAAAGTAGTACCACCGGAGCGCCAGATCGGGCTGCGGATAGTACCGGCACGGGCACGGCCAGTACCTTTCTGACGCCAGGGCTTCTTGCCACCGCCGGAAACATCAGAACGATTCTTCTGCTGCTTGGTACCCTGACGAGCACCAGCCATGTATGCAACTACGGCCTGGTGAACGAGGGTCTCGTTAAACTCGGTCGCAAAGGTCAGATCGGAAACTTCGATCGCGCTTGCGCCAGCTACATTCAAATTCATGGTAACTCCCCCTTAACCCTTGGCCTTGACTGCCGGGCGAACGATTACGTCGCTACCGGTCGCGCCAGGTACCGCGCCCTTGATGAGCAGCAGGTTACGTTCGGCATCAACACGAACAACCTCGAGAGTCTGCACAGTCACCTGTTCGGCACCCATGTGACCAGACATCTTCTTGCCCTTGAATACACGACCAGGGGTCTGACACTGACCAATGGAACCGGGTACGCGGTGGGAGATCGAGTTACCGTGAGTTGCATCTTGGCCACGGAAGTTCCAGCGCTTGATAGTACCTGCGAAGCCCTTACCTTTGGACTGCCCAGTAACATCAACCTTCTGGCCCGCTTCAAAAATGCTAACGGTCAGCTCTGCACCAGCTTCGTACTGCGAGCTGTCATCCAGGCGGAACTCCATAACCTGACGACCTGCAGCAGTGTTAGCTTTGGCAAAGTGCCCCGCCATAGGCTTGCTGACGCGACTAGCGCGACGCTCGCCCACGGTTACCTGAATGGCCTGATAGCCATCGGTATCCAGGGATTTAACCTGTGTGACGCGGTTCGGTTCTACTTCTACAACCGTAACCGGGATAGATACACCATCTTCAGTGAAAACGCGGGTCATACCGCATTTCCGGCCGACTAAACCAATAGTCATTTTGTAAACCTCATGAGTGCACGGGGCTATCACCCGCTATGGCCGCCCAACACAGGGCGTTACACGACCTATAGCCCCCGTCTTGTGGGGCTATCAGCCGAGGCTGATCTGAACTTCGACACCAGCTGCCAAGTCCAGCTTCATCAGCGCATCGACAGTCTTGTCGGTGGGCTGAACGATATCCAGAACCCGTTTATGGGTACGGATTTCGTACTGATCGCGCGCGTCTTTGTTGACGTGCGGAGAAACCAGTACAGTAAAACGCTCTTTGCGCGTCGGCAAAGGGATCGGACCACGCACCTGAGCCCCAGTACGTTTCGCGGTATCCACGATTTCCTGGGTAGATTGATCAATCAGGCGATGGTCAAAAGCCTTCAACCGAATACGGATCTGTTGGTTCTGCATTTGACCAGAAACTCCAAGCTACTATTTTCAGAGCCTTCCCCGAAAACCGGGTGAGCCCATCCAAGGGAGGCGCAATTCTACTGATGCACCTCCCC
Source organism: Halopseudomonas sp. (assembly GCF_036960865.1). GTDB lineage: Bacteria > Pseudomonadota > Gammaproteobacteria > Pseudomonadales > Pseudomonadaceae > Halopseudomonas. The sequence continues at coordinate 45,796 of NZ_JBALWE010000015.1, forward strand.
ACTGTCAACCAAAATACAAAAGCCCCCGTTAAACGGGGGCTTTTGCGTATGGCGTCAGATCATTATTCGATGATCTTGGCAACAACGCCGGCACCAACGGTGCGGCCGCCTTCACGAATCGCAAAGCGCAGACCGTCTTCCATCGCAATCGGAGCGATCAAAGTGACGTCCAGCTTGACGTTATCGCCAGGCATTACCATTTCGATACCTTCCGGCAGTTCGCAGGAACCGGTAACGTCAGTGG
>NZ_JBALWE010000016.1:0-39551 GCF_036960865.1 Halopseudomonas sp.
ATCAGGCCCTGCTTGGTGCCTTCGATGGTCAGATACGCGGGTGTTGGCATGCTGCTCTCCTTGCTTGAAATGGGGTTGCCGGTTGATCCGGTTGACCAATGACAATCAAGCGCTGTGCCAGAAATGAAAAACGCATTTAAATCAAAGAATTGGGATTATCGAACAAGGGACGAAAAAGCCGTTTGTGAGGTCGATCACGCAAAGTTGCGCAGGATGTTGCGCAGCGCTGTGCAAGTTATTGCGCAGTGGGATGGAGGCGCCGTAGTGCAGGGGTTGCAGGCGCTTTTAGCAGGTTGGCGGCGTGGTTGCTGCGCCAATAGTTGCCAGCCGCGCTAGCGTCCGGCCGTACGCTGCTGGCGCAGCGCGCGCCGCTCGACGGCGAGCGCTATTATCTGCTGCTGCCGAGCATCGGCAGCATTGGCCCACTCCAGAATCTCACTCATCACGCGGCCGCAGCCCAGGCACTCGTCACCATCCAGGCAACATTGCCGCACGCAGGGCGAGGGCTGGCGTCCACGCTCGCTCACGCGGCGTCTTCGTCCAGTTCGAGCTCGACCTCGTCGCCGGTAAGTTCTTCCAGCACCGCAGACAGCACCTGGGCCAGCGAGCCTTCGCCGCCATCGTGCTGCCAACCGTTATCTTCCTGATAACCAAAGTGCAGCGTGGCATCCGGGGTCGCCAGCCAAAGCTCGCGTGACGCCGGCTGGCGGCCGATGACCAGGCGCGGCCCATCGGCGAGCATAAGGACCAACGAACCTTCCACCTGCTCCATGTCCAGATCAAGATCGCAGTCGTCAACCGCATGCTCGATCAGATCCTGTATCCGATCTACCTGCTGATGGAATTCCGCTTCACTCATGTCCTGCATGGGTCTCTCTCTTGTTAATGGCCGCCGGCTCAACACAGCGCAACAGCGCGCCCGCTGAGCGGCTGCTGATGCACCGAGCCGGGTGGCTGGGTATACTGCCGCATATTCTACCTGTAAGGATTCCATCATGAAGCATATCAGCGCACTTCTATTAGGCCTGCTGGTACTCGCTGGCTGCGGCCAGAAGGGTCCGCTCTATCTGCCGGAAGACGTCTCAGGCCAGCCGCCGACGCCGGCGCAGGAAGAACTGATCCAGGAACCGACCGAGAAGTGATGCACCCATGACCGCGTTTGATTACCGCCACGGCGAACTGTACGCCGAAGGGGTCGCATTATCTGCGATTGCCGCCGAGTACGACACCCCTTGCTTCGTTTACTCGCGCAGCGCCATCGAGCAGGCCTACCAGGCCTGGGATTCCGCCCTTCAGGGCGTGCCGCACCTGGTCTGTTTTGCCGTCAAGGCGAACTCCAACCTGGCCGTGTTGAACCTGCTGGCCCGCCAGGGCGCCGGCTTCGACATCGTCTCCGGAGGCGAGCTGGAGCGTGTACTGGCCGCCGGTGGCGAGCCCTCGCGCATTGTTTTCTCCGGCCTGGGCAAGACCGCCGCCGAGATGCGCCGCGCACTTGAGGTCGGCATTCACTGCTTCAACGTCGAATCGGCCGCCGAGCTGGAAAGGCTGCAGCAGGTGGCAGCCGAACTCAACGTCAAGGCGCCCATTTCGCTGCGAGTGAATCCCGATGTTGATGCCAAGACGCACCCCTACATCTCCACCGGGCTGAAGGAAAACAAGTTCGGCATCGATATCGCCCAGGCGCCCGCCGTCTATCGCCGTGCGGCCGAACTGAGCCACATCGAGATCTGTGGCGTGGATTGTCACATCGGCTCGCAACTGACCGACGACACCCCCTTCATTGATGCGTTGCAGCGGCTGCTGCAATTGATCGACGGGCTGGCGGCAGAAGGCATTCAGATTCGCCACCTGGATCTGGGCGGCGGTCTGGGCGTGACCTACCGCGACGAAGCGCCGCCCAGCCCTGGCGCCTATCTGGCCAAGGTACGCGAGGCGCTGGCCGGTCGTGATCTGACCCTGCTGTTCGAACCGGGCCGCTCCATCGTGGCCAACGCTGGCGTGATGCTGACCCGGGTAAACCTGCTCAAACCGACCGAGCACAAGAACTTTGCCATCATCGACGGCGCCATGAATGACCTGATTCGCCCGGCCCTGTACAGCGCCTGGATGGGGATCGACGCGGTCAAGCCGCGCAGCGACGTGGCCGCGCAGCCGTGGGATATCGTCGGCCCCGTGTGTGAAACCGGCGACTTTCTGGGCAAGGATCGCGAGCTGGCACTGGCCGAGGGCGACCTGCTCGCGGTGCGTTCCGCCGGCGCCTACGGCTTTGTCATGAGTTCCAACTACAACACCCGTCCGCGCGCCGCCGAAGTACTGGTAGACGGTGAACAGACCCATCTGGTGCGTCGTCGCGAGACGGTTGCCGAACTGCTAGCCGGCGAGCGCCTGCTGCCCGAGGACTGACATGCTGCTGCGATTCACCAAGATGCACGGTCTGGGCAACGACTTCATGGTCATCGACCTGGTCACCCAGCACGCGCAGCTGTCAGCCAAGCAGATTCGCCAGTGGAGCGACCGCCACACCGGCATCGGTTTCGATCAGCTGTTGGTGGTCGAACCGCCGAGCGACCCGGATACCGACTTTCGCTATCGCATCTACAACGCTGATGGCAGCGAAGTAGAGCAGTGCGGCAATGGCGCACGCTGCTTTGCGCGCTTCGTGCAGGACAAGCGCCTGACCGCCAAGAAAGTCATCCACGTGGAAACCAGCGGCGGCCCCATTACCCTGCGGGTGCGCCGTGATGGCCAGGTCACGGTCGACATGGGCGCGCCGCGCTTTGCACCGGCCGAGGTGCCCTTTATTGCCGAGCAGGAAGCTGCCCAATATCCCTTTGAAGTGGCGGGCGAGCAGCTAATGGTTTCGGCGGTTTCCATGGGCAACCCGCATTGCGTCACCCTGGTCGACGACATCGACAACGGCATGCTGGAACGTTTGGGCGCGCAGATTGAGGCGCATCCGCGCTTCCCGCGCAAGGTCAACGCCGGTTTCATGCAGGTGATCGACCCCGAGCATGCGCGGCTGCGGGTGTTCGAGCGCGGCGTGGGCGAGACCCAGGCCTGCGGCACGGGCGCCTGCGCCGCGGCGGTCGCCGGCATCCGCCTGGGTCTGTTACGCTCCCCGGTACAGATTCAACTGCCGGGCGGCAACCTGCAGATCGAATGGGCCGGCCCCGGCCAACCCGTACTGATGACCGGCCCTGCTACCCGGGTCTACGAAGGACAGATACGCGTATGAGCGAGCAACAGCCGCACCCCAGCGATGAAATCGATGCCGAGCAGGTCACCGAGTACCTGCGCCGTCACCCGGCTTTTTTCGCCGAGCACGACGAACTGCTGGCCGACCTGATCATTCCCCACGAGCGCGGTCAGGCCGTGTCGCTGGTGGAGCGGCAGGTCAAGCTGCTGCGCGAGCGCAATATCGACGTGCGCCATCGGCTCAATCAGTTGATGGACACCGCGCGCGAGAACGACCGGCTGTTCGACAAGAGCCGTCGGTTGATTCTTGGCATGCTCGAAGCGCAAAGCCTTGAGCAGGTGGTCGCCAGCCTGGAAGACAGTCTGCGCAACGACTTTCAGGTGCCCTACGTTTGCCTGATCCTGTTTACCGAAGCCGATCGTTATTCCAACGCCCACTGCGTCACCCACGCCGCCGCCAAGGAGGCCATCGGCCACCTGCTGGACAACGGCAAACCGGTCAGCGGTGCACTGCGCCCGGACGAGCTGCGCTTTCTGTTTGGTGAATCCGCCGAAGAAGTAGCCTCTACCGCCTTTGCACCGATCAGCCATCAGGGGTTGCACGGTGTACTGGCGTTGGGCAGCAAAGATCCGCACCAGTACCGTAGCGCCACGGGTACGCTGTTCCTCGGTTATGTGGCCGATGCCCTGGCCCGTATTCTGCTGCGCCAACGTCCGCTGGCCGATGAAGCACCCGCCTGATCCGGCCGGTGCCGCGACGGCGCCGGCAACCGACAGCGACATCGACGCCTTTCTGCGCCACCTGCGCACCGAGCGCCAGCTGTCGCCGCGCACCCTCGAAGCCTACGCCCACGACCTGCAACAGGTGCTGTTGTTTCGCCAGCAACGCCAGTTGTCTGACTGGAATCAACTGAGCGCACAGCAGTTGCGCCACTACGTGGCCCAGCAGCACCAACAGGGCCTGTCACCGCGCAGCCTGCAACGCCAGCTCAGCGCCATTCGCAGTTTTTACCGCTACCTGCTGCGCGAACGACGCTGTCAGCTCAATCCGGCGCTGGACCTGCGCGCACCCAAGGTCGGCAAAAAGCTACCCAAGACTCTGGATGCCGACCTGGCCGGCCGGCTGCTCGACGACAACGGCGACCCGGACTGGCTGCAAGTGCGTGACCAGGCCATGCTGGAGCTGTTTTATTCTTCCGGACTGCGCCTGGCCGAACTGGCCGGACTGGACGTGGCCGATCTGGACCTGCAGCAAGGTGAGGTCCGAGTTATCGGCAAGGGCAACAAGACCCGCCTGTTGCCGGTAGGGCGCATGGCCAGGTCCGCGCTGCAGTCCTGGCTGGCCGTGCGCCCCGCCCTGCCCGGGGCAGCACAGCCGGTGTTTGTCAGCCAACGCGGCACCCGGCTCACGCCCAGAGCCATTCAGCTGCGAGTGCGCCGCCGTGGCGTCGAGCGTATCGGTCAGCACCTGCACCCGCACATGCTGCGCCACTCCTTCGCCAGCCATATGCTGGAATCCTCCGGCGACTTGCGCGCCGTGCAGGAGCTGCTGGGCCACGCCGACATCAGCACCACCCAGATCTACACCCACTTGGACTTTCAACATCTCGCGCAGGTCTACGACAAGGCCCACCCGCGCGCCAAACGCAAAGCGGATACCGAATGATTCAACTCGTTACCTTCGACCTCGACAACACCCTGTGGGAAACCGAGAGCGTGGTCGCCGCCGCCGAACAGGTGCTGCTGCGCTGGCTGGAGAAGAACGCAGCGCAGTACACCAAACAGCTCAGCCCGGAAGCGCGCAAAGCCCTGCGTGATGAGGTGCTGGCGGCGCAGCCCGAGCTGCGCCACCGCGTAACGCCGCTGCGCATCGCCGTGCTGGAGCTGGGTTTGCGCAAGGCCGGCTACAGCGACGAGCAGGCCAGTGAGCTGGCGGCGCAGGGCTTCAAGGTGTTCCTCGATGCGCGCCACCAGCTGGAGTACTTCCCGCACGCCGAGCTGGTGCTGGAATTGCTGTCGCGGCAGTACCAGCTGGCGAGCATCTCCAACGGTAATGCCGATGTGCGCCGTCTGGGGCTGGATCGCTTTTTCAAGATCATCGTTTCAGCCGACGAGGTCGGTTTGAGCAAGCCCGATGCTGCGCCCTTTCGCGCGGCACTGCAGGCCGCCGGCGTGGAGCCGGCCCAGGCACTGCATATTGGTGACCACCCCGGCGACGATATTCAGGGTGCGCTTGATGTGGGCATGCACACACTGTGGTTCAACCCGCAGGGCAAGGCATGGCCACAGCAACCCCGCCCGCACGGTGAGGTACGCTGCCTAAGCGAAATTCCACCCTGGCTCAACCGCTACATCAAATACGCGCAACGCTGAACCGACAGCACCGCCGGAAGGCGGTGCTGTCAAGGCGGGGACACGGGGTATTAGATAGGGCGGCTGCCGTACTTGTTGTCAGGCTTACGCGGTGGATCGGACACCACGTTGGAGTCGATCTCCTGCACCTTGCCGCCACGCGACAAAAACTCTTCCATCTGCCGTGCCAACATCTCGCGCTCACGTTCCTTGGCTTCCAGCGAAGCGCTTTCCAGCTCCTCCGGTTGCGCATTCTTCTTGCGCGGTTTGCTGGCCGCTACCTCGCCGTCGGAATCGTCGTCGCTGTCATCCAGCTGATCGCTGACCTCGGTGTCTTCAACGCCGTCCAGATCATCGTCCATATCATCGCTCATGCCCCACACCCTCCCAAGGGAAAACAGGCTATATATAGCGCATCAGGGTGATTTGGCTAGCCCCCACGCAGAAAATATTTGCGCGCTGCTGCCTGTGCTAGAGGGTCGCGCCCTCAGTCAGGCGCGCCAACTGATCAAGGTCGGTCTGCACGCCGGACGTCTCGCGGATACCTTCAACAGAAAAAGCCAGTTACACCATTGCGGTGCGCTTACTCGCCCTGCAGAGTGGCCAGCAGATGGCGACCGCCGGCATGCACACGGTGCTCGCCCAGATAGATGCCCTGCCAGGTGCCCATAGCCAGGCGACCGTCGCTCACCGGGATGCTCAACTGCACACCCAGCAGGCTCGACTTGATATGCGCAGTCATGTCGTCCGGGCCTTCATAGGTATGTTTGAAGTAAGGGGTATCATCCGCTACGGCGCGCCGGAAAAAAGCTTCAAAGTCTTCACGTACCAGTGGGTCGGCGTTCTCGTTCACCGTCAGCGAGGCAGAGGTGTGCTGCAACCACAGATGCAACAAACCGACCCGCACCGAGCCGAGTTCGGGCAGCGCTGCGAGTATTTCCTGGTCAATCAGATGAAACCCGCGCTGGCGGGCCTTAAGGTTGATGCGCTTTTGTAGCCACATATCGCCCTCGCACTCCCTTGTCACATTTCCTGTGCGCGCTGCGCCTGCTCGGCCAGGCGCAGGGTTTCGTGCTGCTCCATGGCCAGCAAATCCTGCATCAGCTCGCGACCGCCAGCCGTCTCCGCGCGGCCTTCGAGATAACGGTACAAGTCCAGCGCATCGTTGTGCAGATCGAATACCCGAGTACAGATGGCGTCGTAATCCAGGCCCGCAAAACTCTCTTCAACATCCAGCGTCCGCGTGCGAGGGTTATCGGTGAAATGGTCGTACACCCAGCTATCGAGCACATTGATGTCGGCCTGTTGCTCAAAGCGCGCCACCATCTGCTGCATACAGCGCTCGTGGTCCGCCAGATATTGCAGCAACCAGCGCATACGCTCCGAGCTTTCGCCCGATACGGCACCGGCCTCCATGCACTTGGCGAGCTGGCCATGCATATGCTGCGTCCATTCGATCAACTCACGATAGGTTTCCGCTTTCATCAAGCCTCCTGCTGGTGCGCAAGCGTTGCGCTCTGATTGTGTACCTGATTTTTTGGCCCCGACGCGGCAGGCAAGTTCAGTATGGGCTGTAACCTGAGGTTGCAGCCAACCCGCGTATTGCCGCGGACGGCGGCGCGGTGGGCATGACAGCCTGGTACGCCAAAGGTAAACTACGCGGCTTGCGGCTGCAGCCGAAAATGCCGCCTCCCTGACATTACCTCTGCCGGAGTCACCGGCCAGGACCCCAAGCATGATCCGCATAAACGAACTGCAATTGCCCCTCGACCACCCCGCTGATGCCCTGCGCACGGCCATTGTGGCGCGCCTGAAAATCAACGATGCCCAGTTGCTGGACTTCAGCGTATTCAAGCGCAGTTACGACGCGCGCAAGAAGAACAGCGAAATCACCTTTGTCTACATCATTGATGCCACGCTGGACAACGAAGCGCCGGTGCTCAAGCGCTTTGCCAACGACCGCAACGTGCGCCCCGCGCCGGACACCGCGTACTATCCGGTTGCCCAGGCACCAGAGGGGCTGACCGAGCGCCCGCTGATCATCGGCTTTGGACCCTGCGGCCTGTTCGCCGCCCTCACCCTGGCGCAGATGGGCTTCAAGCCCATAGTGCTGGAGCGCGGACGAGACGTGCGCAGCCGCACCAAAGATACCTGGGCACTGTGGCGCAACAAGGTGTTGTCACCCGAATCCAACGTGCAGTTTGGTGAAGGCGGCGCGGGCCTGTTCTCTGACGGCAAACTCTACAGTCAGATCAAGGACCCCAAGTTCTATGGTCGCAAGGTCATGCAGGAGTTTGTTCGCGCCGGCGCGCCTGAGGAGATCATGTTCGTCAGCAAGCCGCATATCGGCACCTTCCGCCTCACCGGCGTAGTGTCGAGCATGCGCGAAGAAATCAAGGCGCTCGGTGGCGAAGTAAGATTTGATAGCCGCGTTACCGATTTCATCATCAACGACGGTCGCATCGAAGGCGTGCAGCTAAGCAGCGGTGAAGAGCTGCGCAGCCGTTACGTAGTGCTCGCGCTGGGCCACAGCGCGCGCGATACATTCCGCACCCTGCACCAGCGTGGTGTCTATGTTGAGGCCAAACCCTTCGCCGTCGGCTTTCGTATCGAACATCCGCAATCGCTGATCGACCAGGCGCGGCTCGGCAAATACGCCGGCCATCCGGAGCTGGGCGCGGCTGATTACAAGCTGGTACACCACGCCAAGAACGGCCGGGCGGTTTACAGCTTCTGCATGTGCCCGGGCGGCATGGTGGTGGCCGCGACCTCAGAGCCTGGGCGCGTGGTCACCAACGGCATGAGCCAATATTCGCGCAATGAACGCAATGCCAATGCCGGCATTGTGGTGGGCATTCATCCCGAGCAGGACTTCCCCGGCAGCCCGCTGGCTGGCGTTGAGCTGCAGGAGAAACTGGAGTCTCGTGCCTATGAGCTGGGCGGCAGCGACTACTGCGCGCCCGGCCAGCTGGTTGGCGACTTTATCCGCGGCAAGGCCTCCAGCACCCTCGGTGAAGTTCAGCCATCCTATCAACCGGGCGTGCTGCTAGGCGACCTGGCGCAAGCGCTACCAGCCTACGCGATTGACGCGATTCGCGAAGCCTTGCCGGCCTTTGGCAAACAAATTCGCGGCTTCGACCGGCATGATGCGGTACTCACCGGGATCGAAACTCGCACCTCATCGCCAGTGCGCATCAAGCGCGATAATCTCTCGTTGCAAAGCCTTAACACGCGTGGCCTTTACCCCGCTGGCGAGGGGGCTGGCTATGCCGGCGGCATTCTCTCGGCAGGGGTAGACGGCATCAAGGTTGCCGAGGCGCTCGCCACCGCGATGCTGGCGGATTTGCAAAATAAATAGCCCTGCTCAGCGGGCGGACGCGAGGGTAGCGTCTCCCGCGCGGCGGCGCGAAGTGGTCTCTGACGGGTTACCCCAGCTTGATCAACATCCAGAGAGCCATACCGACCATCATCAGATTCTCGGTGAGGGAGATGAAGCCAAGGGGTACATTGCTATCGCCCCCCACGCAGGCACATTTGAGCTCTCGTCTGTCGATATAGACCGCTTTGAATACCGATACAGCTCCAATGCTGCCAATAATCAATGCCAACGGAATCGCCAGCCACAGCAGGGCGCCAGCAATCATCAAAATACCCGCCAGCGCTTCGCCAAAGGGATAAATAAAGGCATATCGCACCCAGCGCTGGGCCAACAGGTCATAGCCCAGAAACATGTTGGAGAAACTGTCCAGATCGCGCAGTTTGAGTATCGCCAGCACACACATCGAGATGGCCACAAACCATTCCAACGCGCGCACACTGAAGACAGTGCCCAGCGCAGCCCAACTGAACCCCAGCGCCATTAGCGCCGCTGTGGCAAAGACCGCAATTACCGGTTGGTAGGTCACTGCATCCGGATCCTTTACCGACTTGCCAAAATAGCGGCGCAAATCGTCATAACCCCCTACGCGCTGGTTATCGATAAAAGTCTGCGGCGTGGTATCAACATCGTGTTGGTGCTTGAAAGCATCGGTTTCTTCGCGACTTGTCAGCCAATGATCTTCCACCTGAAAACCTTCGCGCTTGAGCAGGTCGAGAGATTTGAGCCCAAAGGGGCAAAGATGGTTTTTCATTACCATGCGATAGAGTTTTGCGTCGCGTTGTTGATCCGTCATAACCTCACCTCGCTTTGTCAGCTATCAAAACTGCAGTTACCGCTGGCGATATCAGCCGGGCGACTAACAGGAGCATCACTGGTCAATCAAGACGCCGATGGAAGCGCCTCTTGGTTGTTCCGACCCGCTTTGCGCCTGCCCTGTTCCGCTGCCAGCTAGAACATCAGGCGCACGCCAGCCACTGCAAACCAAGCCTGATCAGGCTCGCCATGTTCAGTGGCAAAATCTGCAGTGCGCCCGAAACTGCGTTCGTAGACCACACCAACGTAGGGCGAAACGCTGCGGTCTATCAGGTCGTAGCTCAAGCGCAGGCCCAGCTCCATGCTGCTCAGCCCGGCCCCTACACCAACCTCTTCGTCATCCGAAAAGGCCGCGTCGAGCTCAGCGGAGGGCGTTAATATCAGACGATTGCTCAGCAGGATTTCATATTCGGCATCCAGGTCTATCGACAGGACGCCCCGATCGCTGACATACAGATTGCTATCCAGCTCAACCCAATAGGGCGCCAGACCAGCCAGCCCGACAAAAGCGTACTGCCGATTCTGTCCATCGGGTGTGTCAAAGCGCAGCCCAGCCTTGGCATCAAAGAAGGTGGAAACCGGAACCTGCAATGCCAATTGATTTTCCAGCGTCTCGTAAACCTCCTCCTGGAAGTCATACTCTCCCTCGGAGATCCAGCGAAGCTTGAGATCGTCGGTGCCGTAAAAGGCATCGGCACTCCAGTAACCCAGCTCCTCGCCGCGATCACCTGCGCGGTACTCCAACGCCTCGACCTGCAAGCCATAGAAATAGCCGCTGTGCATCGAATGCTTCATTTGCGCTTCCATCGCTTGCAGCGGTAGCGCTGGCAGCAGCCCGGTTGCTAGGGCAAACATGACCTTTCTCATTGCGCACCTCCGGCTGCGGTGGTCGGCCCACCCTCTACAATCACTGTGCGGAACATGCCCGCTGCTGCGTGGTAAGACAGGTGGCAGTGGAACGCCCATTTACCTGGCGCATCCACTTCCGTTTCCATGTATACGGTGGTGCCCGGCGCCACACTGACCACATGCTTGACCGGATTCCACTTGTCCGCACCCACATCCAGAATCGACCACATGCCGTGCAGGTGCATGGGGTGCGTCATCATGGTTTCGTTGACGAACTTGAAGCGCACCCGCTCGCCATACTGCAACCGGATGGGCTCAGCATCCGACTCCTTCACGCCGTTGATCGACCAGATATAGCGCTCCATATTGCCGGTTAGGCGCAGCTCGATTTCGCGGGTGGGTTCGCGGTCAGCGTATAAGGGTTTTTGTGCCCGCAGGTCTGCGTACGACAGAAACTTACCCTCGTTGTAGGCACTGGGAAGCAGACCGCTGCCGGCAGCGTAGAAGGGATCGGCAGGCAGCGCTGCGTCGCCCATCACCATCTTGGCGTGATCCATGCCATGCATACCCGACATGTCCATCTTCGAGTGATCCATGCCTTGCATTCCCGACATGTCCATCTTCGAATGATCCATGCCTTGCATTCCCGACATGTCCATCTTCGAGTGATCCATGCCGCCCATATTGCCTTGGGCCATGCCCATATCAGCCATAGTCAGCAGCGGCGCTGGGCGTAGCGCCGGTATGGGGCCTTGCATTCCGGCTCTTGGTGCCAAGGTGCCACGCGCATACCCGGAACGCCCCATGGACTCGGCAAACAAGGTGTAAGCGTTGTCATCCTTGGGCTGCACTATGACGTCATAGGTTTCAGCGACACCAATGCGCAACTCATCAACCTGTACTGGCTGCACGTTGTTGCCATCGGCTTGCACCACCGTCATTTTCAAGCCCGGCAGACGCACATCAAAGTAGGTCATCGCGGAGGAGTTGATCAGCCGCAACCGCACTCGCTCACCCGGATTGAACACCCCGGTCCAGTTCTGCTCCGGCCCCTTGCCATTGATCAGGCCGGTAAAACCCTGCACATCTTCCACATCAGCGGCCATCATGCGCATTTGCCCCCACATCAGCCGATCATCCAGCGTCGCGGCAATACCATTGCGCTTGCTGTCGGCCCAAAAACTGGCGACCGTCTGCTGCTGGCGATTGTAATAGTCGGGCATCATCTTCAAATTGCGCATGATGCGATCGCCCGAGTGCGGATGCTTGTCGGTGAGCTGCACCACGTAGTCACGGTCATACCGATAGGGCTCCCGGCCCTGCGGCTCGATAACGATGGCGCCATAAGCACCATCCGGTTCCTGAAATCCGGAGTGACTATGGAACCAGTAGGTCCCGGACTGTTTGATCGGAAAGCGGTAAACAAAGGTTTCGCCCGGCGCGATACCGGCATAGCTGATACCCGGCACGCCATCCATTTGAAACGGCAGAACCAAACCATGCCAGTGAATCGAGGTCATCTCGTCCAGGTTATTGGTTACCTTGATGACGACATCTTCCCCCTCTTTAAACCGCAATACTGGCCCCGGCGAGGCGCCGTTATAGCCAATGCCCTGCTTTTGAAAGCTGCCGACATCAATCATTACCCGATCAACCGTCAACGCGTATTCACCACCCAGCGCCATCATCGGCGCCAGTAACACCAGTAGCAGCACCTGCCGCATCACCTGCATATACATCCGCCTCTACCCCTCAGGTATTTTTCGCAATCACTGAACCACCCCATCCGCTCACTGCAGGCTAATCTCGCCCTGCATGCCCGCTTGATAGTGGCCTGGCACATTGCAGGCAAATTGCAGGTTGGCCGCTTTGGCAAAGGTCCAGATGAGCTCGGCCTGTTCACCGGGTTCCAGCAGCACACTGTTCGGATCGTCATGCCTCATGGTATGGCCGTTGCCCATATCCATCTCCATCATGCTGCGATCCAGCTTGTCGCCTTTCAGCACCCCGTGCTGCACCATCATCAGCATTTCGGTCTGATGCCGTTCGTGCATCGCTGCAGTCCCAATATTGAACTCGTGCACCAGGCCGCCCTGATTGATAATCTGAAAACGTACCGTTTCGCCCTCGCGGACGCTGAAGCTTTCAGGCTCGAAGTAGTTATCGTGCATGCTGATCTCAATGGTGCGCGCCACTTCGGATGCCTTACCCGGCGGCCCCATGGCAGCCGCAGCAACGTGCTGATCGTGGCCCGCAGAGGCCTCCACTCCAGAAACAACCAGGACTGCCCACAGCCCTGCGCCAACCGACAAGAGAATTTTCTTCATAAGGTTCCGCCCTTGCTTCACCAGCGAGTGCACACGAACCCGAGCACTCACAAAAAACCGTTTGAATTGACAACCACCCGGGTTGCCGATGCACTCTCACAGCCTGATAGCCAGTGATTAGGCGCTCAGCATGTCGCGCGAAACTGAATCCTGACTGAACAAACCTGAAAAGAGAGGCACCCCATGCGGCTGCTGCTGGTAGAAGATGATCCCTTGCTGCAAAGCACCTTGCGCCAGAGTCTGGAACATGCAGGCTTTGCAGTAGATGCCAGCGACTCGGCCAGCACGGCTGCGCAATTGGGTTTGCAGGAAAATTATCGTGTGGCTGTGGTAGATATTGGCCTACCTGACGGCGATGGGCTGGAGATCATGCAGCAATGGCGACACGCCGGTTGTGAGATGCCGGTACTGCTGCTGACTGCCCGCGACAGCTGGCAGGACAAGGTCAACGGATTGAAAGCCGGGGCCGACGACTATCTGGCAAAGCCGTTCCACTGGGAAGAGCTGCTGGCTCGACTGCAGGCACTGATCAGACGCAGTGAAGGCCGCACCTCCAGCACCATTGAGGCGGGTCGTTATCGTCTCGACGAAGAGCGACAGCGGGTGTGCACGCCGGATGGTCAATGGCACGGCTTGACCGGCACCGAGTTTCGGTTGCTCCGCTGCTTCATGAGCCGCCCAAACCGCCTGTTCTCCAAGGAAGAGTTGCTGGAGCAGCTCTACAATCTCGAAGCTGAGCCCAGCTTGAACACCATAGAAGCCTACATCCGCCGACTTCGACTGTTGATTGGCCGCAATGCAATTCAAACCCAGCGAGGCCAAGGCTATGTCTTTACTGCCCAAGAGTAAGCCGGGCCGTTCGATTCGCACCACGCTGCTGTGCTGGCTGCTGCCGTTCGCCGCCATATTCATGGGCGTCGCCTGGGTTCTGCATGGCGTGTTACTCGAGCGCATGACGCGCGATTTCGTAAAAGACCGGCTGTATCAGGAAGCCGCCTTTATCGAACAGAGTCTGCGCGCCACCCCTGCCGGCGATCGTAATCAGATCACCTTCCACCACGACGCTGGTAACGCCTCGACCCACCATGTCTATGCGGTCAGCCTGGCCGGCCGCGAGCTGTTCTCACACCCGGACTGGAGCGCCCAGCTGCAACCCTGGCTAAGCCAAGCTGAAACGGGCTTGCAGACCTTGAGTGCACAACTGCCGGGCCAGACAGCTGCCAGTTACTTCCTCGCCTACCGCGCCATCTCCTCGGTGGGCGGCCAGCCGCTGATCATCGTTGTGGCCGAGGATTACAGCGTGCTCAAGGCCGGTGAACAGGAGCTCCATCTCTGGACCGCTGTGGTTGCCATAGCACTGCTGCTGTTATTGATCGGCATGATCTGGGTCGCTGTGCATCTGTCTCTGCGCCCCACCACTCAGTTGCGTCATCAGCTGCAGCAGTTGCGCCAAGGCGAGCGATCACGGCTCGAAGAAGCCGTCCCTGCGGAGTTTCAGCGTCTGACGCAACAGCTCAACCAACTACTCGACACACTGGACCAGCGCCTGACTCGCTCTCGCCAAACGAATGCCAATCTGTCGCACAGCGTGAAAACCCCGATTGCGGCTATTACCCAGATGCTGAGCACCGCTCAACACCCCATCGATGACACAATGCGCGCGCAGATAACCAGCAAGCTGGCAGAAATCAATCATCAGCTCGACACCTCCCTGCGAAGTGCCCAAGCCGCCGGGCCTCAAGCAGGTAAAAACGCCAACCCTGTGATGCAGGCGCGCGAGATGCTCTGGATGCTTGGGCGTCTGTATGCCGACAAACGCTTTGAGCTCGACATCCAGATCGACGAGCACCAGCTTTGGCCAATCGAGGAGCAGGATCTGAATGAGTTGCTAGGTAACCTGATCGACAATGCCGGAAAGTGGGCGAGCTCGCAGGTTATTGTGCGCCTGCAACAGAATGCACAGGCGTTCGAAATTCAGGTCGCAGACGATGGTATCGGCGTAGCGGCCGAGCAACTCGAGCAGTTGGGCACACGCGGGCTTCGCCTGGATCAGCAAGTGCCCGGACATGGCCTTGGGTTAGCCATAGTGAGAGAGACCGTCGAGCGCTATGATGGCACGCTGCAGTTTGCGGCCAGTACTCAGGGTGGCTTGCTGGCGTGCATTCGCCTGCCCCGCCAACCCTGAGCTGCAGACACAAACAAAGAGGGCGCCCATGGGGCGCCCTTTCTGTTATTTCCGGTAGTGCCAGTCAGCTTACTTCTTGCTGCTGGTGAACTCCGGATAGGCTTCCATACCGCACTCGGAGATATCGACGCCTTCATACTCTTCTTCTTCGCTGACGCGCAGGCCCATCACCAGTTTGATGATGCTCCACACGATCAGGCTGGAGATGAATACCCAGAGGAAGATGACTACGATGCCCAGCAGCTGCGCTTTCAGAGAAGCGTCGCCGTTGGTCAGGCAGACAGCCAGCAGGCCCCAGATACCGACCACACCGTGAACGGAGATGGCACCAACCGGATCATCGATCTTCAGTTTGTCCAGAGCCAGGACAGAGAAGACCACGATCACGCCACCAACTGCACCGATCAGCGTCGCCTGCAGACCACCAGGGGTCAGCGGCTCGGCAGTGATGGCAACCAGGCCAGCCAGCGCACCGTTCAGCGCCATGGTCAGGTCAGCTTTGCCGAACAGGATGCGTGCTACGACCAGACCGGCAATCAGACCACCTGCTGCTGCAGCGTTGGTGTTCAGGAAGATCTGCGCAACAGCGTTGGCATCGGAGATGTTGGACACCACCAGCTGCGAACCACCGTTGAAGCCGAACCAGCCCAGCCAGAGGATGAACATACCCAGGGTAGCCAGCGGCAGGTTGGCACCAGGGATGGCGCTGATCTGACCGTTGGAACCGTATTTGCCCTTACGAGCGCCCAGCAGCAGAACACCGGCCAGTGCAGCAGTTGCACCTGTCAGGTGAACCACGCCAGAACCGGCAAAGTCCAGGAAGCCCGCTTCGTTCAGGAAGCCACCGCCCCATTTCCAGAAGCCCTGGATCGGGTAGATGAAGCCAGTCATGATCACGGCGAACACCAGGAAGGCGAACAGCTTCATGCGCTCAGCCACGGCACCGGAAACGATGGACATGGCAGTGGCGACGAAGACCACCTGGAAGAAGAAGTCCGATGCTACCGAGTAGTAAGGTGCATCGTCGCCACCGGCGAGTACGTCTTCAACGGTATTTTCAGCACCGATCAGTACACCGAAGCTCGGGAAGATGCCGCCTTCCGGGCTGGAATACATGATGTGGTAACCGATCAACAGGTACATGGTGCACGCAATAGCGTACAGAGCCACGTTCTTGGTGAGGATTTCAGTGGTGTTCTTGGCGCGCACCAGACCGGCTTCGAGCATGGCAAAACCCGCTGCCATCCACATGACCAACGCGCCGCAGACCAGAAAGTAGAATGTATCAAGTGCGTACTTGATTTGTACGATGTCTTCCATTTTAAGCCCCCCATATAGGCTTGTTTACTGCATTCTGTGAAAGAGCGTGCTCTTAGATAGCGTCGGTATCGGTTTCACCGGTACGGATACGGATGGCCTGCTCGAGGTTGACCACGAAGATCTTGCCGTCACCGATCTTGCCGGTGTTGGCCGCCTTGGTGATGGACTCGATAACGCGATCCAGCATGTCATCGCCGATGGCTACGTCGATCTTCACTTTTGGCAGGAAGTCCACAACGTACTCCGCACCGCGGTAAAGCTCGGTGTGACCCTTCTGCCGGCCAAAACCCTTGACCTCAGTCACAGTGATGCCCTGAACGCCAATCTCGGACAATGCTTCACGCACGTCGTCCAGTTTGAAGGGCTTGATTACAGCCGTTACTAGTTTCATTTTGATACTCCCGTGGTAATGGACTGCCCTGGGGGACAGGACAAGTCTATGCCGAGTTAGAGGCTTTTAGAAACGGACAATCCAAAAGTGCTGTCGCAGTAGTCAGAATCACCCGCATGGCCGGTACGTTCATCCGGGCCCATATCGCTATCGGCATAAAGCAGGTCCGTGGCGCTCGGAGCGATGGCCGAAATAGCCAGGGTCAAACGCTTCATTGTTATGCTCCTGATGTGATTCATCACTGTTCTGGCTGCAAACTGAGACGTGCCCTGAATCAGGCATGCCTCGACTGTCAGCTGAGGGACGTATTGCAGAAAGCCTGCCAGTTTTGTTTTTTTGTTAAAAAACATAGACTTGAAAAATACGACCGATCAAATATCCAAGCCAAAAGAGCCCCTATGCACCAGTGTAGTGCGCAGTTGTGGTGCGTGCGCGCCATCAACGCACAATCAGGGCGCGCGTTTCGATTCGCATGCACTCGGTGCTACACTGCGAGGCCACTGCGGGCCGCTTGCCCGCGCATGCCAACCACTGCCGCAGGTAGCCGGAATGTTGCATAAACTCGTGATAGACGCCGTCAGCAGCCAGGCCAGCAAGTTGCTGCTGAGCGAAAAGGGCCTGCCGGCCCCCGAGGTCGAGAAACACCTCAAGGCGATGCTGCAAAGCGCGCTGAGCAAGCTGGACGTGGTCAGCCGCGATGAGTTTGAAACCCAGCAGACCGTTCTGCTGCGCACCCGCGAGCGCCTGGAGGCACTCGAAGCGCGGGTTGCCGAGTTGGAACAGCAAAACACCTAATCCCAAGCGCCTGATTCCGGCTGTATCAGGCACACCACGTTGACGATCAAGGAGAGATCATGTCACTGGCGATAGTCCACAGCCGCGCCCGCCTCGGTATTCAAGCCCCGCCTGTCAGCGTTGAAGTGCACCTGGCCAACGGCATGCCCAGCCTGACCCTGGTCGGCCTGCCGGAAACGGCGGTACGTGAAAGCAAGGACCGCGTACGCAGCGCTTTGCAGAACGCCCAGCTCGACTTTCCCAGCCTCAAGCGCATCACGATCAACCTTGCCCCGGCCGATCTGCCCAAGGAGGGCGGGCGCTTTGACCTGGCCATTGCCCTGGGGCTGCTGGCGGCCAGCGGACAGATCCCCGCTGACGCTCTGGCGGAGTGCGAATGCGTTGGCGAGTTGGCGTTATCCGGCGAACTGCGTCCGGTACAGGGCGTACTCCCGGTCGCCCTGGCTTGCCGCGACGCCGGCCGCACGCTGATCCTGCCGCGCGCCAACGCCGCAGAAGCTGCGCTGGTAAATGACGTCAAGCTGATTGCCGCAGATCATCTGCTGGCGCTCTGCGCACACCTGCGCAACGAAGAACCGCTGCCCGCCATCGCACCGGCGGCGCCCGCAGCCCCTGCGGCAGCCGCCGAACTGGCGGATGTGCAGGGTCAGGCACAAGCCAAACGCGCCCTCATCGTCGCCGCCAGCGGCGGGCACAATCTGCTCCTGTTTGGCCCACCCGGCACCGGCAAGACACTGCTCGCCAGCCGCCTCCCCGGCATACTGCCACCGTTGCTGGAACAAGAAGCACTGGAAGTCGCCGCGATCCAGTCCGTTTGCGACCGCACACCCCTGACCGCCTGGCCCGGCAGGCCCTTTCGTGCGCCTCATCATGGTGCGTCCGCCGCGGCACTGGTCGGTGGCGGCAGCCAACCCCGCCCGGGTGAGATCAGCCAGGCGCACAACGGCGTGCTGTTTCTCGATGAGTTACCCGAGTTCGACCGCAAGGTATTGGAGATGCTGCGCGAACCGCTGGAATCGGGCTGTATTCACATTGCGCGAGCACGCGAGCAACTGACCTTCCCGGCCCGCTTCCAACTGATCGCCGCCATGAACCCTTGCCCGTGCGGCTTTCAGGGCGACCCCAGCGCCCGTTGCCGCTGCACCCCGGAACAGGTGCAGCGTTACCGCAGCAAGCTGTCAGGCCCCTTGCTGGACCGCATAGACCTGCACCTGGCGATGCATAACGAACCCTTTTCGATGAGCAGCGAACACAGCCGAGGCGTGCCGGATACCGCCACCGCCGCAGCTCAGGTGCTTGCGGCCAGACAGCGTCAGGCCGCACGCCAGCAGGGACTGAATGCACACCTCGGGCTCGATGGCATTCGCCAACACTGCGCCTTGGAGGATACGGATGCCGGTTGGCTGGAAAAGGCGATTACCCGTCTGGGGCTGTCTCGCAGGGCCAGCCACCGTACGCTTAAAGTCGCCCGCACTTTAGCCGACCTCGCCGGGGACGGGCGCATTGACCGAGCCCACCTGGCCGAAGCGCTGCAATACCGGCAACTTGACCGCCAGCCCGGGCACTGACTTAGAGCGCGGCCTGAGCCAGCGGGCACGGGCCAAGAATGGCTAGGCCCGCGCACCGCCAGTGAACACCGCGCACACAGCAGGATGCCGGCAAGCGTGGCGCAGGTCAGGCAGAAGACATGGAAAAAAACGACACAAGGCACTGGCAGGGTGCGACCAGTGCACTATAGTGAAACGCAGCGGGGCGGCGTCGATTTTGAATAGCATGGCGCCAGCAAAGTCGATAGTCGCCTCGCTATTTCTATCGCGTGCAAGCGCGGCTCAGTTGATCAGCGCGGAGACCTTGTTACTGGTCTTCAGGGCTTCGTCCCGCCCCATGCTATACGCGTCCATGAAGTAGCAAAGTTCGTCGAAGCTCAGCGCAGGACTAATGAAATACCCCTGCACCTGCTCACAGCCAAGGCTGCGCAACACCTCAAGCTGTTCACGCTGCTCGACACCTTCCGCGACCACTTCCAGTCCCAGACTGTGGCCCATATCGATCATGGCGCCCACCAGTTGGCGGTCCGCCGTACGCTCGGCGATGCCCTTGACGAAGCTGCGGTCGATCTTCAGCAGATTGATCGGCAGGCTGTGCAGATGAACAAAGGAAGAAAAACCGGTGCCGAAATCGTCCAGCGAGAAGCGCACACCCAGGCCAGTCATGCCATCCATAGTCATCAGCACCTGCTCGGGCTGCTGCATCACTGCAGTCTCGGTCAGCTCGAACTCCAGCCAATGCGGATCGATACCGGTGCGCTCCAGCAGGCGCTTTACCGTCGACAGCAGACGGCTGTCCTGGAATTGTCGGAACGACATGTTGACGGCGATATGCACCGGCGAGGTACCCATTTTCTGCAACCGCGCCAGGTCGTGACAGGCCCGCGCAATCACCCAGTAGCCCATGGGAACGATCAGGCCGGTCTCTTCTGCCAGCGGGATAAACTCATTGGGACCGAGCAGGCCGCGCTCCGGATGGCGCCAGCGAATCAGCCCTTCCAGCCCGACAATGTTGCCGGTGCTGAGCTCAACACGCGGCTGGTAATGCAGCTCGAATTCGCTGCGCCGCAGTGCCTGACGCAGGGCCGACTCAAACTCGATCAGGCTGTGGGCCTGCAGGTTGATGCGCTCGTCGTAAAAGTGGAAGTTGCAACCGCGCTGCCCCTTGGCTTGCAGCATCGCCAGATTGGCGTGCAGCAGCAGGCTATCCACCGTCTGACCGCCTTCCGGATAGGTGGCAATACCCACACTGCAACCCAGCAGTAACCCCTCGCGGTTGACGGTAAAGGGCTCGGCCATTTCGTTGGTCACTTTCTGGGCAATCTGCAGCAGGTTGCTGGCGGTCGTGTAATCCTCGATCACCAGGGCGAACTCGTCGCTGCCCATGCGGCCGATGGTATCGGTGTTGCGCAGCACGCTACGCAGGCGTGAGACCACCTCGCAGATGATGTCATCACCGGCGCTATGGCCCAGCGTGTCGTTGACGTGGCGGAAATTGTCGAGATCAATAAAGAATACAGCGAGCGGCTGATTGGTGCGCAACGCGCGGCGCATGCCCTGCTTGAGCCGATCCTGAAACATCTGCCGATTGCAGGTGCCGGTCAGCGCATCGAAGCTGGCAGCATGGTCCAACGCCGAGCGCAACTGATGCCGCTCAATGGCGTACTGAAAACAGCGGATGATTTCACTACTGCTGGACTGATCCCAGAGGGTGTCATTACGACCGTTGCCGATGCCGGAGAAGTCCGGCTCGCTGGCCAGGTGAATCACCGGCACGCCACAATCGGCCAGCAGCGCAAGGTTCTCTGACCGCGCCAGCACCGCCTGTACTTCACCACGATTGATCTCGGTCTGCAGGGCGTGCCAACTTTCCTGACGTTCAAGCAAAAATGCACTGCTTTTCACGGCAGATAGACGCCGACACAGCTGCACAAAGGCGCCGTGATCGGTATCAAGTAGCACAATTCGCTGTGTTGGACTATCAGCGCTCAACTAGCGATCCCCCAAGGATCAGAACGATTTCCGAATCTTCAACGCAGCAGGCTCCCAGCCACTACGCCACCCCAACCCACTGCTATCTATATGATTTACTTCGGGTCTTGCTTGCCACGTGCGAACAGCGCCGCACAAAGCCAGCCGATTCAGAACGCCCCAAACAACAAGTTTCTTTTAAATTTAGTTATATACACCGCTTTTATAAAGCCAGTTATAACGAAGTTTCGTCTATTAACCAAGCCTAGCCTTTGGCTATTACCGGGCTAGTTGAGCAAAAACTGCTACTATTGCCCACCCCCAGCGCAGGAGACCCGACCAGTGGCAAGCCTCAATCCCCGTCAACAGGAAGCCGTCGAGTACATCAGCGGACCGCTGCTCGTATTGGCTGGCGCGGGAAGCGGTAAAACCAGCGTTATCACACGCAAAATCGCCTATCTGGTTAAAGAATGTGGCATTCGCGCGCAGCACATCATCGCTGTGACCTTTACCAACAAGGCAGCACGCGAGATGAAGGCGCGGGTAGGTCAACTGATCAAGGGCCCTGATGCACGCGGCCTGACGGTTTCAACCTTTCATAACCTGGGCCTCAATATCATCCGTAAGGAGCATCAGCGCCTGGGCTACAAGCCGGGCTTCTCGATCTTTGATCAGCAGGACGCCTTGGCGCTGATCACCGACCTGATGCATCGCGACTACGGCGCCGATGACGGCATCGACGGTATTCAGAACAAGATTTCCTCCTGGAAGAACGACCTGATTCTGCCGGACGAGGCACTGGCGCAGGCCAAGACCCCGCAGGACCAGACCGCTGCCAGTGTCTACATGCACTATCAGCGCACCCTCAAGGCCTACAACGCAGTCGACTTCGACGATCTGATCCTTATCCCGGTGGTGCTGTTTCGCGATAACCCGGACATTCTGGAAAAGTGGCAGTTTCGTATCCGCTACATGCTGGTTGATGAATACCAGGACACCAATGCCAGCCAGTACCTGCTGGTAAAAATGCTGGTAGGCCAGCAGGCGCGCTTCACCGTGGTAGGTGACGACGACCAGTCGATCTATGCCTGGCGCGGCGCCCGGCCGGAAAACCTGGCACAACTGAAAGATGACTTCCCGGCCCTCAAGGTAGTGATGCTGGAGCAGAACTATCGCTCCACCAGCCGTATCCTGCGCGCCGCCAACACGCTGATCGCCAACAACCCGCATGTATTCGAAAAGCAGCTCTGGAGCGAGCTGGGTTACGGCGAGCCGCTGCGCGTAATCCGCTGCCGCAATGAAGAGGCCGAAGCCGAACGGGTTGCCGTGGAAATCCAGAACCAGCACTTGCAGCACAAACGCGCCTGGCGCGACTTTGCCATTCTGTATCGCGGCAACCACCAGGCGCGGCTGATCGAACTCAAACTGCAACATCATCAGGTGCCCTATCACCTCTCCGGCGGCACCAGCTTCTTTGCCCGCCAGGAAGTGAAGGATCTAATGTCCTACTTCCGCCTGCTGGTGAACCAGGATGACGACAACGCCCTGCTGCGCGTGATCAACGTGCCCCGCCGCGAGATTGGCCCGGCCACCCTGGAAAAACTCGGCACCTACGCCAACGAGCGGGGCGTCAGCATGTATCAGGCTTGCACCGAAACCGGGATGAGCGAGCGCCTGGACAACCGCTACGCGGAGAAGCTGCAACGCTTCATCCACTGGATGGACGGCGTGCGCATGCGCTGCAGCAAAGAAGACCCGATCGACGCACTGCGGCAGATGATTCTCGACCTGGACTACGAAAACTGGATTCGCCAGAACTGCTCCAGCGACGAAATAGCCGCCAAGCGCATGGGCAATGTCTGGTTCCTGCTCGACTCGCTGAAGAGCATTGTCGAGAAGGACGAAAGCGGCGAAACCAGTATCGAAGACGCCATCGCCAAGCTGGTACTGCGCGACATGCTGGAGCGGCAGGAAGAGGAAGAAGACAACGACCGCGTGCAATTGATGACCCTGCACGCCTCCAAGGGTCTGGAATATCCCCACGTGTTCATCATGGGCATGGAGGAGGAGATACTGCCACACCGCTCAAGTATCGAAGCCGACAGCGTGGAGGAGGAGCGGCGCCTGGCCTATGTGGGCATCACCCGCGCGCGCAAGACCCTGACCTTTACCTTCGCCGCCAAGCGGCGGCAGTTTGGCGAAGTATTCGACTGCCTGCCGAGCCGCTTTCTGGAAGAAATTCCCAGCGAAGACCTGGAATGGGAGGGCACCGAAGAAGCCCCCGCAGAAGAAAAGCAGGCACGTGGCAAGGCCGCCCTCTCGAACCTGCGCGGGCTGCTCAGCCGCTAAACCCGGCACCGGCCCCCCAACGAAAAACGCCCCGCATTAGCGGGGCGTTCAGCAGAGCAGGAAAGCTCGGATCAGAGACCGGACATCTCTTTGATCGCCGCCATCAGCTCTTCGTCGGAGCAGTCCCCACAGGTGCCTCTCGGAGGCATCGCGTTCAAGCCAGCAATCGCGTTCTTCAACAGTTCGTCCAGGTCGCCGCCGTGCCGGGCAGACCACGCAGCGCTGTCACCAATCTTGGGAGCACCCAGAACACCAGCACTGTGGCAGGCGGAGCAGAACTTGCCAACCACGTCGGCACCGGAACGCGGACCCGCAGCAGCAGCGCCGCCGCCAGCGACGTCTTCGGCACAAGGATCACCTACCAGACAGACAGTCCCGTAAGGCTTGAGACGCTCGGCGATGGCCTCTTCGTTGGCCGTTGCTGCAAAGGCGTTACCCGCTACCACCACCAGCATGGCCGCCGAGGCCAGCAGAATCTTTCTCAAAGTCATCACCTTATACATCCTCATCATGGCTATAAGAGTCGCGCCCAAGTGCATTGCCCGGACAATGTGCGCGAGTATACCGGGAAACCCGCAAGCGACAAAATAGCCAATACCTACAACCCGCGCAGAACACCGCGGCGAATCACCGCACAAACATGGACGCCGGCAATTTCAATGCGTATCATTGCGGCGCTGAAACCCGACCCGCCGCTGCATGGCCCCGCGTTTCACACCACGCACCCGTAGCTCAGCTGGATAGAGTACCGCCCTCCGAAGGCAATACTCATCCACTTGTGCCACGGTGCGGCTAGAGGTCAAAATGACCACGCTTTACCTATATGCACCCGTAGCTCAGCTGGATAGAGTACCGCCCTCCGAAGGCGGGGGTCACAGGTTCGAATCCTGTCGGGTGCGCCATCTCGTTATAAATCAGCAATTTACACTTCCTCTAGATCGAGAAATTCACAAGCCGATCCCTGCCCCAATCAGCTAGCACTCAATTTCGAGTCAGACAGCTGATGAATCCCATGACATCTAGCTCAAATTACGAGCAAACCCTTTAAAATCGTCAGTGCCCAGATTGTGCCCAAATCGCGCCCACTTGGTTTTGGTGAAGAATACGTGAACAGCTTATCTGAGTACTGCCTCAGGTGGGGCGCATAGGCATCCTGCAAGCATTAGTAAATGTCGATGGCACGCTGCGCCTTTGATAGTCATAACCGAGCAGTAGATTTTGGCTGGTAGCCGTCCTTCACCACCGGCCGGTATCGGCCAATAGCAGCCATTCACCTACGCATTAAACGGAATGGATAGGCCGCCCTTGTCGCTTTAGGTCCCGGCAACCACTCAGGCCAAGGGAATAGATCGCTGTATGAGCGTGCCCCACTCGCATTCTTCATACGCCAATCGAAGGGCTCTAATGCCAATCGCAGAAATTTCGTGCTGCTGATCCGGGGGGGGGCGTTGATGTAGCCCATGCCCAAAACTGTCCTTGTGTTATGTCAACTTGAGCGCCCCTGGACTGCAACGTGAAGTTCCAGAAACGCTCGGAGAAAGATCAAAACCGCTGGCCGCAGATGCTTGAGTAAGCGCATCGGCTGCAATGCTTCCCTCTACTGGCGGAGCGTTCGCCAGCCCGCAACGCGGTGATCGCTTTGAACACGCTGGTCATGCTTGGCCTACTGGATGGAGTCGTGTCTTTAGATCGGCCCGCGACAAGAGAATGGATGGAGATGTTGTCGCAGCGACTGCCACCAAGGTTTAGCAGGATGGGGCGCACATAACTGGAGACGTCTGATAGACCGATCCCCGTGCGTAGCCAAACCAGATCACCGTTAGTGTCACGAAGCATCCAGGGCATGCTGATCACCTGGCCGTTCACGCTGGATGTGGTTTCTGGGACGTACTGGTCGATCTCAGGGAGCAGCGCGGTGCCGCGAGAGAAGGCGATCCAGGCGTGATCCACCAGTGTTTTGTCTTCCAACTCAGTTGGCAGCGGCCTCTCCTCCCAGGCTTGCTCGAAAGCTGTTTGGGGATTCACGCCATCTCGATACACATACTCCAGGCCGGCAAGAACTGATCGACGAGCCCGGATCGAGATGTCCTGCTCCTGATCAGGTGGCAGGTTCAGCTCGTGAGCATAGTGATACTGAAGCGAACAGGATATAAAGCTGTTGAGTGCTGAAAAGCTGATTGAGGCAGGCGGACTTAGTGGAGCGTGTGCACAGAGAGTCGGTGCCGGCAACGCCGCGGCACTCCCACGACTTGGGGTAAAAATCAGCGGGTCACATAAAGGGGATGGGATCTTCGAGACATCGGTACTGCAATAGACGTTGAGCTTACTTTTCGCTCTTGAGACGCCGACGTAGAGCAGGTTGTTGCGCTCGATCGCTTCACCGTCGGCACGCATCTGACGCGTACTGTTGAGCACCTCAGCGGGTAACAGTAGGGCTTTGTGTTCGTCATCATGGCGCGGTGTCGCCTCGGCACCAAATGTAGACTTCTCGACGTTGGCCATATGCACCACGTCGAATTCAAGCCCTTTACTACCGTGAACCGTCATTAGTCTGACTCCATCAATTGCAGCAGCCTCTGGCGGCAGTGAGCGATCCATCGATGGCTGACCAATATAGCGTCGGAAATCTTCCCTCTCCAGATATTTGGACAGCGTCGCCTGACTGCCCACGCCATCGCTGTTGCGCACGGCGTAGATGAATTGCCACAGTGCCAGGCGCCTGATTTGGGCAGTCGCAGACTGGTCGTTCAGTGAGTCAAGGCCAAAGCCTTTCTCAAACATTAGGTCACACACAAAAGCCCAGGGCCGGGAATTGCGGGTCGAGTTGCCAAGCAGATCATTCAGCGACTGGGCGACTTTTTGCCCCTTAGGCGACAGCCCCGGTATTGGCTGCTTGAGCCAGCCGCCTCGCTGGAGGTCAGCATCCAATCTGGACAGGCTTGTGAGTAGCTCGATGTCCGAGGCTGGCATACTGAAGTCAGTGAGCGGGAGCAAGCCTATAAGTGCCCCTGGCATGCGCTGAGTGAGGAGCTGCATCAAGCACAGGAATTCTTTGACTTCAGCGCGCTGACTCAGATCACCGATGTGCAACACGGGAATTCCCGCCCGCTCAATGTCCCGGGCCAACGCATCCAGCTGTGCGTTGGTAGGGCTGATGATACCTTGGCTACCGTAGGGGTGGCCGGACACGCGACATTGCTCAATCTGCGCAACGATGGTGCCACCCTGCGGGCCTTTCTCCGTATGGATCAAAGCCGGATAGACGCCGATTGCAGAGCGAGAAGGTGAGACAGGGTCGAGGGGCACCTGGGACTGCAAGACGTGATCGGTGCCTGCCCGTTCAATCGCACGCAGAATTTCTGGCGAGCTACGGCGGTTGATGTCCAAACTATACCGTTGAATGGACGCTGCCTGACCCCTCGTGACGTAAGCCTCATCGAACTTGAGCAAGCTCTGGATCGATGCGCCACGCCAGTGGTGAATAGCTTGGCGAATGTCACCGACCACCCACAAGTGACGCAGGGGCGAGCCGATCCTCTTTACGAACTCGATCATGACATGGTTAACGTCCTGGTACTCGTCCACTAAGACATGATCGTACTGCCCAAGGAAGGCATCTATAGATGGGCGAAAATCTCGCGCCTTGAGGACGGGGCGAACCAGTAGATCGGGATAGTCGACCCAGCCCTCCCTGCGCAGGACGCCCTCGTAGGCCCTGTACAGAGTGATGATGTCCTCGCGCTCCAGAGCAACCTCTGGCTCGACAGCCGGAAGCGATTGAAGGATTGCTGAGTAGTCGTCAGGGAAGACCAGCTCCTCCTTAAGCCGGTGAATGATCTTCAGGACGTCAGGAAGCCAATCGTAAGGATTGCGGAGCCTGAAGAAATGCTTGAGCTCTAAGTTAGGCAGTTCGGTGACCATCATCCTGACCAGCTGGAGAAGATCCGCGATCTTGATCTGAGGGGTTAACTCAAAGTGATGATGATGCTTTCGAAGTAGCTCTAACCCGAACGAGTGAAATGTGCCCGCCCAGATTTGGGAAGCATTCGGGACATTGGCCGCAGTCAGCCGCTCAACAAGCTCCTGCGCTGCACGGTTAGTGAACGTCATGACCAGGATTTTACTGGCAGGCACGCCACTGGAGATTAGGTGGGCTACACGGTGCACCAAGGTAGTGGTCTTGCCCGTACCGGGCCCTGCGACGACGTTGACGTATTTCTCTGAAGCCTGCGCAGCGCGCTCTTGTGCATCGCTTGGTGGGTGCGTCGCAGAGGGTGCTACAGGGGCAACATCCGGAAGCAGTAGAGCGTCAGCCAACTGCTGCCGCACTACTTCCAGAGGCAACTGAAAAGTCGCAGCGATTTGCCGTGAACGCCATCCGTTTGCCCACAGTGCTCTGGCTGCAGCCTTGGGTAATAGCAGCTCCCGTGCAAAGACGTTGGCTTGAAGTTCTTGACGTTCCCAGGCGCCGTATCCATCAACGACTGCGTAGCCGTGCGTTTGCCCAGTATCTTCGCAGATGAATGCTGTTGAGGAGGTGCCCGTTGTCGATGCTGGAGAGTCGAGATACCAATGACCGAGCTCGTGGGCTAGTAGG
Source organism: Halopseudomonas sp. (assembly GCF_036960865.1). Classification (GTDB taxonomy): domain Bacteria; phylum Pseudomonadota; class Gammaproteobacteria; order Pseudomonadales; family Pseudomonadaceae; genus Halopseudomonas. The sequence continues at coordinate 28,071 of NZ_JBALWE010000016.1, forward strand.
TAAGCCCGCTCCGCCAACCCTACATCCTTGCGAACCAGGATTGTGTTGTAACCTCGTTGAAGCAGGGCGTCCCCACCACCCAGCGCGTAGTCGTCCGGGTCGACCTGCTCAATCGCCAGTCCCAGCGTATCTTCAAACACTGCGAGCCATTGCTCGCTGGTAGGGTAGTGATCACCACACGCAGCGGCGAGCGTCGCCCGTGCATTCATCGCCTCAATTCGTGCACGGTCGAAAGGGTTCATCTCACTCCCCCATGGCCAACAGCTTCGCTTCCTCATCATGAGGTAACTTCAAAGCCCTCACCGCCTCTTCCCATGAGACAGGCTCTGTAAGCATGCGAGGTCGTCCGTTGGGTGCTTTATACGAGGGCGCTGGAAGGTTTCTGAAATTGAGGCTTACGGCCTGGGTCAAGACCCCTCTCGAAACCCCGAAATATTCAGCAATTTTGCCAAGCAAAACGCCCGGAGCTTGCACTAGACCAACTAGCACCTCGCTTACCAATTTACGCTTGCCAGGCAACTCCACATAGTCAGCTAATTTACCAACCTGAGGGCCGATTATGGCGGCAATAGCCGCCTGAGCTCTCTCGACCTCCACTCCAGCGCAAGATTCATTGCTGAGAGTTTCGGCTCTGGCCTGCAAGGAATGCGATAGCTCTTCGGCTAAGAGGCCGCCAATAAGTTGAGAGGCAGATCGCCCGTATTCTTTGGCAGTTAGCTTTAGCTCCAAGCTGAGCTGGCGATCAAGTCGGGCCATCCATTGTGATTGCTCTCCACTGTAGCTCGCAACTTTGAGCGCATAATCGTCGAGAACCTTCCTTCCACTGCGCTCCTCGGTTGCGTCCTCAAAACGCTCATAAGCGCTTTCGATCAGCTCTCTTACTAGCACTGAAAACTTTTTCTCCTGCCCATGGGCCAGCGCTTTCAGCGTTTCATGCATCGCCTCCGGCACGTAGACGCCAATCGTCTGCAGAGTGCCCTTGGTACTCGTCACGGACGCTGATCGAGGCTCCTGAGATGCACGGGGTAAAGCGGGTTCATAGTGGCTGCGCATAGACACCTCCTTTGGTGACACATCCTGTACAGATGGAGTACTCACCGGCTCCGGTTGACAGGCCATGAGTGGAGGAGCAACGAGATTGGATGATAGTTCCGCCATAACCTTTCTAGCGAGGAGCTCTGGAGAGCTGGCTTGCACCTTGAGTAGGTCGCCACCTGGAAGAGCAACAGTGCATTGATGAGCGCACGCGACTACGTGGAACTGTGCTGTCTTAGAGACCCAGGCGAGGTAATCCGCCCATGCCCTCAGCGAGGAGGAAGTCAAAGTGACACTATTTTTCATGGTAGGCTTGGCCATCGCAAAGGAAGCAGTGACGCCCTTGTGGGCGCTCGTATATCATCTTTATATCACCTGCATGTGAAGGGACACAATTGATCGACGCTCATTTTTCGATGGCAATTCGCGGAGCGGTTAACCGTTGGATGTCTGATAATCCACTTGAAACTTGCCTGCTCGCGCTCGACAGCCCTGTAGTACTTGGCGAAGCTCTGCTGCCGCAAATTGAATCCGCGCTTTCTAATGTCGGCCTGGCTTTGGCCGACGTACAACGCCAGGCCTGGGTGAACCCGTTTTCCCACCTGAAGGCAGTTTTCGATATCGATGATCTGCCAGAAACGCCAGCCGCTTTCACCCCTGTGCCCGACGTGGTGACTACCGTTGCAGCGAGGGCCTGTTCAGTGGCCTGTCTTGCAGCACTTAATTCGGACACGATCTCCTACGGATCCGAAAACGACGGGCATCTGTTTGTAAATCTCGTCGTACTGCCCGGCGATGACGATTTTGCGGAGAAATCCAAGTCCGACATGCGAGGCCACACTGATGCCGTGTCTTTCCCGGTGCGCGGTCAGTTACATGAGTTTGATGAGCGCGTTGCGCCGTCCCCGGATTTCGTTTGTCTGAGCGGCCTTCGCAACCCTGATGAGACCGCCACGACAGTCATGCCTCTGTCGGAAGTCTTGCAGCAGCTAACACCTGCCGAGCTCGTAGAGCTGACCAAGCCTCAGTACGTGATCCGTCCACAGAAAACCTTCACGCGTGGGTTACGAAAGCTGCTTGGCAAGAACAGCCTGCTGTTGAACGCAATGGCAGGTATTCAGCTACTTTTCGAGAGTGAAGATGGGTATTGGATACGCTATAGCCACAGCGCGGCGGACGCCGACTATGAATCTCACCTTGCTACCCACGCCGTAACCCGATTTGAGGAGGCTTGCCAGAAATGCTCAGTGTCGGTAGTTATATCGCCTGGCGACATTCTGGTCGTGAACAATCGAGTTGGCTTGCATGGGCGCGGAGTTGTCGGTGGTGAAGCTGGGGGGCACTCCCGGTGGCTACTGCGTACATACGGGCTTGATACTCGAACTCTGACGCCTGAGCAGCGCTACGTCGATAGTAAATTTAAGCTCTTCCCCTGATCGCTAACGGCCTATGGCTGACATAAAGCGTTAGGAAGTACAGGCGGCGTCTAAATAGTCTTTACGGCTTGCATGACTGTCCGTTTCTGGCCGTGACTTGCCTGATACTGCGAGCTCAAACCGGCCACAAGCAGCCGCGTTTTCCAGCACTTGTGAAGTATTTTGGAACCCTTAGATGCACTTATTTCAGAAAGGGTCAGTGCCGAGGCTTCGACCACCCAGGATAACCGTCAAGTTCTTCTAGGAAGTCATCGCGGTCATCTCGGGCATGGCGATAGCCACTCGATACTGGGGGCTGCTCAAGCTCCTCGAAGATGAGGATGGACTGAGTCTGTTTGGTTGGGGCATGGTAGGTCGCTTGCTCATAGCAGGCGAATCGACGGGCATCATCACTGCTGCTCCAGTCCAAGCCTTCAGAATCGGCCTCATGAAAACCACTGGCGCCAGACATGAAGGCTTTTGCAGCTGCGGAACTTTTAGGCAGTGGAACGCCTTTAGTTATCCAGACTTTAGAGGCCTTCAACGCTTTCGAGTTGACGGAGTATTTGACTACCCCTTCCTCGGCTACCACGAACGCTAGATGGGCCTCAGAAGCCTGAGCAAATCTAGACGCAACGCAGGCGCGGGATGCCTGAAACTGCTCAGCTAGCTCCGAGAGATGTTCAAGCGTGAAGTCTTTATCTTCAGCAAGAGGCTGAACCACTTCCCATGGTACGAGGCACTCAGCGGCGAAAATATCGCAAAGCACCTCTTCAGGTGGTCTACCGGAAAAGCGTTCCAACTCATCAGATGGAACGCTGTCTCCGTGCTTCGATTCGAGCTCAAGAACGTGATGGGCGATCTCATGGAGGATCGTAAACCTCTGACGAGCAGGGCTGTCATTCTGATTGACCCAGATGCAAATCTTTCCACGACGTTCAACAGTGCACCCGGCTTCCCCCTTCGCCAGCTCTGTTCTCAAAACACGAAAGTCTAAGAATGAAGCGAGAGCCTCCACATCGACAGGCACTGTAGTAATCCCTGCATCTTTCAAGAGCTTTCGAGCCCGAGCAACCGCAATGTTTTCGTCCATGAAAATCCTCGCCTTACATTTGTTGAATGAGCTCAATCCGCCTAAGCCAGTCTTCCTCTGTGTTAGGACGCTCACCTCGGAAGCTCATGGTTGCTACGTCCTCGAAATCCTCCCAAGGAATGTCTTCGCGAGATATCATCAGGCGGTAGAGCGCGTCATCAAGGGTTACTGGCTTTGCCAGAAGTCTGAACACCTCAGTTTCTCGATGCCTCAACCCCAGAGCCTGACCCAGTCGGGACACTACGTCGTCGGAAGGGGCCTGTTTACTACCCTTTTCTAGTCTCCAGATGTACGCGTGGTCCAGATCACCAGCACGCTTCTCCAGCTCGCGAAAGCTCAGCTCTTGCCGTTCACGCATGGTCGCGATGAACCCCGCCAGATCCATTATTTTCTCCAACCTCTTGCATTGCCCGCGAAGGCGGGGGTAAGCTGTTGTCTATCCAGACAACAGCTGCGTTTCATGCTCTATGATAAGCGGCTTTTTTTTGAAGTCCACTGTTGTCTGAGCGGACAACGACCTTCGGGTCGTTTTATGGGCGGTGCCGTTGTCCAGCAAGACAACAATCCGTCTAACTTCTGCAAGAGGGCTTTACCATGACTCAGTTGAACGATATCGACGTGGAGGATGTGGCCGCCGTTGTTTCGGCTGGCCGCAAAGTTCGCGAGCACGGGCCGTACAAAATCCTGGTGGGTAACGAGAACCTGGACTACCGGCCTTTGGTAATCACCGATCCGGTACCGACCGGGCAACAGGTACTGGAAGCGGCGGGACTGCGTCCAGTAGACGAGTACCTGCTTTACCAGATGTATACCAATGGCCATATCGAATTGCTCAGCCCGATCGAGACGACCGATTTGCGCCAGGCAGGGATCGAGAAATTCCTGGCATTCAAGAGCGACCGCTCGTTCCGTTTCTTCATCGATGGTCGCTCGCAGGACTGGGGAGGCCAGCGCATTTCAGGCCGCACTCTGAAGCACCTCGCAGGCGTCGACGCTCATAAATATGAGGTCTTTCTGGTGATCCCCGGCGAGGACGATGAGCTGGTTGAAGACAATGAGCTGTTTGATCTAGCTCGCCCTGGGGTGGAGCACTTCGCTGCAGTCGAGATCAATATCAAGGTCTTCGTGAATACCCTGCCTACCTTCGTCCACTCCCGCTACCTCAGCTACTGGGAGGTGGTACGCCTTGCTTATCCCGACGCGGTACCGTCACCCAATGCTCAGTTCACGGTCACCTACGCCAAGGGCTTTGAAGGCAGCTCGCTTACCAACCTGGTTGAAGGCCAGATCGTCCGTATCAAAAAGGGGATGCACTTCAATGTCACACCAACTGATAAGTCGTAGTCCGCAGCTGCTGCGTTTGCGCAACGAAGGGTACAACCTCGAAGTCATGGGTTCTTACCTGCTGGTTCGAGAGGTTCCCTATGTGAATGCGCAGCGCCAGGTCTGCAAAGGCGTGCTGGTCATGACGCTCAACCTCACTGCTGATGTGGCAGAGAGCCCCGCTGATCACACTGCATATTTTATTGGCGAAATCCCCTGTGACTCACAGGGGCGGCCTCTCAAGCAGATCATCAACAACAGCAACCAGCAGCAGCTGCTGCCCGAGTTGACGGTGAACCACTACTTCTCTGCCAAGCCTCGCACTGGAAATTACGCGAACTACCACGAGAAGGTGTCGCTGTATGTGGCCATGCTGTCTGGCCCAGCCAATGCTCTCGACAGGGATGTCACCGCAAAAACCTTCTCACCCATCCGGTCAGACGCGGATGAGTCGGTGTTTGTATATACCGATACAGCCTCTGCACGAGCAGGTATCGGTATGCCTACCGAGAAGCTCAAGCGGCTGAAAATTGCGATTGTGGGGCTTGGTGGGACAGGTGCGTACATTGTGGACCAGGTGGCGAAGGCGCCTGTAGCTGAGATCCATCTGTATGACGACGATGTCCTACAGCAGCACAACGCATTTCGTTTCCCTGGGGCTGTGCCGTTCGCGGTACTGGAGCGGGGTATTACGAAGGTGGACTACCTGTATGAGGTCTACAGCGAAATGCACCGCCATATCACTCCTCATGCGTGCATGATCACTGCGGACAATGTGGGTGAGCTTCGTGCCTTTGACTATGTGTTCCTGTGCGTCGACAACACCAAGGCACGCAAGCTGGTGGTGAAGGAGCTCAAGGGGACACAGACCACGCTGATCGATGTAGGCATGGGCGTTCACTTGGTTGGCGAGACGCAGCAGATTTGGGGGACGTGCCGGGTGACCGCACTTACTCCTGAGCACCATGATCATGCTGATCGGACGATGCCGCTAACCGAAAATGACGCTGAGGATATCTACCGCTCGAACATCCAGATCGCTGATCTGAACGGCCATAACGCGATGCTAGCCATTGGGGTTTGGAAGCGACTCTGCGACTTCTACTCCGATAACAGTCAGGCTACTCACATCACCTATTCGACCAACCTGAACGAAATGGGTAACAGTGAGGAGAGGCTATGACGATTCGTCGCCTCACCCCGCAGTTCGTAGGGCATTTCCCGGAGAAGCTCGAGCCTGGGGAGATTTACCTCGCAATGGAGTTCGCCACTGCAGTGCATTTGTGTGCGTGTGGGTGCGGAAACAAGGTAATAACGCCGTTCTCTCCGACTGACTGGCAGATGTCCTTTGATGGTGAGTCGGTTTCGCTGAAGCCCTCGATAGGAAATTGGTCCTTCCGCTGCCGATCACACTATTGGCTACGATCAGGCCGGATTGTTTGGGCTGGCGATATGTCCGAAGAGGCAGTCAATGCAGTTCGCAATCGAGACCTTCGAGCGAAGGTGCTGCACCAAGCAGCTCGGGCTAAGGGCGAGAATGTAGGTCAGTCGGAGTGGGTAGAGCCTCAGGTAGAGCCTAAGGCCGCGAAATGGTTAGGGTGGCTCAAAAGCCGACTTGGGTTGTGATAGGACAAAGGTCGATGTTGCATCGGGACGACGTAGGGAACTAGAGGACGAGAGCGATGCGCTCTCACTCGGTGCGGAAGCGCTCTATGGAATTAGGTAAGGAACTGGGAGCTGGTATCTCCCGCGAGCGTTTTCATTATGGGACCGCCGTTCACTATAAACTAAGCTATGCTTAGTGTGATCTATGTCTCAATTAGGGATAGTTACTCGCAGTGAAGCGACTACTTCTTTTAAGTGGCCCTATGGCCAGTGGCAAAACATCCGTTGCTGTTGCCCTGCAAGAGGGCTATGGGTTCGTACCCATTAGCAGTAGTACGTTTCTGCGCGCGCAGCTGGCCGCCCGAAACATGCCCGCTGATCGTCAGAGTCTTCAAGAACTCGGTGACTGCCTAGACAAGGTTTCTGACTTCTCTTGGCTCATAAACTCGGTCGCAAGCCCCGTGATCGTTGCGCAGCCCCACATCGACAACTGGCTGTTGGACGCTGTCCGAAAGCCCCGGCAAGTTGAGCAGTTCAAGCTTCAGTTTGCTGGCCTAGTGAGGCACGTACATATCACTGCATCAGAGTCCGTACTACAGCAGCGATATGCTGAGCGAGGTGCAGCTAATCTTGCACAATACCGGGCAGCCGTATTGCACCCCAATGAGCAAAGTGCTCGCTCCCTCGCGGGTCTGGCAGACCAGGTTTTGGATATCGAAGCATTCACTCCGTTGGAAATAGCAGATCATATCTTGAGCGCCTGGGAGAAGTAGTACATGGAAACTCGGTATATCGTAGTGATGAGTGGCAAGACCTGTAGCGGAAAGAGCGAGTTAGCTCTTTTGCTGGAAAAGGAGTTTGGCTTCGCTGTGGTTTGCAACCGCAGAGCCTTAGTGGATTCCCAATGGCGTCTTGGTATGGAGCAGCCCGATATTCTTGATCGGCGCCGTGAACTGGATAGGACCGAAGATGAGCAGTGGATGCTGCAGATGACTAAAACGATATGTGAGAGGGAGCCTTCAAGCCGCCCTTTAGTTGTCGATCATCTGGAGTCGCTCGATCAAGTACTCCAGTTTCGGCAGGCATTTGGGGCCAATTTAGTGCACGTTCATCTCTATGCGAGCAACGGCACGCTTTATGAACGTTATACGAAACGAACCGAGGGTGAAGCCAACCCTTTGTCTTATGATGAAGTTAATCAGCTTAAAGAGCCGGGCGAGATAAAGTTGCTCAAGGAGGATGCCGACGTCCGCATTTACACCGAGCGCTCGGATTCCTATGACACTCTTGTGCGGGTGGCTGCTCGCCTACATCTATACACGCCACCTGAAATTAGATGTGTGGATGTGCTAATTGGCGGGCAGTATGGGAGCGAAGGGAAAGGCAACATCGTTGCTTACTTGGCTCGCGAATACGATGTCATGATTCGTGTTGGAGGCCCTAATGCAGGCCATACAGTAGCGAGCACTGCTGGCCCTTACACCTATCATCATTTGCCCTCAGGATCGCGCGACGTGGCTGCCCGATTGCTTCTTGGCCCGGGGATGACTATCCACTTGTCAGGGCTTTTGAAGGAGATCAAGGAATGCGCAATTAGTGAAGACCGGCTGTTCATCGATCCCCAAGCTACGATCATTGAGGATGCGGACATCGAAACGGAAAAGGGGGGCACCTAGTTTCCACTATCGCATCTACAGGAAGCGGAAGCGGTGCAGCGGCTGCAAGGCGCATTCTGGATAGGGGTAAGAACACGGTCAGGCTCGCACGTGATGTAGAGGAGCTACGCCCCTATGTAGGGACCCCTGGAAACTACCATGGCTCCACATCGGACAGACTGGAGGAGGCCTATCGTTGCGGACACTCAATTCTTTTAGAGGGAACCCAAGGTAGTGGCCTGAGCATTTTTCACGGCGCGTACCCTCATGTAACCTCTAGGGATACAAACGTTGCGGGGTGTCTTGCTGAGGCCGGGATATCACCCAGCCGGATTCGTAAAATCCTCATGGTGATTAGGCCAATGCCTATTCGTGTAGGTGACCCTGACGGCGATCAGGGCCACACATCTGGTGAACTCAAACATTTCACCAGCTTCGACAAAATTGCTGAATTCGCAGGTCTTGAGGCCGAGGCTCTAAATGCTGTTGAGAAGACATCCACAACTAAACGAAACAGGCGAGTCGGCTGGTTCGAATGGGACCAATTTCGAAAAGCGTGTGCTCTAAATGCTCCCACGGATATTGTTCTAACATTCGCAGATTATCTGAAGTCCACAAACAGCCAAGCTCGTCGATTTGAGCAGCTTGATGCAGAAACGATCAAATTCGTAGAGGAGCTGGAGCGCGTTTCTCAGGCCCCTGTTTCGCTGATCAACACAAGATTCCCGCGAGATTCCAAGACCAGTGATTTACGATCCCTGATTGATCGGCGGAATTGGACTGCTCGCTCCAAGGGTAAATGACATGGATCTGGAGAAACTGATAGAGCTTTATCCACGTGTGTACCACATGGCTGAACGCGGCGCCTGGGACAGCATTCGCAATCATGGACTTATGAGCACGACTGCCGTCCTTGATCATCTACATATCATCGGGGGCGAGCGGGCTCATTTCGAGAGTGAACATCGGGATCGGAAGATGGATGTGAGGATAGGTCATCCTTCAAACATTGTCCTGCGTGACCAGAAACCTATGCCCGAAGGCAGGCTGATACAAGCGCTCACTGATGGAACAACACCACAGCAGTGGTATGAGTTGATCAACGGCAAAGTCTTCTTCTGGACAGAGGAGGAGCGATTGCATCGTCTGCTCGGTGCTAGGGACTACCGCCATCTTGAACACGATGTGCTGATATTGGACTCCGCGTCGTTCATCCCAGCCTATGCCGCAAAAATTTGGTTGTGCCATATGAACTCAGGCAACACCTGGCCCATACCGCATCTCCGCGGAACAGATATCTTTCGCAGAATTCCAGATTACCCAGCAAAACGATCGGGTGGGCCAGTTAAGAAGGTCGTCGAGTTGGTGGTCGACTATTCAGTTCCCAACATCTCTGACTTCGTAGTAGAGGTTAGGCGAATGCAAAGCAGTAAGGTTTTGGGCGTAATTGCGTAAGGTCCATCTTTGTATGAGGACGATATGCCGCGCCGCCGCTTAGCTTCTCGTGTTTTGTTGATCAGCGATTCCTGTCGGCTACTACTGTTCAAGATCCGCTTTGACAGCGGCGCACTGGCAGGAACGAGCTATTGGGCTACCCCAGGTGGAAAGCTGCGAGACCATGAGTCATATGAAGCGGCGGCCATTCGCGAGGTCTACGAAGAGACAGGTATCGAGGTTCAGTCAGTTGGAGATTGCGTTGCACGCAAAGAATTCTCTTGGCTGATGCCGGATGGCGAGCAGGTAATCGCAGTAGAACACTACTACGTGGTGCACGTGCGCGATGAGCAGTGTTCGTCCGTGGGGTGGAGCGATCGGGAACTCGAAGCTGTATGCGAGGTTAGATGGTGGTCGGTAAGCGAATTAGCTATTTGCCGGGAGAGGATGTTTCCGGAGGATCTGCTGATGCTGTTTGCTCAAGCCCAATGACCGTCAGCTTTTGGCCGAAACATGCCGGCACAGCCGCTCACGTTTGAACCGAGCCAATCCTTGCCACTGGCTCAAGTCGCTCATTTACACCGCGCTCGCCAAAGCTGATCCCATCTAGTCGTGTAGCTCGGACTTTTGAGCTCTTGTTTCATTCCCCACCCAGGTGTCACGGGCACCCGCGCGGGGCGTAGAGTACCCCTTCCCCATCGTCCATTGATTTCATCCAGTACGTTCATGACTTTTCCAGCCGCAGCGGGCTGTGTCTCGGCGAATAGATCGTCTGTGAACTCACCCTGCTGACGAAGATCTAGCAGCATGATTTCTGCTTTCGCGTAGGCAGGGCCGGGGCGGAATATAGCTTCTAAACCCTCTAGGGCGGCGCGGGTGATCAACCGGGTATCGTCTGAAGGGTATGGCAGCTCGCATAGGATGCCTTTGGCAAACTTGGCTTCGTCGGGATTAAACATGCCCGTGCGGATCGCCACCCGAACCTTCTTGCATAGCGAGCCCTGCGCTCGCAGCTTCTCACAAGCGCGAGAAACATAGGTGGCGACAGCCTCTCTGATCGGCTCTATTTCATATAAACGCTCACCGAATGCGCGGCTACTGCAAATCTCCTGTTTCGGCAGTGCTGTCTCTTCCAAAGCCAAACAAGGCGTGCCCCTGAGTTCGCGGGCCGTTTTTTCAACGACAACTGAGAATAGCTTGCGCAGTGTCCAGGGGTCAGCTTGGGCCAAGTCCCATGCGGTTTTTATCCCCATCGCAGTGAGGTGTTCGTTCATTCTTCTACCTACACCCCAGACCTCGGCGACCGGCAACGCTCTCAATACCTTGTCTCTTCGTTCTGGGTCGCAAATATCCATCACGCCACCGTAATGCTTCTGCCAACGTTTGGCGGCGTGGTTTGCAAGCTTGGCGAGTGTTTTGGTCGGAGCGATTCCCACGCAGGTGGGTATGCCCGCTAATTTGAGCACCTGTGCGCGAATCCGTCGGCCGAGCTGGTCGCGGTCTGCTATCCCTGTCATATCCGCAAAAGCTTCATCCGCCTAAAGGAAAGAAGCGTAGCTATGGACATAGCTCTATGCCTGATTACACCGCTTTCGAACACGCGCCTGGATGTCCATTGGAAGATGCCATATTCATGTGATACGACAAAGTTGTGTCCATACCCAAAGGGTCCCCCTACCAATGACAGAGAATGGAACGGCTGATTTGCTTAATGCTGAGGTGCTTCGGAGCCCGTTCCTATGGAGCTATTACGTCAGATCACTTTTGCTGGGATATATCTACCCGCACCAATGATGGTGAGGGACTTCGACCCGCGAGTCATCGCGACATACAGATGCTTTGTGTTCTTGCCCCCATAGATTGGCCCGCTTGGCCACACTATGGTAACAATTGCGAGCTTACTTGGCCGGCTCCACTTGCC
>NZ_JBALWE010000017.1:0-27634 GCF_036960865.1 Halopseudomonas sp.
GAGCTTCTCATCAACCTGATTCAGACCTTAACTTCAGCCCCGAATCAGAGCGGCGCATTCTACGCCATCTCGCCAGCTTGTCAACCCTTATTTTCAAGCTAACTTATTGATTAATAAGCGCTTTACTTGGAGCCTCCTGCTCAGCGAGAGGGCGAATTATAGAGACTTCAGCAGGGCCGTCAAGCCTTTTTCAACACAATCCGTGCAAACTTTTTCTTACCCGCCTGACAGACGTATGAAACGCCATGCTTGAACACGAACTCGCGATCCACCACCTCGCCATCTACCTTTACCGAGCCCGCAGCCAGCAGATCCCGCGCAGCCGCCGCATTCTTCACCATGCCTGCCCGGTTGAGCACCGCTGAAACCGGCAAGGCTTCATCAGCGTCAATTTCCACATCCGGCAGATCTGCCGGCAACTCACCATCCTTTAGGCGATTGCCCGCTGAACGATGCGCATTAGCGGCCGCCTCTTCGCCATGAAAACGGGCGATCAGCTCTTCGGCCAGCTTGATTTTGATATCACGCGGATTGGCTCCCGCCTCGATATCTGCCTGAAACTGCGCGATCTCTTCCAGGCTGCGGAAGCTCAGCAGCTCGAAGTAACGCCAAATCAAACTATCCGGCATGGACACCAGCTTGCTGTACATCTCGCCCGGTGCGTCATTGATACCTATATAGTTATTCAACGACTTGGACATTTTCTTGACGCCGTCCAGGCCTTCAAGGATCGGCATGGTGAGCGTAATCTGCGGCTCCTGCCCATACTGGCGCTGCAACTCGCGACCCATAAGGAGATTGAATTTCTGATCGGTACCGCCCAGCTCCACGTCAGCGCGCATGGCAACCGAGTCATACCCTTGCACCAACGGGTAGAGAAACTCGTGAATGGCGATCGACTGCCCGCTCTTGTAGCGCTTGTCGAAATCGTCACGCTCTAGCATGCGAGCCACTGTGTGGCTGGCTGCCAACTGAATCATCTCAGCCGAACTCATCTTGTCCATCCAGGTGGAATTGAACATCACCGTGGTCTTGGCTGGATCAAGAATCTTGAACACCTGCTCTTTATAGGTTTCCGCATTGGCCGCGACCTGCTCACGAGTCAGCGGCTGACGCGTGGCATTCTTGCCGGATGGGTCGCCAATCATGCCGGTGAAGTCGCCGATCAGGAACAGCACTTCATGACCCAGATCTTGGAACTGACGCAGCTTATTGATGAGTACCGTATGACCCAGATGCAAATCCGGTGCAGTCGGATCAAAACCCGCCTTGATGCGCAAAGGCGTGCCGCGCTCCAGCTTCGTGCGCAACTCACTCTCCACCAGAATTTCATCCGCGCCGCGCTTAATCAGCGCCAACTGCTCGTCAACGGGCTTCATAGTTACCGATATCCTATGCATTCAAGAGCCAAAAAAGGGGAAAAATCAGGGGGACAAACCATACAACATTAGCGACCAATTACAAGTTCGGCGGGCTGCGAGACAGCGATGGTCGCAACTTTGACGCGGCAAATCTGACAGACGGGTTTGGCAAAGACTTGCCAAGGAGGCTTTTCAATTATAATTTAGCAAGTTAGTCCACTTTATATAGAATTTAATACAAGAGCGCTTATGGGTTCCCAAGATACGAAGTCACCGCGATACCCCAAAAGCCACCTCGTGGCCGCCAGTGGAATCGCCGCAGCGCTGAGCATTTTTCTGCTCGTTATTCCAACCACCGATGTCGAAGCCAAGAAGACCTTTGTTCAACTTGAGCTGCAAGCCCCTGAATCCACCATCGATCAGGCCTCCGAACAAGAATTGGATGCGCTGGTCAGCGATACGGTCACATTGACCAAGCCGCTGGATATTGCCAAACAGGCAACACAAGCCGCTACTGCAGCCCCCCTGCTGCCACCGGACGCCGTCCCTGCCGTACCAACTGGGCCACAATGGCAAAGCCTGACCGTCAGCAGCGGCGACACACTGTCCGTGTTGTTTGAAAAGGCCGGCGTGGGCGTCAGCACCTTGCATGAGGTTCTCAATAGCAGCCCTGACGCAAAACGCTTCACTCGCCTGAACGTGGGTCAGGTTCTGGAATTGCAAACCGCCGAAAGCGGCGAACTGCTAGCCATGCGCTCCAAGCTGAATGACCTGGAAACCATCCGCATTGATCATACCGACGCAGGCTACAGCTTCAGCAAGGACGTAATTGAGCCCGAGGTCAGCGAACGCTACGTACACGGCACTATCGACAGCTCATTGTTTTTAGCTGCACAACGCGCCGGCCTGAACCACAACCTGACCATGCAGATGGCCACCATATTTGGCTATGACGTCGACTTTGCCCGCGACATTCGCAAAGGTGACCAGTTTGAGGTGCTGTTTGAAGAGCTGCACGTGGGCGACAAGACTGTCGGCAGCAAGAACATTCTGGCAGCGCGCTTCGTGAACCGGGGCAAGACCTTCACCGCCGTGCGCTATACCGACCACAACAACTTTACCAGCTACTATCGCGCCGACGGCACCAGCATGCGCAAGGCCTTTATTCGCACGCCGGTCGACTTCGCCCGCATCAGCTCACGCTTCAACCCCGGTCGCCTGCATCCGGTACTCAACCGCATTCGTGCGCACAAGGGCGTGGATTACGCTGCCGCTACCGGCACACCAATCAAGGCAACCGGCGACGGACGCGTGGTCTCGGCGGGCCGCAAGGGTGGCTATGGCAACGCCGTAGTTATTCAGCACGGTCAGAAATACCAGACTCTCTACGGCCACATGAGCCGCTTCGCGCGCGGCGTGACCGCTGGCAGCCACGTAACCCAGGGTCAGGTCATTGGCTACGTCGGCATGACCGGCCTGGCCACCGGCCCGCACTTGCACTATGAATTCCGGGTAGATGGCCGCCATGTCGACCCACTGGGCGTCAAGCTGCCGGTCGCCGACCCCATTCCCCAACGCGAACGCACCGCGTTCCTTGGCATCAGCAACAAGCTGATGGCGAGTATGGACCAGAACCGCACCACACAGATCGCAGCACTGGAGCAATAAGTGTGCGCTCTCTATGTCGGTATCATGTCAGGAACCAGCCTGGATGGTATCGACATAGCCCTCACCCGCTTTAACGCTGAGCAGCACCAGGCCGAATGCCTGGACGCGCTCTGCCTAGACATTCCCAGCGAGCTAAAGCAGCAACTGCTGAGTCTATGCTCCAGCGGTGACGATGAGCTGGTTCGTGCCGGCCAGGCTGGCATCGAGTGGGCCCAACTAGCCGCAGCGGGCGTCAACCAGTTGCTGCAGCGCAACCAGCTGAACACATCCGACGTACACGCCATTGGCAGCCACGGACAAACCGTCCGCCATCACCCTGAACTGGGCTTCAGCCTGCAGATCGGCGCTCCTACCCTGCTGGCAGAGCTGACCAACATCAATGTCATCAGCGACTTCCGTAGCCGCGACCTTGCCGCAGGCGGCGAAGGCGCGCCACTCGTGCCCGCATTTCACTCATGGCTGTTGAGCGACGCGCTGCAGACGCGCACGCTGATCAACATCGGCGGCTTTGCCAATCTGACCATCATGCGGCCAGGTCAGCCGCCCGCCGGCTTCGACAGCGGCCCAGGCAATGCCCTGATGGATGCATGGATTCACCAGCACAAAGGCCTGACCTACGATAAGGCAGGCACCTGGGCCCGCCAGGGTAACGTCATACCCGAACTGCTGACGCACATGCTGGCCGACCCGTACTTCGCACGCAGTGGCCCCAAGAGCACCGGTAGAGAGTACTTCAACCCTCGCTGGCTCAACCAGCAGCTGTCCCGCTTTGGAGCGACAGCGGCGGCCGCCGATGTGCAGGCGACCCTGCTGGCTCTGACGTCACATTCGATCGCGGATAGCGTCAGGCTTAACGCCAGCGACAGTGCAGCGCTTTACCTCTGCGGTGGCGGGGCACGCAATACCTTGCTGCTCGAACAGCTGGAACAGTTGCTGCCTGAACAACAGGTAGCTACAACCCACGCGCTGGGCGTAGACCCTGACTGGATGGAGGCGATGGCCTTTGCCTGGCTGGCTTGGCGCTTTGACGAACGCTTGGCGGGTAACTTGCCGAGCGTCACGGGTGCGCGGGGTGAGCGCGTACTTGGCGCGCTCTACCCCGCCTGACGGACAACGAGATAAAAAGGGGTTAGATCGAGAAGGAAGAACCACAGCCACAGGTAGTCGCGGCGTTGGGATTATTGATGACGAAGCGCGAACCCTCTAGCCCTTCTTGGTAGTCCACTTCGGAGCCGGCCAGATACTGGAAGCTCATCGGATCGACGATCAGTTTGACACCATCACGCTCTACAATGGTGTCGTCCTCGGCCAGTTCATCATCGAAGGTGAAGCCATACTGGAAACCCGAGCAACCGCCACCCGTTACAAATACGCGCAGACTGAGCCGGTCGTTACCCTCTTCTTCAATCAGGTTACGTACCTTGCTTACGGCGTTATCACTAAAAACCAGCGGGGTGGGAACATAGACTTCAGCGGTAGACATACAACCTCCAGCAGCAGGTGCCGCAGCACAACAATGCCGCTATTATCCTTTTTCCCGAGTCTTTTGGTCAACTATTGTCCGGCACAGCCAGCAGGTCCTGATCCAGAGGCAGCTGCGCTGAGGCTTCATCCAGATAATTCAGCTGCCCACTGATCTGCGCGCCCATCACCATTTCCATGAAGCGGTAATGCAAATCGCCGCTAATCCGCGCTTTGGCGTCGAGCTCCAAATGCTCCAGCGCATGCACATCACCCATCACCTGACCGTTGATCAGCACGTGGGGCGCCCGGATCACGCCTTCAACATAACCGTGCTCGCTGACCCGAACCAATCCCTCGTCAGCCTCGATGTTACCGATAACCCGGCCATCTACCTGCAGCGCACCAGTGAAACGCATGTCTCCGGTAATCTGCGCATCCTGGGCGATGATCGTGGTTTTGCCATTAAACTGACTGATGTCCGCTTTCTTATGCTTATCCGATCCCCACATCAGGGTGTTGCTCCTGTGACTGTCCACTCAAAAATCTGCTCGACGACGGGCTTGCCCTCCTGGCTGGCAACAACCTTGACCTGTTGCGGCACAAAGCCTTCGGGCAAGGTCAACCGGGCCTGCTCACTGCTGGCCGGCACCACCTGAAAATAGCGAAAATCCACAGCTAGCGCGCCAAGATCGCCGGTCAACTGATCCAGCGTCAAGCTGCTCGCCTCACCATCCTGCTCGCCCATCACCGTCAGCTGCAAGTCAGCCTGCACGGTATCACTCTCGTTACCAACCCGGCTGACCATGACTTTATAGCGGAAAACATTGGCGACTTCTGTGCCATGTAACTCAAAGGCCTGAATTCGGATACCCGGATCCATGGCACTCGGCGCCAGCACACCTTGATATTGCGCCAGGCTCTGCTGCACTTTGAACAACTGCGCTTCCAGCTCGTGCACAGTTTCGCGCCCTTCTACCGCAGCGTCGCGGGCCACCAGCAAATCCACTTCGAGCTGGTGATAACGCTGGCGCCAGTCTTCCACCTCTTTGACCAGTTGCCCTTGGCGCTCGATCAGCGCCTGACGCTCCAGCTCATGCGGCTGCTGAGCCCGCATCGCAGCCTCCCACCCTTGCCAGGCGCTCACCGGAACCATCACCAACAAGAGGATGACGACACTGCGCTTCCAACGTCGAAACGCTTTGGAGTCACGCGGATGGATGGTGACGCTGTGCTCTCGCAGTGGGCGGCGGCGCTTGAAGTCCATCATCAGGGCATCAAGGCTGGGTGTGCCAGACCTGCGCGCTCATCAAGGCCGAAAATAATGTTCATATTCTGCACTGCCTGACCGGAAGCGCCCTTGACCAAGTTGTCGATAACCGACAAGACCACCACCTTGTCACCGCCTTGCGGGCGATGCACCGCGATTCGGCAGACATTGGCGCCACGCACACTGCGGGTTTCCGGGTGGCTGCCAGCGGGCATAACATCAACAAAAGGCTCATCGGCATAACGCGCTTCAAACAACGCCTGCAGATCGACGCTGGTATCGGCAACCGTCGCGTAAAGCGATGAATGGATGCCGCGAATCATGGGCGTGAGATGGGGCACAAAGGTCAGCCCGACCGGCTGGCCGGCTGCCAGCTGCAAGCCTTGACGAATTTCCGGCAGATGCCGGTGTCCGGCCACCGCATAGGCCTTCATGCTTTCTGTTGCCTCGCAGAACAGCGACGGCACGCTGGCGCCCCGGCCAGCACCGCTGACGCCCGACTTGCAGTCGGCAATCAAATGCGCCGGATCGGCGAGTCCAGACTCCAGCAACGGCAGGAAGCCTAGCTGGGTGGCCGTGGGGTAACAGCCCGGCACCGCGATCAAACGGGCTGCTTTGATGGCAGCTCGATTAACCTCGGGCAACCCGTATACCGCCTCGCTCAGCAGCTCGGGAGCGCCGTGCGGCTGGTTGTACCACTTGCTCCATTCATCCGGATCACGCAAGCGGAAATCCGCTGACAGGTCGATGATCTTCACACCAGTCAGCAGCAGCTCGGCTGCCAGCGAGTGCGCGACCCCGTGCGGAGTGGCAAAAAACACCACGTCGCAGGCACCCAGCAACTGCACGTCGGGCACGCTGAAACGCAGGTTGTCGTAATGGCCGCGCAGGTTCGGATACATGTCGGCAACGCTGACACCTTCCTCCGATCGCGACGTGATGACCTCGACATGCGCCTCGGGATGCTGGGCCAACAGCCGCAGCAGCTCTACCCCGGTGTAACCGGTTCCGCCTACAATGCCTACTTTGATCATCATTACTTCCTGAATACGGTTGAATGGTATTGAATGACCCGCCTCGCGCTGTCGACATAACGACATCCGCCGCGGCACCCTATGATAAAAGCGCTGACAGAAATTACCAGCGCGGGCAACCAATCCTGACAGGAGCCGCTTGTGTATCTCTGGATCAAGGCCTTTCACATCATGGCCGTTATCACCTGGTTTGCCGGGCTGTTCTATCTGCCCAGACTGTTCGTCTATCACGCGCAGGCCGAAGACGAAATCAGCCGAGAACGCTTCAAGGTGATGGAGCGCAAGTTATTGCGCGGCATCATGAACCCCTCAATGGTGGTCGCTCTAGCGCTGGGCGCCTGGATGATCTATCTGTCTCCTGGCTGGCTGAGCCAGGGCTGGATGCACGCCAAGCTCACGCTGGTGGCGCTACTGGTGGTCTATCACCACCTGTGCGGTCGCATTCGTACCCGCTTCGCCGAAGACGCCAATACACACTCGCATGTCTTTTATCGCTGGTTCAACGAAGCGCCGGTGCTTGCCTTGGTGGGCATTGTGCTACTGGTGGTGCTCAAACCGTTCTGAACAGGCTCAGTCAGCGCGCACCGCGCGCTCGGCGGCCCAGGCGCGCAGAGCGTTCAGCTTTTCCGCCATGACCACGGACAGCGGCGAGGTTTCGCTCAACGCCCTGAGCACATGGGCATCGCCTACGGACTGCTCACTGGCGGCGGCACTGTAAACCGCGCTGACCACCGCCTGCTCGATTTCCGCACCGGAGAAGCCGCCGCTGGCCTGCGCCAGCGCCTGCAGGTCAAATGTTTCGGGCGCGAGCTCGCGCTTGGCTAGGTGAATGCGAAAGATGTCTGCGCGCACCTCTGCCGCCGGCAGATCGACAAAAAACAGCTCATCGATGCGCCCCTTGCGAATCAGCTCTGGCGGCAATTGCGAAACATCGTTGGAGGTCGCTACCAGAAAGACCCGTGATCGGCGCTCGGCCATCCAGGTCAACAGCGTGCCCAGCAGGCGCCGCGAGACGCCTTGCTCACCGCCATCAGGCGCCAGCCCTTTCTCGATCTCATCGATCCACAGCACACAGGGTTGCAGCGCATCCGCCAGCTGCAGTGCGTCACGCAGGTTCTTCTCGGTCTCACCAATGTACTTGTTGTACAGCCCGGCAACGTCCAGGCGCAGCAGCGGCAGCCCCCACAGCCCGGCAACCGCCTTGGCCGCGAGACTCTTGCCTGCGCCCTGCACGCCCACCAGCAGGACCCCGCGCGGGATATCCTTGATGCTCGTGCTGCCGCTGAAGGCGCTTTCGCGCTCGGTGAGCCACCGCTTGAGCTGCGCCAGACCACCGACGTCGGCAAAATGCGCCGTTTCCTGCTCGTAGCTCAGCACACCCTGCATATCCAGCAGTTCGAACTTGGCCTTGTTCAGCGTCGGTAAATCTTCCTGGGTAATGGCGCCGTCATCCACGATCAAATTGCGCGCCAGGCGGCGAGCCTCTTCATGCGTGGTGCCACGCAGGTTGCGCACCACCTGTTGCAAGGTCTGGTTGTCGGTGCGCACGCGCTCACCGCGATTCTGTTCGCTCCAGCGCGTGGCTTCCTCACGCACGATGGCGGCCAGCTGCTCATCCGACGGCATACTCAGGCTGATGCGCGCCGCCAGGCGACTGAGCTCCGCCGGCAGGGCCAGGGCGTGGCTGACCAGAATCAAAGTAGGTGCGGCGGTCTCACTGGCCATCGCCAGACTCTTGAGCAAACGTACGATGCGGGGCGAATCCAGAAAGGGGTGCAAGTCGCAGAACACATACAGCGCTGGCTCACCCGCACGGCGTACCTGTTCGAGCGCGGCTTCGGCGTCGCGGGTATCGACCTCTGCGTCCATATCCGCACCAAAGCCCAACCGACTGAGGCCGTCGATATGATTCCAGGTATACCAGGTCTGCGCGCGACGCACCGCCAGCGTGCCGATGGTTTGCAGCACCCGCGCCTCCTCCCAGGACTCGATCACCACCAGCCGCACCCGCGAGTCCAGCACCAGAGCCAAATCATGAATATCGTTTTTCAACCGCACACTCCCTTGCTGCCATTTTCCGTTCTGCGCGCCGCTGCCGCAGGTCGAACTAGTGTCATTCTACGGCGCTGCCGTTACACTGAGACCATCGCGTCCGGGCCTACCGGCATCATAATGCATCGCAAGGAGCTCAGTGTGGACTGCCTGTTCTGCAAAATCATCGACGGCAAGATTCCGTCCAAGAAGATATACGAAGACGAGCAGTGTTTCGCCTTCCATGACATCAACCCGCAAGCGCCGGTGCATTTTCTGGTCATCCCGAAAAAACATATCGCTACCCTGAGCGACCTCACCGAAGAGGACAGCGCCACCGTTGGCCACCTGGTGTTCACCGCACAGAAACTGGCCGGGGAGCTGGGCTGCGAGGCGGGTTTCCGCACCGTTTTCAATTGCAACGAACAGGGCGGCCAGACGGTCTACCATATTCACCTGCACGTTCTGGGTCAGCGGCAAATGAGCTGGCCACCAGGCTAAGCGGCATACCGACCTGATTAGATCAGTACTTTACCCATGCCGTTTCAGCCAGTGTGAACTCGCCTACGAGGGACAGCCCATGAGTACACCACGTCATTACAGCTTTATCGACCGCCTGCTCAATCAGGCCGATCAGTCACTGCGTACGCTGATTCCTGGTGCGGCGCAGCCAAATCGGCCGTCACCGGCGCAGCACCTGGCCAACGTCCCCATGGATGACGAGGAGCGCCAGCATATCGCCGGCCTGATGCGCATCAACCACACTGGTGAGGTCTGCGCGCAGGCGCTGTACCAGGGCCAGGCGCTGACCGCCAAGCTGCCGGATGTCCGCGAGAAGATGGAGCACGCTGCGGCCGAAGAGATTGACCATCTGGCCTGGTGCGAACAGCGTCTGACCGAGCTGAACAGCCGAACCAGCGTGTTCAACCCCTTGTTCTATGGCATGTCGTTCGGCATTGGCGCTGCGGCCGGACTGATCAGTGATCGCATCAGCCTCGGCTTCGTGGCCGCCACGGAACAACTGGTAGAGCGCCACCTGGATGACCACCTGCAGCAGTTGCCGGAGGAAGACATCAAATCACGGGCGATTCTCGAGCAGATGCGCGAGGACGAGATCGAGCATGGCAATCAGGCGCTGGAAGCTGGCGGCGCAGTCTTTCCGGAACCGGTCAAGCAAGCCATGACCCTGTTATCCAAGGTCATGACCAAAGCAACTTACAAGGCCTGATTGACCGCCTTGCGCGTATCCGGCGCCTTGACGTGAAAGACGCCAAACAGCATGACCAGCGCAAACTGCGTCAGCGGTTCGCCAATTTTCTTCAGTTGCTTGCCAACCAGCGCCCACTCCACCAAGTGGATCAACAGGATCGCCAGCGCCAGCCAGTTGAGGCGCTGCGGATCGGGTACCTGCACCAGACCAAGCAGGCTGAGGACGACCACCAGCCAGAACGCCAGGGTCACCAACTTACCAATAAGAAAAACCACGCGCATATTCTTGTTCCGTCCTGTGGTTAAGGGCCGCTGTTCCTCAGCGGCCTACCCGCGTCATGGTAGTACCTGGGGCTGACAACAGAAGGGCCTGTGTCGCCATTCATCAGGCTGAACGTGCCAATCCGCCGCCCTGCGACCTCAGTCGATCTCGACGATTTCGTAGTCGTGGGTCACCTCGACACCCGCTCGGCCCATCAGAATCGACGCCGAGCAATACTTCTCTGCCGACAGCTCGACCGCACGCTTGACGTGGGCTTCCTTCAGATTCTTGCCGGTGACCACAAAGCGCAGGTGGATCTTGGTGAACACCTTGGGCTCAGTGTCGGCGCGCTCGGCATCCAGCAGGGTATGCACATCGCGAATATCCTGCCGCGCTTTCTTCAGAATACTGACCACGTCATAACTGGCGCAGCCACCCAGGCCAACCAGCACGGTTTCCATGGGGCGAATACCCATATTGCGACCGCCCGACTCCTCCGGTCCGTCCATCACCACCGTGTGGCCACTACCGGACTCGCCCAGAAACATGACTCCGTCCACCCACTTGATATGCGCTTTCATCTATTGGCCCCGCCACTCAATCGCCTCAGAGGAGGCGCAGAATACCACAGCCGGCAGAGGCCATACCGCTGCACTGGCCATAGCCGTAAAAACTGGACATAATCCCGTTTGGTCTCAAGCTTGAGGCTGACACGGATGCCCCGCATCTTCGGTTTGCGCGACTACGGCCAGGACACGTTTAATGGTTTCGATCACCCTGACACCTAAAATAAAAAATCTCGATGCATTCCTTGCTCACTGTCATCGCCGCCGCTTTGCCGCGCGCAGCACGGTCATTCATGCTGGCGATCAATCCGACAGCCTGTTCTACATAATCAAAGGCTCGGTCACCATCCTGATCGAAGATGATCAGGGCCGCGAAATGATCATCGCCTACCTGAACCAGGGCGATTTTTTTGGCGAAATGGGCCTGTTTGACATGACCCCGGCCCCACACGACCGCACTGCCTGGGTACGCGCCAAGACCGAATGCGAAGTCGCTGAAATCACCTATGCCAAGTTCCGCGAACTGAACCAGCGCGACCCCGAACTGTTGTATGCGGTGGGCAAACAAATGGCCGAGCGCCTACATGCCACAACGCGCAAGGTCGGCGACCTGGCCTTTCTGGACGTAACCGGCCGCGTGGCCGGCACCCTGCTTGATCTGTGCAAGCAACCCGATGCCATGACGCACCCCGACGGCATGCAGATCAAGATTACCCGCCAGGAGATTGGCCGCATTGTTGGCTGCTCCCGCGAGATGGTCGGCCGAGTGCTCAAGAGCCTGGAAGAACAGGGCCTGATCGAGGTAAAGGGCAAGACCATGGTGGTCTACGGCACTCGCTAAACATCTCCCTCCCTGCGCCGGACCGCTCCGGCGCAACCTCCGCCGAGCCTCGGCAGCCAATGCCCGCCTAATGTACAATCCAGCGACCACGGTTTCTGACAGATGAGGTGAACATGGGCTTGAACAACGATTGGATGCAACGCGATATTTCGGTGCTCTGGCACCCCTGCACCCAGATGAAAGACCATGAACACATGCCGGTGATTCCGGTACAGCGCGGCGAAGGTATCTGGCTGCATGATTTCGAGGGCAACCGCTACATGGATGCGGTCAGCTCCTGGTGGGTCAACATCTTTGGCCACGCCAACCCCTATATAAACCAGCGCATCAAGGATCAGCTCGACACCTTGGAGCACGTGATTCTGGCTGGCTTCAGCCACCCGCCGGTGATCGAACTGTCCGAACGCCTGGTAAAAATGACACCCGCCCCGCTGACCCGCTGCTTCTACGCCGACAACGGTTCGTCCTGCATCGAAGTGGCGCTGAAGATGAGCTTCCACTACTGGCTCAACATCGGCAAACCCGAGAAAAAGCGTTTCATCACCCTGTCCAACAGCTACCACGGCGAGACCTTGGCGGCCCTCGCCGTCGGCGACGTGGCGCTGTACAAGGAAACCTACCAGCCGCTGCTGATGGACGTGATCACCGTGCCCTCGCCGGACTGCTATGACCGTGAAGAAGGCGAAAGCTGGGAAGCGCACAGCCGCAAGATGTTCGCGCACATGGAGCGCGCGCTGGAGCAGAACCACGAAGAAGTCGCCGCCGTCATCGTCGAGCCATTGATTCAGTGCGCCGGCGGCATGCGCATGTATCACCCGGTGTATCTCAAGCTGCTGCGCGAAGCTTGCGACCGCTACGGCGTACACCTGATTCACGATGAAATCGCAGTCGGCTTCGGCCGCACCGGCAGTCTGTTTGCCTGCGAGCAGGCCGACATCGCACCTGACTTTCTTTGCCTGTCCAAGGCACTGACCGCCGGTTATCTGCCGATGGCCGTGTGCATGACCAACGACAAGATCTACCAGGCTTTCTACGACGACTACGAAAGCATGCGCGCCTTCCTGCACTCGCACAGCTACACCGGCAACCCGCTGGCCTGCGCCGCAGCACTGGCAACCCTGGACCTGCTGGAACGCGACAACGTGATCGAGGCCAACAAGGCGTTGTCGGCGCACATGGCCAAAGCCACCGCGCACTTTGCAGATCATCCGCATGTGGCCGAGGTGCGCCAGACCGGTATGGTACTGGCCATCGAGATGGTCAAAAACAAGGCCACCAAGGAAGCCTATCCCTGGCAGGAGCGGCGCGGCATTCGCGTTTATCAGCACGCGCTGAAGAACGAGGCCATGTTGCGCCCGCTCGGCAGCGTGGTGTATTTCATGCCGCCCTATGTGATCACCCCGGACCAGATCGACCATCTGGCCAGTGTGGCCTGGGAAGGCATCCAGCTGGCCACGCGGGACTAAGCCCGTGCGCGTCTCCCGCTTCTATCTCGACACCCCCCTGAGCGAAGGCGAGCAAACGCTGACCGGCGATGTCGCCCACTATATCGGCCGGGTACTGCGCCTGGGGCCGGGCGCACAGGTGCAGATATTCAACGGCAGCGGCCAGGAGTGGCCGGGCGAAGTCATGGCCGCAGGCAAGCGCGAGGTACTGGTAAAACTGCAGCCAGCCGTCGCAGGCATGCCCGAATCGCCGCTGCAAAGCCACCTGGGGCAGGCCATGTCGCGCGGTGAGCGTATGGACTGGGCGATCCAGAAAGCCGTGGAGCTGGGTGTCAACGAGATTACGCCGCTCTTCACCGAGCGCTGTGAGGTCAAATTGCAGGGTGAGCGCGCCGACAAGCGCCAGGCACACTGGCAACAGGTGGCGGTGAGCGCCTGCGAGCAGTGCGGCCGCAGCGTGGTGCCGGTGATCAACTCACCCACCAGTCTGCACGATTGGCTGACGACACTGACATCTGACCTCAAGCTGGTACTGCACCACCGTACCGAACAGGATCTGGACCAATTGCCCAAGCCCGGCTCGCTGGCCCTGCTGATTGGCCCCGAAGGTGGCCTGAGCGCTGACGAGATTCACCTGGCAGAGGGTAGCGGTTTTGTAGCCGCGCGCTTTGGCCCGCGCGTGCTGCGCACCGAGACCGCTCCGGTAGTCGCCTTGAGCATGGCACAGCAGCGCTGGGGGGACTTCTAGCCCAGCGCACAGCACTGCCGATTGACCGCACCCCCACCCTTGGGTAATGTTCAGCCGTTTGACCCACGCCGCAGACGAGGTAGCGCATGGCCCGGAAAAAAACCACCGTGGACTTTGAACAGTCATTGGGCGAGCTGCAGCAGCTGGTCGAGCGACTGGAAAGCGGCGAGCTCAGCCTGGAGGACTCCCTCAGCGCCTTCGAGCAGGGCGTCGTGCTCACCCGCGACTGCCAGCAGGCCCTGAGTCAGGCCGAGCAGAAGGTGCAGCAGTTGGTCGAGAAAAACGGCGAACTCAGCACCGAACCCTTCGACGGCGCGGCTGAATGAGCGAGTTTGCTGCCTACCTTGAGGCCTGTCAGACGCGTATCAACAGCTTCCTGCTAAGCCAACTGGATACCCCTCAACCTCGCCTTGAGCGCCTGTATGCCGCCATGCGCTACAGCGTGGTCAACGGTGGCAAGCGTGTACGCCCACTGCTGTGCTATGCCAGCTGCGAAGCTCTGGGTGGCGACCCCAGCGCCGCCCATCCGGCGGCTGGGGCGGTTGAGTTGGTGCACGCTTACTCACTGATCCATGACGATCTGCCGGCCATGGACGATGACGACCTGCGCCGTGGCCAGCCCACCTGCCACCGCGCCTTCGACGAAGCCACCGCCATTCTTGCCGGCGACGCCCTGCAGGCACTGGCCTTCGACTGGTTGAGCACACTCGGTGACTGGCAACCGGCCACCCGCTTGCAGATGGTGCAGACGCTGGCGCGTGCCGCCGGCCCGCAAGGCATGGTTGGCGGTCAGGCCATCGATCTGGGCGCGGTCGGCGAAAAGATCGACCAGACTACGCTGGAGCTGATGCACCGGCACAAGACCGGCGCGCTGATCAGCGCCAGCATTCAGCTGGGTGCCCTGGCCAGCGAACGCGCCAGTGCCGAGCAATTGCAGACGCTGGCCGTGTATGCCGACTGCATTGGTCTGGCCTTCCAAGTGCAGGACGACATTCTCGACATCGAGAGCGAGACCAGCGTGCTGGGCAAACGTCAGGGAGCCGACATGGCTCGCGACAAGCCCACCTACCCGGCACTGCTGGGGCTCGAGGGTGCACACCAGTTGGCTGGACAGCTACGCGACCAGGCCGTGGCCGCACTGCAGCCGCTGGGCGCCGCCGCCATCCATTTGCAGCACCTCGCCGACTATATAGTGCAGCGCCGTTTTTAAATGACCCTGCCAACTGTTGGGCTATCGGGGTGCATCGGTTAAACTGCGCACTTGTTTTCCTGCCATGCCCAATGGCATTCAGAGCCTTGTTTGATGCCCAGCACTTTTCACGAAATACCGCACCAACGCCCCAGCACACCGCTGCTGGACAGTCTTGACGACACCGCGCAGCTGCGTGATCTGGATGAAAGCCGTCTGCCTGAACTGGCCGATGAGTTGCGGTTGTTTCTGCTCTGGAGCGTGGGCCAGACCGGCGGGCATTTTGGTGCCGGCCTGGGGGTCATCGAGCTGACCATAGCGCTGCACTACGTGTACGCCACGCCGGAAGACCGCCTGGTCTGGGATGTCGGCCACCAGGCATATCCGCACAAGATTCTCACCGGGCGCCGCGAGCAAATGGCCAGCCTGCGCCAGAAGAACGGCCTCGCCGCCTTTCCACGCCGCGTTGAAAGCCCCTACGATACTTTTGGCGTTGGCCATTCCAGCACCTCGATCAGCGCCGCGCTGGGTATGGCCATTGCGGCCAACCTGCAGGGGCTGGATCGTCGCACGGTTGCGGTCATCGGCGACGGCGCCCTCACCGCCGGCATGGCCTTCGAAGCGCTGAACCATGCCAGCGACGCCCAGGCCAACATGCTGGTCGTGCTCAACGACAACGATATGTCGATCTCCCGTAACGTTGGCGGCTTGTCGAACTACCTGGCCAAGATCCTGTCCAGCCGCACCTACTCGCACATGCGCGAAGGCAGCAAGAAAGTACTGTCCAAACTGCCGCAGGCCTGGGAGCTGGCACGCAAGACCGAAGAGCACGCCAAGGGCATGCTGGTACCCGGCACCCTGTTTGAAGAGCTCGGCTGGAACTACATTGGCCCGATCAACGGCCATGACCTGCCCGCACTGGTAAAAACCCTGAAGAACATGCGCGAGCTCAAGGGCCCGCAGTTTCTCCACGTGGTAACGCAAAAGGGCAAAGGCTTCTCGCCGGCCGAGGCAGACCCGATCGGCTACCACGCGATCACCAAGCTGGAACCCAAGCCCGCCGCGCCCACCGGCGCCAGCAAACCCAAGTTTTCGAATATTTTTGGCCAATGGTTGTGCGACATGGCCGCGCAGGATGCGCGCCTGGTCGGCATTACCCCGGCAATGAAAGAAGGCTCTGACCTGATCGCCTTCGCCGAGCAGTACCCCAACCGCTATTTTGATGTGGCGATTGCCGAACAGCACGCGGTTACCCTGGCCGCCGGCATGGCTTGCGAAGGGGCCAAACCCGTGGTCGCCATCTACTCCACCTTTCTGCAGCGCGCCTACGATCAGGTTGTACACGATGTCGCCGTGCAGAATCTGGATGTGCTCTTTGCCATCGACCGCGCCGGTCTGGTGGGCGAAGACGGCCCGACCCACGCCGGTAGTTTCGACCTTTCGTTCCTGCGCTGTCTGCCCAACCTGGTCATCATGGCACCCGCCGATGAAAACGAAACCCGGCAGATGCTCTCCACCGGTTTTTTGCACGACGGCCCCGCCGCCGTGCGCTACCCGCGCGGCACCGGCCCAGGTACGCCCATCGAGCCGACGCTCGACACCCTGCCCATTGGCAAGGGCGTAGTCACCCGTGAAGGTCAAGAGGTAGCCATTCTCTGCTTCGGCACCCTGCACCAGCAGGCCCTAAAGGCAGCCGAAGCGTTGAATGCCAGTGTGGCCAACATGCGCTTTGTAAAACCGCTGGATACCGCCCTGATCGCCGAGTTGAGCGCTACCCACAAGCTGCTGGTTACCCTGGAAGAGAATGCCGTCATGGGCGGCGCCGGCAGCGCCGTCAACGAATGGCTGCTGGCCGAGGGGATAGTTACGCCAGTGCTCAATCTGGGGCTGCCGGACCTCTTTGTCGAACACGCCAAACCCGCACAGATGCTGGCCGAGTGCGGGCTAGATGCCGCCGGCATCGAAGCCGCCATCCACCACCGCCTGAGCACCATCCCCGAGCCAGATCAAGGGCTTGACCCCACCGACTGAAAGCCCTAGAGTCCCGCTCCAATTCTTGGTACTCGCATTGGGTGCCTGATCCGCCACGCGGATCGGGTGAAACGGGAAGTCGGTTCAAGTCCGACGCTGCCCCCGCAACGGTAAGGAGTCGCAGGTCCGCCTGCAGCTGCTGTCAATCAAGCCACTGTGCACCGCACGGGAAGGCGACCGCAGTCAGATTCCAAGCCCGGAGACCGGCCCACTGCGCTAAGTTGCTGCGCCCCTGCGCCACGACTTTATTGCTGAGGTGTCGCGGAGGGCGTCACCGGTCGGCGTGGTCGTCCGCTGCCCGGACCCCTCCTGACTCCCCGCCCTCCTCAAAAGCCGTACTTTTGGGGATTCTGGATGAACAAGTCACTCTTTCTACTGCCCGCGCTGCTGGCCAGCACCATTGCCCAGGCCAATGATGCTCTGGACCTGCCCGACACCATAGTGACCGCCTCGCGGCAGGTGGAAGCGCGCGAGCAGGCCACTGCAGCTACAACCGTATTCACGCGCCAAGATATTGAGCGTTTGCAACCCTTCAGCGTTACCGATCTCCTGCGTCGAGTGCCTGGCATTTCGATAACCACCAACGGTGGCATCGGTAGCTTGAGCAGTATCTCAATGCGCGGCACCAACGCAGCACAAAGCCTAGTAATGATTGATGGGCAGCGCATCAGCAGTGCTTCGGCAGGCCAACCGAGCCTGGAATTCATAAGCGTCGACCAAATCGAGCGTATCGAAGTGGTTCGCGGTCCACGTTCTGCCATTTACGGATCAGACGCAATAGGCGGCGTAGTGCAGATTTTCACCCGCCAAGGCAGTGAGGGACTTAACCCGCGCGTGAAGTTTGGCGTTGGCAGCAACCAGACTTTCACCCGTGAAGTCGGGCTGTCCGGTGGGAACGGCCAAACCAGAATCAATCTGGGCGCCAGCCTGGATGAAACAGATGGGATTAACCGCACCACCAACAGCACTGGTGATGACATGGATGATGACGGTTATCGCAACAGAGCATTCAGCGCCAGCTTGAACCACCAGTTCACGGATGCGCTGGAGGCAGGCGTGCAGCTGCTTGAACAAAGCGGCAATACCGAATACGACCTATCCGGCAACCCCGAAGACGACTTCCAGCTGAGCACTGTCGCCACTCACCTGCAATGGCAGATTAACGACACCTGGCGCTCACGCATTGAAGCAGGCCATGCCGAAGATCGTCGCAAAACCCTATTCGACCCAACCCCTTGGTCTCCCACTGGTAATAGCGTATTCAACACCTACCGCGATTCTGCCAACTGGCTCAACCACTTACGTTTCAATGATCAGCATAGCCTTCAGGCTGGTCTCGACTGGTACGAAGACAAACTGAACAGCTCTACCGCCTTTAATGAAACCGAGCGATACAACCAAGCCGCTTTTGCTCAGTATCGCTTTGACGGACAAAGCATCAGCAGCGAGCTTGGCTGGCGTCATGACGACAATGAACAGTTTGGCGAAGAGGACAGCTTCAATGGCGCCTTGATCTTTGCCTTGCCCTACGAGCAGCAACTTATTGCATCCTACGGCGAAGGTTTTCGCGCCCCAACGTTCAACGAGCTTTATTACCCCGGTTACGCTAACCCAACATTGGAGCCCGAGCGCTCAAAAAGCTATGAGCTGCAATGGCGGACTCGGCTGGACTCGACACTGCTGCAAGCTTCGGCCTACCGCACCGATATCGAGAACCTGATTCAATCAGATGCAACCTTCACTCCACAAAATATCGCTGAAGCGCGCATCAATGGGCTGGAACTGACTGCGGAACGAGACGTACTGGGCTGGACAACTGCGGTAGCCGCCACTTGGCTGGATCCGCGCGATCGCGACACTGGCAAGCAACTACCCCGCCGCCCAAAGCGCATGCTGAGCATCGACACTGACCGTCAATACGGCGACTTTGGCGTAGGTTTCACCGTTGTAGCTAACAGCACTCGCTACAACGACGCGGCCAACAACCAGGAGCTGTCAGGGTTCGGTACTCTAGAAGTTCGCGGCAACTGGCACATGACTGATAGCACTCGCTGGGATCTAAGCATCGGCAACGTGCTCGAGAAAGAATATGCCTTGGCCAACGACTTCACGGGTAACCCTTACCGCAATGAGGAGTTGAATGCCCGTCTTTCGCTTTCCTGGGCGCCGCAACTCTAGCCTGACCTCCATCAGCCCGCCCTGGTGGATGGCTGCGGCCATCCACCTACTCGCGCCACCCCTGTCTTACTATTCTGCCTCCAACCAGATCACAGCTTGTCGCTTGTCCCTTGCGGCGTGCCGCTGCGTTTAAGGCATAATGCGCCTTTGCCCAGACCGGACTCGATTCCCGCATGTTTTTCACCGACGAGCGCCTGCATTTCTTCCGCCCGCTCACCAGCAAATACCGCGAACAGATAGTCGAGTGCCTGC
The DNA here is from genome assembly GCF_036960865.1 of Halopseudomonas sp. Taxonomy (GTDB): domain Bacteria; phylum Pseudomonadota; class Gammaproteobacteria; order Pseudomonadales; family Pseudomonadaceae; genus Halopseudomonas. The sequence goes on from NZ_JBALWE010000017.1 coordinate 19,547, forward strand.
GCCTGCTGCACGAGCGGCTGTACAGCGCACGCGCCGATTATGGCGAGTCGCTCAAGCGTGAGCAGGTGCTGGATATTTTCTGCGAAGCCCTGGAACGCGCGCCGCTGCTAGAGGGCGATGACGACGACGGCGGCCGCTTCAAGAGCAACCGCGAACAGGCCGGCTGGGTACTCACAGCCCTACTGGAACATGGCTGGCTGGAGCGCCAGGTCGACCAGGCTACCTTCCAGTCTACCTACCCGTTCAGCCGCATGGGCCGGCTGTTTACCCAACCGCTGGTGGAAGCCGATGGCCGCAGTGTACGCACGCGCCACCGCAACACGCGCAATACACTCAACGCCCTGTCGGCGTTCCTCAATCACGGCGAGGTCTACGACCTGCTGGATGCCCACGAGTACTCCGAACGCATCATCGCCGACTTCACCGATATCATCGCCGAGCTGGAGGAGCGCAAGCGCGAGCTGGTACGCGAGGTAGAGGCGCAGCAACTGGTGCAACAGGCCAGCGACCAGTTCTTCGACTTCATGGAGCGCCGCTTTCAACCGGACGTGGCCATTCGCCTGTCCGCCGACAGCGTAGAAAAGCACCGCGAGCGCATTCAGGACAGCATCGAGCGCATACGCCGCAAGCCGCGCGAATGGAAGGCGCAGGCCGAGCGCGACCTGCGCCGTCTGGCGCCGGACCTGCTGATCGACGCCAACAGTTCGGTGCTCTGGCAGCTGCTCGATGGCATCGAAAGCCGCCTGCGCAATGCCTCGGACATCATGCTGCCGGCGCTGCGTAAAACGCTGCAGGGCTTTACCCAGCGCGCCGACATCATCATCCGTCAGCTCAGCTATCTGCATAGCCAGAAGCACAGCGACGTGGTCGGCCTGTGTCGCGAGCTGTCCAGCCTGCCGGCAGACGAGTGCGCGGCGCGGCTCGAGGCTGCGGGCGAGGCCATGGCCAGCGTGCGCCTGGGCCTGGTTGACCCCGCCAGCGTGCGGCTGCGTGAGCGCCGCGAGCGCCCGCCGGTGCAGAGTCTGATGAGCGATCTGGACCACCCGGACGACGAGACCCTGCGCGAGCTGGGCGTGCAGCAGCTGCTCGACAAGGCCTTCACCATCAATGCCAGCCATCTGCGCGACTATCTGCGCAGCGCGCTGGGCGCGGGCAAGCGCATCGACAACCGCGACCTGCCGATCAATAACGCGCGCGACCTACTGGCGCTCAGCCACCTGATCGAGCTGGCCGGCGCGGATCACGCCAGCCATGGCCTGCGGGTGCGCATCGAGCCCACCGGCGAGCCGGTAACCCATGAAACCTATTTCTCCCGCCGCGATGGCTTCATCATCGACCTGGAACACAACGACAATGCGTGACGCACTGGACAGCCAACTCAACGAACGCGGCCTCAGCCCGGAAGCCTTTTCCGAGCTGATGATTCGCCTGCTCGACCGCGGCGTGCTGTGCCGCGACGAAAGCCAGCGCGAAGCCGAACTCTATGATCGCTACCTGCAGGTCAGTGAACTGGTGGAAGACTACCTCTCGGTGCTGCGCATCCGCGTGCTGCACGAGCCACGCTTCAACCTGCTGCGCATCTTCCCGCCGGGTGCCGAAGTACCCGGCCTGGCCGATACCGAAGACAGCTTCAGCAGCGGCCTGCGCGAACGCCTCAGCCAGCAGGAAGTGGCGCTGATTCTGGTCCTGCGCGCCGAGTACGACCAGGCGTTGCGCGAAGGCCAGATCGATGAGTTTGGCCAGGTGATGCTGTCACTGGAGGCGCTCAACCTGAGCTGCCGCAACCTGCTCGGCCGCTCCCTGCCCGAGCAGCAGGGTGAGCGCAAGGCACTGCTGCGTCGGCTGCGCCAACTGCGGCTGATCCGCAGCCCGAGCGATGCGGCACTGGATGAAGGTGAAGCCTGGCTGACCATCCGTCCCGGCATCATCAGCCTGGTGACCGACAGCGCGCTAGCTCAGCTGGCCAGCGCTCCGACCGATGACAACGACGACCTGCCCGCCGAGGATAGCCACTGATGTATCTGAAACGCTCAATCACCGTCAACTGGGGCAACCTGCCGGTTGAGGAACTCGAGTACGGTCCGGTCAACCTGTTCTCCGGTGGCAACGGCTCCGGCAAGACCACAGCCGCAGACGCCCTGCAAACGCTGATGACCGCCGCCCACGACAACCTGTTCAACTACAACCCCGGCCAGGATGAGACCACCCAGCGCGGGCGCGGCGGCAAGCAGGTGCGCACCCTCGCCTCCTATGTGTTGGGCTGCGACGACGGCGCCTTTGCGCGGCCTTGGGACACCGACGGCTACATCGTCGGAGTGTTCCACCCGACCCAGGGCGAGTCGGCCGATCCCTTTACCGCCGTCATCGGCGTGCGTGCCCATCTGGACGCCGCCGGCAGCAGCCGTCAGGCCCGCCAGGACGAACTGCTGCTGATGATAGTCCCGGGCGAAATGCTCTCGCTCTCGCACTTTGTGCAAAACCGCGACGATGGCCGCCACGCGGTCAGCGTCACCGAGCTGCCTAACCTGCTGCGCCGCCAGTTCGGCAAACAGCAAGTCGAAGTGTACGAGCGCAAGAGCGCCTATCTCGCTCGCCTGTACGGCGCGCTGCGCGGCCGCCCGGACGCAGTCTCGGTGCGCGAAGCCAAGAACGCCGCGCGTACCTTTGCCAATTTCATGGCCTACAAGCCGGTCAAATCCATTGATCAGTTTGTCGCCGAAGAAGTACTGGAAGCCCGCGAGTTTGGCGATACCATCAAACGCATCCGCGAGCTGCTGCGCACCGTGCACGGCATGGAGCAGGAAGCTGGCCGCGTGCGCGCGGCGGTCGAGCTACTGTCGCACGCCAGCCAACAGGCCGAGCGCTACCAGCAGACCTGGCTGGAACGCACCGGCCTCACCTACGCCGCGGCGGCGCATAGCTGGCAGAAGAATCAACAGGGCTATTTGGCCGCCAAGGAAGAACAGAAGCAGCTCAATGTTGAGCTGACGGGCATCAACGAGGAGCAAAAGCTCACCGCTGAGCGCATCAAGCAGGCCCATGCCGAGCTGGTACAGCTTGAAGCCCGCCGCCAGGGCATTCCCGCCCTGCAGAACAAGGACCAGCTGGAGCAGCGTCAGAGTCAACTGAGCGACCAGCTACGTGGCGCGGTCCCTGCCCTGCTGACCCAGGCGCAGCAACGTGACCGCAATATCGAGGCCCTGCGCGCAACCCAGCAGCTACTCAGCCAGCATAGTCTCAGCCTCTCGCTACCGGCCCTGGCCAGTCGGGGCTGGCGTGAGCGCAGCCAGGCGGTAATGAGTGCAGAACAGGCCCCGGTAGCGGAGCTTAACCAGTTACTGGCCCGCGACTGGATTGACCTTACCCCGCTGGACGCCGGCCTGGATGCCATCCGCAGCCAGCAGGCGAGTCATAATCAGCTGGCCGAGTTGCTCAGCACAAAGGACGCCGAAGGCGTCACTGTGCTGCAGCAACTGGATCGCCTTGAGCAAAAAAGCGCCGCCGAGCTCAGCCAGCTGGAACGCCAGATAAACCAGACCAATCAGCGCATCAGCGCGCTGAACGCCAGCCGCGTCAGCTACCCGCTGTATGTCGAGGAAGCGCTGCGTGCCATCCGCCAGCGCTGCCCGCAGGCGGATCCTCGCGTACTCTGTGACCATGTGGAAATCGTCGACCCCGATTGGCAGATGGCAATCGAAGGCTATATCGGTGGCAGCCGCTACGCGATTCTGGTCGAGCCCGAGTTCGAGGCCGAAGCCATCCGTATCGTGCGCCAGATGAACAGCCGCGAGCGTAACCGTGCCCGCGTGATTCAGGGCCACAAGGCACGCCAGGATGCCGAACGTATCAGCCTGCCCGAGGACTCCATCCTCAAGGTCATGCGCTTCAGCCACAAGATTGCCGAGTATTATCTGCGCGCCTCCTACGCCAGCGTTAGCCGCGTGGCCGACGCAGAAGCCCTGCGCCATACCCGCCGTGGCGTGACCAGCGAAGGCATGGGCTCGGGCAATTACGCCCTTTTCCGTTGTGACATTGACGACAGTCAACTGGTCTTCGGCGCCGCTGCGCGCGAGCGCAACCTGGCAGCACAAGAGGCCGCGCTGGAGCAGCTCAGCGTGCAACGCCACAGTCAGCAGCAGCAACACCAGGCACTGCAACAGCTGGCCCGTCAGCTGGGCCAGATTCAACCACTGGACTACGCCGCCCGCGCCGCTGCCCTACTCGACAGCCAGCGGCAACTGCACGAAGTGGAACAACAGCTGGCGACCCTCGACCTGGGCGAACACCGCGACCTGGAAGATCAGCAACAGCGCGTCAGCCAGCGGCATGCCGAGCTGGAGCAAAAGCGCGACGTGCTGGGCGAGCAGCACGGCGAATTGAAAGAAAAGCTGCGCGGCCGCGAACAGCGCATTCAGCATTTTGCAGACCAGAGCGACCAGCTGCTGAGCGCCAAGGACGCTGCCGAACAGGCCTTGCTGGAAGCCGCCGCCAAGGTGCCCGGGCTCGACCCGCAAGCGAGGCTGGAAGAGCTCGACAGCATGCTGCAGCAAAGCGGCGGTCAGTTCGATTTTGCCGCCGACAGCCTTGCCCTGACCGACCTTCTGCACCGTCAGGCAATTGAACTGCAGCGCGCGCTGGAGCAATACAACCTGCAAGCACAACCCGCCGATATGCTGATGGCAGACACGCCCGCAGAACTGCACAGCCTGGCGTTCTTCAGCCACGTCGGCAGCCTACACCAGCAGCTCGACAACCTGCACAACCGCCTGCGCAACAACGTGCTGCTAGAGAAGCAGGAACAGCTTGCGAGCCTGCGCGACAGCTTCAACACCACCTTTGTCAGCGACCTGTGCCACGAGATTCACCAGGCCATCAACGACGGTCGCCGCGTGCTGGAGAACCTCAATCAGGAGCTGGAGCACCACCAGTTTGGGGCCGACCGCGAGCGTTTCCAGTTCGACTGGGACTGGCTGCCCGAGTACAAGGGCTATTGGGATTTCTTCAAGGAAATCATGCAGACGCCAAACCTGGGTGACGGTGCCGGCCTGTTCGACAGCAGCCTGTCCGACAAGGCCAGCAGCATCCGCGATCAGCTGCTCAGTCTGCTGCTCGATGGCGACGAGCAGCAGGCCCTGCGCGAGCTGGAGCGCATCAGCGACTACCGCCGCTATCGCCGCTACGACATCCTCAAGCACCCCGCCGGCAAGCAACCGATTCGCCTCAGCGAATACGGCACCGGCTCCGGTGGCCAACTGGAAACACCGGCTTATATCATCCGCGCCGCCGCCGTCACCAGCGCCTTCCGCTTCAATGAAGGCGACAGCCATCTACGCATGGTGATCGTCGATGAAGCCTTCATGCACATGGACGAGACCCGTTCGCGCGAGGTCATCGCCTACCTGACCGAAACCCTCGGCCTGCAGCTCACCTTCATCATGCCCACCAGCAAGGCCGGCCCCTTCCTCGAACTGGTCAGCAACCAGTTTGTGTTCAGCAAGGTGCCGAGCAAAGTTGCCGTGGGCGAGCTGAACACCCGCGTGCTACTCGACCGCCAACAACTCAACCGCGACAAGGTCGCCGAGCTCTGGGCGCAGCACCGCCGGGTAATTCGCCAGCAGGGGGCACTGGAGTTTATGGAAGATGTTATCTAATCCGCCGCCCGGCCAATGGGCACATATGACAACGCCCCGCTAGTGGGGCGTTGTCATTAATCCTGTCAGCAGCGCTGATCATCTCAGGCAGCAAACACTTCAAGCATCTTGCTGCAGAAATCATCCAGATCGTCAGGCTTGCGACTGGTGATCAGCCCACCGTCTTCGCACACAGACTGGTCCACCCAATGACCGCCGGCGTTCTCGATATCGGTCTGCAGGCTGGGCCAGGAGGTCAGTTTACGGCCCTTGACTACACCCGCCTCGATCAACGTCCAGGGTGCATGACAGATAGCCGCGACCGGTTTGCCAGCGGTAAAGAACGACTTGATAAAAGCAACCGCATCTTCATCCATCCGCAGCGCATCCGGATTCGCTACGCCACCCGGCAGAACCAGGCCGTCGTAATCACTAGCCGAGACCGCCTTCACGCTTTTATCGACGGTAAAGGAATCCGCCTCGGTCAGGTGGTTGTAGCCCTTGACCTCACCACTCTCAAGCGACACCAGATGCACACTAGCCCCCGCGCCTTTCAGGTCTTGCCAGGGACGCGTCAGCTCGATCTGCTCCACGCCATCAGTGGCGAGAAACGCAATGCTTTTGCCGCTCAGTGAATTGCTCATAAATGTCTCCTGTTCGGATAGGTGTACTTGTTATGGCCGCGTATCCGAACAGTGGTTCCGACGGTTTTAAATTGTGTCTGCGTATTCAGTGAGCATCAACGAAAGACTACGGCGCAGAATATCCGTCATTCGTGAACAGGGCCGACTTTTTTTGCCGACCACCTGTTAGATTTATTCGCCTGAATTCAACGTGACCTGCAACAAACAAGGATGTGTCCATGCAAGCCCGCCTTTTACTGCCGGTATCCTTTTTTGCCGTACTGACCGGCTGCGAAGCTCAGCCTCAGCCGCTCCCCGAAAGCGAAAAACTCAGCACCGACAAAGTCAAAGCTATAGCTGAACGCGTCGAAACCAACTCTCCCGATCTGTCGCGCGATTTGCGTGAGCAAATCCTGGCTACTGTGGTGCGCTCACTGGACGATATGGTGTTTATCGAAGGCGGTGAATTCGAGATGGGTGACTTCGGCACCCTCTGTGAGTACGACCCGGCGAATATGGGCACCTGGCCCTATGGACAGGACCCGGAGCGGTTATGTCCGATTACTCCAGAGCGGCATGATGACTATCTGCATCAAGTGCGTTTGAGCAGTTATCACCTGTCCCGATATCAGACGCGGCTTGAAGATTTTGATCTGTTTCGCACCACCCTCGGTTTGGAGTTGTTTGATGCGGAGCTGCGGAAGCGTGAAGACCTTCAAGAACTTTTTCATCCGGATAAACCTGCATGGACGAAAAACTGGAAGGAGGCAAAAGATTACTGCTTATGGCTTGGAGAACTGAGTCGCTACCCTGTAGACCTTCCCTCTGAGGCTCAGTGGGAATACGCGGCACGGAATCGTGGGCAGTACGTGCAGTATCCTACTGATAATGGCAGCCTCGGTTACGGTCGCAATATCGCAGCGGACGAGGTTACCGACGAATTACCTATCGCTCACTTTACGCCCACGCCTCTTGGCTTGTATGACATGGCCGGCAACGCCACCGACTGGGTCAACGATTGGTACTCCGAAAATTACTACCCTGTATCGCCAGTGGAAAACCCGAAAGGCCCAGCCACTGGCACGCAAAGAGTACGTCGCGGGTCGAACTATCAAGAGTCTATGTGGATGAGCGCGAACACCGTCCGGCGCTGGAATGACGAGCCTGAAAAGAGCAGACACCTACCAGGCACTAGCTTTCGCTGTTCAATACAATCGGATACGCCACTCTAAAGAAAGCGATAGCTTCTCAGCTCTAGGCAAGCCCATCAAACTGACCACTGCGTTGGGCCGCCAGCAACGTTTCTCGCTTGTTCAGAGGAGCTGACGGGGTCCATGCCAAAGCCACAGAAGCAGGAGAATTTGCGCCTTGAGCAACGGGCAGGGTACGCATGAAGCGGTTAAACTCTCCCTGTTCACGAGCATCCAACAGCCGATTTAAACGGTTAAGACTGTCCATGGCGTTGACGTTTTCACCCTTCGCGACCAACGGCGTCAGTGTCATTGATTTTTGTTCTCCCGAAACGCAGCAAGAGTCAACGACTCTGAATGAACGACTCTGCCCCCCATTTAACTGAGCCTCATAAATAAAGCAATGGATTGAAGTCGAATACCATTGCAACAAAACCAACAGACAAAGCCAACCAGTAAAAAATCAAACTAACGCAGGTAAAAAACAGCCAAAAGCTCATAAAAAAACCTAAGCGCGGACGCACTCTGGAAAAGCCGTATTTAAAAGCGTATCGATGCATCCTTAATACGGCCGCCTCAAGTTCCAAGTGCAACATCAGTGAATTGAATTTAACTGGTTAGTGGCCTGCAGCTGGAGGTATTCAA
>NZ_JBALWE010000018.1:0-10069 GCF_036960865.1 Halopseudomonas sp.
TCAATGCGCAAATGTGTGTAGTGATTTGACATGGCAACACCTTACTTTAGGTGTTGCACTTGGTCATTGAGACCGCCGTCGCTCCTGCGCTTTTCACTGCGCGCTTCCCAGGCGCCGTCATTCCAGACCTCGGCACATACCCAATGCGCCACGTAAGAATCCGGCATCGCCTGCAACCACCGTTGGCAGACATCCACACCCGCCAGCGCGGTATCTTCCAGCCCCTGAATAAAGGGATCGTAGCCCATGGTTTGCTGCGGGTTGAGTAAGGCCTGCTGTCGTTGAGCACTGAGACTTTGGTCCAGAAACTCAAAATCGCCGGAGAAGAAGGCGCGACGCTGCTGAAGCGTTTGCTGCACGCTGGCAGACGGCAGAGGAACGCCCAGCAAAGCCGCTTGAGTCTCGATTCGCGGGGGATCAAAGGGCATCGCCGTCGCTGCCTGATCCATATGCTCTACAGCAAGCCACTTGTCCGGCACAAACAAGCAAAACGCGCCCAGTGCCATTACCAGCAATATCGGCAACAGTAATAACCAGCCAAGATGCGGGCGAGCCGGCTCTTCGCCGTAAAACGTATCTTCGCCATACTCCAGGAGCTGCTCAGGATAGGGAGATGTCTTTTCATAACGTGATGGGGGTAGTTCGGGAGGCATGGTTTGAGTTCCTTCTCACAAAAGGGGCGTAGGTAAGAGGCCGACCTTGGCCCAAACGCAAAAAAGATATCACGCAGCAAGAAAAAAAGCCGACCTCACTCGCACTAAATTAAGTTCTGCAACACCGCTAGGCCGGGTTAGCAAATCTCATAGCAATCCCACCTGGCAACTAGGGCAACACAGCTCATCCAATTGGCGCTCCAACGGCAGGCTAGCGCACGCCGTTATCAGCTTCCTGGGCTTGCTACGCCACCGAAAGAGATTCCAGTACACAGTCATTGCAGCCGCCAGCAAAACATCGCACGATAACCGCAACGCTCAAGCCAGCTGCCTTACATGACCTCGACCGCCCTACGCCAATCCTGTCCGCCCGGTACCTGCGACTGCGATCGCGACGTACTGCTGGAAGATCCTCGTGCCGATGCACGCATCCTGCGCCTGACGCTGCATGAAGAGCGGCGGCTGGTAGAGCGCCTCGAAAATGTGACCAGCCTGCAGGAGTTGGAGCATCTGCAACAGCGCATGCAAGAGCAATTGGGCATACGCCTGCAGATTGGCCCCGGTATCGATGAGATTCGCGTAATACGCGGTATCGGCATGGCCTTTGCGCCGCAGCCGGGGCTGTGCCGTAAAACCCGCAAGGCCATTCCCGCCGCCATCCGCCGTTGCATGAAGCAGCACCCGGAGGTGGCGTATGCGCTGCTCAACAGCCAGGATTTGCTGCGCGACGCCTAGTCTGTCCTTGGCAATGCATCACCGCTGTTAATTATTGTGGAACGGTTGCACGCCATTAATAGCGATATCGGTGCCAATCACCACCACCAGCGGAACAGAAAAAACAACCAGCAGGCCGTCGGCCATAACCGCCAGCGGTGTAACCAGGGTGCGCAAACCCAGAAGGTGCGGCCGCAGAATTTCTTCTACGCGAATCTGATAACGCTGATTCAATGCCTGAGTTTGCATGGCCTCATCTACTCGCAGCCCGTTCGCCGGGTAGCGAGTACCCGCAATACTCTCCTCGAAAGCCAACAGATTACCCTCGGCGTGGTAACCCGCAGCCAATGCCGCCGCCCGGTCGACCTCGCTGGCATTTTTGATGTACAGACGGTATTGACCGAAAACACCCTGCCGCGAATTGACCTGAAAGCCATCAAAGCGCGCACCAACCTGCTCGTGAAACTCAGCAGCAAAGGTCTTGCGTATGGCCTCTGGCAAGGGGAACACATAGTGATAATCCGGCGTTAGCACAACCATCCATTGCTCATCCGCCGACACCATCACCGCATCCAGGGGCTCGGTGTACTCGTGCGTTTTATAAAGCTCGCTGGTGACACAACCGCCAGCCAGGAAAAGTGCAGCGATCAGCGCCGCCCTGCATAATCTGTTCATCCAGCCTCCGGGACAATTCTCTGCGAAGCTACCCTGCTTCGCTATGCGGCCGGTATACCCCAGAACGCCCGCAGCGGAAGGCTAAAATGATCGCAATTGCCGAGTGGCTCCCGTTTTGACCGACAAAAATCGTGCCCATAAGAAAGGCCGCCCAAAGGCGGCCTTGTTAATCAGCCTGGCACAACCAACTCAGGCCGCCGCCAGATCGGCCTCTGCATCCGCCAGCATGGCGAACTCTTCGTCCGCCGACTTGGCCACCAGGTGCTTGCGGCTGTAGCCGAAGTAGTAGGCCGCCCCCACCGCGAACAACACCATGGTGAAGAAGAAGGCGCGCGGGTCGAAGGCGTACACGCCGGTCAGGGCAATCAGCGACAGCACCAGTGCCACGCCGGACGTCACCACGCCACCGGGTGTTTTATAAGGACGCACCAGACCGGGCTGCTTGATGCGCAGCAGAATATGACTCAGCGCCATTAGCGCGTAGGAGACAGTCGCGCCGACTACCGCCATGGCCAGCATAAGGTCGCCCTCACCGCTCAGTGAGGCCAGAAAACCAAACACACCGGGCACGATCAGCGCCCGCGCCGGCACCTTGCGCTCGGTGGTCAGCGACAGCGACTTGGGCAGGTAACCGGCCCGCGACAGGGCGAATACCAGGCGGCTGTAACCGTAGATGATCGAGAAGAAGGAGGCGACCAGACCAGCCAGGCCCAGCACGTTGACCAGCGTGGCCAGGCTGCCGTTGCCGGTGGCGTTCAGCGCATCGACCAGGGGTACTGCGCTTTCACCCATCGCCTTGGCACCCGCAGCGCCCGGCACCAATACCACCACCATCAGCGCGGTGAACAGCAGGAAGACCATGGCACCGATAATGCCCTTGGGCACATCCTTGCCCGGGTCCTTGGCTTCTTCGGCGGCCAGCGGCACACCTTCCACCGCAAGGAACAGCCACATGGCAAAAGGCAACGCGGCCCACACGCCATACCAGCCGAGCGGCAGCATGTCGCTGGCACCGGCGGCCTCGGTAGCGGCGATATCAAACAGGTTGCTGGCATCAAAATGCATCACCAGCGCAACGCCGGTGGCTACGATGGCAAACACGGCCAGGCCGCTGATCACCATCATCACCTTCAACGCCTCGCCCACGCCGGCCAGGTGAATGCCCACAAACACCAGATAGAAGGCTGCGTACACCCAGGGGCCGTTGACACCCAGCAACGACTCCACCGCCGAGCCAATAAAGATCACGATGGCCGCCGGTGCCAGAGCGTACTCGATAAGTACCGCCAGCCCGGTCATGAAACCGCCGGTGGGGCCCATCGCCTGGCGGGCAAAGCTGTAACCACCGCCCGCCGCCGGAATGGCCGCGGACATCTCAGCCAGCGACAGCACCAGCGTCAGGTACATCAACGCCATCAATACTGCTGCGATGGCAAAGCCGCCCCAACCTGCCTCGGCAATGCCGAAGTTCCAGCCGGCAAAGTCGCCAGAGATCACATAAGACACACCCAGCCCCGCGAGCAGAATCCAGCCCGCGGTGCCGCGCTTGAGTTGCCGTTTGGCAAGGTACTCCTGATTGTCTGTCGACATGGTTATTCCTCTACTTTTCTAAGTGAAAGTTGCTGTTGGTTTAAAGCCTTGTGTTGCGCGTGCTGCGTTACTCGGAAACCAGAAAATTCTTGCCGCTGCCGCCGTGCTCAATCACCTCATCCTGGGTTCGGTCTTTCAGCTTCACGCCGGAGAGGTTCAGCCGCCGCGCCTCGCGCAGCAGATAGAGCACCCGCCTCGCCGCCTCTGCGTAGGGCAGCCCTGCCGGACGCACGTTGGAAATGCAGTTGCGTGCGGCATCGTTGAGGCCGGGTTTTGGATTCCAGGTGAGATACAGCCCCAGACTGTCGGGGGAGCTCAGGCCGGGGCGCTCGCCGATCAGCAGCAACACCGCGCGCGCGTTCAGCAGCTCGCCAATGCCGTCGCCCACCGCCACCCGGCCCTGCTCGACTACCGTCACCGGCGCCAGACGCCAGGGCTCAGCCTCGGCCTGCAGCAGCTCCAGCAGCGGCGCGAGAAAGGCCGCCGCGTTCTGTTGCACCGCCAAGGAAGACAGGCCATCCACAATCACGATAGCCAGATCACTCTGGCTGCTGGCCGCCGGCAGGGCCGCCAATTGCTCGCGCGAGGTGTCGTCCAGCAGGCGGCCCAGATCAGGCCGCTGCAGGTAGGTGGTGCGGTCTTGCGCCTGGCTGTGCAAACGCAATGGCGCGTCGTTCGGCAGATTGCTCAGATCCGCCAACTGCGCGCACAGCGCATCCACATCCAGCGGGAAATGCACCGCATCACGGGCTTGGGCGTGGCTTAGCTGGAAGGCCAGCATTTCGCTGGTCGGCAGGCTGATACCCGCGCGGCCCAGGCCGATGCGCGCATCAGTAAACTCGCGCAGTCGGCGCCAGGGGTTATCCACCACTTTGCCGTGCTGCAGGTGCTGATCGTCCGGCTTGCTCATCGGCGGCCTCCCGGCAACGCCTTCAGCGAGCGGGCAAAGGGTTCGGGTAGCGCGTCGTGCAGAATGTGCCGGTCGGCGTCGCGCATGATCTGCATGCTGGTGAGCCACTGCTCAAACTCTGGCGCTGGCCGCGAGCCCAGCACGCGGCGCACATAGAGCGCATCGTGAAATGAGGTGGTCTGGTAATTCAGCATGATGTCGTCCGAGCCCGGAATGCCCATCACGAAGGAGCACCCCGCCACGCCCAATAGCGTCAGCAGGTTGTCCATATCGTTCTGATCAGCTTCGGCGTGATTGGTGTAGCAGACATCGCAGCCCATGGGCACGCCAAGCAACTTGCCGCAGAAGTGATCCTCCAGCCCGGCGCGGGTGATTTCCTTGCCGTCAAACAGGTACTCCGGGCCGATAAAACCCACCACGGTATTGACCAGCAGCGGTTTGAACTTGCGCGCCACCGCGTAGGCACGCGCTTCGCAGGTTTGCTGGTCCAGGCCGTGATGGGCATTGGCTGAAAGCGCACTGCCCTGCCCCGTTTCGAAGTACATGACGTTATCGCCAACGGTGCCGCGCTTAAGGCTCAGCGCTGCCTCCCGCGCTTCAGCCAGGGTAGCGAGATTGAAGCCAAAGCTGCTGTTGGTCGCCTCGGTGCCGCCAATCGACTGGAACACCAGATCCACCGGCGCGCCGGCCTCGATGCACTCGATGGTATTGGTCACGTGGGTCAGCACGCACGACTGGGTCGGGATCTCATACTTGTCGATCACCTCGCCCATCAGCTGCATCAGCTTGATTGCCTGGGCGACGTTGTCGGTCGCCAAGTTGATGCCGATCACGGCATCGCCGTTGCCGTACAGCAAGCCATCAAGAATGCTGGCGGCGATACCATTCACATCGTCGGTCGGATGGTTGGGTTGCAGCCGGGTAGACAGGTGACCCGGCAGCCCGATGGTGCTGCGAAAGGCGGTGGTCACGTGACACTTCTTCGCGACCAGAATCAGATCCTGATTGCGCATGATCTTGCTGACCGCCGCCGCCATCTCCGGCGTGATGCCGGCCCGGACGGACTGCAGCACCTCCGGCGTGGCGTGGTCGCTGAGTAGCCAGTTGCGAAAGTCGCCGACGGTCAGATGCGCTATAGGCGCAAACGCCGCCAGGTCGTGCTCGTCGATGATCAGCCGGGTAATTTCATCCTGCTCATAGGGCACCAGCACTTCGTTCAGAAAAGTCTTGAGCGGTACATCGGCTATCGTCATTTGCGCCACGGCGCGTTCCTCTGCCGAGAGCGCAATCACACCGGCCAGACGGTCGCCAGAGCGCTGTGGCGTCGCCTTGGCCATCAGCTCGGCCAGGCCACGGAATTGATAGCTCGTGCTACCCAGTGTGTAGCGATAGATGTCAGTCATGGTTACCTCGGGCACAGAACTTGCTGCTAAAATGCGGCAACGTCGCGTAATAGCAGCAATCGATACCAGCCAATGCTGCGATAGCCGTACCAACGCAGTATCAATTTTTGGCAAATCGAAATTTGCTCGCCAATTCAAGATGTTGAAACACCAGCCTGACCAGAAACCGATCTTTTGAAGCCTAGAGGCCAACTGCAGAAGCCCATCGATGCACTCACCTATATCGCCCGACGCACCAGGACGGAGCACCCACGAGGCACAGGACGCCGACGAACATGCCCACAACCTGACCAATTGGCAGCAGGAATACGACCAGTTGGGCGCCGGCCGTTTTTACGGGCGTATTGATGAGGTGGCACTGGAGGGCTTTCAGCTGTTCAAGGAGCACACCAACCGCTCGTTAAGGCAGCAGTGCAACGTCTGGAAGGATGCCGTCTGGCTTGGAATTCCGGCACAAACCGCCGACTGCCGCATAAACGGCCTGCAGGTCGACAGCAACCAGCTGATGTGCCGCCCAGGCGACCGCGACTTTGAGTTGATGACACCCGAGGCCTTCGACATTTACGGCATCGTGGTAAAGGAAGACGTACTGCTGCGCGCCGCCGAACGCGAGGGCCGCACAATTAACCTGACCAAGCTTGAATCAGCTCCGCGGCTAACCGTTGAGCAACACAAGCTGGATCAGGTGCGTTTTCTGCTGGAGCGCGGGGTCAACCACAGCGCCAACGGCCTGAATAGTCAGTTACAGCAAGACCTGGCCACTACGGCCTTGCTCGCCCTGCTTAGCGAAGAGCACATGACCTCGGACACCACCCCCAGCTATAACCACCGCAAGCGGGTCGTCGACCAGGTCAAGGCGCATCTGGCGGCCAACCCCCAGCTGGCGGTGAGTATGACCGAGCTGTGCGAACTCACTCACGTCAGCCGCCGTACGCTGCAGTACAGCTTTGAAAGCATCCTTGGCATCAGTCCGCTGCAATTTCTGCGCACCGCGCGGCTGAACCAGGTACGCCGCATCCTGAGCGACCCGCGGCACGACACACCCATCGCCATCACAGCCGCCAATTGGGGGTTCTGGCATGCGGGGCAGTTTGCCAAGGACTACAAGGTGTTGTTTGGCGAGAATCCGTCGGAGACGGTGAGGCGTGCAAATGCCGAATCCAAGCAAATAATGTGATGCCACCGGCACATTTGAAATGTAACGGCAAAAAGCTACTATGAAGCCCAACTAGCCAAGTTAGGCCATTCATTCCAGGGAGGAATCGTGAGCAGCCATCCGATCAGACTCATCTTTGCCACCGCAGTAGTGGCGCTACTCAGTGGATGCGCCACTACCTCCAACGACTGGCATAGCGATTTTGTACAAAGTATTAACGCAGACGGGAGCAACCCTTACATCAGGGACCCCGTTATGCAGGACCTGGAAAGACGCATCCGCAACATCACCCGCGCTACAACTCCCAAAGAACCGCCCTACGACAAGGTTTTCAACCCTCGCAACCAAGCGATACTGGATAATTTTCAGGGTGAGTATGATCAGTCAGCCCTGCTGCGCGACATCGAGCTTGCGCGCGCTGGATTCCCTGCGGCGGTTGCCGCGTACTACCCCAACCTGGAGACCCGGACCGACTGTCGCATTACCGACCACAGTGCCCATTTCAATAACCTTGATACTGAGCCCACCAGTTTCACCTGGCAGTTTGTGCGTGGTAGCTGCGTCGATGGAGTTGCCCATGGCGTGGCCGAGGCCAAAGCGGCGCAATCAGACGCACGCTTTGTCGGCCGGTTCGAACATGGCGTGATGACCGAAGGCATCTTCACCATGCTGCGTAAAAACGGCACGCGGGTTGTTCAGATTGGCGGCATCCCGGGCACTACCCACACCGCACGCTTGCTGAGCAGCGAACTGCAAACGAACGGCTACCAACGTTATAACTACGGCGACTTCAATCACCAGGGCCAACTCGATGGCTTCGGTATGCACCTGTTCAAATACACTCAGAACATGGTGGTCAGCTCTGTCGGGCACTTTTCACAGGGCGAGTTGAACGGCTTTGGCGCTAAACAACGCCTGTTTGATTATGAAGGTGGACGCTTTCGCGCGGTGTGGATAGGCAACTACCAGAACGCCCTGCTAAACGGCCCAGGCGCCTGGACTAATGGCCTAGACAAACTGGTCGTCGGCCAATGGAAAGATGGCATGCAGCACGGTATCAGCTTTGAAGAGTCGGTTTTCCACTTCGGTGATTACTCCCACGACTTCATCGCCGGCCGCTATGTAAACGGAAAAAAACAGGGTTGGTTCAATGTTCGCTCCAGAGGCCTCATAGGCGATGGCGCTGAGTACCGCGACCAGTACGACAATGGCCGCTGGGTCGCCGACGACCGACAAAACCCCGAAGTCGACTTCGGACAGCTCACTGCACTCGCAGCAGGGGCCGCAGTGATTGGCTCTGCCGATATAGACGGAGCCTCCAAAGCAGCCATTGGCGGTGCCTTTATGACGGATGTCATGAGCGACGGCAATACCGGCCAAATGCGCAGCTTGCAGCGCAGCTATGACGCCGAGCTGGAACGCAGCAGAGCTAACGCAAACGCCAGCACTAGAACTGGCGCTCAGCAAGCCGAGACGAGCACTACCGCGACAACAAGCACTCCTGCAGCAACAGCAAGCTCCACCTCAGCTGAGTCACCAGGCGCTGCGGATAGAAACACCCCAACAAACCAGACACCGGGCGGAGCAAGCAACGCGCAGACGCGGGCGCAAGCAACCTCTACCCCGAGCAATACCAAAGCGGCCTCCGCTTCTGCCCGTAGCGGAGGAACAGGGACGACAGCGCCCCAAACACAGCAATCAACACAGCCCCCGCAGCCTAAAGCCAATCAGTATGTGGGCTCTGGTCGCGACTACCCCTTCACCGGCACTTCGGGCACCTTCTTCAAGCGCGATGCGGCGGTTGATCTTGCCAAACTTAGCCTGCGCAACCAGGCAGCCGAGTTCTGCGGCAGCAGCTTGAAAGCGGAGCTTATCTGGTCACCTGATCCCGTCTGCAAGGAGTCCAAGTCAGGGAATGGCGAGTTCCTGTGTACCATCGATGCGCTGGTGAACTGCTATCAGAACCTTTGCGAAGAGCGCTTCTGCGGCACGGAGAACTGATGGAAGCCGCGACCGATGCGGGCCTGCGTCGGTCGCGGCAATGAATTGAGCTAGATGCCTATGAGACTGGGTGCAGCCCACCTCCAGGTCGCGAGATAATACGCCTGAGGCCCGCCACTACAACCCTCAATAGGTGGTACCGATCCCGTGCCTTTGCTGGAAGCTATCAGCGTAAACCGTCCCCATCAGCGCTCCCGCCGACACAGCAAAGCTCAAGACAAAACACACCGCCTTGATATGCGCAAAGTTTGCCGCACCCCAGCCGAAGAAATAGCACACCGCCGCCGCCACAAACACCGCAATCGCCACCTTGTTGAGCAGGAAAAACAAGGGTATCTCGAAGGCCCACACCGTCTCCCTGGCTTTAAAGCCCGACAGGCCTATTCGCAGGTAAACCAAGGCCAACACGACCCCAAACCCAAGCGTGGCAGCAGCGTACCAAAGTGGCTTATCGCCGCTGAAGATCGCGTACAACATAAATCCCGAATAGACGAAAGCGGCAAACCAGGCCGCCAGCAAGGGAAGGATGATCAGACCCACATTACCTCCGTGTGATGTAAAGTCCGGCCAGGTGCAGCCAGAGCGAAGCGCACATTAAAACATGATCGTAATGGCGTTGCCGCTGACGGGACAGAAGGACGATTTGATCAAGGGTCCGTTGCCGTGAAAAAGCATTTTATCCTTGGCTGCAGAAACCAGATACCAATCGGCAGGATGAAAAATGCCCATGAATCCCATAGAGCGTGAAAATAAAGCGTACGGCGAGCAGCAATATAACTTCTTCAAGATATCTCCTTTGATATACCCCGTAGCCTACAAGCCGCCTCTCCGTCGGGAAGCACTCCTAATCAGAATCCATGTTTCTGGCGAGCATAAACACCTCATCAATATAAAGGAAAGAAGCGTAGCTATGGACATAGCTCTATGCCTGATTACACCGCTTTCGAACACGCGCCTGGATGTCCAT
>NZ_JBALWE010000019.1:0-9302 GCF_036960865.1 Halopseudomonas sp.
GGTCATCGTCAAGCGCTTATACCGAAACCCCCGATCTGGTAACAGGTCGGGGGTTTTACTTTGTGCGATGCAAAGCCAGCGCGCGCGATGAATTACCCCTGCGCTGACGGTAGGCTAGTGGTCGGCTCTCCTTTTGTTTGCACTTGGTCGCTGGGTTACTGGGTGAGCCGGCATCTTGGCATCCCACCTCAATAGGCGTATCGCTTGATCCGCTCCTTGTAACCGCACCCTGACTAGTTCTCCAGCTATTCAACCACCATCGCGTGGTGCGTTGATTAAGTGCGCTGGGGGGCGTGTTATGGCCTTATTCTTTAGCGTTTTATGTAATAAGCAAATGCGTATAAAGGCTTTATTGTTCTATCTTTGCGCTTTCTGTAGGCTGTACCCCCTGTTCGCAATCATGGCCTGCTTGTTCGATAGGCGTAGGAGGATGGTATGTTTTCTGGTTTTTCGGTATCTGGGCGTTTGAAAGGACTGGTTGGTGTGTTGGCGATGAGTGTTGGCATGACTGCGCCGGTTCAGGCGGCGGATCAGGAGATACTCAACTCTTCCTATGACATCGCGCGAGAACTCTTCTCTGCCTATAACGTTGAGTTCAGCGAATATTGGCAGCAGGAAACCGGCAAGAGCATCGAGATCAAGCAGTCGCACGGTGGCTCTTCCCGGCAGGCACAAGCGATTTTGCAGGGCCTGCGCGCCGATGTGGTTACTTACAACCAGGTGACAGACGTCGACATTCTGCAACAGCGCGGAAAGCTGATTCCGGCCGACTGGCGGGAGCGCTTGCCAAACGCCAGTTCGCCTTACTACTCGACCATGGCTTTTTTGGTCCGCAAGGGCAATCCAAAGCAGATTAGGAACTGGGATGACCTGGCCCGCGAAGACGTTAGCTCGGTAATGCCTAACCCGAAAACCTCGGGCAATGGTCGCTACAGCTATCTGGCTGCATTGGGGTACGCGCAAAAGGCCTACCCGGACGACGAGGCCAAGTCCGACGCTTATCTTAAGTCTTTCCTG
This sequence comes from Halopseudomonas sp., assembly GCF_036960865.1. Classification (GTDB taxonomy): domain Bacteria; phylum Pseudomonadota; class Gammaproteobacteria; order Pseudomonadales; family Pseudomonadaceae; genus Halopseudomonas. The sequence goes on from NZ_JBALWE010000019.1 coordinate 1,018, forward strand.
GGTAATGTTGCCGTGTTTGACACCGGCGGGCGTGGTGCAACTACTACCTTCATTGAACGTGGCATTGGTGATGTGTTGCTGACGTTCGAGTCTGAGGTTAACAACATCGTTGCCCAGAATCCGGATGCCGGATTTGAGGTGGTGGTGCCAAAGGTCAGCTTTCTGGCTGAGTTTCCAGTTACCTGGATTGATCGCAATGTTGAGCGCAACGGCACCGAGGCTGTCGCCAAGGCCTACCTTGAGCACCTGTACAGCGAGCCGGCTCAGCGTTTAATTGCAGGGTTTTACTACCGCGTGCAGAACGAGACAGTAAAACAGGAGTTCGCCGACAAGTTCCCAGAGCTTGAGCTATTGCCGATCGAGGAAATCGCCGGCAGCTGGGAGAATGCGATGAAGGTTCACTTTGCCAGTGGTGGTAAACTGGACCAACTTCAACGCAGGTAATCGAATCCGTTCATGAGTACTTCCTTGGCCAGTCCAACGCTGGCGAGAAATAACAAGCCCGGCAAGCGCGTCTTACCGGGCTTTGCTTTGAGTCTTGGTGTGTCGCTGCTGTTTATTGGGTTGGTGCTGCTGCTGCCATTGACTGGTCTGGTCATGCAAACTGCCGGTATGAGCTGGGGGGAATACTGGGCGGTGATCAGCGATGAGCGTGTCGTGGCGTCTTATCGAGTAACGCTCTGGGCTGCCGCCATCGCTTCGGTGTTCAATGGCGTGGTTGGATTGCTGTTGGCCTGGGTATTGGTACGCTATGAGTTTTGGGGTAAGCGGGTTGTCGATGCGCTGATGGATCTGCCGTTTGCGCTGCCCACAGCCGTGGCTGGTATTACCCTCGCGGCTTTGTTCTCCGAAGGTGGTTGGTATGGTCAGTTGCTGGCTGCTCTCGGGATTAAGGTTGCCTTTACTCCCTTGGGAATTATCGTCGCTATGTCGTTTACCAGCCTGCCTTTCGTGGTCAGGACGGTGCAGCCTGTGCTCGAAGATATCGCTCCAGAAGACGAAGAGGCCGCCGTCAGTCTGGGAGCCAGCGACTGGACGGTGTTTCGCCGTGTCCTGTTCCCCTCTTTGTGGCCCGCGCTGATGACGGGGGTGGCGCTCTCGTTCACCCGCAGTCTCGGTGAGTTTGGTGCGGTCATCTTTATTGCCGGTAACATGCCCTACGTTAGTGAAATCACTAGCCTGATGATTTTCGTGCGGCTGCAGGAGTACGACTATGCGGCGGCCAGCGCGATTGCCTCCGTAGTGCTGATAGTCTCTTTGCTGCTGCTGCTGGCAATAAACTTGTGGCAGGCGCGCTACCTTCGCCGCTTGCACGGGCGCTAAGTGATGAGTAAAGCCAAATCCATGTTACGTATCGGTGATCAGCCCTGGGTCAAGTGGAGCCTGATTGGTGTGGCTCTGACCTTGGTGCTGTTGTTGCTGGTGGTACCCCTGGTGCTGATCTTTGCTCAGGCCTTTTCGGCCGGCACCGACAGTTTGTGGGCCAACTTGACCGATACCTATACCTTGGCGGCGATTGGGCTGACGCTCCTGGTTGCCGCCATGACGGTGCCGATAAATCTGGTATTTGGTGTGTTTCTCGCTTGGTTGGTGACCCGTTTCGAATTCCCGGGCCGAAAGCTGCTGATTACCCTGATCGACATCCCTTTTGCCGTTTCCCCAGTGGTCGCTGGCCTGCTTTACCTGCTGCTGTATGGCAGTAACGGCTGGTTGGGCGGCTGGTTGATGGATCAGGATATCCAGTTGATGTTTGCCTGGCCGGGCATTGTCATGGTGACGGTCTTTGTTACCTGCCCCTTTGTTGCGCGTGAACTTATCCCCTTGATGCAGCAGCAGGGCCGCGAAGAGGAGGAGGCTGCGGTGGTGTTGGGCGCCTCTGGCTGGCAACTGTTCCGCAAGGTGACCTTGCCGAATATTCAATGGGCGCTGCTTTACGGGGTGGTCTTGACCAATGCACGTGCGGTCGGGGAGTTTGGCGCGGTGTCGGTTGTGTCCGGCAACATCCGTGGCGAGACCAATACCCTGCCGCTGCATGTCGAGCTGCTGTATCAGGACTACAACGTTGCCGGCGCTTTTGCCAGTGCCTCGCTCCTGGCTGGCATCGCGCTGCTGACGCTGCTGGTAAAAAGCTTTGTGGAGTGGCGCCAGGCGCGTCAACGCGCCCCCGAATCAGACCAAGCGGACAGTCTTTGATGAGTATCAGGTTAGAGGGTATCAACAAGTATTTTGGTCAGTTTCAGGCCCTGAAGGATATCTCGCTTGATATACCCGATGGCCAGTTGACCGGCCTGCTGGGTCCGTCGGGCTCTGGCAAGACGACGCTGCTGCGGATTATTGCCGGTCTCGAGTCGGCCGAGCAGGGGCGTATTTTGTTTCATGATCAGGACGTGACGTCGCTGCATGTGCGCGCGCGTCGAGTCGGTTTTGTGTTTCAGCACTATGCGCTGTTCCGGCATATGACGGTGGCACAGAATATCGCCTTTGGCCTCGAAGTATTGCCCCGTGCCGAGCGGCCCGCTGCAGCTCAGATTCGCCAGCAGGTGGCGGATTTGCTGGAAATGGTGCAGTTGGCACATTTGAGCAACCGCTACCCCTCGCAGTTGTCCGGTGGTCAGAAGCAGCGCATCGCGTTGGCGCGGGCACTGGCCATGAAGCCACAGATATTACTGCTCGACGAGCCTTTTGGCGCGTTGGATGCCAAGGTTCGCAAAGACCTGCGCCGCTGGTTGCGCGCCTTGCATGACGAGTTGCACTTCACCAGTGTGTTTGTTACCCACGATCAGGAGGAAGCGCTGGAGCTATCTGATCGGGTTGTGGTGATGAGTGCGGGCAAGATTGAGCAGGTTGACCACCCGCAGGCGCTGTACGCCGAACCGGAAAGCCGCTTTGTATTCGACTTTCTCGGGCATGTGAACGTGCTTGATGGCGCGCTGCACGACCAGCGGCTGATGCAAGGCGAAGCCTGGGTCACCTTGCCGGGGGATCTGGATTGCGTTGGTGAGGTTCAGCTCTACCTGCGTCCGCACGAGGTGCGTCTGCAGGACTGTCCCGCAGCCCATGCGCACCTGCCGCTGCAGATTGAGTCCATCAGCCTGATCGGTGCGGAAGTTCGTCTTGAGCTTAGCCCTTGTGGTTGGCAAGCGCAGGAGCCATGGGAGGTGGGGATCAGTCACGTCGAGTTCAACCGTTGGCAACCGCAGCGGGGCGACCGCTGCTACGCTGTACCCGATGTCGGGCATCTGTTTGACGTGCAGCGGTCGCACCCTCGCACGCTCAGCTGGGTTGAAGGCTAACAGCTTTATTCAACAGGGTCGGAGGTGGCATGAACCCCTATGAGCGCTTTGTTCTGCCACGTTTGATTGATAGCGCCTGTGGTATGGGAGATGTCATGCGCCTTCGCGCCGAGCTAATGCCGCGGGCGCGCGGCGAGGTGCTCGAGGTTGGCATGGGTACTGGCTTGAACCTGCAGTACTACGATGCGCAACAGGTTAGCCGAATTGTCGGGGTGGATCCGGCCGCGCAGATGCAGACATTGGCGCGCAAGCGTGCTGCGCAGATTGCCATACCTGTCGAGATGGTCGCCGTTGGTGCGGATGGCATCGTTGCAGCCGCCGATAGTTACGACACCGTGGTCATGACCTTTACCCTGTGCAGTATCGCTGACCCAATGCCTGCACTGGTGGAAATGCGGCGGGTGTTGAAGTCGCAAGGTCAGTTATTGTTCTGTGAGCACGGTTTGTCGAGCGAAGCCTCAGTACAGCGCTGGCAGCGCCGGCTGACACCCTGGTGGAGGCCGATTGCCGGAGGCTGCCACCTGGACCGTGATATTCCGCGGTTGTTGCAGCAGGCCGGATTCGTGCTGCATGAGCTGCATCAGGGCTATATCGCCGGCCCCAGGCTAATGACTTATCTGTATCGGGGCGCAGCGCTCAAAGCCTGAACCCTTCAGCTACGTACTCCGCCAAACACTCGGTAATCGGGCTTTGCGCCTGCGGGTTGCGCAGCAGCACTATACTGGCTGAGGGCATGCTCGGCAGGCCGTGCTCATCGCCAATAATCTGCATATCAGCGGGAATCAGGCTTTCCAGCTGGGCGGTAATTGCCAGCCCAGCGCCGACCACGGCCATGATGGCGGACAGGCTGGGGCTGGTATAGGCCACACGGTAGTCGCGTTCCATGGCATCCAACGCATTGCATGCCCACTCCCGGCAGAAACAGTCATTGTTGAACATGGCCAGCGGCAGGCTGCTCTGCTCGTGCAAGGCGAAACCTGTGGCTTGGGCCCAGACCATTTTCTCTTGGCGTAACAGTTGGCCGATCTCGGTCCCCGGTTTGCGGGTAACGATGGTTAGATCCAGGTCCTTGCGCTGCAGCAACTGGTAGGAGGGCTCACAGTGAAGTTCGACCTGAACCATAGGATAGCTCTGGGCGAAGCGGGCAAGGATGCTGGGCAGAAAGCGCATAACATAGTCGTCCGGCGTGCCAATGCTCACCGAACCGACCATGTGCGGCTCGCGCAAGGTACTAATGATCTCGCCCTGCAGCTTGAGAATGCGCCTAGCGTAGCTAAGCAGTAGCTGACCTTCTGCGGTGAGTTCCAGCTGGCGGCCGGCACGCTGAAACAGGTTGCGCTTTACCACGTCTACCTCGAGCCGCTTCATTTGCATGCTTACGGCAGATTGGGTGCGGTTGAGTACTTCGGCGGCACGGGTAAAGCCGCCTTGGTCGGCTATGGCAACAAAGGTACGCAGCAGCTCGCTATCGATGGTTGGGTACTCCGCCATAAATCAATCCTGTAGATGTCTTGCATAAGAAACATTCGTTGGATTGATGTTACGCCTGCGCGCAGACTTTCTCCATCGTCAGGAGGAAGCAAATATGAAAGCGTTAGCATGCAGCGTGGTACGGAGCCGGCAGGGCGGGTGGCGTTGGCTAGTGAACGTGATCGCGCGGAGCTGGTTGTTGCTGCGTCGCTGGCATCGGGTCAGCTACGAACGTCGCTTGCTGGCCAGTTTGTCCTCGCACCAGTTGAGCGATATCGGTGTATCGCGCGCAGAGGCGCTGAGTGAGGCTGCGCGTCCGTTCTGGGACCTCCCTGACTGAGGATAGCGGCAGAGCGCCGGCAACGGTATGATGTGCGGTTTCTCCATCTGGGTGCTGCTGACTCATGTTGCATGCGATTCTTGCTCTGCTGGCCGATGGCCAATTTCATTCGGGCGAAAAGCTCGGGGAGCAGCTGGGTGTCAGTCGCGCCGCCGTCTGGAAGTCGCTACAACGTCTCGAGCAGCAGGGCTTTCCCCTGCACCGAGTGCGGGGCAAGGGCTACCGTATTCCGCCGGGTGCAGTGTTGCTGGATTGTGGTCTCGTTCGAGAGGCGCTCCCTGCTCCCTTGCAGTCGCGTTGGCATTGGCATCTTTACCAGCAGATTGACTCCACCAATGCGCAGGCCCAGCGTCTGATTGCCGAGTCGGGGGTGCGACCCTTGGCCGTGATCGCTGAGCAGCAGACCGCTGGTCGTGGCCGGCGTGGACGTCAGTGGAGCAGCCCCTTTGGCCAGAACATTTATATGTCTTTTGTCGAGCCTGTGAGTGGTGGTGCACAGGGGCTGGAAGGCTTGAGTCTGGTGGTGGGTCTGACCTTGGTGCAGACGCTTGAGGCTTGTGGCTACCAAGGGTGCCAGCTGAAGTGGCCGAACGATATTCTGCTCAATGGTGCCAAGCTGGCTGGCGTACTGTTGGAAATCAGTGGCGACCTTACCGCTGACGCGGTGGTGATTATTGGCGTCGGTGTCAACGTGCTCATGGAGCAAGATGACAATATCGATCAGGGCTGGACGTCGCTGCGTGGCAGTGGTCAGAAGGGTCTGTTGGATCGGAATCAGCTGATTGCCGCATTTGCGCAGCGACTTGCACAGGCGCTTAGGCTGTTTGCTCGGGATGGCTTTTTGGCGTTTCAGGCGCAATGGCAGGCTTGCGATGCCTGGTTGGGTGCCGAGGTTCAGGTGATATCTGGCGCCAACGTCCTGGTGGGGAGAAACCTGGGTGTGGATGCGACCGGTGCCTTGCGCTTATTGACCGCAGAAGGGGAGCGGCAGGTCAGTGGTGGCGAAGTCAGTTTGAGGTTAAGCCATGCTTCTTGAGCTCGATTGCGGTAATACGCTGATCAAGTGGCGCTTGCTCGACCGGGAAGGGCGAGTGCGTGATCGGGACATGGCGCCAGATCTGGTGGAGCTGCAGTGTTTGTTGGGCGGCCAGGAGCGCGAGATTCACGGCTGCCGTCTGGTTAGTGTGCGGTCGGCCGATGAGACCCAGGTGGTGATGGATCAGTTGACCAGTTGGCTCAAGCTGCATCCGGTGCTAGCAAAGAGTCGCGCGGAGCTATCCGGAGTGCGTAACGGCTACGCGGACCACAGCAAGTTGGGCATGGACCGCTGGTTGGCTTTGGTTGCCGGCTACAACCATTGTCGTCGTGCGTGTGTAGTCATTGACCTGGGTACCGCGGTGACCGTGGACTTTGTCGACGCGGCGGGCCAGCACTTGGGAGGTTACATCGCACCCGGCAGCAAATTGCTGCGTGGCAGTTTGCAGCGACACACCCGTTTGATCCGTTATGAGCAATCACTGCGCGGCGATTTATTGCAGCCTACCCCGGGTAGTACTACCGCGGAAGCGGTCGAGTTTGGTTGTGATCTGATGCTGGTGGGTTTTGTGCGCGAACAGTTGCGTGTCGCACGGCAGGTACTGGGTGACGAGATGGTGGTCATTCTGACTGGGGGCGATGCCGAGCGTATGGCGGAGGCCTTGCCGGAGACCTGTCATACCCTGAGCGATCTGGTATTCGACGGGCTTGCGCTGGCTTGCCCGATGGAGATTGACTGATGCGCTCGCTATTCCTCTTTCTATTGCTGCTGAATGTGCTGTATGCGCTGTGGCAATGGCAAATAGCTGGCTGGCAGCCCTCTGCTGGCGATGAGGCTCCGCAAAAGATTGTCGCCAATACGCCGGTGACTGGTGATGATGGACCGACCTCGAGCCAGCCTGAGTCGGCGCCTCAGTCGCAGCCCGCTGCTGCGGAGCGAGATGAGGTTCCGCCAGCGTTGTGCGTCATGCTGGGTACGTTCAGTGTGCGTGCCGAGGTTGATCAGTTGCAGCAGCGCCTGCTTGCGGTGGATGTGCCGGCAGAGCTGGTCACGCGCGCGGTGGTCACCACGACAGATTACTGGCTGGTAATGGCGGTCGCAGGAGGCAGCCAAGGCGCCCTGGCGCGCTTGTCTTTGCTGCAGGAGCGTGGCATCGACAGCTTTGTTATCACTCGCGGCCACCTGGCTGGCAATCTGTCGCTGGGCGTGTTCAGTCAGCAGGATTATGCGGCTGCTCGTCAGGCCCAGCTTGAGGCGGAAGGCTACGATGTGCGCATTGAGGCGGTAGAGAAAACCCGTGATCAATTTCTCTTGCAGGTTCCGCCGCAGGCGCGTCGGCTGCTTGATCAGGCGATGTTGGCGCGGCTGCGCAAGGATTTTCCTGCCATGCAGCATCGGTATCAGGCCTGTGACGGCGTTGCTAATACGCGCAACATCCCCTAGAATGGCGCCCGCTTCAAGGCAACGCTTTGCCAAGAAGCGCTTTTATTGGTGTTGAACAGCGTTCAAGTAAGTGTTTTTGCTAATAAAAGTGTTGACAGAGTGGTGCCAAGTGATGAAAATGGCGCCTCTTTTACGGAGGGGTTCCCGAGCGGTCAAAGGGATCAGACTGTAAATCTGACGGCTTAGCCTTCGAAGGTTCGAATCCTTCCCCCTCCACCAGATTTCGCGTTAGCCAGGCACTTGGCGGGTATAGTTCAACGGTAGAACCTCAGCCTTCCAAGCTGATGGTGCGGGTTCGATTCCCGCTACCCGCTCCAGCTCTGGCAATGCAATGATGTGTAAGCTCATGTAGCTCAGTTGGTAGAGCACACCCTTGGTAAGGGTGAGGTCAGCGGTTCAAATCCGCTCATGAGCTCCAGTATCAAGGCAGATATGCGAATATCTGCCTTTTATTTAATGGTCGCGTGACACGCGCATTGCTCTCACGAATAGGGGATCTCTCGATGGCTAAAGAGAAGTTCGAACGTAGCAAACCGCACCTGAACGTAGGCACCATTGGTCACGTTGACCATGGCAAGACTACTCTGACAGCTGCATTGACCCGTGTTTGCGCCGAAGTATACGGCGGCTCTGCGCGCGCTTTCGATCAGATCGATAACGCGCCGGAAGAGAAAGCACGTGGTATCACCATCAACACCTCGCA
>NZ_JBALWE010000001.1:0-503301 GCF_036960865.1 Halopseudomonas sp.
GTTGAATACCTCCAGCTGCAGGCCACTAACCAGTTAAATTCAATTCACTGATGTTGCACTTGGAACTTGAGGCGGCCCAATCCAAGGTATTCGAGAGCAAACTTTCCAAATCGCCATTTCCTGCACGAGACACCACACTCTAACTACGATTACGCAATCACCATCAGCAGGGAGCCAAGCAAGTCTCCGGCACTAGTTACAGCATCTCGTCACACATCAGGAATGTAAGCGTATGCTCCACGTGTTTTAATCAGCCTTTTCTGGCCTTCAACACACTTCGCCTCACGTTTATCATTTGGGGCATAAGCTCTGATGGACTTGCCTCCCCTAAGTGCAAGCTAGGAAGGCAAGATTCTTTGTGAATCAGCGTGCGTGAGAAACTCTCAGTGTACTTTTCAGTTTACGAACCCAATCGTCCTCTTCACGCCGTCTCGCTTCAATCCGACCTCTTCTACCAGCGCGTCGGCAAAGCCCAGGCCATCGCGGAATGGCTTAAAACACGCGCGCCGGGCCACGGCAGCAAAGTCGCCCGGGGCCAGATTGTTCAACTTGACAACCTTGTTCAGCCCTAACTGCTGCGGGTCCTTGAGTTTCAATTCAAGGATATGCGACTGGAACAACTCAACGACCTGCTCAGCACGCAACGCTTTGAAGTTAACCTTGAGGTCGAAACGCCGCAGTGCTGCCTCGTCCAGGTCATTCATCAGGTTGGTCGAAGCGATGAACAGGCCGTCGAAGGCTTCCATCTGCGTAAGCATTTCATTGACGCAGGTAACTTCCCAGGTGCGCTGAGCCTTGCTTCGATCCTGTAGAAAGCTGTCAACCTCATCGAGCACCAGCACGGCACCGTTCTCTTGAGCCTGCCGGAAAGCCGCAGCCAGATTTCGCTCAGTTTGCCCAACCAGTGAATCGATCAAATCTGAGCAGCGCTTTACCACCATCGGCTTGGAGAGACTGTCAGCCAGCCAATGAGCGAAAGCAGTTTTGCCTGTGCCAGGCCGGCCGTAGAAACACAGGCGCGCCTGCGGGTGGCGCTTAAGCCCGGTAAGCAGGTCATCAAGGGCAATATCGGTATTAACCAGGGCAGGTGAATATAGCCCCGGTAGACGGGAGGATTTATCGCCGCTCCGCTCCAGAGGAGCATGGCCTTGAGCCTTGAGCGTGGCATCCAGAATGCGCTCAAGCACCTGGTTTTGCCGTCGCCCCGCACGCGGCTGACTCATGCGCGCCACCTCATAGGCCCGCTTGAACACTGCTGGTGACAGAGCAGCGTGACTAGTCAACTTGCCAAGCATGTCCTGCCCCAATCGCCCGGCGCCTAAATTGAGCAGAATCCGCTCGCGGGACTCCCGAGCCGGGTTGGTCGCCTCGATGATCAGGTCGAAACGACGGATATAGGCCGAGTCCAACTCACGGATGTCGTTGCTCAGCCAGAAACAGGGTTGACTGTTCTCCTCCAGAGTGCGGTTGACCCAGCTCTTGTACAGTCGCCGGGAGCTGTCGCCGTACTCATGAAAGATATCCTCAATCTCATCAAGCAGCACCAGCGCCTGACTACCGCGTAGCACCCGCATGGCCGAGCGCAGTGCGCTCAGACGCTTATACCCAGGAATCGGATCGCCATCGCGATCACTGACCGCGATCTCGTAGAGCTCGCTTCCCAGCTCGCTGGCAAGCAGGCGGCACAGCTCGGTCTTTCCTGTACCCGGTGGACCGTAGATCAGCACGTTTACGCCAACCCTGCTCTGCGCCTGACTCTTGCGTAAGAACCGGAGCGCAATGCCAATTTCCTGCTCAAGATGGGGATAATTCACGACGCTCAGCAGTCCAGGCTCGCTAACCCGAAACGAATGCCGAAATAACTCCTCGGCAGCGCCGTGGTGAAAACAGAGTTGGTCAAGCAGATCGGAGTTGCTAAACGACAGCCGGTGGCAGAGCGAGGCGTTACCAGGTGAGTAGTCAACCTCCAGCAGACCACTTGAAAACAGCGCCGCCTCTTTGCACAGAGCCATTTGGATATCCCTAGGCGGTAGTTGCAGCAGCAGCGCGAGAGTGCTTATAAAGCGGCGATTATCAATTCCACCAAACAGGCGGACGCAGCGACTGAGCAGCGAGTCGGTATGCGCTAGGGCGCACAAGCCGAGCACCTGAAAATCAGTACTGTTGAGCCCCAGCATCTGCGCTAGAGCCTTAAGATTGGCGCCAAGCGGCTCAGGATAATCAGGTTTACATCCTACCCCTGCAACGCGCCGAGCAATGCGGCGCAACTGCTGCTGCAGGTGTCGGCGGTCGTAAGTGTCTGCTTCGAGCCACTCCCCCAGGCCGAGGCTTCGGGCGACCTCATCATCCTCGATACCGTCAGGACCCAGCAGTTGGCGGTGCCCCTGCAGCTCGATCATCAAACGCAATGCCAACTGCATCGACAGCCCGCAGATCTCGGGCTCCGGCGCCATGGAAAATGAGGGGTGAGACCGGAAAAAGCTGGGAATACCTTCCATTGCTGAAGCTCCTGGTGGCGATAAAAGCCATCATGACACCAGAGCGCGACAACTGATGTCGCATAGCGTTGGTCGCTTACAGCGCCATTGCTGAGCAGAGGTTCCGATGCTTAAACATGGGCATACAACACCTTGAGCGGCCTGCAGCAGCAAACCACCAGCGAATGGACGCACAAAGCGCTGGAGCATCCTAGTATCAGTGACGATAGGCGCCTGACATGCAAGAGCCGTAATACGCAACGGAAACCAGCTCACCGAAGGTCGATATAATCCGTAACCGATTCCAACCGCCCTGTTCGCCCTCCGACAGCACTAAAGCTCTGGCGCCCCCCAGGCTCATTGGCCCTGCTCAACGCGCATTCACCGCCATCATTCCGTCATGTGCACACCTTCAGAATCGAAGGCCGATCTAGAGGGAATATCGGTATCGTAAAAATCTACCCGAACGCGACGTGCTCACTGACTGTGTAATTCGCGCCAGAGAGTTTCCGGCCTGCCGAGGACCTTTAGTAGCGGCAATGTCTAGGCTGCCTCCCCTAGGCCACCGGCACAAACAGCCAGATCAAGAGCCAGGCTCCCTGCGGTGTAAAGGCAAACAGGGATCCGTAGCGACGGGCTCATTTTCCGCCCGCAATTTCCCAACGAAGTAACACCGAGGGCGCCAGCGATTTCTGGCCCGCACACGTTATGCTAACGTTCGTCAGTCACCGATGATCGTAGCTATGACCATGACAACAACCAACACGGATACAGAAGCATTTTGGAATATCGTGCTTGGACATCAGCAGCTAAGCGAAGGGGAGCGGATCCAGCGAATCGAGCGCGGGATCGACGCTACCCTCATGGGCGCGATCAGTCGGTCACTTCAACTGACCAAGCAAGAGACTGCTGATATGGTGCACACTCGCCCGGCGACACTAGCTCGTTTAGAGCGCGACGGCGGGCGACTTAATAGCGGCGGCTCTGAGCGAATTGATCGACTCTTAGTGGTTGCCCAACACGCGTTTGAGGTGCTTGAGACCCAAGACGCGGCCATCAAATGGCTTTCATCAAGCAACTTCTCTCTGGGCGGCGAGTCTCCGGCAATGCATTGCCGCACTGAACTAGGTGGTCGCCAGGTTAGGCGTCTGCTAAATGCAATAGAGTGGGGAGCTCAAGCGTAATTGCTTAGTTCCGACAATAAAAATCGCCATCCATAGAAAATGGTCGGTTTTGCTGACCACTATTGAAAATTATCAACCAATTAAAAAACTTGAAACTCCAATACCGCCAAGATAATCTCTAAAACATGAGCTTTCAGGCTCATTCTAGTAGCTGGCTAGACCTGAAAACAGCAATTAAATTATTGGTAACCGAATAGAGTTGAAACGTGCATCCCCCAACCGCTCGCGCGTTTAATCATTACGACCGGCAAAACTGCTGAGACCAACGCCGCAAAAAATATCGCCTCCTCAAATTGGGACCTGGCACCAGGCCACCCAGAACATAGCCGCACTCACCGCAACACCGATTGCGTACCCCCAAGGGTGCACTCGAATACCTGCGAGGACGCCGGACAGCTGGCTGGAAAAAACGGCAACCAACAACCAGCAGACAGACAATACCAGCGAATAACTTGCAATTAACTGCACCACTAATAATACAGATTGGTCCGGTTCCAGCTGTGCATCCAACCACAACACGAATAGGAATGCAGCTGCAAACGCAACCTGCATTAACGCATAGAAAAAACTACTAAATGAGCTGCGCAGATCATTAGGCATGAGGCTCAACACTCCGTTGAAAAACAAGCGTCAAAACTACCAGAACCCCGAAAAACTCAAAATATTTCCGTATCCTATTTATACGACTGGAGCTTCATATGCGTACAACCTATTACACACTGCAGCAGGTCATCGCCCGGACCTCACTGTCATCCAGCACGATATACCGATGGGAAAAACTCGGCATTTTTCCGCAGCGTACAAAACTGGGGCCTCGGCGTGTTGCCTGGCGGAGCGATCAGATTGAGAACTGGATGGCGCCGTCCGTAGCCTAAGCTCTGAGCCCCTACCCCAGCGCCATCATGGGATAGGGGCACTTCAGTCTCTGGGAGGCAGGGTGGGCGCGTAGACGACGTCAACAGCAGCTTTCCGCAATTCGTAATGCAGTCTCCCGTGCTGAAAACGCTATAGGCCACACAACACAACTAGAGCTCGCGAATAATTTGTGCCGTCCCCCCCGCCCTTCCCTACAGGCTCCCGAAATATGCCAACGCCAGCAATCGCCGGCTCTATTCTCCCAGATCTACTTCACGCCCCACCGACTGCATTAAGCTCCACGCGTGAAGGTCTGCCGGCTCCGGCACGCTAACATCGCACTGCGCGATCAAGTCAGCCAATTTGTAGTGCGGCTTCGCACTAACTGGTTTCACTGTTATCGCTACAGGCGTAACAACGAGTCTTAGCATGTTACCAACGGCTAGACTCGGCTGCTCAAGCACAGCGGACGGCAGGAAGATCGCCGCCCCTCTGCCCCACTTCTGAATTTTGACGTCCATACACACCTCTCATCATATCGAACATTGCAGATACTCGCCCGGGAAACTCAAGTGGAATCAGCCATAGCGCCCTGAAAGACAGTAAAAGGCCCGCAACGCCCAATAACAGCCATATGCGACCGAAGTGTAGCAACCGCCAGGCCGCCAAGGGTTGGCTTCCGGCAGTTAAAACGGAAGAAGCGTACATAGATACGCTGACGCCTCCCGCCACGTGACAGTCATCATGGAAGGCTGGAAGGACCTCGGGTCTGTATCCATATTCTGATTCCGATACCAGCAGCTCCGGTGTGCCACACCAAGCCATCTGGCGTAGTGCAAATCGGACATTTTTGCTACAACCCTGACTCCACACAAAACCCTCATTCACGATAGCGTCCTAGAAAGGCATTGTCGCCTCGTCACCAAACATCATTGGCGCTGCCCCCGCAAAAATGCCGACTACAATAACGAGTGACCACGATTTCTCAATGGGGGGGGGGGAGCCCTACTATGCCTAGCGGGAAACGCGCCTGGACACCATCGGAACGTACCACTCTGGCAGACGCATATGCACAAGGGGTCTGCGCACGCGATATCGCGACCCGCCTGAACCGCAGTTACTCCTCGGTCAGAGGACAGGCCAACCAGATGCAGCTCAGGCACAGCAACTACCAGCTCAACGCATATACCGACGCTGAGGACCAATATCTCCGAGCGCACGCTACAGCAATGACTCGCGCTGAGATAGGGGCGCACCTAGGGCGTAGCGAGGGGTCAGTCACCCAGCGGGGGCAACGGCTGGGCATCAGCTTTTTAAATTCTAGAAAGAACAGCTGTTACGACAAAAACCATAGTTTTTTTCAGATCCCCAACGCCGACAACTCCTATCTGGCCGGGCTGCTCGCTGCCGACGGCTGTATTCGCCTAGAAAGCGGCGGAAAAAAAATAAATCAGGTCAGCATTTCCCTAAAATACGAGGACCGTTATCTGCTGGAGTGGGTCCGCAGGGTCACGGGCTACACCGGACCAATCCGCATCTACAAAGCCGGGGGGGGACACCTTCAGGCAGAGCTGCGCATCTCCGGCGTACCTCAGTGGATACAAGACCTCAAGCGGAACTGGAACGTCACTCCTAACAAAACCACTACTCTGAAACCTCCAAGTGCCAACCTGAACAATGCTGAAACACTGGCATTTCTAGTCGGCCTCATAGAGGGGGATGGGCACATAGGAGACGCGAACGGCACACTGGAAGTCAGCATCGTCACAGCGTCCGAGGAGATCGCAGATTGGCTAGTCATAGAGTTTGCTAGTATCAGCGGCGGGAGTCCTTCTCGTTACCTCCACGTCCGGGGCGTAGCCCACTATATAAGCCTGTATGGCTACAACGCCCGCCGCCTGTGCGAGCAGCTGCTGAGCCTGGGGGTGCATAAACTCACCCGAAAATGGACTGTGGCGGAGGCCGAGATCGACAGAATGCGACACCGTGACCTCCTCAAGAAGCCAAGTACACGCAAAAATCGTTAGCGGATATATCAAGCCTGTGTCCCTGACTAACAGTCAGGCAAAATTCCTTAGATACACCACGAAGACTGAAATTACGCGGAAGTTGTCCGCAGCATATAGAACGTGTCGCCGCCCCTCAATTCGCGCTCTGCAAGAAAGTCAGCTAAAGCCAGCCCGGAATCGAATCCGCTGCCCCGCTCAACACCCGCTGGAGATGGGGTCCGCCCCTATGTACGCGGCAAAACACTATAGATCATACAGAGTATGTGAGCCCGCGTCTGGCTCATTTCATCCCAACACCCGCCGCGGTCGCGGCCACTATAAAGCCAACACCGGAGAACATCGCGATGGCCGGCATACAAGTTCGCTGCCAATGGAGCACCAGAAACACCAAGCACACCGGGAAAAACAGCACACAACCAATACCCCATAGAATGCTTTGAGCAAAGGCCAACACATAGAACCAAATAAAACCAATCACGAACAGCGTGATGCCGATATAGGACAAATACTCCATAAATCCCCTATAAATCCTTTTCAAACCGTAAAATTACCAGAACAACAGGCGCATCACTCGATTTCATCTAGGTGCTCGGTCGCCCAATAGCGCAGGGCTAGCGAGGTCGAAGGGTGAGATGATAGAGCACGGATAAATCGGTGCACCTTCTCAATGGTTTTGGCAGGTTTGGCACGCGCCAATACGTCCGCAGGCGTTGTAAAGTAGGGACAACTCTCAATCCGTGTTTGGATCTTATTGCCGGCAGCAGTCCAGATGATGCTAGCCGCGTACGCCGGGCTCCAGATGCTTCTGCGAGTTTCTGGCTCGATAGTATCGGCGAAGATATTCTCCACGTAGCGCGCAGCCATGCGGATTTTGTTACCGCCGGTAATGGTGCTTTTGAGCAACTCCGCCTCTACCAACACAGGCGGGCGCTCATACGTATCCGGTGCCCGGGGCGCCCACTGCTCCCTTGGCTTGTAACACGGCCCTGGCCTCAAACTGCGGTTCTGCAGCAAGGGGGCGCTCTCAGGGTGACTTTGCGTCAGGCACCGAACCTCGGCCAAAATGGCGGGCTTTGTCCCCATAAACATTAGCTTCGCTCCGAAATTATTCTGCCCCAGCGGTTTTTAGCCCCGCCATCTCACGAGCCCTTATTCCCAGATCCTGCCAATTTTCCGGATGGCAACTGAACAACAAAATTTGATGCCGTTGAGCAGCATCAAATAGAACGCGCTTCATCTGAGCTAATCGCTGGGTATCGCTGTGCACCAATGCGTCGTCAAGAATGATCAGCGTGGGTTTCCCCGCTTCCTGCAACATGTCGGCGTAGGCCAAACGGCTGATCAACCCCATTTGCTCCCTTGCCCCAAAGCTCAGAGCTCCCAGAGCCTCATGAAATGCATCACCGCGGGAGCCACGTGCTAACTGAACAGGTTTCAAGTGCTCATCGACAACCAGCGAGGCCTGCGGAAACAGCAGCTGCAGATAGTGATTCAGATGTTTCTGCAGCGGTGCCTGCAAGCGCTGAGTTAACGCTTGGCGCTTTTCCTGAAGCAAGCGTTGCAGCAATGAAAGCGCATCCGCTCTGCGCTCGAGTTCATCCAGTCGCCCCCGAGCGGCTTGCAGCGTGGTTTGGACTTCGGCGCTCTGCTCTTCAAGCCCCTCAGCCCCCATCACTTCAAGACGCACCCTGAGGTCCTGAATCTCCCTATCGCGCTGACGGCTGGCGTGTTCCGCGGCGTCAGCACTCAATTCCAGCCGCTTGATGTCCTGCTCCAAAATATCCGGACGGGCTGCGTGAATTTCCTGGCTACGCTGTTCCAGCGACTGCTCCAGACGCCGCTGCTCAAGCTTCACCACACCCAATTGCTGAAGCAGTTGTTCTTCTCGAGCTTTGGTTGCTGGGTCATCCGCTTCGTGTTGCAAGCGCTCACACTCGCCGCTGAGGTGTTGTACCTGCTGCGCAAGTAGTGCGACCTCACGGCGCTGATCGACCAAGGCGGACTCGAGGCTGCTCAACCGTTCTGTCGCATCGCTCAGCTGCTCCTGGGCCAGGTCGACAGTGGTGTCACTGTCACTTGCAGAGGGCATCTGGTCAAGCTGGTTTTGCGCGTGCTCTGCACGCTCCCGAAGGGATTGCACTGTTTGCGACAATGCGTCGATACCATCGGGGGCCAGCTGTGCAATAGCCTTCTGCAGACTACCGATTTCGCCCTCGAGCCTCTGCGCCAGCACCGCGTTGTCTTCAGCCTGCTGAAGATCCGATGCCCCCAACCGGTCCAGGAGGGCAAGGCGCTCCTGCTCGTATTGCCGCTGACGCTCAGCGGTGACCGCGAGGTCGGTGCCACCCGGGTAAATTTCCAGCCGGCCAACGCCTTCAATTTCCAATATGCCCGGAACAGACAAAAGCTGCTCCGACGCGCCCTCGAGAGCTACGCCGTTAAGTTTCGCAACTTGCCCAGCATGGAATTGATAGCGCAACCTAGTAGCCGCTGTTTGCTGCAGAATCTGTAATCGATCCAGTTCTTGCGCTACCACCTTTAACTGCTTCAGAGCCGCCGGTTCAACAACCAGGGCTGCCAGCTGCTCGCGTTGCTGCAGCAAGCTCGCGGTCTCAGACTTCGCCTGCTCCAGCTTTTGCTCGGCATCATGCAAGGAGTTCTTAAGCAGCAGCAGGGCAGATTGCCGTTCACAACGCTGCTCGTGCAGCCGGGCCAATCTAAGCTGCTCCCCCGCCGCATGGCTTTGACTCTGTGCTTGCTGCAAACGCTGCAACAGAGATGGCTCAAGGGCCTGTTTGTCTGCCAGCGACTTGGTAGCACCGCTTAGCTCATGCCGGCGCTCCACCAGCAGCGCCTGGCGCTGGGAACCGTGTTGCAGGCTTTCACTGCAGAGTCGCAGGCTCTCTTGATTCTTCTGCAACTCACGGTGTTCTCGATCCTGTTCGCTCTGCATAGCCTTAATTGCATCGAGCTTCTGCATTGCCGCCTTAGCATCGGCCCTGAAGGCCAACCAAGGTTTACTGTCATCCTGCTTTTGAGGAATCAGGAGGTCCCCTAGACGATCAACCTGCAAGCGGTAGCTATCAACTTTGTCTAGTAGCTCAGCATGATAGCTTTCTAGGTCCGCAACCTGCTTGATCGCCTTGGCAAGCTCACCGGTTGGCTTGTCGGTGGACGCGGTCCTGAGCTTGTTCCGCTCCTCCCGCACTCGCTCAAATACGGCATCTCCGATGGAGCTAGTGAGTTCGCTTACATTCCCACCAAGGGCCGACTGCAAATGCGCCTCGGCACTGTCTACCGCGTCGTCAATCTCCTGCCCCTGCCCCTGCTCTACCCACAAAAGACCGGGAATTCCCCAATGTTTAGGCTTGCTTGCACCACTGCCTGCGAATTCGTAGCCCAACAGAGTGCTGAGCTGATCCTCTGCTTCATCACCACTGCAGGATCGGCCTCCGATCTGCAAGTCGCACCGTTTTTGCCGCAGAAAGCGTTTGTTGAGTTTCCAGTGCTCGCCCTGCCACTCAAATTCGATCGCCACTTCAGGCGCTGCCGAGGAGTCACCCCAGGGTCTCAGATCCTCAACACTGCTGGACTTGTATCGTTCGAAAAACGCGGCTCGAATTGCGCGTACCAAGGTGCTTTTGCCAGACTCATTAGGGCCAACGAACAGGTTGATCCCAGGTCCGAGGTCACGAATTTCAAGCGGCTGGCGAAACTGCCGCAATTGCTCAACACGTATGGATTGAACCTTCATGCCTGCACCTCCGCGTCCTTGCTCAGCAAGCTGGCCAGCAGCACGAGGGCATCCTTAGCGGCCTGGGAATCACCCTCGCGGCCGCGTAGCTCCGCAATAACGTCACCCAGGTAACCGTCTGCGCTCAACGCGGCTATATCTTCGTCTGTGGGCTCAAGCTGCAAGTCCTTAACGTCGCAGTCGACGCTACGACAGCGAGCCTGCGCGATCGCGAGCGCACGCTGCAGACGAGCCTGACCGGCGAGATCGGTCTGCCCTGAAACTTTCAGACTGAGCACTGAATTGGGCTCCAGCTCTTGAAGGCGCTCGATCAGCACATCCAAGTCACTGGCGACTTCGAGGTGAGCAGTCCATTGGAGCCAGATAAACTGCCCTACCTGCCTTGTAGACAGCACCGGTGGCTCGCCCAAGGCCGACAAGTCAACCAACACAACCTGACCTGACCCATTGTCCTTGAAGCGGTCGGGCTCCGGAGTGCCACTGTAAACCGTGCGTTGGTCGACCGTCTTGAATCCGTGCCAGTCGCCCAAAGCCAAATAATCAAGATGCGCGGTTGCCGCGCGGTCAGCAGCAATAGGGTTGTGGGAATCGACATCCTCGTGCAGCAAGCCCTGCACGCTGCCATGCGCCAGCCCCACTCGTAGAAACCCTGCTGGGGTCTGCGCGCTGTCAAACCAGGCAGTCAGGTCATCGTATGTCTGACGCTGGGTCAATGGCGCGCCCAAAACAGCAATGCCTTGTTCTTCCAGCACCCGCACGCCCGGTTCTTTGATTACATGAACATTGGCTGGGATGGTACCGATCCGCTCGGCCCGATCCCAAACGCTTTCAGCCAGAGCTGCGTCGTGATTTCCGGGCAACATTATCCAGGGACCGGTGAAGGCTGCAGTGGCGTTGAATAAACGCCGAATCGTCAGCTCACTGACGCCCTGCGCATCAAAAACATCCCCAGCGACCAGCACTGCATCAACATTTTCAGCCGCCGCCAGCGCTGCAACTTTTTCAACCGTAGAGGTACGTGCCGCAGCCAGCACGACAGCGTCCTCCACCTCGAATCTGCTGTACTGCCGACCGATCTGCCAATCAGCAGTGTGTAATATCCTCACCATGGGTGCCTTGATCTCCGTGTTGCGGGTAGCGCCAGCCGGGCTAGCCCAACTGGCTCTCTGGCCAAGCATAAACCCTATGCAACAACCACCCGGAGGTCCAGATTGGTTATTCGTACAGGTAAAGTTTTGGAGCGGGATAGCCTTGGCGTCATACGTTGAACCAACGACTCATAACGCCATACCCATAGACGAAGGCCAGTTTTCGCGCACGAGTCAGGCTGACGTAGAGAAGCGCACGCTCCTCATCTTCGCGCTGTCGCCGGGTAACCGGGTCAGCCGCTGTATCGAGCAAATACTCAAGGGGAACCAGTCCCTTGTTGACCGAAAGCACAAACACCCCGTCGAACTCTAGCCCCTTTACCCTGTGCATCGTCGCCAGATTCAAGCTGCCCTCAGGCGTTTTCATGCTGCGCCCATCCATCAAGTGGCAGGGTTGCTGGTTCGCCTCAAACAGCGCCTGAAGGTTAAGCAGCTCTTTTCGTGTTCGCGCTATGACGCAACAAGCCTCGGCTACAAGGCCGTAGCTCGAAAGGTCCGAAAGCACCTGCTTAACCTGTTCTTCAGAATCGTTAAAGCAGCGGACTTCCGGCGCGGGTCCGTGCACGAGTGAGTGATAAAACGCATGGGAATCCAGACCGCCATCAAGGTCATCTACGTCAACTCCTTCCAGAATGCTCACCGCCAGCTTGCGAGTCTCATCCGTGGTTCGGTAATTGATTTTAAGACGAGCGCTGCGCCCACGGATATCAATGCCGCACTGCCCCAGTACGACCTTGTTCTTGCCATAAATCCGCTGATGTCCATCGCCGACAATGAACAGGTCATTCTCCGCAGGAGGAATCAATGCCCGCAGCAACTGGAACGCTTGTGACCCCATGTCTTGGGCTTCGTCGACAATCACACTGCACAGCGACGGCTTCAGCTCAGAGTTATGCGTTAACAATTCACGCGCATCGCGATAGGCGTCGTCAGTTTCCTTGAGGTGATTACTTCCCAGCAGGTGTCTGTAGCGCTCAAATACCGGCCATATATCGACCCGCTGCTGACGATTCAGCCGAGTGCCGCGGCCGATACGAGACGACTTTTTATATTCGTCCAGGCTACACACTGATTGTGGCTGAATAACTCTGGACCACTCCTCCTGAAAAAACGCCATGGTAAGGTCTGCGCTAGCCGGCTTCTCCGAATAAGCCTCCTCCCACAGCTGACGCTCAAGCTGTGCGTCGAGCAGAAGTCCATAGTCATAGCCCTGCTTTTTGAGGAAACCCATGACCCAAGCATCCAGGTTTTGCACCTCGATGCGTGCCAGCTCTTCACTGCTGCAGATTTTGTTAAGATTGTGCTGGATGTCAGCCGCCAAATTGCGAGTAAAGGTGGTAAACAGAACCTTTCGACTGTCTGATGCCACATGCTCCGCCAACCATTTGGCCCGGTGCATCGCGACAACCGTCTTGCCAGTACCAGCGCCGCCCAAAACGCGAACCGGCCCACTCTTGTTCCCCTCGACCAAACGTCGTTGAGCCGGATGCAAAAACACCCGCCACTTCTCAAGAGACTGACTCAGAACCTGCTGCAACGCATCTTCGTTGTCGGCCACCGTAAAGTGAGCTCGCGACTCCGGACGCGCCAGTGCGGCTGCAAAGTCTTCGGTATCGACCGCATCGGGAGCTTTGGGAACGACCTCCTGATAAGCCTCCTCAAAGCTCGCCCCGGCCATCAACATGAACAGACCATCGTGCGCGTCGCGCGGTAGTTGCTCCGTGGCCAATGCCTGCTCAAGATCGCCTTCCGATCGAAAGGTGCGAACCAGTCCGAGCGCCTCCTCCGGCACGCCGAGCTGGAGCAACTGACGATCACGAAAACCATCAAAAACGCCGGTTGCAGTGCTATCAGAAGCGCCTGGAGCCGCCGCCAGGGTAGACTCCTCGACGGTAAACACCTGAATACTGCCGGTATTAGGGTTGATCTCTACCTTGCGTTTTTCAGCCCATTTGTACGCCGAGTCATGATGATCGACGTACAACATCAGATACAGATCGTCCTGCTCTGCGGCAGCAAGAATGATCCGCACATCCTGATTCGCTCGGATGGAGCGAAGCTTACTGTCTCTGAATGCAGTCAACTTCTCGTAATTCAGGCCAGAGTGGCTGCGATCCTGCTGAAACAGCATGACCGCTTTATTAGCCTGACTCTGTTCGTTCGGCGTCAACTTGAGCAGGCTCTCAAAGTACTTTTCCGAGAATGCAACGCTGGCCATATCAAGCTCCCGAGTTCAGTTGTTCAAATAATCCAGCCAGCTCTTCTACCGAATGGCAGATCTGCCAACCTTCTGCTTCAAGATAAGGGCCAGCTGCGACCTGGTCCTCTAAGTCGGGTAGCAATAACGCGACTTTTTGTGAAGGAAACAGCAGCTCAGCCTCACCCACGACAGCCTCCGGGTCGCCAGCAAGAACCTCCTCGGCGACCTGCGCATCCCCAGGCCAGTCAATCTCAACACCGAGCAATTGCTGCAGAAGCTCCTCTTCCAGCAACGCAAACCAATCAGGCGTGCCTGTTGGCCTAAGCTCCGGCACCGAGGCAGACGCAGTGTGCTGCTCCCAAATCAAACCAGCAGCAATACCGCTCGCCTTTGAATCCGGAGTCCATGCGTACATAACCGGCAAAAACTGCAGGAAATTGACCACGCACCAGAAACGCTGCCACTGGTAGCGTGCAGACTCTTCTGTTCCCTTTTTCACGTCGTAGCAGACGGAAACCATCGCCTTGCCGATGTCTACCGAGCGGACCAAATCCGCCCCCGCCAGCAAGCTTAGAGAGAGGCAAGCACTTTGCTTCTCGTTCGCAAACTGGACGGTGCCAGCCAGTGCAACGGGGTCCGGTAGCAAATCGGTAAAACTGGCCGGCAACCCCTGCAGACTTTGCAGTACGTCTTCTTTGACACCTGTGTCAGCCAGACTTTGCGCTGGTAAACACTGCAGCACGAAGAACAGCGCCTGCTGCCCCAGCAACGCTGTGTCCTGGTCGGCAAGGAAACACAAAAGCAGCTCAAATGGAGTCATTCCGAGAAACAGCGCTTTACTCTGTGCGCCAGCCTGTTTAAGCAACCCAGCAATAGCCTGGTGGTGCTGTTCCGGCGTTGTCAGTCCGGTAGGCAAAGGCACATCCATGGCCTTGTCACCCATCGCCTGATTAATGTCATACCAGTTGAGCGTCCAGACGACAAAACCCGCACGCATCAGCGCCTGACGCTTGAGCAGATCCTGGCTGACGTTTTCCGCGTGGAAACTATATCCATCCAGAAACACTGCGACCGCTCGCAGCCCTTTGCGTACAGGCCACAAAACAAAATCCGGCCGGCTGGCAAACTGCACCCCCTGGGCCATACCCAGATCTACCTGCGGTTCCATTTCGTAAGCAACATCGCCAATGCTCAGTCGATAACCGTGCTTGCCACGCACCACATCTTGGAAAACGGCAACCTTGTGCCCGGCCACGCAGTCCTGCCCGGTGAAACGCGCAAGCGCCTCAGGGAATCGAGCCTCCAGCTCACTATCCACCCAGGGGTTGCTTGCTCGTGCGCTCAGCCCTTCGTCGTCTTGCACCCAGCTTGCCTGGGTTT
Source organism: Halopseudomonas sp. (assembly GCF_036960865.1). Classification (GTDB taxonomy): domain Bacteria; phylum Pseudomonadota; class Gammaproteobacteria; order Pseudomonadales; family Pseudomonadaceae; genus Halopseudomonas. The sequence continues at coordinate 15,008 of NZ_JBALWE010000001.1, forward strand.
CAACCACATCCTTAAGCATTTCAAGCGCCAAAGCCTTGCTGGTGCTATCCATCCCGTAGGCGTTTCGATACTCCAGCAAACAACGGTAACAGCCATCCATCGTGTTGCCGTAGCAGTCGCAACCCTTCATGACGTCATACGCCATGCGAAACACCGACTGCATGTTTTCAGCTCGGCTGAGTAGCTCGTGCAAATAACCGGTTCCGCCGGGCACAGAATCGTAGAGCACGATAAAGTGTCGCCGCTCGTCGGTCTCGCCCACTGGCTCGCTCATGTAGGCAACGCGCAAGTGGTCAACCTTGCCACCAAAACGGCGCTTGAGACCTAGCTGCAGCGCAGCAACAAACGAGTTGACCTGCTCGTCAGTACCCCCAGTAGAAAGCCGCGGCAATAATATGCGCAGCGCTTCAGACGAGAACCGGCGATACAAATAAAGGCAATTCTCCAACCCGTTATCTTCCTTGCCGTCGGCGGTCTTTTTGATCCCACGCGAGTAACTGCAGGACTTGAGGTGGACCGCTTCCTTTTTACCGGAAGCTGCCTTCTTGCTTTGCACCGAGCCACATTCACGGCAAATCGGGAAGCCCGAGCGCTGGATATGCTCGCCAGCGACGTCAAAAAATACTTCTTCACCTTGCCGACGCCCAAAGTTCACCTCCAGGAAGTCACAGCTCCGAATAAACTCAAAACCGAAAGGTCGGTCCTTGTCATCAAGGACCCAGGTGATTGCGACATCAGACGGCTTGAAGTCGATCAGCATCTGCTTGTTAAAAAACACCGGCTCCCGATCATCCGAGCGGTCGTCCAGCTGCGCATCCTTGAGGTTGGTGAACGCGTAGACCTGCGTCATTTTCAACATCTTGGTGCGGGCACTGGCATCGCCCCATTGGCTGGTATGGCAACGAGGGCATGTCTTCTCCGAAAACCCGGAGCCCGGAACGTCTGCCGCAGCGGAATAATGGCAACGTGGACAGAAACGCCAATCCTGAATATTTCGCCCTTTGGCGGTTTCTACCCGCGAGATTTTGACCTTGCGGTTGCCTGCGTAAAAGATCGACTCAGGTGCCAATTCTGTCAGCGCCGCCTGAGCGGGCCGCTGGTATTCATATTCGCGCTTTACGAACTCGGTTTCTGCGCCATCTTTAACCGGCTTATCGGAGCGGAAGATGACCGAATGCAGCGTAGTACCTTCCTCAGGGAAGGCGTAGTTGGGCAGCAACCCCTCATCAGTGAAGAAGTTCAGCACCTCACGTTTATTGAACCGCGTGCGCATGGTGCGGTAGCCAGCCGCCTCCCGCTCTAATTCAACCAGCTCTTCCATCGTCGGCTCGTCTTGCGGCTGCTTTTTCAGCTTCTCAATCTGGCGTTCAAGCTCCTTGATAGCGAGCGCCATGGCCTTTCGCTCATCGGCCACAACTTTCAGGCGCCCAAGAACGTACAGCCGTAAGTGATCGTCTCGGTGTTGCGGCCCACCAAACAAATACTGTCGCAACAACTCAAGGTCAGAGCCACTCAGCTCTGTAGCCACATGCCCGCTAAAACCGTCCCAGATCTCCTGCATGTTGTGCTTGAGGTAGTTCAACAACGTGTACGGAAAGCGGTCTTCCTGCTCCTTTTCCACCGCGTCCAGCAAAGGCTGCATCGTATGCGGAATCTGGTTATCGCCCTTGGCAAACAGCGTCCAGCAATCCATACCGTACGCCAGCAGCTGGCGCCGTAGCACATGCCGCGCCTTAAGAAACACCGCCGGCGGCTCCACAGGCGTGTCCAGCATTCGAGCCGGATCGGCGTAGAAAACCAGATCGTGAGGGCGACCATTGGCCACCGTCAGCACGAAGGAATTACCGTCCTTGCGGCCGCCTCGCCCAACACGCTGGAGATAATTGGCCTGCGCTGGCGGCACAGAACACAGCAGAACGCTGGACAAGTCGCCAATGTCGATACCCATCTCAAGCGTTGGTGTCGCCGACAGCAGGTTGTACTCCCACGGCTTCTCACCCTTGATAAAGCTGTTCTCTACCCGTACCCGCTCGCTGGTGGCCAGCAAGCCGGTATGCTCATGTGCAATCACCCTGTGAATCTCGCCGTTGCGGTACAGGTTGCGATAGAGGCTGTCACGAACCGGCAGCAGATTCTCATAGAGCAGGTCCGGCGAGGCGGCATTAATAAGCGGTAACCCTAGCCAACTGCGAGCCTGACCTACAGCCACGTGTTGCGGCCGATATCCGGCGCATACGGTAGCCTCCACATCCGTCGTCACAGTCAGGCACTCAGGTCGAAGCGACCAGAGTCTGCCCCCCTTCTCATTCACCTCAGACTGCAATATCTCAACCGAGCACAATGCGTCCAGGGCGGCAACCAGCACCTGCTCAGCCTGCTTACGATCAACCAGCGCGTCCGGGTTCAAACAGGCAAGCCAGTTTTCATACCAGGAACGAGATGCGTTGGCGCTGCCGATCTGTTCGTAGCCATCTCCTTTGGCCAGGGCTGGATACTTTGGCCGAGGTGACCCCGGCCCCAAGACAGGTACGTAGTCGATAAAGGAGAGTAAGAAAGCCTTACCCGATTTCAAACGGTAAGGCTCCAGATCCTTCAGGCCAAACGCACCCAGATACACCAGATGCTGCACCAGGCCCAGCATTAGTGCAGACGCGGCCTCCGCATCAAGCTGGTAGCCCAGGGTATTGGCTACAGTGGTCCGCCATTGCTGGGCAGCCGACACAACGTTGTCTGCCGGCCAGTCCAAAGCGGCAATCCCCAACCGGTTGAGGGAGCGCCCGACATGGGCACGCCAACCAAGATCTTCGAGCAGTTGCCACAACATACGCTCGCGTATCAGCTTCAGCAGGCGCTGTGGCTTGCTCACCTCCCCCGTCTGCTCGAACTGTTCAAAATCGGCACTGAAACGCTTGTCCGGCGGCATGAACTCACGCAGGTACTTCGGCAACGCCAGCCGACCATTACGCCCATCATGATTCAGCCAATAGGCCTCGAATGCATCGGGCAGCTCCAGCACCGGTAGCGCCCCATCTTGGGCGGCAAGCAATTGGGTCAATGCCATACGCACGTTGTTGTGCCAGGTTCGGGCAGCGAAGAAGCCGGCACGGTGGGTGGCGTCCTGAACCGAGTCACTGAACGTCAGCAGCTTGCGATCATCATTGTCGCGACTGCTGAAAAGCTGATGAATAGCCACCGCACTGAGGCTCGCTGCCCGCGCACCAAAAACCACCAACGCAGAACTGGCACTGCAATAAGGACAGTTGTGCTCATGAACTACCCGGTTCACGTTGTCCCAAGTCACTTCTTTCAACAGGTGTGGCTTGCTGACACGCACCAGCATGTCGTTACTTGCCTGGCAGCCCTTGCAGGTGCCGCGGTAATCGAGCGCAGCGGTGCGGCCACAGCAACGACATACTTTAAAGTGGTCAAGGTGCAAGCCCGCTGGAGACTGGCGCGCCCCCTGATGCCATGGCATCAACAACGCTGTTTCCGCATGCTGACCGAAGAAGCTGCTGTAGATATTCTGCAGCTCCGTTTCAACAAACTGATCCGTAGGATGGCTTAGCTCCATGCGCGTCAGCCAAGCGGTACCATGACACTCCCTGCACTGAACCAAAGGCAAACGCACCTGCTGCTGATCCTTTGGAGGCTTGTCATCACCAAAAGCCAATAACGGAGGCTGGGTCGCCTGCAGGCCCTTTCCATCGTCGCCATTAACAGGCATGGAGCCCGGCTCACGCAGCGTACCGACGATACGCCGCAGCTCTCGTGACCACAGCTGCAAGCGCAATTGAACAAAGGGCAAGCCAACATCACTGCGCGCATGGGCCATCAGCGCAAGCAAGGCAATCAATACCTGCTCGGGTTGGCGCTCAAAATGCTTTGGGATCTGGCCTGCCAACTTGCCGAGCAACTCACGAAAACGCGGCGTACCGCCCAGTAATTTCAGCTGACGCAACAGGTTCGCCAGTTGCCCGTGCTGCTTTAACTCCCGGCCCAGCGTAATCCGACCTTCCATGTCAGAGATATCAAACGCCGGCTGCCTACCGAAGTACAAATCATAAGCCGTCAGCAGGTACTGATTAAGGCCTGCAGCCAGTGCCTGCGCTAGTTCGGCAGGCCCGATCTTCGGATTAAGATTGAGGTAACCGAGGTTCTCGAGGAACTCCACATCGCTCTGGCGCTGCTCAGCAATTACCGCGTCACGGGCGAAGGGGCTTGAAAAGATATCGGCAGCGTAGTGCAGCAAACCACTGACACTCGCCTCACCACCTAGCGTGGCCGATGTCCCCACGCAGACCAGTTGCTCGGCCTGCATGCCAAAACGCGCCCGCAACCGCCGAATAAGCAGTGACAAATCTGTGCCCTGCGCGCCGTCAAAGGTATGCAGCTCATCCACCACCAGATATTTCAACGTATCTGCCTGGTTGTGCGTCCACAGTTTTTGGTCCTGCGGGCGCATCAGCAGGTAATCCAGCATCTTGTAGTTGGTCAGCAGGATATCTGGCGGGCTGTTACGCAGAGTCTCCTTGTCGGTAATCACCTGCTCCGGCCCCATGACCTTCGTACCGTGGCTATCTCCACCAACAAACAGGCCAACGCGAACACCCTTCAACGCAGGTTGGCGCTGAATCTCGCGAGCAAACCGTTTTGCCTGATCGGTAGCCAGCGCGTTCATCGGATAAATGACGATAGCCTTGATACCGGGCGCAGAGTGGCGCTGGCAATGATCCAGTACTGGGTACATGAAACACTCAGTTTTACCTGAGCCAGTGCCAGTCGCGACCAGCGTATTAGCTGCTTGCTTATCCGACGCCAGCCGCCGCCAGGCCTGCTCCTGATGAGCATAAGGCGGGTATTCGGTCTCAAAGCTGCTGAAAAAATCCCGCCCTGCGGTGCCGCCCAAAAAGGGCAGCCCGATAGATACATAAGGCCCCTTGATAAAGGCCTCTCCGTCCTGCTGTTCTTCAACCAGCCGGCGGAACTCACCGCGAAAAGGCTCGGTTTCGGTCTCGAAACCGGTGATGATAAATTCGCGCAGGGCGGCGGCAACTTCAGTGGCCAGCAAACCGGGGATCATGAAATATCCTTATTCGTTGTTCCGTATCAGGTGTGATAAACCGCAATCAAGTCCGACAGGCTCTGGGCCACCACACCCTCTGCCTCCAGCTGCCGTCGCAGCTCATCCGAGATGCTAGGCGCGATAGCCGCATATTCCACCGACCAGCCTGCAAAACGTTTTTGTACCGCCAAGAATCTGTCCGCGCCGCGTTTTAATGCGGCGATCGAACCAGGCAGTTTGTCAGCATTGCGCTTGCAGCTGCCGAACCGGATGCGACGCTCATCCTCGTTCATGGCCACCAGGTCAATTTCAACATCGGCCCGATCCCAATAACCCGACACCCGTTCAGTCAGCGGAAAGGAGCCAATGCCTAGTCGGCTGTGCTCCTCGTAAATCTGTGCAACCAGATCTTCCAGAGCATGCCCTTCCACCTCACACAGCCGCTGATCCGCCTGACTGATCAATTGCTCGAGCGGGCGAAAGGCAGAGGCAGCTACCGGCTTCTGCAAGGCGCCCAACCAGGCACGCAGGAAGTTATCCTTGATGTAATACCGCCCTGAACGCGCCTTGGCTCGCGCAAAGACCGGCAAACGCCGCTCTATCATCTGGTAGCGCTCAGCCAGCACTTTAAGATACCCGCCCACCTGCTTCACCTCACCCGGCCCAGAAATATCCGCCAAGGCCGCCTCGATATCGGCGTTGCTGCAACCGGGATGAGCCGAGAGATACTGCAGCACCATGTCATAGCGCCCACGCAGCTCCCGCAGGAACCAGTTGTCGGCCTCATTACGCAATGGCGAAGAGCTGGCAAAGAACAACCGCGCCAGCAGCTCGCTTCGTGAGGCCGACAGAACACCTTGCTCATAAGCATCCCGGTAAAACTTGGGTACCCCCTCAAACAGATTCCAGAGGAACAGCAACCTGTCGGGATCCGTATCTGCATGCGACTCGAGGATTTCAAGGATGGAGCGCACATCCAGATGGGTCAGCTCTATGGTGTCAGTCGTCCGGTTGAATAGCGGCGCATCGCGATCCTCCAGCAAGGCAGTCATTTCAGCATGCAGCGAACCCAGCACAATCAACCCACCGGAAACGTCCTTGGCTTCAGCCGCAGCCAGACGGTCCACCGCAGCCTGCAGGTAGGAGCAGAAATCACTCAACTGCTTGTGGTGAAAGTACTGAAACTCATCCAGAGCAACCACATAGCCCTGGCGAACCAGCTCTTCAATCAGGGTGGCAATATCCGCAAGGCTTTTCACCCGTCGCTGCAGACCGAAGGTTTCAAGGTAGCCATTGCAGGCAGCCACTACCCCAACGGCATCAGAGTCCGGTATCTGGATATACAGCGTATTGTCCTGGCCGCGCGCTTTCAGCGCTTGCTGGATCAGAGCGGTCTTGCCGATGCGCCGCCGCCCGGAAATCTGCAGAAAAAACCAGCGCCTGCGCGCCAGTATTCGCTGCATCTGCTCCAGCTCAAGATGCCTGCCATAGAACCGCCACTCTGCGCTTTGAGTCACCCAACCCACCTAATATAAAAATTTTTACCTTAACTGATTCTAGCAGCGCGCAAGGGGGGGGGGGGGGCGAAACGGCGGAGCGACCTGATGCTGAACAGAGCCTTAACCATTGAACAATGGGTATCGATGCCCAAATTTTGAGCACCTCAGCCGTCTAGGATGCGTAGTGAAAGCCGGCATCAAGCTCTGTGATAGCGCGCTGGGCAGCGCCACAGAAAGCCTCACTTGACGAGCCCACCCAGCTGCCGATTGAAGGACACGTTAGGCTCAAGCCTCATCAATTTCAAGGTTCCATTTCTATTACCTATATCCAAAAGCTTCGCGACTGGACTGCCAGCATTCTTGGTCAGACATTCTACATGGCCAAAAATGAATACAGCATCCCGCGCTCTTGAAAGAGCTACGTTCAGCCGATGCTTATCCAATAAGAAATCAACCTGCCCAGAGTTTCGAGTCATAAGCAATATGACAATATTTGCTTCACCTCCCTGAACTGCATCCACTGTTGTTACTTCCAGATCGAGATTATAAGAGCGTTCCCTGATGGCTACCTCGACTGCGTTTCTTTGTGCTTTATAAGGGCACACCACTAATATGCTAAGTTCTCCAAACCTACCTGAATCATCCATGCGTTTTAATAGCGTGTTAACTGCGGCCCGCTCAACTGGGTTTTCAATAGACTTAGAGATACCTGCTTTTCGGTGCCTATAATCGGGGACATTACTAAAATCAACAAAAGCAAGCCGATGACTAGAAAGCCGCCACCCTTCTTCACTTCTGGCAGACTCAAGACAGCTCTGGTAAAACATCTCGCTTACTATATCACCAATGTCTTTGTGCATCCGGTATTGAGTCGTGAGCATGCCCTTGCTTGAAGCGGGGAGCTGTTCAAAAATGTCGTGAAACGTGTTACGGCGTAACAGCTCCTCCACCTCGGATACCGACAGACGATAGCCTATACTGTCATCGAGCATATCTGTCGTCACGGTCGGTGGCAGCTGATTATGGTCTCCGACCAAAACAACTCTTTTTGCGACCGATGCAGGTATCAACAACTCAGCACCAAAGGCCTTTCCTGCCTCATCGATGATGGCAATATCGAAGGCACGGCTCCATAACCCATAATCGACTCTTGCCATACCCGTACAAGTGGCTGCGTGAATGCGCTTTGATCCTAACAGCCATTTAGCTGCCGACTCCCGCCCTTCGCGGCTAGCCAATAGCGCCTTCCAGCGTTGCGTTGCCTCATCTGAATCGAGACGTTCTCTATATTCTGGATCCAGTATCAACAAGCGTTTCTCGTGCCATTCTGCCTCAAGTTCAGTACCTTCGACTTTGTCGCGACTACCATATCGCACGACCTCGTCTCTCAATTCAGGAATCTTTTCCAGCAGATCCACTACTAACTTGGTAACAGCAACGTGAGTCGGAGCGCAAACCAGAATGCTCGGCCAATTCTGTCTGTTTGAGTTAGTAAAAAGCCCCGTCAACCAATTAACCAAAAGCGTCGTTTTACCGGTACCCGGAGGCCCCCATACACATACAACCGGCTCTTCAGAACCCAGCAACCCTTCAACACTGGCTCGACTCAAATTAGTATTAGAGATTGAGTCACCCGCAAGACCGAGCAGAGCTTCATGTACTCTGGGTGACACAAATCTTCCGAGGATTGCCTTCTCTAGGGCCTTGCTCAAAATCTGCTGCTGACTGCCCTCCCCAATGCGTTCGATGCGGGAAAGCCCAAAGGGGTTAATTTCGTGAAAATCAGCCTGATAGTGTACGTCCAAATCCAAACGCATTATGCCGAGCTTCAGATCAACCCAAGCAGCTCGCTTGATTTTCCATGTTTCAGAATGCCCAGTGACCTGCAGTCGGACTTTGCCATCACCAGAGGCTGCCTCATCAAGCCAGCTAGGGCGGTTAATGGTCGTAACGGTACCAATAACAACCTTCCCCCCCTTATCAACGCGGCCAGGTAAAAAACCGCAGGTCCCCTCCGTCTGGATATGCTCCTGTTGATCCTGATAAATAAGCGACAGCTTACGCAGTCTTAGAGCTGTTTTACGCTGAAGCAACATTTGTTTCTGGCCCGTAAGCTCAGAGTTTAACGCTTCCACAAAAGGCAAAAAAACCGAACGATCCGCATTAATATCGTCATCGGAGCCAGGTACAAAAGCAGCTAGCCCTGCATGAAAACGAATAGAAGAAGAGGGAATGTCGTAATCAAAGATTACCGCATCTAACACGAAAGCCTTCTCTTCATTGCTGGCTGTAGTCAGCAAAGTCACGTTACCCAGCATAAAACCAACTTTACTTGACCCGACAAGAAACACCCGCCAAGGTGATGCTTGGCTAACCTGACCAATGGCTTCATAAGCATCCACTAGGTCTCCCAATTTACTTTCTGGAACAGACAACAAGATAGGTGACCAAAACTCTCGACTACCCCCGACTCTAGGCGTCAGTCTGACCAGCAGTGGATTGTTCTGATTCAGCGCGCTTACTTGGCTCAACAACCAGACCTGCGGGTACACCTCGATCTCGGTTTCAGGGCTCAAACGACTATATTCTTGAGGCCTTGCCTGCAGCAGCAAGCTTACCCCCAAGTAATCCAGATGAACCCCCTGGTGGTCACGCCGGATAACCTTGGCGAGCATTACACCGCCGCCATCCGTCAAGTTTGCTTCTAAGAGCCCCGCACTCGGCGTCGAGACTTTCGCGACTCGTCTTTCATGATCAACATCAAACAGCATCGCTCGGCCATTAAGCTCTTCCGACCAGTTTTGCACCTGTAGCTCATAATCATGGAGCTTGCTCGGTACTGTCCCTTCAAAATGCACCAACCCGCCTTCACGCGGAAAATCATTTGGTAGCTGCAGCTCTGATGGGCTGGGCACGTTGAAATGATCCCCATCCACAATTCCCGCTAGACACTCACTGACCAGGCGCAGGTGGGCCCGCTCAGCATGAACACGGCTCAAGCCGAGTTCAAGCTCTAGAACTACTTGATGAAATGTGTCGCTCTCTCGACTACCCAGCCGCTTGCCCAAAATCGTTTTTGCTTTGGCGTGACTTGCCGTTAGCTCGGTCGCAACCTGATTACGCATATCAAGCTCTAGGCCGATAAGCTTTTCAAGCCCCTCAACGTAGCTGATCAGTAGCGTGCGTCTTTGTTTTTCATCCGCTGCACAGAGACCTTTGAGCTGATCCTCCAACACCTTGATTTGATTCTGGACATCGCTGGTTTGCCGACCATTCCACCAGCTGATACCGGTAGCAGTGAGGCTGATACCCGCTATAACAAATAGATGAATCACACGGATTCCCTACTACTTCTTTAGCTGTATTAACTGATCAGAAATGCGCAGCAGCTCCGCGCGTAGCTTTGCCTTATCCTCCTTTGAACAGTCCAGCCCCTTCATCTCCTGCATGGTGTAATCAAACAGTTCTAACGGCGCCTCTAGCACCCTTCTTGTCAGATCCAGCTCCTCAGTCCGGACCCGGTTATTCTCCTTGGTCATCTGAAGACCAACCTCTGCTTTTTTAACTTCGTTTTCTACTTGCGTGATACGTCCCTGCCATTCTGCAATAGTTGCCTGCAGCTGGTTGCGAGACTTAAAAACCTCAAAAACGCCCTTAAGTGCTTCTATCGCTTCCTTTGCGACTTGAAGCTGAGCAACCTTCACTTTCGTGTTCCCTTCTATAGTGGCACGCTCATTTTTTAGTATTTCAGTCTGATCACCCACAGTAGTTGTTGCACTCTTAGTCGCCGAAACCGCTGCAACTTTCGCAAGCAACTCGTCAGACATTGACAGCTTTTGATCAGACATCACTTTCATCTCCTAAGCACTGGTTTCATTGTAATATTGCAGAGCAATTTGCAGTTCTCTCCATACATCTTCAAGCTCGATTAGCTGTGTATCAAAAGCTTCAAGATCAGGCAGGTCCGAACTGCGTATCGCATGCAATTCATCCCAAACAAGGCGATACGCAGCTGAGCAGGCCAGCACCAGCTCACCCAACCGCTGTTGCACCTTGCGATTATTGCTAAGATCCTGCTTTGCCAGAGCAATCTGATCGGCCAGCTTCTGGCGCTCAAGCTCAAGCCTCTTGCCCTCATGCTGGATAAATCGTGTCAGCCCATCACGATGTAAACGGGCCTCCTTAAGATTTATATAGGAGTTCACTGCATCCGCAACCGATACGGCTGCCTCCAACAGCAACAAAGCAGGGTTGGCTTTTACAGCGGCTTTCGCCATCCCTTTCTTGAGCCCGTATTTACTAGCCATAACAACCGTATTTTTCAGCAATAAAAGCGCCTGTCTCGGTATTCGAATAGACATACCCTAAAACACCTTAACCCGGCACCATGACTCTGGCTGAAATGCAAATACTATATGCCCTGTACCCGAATCTATATTCTTGTCCAACTCCGCAGGCAGATCAGGGAAGCTCTCACCTTTGGCATCATTGATTCTCACCTGCTGCTCATCTTTGAGGATCCAAAGCGTTTGGGTATTTGGTTCATAATATACAGTCTCGACCGCCCCTCCCTCGGGTTCCGACGACTCAGCTCGGCAGCGTAGCATCAGAAAGTTCCTGCATCGCTCCTCTCCGCTCGCAGGCCTGAAGGGTTTACCGGCAAATGGCGTAAATACATGCCAAAGACCGGCCAGCAACCAATTCTCAGAGGTATCAACAAATACAGTTTTCCAGGGGCTTTCACCATCGCGGCGCAGAAATATCCGGACCCGGCTGTCTTCCATTACCTTCTTCAGCCTCTCGCGCAACTCACCTGACACCAGCGTAGTGAGAATTTCTTCGGGTAAGGCCTCGCCCGCTGCACGCAAAAAGCTATCATCGGCCCGCTTGTCATAGGGAGGGCGCGGCCAACCACGTGGCAATGCCTGCTGCTTGCGATGCTCATCAGTAGCGATCAACTGGGAATTTGCAGGAGCAGCGCCTGAATATACCCCACGTACCGGATTTGCATTCATGTCAAGAACCAGAGCTAAGGCTTCTACCAAATCCCTACCCTTTCTACTGAGTCCCCAGTCGCTGGCAAGCTTTTCCTCTACGAGATACGTGTGAATATCTTCTAGCGTGGCCCGATCAAGCCCTGTAGTCGAGGCAATCGCTTCTCTATTTTTACCTTCAGCGAGCTCTTCCAATACGAAGCTTGTTACGGCATCAAAACTGCGTGGTTTTTTGGCAACAGCCCAGACTTTGAAAGGCATGCCGCTGAAAGCAACAGCGATAGAGGGCGACACAGGCTGAGGAATACACGCCCGAAGGCTTGCGATTGCTCGAGCCTTCCTCTGCCGTTTATTCGACAGCCAACCGTCGGGCGTTTCGATACGAATAATTTGTACTTGAATCTTCTCACCAAGAAACACCACATCAGCAGGATGTTCAATCCAGCGCCAAGCCAGTTCAGACAATGGAACCCACGCTCTGAATCCTCCCGCATCGATTTCCGCACCAGTAGTCTTTAAATCTACGACACACCCAGTCACAAGCGAACCTTCACGTACACTCCCGAGCGCCTGCCTTGTCAGAGCTTCCGGGACAGCGCTGATACTGGCTTGCCAACCACGCGGATCATTCTTAACCAGCACAAATTCTACAGTTTGCCCAACAGTCAATAAGTCGCTGGCAGCAGACACCCTGTTATTGGCTATCTCGCCAAGAAACACCACCGCAGTCAGGTCACCCGACGCCACCTTCGCAAACTTTGGCCCCACGTAATCCACTTTTCCCGACATCACTTGCCCTGGGCTATAAGTGACGTTACTTCGCGAGGTAGTTCCGCTACTTTCCGAACCAAAATAAGAAGCTGCAGGACGCTTGGGCCGAGTAGACCGTGCAGAATTTTCCAACAAGGCGGTGAAAAGACTACTTAAGAAGCCCACTAGCGAATCTCCTCAAATACCTCCCATGCCACCCGGTAATCCTCTTCCCGATTGGGTTTGAAGAAGGGGGCGTGGTATTCGGTGGTGGTTTCCCAGGGGCCGTTTGGCAGGGTGTCGTCCTGGTGGGTTTTGCGGACGGTGCCTTGCAGCAGGTGCTGGATGTCTTCCCAGCCGAGGGCGATGTTGTGTTCGGTGCGCTCGGGGGAGTCGATTGTGTAGTGGGTGCCGGTGTCGAGGTCTTTTTTGTTGGCCTTGCGTGGCAGGCCGACGCCGACGAGGCCCTTGCTGGGGGTGAAGACGATGCGGCCGCGCTGGTCGTACCAGGTGTCGGCTTCGTACTGACGCATGACCGGGAACTGCACGCGGTAGATGGTCAGCAGTTCTTCCAGAGTCAGGCCGAGGGCCTGGGCGACGAGGACGTCGATTTCTACCAGCGCCTGGCGGCGGGCGTAGTCGCTGCGCAGGGCGTTGTTCCGTTGCCACTCGGGGGTGAGGTTGGCGAAAAAGTCCTGGGGCAGCGCGGCGATGGGCTCGCGGGTGGCCCAGTATTGTTGGCGGAAGCTGTCTTGCCAGTTGGATTGCCAGAGATCGGCGTAGTGGTTAGTCAGGCTAACTAACGAAAGTGCGCGAACGTGTAGGGCTGGCCGATTTTGCTCACCACAACCAAGTGGCAGTTGATTCAGGAGCGACTTGTTTACATGGCCGACGCCAGTGCTTTTTACTCGGAAATCCAACGGCAGTGATAGCGTGTAGCTGAACAAGTCCAAAAGATCACAATCATTTTTGTAAATCGTGCTTAAGCACGTATGGATATGTCCAAGACCTTTCGGCGCAATGGTTGTCGTCAATGTGCGCTCTGATGACGAGCCGACCATCTCACGGTTAACCAACCGATAATACTCCGTCACCAAGCGCGCCCGATGTTCGCCCTCTTCTACCCAGGGCACGCGCGGAGTGCGGTCGCGGTAGGTGACGGGATCGCAGGCGGGGATATAATTGGTGCGCGGTAGGTAGTCGTCCGGCAGGATTTGCAGGTCGAGGATGTCGTAGTGGCCTTTCTCTGTGCATACCGCTCGCGGGGTTTTGTAGAGCGGGCTGCCAACGTAGAAATGCGGGCCTGAGAGTATCCATTGGTCCGGGTTTTCCGGGAAACGGGTTTCCCGTTTCATCGTGCCGTCTTGTTGGGCGTTGACTTCGTTCCAGTGCTGCGTGGAGTAGTACTGACCTTTCAGGTCTCCCAGCCGCCGGGGCTGGGCGGCAAATTTATCCAGCACAGCCATTAACTGCCGGGCGTGCAGGGCCGGCAGGCGAGCTTCCAGCGCATCGGTGCCGGCTTCGTCGTAGAGCTGGGCGAACAGCGCGAGTTCGTGCTGACCGATTTCGATAATTCGGTCTCGGTGGCCTACCTGATTCCAATCACCCGTTTCCTCATCTTTGATGCCGCCCACCAGACCCTGCCCATCATGAGCAAACGCAGCATCAATGGTTTGCGGTACAAACAGGTTGGCGATGTTGTTGAAGCTGGGCACCTCATGCACGGGACCATAGACATTGGTGCTGAACTTCACGCGGTGGCCAATCGGAAACAGCATTCGCTGATTCTGGAACTGGAAGTGTCCTCGTAACCGTCGATACACCTCCCGCCGGAACGCCCCACCCTTGGGATCGTCATAAATTCCTTCCGGATGCAAAAACCCACTCACGCCCTGTTCGTTCACATTGGCCCAAGCCCGGGGAAGGAAACATTTGTACAAGTTGGCCTTTTGCCCGGCGAGCTGCGGGTAGTTCTGGGTGGCATTCAAAAACGCCTGCGAGCCTTCTGCCTCGGCCAGTTCGGCAAACCAGGCCTGCTCCAGTTCAGGGCTGCGAGAAAAGGCGGCTTCACGTTCATCGGTAAGCTGCTTGGCGCTGAGTTTGTGCAGCACAAAGGCCGGATTGTGGTCGCCAAGGATGCCGCCTTCCTGCCACTCCACTTTGCGCCAGGGCGGGTTACCCAGGGTGATGTCGAAACCGCCACGATTAGCGAAGACATCGGCCAAGGCCAGTTCCCAATGAAAAAAGCGGTATTGCTCACCCAGTTGGTTGGCCAACTTGAGGGTGGCGTAGAAGGGGTTCTTGAACAGTTTTTCCAGGTTCAGCTCACCCTGGGGCGTGCTCACCTCGCGGGCGGCGCGGGTCTCTGCCCGCAGGCCAAGCTGGGGTTGCTCAGCGGCAAACATATCCGCGGTGGGCGGGGCAAAGCCGTCACTCGCCTGATCGGCTGGCGGCCGCTCAGCGGCAAACAATCCTTCCTGCTCGGGGGCGAAGGTAAAGGTGCCGGCGCTGTTGAGAATGGTGTTGAGGTCAAACAGCCACTTCTGCCGGTCTGGCAATTGGTCTACCTGATCCAGCGGCCAGAACCAGAGGGCGCACCAGTAGTCCATCGCCAGCTTGAGGCGGCGATAAGGTGAGGCGATGCGGGCGTTGGTGTTGAAGATGCCGCGGGCGCGCAAGTCGTCTTTTTCGCGGGTGCTGGTGTGGTGCTCCTGTATGCCCTGCTGGCCCCAGAGCGGGTAGGTGTCTTCGGTGCGCTGGCGGTGCTGGGCGAGCATCTGGGTGTGCTCGCGCCAGAGCCGGTCTACCGCCTGACTGAGGCTTTGCAGCAGGCTGATTTCGCTGGCTTCCAGCGGGGCGCAGAAGTCCTTTTTCCATTCCTTGAGTTTTCTGAAGGCGTCTGGCCGCAGCTGTTTGGCGACCTTGTCGCCGTAATCCGCCATGCCGGGGTCGGGCAGCAGGAAGTGATAGATCTCTTGCTCACGACGCCCGCCTTCGCCGCTCGGCTCCAGCAAGGTGCGCGGCTCCAGCCGGCGCGGCGGCTGGTTGTACCAGAGCCCGTCTTTGGCCTGTTTTTTCAGCGCGACGGCCGGGTACACCTCACGGCGCGCGCCGATCAGGCTGTTACCGCTGAACAGCTGATAGCCGAACCAGGGCACGTTATGGCCACCAGACAGCGCGTTGAGCCAGAGCGAGACTTCGGCCAGCTCTACGGCAATGGGGTTGAGGTCCACGCCGTAGACGTTATGGTCGGCGATGTGCATCTTCACCCGCTGCAACTCGCGCTGATAGGCCTCGTGCGGGATGCGCTGGCCCAGCTCCTGCTGCTTGCGGGTGAGGTAAGCCTCTGCCAGCTGGTTGACCGCTTCGTTCAAGAAGGCGGCGCTGCCCATGGCCGGCTCGCAGACGGTGAGCGTGAGAATCTCGTCTGCGGTTACCTCTGCACCCAGGCGCTCCTTGAGGGTGTATTTGACCAGGCTTTTGGTCAGCACCTCGGGGGTGTAATAACTGGCGCTCTTCTCGCGGTCGCGCCCTGCCATACGATAGATGAACTTGCCCTTGGGGTGCACGCGCAGGGTCTTCTTGCGCTCGATCAGATCAAATACGCGCTCGTTATCGTCGAACTCGTCGAGCTGGCGCTGGTTAACAAAGTAACCGGTCTCCAGTTCGTTGGGGTTGATGTTCTCGCCCTTGGGGGCGACCTCGTAGAGGTCTTCGGTGGCGAAGAAGCCGCGATAACTGAGCAGCGCTTCATACACGGCGCCCAACTGGTTGATACCCAGCTGGGTGTAACTGACGCGGCCCCGGCGCTGCCTGCCCTTTTGCGCACGGGTGAGCGACATGCTGCGGATCACCTGTTGCAAGGTCTCGTTACTGAACACGACGCGGTTGAGCAGCGGCGTTTTGGCCGGGTCAAACAGGTGGCTGTCCAGCCCCTGCAAGGTGAAGGCGTTGGCGCTGCTCTGGTGCAGTTGGTCGTGCTGGCGGCTGATGCTGTTGCCCTGATAGATCAGGTTGAACATGCGCTGCAGGCTGTCGTGAAAGTAACGGCCCTGGCGGCTGGCGTCGGTGGTCAGGCGGACCATTTCCAGATCGCGCAGGCTGTCCAGACTGTAACCGGTGCGCCAGCTTTCATCGGTGGTGGGCAAATACCCCAGCTCGGGCCGGGCTTCGATATAGAACAGGAACAGAATGCGGTACATGTAGCGCAGACATTCCTTGGAGAGCTGATCGGCATCCAGGGCGTTATCGCCACTGAAGATGCCCTCCTTGCGCTCCCGGGCCTGGGCAATCAGCTGCGCTGCCGCTTCGTTGCCGAGCTGCTCGATGGCCTGACGCAGGGCGTACTTGAGGTCATCGGAGACGGCGAAGGCATGCTTGTGGCTGTTTTCGTCGAGGCTGTCGAGGCGGCATTGCCCTTCCTTGGGCGCAAGGCTGTCGCGGTGCAGCAGCACGGCGGTGGCCTTGAGGGTTTTGTCGTCACGGCGGCCGAGAATGTCTTCCCAGTCAAAGCGCAGCATGCGGTTTTGCGACCACTTGTAGCGGTCGATCAGAATGCCCTGGCGGTCAGACAACAACAGCACCCAACGCGGTGGGTTGTCCTGACGGAACACGGCCTGATCGAGAATGCTGTACCAATCGCTGTTTTTCAGGGCATCGGCATGGGGGCCGGGGCCAATGAACTGGCTGGCATGCAGTTTCAACGAAAGCGGGTCCAGGCCTTCGTTGTCCTGATCCAGTGCGCCAAGCACCCAGAGCTGATCGCCCAGGGCAGCGAGTACCGGCAACTCCTGATTGGCGGCGAGCAGGCGGTTTTCCGGCCGACAGGCGATGCCGAGCACCTGCATAAGGTCGGCATAAAACTGGCGCTGCAGGCGCACGCGCTCTGCGGCAGTGCGCTCGGTCTTGAGCTTGTGGCGCAGGGCAAAATAGCCTTGATTGAGGTTGCGCAGCCCGCGGTGCGGTGTGCTGTAGTCGTGTCCCTCTGCGCGGGCCTGCTCTTCACGGGCCTCCCAGTCGCGGATGGTATCGGCCAGATCGCCCTCAAATACTTCGGCAAGGTAGTGGGCACTGAAGAATTCGTTATCGTTGCTCAGGCCGATAAAGGTGGCGCTGTCTTGTACTGCCATACGAGTATTCCTGATTAACCTGGGCTTCAGGCGCTTGCGCGGGTGAAGGCGGCAATGATCTGAATAAAGGGCACCGGCTCAATGCTGAGGGTATCGCGCACCCAGGCCTGATAGTCGGCAAAAATCTGTTCAATGCGGGCGCTGCGCTCCTCGCGGCGGGCGAGCTTGAAGTGCTCTGCCTGCGCCGAGCCTTGCAGCTGCAAGTCCAACTGCTGCAGCTGACGGCCCTTGAGGGCCTGCAAGGCGGCCAGTTGCTGCTCCAGCTCGGGCTGGCGGGCGGCGCTGTAGGCTTGCTGCAACTGCGCCATCTGCGCGCTGGCGGCGGCGATCACCGGCTGACGCAGGGCTTCCAGCGGAGCCAGGCTGACCGGTTCGGCATGGTTGGGCAGGCGTTGGTTGAGCTGCAGAGCAGGCAGCCAATCGTGCGCCGGTTGCACGTCAAGGACTGCGCCGGCGCGGCAACGCACCGCAAACCACTGCCAGATCACCGGGTGGGCCTTGCGGTTGGGAATCAGGCCGCTGACCAGAAAGACGCTGTCTGCCCCCTGCATGGCGTTCGCCACCTGCCGGCTGTCCGGCAGCGCCAGCACCGGCGCACTATGGCGCGCCACCTGCGCCAGCAGGCGATCCTGCAGCCAGTCGATGGCCGGATGCTGAGGCCAGAGATAGTGCAGTTTGGGCCAGGCATTTTCGTCCTGGCGGCTGCGGCGGATTTCGTCTTCAAAGCGCTGCTTGTCGGCAGTCAGTACCAGGCTGCCGTCGTCGGGGCTGATTTCAGGCGGCAAAAAACGGAAGCGGTATTCAAGATCATCCGGCGGCGTGAGAGTGATGGTCTGACGCTCACGGTTGACCGAGTAGCTGACCACCTGCTGCTCACGGTTCAATGCCTCGAGGGCCTGATGGGCAAAGTCGAAGTCGTTATCAAACAGGCTGTAGCGTTCGACCGTGTGCTGCTCGGCTTGCTCAGAGGTGATCGGTGCGGCGGCGTCCGGGTTGAGGAACAGCGCCAGCAGATCGTCGCCTTCGTTGCTGTCATCGGCCTGATACTGGGCATCAAAGGTCTCGGCATCGGTGCCGGCGGCCATGGCGTCCATCGTCAGCGCCTCTTCAGCCTCTGCGTCGTGCACCTTCATAAAGGTGGCCGGATCGCCGATGTTCTTGTAGGCCTGCTCGTCCTTGTCCTTGAGGATTTCCAGAATGCGCTGGTCGCCGCGCACCTGCGGGTTGTCACTCTGATTGATCAGGTAGGTGA
Source organism: Halopseudomonas sp. (assembly GCF_036960865.1). Taxonomy (GTDB): domain Bacteria; phylum Pseudomonadota; class Gammaproteobacteria; order Pseudomonadales; family Pseudomonadaceae; genus Halopseudomonas. The sequence goes on from NZ_JBALWE010000001.1 coordinate 33,694, forward strand.
TGATCGGTGTCTGTTCCTGACCGTAGCGGTCTACCCTGCCGTTACGCTGCTGGAAGACCATCAGCGACCAGGGCAGATCAAAGTGCACCAGGCGGTGCGAGAGGTAATGCAGGTTGATCCCCTCGCTGGCCACATCTGAACACAGCAGCACACGCAGCTTGCTCTCGGGCTTGCCGAAGGCTTCTACGATTTCCTGCTGCTCGATATCGGACATGCCGCCGTGCAGGATGCGAATGGCATCGTCTTTCAGACCAATATCCTGCTGCAGCTGGCCGTGCAGCCAGCTCAGCGTTTCAATGCGCTCACTGAAGATCACCAGACGGTCTTCGGTGTCGGTCTTCTTCCAGCCAAACGCCTTGCTGCCGAGCAGCGTCAGCAGTTGCTGGTACTTGTTGAAGTGCGCGGGTGTAATCTTGCCAAGCGCCAGCAACAGGCTGTGCAGACTCTGCACCTCGACCTTCTCGTCGGAGCTGATATCCGGCTTGCTTTCCAGCTTTTTGATGCGCTGCTGTACCGAGACCTGAGCTGCCGCCGGTGAGCTGAAGATGGCCTTCTGCAGGCCGATGCGCACCAGTTGACCATTGCGGGTCTGGCTGTGCTCACCGCGGTAGGTAAAGGGCACATCGAGCAGGTATTGGTAGGCCGCCTCCTCTTCCAGTGAGGCGTGCAGGTAGATGTCGTTGACGACGCGTTCCTTGAACTCCTGTTTTACCTGATCGCGAATATCCTTCTTGAAGCGGCGGATGACCAGGCCCTTGTCGCTGAAGTCGTCGCGGGCGTAGTCGTCCGGGTCAGTGATGGCTGTCGGATCGAGCATGTTCATCAGGCTGGCAAAACTTCTGGCTTTGCCGTCGTGGGGCGTGGCCGAGAGCATAATCAGGGTATCTGAGCGGCCTGCCAGCAATTGCGCCAGTTTTGCCCGCTGCGAGCTGGAGCCACGCTCGGCAACGTTGTGGGCTTCGTCGATGACGATGATGTCCCAGTAAGCCTGCTCCAGATGGCGGCGGTATTCGTTGTCCTGCTTGAGAGTGTCGATGGAGATAATCGACTTGTCGTAGTAGTAGAACGGATTGTGGTTGCCGGGAATGTGGTTGCGCACACGCTGCAAGCCAGCTGAATCAAGCCGGGTGAGCGGAATGGTAAAACGGTTCCACATTTCCTTCTGGAACTGGGTCATCATGCTTTTCAGCGTGAGCACCAGAATGCGCTTGCCGCGGCCACGGCGTATCAGCTCAGTCATGAGAATGCCGGCTTCCAGGGTCTTGCCCAGGCCCACTGCATCGGCAATCAGAATGCGCTGGCGATTCTGCCTTAGCGCCTGCAGCGCCGGGTCCAGCTGATAGGGCACCGGATCCATCGCCGCCTTATGGCCGAGGTGAATCTTGCCGTCGGCCGGCGTGATCTGGCGCAGCTGGGTTTCGATGAACAGGCGGCTCTTCTCAAAGCCGGGAGACAGATCCTGCTCAAAACGGGTTTGTGCCGGGTCCAGTACGCGAATGGCGTCGGCCTGCTCTTCCAGCCGGGTCAGAAAGCGTGCGCTCTTGCCGTTAACCAGCTCGGACAGGCCGTCGACCGTGAGCACATAGCCACCGTCGTCCGAGGGGTCGGCACGACGAACGATCCACTCGCAGTCTCGGATTACAACACGGGCGCCGGGGGCATAGAGTGCAGACATCGGTACTTCCTGCTTACAGCTTATGGTTATAGGCGGGATGCTGACCGATGAAGGCGACATCCCATGTCGCGTAACGCGCGTTTCGAAATCACAGGGCCAATGATGCGGTATCTGGCTTATTCGGGGAAGCCTCGAAGGCGCTAAAACGGTGCATCAGCGGCCTTACAAGCCCATCGACTGAATAATATCTTTTTCCGCTACGGCTTCCGGTGTTACGACGGCATCCTTGAGCATCAGCTTGCCGCGCAGCAGGCGGTCCAGGTGTACGTCGAAGGAGTCATACTGTGGGTGGGTCACCGCAGGCAGGTGGATAAACACCGGCTTCTGCTGACCAATGCGGTAGACCCTGTCCGACGCCTGAGCCTCCTTGGCCGGATTCCAGTGGCGCTCCAGATGAACAACGTGGTTGGCACCAACGACCGTCAAACCAACCCCCGCAGCAACAGGCGACATGATCAGTACGTTGAACCCATCACGTGCCTCAAACTCGGTAATCAGCTTCTTGCGGGTCATGGTCTCAGCCTTGGTCGCCACGGCTTTGGTGTCGCCGTTGATGACCGCGATATCCAGCCCGTAGATCTGATCGAGCCAGAGCTTGAGCAAACGCTGCAGACGCTTTGTCTCCATAAACAGAATGACCTTCTCGCCTTTAGCCCGAATGTCATCCAATACCGACAGCAGCACTTCCAGCTTGCCGGACTCCTGCATGAAACTGCGAGCCTGCGCGGCGCTGGTTGCATACAGCGCCGACTCGGCTTCAAGGCGCGGGTGCAGAGAAATACTGCGCAAGCTGCTGAGCGCCGCGAGCGCGGTGCCGCGTAGATCTTCTTCGGCATCGCGACGGTCGCGGTAATCGTTAAGCACGGCATCGTAGGCCTGCAGCTGGGCGCCACGCATCATGGTCGCCAACTGGGGCGTGTGGCGCATTCCGCCACTCTCTGCCGGTAAACCGGTACAGATAGTCTTGCTAGGCAGACCTGTCAGCTGATCTTCCTTGATGCGGCGGAGCATGAAGATGCCGACGGCGCGGCGCAGATCGTTGCCAACCTCCACTCTCACCTGGTCACGCACTTCATCATCAGCAGCCAGAATCGGCTTGATCCAGGTGTCGCGGAAGTGATCCCAGCCGCCGAGCAAACCGGGTTGTGCGGTATCCATCAGGCACCAGAAATCGCCGAGGCTATTTTCGACCGGCGTACCGGTAGCCAACAGTTTGAAGTCAGCCTTAAGGCCCTTGGCTGCACGCGTCTGGTGGGCGTTGGGATTCTTGATGTTCTGTGCTTCGTCGAAAATAACCATGCCCCAGTCAATCTGGCACAGCGAGAACTGATAGTCGCGCAGGGTCTGGTAGGTAGTGAGCACCAGTCTGCGATCCATGTCGAGCCGATGCGCGCCCGCCTCCGGGCCGATGGTGAGGGCGTAGCGAATGCTGCGTTCATCGGCCAGCTCATCGTCCCCAAGGGCTGCCAACTGGGCGGACTCCCGCTCGGCGCCTTGAACCCGGAATTGATTGAGATCGCGCCCTGACTGCAGCACGACCACATCCCGAAACGGGACCGCAGGATAGGTTTTGCTGACCTCATCCTCCCAGTTCTCAAGCAAGCTGAGCGGAGCAACCACCAGCACCGGCTTCTCCGGTTGCTGTTGACGACGCTGATTGCGCAAGTACTCCCCCACCGCGACCAGCGACATATAGGTTTTACCCAAGCCCATGTCATCGGCCAGCAAGGCTCCCTGAACGCGATATAAGTCGTTGTGGTCATCCTGCAGGGCAACATTCAGCAGCTTGAGCATCCACTCGATGCCTTCGCGCTGATGCGGAAACGGTTCGCGGGAATAGGCCGACCAGTCAGTTTCTTGGCTCTGTGCTGCGGATTGGGCCTTTTGCAGCAGCCCGGAACTGATCGCGTCGGCGTCTTTGAGCACGACTGCAACCTTCTCGCCCTGCTTTTCATTCTCCGAAGGCGCATCAGGCTGCGTTGCTGCTCGCTGGAACTCGGGATCGGCAAGCTTGGCCTCGGCCGCCTCGATATGCTCGGTAACCTGCGCCACATCAGAGATATCAATAGCCTGCCCGCCGAAATGCACGACTTCAGCGCCCTGCCCTTGTGCGGCTACGATCAGCTCTTTCAAGCGTGCTAGCTCTTCCGGAGATTGCACAACCTTGCTGATGACGCTTGGCGCTGCTGGGCGGCGGTCCAGCGCAAACCAGTCGTTACGGACAAGATCAAGCTCACCAAAATCGACGTGCTGAGGCTTGCCTATACCTGCCACACGCAGGGAAAAACCCATGTCCAGATTGACCAGTGCTGCGTCAAGGAATGCCGTTGGCGTGGCGATAAACTCAGCCACTTTGTCCGCAGGGATACGGCGGTTGGAAAGGACATTGCGCACGCCACTCATCTGCGCTTCATCCAGCAGGACGACGCGATTATCTATGCGCATCACGCCGCCATCTGCACTCATATCAAGCTGCGACCAGCGCTTGCTCAACTGATCTACGGAAGAACCATCGCCCAAGGTAGGACACAACTCCAGACTGCCATCTGGAAGGCGCGTAGCGATTACTCCAACACCTTCCGGCACGACCACATCCATACGATCGAAATGGCTAAGGTCAATCCGCATGCCGCTGCGCGCAGCTGTTTGCAGTTCAGCCATCAAGCGTACGTTGGCAGCCTCCCCTCTCTGCTCCGGCGCCAGCTGCTGATGCCGCTCCAGCGCGGTCAGCCCATACAGCTCAGCTGGGGTGAGGCGGTACACTTCAGTGCTGGTTAACGATAGATAAGGCCCCTTGCGCTGAAACGGGAAAACGCCGTCAGCAGTTTGTGCAGCAAGCGCTACACGAAAGCCGCTTTGACCGGTACGACCGTCAATTGTTGCGGCAAAACTGCCGGGGTAGCGGCGCGGCAAGCGAAAGATTTCGGCTTGCTCGTCGTCCATCGCCGCTACGGTGTGCGCATCAATACGAAAGCCATTGGCAATGGCCTCAGCAGCCGCTTGCTCCGAGAGCATATTCAAGGCAATGAGCTGTACCTTCTGCAACGCATTGCCTTTGCCCTGCTGCAGCACCTGATGCTGCTCACGGGGCAGAAAAACGTTTAACCCACCGGAGTCAGCCGCAAACCGGAAACCGTCCAGGGTCGACAATGCATCACCGTCTTCACCGATAAAGCGACGAAAGAAACTGGCAAGTCCCATATCAGATCAGCTCCTGCTGGTCGTATTGGTCGAAAGCGGCTTGGGCTTCTGGGGTAGCAGACCAGAAGCCTTTTGGCTGTTCGATGCAAAGCCCTTTTAGAGAGCCTTTCAATATCAAATCCAACTCAGCAGCTCTAACTCCTAGCTCCTCAGCCATCAGCCTCAGCTCAGAAGCTGGAGCTCCTGATAGCTTACGTAAAACCCGCCGCGCCACCGCAGTAAGATCTGAGATACGCTGCAATACTTCCTGATCATGAGATGGATGTCCTTCGGAGGCCTGCAGAGCTTCACAGTAACGCAAGCCTTCCCGTGACAGGCTCCAGCCATGCGTGGCGTCCTGGACAACAAAACGCCGCAGAGCGCCGTGCAATGCGGCGTTTATCTCCCGAGGTTCCAATTCCAGGATGCTGGCGGCGTAGCGCACGCGATCTCCGCCATTGACCTCAAAGTACTTGAGGATGGCATGATCCTGCACGGTCAAGGCGTCGCGAGTGTATTGTCTAGAAGATGACCTGTTGGTGCGACTTGTTATTCCCGTAGACACATTGGCCACACCATCAAGCGACCCATCAGTTAATGCAGGACGCTCCAGCTGGGACGAAACGCCGGGAGCTATTGGAGCTGGGCGGTGCCGAGGGCGGACAGAACCGGCTTCGTCGACTTGTCGGGCTTCAGACGCGGCCTGTTTCGCTGTTGGCCGAAAGCCGGCCGGCGTGGAGCCAGGCCGCGCTGCCGGTATCGGAGTTCGACTGGGTTTGACCGTTGGAATACCGTAGCGCTGCAATTGCTGGCGGTAATCAGTTGCACTCAGCAACTGCTCCATATCAAGCCCGATGCCGTTATCGGCGAGGAAGCTGAAGACCTTGTGCTGCCAAGTATTGGGGTTATGAACAAATGCATCATACGGTAGCGAGGGATAGGCTCGCTGATAATCTGCTGGCACCTTATTGGTCAGGTCAGCGTGACTGAAGGATGTACGCTGATACGAGGTCAGCAGTTCACCGGGCGGCGCGAGATATACCCATATTTTGAAGCTGTGTGAGCCCTCCACCAGATGGAAATCACCGCAATCGAGGTAGATCACAGCCTTATCAGCCAAACCACCATCCATCTTGGCAAAGCTGGTGCGTACTTCCTTGCCGAGGATGCGACGAACCGAGCTTTCAGCACGGTGCCCAAGCAACAGACGTGTATTGCGGATCAGCTTAAGCTTGAACAACCCCTCCAGGAACAACTTGCGAGCCGGAAACATCCGCTGCAGATCGTCGTTGTCGCCTTCAATGCCGTACTGCTCCACGGCCTGCAAAAACAGCCTGAGGTCTTCCCGCGACAACCATCCGCGCACCTTGGCGATACGCTCGGCCCCCAGAGGCTGCCACCACTCTCGATAGGATGGCGCAGAGTTGGCGATGCGAGGATCTCCTGCCAGGGAAATAATGAAGTTCTGCCATACGTCGCCCGGTTCATCGGCAACCCGGTCAATCATGATTTCCAGCGCTGCATGCCCTATGCGCTTCTCACCCTGATAGGGAGCTTTGGCCACACTGGGCTTTAATAGCTCATCAAGCACGGGGTCGTGCTTACCCGGATAGAGGCTGCGCAAGGTTTCGAGGTAATAGTGGGCACGACAGATGTCGCCATAACGGCCCCCGTCAAAGCCGTCCAAACCGTAGGCGGAAATCGCATCATTGAAGTCACGCCCTTCAGAACGCGCCAACTGCACCAGTCGCAACGGCGCATCCAGCTCCAGCAGCCAGGGGTGTTCACCTAGAACGGAGATAATATCTTTGCGAATCGATTGTTGGCGGCGCACAGGAAGCCGTGTCAGTTGCTCTTCGATGTGGCCCTGCAGTACGTGCCTGAGACTTGTCTCGGACTGTTTTCCGCAGGCATCCAACTCATCGAACAGGCCGAAATAAAGTTGCAGCAACTGAACCAGCGTCAGTCGCGTCAGGCGAGGCTGCTGCGCCTCTATCAAGGCATCCAGAATGCGATCATTGAGCAGACGCAGACCATAATCACGGTCGGTTGCCCATAGCGAAGTCAACGCACGCGCCGCCATTCGTCGTTTCAACAACGCAACTAGCCCGTCAACGCGGCCGGTTCGCGCCATTTCGCGAAAGCGCTGAATCATCCGCTCGAAAGCGTCACTATTACCAGCTGCGCTTTCCATGCGCGCAGCCTCTTCCTTTAGCCGCGTCCAGACATCGATGACAGATGAAGGCCACTCCGCCGGACGATTCTCGACAGGAGGCAAACGCATCACTTGGCATCCAATAGCTTGCGTGTTGCTTCGTAATCGGCACTGTCTGGCCGGCGAATCGTGAAGCGAATGTCGATACGGCGGTTTGCCCGCAGCTCGTCTTCGGTGAGTTGCTGCGTATTCACCGGGCGGGTCGCGGCATAGCCACTAACAGAAAAAAGTGGTTGACCAGCGCGATTCATCAAACGATCCAAGCGCTGATCTTCAGGCAGAGCTGTACTCCAGAATTGCCACAAAGAGATGGCTCGAAAGGTGGAAAGCCCCCAATTGCCTTTGCCCATAAACCCTGGGAACGGGCGATTGTCGGTATGCCCTTCAATAAAAAGCGTATCCAAGTGATCCAAACGCCCTTCTTGGCTTAGCACCGCATTCAGCACCTCGCCAATTTCGCGCGCGGTACTTTCGTAACGTGACTGCAGCTCATAGGCCCCAGTGTCGAACCCAAGCAGGTCATTAGGGATGCGCAGGACCGTATGATTCTCGGACACTTCAACCCGAATGTTCCGCTGGCGCAGCGCTTCGACAGCCTCATCCAGAATCGTACGGCGCACTTCTTCGGCCTTTTTCAGCTCCTGCACCTCCTGCTCAAACTGGACCTGGCGCTGCTCAAGCTCCTGCTGGATCTCCATCAATTGCAGAATAAGAATGACCGAGGCGAGGATAAAGATCACCAGCAACGCCGACATGATGTCGGAGAAGCTCATCCAATAGGGGTTCTCTTCATCAACCGAGGAGCTTGAGGAGGAGCGAAAGCGCATTAGCGGGCCTCCAGCTCGTCAACAACATTACTGATTGCCTGCACTGCTGCACTCATCTTGGTAGCAAAGCCCAGGGTCTCTTTATTCCACTGGTCCATCCGCTCGTGTACCTGCCGACTGGTCTCGGTTGAATAGCTCTGCAGCCAGTCCTCTGCCTGCTTTTCAATCGCACCCACCTGGGTGCGCAATGCCTCACCCAGTGCAGTAAACTCGGCACGCACTTCGGCTAGAAACGCTTGCTGATGCTGCCTCATTTCGCCGAAGCCATCGCGCGCCAAAGCTGCGGTTTGCTCAAAACGTTCGGCGCTTTCCACCAGAGTGTCTTGCAACAAAACAAGATTTTCCGCCTGACGCTTGAGCTGGTCCGACACGGCAGCGTTACGCTCCGCAGCATGGGTGATACTACTGGCAACCTGGTCCAGACGTGGCGCAAGCTGCTCCGTTGCCTGACGCAAGTTGTTCGACAACACTCCCAGCTGCCCGGCACTACTGTTCATATGCTGGCTGCTATTTTCTACAGCCAAGGTCGCCTGCTGCAACTGAGTCACCAAGGTCTGATGCTGCGCTGCCAGTTGCCGACTTTGTTCCTGCGTTGCCTGAACAGCAGTGGCGATAGCGTCCAGCAGCTTTTGCTGCTGCGCAGCAACGCTTTCAAGCTGGCCGTCCAACCGCTCCTGGCGTTCACGCTCGCGTTGATCTGCCTGCCGGCCCTGACTAGTGAAGGCATCAGACATGCGCTCAAGCATTGCAGTAAGGCTGGACTCCAATTGCTGCTGACGTGCATCAGCTGCCTCATTCACGCTGCGCAACTGGTCACGAGCGGCACCGCCCACTTGCTCAAGTAACGCAGAATGGCTGGTACTGGTTTGCTGCATGATTTGTTCAAACGCAGCCTGCCGCTCCTGATCCAGCCGTTGCGCTGCACCAAGTTGGGACTCCAGCTGCTCTCCGATGCCGCCTACCAGTTGACTGAAGCGCTGCTCCATTTGCTGCTCGCGCTGCTCTGACGCAGCCGACATGCGGGTGAGCTGACTCTCAAATTGAGCAGCCTGTTCCTGAACCGCCGTTTGCTGTTTGGACTGCTGATCGCTCAAGGCGGAAAAAACGTCGTTCAGGCGAGTACTCATTGAACTCACAGCCGAGTTGACGTCGGCGGCCGCCTGCTGCATCTGGGCGCCTTGCTCCCGTCCGGCAGAAGCCATGCCATCCATGAACCGGCCCATCAGGCTCTCCAAAACCTGGCTGGATTGCTGGCTGCTGGTGTTGACGAGGGTTTGAATTGCGGGCGCCATAACGTTGTTGAGGGCGTCGACGATGGCCTGCTGCATTGCATCGCTCATCCCGTTGAGCGTTTCCTGCAAACGGTCGCCGATACGCTCGTGCAGTTCCTGCAATGCCTGTTTGCTTTCCTTTCCATATTCGGCAATGTGAACCAGCGATTGCTCTGCCGGAATCCGCGGGTAGAGAAAATCAATCCGCTGCTGCAAAGCCCGGATTCGGGTGAGCGCGCCGCGCTCAAACATTTTCTCGATAAAGTTCAGCGCCAAACTAAACGCCACACCCCAGACCGAGCTCATAAAAGCGACAGCAGCACCCGAAATAAGCTCGTTGATACCTCCTTTCAGGGCCTCAACCTCGTCGCTGGTGCCCACCAACCCCTCCAAGCCGACGGTCAAGCCGACGAAGGTGCCCAGCACACCAATCGCGACAAGGAAACTAGGGGCTGCTGCGAGCAGACGGCTGCCTGTCAGGCCCGGAGCCAAGGTGCGGGAGTTAAAAAAGTGCTCGGCATCCAAGGTATTGAAAAGCTGTTTCTGGTCGCTCGAGCTAACCAGACTCTCGTCGAACTCACGCCACAAAGAGCCCACTCCAGAGACTGGAAGGGCTTCGGCTTTTTGTAGGGTTTCACGCCGGGCAAGTGCGAGCGTTTCCTTGTTCTGCCCAGCCAAAAGAGAGCTAAGCAAGCGGATACGGCGGCGGAACCGAACATAGTGGATAAAAATCGCAATCAAGGAGACAGCAAAAATAAGCGCTGTCGCGCTCCAGAACCAGGCACTTAACCCCGTTGTTTGCGCACTGAACATTGCGGAGAAGTCTGGCCAGAGGTGTTGCAAAAGTTCCATCATCGTCGAGTTCATCCATCTGTGAACCGGTGTCTTGGCATCCCCCCGCGCCAGCCTGAAACGAAGCGAGGGTGGGTACAACAAAACTACCGTGCCTTACGAAAGCTGTACGAGTTCTGAGCAGAGGATCAACAGGATGGAGGGCAGCGCAGTTTGGTCGCTTGAATACGCTGTAATAGAGCCGTCCTTGGGAAAATCGCTCTGCCTTGATGCGACTTAGATCACAATAGCAATCCGCTACTATCAGGTAAAGCACGAAAACAGTGCACTCACCAGACAAGCAGTGAATCGCTCCTGCGAGGTCAGCCATCCATGGCTTGTAGGCTCCATCCCTGCCCGCTCCCAGCGGGCACAGTTGGATGATATGTCGCGTTAGCTGACAGACCAATATTGGTCATGCATACAGGTCAAGTTTTCAGGCGGATGCCGGAACCTGCGCCTCCCTTTTTGGAGCGCGCTACTTAGTCGCTTACTTAGTCGGTTACTTGGTCGCAGCTTGCGGGGTACAGCGATTTTGCGGCTGCTAGGCTGTCACATGCCCGCGAAGCCCGTTTGGCAGCGCAATGAAACTTGCGCCAAGCCAAACCAACATGCCATCTTGATTGACACGTCTTCACAAGCGACGGTTATGTGTCAGCTTTTCAAGCAGGTAAGGACACCATGAAACGCAGTACCACCCCCGAATCCGTTCGCTGGGATCTTGCCCTTCGCTACCGCTTGATCGAGACGGCCGCCTGGTGGGAAGGCCGGGGCGATTCACACAGCACCTGATGCAGAGCTTCGGTATCAGCCGCCAGCAGGCCTCCAAGGACATGAGCACCTCCATCACCGACCATGCCCCGAAGAACCCGGAGCGGTTCAGGTCGCATTGAAGGACTCACACCGTCGGCATCAAGTCGATAGACCAAGCCTCCAACTGTCCCTGCGATACTTGGGAGCTATCGAGCAGATCAAGCAGTTCTTCCTGTCGCGGCTGACCAAAGACCACCCGGTAAGCAGCCAACTGGCGTTTCAACCTGGCGAAGGCCTCAACCTCGCTGGTGTAAGGCAATGCCGGCACATGGCGCTCGATCCGAGCCTCTCCCGGTGCGACCCAATAAGGCACTAGTTCGCTGCGGCCCTGCGCACGCGCTTCCCGATCAGCCCGCACAAAGATTTCTTGCCAGAGGTTTTGACCGGGGCGCCAGTTACACAGTGACTCGGAGGAAAAGCGGGCGGCAACATTCTTACGTACTGCGTGCCCCTTATACCGATGCACCCGCCCCTCCCGCTGCTCCATATCCACCGGATTACCGGGCAGGTTCCAGTGAACAATCCGATGACACCACGGATGGAAGTCAAGCCCCTCTTGTCCCACTGATGTACTCGAGAGCAGGAATGGGCGGAATGGGCTGTTGAAGGCCTTTCGTACTGCGTCCTGAGTCAAACCGCCCTCCTCTGACTGCAAATGCCCAAAGCGCAGAGCAAACATCATCCGCAGATGCAGCTCCTCCGTCTCAACCTGTTTACCCTTAACCCGATAGCAGCGAGCCAGCACTCGTGAAGGCCGTGGCTCTACCATTCCCACCAGATCGGCTACGCAGTCACGGCAGACGGAGTTGATTTCCTGGCCTGCCGTCCAACCATGCTGCTCGAACACTAGATGCCAGGTTTCGTCGAGCACTGCTTGCAAGTTCCCGTCACGGCAATAGCGCAAGACACGATGCCAGTAGGCATCTTCATCGCTGGAATCAGAAACGGTGGAGTCCAGCTGACGGATAAGGCGAATCGATGCCGGGCGGTTGAACAAACGCCAGAATGAATAGGCGGTCCTAGCAGCTAGCTCCCGACGTACCAGCGGTGACAATCCAGGCACATCAAGCATGCGCGCAGCAAGCACAGCCGGCGAGCCAAGCGCTACATCAGTTAGGGTTTCAAGCAAGTGATCAGGACGGCGTCCAAGGGTGCTGATATCCAGGGAGAGCAGGTCATCTACGTAGCCAGGCAAATACTCAGGATTGGGTCGATACTCCGGTGCTGTAGAGTCATGCGGCCAGCCAGACAAAAACTCCCGCATGCCAGGATCCAGCAGCAACGGCGCCGCCCATTCCCAACGATTATCTACCGCAGCATCCTGAGGATCAGGCAAGGTTTGGAGCAGTTCAGCCACCTGACCACGTACCCATTCGCGCCGGTCAACACCTACTGGAGCAGCAAGAGGATGGGCCTTATCTGCCAGTGTCAGACAGGGCATAAGCAGCAGCAACAGGCGATGCCGGGCTCGAGATCCACCTGTTTCAGCCAGGCGCAACAGCGCGCTCTGGCGACGATCCGGTTCGTGGTAACTCTCAAAATCAGGCCCCAGCATTCGCCTCTCGGCTTCATAGCTGAGCAGACCACTGACTACATCGGGAACCATGTTCCAGGCAGAGAACAACAGCGCCTTGCTCTGCCCATGCTGCCCCTCATAGGCTCCAGCCAACGGCCAGTATGGTACGGTCGGTGGCATCCAAAGCAGCTTCCACAATCCACTGTCGATCAAGCGTTCTCGCAAATCACGCAGCTTTGCATGCGCATCCGGCACAGGCTCGAGCTTTGAGACTGCATCGATGGACAGCATGCTGTCTTGGTGCTCGGTGATGACCTTGGCCAGCTTTTCAGGGAAGCGCTGCTGCGTATCCTGGATCCGCTTGTCCACCTTGTATCGATGCATGAAGTTGGCGAGATAGGGGGCGGACTTCCAGTAAACCATTGGATCTCGCTCACCTACCGCACGAAACACCGCATCTGCCGACAGATACTGGCGTACATCCTCAGGCTGCAGTTTTACGGTATTGCCAGGCTCGACCAGCATACCGTCATGTTCTTCTGTAGCTGCCACGCGCTCGGTGCGAGCCATCACCTCTCGCAGGCAGAGCTCAAGCTCCTGCTTAGCTGACAAGATCTGATCCGTTTCTCCCCTAGCTGCACGACGTAACCCGCGACCAAATTCGGTAATCGCAGACTTCAGACGAGCGCCCCGCTTCTCGTCATGCCCAAGCAGAAAGGCGGTAGTAGCAATGAAATCTTTATAGTGGTCCTCCTGCTCAATCTCTGCGTCCGTGGTGAACAGCTTGTACGGAGTTGCGGAGAGCAGCAGCACCCTCGCAGGGACTCCCTCCGATGATTTAGCGCTAAACAGTGCCTGAGCAATCTCTGCCGCAGGATCAGATTCGGCTTGTTCTGGATCCAGAAGTGTTTTGAAGCGCTGGAACTCATCCACCACTATCAAGTCCGGCTCCAGCGCTTCGACGCAAACCTCAGCCAGCAACTGGCGTAGTTCGCCGATCAAGCGTCGGCGTAAATGACCAGCATCCGGCGGGTACGACTCCCGATAACGAGCGAAGTAGCCGGTTGCGGCGTCAATGACCTTCTGCTGCAGACGCCCGCTATCCCGGAATCGCTCCCGGAAACGTGCAGCAATGCCCTCCTCCAGCGGCAGTGGCCAGTCATTGAGCTGCTGACGCCAGCGCTCACGGCTCTGGACTGCTCCCTGGAGAAGGTTCATCAGACCCACTCGCGGCCTAACTACACCATCGAGGAGGTGAAACAATAACCGACGCTCATCCCGCATTCCGGTCGAACGCCCCATATTGAAGGAGGTACCTGGGGTGAAGCTGACAAAGTTCAGCTTGCTACCAGCCAATCCCAGCTGCCCCTCACGGGGGGCAAGCTCAGTAGCGAGCATGGTCAAGCGAGAAGCAAGGGAAAAACTGACCTGGTTGTCACCGGTAATCCGCAGCTTCGGTAGATTGGAGCGGGCAATACTCTGGTTGCTGCAGATATAGATCACGTCGATCCGGTCGACATCCTGCCAGAGTTTGTCTACTGCCCGAGCGATCACACCTCGGGCGACCAGCGTCTTGCCAAGCCCTACTTCATCAGCAACCAGAAAGCGGCCCGTACTGTCATCAGCATCGAACAGGCGATAGAAAGCATGCTCCACTGTGCGCCGCTGGAAAGTCTTCAGTGGGGCCAGAACACTGTCGATATCCGGTCGTTTCATTGAGCTTCCATGTCATTCAGTACTGAATCAACTACTTGCCATACGACATAAAGATCATCAGGCACGATCTTTCGCCCCTCTTCCGACTGGCGCAAATCAGCAATCAGCCGTCTTACCGGGAGCAGCCGCTGCGGGTCCCTTGAGGCGGCGCGCAGCATGTCTTCCAGCAATGGCTCACCTCGGAGTCCCTGGCCTCCGGCAAAATTCCAAGTTTGTCCGGAACTGTCCCTGATGAGCCCAGCAATCTCCTCCAGCCCGCCAAGTAAGGCCCGCAGGAACTGCATGAAACGCTCTGGGCTATCGACCAGGGTGCGTAACACATGATGGATCCGCTCCTCCGGCATCCCTTCTACAGGCAGCTTGATGGCAAGATCGAGTCTCTCATCATGTCCATCCACGGCGATGCTGAAAGCTATAAATGCTGTCAGCCTGGCAATTGGTAGATGCCAACTGACACCATCCTGCCAGGCCTTGGACTGATGCCCTTCAACCGATAAGGGCCAAGCGGTTAGTGTGACGCCTTGAGGTAGGGCAATCCCACCCTGCACTGCCATTTGCCAATCGCTTTCTGCTGGTCGACAGCTGACACGCAATCCCGCGCCCAGCAATGCGTCTCGAGCCTGTCTGAGCTTGGTTGCGGCCTCTTGAGCTGTTTCTTCCTCAGGCGTGTACTCAGCAGGCTGGTAGTCTTCACACAGACGCTGAAAACCCGACTCCATAAACAGATTGATGCCAATTCCTGTGCCCCCCGGACGTCCTTTAGGACCTGAGGCCGACGCCATCACCTCAACATTTCTCCCGGTAAAAGCGGCATCAGTCAGATTGGCTGAGCCGATAAACCAGGTGGCTCGATGCCCCCGCTCAAATACCATCAGCTTGGCATGCAGGCCAGATGGCCGTAGCTGAGATCCATCCTCCGCTTCTCCATCGGCCGTCGGACTCAGCACTTGTACGAGGCTCCAATCCTTGGCCAGATCCACTTCAAGTTGCGAGAGCTGATCTGCACGACTAACCAACAGCGACTCACTCGATGCCAGGCTGGCGATTTTTTGCAGCGCCTTGTCAGACAGGAAGGGAGCTATGGCCAGCACCCGAGTTGCCTGCTCGACTGGACTCCAGTGTCCCTTCTGCTTACCAAAACCCAACACATGAAACTCAAGACCGCTATCGAATCCCTCTGACGCCGGAAACGCGGTCCGCTGTACTTCATCCGCCAGTTGCTGAATGCCTGTAATGACTGCGTCATCCAGCGTTTCATCTCCTAGGCCTGGTAATCGACGCAACAAGTCAGACAGCGGCTTGCTTGCTGCAATTGTTTTTTTGCCTGGAGTCGCCTCCGACGTCAGGGCAATATCCCAAGATCGATCAAAGGTTAAATTGCGAGAAGCTACAGATACACGAATCAGCGGTGGCTCATTTTCACGAACAAAACGGGCCACCCAAACCTTGGGATGGAATACCCCACCGTTAGGCGCTTTTACCGGATGGACGCTGGATTCCAACGCCCCATATAGAGCCCGGCCGTTGGCGGGTACGGCAATGCCGGCCTCGTCGACAAACACCTGTATACGCTCACCTGCCTCGCGAATCGCCTCGAGCAACATCAGCGGATCCAGCAAGAGCTGCTCTACTCCAGCATCTGTCTGTGCCAATACTGCCAGCGGCAGAGCCAACAGAACCTCCAGATCCAAGCTGTATGTCGTCAGTACAGTGCGATCAATTCGGTAACCTGGTGGAGGCTTGAGCAAATCCATCGCCACAGCACGGGAATCGGGAGACAACATCAGTGCGACAGCCCCTCATGTAGATCCATCAACATCCGGCGCACCTGACTCCAGCGAAACTCCATACGACCAACACCTACACGGCCACTCCAATCTGCCAACCGGCCGGCATTTGCAAGTCGCGCCCGCTTGGGACCTTTAAGCTGCCGCTCTCGCATTTCAATCAGGGACCGTAATCCCTGATCATTAAGCGCTCGTTCAACATCTCCATGACTGACACACTGCAACCAACGCTCTACAAAACGGCGCTGAGGCTCTGAACTACGCGCCTTCTGGCGCGCCACGAAAGCCCACAAATCCTCTGGCTGGAATGTCTGCAGATCTGTCTTGGCACGCACCATCCATTCGGAAAACTCCTGACGGTAGGAGTCAGCTGTTGCCATATCAGCTTCCGACCGATTGGTCTTACCACGCTTATCCGCCAACATAAGGTTGTAAAGGAGCGGTGCACCTTCAACAACTAATGAAAACTGGCGAGCCAACTCGAGTGTGGCAACGATCTGTGAGGGGGCGTCAGGTGCCAGTTGAACCTGCCAAAGCTTGTGAGACTGCCCGGCAAGATCGTGATCAGCCAGCCAGCCCAGCAAAGAGCCATTACAGTTGGCACGGATCTGAGCCTGGACGAACTCTGACTCTTCACGACTAAGAGAAAAATCTGCTCCTACAGGGAATCCGGCCGGTGCTGCCGGCAACCTGGGATGCCACGTATGCCGACCAGTCAAGAGCAACCCAGGATCGTCTGCCGATATCTCAGGGCGTCGAACCTGGCGGCGCAGCTCATCAAAATGGGTGTGATACCAACTCAGGCTCTGTCGGGGCCCGAAAACCCCCCAACGCGACAGTGCGGCCCAATACACACTGCTTGGCAGACGAGCCAGAGATTCCCGCGCCTGGATGCCGATCACACCATCATTGCCTTGATCCGCAAGATGGGAGATCAACTCCACCTCTTTAGAGCGCGCAGTTCTGGCGACATCCCCTCCACTCCCCGTTTGCTCGAGACGCTTGTAAATCCACGGGATAAACAGCACATAGCGCAAACGTGTATGCAGTACAGAAGTCCCAGGGAACAGGGCATCAGACAGGGCATCGCGGAGACTACCGAGGCCAAGTTCGTCAACAGTGCCCTGCTCCTTGAACAGATCAAGAATTTGGCGAACCTTATCGCGATCCGCTGAGGTCAGGTCCAACCAGGTTAAAGATGCAGTCAAATTCCGCGCCACCCTTCAAAAATAGCTCCCAGTTTTAGAAGCAATACCATGAGGTTGATGGCAGAGAGGATCCCCAGACTTGAGCAATCCGCCAACACGAGTTGGCCTGCCGAGCAAGCCCAGATCAGTGGCTAGGGACTCCACAAACCCTTGGGACAACGATCGATCAGCGCGCGCATTTCTGCAGAGACCGATACTCATCCTCGCTGTCCTCCAGAAACCGAACTATCACACCCGCAACGTCGTCAGAAGCGCGGAGACGAATGAGCTCTTGGGCGTAGTACTTTGCATGATAAGCATTAAACACGGCTCAAGTTCCTTCTACAGCCTGTCGAGTAAGCGAATTTCGATTGGCAACCAGAATACACACCTGGTTTGTACATACACACTCCCCAACACTAACGGTTTTACCCTATGTTCGAGTGCGACATACGGGCACAGCGCTCAGAAATCTTCTACGGGCATTCTTTGCATACTTTCGCGTGCACTTTCGCGAGAAAGTGTCGGCAGAGCAAACTTGACCAGTAGCGTTGACTCATACTCGTCCTCATATACAACCAGCTCAGCCAGCCGAGCTGTTTCGGGAGCAGCAAACGCAGCAGCACTAGCTGTGCTGAACCGACGCACGACGTCACCGGATTGCTCGATAAACGTGTAAGTCAGCTGGCCCTGGCTAAGCCCCAGGGTTTCGTAATCGTTCAGTCGGCTCTGAAACTGTTGCGAGTTTCGACTCACTTGAAGGGCTTCAAGCAGGTCCAGCTGATCGTTGGCGCCACGCATCGAAATGAGAGTAAACCCACCTGCCAAGGCTCCCATGAGCTTGACGTACAGGTCATAGTCAAACTCGGCAACAAGCATGACCTCCGCCAAGGAGCCTTCCGTCGGGCTCAGCACCGCACCGAAGGGGTGCCCCAGAAACTCGACATCATCTATGCAAACAGCCTTGGCACCAAAATCTGCCGCACAGTCGTAGAAGCCTAGCTCTTGGCTAAATGAGGCCATCGGGGTTTTGTAAGCCCAATCTTTAAACAGCTTGGGTTGCTCGGCAAAAGCCGCTTGAGAGGCCATCAATAGGCCGGAGAGTGCCGCAATGAGTATGCGCATATAAAGTCCCTTTTAAGTTTCGATGCGTACGAGCAGCGCCGTAACCTGACGCCACTATGACTGCTGCTAGCAAATTTGAAGAAGATCACTTTATCTACCGCCAGGCAACGGGTAAAGCAGTTGACGCTGGCCGTAGCTGCATGCTTATCCCGTTTGTTAAATGAGGCCATCCCTGACCAAGGATCCATCCCAGCCCACTCCCAGTGGGCACAGTTGGATGATATGTCGCGTTAGCTGACAGACCAATAATGGTCATGCATACAGGTCAAGTTTTCAGGCGGATGCTGGAACCTGCGCATCGCTCCTTGTATACACGCTACTTGGTCGCTTACGTAGCCGGTTACTTGGTCGCGGCTTGCGGCGGGCAGCGATTTTGCGGATCCCAGGCCATCGACCACCGTTGAGGGCTAATCGGTAAAGCATCCGACCTTGCATCAATCCGAATCAACATGCCATCTTGATTGACGCGTCTACACAAGCGACGCTTATGTGTCAGCTTTTAAAGCAGGTAAGGACACCATGAAACGCAGCAACACCCCCGAATCCGTCCGCTGGGATCTTGCCCTTCGCTACCGCCTGATCGAAACGGTTGCCTGGTGGGAAGGTCGGCTGACCACACAGCATTTGATCCAGAGCTTTGGTATCAGCCGTCAGCAGGCGTCCAAGGACATCAATACCTACATCACCGAGCATTCCCCGAAAAATCTGGAGTACGACAAGCACCTGAAGGGCTATGTACCAAGCAAGCATTTTCTGCCGCGCTTTATCGACGACAGCGCCAGCGCTTACCTGCATCTGCTTAATCAAAGCCACGACCGCGCGCCGCACATTGAAGGCCTGGCGCTAGCCTACGCGCATACCGAGGTGCTGGATGTGCCGGACAGATCGGTGCGCCCGGAGGTGCTGCGGCCGTTGCTGAAGGCCTGCCGTGAGGACCAGCGACTGGAGTGTGACTATGTGTCGTTCACAACGCCCGATGGCGAAACGCGCCTGATCGCGCCGCACACACTGGTGTTTACCGGTATGCGCTGGCATGTGCGTGCGTACTGCGAGAAGAACGGCGACTACCGCGACTTTGTACTCAGCCGCTTTCGGGGTGCGCCGGACTTGATGGATGACCTGTCGGACAATACCCGCGAGGCAGACACCGGCTGGAACACACAGGTTTCGGTAATCATCGAGCCGGACTCGCGCCTCAAGCCGGAACAGCGGGCCATCGTGGAGGCGGATTACGGCATGATCGGCGGGCAGCTGGAGATCCAGACCCGCGGCGCATTGGTGCAGTACGTATTGCAGCGCTACCAGATCGACCCAACCAAAGTGCACGCCAAGCCCACAGCCCAGCAGATTGTGGTCGGTAACCTCGAGCAACTGCAGCCGTGGTTTTACAAGTAACCCAAGGATCCCCGATGGCAACCAAACCCACGCTGTACACATTGTTTATCCAACTGGAGCCGCTGCAAATCGAACCGCCCGTATGGCGTCTAATCCGGGTAAACAGCGACTGCACGCTACGCAAGCTCCATCACTTTATCCAGGCGGCGTTCGGCTGGCACAGCTGCCACCTGCATGAGTTTCAGGACGGACTCAATCACTATACGCCGCTGGATCCGGAGTCTACCGACCTGCAGGGCGATGCGCAGGATGACCGACGCATCAAGCTGACAAAAGCGTTCAAGCATGTGGATCGCGTGCGCTACACCTATGACTTTGGCGATAGCTGGCAACACGTGATTGCGCTGAAAGCACAGGAGCCGAGCGATGTATCCGGCACTTGGTGCGAGGTACTCGATGGTGCCGGTGCCTGTCCGCCAGAGGATGTGGGCGGCGTGCCAGGGTATCTGGACTTTCTGCAGGCGATTGCTCGGCCAGACAGTGACCAAGGCCAAGAGGCGCCGGCCTGGGCCGATGGTCACTTTGATCCGACGTTATTTGACTGCAGAGCCGCCAACGCAGCCGTCCAGCGTATCTGCAACAACCTTTGGGGTTAAGTCTGAAGAAGCTGCTGGTTACTCCTCCGGCAGCGTCTTGTAGACCGTCATGAAGAAACGCCCCGGCTGGCCGTCAACCATCTCGACGTAGCCTTCGCGCCGCTCCTTGCACCAGCCTGCATCCCAATCAGCCGCAAACCGTCTGAACTCGAGCTCCTCTTCGCACTGCGCGAGAAGTTCACACCAGGCAGTGTTGAGGTGTCCGAATGGCAGATCGGGCACCGCACCAAGCGGATCTGAAACCCGCTCTCGGGCTTCGATTTCGGCCACGGTGAGTGACTCGAGCAGATGATCCCCGGTTACAGCGAACTCAGGTATGGGCGCTGCTGCTTCAAACGGCCGCTCCAGCAGAGGAAGCAGAAGCAGCACCGGCCAAATCAGACTACTGATCAGAATCAGAGGCAACCAGCGCCGCTTGGATGGCTGCCAGTCCGGGTCAAGGGCCTGCGCTGCCATCTCGGTTCTTGGTGGGGCCTTAGCGTAGGCTCGCGCGCCATTGATACTGAAGCCGATGCCGACCAGCAGGCCAATGCCAAGATACAGGTAAAGATAGATCACTCCCCTGCCCCCTCTTGCACGCCCGGCCTCGGGAAAACGGTAAACGCCCCCACGCCATACCCCTCAGGTGCATCGGGGGTGTCGGAGACGCCGTTGTGTTTCTCCACGGAAGCGACAAGCACACCGCGCTCAAAATCCAGCAGCAGATCACGCTCATAGATACTCGCGTAGCCAGCATGAACGTACTTCAGCAGCTTACCGCGTGGAACCCTGATGCGGCCGGAGTACCAATGGGCGAAAACCCGCTCCGGATATCCCGGAAAAACCGACTCCAGTGACGCATCCTCCCCATTACTAAGCCAACCCTGTATCGCAACCAAGTACAGCCGGTCGTCCAGCAGCTGCCAGGTGGCAACATAACCACGTATGAGCGCAGTGGAACTAGGTTCAAACTCAGGATAGGCACCGCCCAAACGAAAGTAAGTGCCGAGCGGAGCGTCGCAGATGGTCATCCGCTGCCCCTGGTAGAAAAGCAGGTCGCCGATCTGAGCAGTCATCAGGCCTCCGATGGCGGGTCAGGTAATTCAGGCACGGAGAACGCCGCGGCGCCGAGCAGCAACGCAACGCCAAACATGAACAACCCCATACCCCAGGACTCGGTCACACCAAGCCAAAGCCCGTAGCCCATCGTGGCCAGCTGCAGCATCAGGATGCTGGCATTGAAAAGATACTTAATCAGAATCCCCATGCCGCGATACCTCCTACCAATAACCAAGACCAATGTCGTGCCTTAGTGACGGCCCTTATGCAGATGCCTCGAAGCAACGCTGGCCTGGATGCGTTCGATCACCTGATCCCTGAACTCCGCATGCCCATATTCAGCACGCGGGTGCGCTATGCGATAACAGGTGGCGCCAGCCGCTTCGAACTCCCAGAGTTTGCCCGGAACCAGCTTGTCTTTAGCGGTCTGGTATCCGCCGAGATGCTCATTAAACAGGCTCCGGATAACTCCATCCGCGCCTCTGATCCCCGAAGCAAATACAATGAAATCCGGCTTAAAACGTCGTATCTGCGCGGCCAGTAGTTGCTGGGAAATGGAGGCAATTTCGTTGAATTCGTCAGCTGGCCGTCGCCTTGGACTTTTCTTGGCGTAGTCCCATGCGAAAAGGTTGGCGTATATGAGCGCTCGCGGATCAAGGGCAAGCTCCTTGGCTAGCCGGAAGTAATACTCCATAAAACGGCTTCTCGAGGTATCGACGATCTTGTCGCCCTTCAGCTTGAAGTGTTTTCTGTAGCGCCTGAAGGACTCGTTTACTACCTCTGATACCGAAACACCGCCCAGCCCCGCTGCGCGCTTAATAGTGTTTTTGTTGTTATCGGTATTCCAACCTGCAGTCTCCCGACCAACCAGCATGACCTTGGTCTTTGCCGTCAAATACTCATCAAAGGGCTCTGGTAGAAATACGCCGGAGTACTTGTCCTCATCCAGATTGAATTTATCAATCCGCAGACCCTGCAGCATGCGCGCGTATTCTTGTTTCAATGCATCCATTCGTTATGTCCCTTCTGATTCCAGTAGATCGTCGTTCGATAGCCATTCAATCATAAGGCTGCCTTGATCGATGCGTACGACACCGATTTTTCGCTTCGTCTGACCGGTCTGCGCGCGGTACTGAATAAAGCAGTCAATCAGCTCCATAAGGTATTGCTTGAAGCCGGTCTCGCTCGCTCTTTCAAACAGATCCCCTTCAGTACGCCAGGAGGCGTGGCTCAGCCGGGCTTCATCATCCTCTGCAGCAAAAACAACCTGACCACAGCCCTGAACAATGCCCGGAAACTGCCTCGCCAACATGTCCAGGCGCAATAACTCGAACTCGCTACCAGTGCTGCTGGTTTTGCCTTTCATAACCCACCGAGCTCCTCGATTCTTACTTGCTGAAACCAGCATGCCATAGAGAGCGACAAGGCCTGTCGCAGCCCGCAACTGATAGCCTTGAGCGTCACCCTCCGGAGGTTTAAATAACGCCAGTCTGAACCCGGCACCAACACACTTGCCTATGCGCAATTCTACGCCCTGCGAACAACCGCCCCGCCGCGACCCATTCTGTCGCACCACACCGTCATACTGGCTTCTGATCCAGTAAACACGAGGGCAAGCGGTATGGATCGATTGGTTAAAGAAGAGCTGGAAAGCCTGCTACGCGAGACACACAGCATCAAGCGCCTGGGACGACGGATCATCAATCTGGCGGGATTTCTGGGCTCGGACACAGCACCTGACTCCATCAGTCAGCAACTGACGGCGCTGTCTGGTTTGCTGATTCAGCAGGAGGCCTTTGACGCCCTGCTGGAGCCAGTGCTGGCAACCGCACGCGCACGTGGCACAAGCCATCTACACAACACCGAGCTGACCAGCGTGCTGTCCAGCCTGGAAGGAACCCGCAAAGCGCTGCAGCCAGACTCCCCAATCAACTATTCGGAGCTGGTGGCCTGGCTGGTATCAGCTGCCAGCGAGCGCGGCATTCTCAAGAACAAACGACGTGCGCCAACGCCTGACGCCGCTGACAACCGGAGCGCCTAATGCCCGTAGTCTCAACACGCAGCTCACTCGCTCGCCAGTGGGAGATCCTGCAGCAGTTACCGACCAAGCCGCCCGGTATGACCACCGCGGCGTTGCGCCAGAGGCTGGAAGACGCAGGCCATAAATGCACCAAGCGCACCATTGAGCGGGACCTGTTGCTACTGGAGCAGCTGTTCCCCCTGCACTGCAACAGCAAGGGTACGCCGTTCGGCTGGCATTGGATGGAGGGCAAGTCCCTGAATGTCCCAGGGCTCAGTCTGGGTGAAGCATTGTCGCTGAGCCTGCTGGAAGGCAGCCTGGAAGCACTGCTGCCCCGGGCGCTACTTAATGAGCTGACGCCGCGCTTTAGTCAGGCGCGCGACAAGCTCAGCGCATTGGCGGCGGAAACACCGGCAGCGCGACTGCCGCAACGAGTCGCTTACCTGAGCGCCAGCACCGTGCTCCAACCACCGCAGATTGACCCCGATATCGCCGCTACCGTGCTACAGGCCTTGGTCGAAGGCCGGCAATTGCAGTGCATCTATCGCTCCGCATCCAAGCGCAGCCAGCAAGACCTCGTCCTCAACCCGCTGGCAATGGTGCAACGCGGGCAGACGCGCTACCTGCTGGCGACCGGTACCAGATTTGTCGATGTGCGTATGTATGCCCTGCACCGCTTGCAAAGCGCCGAAGCCCTGCCAACAGCCGTGCCCAACGACACTCCATTTGACCTGGCAACCTATCTGGCAGAGGAGCAAATGCAGTTTGGTGTACGCGGAAAGATAGCACTGCGCGCCTGGGTCAAAGACCAGCTGGCGCATCTACTACTCGAGACACCAATTTCTGATGACATGCAGCTGACCCCGTTGCCACAAGGTGAAGGTTTCCAGCTAAGCGCTACGGTCAGCGACAGCTGGGAGCTGAAATGGTGGTTGCTGGCCCGAGCCGGCCAAGTAGTAGTCACTGCACCCGCATCACTACGTGAGGAGTTGGCCCAACGCCTGAACCTGGCTTGTGAGCAATATCGAGATAACCTCCCGGCCCCGGAGGATGCATGAGCGAGGATCAATGCAGCCTCACCGTACGCATTGTTGATCTACTGAACGGTCGTGAAAGAGGCAGCCCGTTCGGCCCGGAAGAGAAACAACTAACTACAGCGCAACCAGACAATAACGATGGCTGCGACTTCTGCTTCGTGCTTGGGGCCCCAGCAGCCTATAGCGTGCGGGGCGATCATTACATAACCCTGTTTCTAGACCCAGCAGGCAGCCAGCGCGCCCTTGAAGCGGGATGTTTTCAGATCCGCTGTGACCGCCCATGTAACCCCCAGGAACTCGTTATCTGGGCGGACCAGATCATGGCTGCGCTGTGCGGCGTTTTCCTGGACGTCCCCAAAATCCCGTGCATCGACTTGGCGGACCTTCGCGTCGTGCTGCATAACGCCAAGGGCCGCAGCATGATCGCACGCGCCTACCAGTTCGGGACATTCAATACCGAAGCAAAGCGGGTGCTTGCCGGGCAACGGTTTCAGTCTGCCTTTGCGGTACTTAGCCTCAGGGAGCAAGACTTCTCGCTTGAACTTTTCAGCCAGATTGGCAGTGCGCTAGAACAGAACCTGGACGATGACGCACTGGCCGCAGTCGGAGTCAACTACCATCAGCACCCGAGCACTCGCCTGCTGATATTGAGCGACGAATAACCACGACAACCGATCGCGCCATCCGCGCATGAACCACACACGAGATACCAACCTATGAGCAGAGCAAGAACACGCAGTGAACGTCGGGCCATTCTGGTGCTGGAGTCACCCTGGGCATTGGACGATAGCGACAGCAACCGCAGTAGCGTGCGCCCCTTCGTCGAGGGCATGGCCAAGATGGAACCAGACGTGGATGTATTCAGCGCCAATTTTTACGATAAAAACAGCTTCAGACTTGCCCTTGAGTGCCTGTGCAAGGTGAGGTTTGATAACGCGATCATCTATGTTGCTGCGCACGGTTATCCCGGCACGATCGGCGGCGTGAAAATCACCGATGCCATGGTCATGATCGGCGAGGCCGCCAAGAAGCACGGTATTACCGGATTGATGCTAGGGTCCTGCTTTGTCGGCGGAGACACCGTCAAGCTGGAAGTATTTATCGAAGGTACCGGGCTACGCTGGGCGGCCGGATACTCCTCCAGCTGCAACTGGCTGGAGGGTACCCTGGTCGACTGCAACATCATGGCCAAGATGCTGCACCTCCACAGCGAGCTGTTGTCGGAGAAAGACGAAATGATCGAGCAGCTTGCCACCGCTACAGCACTTTTTGTCGAGGACTACGAAATCGGCGAAGACCTGAACGACGAAACTGTTCTTCTGCGTGACTCACTGGAGTTTGTGATCCAGCCAAGTGGCAGCGGCAAACGCGCCAAGCGGGTGACTGATGAAGTCTTTGCGCTGAACACGCTGGAGGAGGAAGAGCAGGAATGAGGCGCAGGCTTCAGCGACGCCTAACCGCAAGTGAACGGCCCGCTCAGTTGAGGTTTCGTGCCAAGGACGACTCTCAACAGCTGAGTCTTCGCCCCCAGGTTTCAAGCCAACCCCGCCAGTCGGGATAACGCGCCCTGATTCTCTGCTGCTCCGACTGATTATGTAACGGCTCGTAGTCGATGAACCTGCGGGGAGTCTGCATGCGAACTACTGCTGAGCGACTGCAGGGCAATCACTACGACCTCGGTTAATGGCAGCGACTGACGCTAAAACCGATCCAAGATGCGGCAAGCAGGCCCTCGAACACCTAGCCGAACACATGGCGACAGGGCCACCGCGCAGTTTTGCCGACCACCTTGAGCATATATATCCCGTCGTTAGAAGCTGAGGCAAACTTCTACCAACAACACATCGGTCGGGCCATGGCCGCCTGAGTTAAACGAAATCGCCTCCATAAAAACCGGTGCGATTTACTTTTTTTAAGAGGAAAGTCTTAATTAAAGAACACTAATGCAAAACTTACAGACCCACACCTACAACCGGGCTTTGCTGGCCCGGGCGGAATAGGTGAGCGACTGAGCGCCCTTTATAGCGCGCCTGCACTTCTTCCGCAGCCACCGACCCAACAAACTCCCAGCGTCGGTCCGACTTGGTAGCAAGCGCTGTCTGATCCCGGTATTTATAATGGGTTGACCCCGCATGATGCCAAGATTCAACTTCATATACTTCGCGAACAATGCCTGCATACACAGCCATTACAAATTTAGCCCTTTCACGCCTTGGCCCAATCACCCAAATACCCCGAGTGCACTCATACAACTCCTCGGCACTCATATCATATTTAAACTGTTTATTGATTCGAATCAGCAAAGCAGGGTCGGTAATTTGCGCGCGCTCCGCCTTGCTTTCGATGATCAGGTCGCTCAGGCCTCTGCGCGGATATCTATTACTAAGATGGCCCTTCACTTGATTGGTCAGATTATCTATGCCAACCACTTCAATCAAGGCGGCCTCAACCCGAGTAGCCTCCTCATCATCCCGTAGCCCATGAGCCAAGATATCAATAACAGGCTCTAGCCGCGCGTTACGAATTTGGCGAATTCTGTCCACTTTCGCAGAAACGCTATTATCGGATAGATGCTCTGTAGCACGACCACCTATGCCTTTACCGATATAAAAAATCTTTTTATTTCGCGGATCGACGTAAGCGTACACGTAGTACCCCAACGCTTGTGCCAGATCTGGGGTGATGCTCATTTCAGCCATTCTGAAAACTCTCTGTACACAATTAATATTCGCCTTCTTAAAACCGCCCCATTTTTCTCACGTATAGCAATGCGATTTTGATTCGATTGGTAACACAGTCCATACCTGAGACACTAGCAGCACAACCGATATTGCTTTAAACGAGCTCTGGACCTTACAACGACGCCTTCACCATCATGCTTGAGATGCTTTTATAACACTCGGTAACCTTTGACACCATGGCCGCCCACCTAAGATCGAGATGCCCGACGACCAGTGTTCAGGCTGAGCCCCTAATCAGTTTTCTCTTAGACGATGGCAGACCCCATGCCTGAGCCAATTCAAAGCCGTGCCGCCCCCGACCAAATGGCAACATCTCTGTACTTAACGAGTTGATACCAATAACTATCCGGGGCCTTCCAAATGTCGATGTAGACCTCGGCTTTACACTGGTACGGATTTGGACTCTTTAAAGGTTTGATGCCGCGAAAATGACGTAGTTTAGCGACACCTAAGCTGCCACGCTGGGTATCGTATCCGCATCTTGCTGGCCCCCCCTTTGCGATCATCGGCGTCTACCCCCCGGGGAAAGAGCCATGTTCGCAGCGATCCGAGTCATAAACCAGGTACTCCAGCCAATAGCCGAGAATAGCTGCCGAACCCGGCGCTATATCTCATTCGATCACATCTACTATCAGCCACTAAATGAGCGTACGCCCTACCAGCCGGGATACCGCACCCTCATCAAACGGCGTTCCCGTGCATTGCTCTTCCCTTGGTATTGAGCAGGGATCTCCGCCAAATCCACAGCAATACGTATAATTGCTTCGCGTAGCTCCAGCTCTTCCAGCCAGCGCTCGGGAATCGCCTGAGGGCCATAAATCAGCCCCAGCAAATTACCGGCAATCATCCCGGTGCTGTCGCTGTCACCACTGTGGTTTACGGCCATAATCACCCCATCCTCCAGGCTTTGCGCTGCGAGGGCGCACCAGAGGGCAATCGCCAGGGCTTCGTCGGCCACCCAGCCACCGCCCAGCTCAGCGATGCGCTCAGGATTGGGCCTTACCCCGTTCTGATGTAAGCGCAGCACTTGCTCGACAAGCACTCGAGTTTCCTGCATACCGGGCTTGCTGCCGTGGGCCTGCAAAGCGATGACTGTTGCATCCTCTAGCGGTAGGTTGTGCCGCCACAGCCGGTTGAGAATGTCAGCAAACAAGCCTGCTGCCAAATAGCCGGTAGGGTGGCCATGCGTCAGTCTGGCCGATTCGCTAGCCACCTCAAAGGCATCAAACAAAAAGGCACAGGGCGCGACACGCATAACCCCACCGCAACCTTTACTGTTATTGCCGGCATGCTCGCCGAACGTGAGGCTTGCGCTCAGCGCTGACAGACAGGTATTACCCGGCGCTCGTCGTGACCACAGTGACTGTTCACCGATCAACCAGCCATCGCGGCAGGGGCTCAGTTCCGGCTCAACGCCCTGGGTAATCAGCCAGCGCTGCAAAGCATGATGCAGCACCGCCGGAATATGACAGTTACCGTTGTCACGCATACGCACCAACGCGCGCAGCAGACCCTCGGCGGTAAACAGCATCATCTGCGTGTCGTCAGTTATCGCTCCACGCCGACCATAGGCCGGAGCCATCGATCGAATACCCCACTCGCCAAAACCCCGGCGGATCTCCTCCCACGACATAAACTCCACTCGTGCACCCAATGCGTCTCCCACCGCACCACCCACCAGGCAACCAACTACGCGGCGGGAGTCCCAGGAGAGAACCTCTAGATCCCGTGCAAACGGTGTGACATTCGCTCTGATCGAAAGCCTGTCGTCTTGACCTGATCGAATGCCAACCGGATCGCCAACAAGTGTGTCATCGCACTCGGCCCATTGCGTAAAGTCGGTCATACTGCTCTCCCTTGCGGTTAACGGATGACAGTCTAGGCACCGCATGCGACGATTCATGTCGCACCTGACAGGCAAAAGGAATTGTGATGAGCAAACACGATACGTTATTGCGCACGCTAGCGTTGCTGCGCCTAATCCCCAGGGCACCCGCCAAACGCGACACCAACACCCTGCACGAGTTGCTCAGAGAAGAAGGCTTTATCGTTGACAAACGTACGCTGCAGCGTGACCTGCAAAACCTGAGCGCGAAGTTTCCGCTCACCTGCGAGGTGACCGAAAAGAATGCTCCGCATCGCTGGCAGTACACCGCCGGCTTTGCCAGCGACCTCCCCGCCATGGACACCGCAGAAGCACTGTTTTTGGCCATGGCCGAGCAGAGCCTGACGAGCAAACTACCGCCCTCTGCCCTTGGTCATATCAGGTTGCGCCTGGCACGCGCGCGACAGCATCTCGACAGCCTGGAAACTAACGACCTGGCCCACTGGGATAAACGTGTAGCCAGCATCCCCGAAGGCAAAGAGCTGATCGCGCCGACAGTTAAACCCGGTATCTGGGAGTCGATAGCCGATGCTCTACTAAACCAGCATGCAATTGATGTCACCTATCGCAGCCGCTTCAAGAAGGCACTTAAACAGTACACCGTCCACCCGCAAGGGCTAGTGGTACGCGGCGCCATCAGCTACGTGCTGGCCACCATAGATGAGCACGAAGATATCCGGCAACTCGCGCTGCATCGCTTTCAAACCGTAACTCCCAGCGCCGAGACCTTTCGCCCCTGCCCGGACTTCAGCATCGAAGCCTATGTGCAGCAGGGCAACTTCGATTACCCAGTCGATAGCCAGCCCGTCGAACTGGTAGCAGACATCTATCAAGACCTGGCCTGGAAGCTGGAAGAAACACCCATAAGCAACGACCAGCAACTATCCGCGCCTAACGACCAAGGCCGCGTAGAACTGCGCGCGACCGTGCCGAACGACAAGCAAACCCTATGGTGGATACGAGGTATGGGGCCAGCCTTTCTGGTCAGGCAGCCGGCCGAATGGCGTGACGCCCTCGCGGCTGATGCCGCTCAGGTGTTGGCCCATGCAAAAACCTGCGGCTACCAACCTGCCGCGGAGAATGCCTCGTCATGACCTACTCCGAATTGAAAGAACGCCAACGAGCAGAGCGAGACACCCACCCCACCAATCTGGCAGTACGCGTGCATCGCGCACTCAGCTGGTTAAACCGCGCGGAGCAAAGCGACGACCTGGACGGACGCTTTGTCTTCCTGTGGATCGCCTTCAACGCCGCCTACGCCACCGAGATCGACGACCAGTTAAGGCTAAGCGAACAGAAAACCTTTCAGTCGTTCCTGCAAAAACTCTGCGATCTCGACCAAGAGCGCGCGCTGGAGAAACTGGTTTGGCAGGCCTTTCCCGGCAGCATTCGCGTGCTGCTGGACAACAAATACGTGTTCAAAAGTTTCTGGGACTTCCAGAATGGCAGGATCAGCCATGAAGACTGGCAGGCACGCTTCAAGGCGGGCAAACAACGTGCTCACGCAGCGCTTGGCGCAGGCGATACGGTGCAAGTGCTGAGTGTGGTCTTCAGCCGCCTCTACACGCTCCGCAACCAACTGATACACGGCGGCTCAACCTGCAATAGCAGCGTAAACCGCGAGCAGGTGCGTGACGGCGTGGCCATCCTCGCCCAACTGGTCCCCCTGATCATCAAACTCATGCTGGACAACCCCAACACCCTTTGGGGCGATGTCAGCTATCCGGTGGTGGAGGGCTGAAATATCCTGGAAGTAGGCCCTCTGGAGACCTACTCACACGAACCTTTAAACACCACCATCATCTGAGGCCGAAAGGATTGCTCTCACGGCCCATTAATACCCCTCCATAAACAAAGCAGCCTCAAGCTGTCGCAAGCTGTAAGCAGCTCCAGACCTTCTATTGAGCTCAGCCAGGATCTTTTTCGCCAGACAATTTGCATCCAGCTGAGCGCCCCAAGACCGGTAGGCATTTTTCCAGCGCAAGCGATTTTCTCTTGGCCGCGTGCCGCCTCGCCCAGCCACAACACCCAGCGATGGGTAGCTTTTTCTGAGTTCGTCTACAGCGTCGTTTTCAAGCACACGCTCAGCAATGGATACCAGGGCTGTCGCCACCCGAGAGTCATAGATAACAAATTCATCTGGATAGAAAAAAGCATATAGCTTCGTCCAAGCGCTGTTCATCGCAGCAGGTGCATCAGTTGCCGGGGCTTTTGCTAGCTTCAAATTTGAGACCACTACTTGCGGGTCGTCTGTAGGAAGCCGAACACCACCCCAGGCGCATATCTCGGTGAACAGTTGCAGAACTTCTGACGCCTGGCTATCGAGATCGGTAAGAAGCGCTCGAGCACGTTCGATATATCCATTCAACAGGAACTCCGTGTCACTGTAGGATGTTTCTGGGTCAGGCCAGAAGTATGCCGCTATACGAGCGTCAAACCCGATTACAGGGCCTGCAGGATGGAAGCATTTGCGTCGTCGATCGAAAATCTGGAATGGCTGTGACTCCAAATAGGTCGCATAACCCTCTTCCGGTGTGCCATTTTGCGAGGCGCGAGCTACCGTTTTTTGTTCGACATGCGAGTCAACAAGTTCCTCTTGCTCACCTAGCCCCAAAACCCGGTACAGGCCTTCGGAAACCCTCTGATATTTTGCTGCGCCCCCCTTCAGCACAGCATTACCGGTACCCTCAGCGTTATTGGCCAGCTCTGTTTTGATGGAGGACTCTTTGTAAAAGTGGAAGCCGACCCGGTAATACTCGCCAACCTCATTTTTTCTAGAAAGACTGACCTTGCGCTCAGCTGTAAGAAGGTCTGTGGCCCTCAACACCGTTGACAGCACTCCACCCTGAATCTCCAATACAATCGAATCGTACAGTGTCAACTTGCCTCTCCTTTTCCGTGCTCACTTATCCGCAGCGACAGGCCATTGACCTGTCACAAGTACGCAATTGCGCTGCGAGACGCGAATCGCAACTCTGTTACCGACAATCCATTGCTCGTCTTACTTCGCCTCTAAAGCCTCAGCTAGAGCAGCTTCAAATGTCGCTGAAAGGTTGAGTTTGTGACGCTTTGCCTGCCTGAGTAAATCAGAGCATTGACGGTTAAATTGCCACCACGCCTAGGCGCATCCTACTTAAATACTGTGCCCACGAACGCTCCTCCTTACGCCCCAGCTCGTGCACCAACAGACGCAACCACACGCAGCCTCCTAATGCAGGCAAACATGTCGGCAGGCACCAAGCGCCGGGCTTTTAAAAACACCACCGAAGCTCGCCCCCCCTCAAGCAAACATGTTACGTGCGACGACCTGGCAGGGTAGGCAAACGACCCTGCTTGTCCCTCACCAAGCCCTGAATCAACGGAGTTAGCAGCAAAGCCCAAAAAACGGACTTGCGTCTGCTGGCTGCCTGCTTACCACAGAAGATGTTGCCGAACTGAGCAAAAAAGAATACGCCCAGCGGAATTTTCACATAGAGCGCTAGCAGCATTTTCAGCACGTTCCGGTTATCAAGCCAAGTACGCACGACGATAAACAAGAGCAGCAAAGCATCGAGCACCACGGCAAGGGAAAACAGCGCCATACGAAGCTCGAAGACTGCCTCATCATTGGTGCCTGACCCTCCGCCTCCGGCTATTAACACCGCCAGCGCAGCGATACTCGCCGGGATCAGGTAAAGCCCGCCGACAACCATCACGTCCAGATGATTTCGATACACCACAATGTGCCGCTTTAAGCCTAAGCCGAGCCCAAAAGCAAATGGCAAGATCAACAAGAGACCGATGCCCACTATCCACCAGCTCAGCGGCAATGCACCCAATGTCGATTCAGCACCTGCATCAGACATGTTGAGCCTCCTGGCTGCGAGCAGCCGAGCGGTTCAACCACTCGCGCGCGTCAACACGCCAGATCGCCTTGAAGACAACAGTCAGGCAATACAGAAACAACAAGGGCAGGATGAGCGTCCGCAACACAAACAGCGCCATGACTTCCATGATGGTGTCACTGGCATTGGAGAGCTTCTCCTGTAACGCATCCAATGCCAGCGGGTTGACTAACGTGGCTAAGGTGCCGCCCACAGAATCCATGATGCCGGAAGCACCATCCGGATTCTGCGCTGCTTCACGCTCGCGCTGGATCAATAGCAGGCCGTTTTGAGTTTTGTTGCGCTCATCCTCCAACAGATCAAGCTGATCCTCGTAAAGACCAACCTGCGCGATAGCCTTGGCGTGCTCCGGCGAACGCGACAAGAAGTTAAGGCGCTCGACGGTATCCATGCCTGCCTCCAGCTCATCAAGCTTGGACTCTGCCTGACGTTGCTGTTCTATTAGCTGCTGACGCTGGGCGGCGACTTCCTCAAGTCGCGCAGTGAGCACAGCTTCCCGTTCTGCGCGCTGCTCCTCGGCTTGCGACGCCAACGCACTGAGGGCTTGCGCGTCTGCGCCTTTTACATCGACATTCTCGACCTCTCCCGGCAACGCTTCCAAGGCAGCAATCCCACCGCGGGACTGTTCAGCCAAAAAATACTCGCTGACCACACCGTTCAAGGCGACCACCATAACCAGTGCAAAGCGAAGGAAAACCAGAAAGGCAAAAAGGCGAACGCTCTGATTAAACCCGGCGAGCGATGGCCGCAACAGACTGAGAATGACCACGGCACCAGACAGCGTCAGCAAAATTTTGAAGAACAAGTCAGAGACGACGCCAAGAAGCAGCTTTTGAACCAGCAGAGAACCGATCGATAGCTTCATGAGCGAAGAGTAATCCTCGATCAGATCATTGAACGGATCTAGCACCTCTCCCAGACCTACGCTGCCAGAAAAGACCACCATGCTGACTTCTACCTCCACACTTTGCAGTAGGGAAATCAGCGCGTTGAGCAACTTGGCCACCCCAAAAGCTACTGAGGCCTGCACGAGAGAGCTGTCGATGTAATCGGTCGAGGCACGGTCGATCGCCCCCAACCAACTCACTGCCATCAGTATAAGGACTGCAGCTACTACTAACGATCGGCCACGCCCCTTTAAAAGGCCTGACGATTGCGACGTCGACTCCATGTTCACTCCTTGGTTATCTTATTGATCAGACGGGGCAACTGGCTGAACAAACCGGCTTCCTTGCCCGCCTGAGGAAGGTACAAGCGCTGAACGATGGAAACAACTGTCACCGCCGTGCTCTGCCCCTGCAATTATTCAGCGCCATCACGACAAACCTTGTCGCAATGACGGCGTAAAACAGAATTTTGCTAACCCGCTTGATAACCACGAGCGCGCATGAGTTGATGTAAAACGGCACCTTCATCACATGCAGGGGAGTCCCGTCGCATGCGAGCAGCGACGCCACTTAAATCACCGCAAGACATGGACGCCACAGTGAGCGACACAAAAGACACATTGCACCGCATAAAACAGATGATCGCCCTCATTCCCAAAGAGCCCGGCGATATCTCCACGAGAGAGTTGCTCTGCGCCCTGGAAAATGAAGGGTTTAACGTTAGTAAACGTACTATCCAGCGTGATCTGGAAAAGTCATCCAACACGTTCCCCATTTACCAATCCGTTGGGGGCCATCATCCGCGCTGGACTCGGAAAAAAACCGCGCCGCTGGATACAGACATCATGCTCCCCGCCACTGCTTTAGCCCTGCATCTCGCAGAAAGCCACCTCAGTAGACTGCTGCCGAGCACTGTACTACAGAGGCTAACGGCGCAGTTTGAGCTGGCCCGACACCAGCTCCTGAGCAATACCAGCAACACGTTTCACAACTGGGCTAGAACCGTACGCGCCCTCCCAAATGGCAAAGCGTTGCTACCTGCCGATATATCTTCAAACGTGTGGGAAGCTGTATCCGATGCCCTGCTGCGAGAAAGGCAATTACGGGTTGTTTACCAAGCTCGCGAGCAGTCGGCACCTCGCGAGCACGTACTGCATCCGGCAGGCCTGGTGTCACGACATGCGATTAGCTATCTGGTCGCACGGACCAAAAGCTACGAGCAGCCAGTGCAGTTTGCGTTGCACCGTATAACTGACGCAGAAGTACTTACTGACCCTGCCATGGAACTGGAAGGTTTCAGTATCGACCACTTCATCAGCCGCCAACTCAACAGCGAAGAAGACATCACCACTGTGTCGCTTGAAGCCGACGTGTCCCCAAGCATCGCCTGGCTCCTCAACGAAACCCCACTGAGTATGGAGCAAAGTCTCACCCCTCTTGAGGGCAGCCATTGGCAACGCTTGCGTGCCGTTGTCCCGAATGACAAGGAAACACGATGGTGGGTCTACTCGCTAGGAGAAAACATACGAGTAAGGGCGCCAGCCGACTGGATTGAGGAGATCAAAACCCGAGCGCAGCAGACACTCGCTCAGTACCAAGAAAACGCGGAATAACCTCAAAGCCGCCTGGGATCAAAGCAGGGAGCATTCGACGAACGGTCTCTAAGGCCTAACAGAGCCTGTAGCAAAGTCAAAACCCCAAGGGCAGAAACGCCGGAGCATGCGCAAGGCGAGTGGAGCTTATCGCTGCGCACTGCGTAACCAGCCTTTGTCTTGCTCCAGCAAAGGCGACGGCAGTGCAATCGCCTGTTGCCAGCCACAACGGCGCAATGCCGTCGCCAGCAGGCTTTTGGCACATTCCCACTCTCAAGAAAAAACTGGCCTTCATGCGACACGCCCTGTCGCGGTGCTGCTGCAAAGTCCCCTGTAACAGTACAACGGAGGACTGACATGCCCTTTCCACCCGGCCCCACTACCTACCGATGCCGTCAATGCAGCTGGCGAAAAAGAGTTCGCCCCACAAGCGATGCCCTCGCGTGGGGGGTGGACTGTTTTGCCTCCTGCCCGCAATGCGGTAGCGACAATCTACAGATAACTCATCACCCCAAATCGCGCGGCCCACTGGCCTGGATCTTTGGGCGTTGACTCTTAGCGCGAACGACAAAGCAGCAGACAAGGAAGGACCTATCATGACCAACGTAACCCCAATGCACACGCCCGGCTCTATTGAAGAGGCTATCGAAGGCGCTCTCAAGGGATCTGGCAAGATTAATATCATCATCGCAGGCAAAACCGGCGTGGGCAAAAGCACTCTCATCAACACGGTTTTCCGCGGCGAACTGGCGCAGACAGGTTCTGGTCGCCCGGTCACCCAACATACCGAGGAAATCTCCAGACAGGGGCACCCAATCACCATCATCGACACCAAAGGCCTGGAGCTGAAGGATTACGACACCATCGCCGCTGAACTGACTGATGTCATCGACACCCGATCTGCGTCGCACGATGAGAATCAGCATATCCACGTTGCCTGGCTGTGCATTCATGAGGACGGTCGGCGCGTCGAAGAAGCCGAGGTGGAGCTTTGCCGCCTGTTCACCGAAAAGAACATTCCGGTCGTGGTGGTCATTACCAAATCCCGCTCGGACGATGGGTTCAGCGAACAGGTGAAACAGACGTTGCCGAGCGCCGCCGCCATTTTGTCCGTTCGCGCACTAGCAGAAGAGCTAGGAGAAGACGAGGATCGCGTCACGCTCAAGCCCAAAGGTGTCGATAAATTGATTGAGGCAACCGCAAAGCTACTCCCTGACGCAAAACAGCGTGCCTACGCCAACGCATTAAACTCCCGTCATGCGGCAGCAATGAAGCTGAAGGTTGAGCAAGCCGAAACGGAAGTGGTGGTAGCTGCAGCAGCTGCAGGCGCGCTGGCTGCGGTACCTATCCCCTTTTCGGATGCGGTAGGCCTAGTGCCGATTCAGGTCGGTATGCTGGCAAAGATCGGCATTACCTTCGGCATGGAAATCAGCACCACCGCCCTCACCACCCTGGTGACATCCACTCTGGGTGCAGGTGCGGCAACGCTAATCGGTCGAACCCTGGTGACCGGCCTGTTGAAGATGGTCCCCGGTGCAGGCAGCGTCGCCGGAGGAGCCATTGCGGCCGCCACTGCATCGGCTCTTACCAAGGCCCTCGGCAGCGCATATATTTCCGTGCTCACCCGCTTCATCAAAGAGAATCCCGGCAAGGAGCTGGATATGACACTTATAGCCATGGAGCTAAGGAAGCGAATTTCATTGTAACGAGAACCAGTGAAGCCACACCTTCGGGTGTGGCTTCTGCACCTCTCTTGCCTCGGCGACATACTTGGTCGCACACTCGGCAAAACCAGCGAGCCACCACTGGAGGAATATGGGCATGGAACAGCAGGCAAACTCCGTAACACCGATCAGCCAACTCATTCCAGCTCAGGCCACCCTGACACCAGACTTTGATATTGGACTCCCTGGATCTATACCACCCTATGGTACCTGTTCAATTCGCGACAAGGACGCGCAGTGGCCCGGCAGCCTGCAAGCACTTACATCCAAGCTGCCCATCCATCAGGTAACGACCGAGTCAGACGCCCATGACCTGTACCAACAGCTGCGCCAGGCTGCGCTTGGCTACGATCCGGAAGCGCTGAACGATCTGGGCTGGATGTGGATTACCGGCACGCACTTGAAACAAAACAGCGCACTCGGAGAG
Source organism: Halopseudomonas sp. (assembly GCF_036960865.1). Taxonomy (GTDB): domain Bacteria; phylum Pseudomonadota; class Gammaproteobacteria; order Pseudomonadales; family Pseudomonadaceae; genus Halopseudomonas. The sequence continues at coordinate 71,063 of NZ_JBALWE010000001.1, forward strand.
CAGGTGCTTCAACTTGCCGTAGAACACAACTCCGCCGAGGCGGTGTTCAACCAAGCCGAGCACCTAAGCCACCGATCCAGAGATACGGAGGATTTGAGCAATGTGATGTCTGCTTACGTCGAGGCCTTTCGATGCGCACGAAACAACGCACTTAGAGGGCTAATCGCCAACACCCTCGCTGAACTACATGAGTACTGTATCGTCGGCGGCAAGCCAGAACACGATGAGGCGATTGCTTGGTACCGAGTCGCAAGTGAGTGCGGCGACCCTTGGGCAATTGTTAACATCTGCATACTCATGCTCAATAGCGACTCGCCTGCTTTCAACTACGAGCGCGCATTCCACGAGCTACAGTGCGCAGCCCTTCATGGCGAGCGCGCCGCCACAGACTACCTAATTGAGCTGTACGACGGTGACTGGTGGGGCCCACTGCCGCCAAACGATGCCGGTGGCCGGATGAAAGCGTTCTGGATCAATCTGGCACAGGAGCAAAAACTGGCAGACCCAAAAGCATGCGAGAGCAAAACATGACACTGCTCTTGCTTTGCCAGCAAGCAAGCAACTGACAGGTTCACTCAGCGCGCAGCCATTTGACCTACCTGCTCCCCTGCACCAATAAAACACAGCCAAGACAAGCTGCATCCAACAAATGAGGACTGAGCAAAACCAGAATTTCCGGTTCTGCACCAGTCGGCGCATATAGCGCAGACCGCACCTTCTCAAGCGATCTGATTCGCCAGCCTACCGGCGCTCCACCACTACGATGCTTCGTTGAATGCCTCGCCAGCAAGACTCGTCAATGCGTTCGTGTAAGGCCGCCAACGCACCCTTGGTCGAAACCGACCAAACATGTTCGCCTACACCTACCAGACCATCAGCGATCCAGCTAAGCTCATCATTGCGATTAACCGCAAGGCTCGCATGCTCTGTAGACAGATACAAACGAGCCCAGAAGCTGGCCGCCTCCTCTAGCGAGCGCCAAGCATAGCTGCGTACCCCAGACGGTACGGGAGACGCATTCCGCCCAACAAAGTGAGCATGCACAATCCCTGCGCACGGCAAAAAAAGGTCAAGCTCAGCCGCACTGTCCGATGCCTCAATCAGCACATGCAGTTCATCGTAGCCAGCGGCCTGGAGCTTGCCACCCGCAGATTTCGCAAGCTCAAAGCGAAACCGCCCCCCGACCCTCTGCATCGCGGTTATCAACACATCGCGATGCCACTGGACTCTGCGCAAAAAAATTTCCGCCAGCTTTTCATTGCAAGCAAAAACCCCAATCCTGCAACCCAGTTGCGCCGTAGGTCTGTGCTCGACGCCTTCATCTGCGGGGCTCACCCTACTCGAACCGGGCTATTGATACAGCGATACCCAGGATATTGCGCTTCAGCCGTGACCTTAGCCATCTGGGCGTTCTGCGCCTGCACCTGAAAACTGAAGTTGGCCGACGGTCCAGCCTTGGGGTCAACTCTTTGCAAAAAGACCTTGTACGTAACCATTTCCACCTCGCTGCAATCAGTAGCTGGACAGAATAGCCGCCAGCTACGACAGGTTTCGTCGCAGCTACGCAATACAATTAAGTCCACCACCGCGACTTGCATGGAGAGCCAAGCCGATGAATTACACCACCGTTCTAAGCCAGGTCATCAGTATCGTGAACAGGGCGGGCGACCGTTTGATAGCCGAGTGGCAACGACCTGACGGCCCCCGCGGCTTCTACGACAAGGCCGACGTGGACACTGAGATCGAATGCGAGTTGCGTCCGGCACTGCTAGACCTTCTAGCATGTGATTTTTGGGGTGAGGAAACCGGCTCTAAGCTCACCGGCAACCAGCACTGCTGGGTGGTCGACCCTAACGACGGAACGGCAGACTTTCTGAAAGGTTTGAAAGGGTCCGCCATTTCAGTTGGCCTACTCAGTCAAGGCCGTCCGGTCCTTGGCGTAGTCTATGCGCCGGTAAGAGCCGCCGGTGGGCCCGACTGTATCGCTTGGGCCGAGGGCATGAAGACGATCTACCGCAACGGCGCACCGCTTGCCTCGTCGCTCGCCAACGCCAGCCTGACGCCCGAGTCGCGGGTAATGGTCAGCAGCGCCGCGAGCAGGAAACCGGCCATTAACGCGGAGCTATGCGCACCAGCAACCCCCGCTCCCACAACCAGTATCGCGTACCGACTGGCAGCAGTTGCCGCCGGAGATGCCGTAGCCGGGGTGTCGCTGGTCACCACTGCAGCTCATGACGTATTGGCTGGGCACGCCATCTTGCGCGGCGCCGGCGGCGTGCTACTCGACCAGGATGGACAGGAAATCACCTACGGTAGCCGATCCGCCCTGGAGGTCACGTCTAGGCGTTGCTTTGGTGGCGCCCCAGACGCCTGCAGGGAACTGGCCAACCGAGACTGGGACCGTGTTTTTCAGAAAAACGTTTGAGCAATCGTTTTCCATTGAAAGCCTTGCCGGTACGCTGTGGCCGCAACCGTGGAGCAAGATAACAGTTCGCTGCTCTGCGACCAGGAACAAGAGCCAGGCAAGAACGCGACAAGTTGTGCCCACACGGCAGACAGCACGGCTTGGAAAGAGGCTAGTCCCTATCGGCGGCTGACGATACCCATGGCCCACGGTGGCCTGCTTAGGCTATCGTTATCGGGAAGAGGTCTAATCGAAACACCTTCTCTGGAAACCCACATGCCGCAAAACAACGACCTGAATAAACGCCGTGCGAATGTACTCCACGTTCAGGCGAGCAACAGACTCTCCGGAGTCCAAGTAAGCCAATACATGGCAGCGAGAATGGAGGAGTATGCTAACGGCCGTCTTTCTTCGGCAGAGCTAGTGGCCGAAGCAAAAATAAGGCACGGAGTCCAGAAGCGCTCACCTCCGGACGAGGAATGACACCCTAGCCCACACCATCCCAACGCTCGTTTGCGACGGCCTTATTGCACGATGCACGAACTTGGATGAGCAGAACCTCTCAGATACGCTTATTCACCTCGTCCGATACCGTAGCCCTAACACCAGAGCTTTCGCCGAGCTGTCTGTACCAAGAGCCCCCTATCCCCAAAAGCTCACCTGCCAAACCCCGTCCCTGCTCTCAGGCCTACAAGGCTCAGTCAACCAAGCAGGGACACCCCGCGGTAAAAGAAAAACAGATGGAACAAGGCGTCGGAGAGGGCTCTATTCGAGTAGACGAACATGCCTAGCTGCCATATCAATACGTCACTTGGTGCCGCATGAATACGCGAATTGAGCTCGCCAACCAAGATCGGAGCCGGAGCTGACTATAGGCTATTGAGACGCGTGGAACGCCCCAAGGCGGAGCTGACCAAAGGACCAAGCTGGTAAAGACCGCCTAAGGTCAGGTGGTCAAAAAAGGTATCATTTCGTGTATCAAAATCAAAAACACCGAAACACGAAAAACGTAACCTATTGATTTAATTGGCGCGCGAGCCCGGATTCGAACCGGGGACCTACCGCTTAGGAGGCGGTTGCTCTATCCAGCTGAGCTACAAGCGCATAAGAAAGTGCCGAGCCGGCGACGCCAACCCGTTGAATTCAATAAGATGACGCGCATGTTAACTGAATTTGCGCAGGCTTGACCACTGCGCGGGGAAGCATGGCAAAACGCCATTCGTCGTAATTCCGTCACAAAACGAAGACATTTTTTTGTCGCATACTGGCATACTGCTAAAAAACAGGTTTAACTAGGGCACTAAACACGAAGAAGTTGTCTATAACTACTATTAACTTCGACCGGGTCCCCTGCCTACCGCACGCAGTTCAGCGCATTTCGGCAGCTGGTAGGTATCGATTCACTTCATACAAGCGATTATTGTTGCCCTATGAAAACTGCTACCCAACAACACTACACCAGCCGCACCGCAGACAAGTTTGTGGTGCGCCTGCCGCAGGGCATGCGCGATCGCATTGCCGAGGTCGCCAAGCAGCACCACCGTAGCATGAACTCTGAAATCATTGCGCGCCTCGAGCATAGCCTGCTCGATTTGCCCATTCTGCCCGAGCAGACGCAACCCTCGCGTCAGGCGCTGAATGAGCAGCAACTCGATGGTCTGTCTTCGCCAGAACAGGAACTGCTGGTGCGCTTTCGTGAAATGAGCCGTCGCCAGCAAAACGCGCTCTTGGCCTTGCTGGCCAACGAGCAGCAGTAAGCGACACGCCCTGCTCTATTGCCAGCCGCAATTGCGCCGGCAACTAGCCATTAAAAAACCCGCTCACTGAGCGGGTTTTTTTCGTCCTGCGGTCAACCTAGCCGACGAAGTTGAGCAGGATACCTGCCGCTACTGCCGAGCCGATTACACCCGCGAGGTTTGGCCCCATCGCGTGCATCAGCAGGAAGTTCTGCGGGTTAGCTTCTAGACCAATCTTGTTCGACACCCGGGCGGCCATAGGCACCGCAGACACGCCGGCAGAGCCGATCAGCGGATTGATTGGCGTTTTGCTGAACAGGTTAAGCAGCTTCGCCATCAACACGCCGGCCGCCGTACCGGCACAGAACGCCAGCATACCCAGCACCAGAATACCCAGGGTCTTCAACTGCAGGAAAGACTCCGCAGACAGCTTGGAGCCAACCGCCAGCCCCAGACCAATAGTGACGATATTGATCAGTGCATTACGGGTGGTATCGGCCAGACGCTCTACCACACCGGATTCGCGCATCAGGTTACCGAAACACAGCATACCTACCAGAGGCGCCGCATCGGGCAGCAGCAGCGCTACCAGCATCAAAAGCAACAGCGGGAAAATGATCTTCTCGGCCTTGCTAACCACACGCAGCTGAGTCATGACAATGCCACGTTCTTTTTTCGAGGTCAGCGCACGCATGATCGGCGGTTGCAGCAGCGGCACCAGCGCCATGTAGGAATAGGCGGCTACCGCAATAGGTCCCAGCAGGTCCGGTGCCAGTTTGGAGGTCACGAAGATCGAGGTTGGCCCGTCCGCGCCGCCGATAATGGCGATAGAAGCTGCCTCTTTCATGGTGAACTCGAATCCCGGGATACCCGCTGAAGTGAGCGCCAGCGCACCCAACAAGGTACCAAAGATGCCGAACTGGGCGGCAGCGCCCAGAAGCAGAGTGCGCGGATTGGCCAGCATGGGGCCAAAGTCCGTCATCGCCCCCACGCCCATGAAGATCAGCAGCGGGAAAACACTGGTAGGCAGACCTACTTCATAGATCAGGTGCAGAATGCCCGAGCCCTGTGCCATGTTGGCCACCGGTAGATTGGCCAGGATACCGCCGAAGCCGATCGGAATCAGCAGCAGCGGCTCAAAGCCCTTGCGGATGGCCAGGTAGATCAGACCAAAGCACACCACGATCATCACCGCCTGTCCCCAGGCCATATGATAGATACCTGTGGTTTGCCACAGTTGGAGGAGCTTATCCATTGATATCCCCTTAACCGATGGTCAGCAAGGTATCGCCGACCGCAACCGCGTCGCCAACCTTGATGTCGATGGAGACCACAGTGCCGCCGCGAACCGCGCGCACTTCGGTTTCCATTTTCATGGCTTCGAGGATCATCACCACTTCACCCTCGTCGACCTGATCACCCACGTTGACCAGCACCTTGAAGATGTTGCCGGACAACGGCGCGCCCTGTGCCTCGCCCTCACCCACCGGAGCTGATGCAGCAGCCGGTGCTGCCGCGCTTTCACCAATCGGCTTGATTCCGGCGATATCACCACCCTCGGTAACCTGAACAACATACTCCTTGCCATTGACGCTGACAGTGTAGGCTTCAGGAACTGCGCCCTTGGCCGCAGCAGGTAGCTCGTTGCCTGTGGGGACTGGCTCGAAGGCATCCGGGTTACCGCGGTTCTCCAGGAACTTGAGGCCGATCTGCGGGAACAATGCATAGGTCAGCACGTCGTCGATTTCATTGTCGGCAAGCTTGATGCCCTTCTCACTGGCCAGCCCTTTCAGTTCGGCGGTCAGCTTGTCCATCTCGGCTTCAAGCAAATCTGCCGGACGGCAGGTAATGGCTTCAGCACCCTCCAGCACACGTGCTTGCAGCTCGGCATTGAAAGGAGCAGGTGCCGCGCCATATTCACCCTTGAGGATGCCGGCGGTTTCCTTGGTGATCGACTTGTAGCGCTCACCGGTCAGCACGTTAATGACCGCTTGTGTGCCGACAATCTGCGAGGTTGGCGTAACCAGCGGAATGAAGCCCAGGTCCTCGCGCACGCGCGGAATTTCGGCCAGCACATCATCAAACTTGTCGCTGGCGCCCTGCTCTTTCAGCTGGCTTTCCATGTTGGTCAGCATGCCGCCGGGCACCTGAGCAACCAGAATGCGTGAATCAACCCCCTTGAGGTTGCCTTCAAACTTGGCGTACTTCTTCCGCACTTCACGGAAGTAGGCAGCAACTTCTTCCAGCAGTTCGAGGTTCAGACCAGTGTCGCGTTCGGTGCCCTGGAAGATAGCCACCACAGACTCGGTCGGTGAGTGACCGTAGGTCATCGACATGGAGGAAATGGCCGTATCCACATTGTCGATACCGGCTTCAGCGGCCTTCATGTTCGCTGCAGTCGACAGGCCCGCGGTAGCGTGGCATTGCATGTGTACCGGGATGCTCAGCGTGCTCTTCAACTGGGTGACCAGATCAAACGCCACATAGGGGTTCAGAATGCCAGCCATGTCCTTGATGGCGATGGAGTCGGCCCCCATGTCCTCGATCTGCTTGGCTAGATCCACCCACATCTGCAGCGTATGCACCGGGCTGGTGGTGTAGGAAATCGTGCCCTGAGCATGCTTGCCCTGCGCCTTAACGGCTTTGAGCGCGGTCGCGAGGTTACGCGGATCGTTCATCGCGTCGAATACGCGGAATACGTCTACGCCGTTGACCGCAGCACGCTCGACAAACTTCTCTACCACGTCGTCGGCGTAATGGCGATAACCAAGCAGATTCTGACCGCGCAGCAGCATCTGCTGACGGGTATTGGGCATAGCCTGCTTCAACGCGCGAATACGCTCCCATGGATCTTCGCCGAGATAACGAATGCAGGAATCAAAAGTCGCCCCGCCCCAGGATTCAACGGACCAGAAGCCAACCTGATCGAGCTTGCCCGCAATCGGCAGCATGTCGTCAAGTCGCATACGGGTAGCCAGAATGGATTGATGTGCATCGCGCAGGATCACATCGGTAATGCCCAAGGGCTTTTTGCTATCGGTCATAGTGGTATGGCCTTTATAGTTTTAATGGTGAAAACCGCGAAAGGGGTGTCAGGAACTGCGACGCGAACGATGCTGCTTGATAGCAGCGCCGATGGCGGCCACAACATCCGGGTCAACACTGGCAGGCGCTGCACTGGGCTTACGTGCTGTCTTTTTCGGCGCGGGCAGCGCCTCAGGAAAATAACGCGACAAGATGAAGGACATCACGCTGGTACAGGCAACCAGCAGAATCAGAAACCCGAAAACGGATCCCATCCCAAGGAACATCAGTTCCACTCCTTCGGCAACCATGTTGGTCGGTTCCATTTTTTCTCCTGCAGCTCTGGGCATGGGTTGAGGCCATGCTGCTTATAGTTAGTTGAAAAACATCGTGGGCGCCGTTACTAATTGACGGTCGTCAGGCGGCCTTCCCACACGGAAAAACGGCTCAATGTATCCTGATGTGACATTTTTGGCAATCAAGGCGACACCGCCCGTGCGGGCCGTCACAACCTCACAGGAGAAAGAGCGTCGCCAGTCCGAGAAAGATGAAGAACCCGCCACTATCGGTGATAGCGGTGATCAGCACACTTGAGCCCAGAGCGGGATCGCCACCCAGGCGCAGCCGGATCAAGGGGATGAATACCCCCATACAGGCAGCGAGCAACATATTCAGGGTCATCGCCGACATCAATACAATGGCCAGCGGCACACTACCGTAGAGCGCGAAGGCTATACCCGCCAGCACCACCCCCCAGAACACCCCATTGATCAGCGCGACACTCGCCTCCTTGCGCAGCAGACGCTTGCCATGTGCGACCTGCACCTGCCCGGTGGCAACGCCGCGTACAATCATGGTGATGGTCTGGTTACCGGAGTTTCCGCCAATGCCGGCAACAATCGGCATCAGCGCTGCCAGCGCCACCAGTTGCTCAATGGCATTCTCGAACAGCCCGATGACCCGCGATGCAATCAACGCGGTACACAGATTGACGGCCAGCCACGCCCAGCGGTTGCGCACCGACTTCCAGACGGAGGCAAAGATATCCTCCTCTTCGCGCAGACCCGCCGCGTTAAGCACCTCAGCTTCACTTTCCTCACGGATATAGTCGACCATCTCATCGATCGTCAGACGCCCGCACAGGCGCCCTACCGCATCCACAACCGGCGCCGATACGAGGTCGTAGCGCTCGAAAGCCTGCGCGGCCTCACCGGCATCGTCGGCAGGGTCAAATACCACTGGGTCGTCCGCCATGACATCTATGACCATGTCGTCTGGCGAGCCGACCAGCAACTTCTTGATCGGCAGCACGCCCTTCAGCAGGCCTCCAGTGTCTACCACAAAGAGTTTGTCGGTATGATCAGGCAGCGCATCGAAACGCCGCAGATAACGGCTGACCACTTCCAGGCTGACATCATCACGGATGGTGATCATGTCAAAGTCCATCAGCGCACCAACCTGATCCTCATCATACGAGAGTGCCGATTTCAGGCGGTCACGCTGTTGCGCGTCCAGAGTATCCATCAGCTCGCGCACGACATCGCGCGGCAAGTCCGGCGCCAGGTCTGCCAGCTCATCAGCATCCAGACTATTGGCAGCCGCGATGATCTCGTGGCTGTCCATGTCAGCGATCAGCGTTTCACGCACCGCATCAGAGACTTCGAGGAGAATTTCGCCGTCGCGCTCGACCTTGACCAGCTGCCACACGGCAAGGCGCTCGGCGAGCGGCAGCGATTCAAGAATATAGGCGACGTCCGCAGGATGCAGTTCGTCCAATTTGCGCTGCAGCTTGACCAGGTTCTGTTGGTGCACCAGGTGCTCAACCAACTCCTGATGCTGCCCTTCCTGCTTGTGTACCAGCCCCTCTACCAGACGCTGGCGACTCAAAAGCTCCTGCACTTGCTCAAGGCGATCCTGCAGGCTTTCGGGAGACTTTCGGTTGAGATCCGGCATAGCAGCATTCCTGGCAGGCCCGAGCACGGGGTTCAGCACAAGCGGATCACACAGATCGCGCCGACAACATGCGCTCCAGCCTAGCAGGCTTTGCTGGCGCACTCAGCTGTACTTTTGTGACAGCAAAAAAAAACCCACTGAAATCAGTGGGTTTTCTGTTTGGTGCACTCGGGAGGATTCGAACCTCCGACCGCTCGGTTCGTAGCCGAGTACTCTATCCAGCTGAGCTACGAGTGCATTGTGGGTGCGAATTATAGGCTGTTTTTCCAACCTGTCAAACATTTTTTTCTTTAAATTTCAGAAACTAACGCTTGACAACCTATAAGCCACAAAGTGGCGGAGAGGGCGGGATTCGAACCCGCGATACCCTTTTGAGGTATACTCCCTTAGCAGGGGAGCGCCTTCGGCCACTCGGCCACCTCTCCGTAACACGCGCAGAATATTAACTGCGCGCTTTGCTTAATGCAAGGAAAAACCCAATAAAATTAGTTATTTGGTTCTTCGTCTTTTTCTTTCTGAATACGTTGGTAAATCTCTTCACGGTGCACGGCCACTTCTTTCGGGGCGTTCACGCCGATTCGTACCTGGTTGCCCTTGACACCCAGAACGGTCACGGTCACTTCATCACCTACCATCAGGGTTTCACCAACCCGTCGAGTGAGTATCAGCATTCCTTTTCTCCTTGCTCATGATCAGGACACAACAGTCTGCAAAAAAACCGGCTTGCTGCCTCCGGCCCTGAAGGGTCACAGGCGGACACGGCAGCCAGAGACCGTGCCCTTGCACGCAGACCGCTAACGGGCTGCGAGAATCAGGTAAACATCAGGCCTCTTGCGCACTATCCGCATCAAGGCCAAAGGCGGAGTGCAACGAACGCACTGCCAGCTCCAGATATTTCTCGTCGATCACAACCGAAACCTTTATTTCGGAGGTGGAAATCATCTGAATATTGATACTGTCATTGGCCAACGCCTCAAACATGCTGCTGGCGACTCCCGCGTGTGAACGCATGCCCACACCGACGATAGAGACCTTGGCAATCTTGTCGTCGGCAGCCACTTCACGTGCACCAATACTGGCAGCGGTTTCCTTCAGAATAGCCTCTGCCTTGCGGAAGTCATTGCGATGCACGGTAAAAGTGAAATCGGTGGTGTTATCCTGCGATACGTTCTGCACGATCATATCGACTTCAATGTTGGCGGCGCTGATCGGCCCCAGGATCTTGAAGGCCACACCAGGGGTGTCCGGCACGCCACGAATGGTAAGCTTGGCTTCGTCACGGTTGAATGCAATGCCGGAGATGACGGGTTGTTCCATCGACACATTTTCCTCAAGGGTAATAAGAGTACCGGGGCCTTCTTTGAAACTGTGCAGCACCCGCAGGGGGACGTTGTACTTGCCAGCGAATTCGACCGAACGAATCTGCAACACTTTTGAACCCAGGCTGGCCATTTCCAACATTTCTTCGAAGGTAATCTTGTTCAGGCGGCGAGCACTTTCAACCACTCGCGGGTCCGTGGTGTAGACACCATCCACGTCAGTATAGATTTGGCATTCATCCGCCTTCAGTGCGGCAGCCAGCGCCACACCCGTGGTGTCCGAGCCACCGCGACCCAGGGTCGTGATGGCGCCGTTTTCATCCACACCCTGAAAGCCAGCCACAATCACTACGCGACCTGCCGCCAACTCGGCGCGCAAGCGATCGTCATCGATCTGCTGTATGCGCGCCTTGCCGTGGGAACTGTCGGTAACAATGCGCACCTGCGACCCGGTAAAGGAGACCGCTGGCACACCCGCTGCCTTCAAGGCCATGGCCAGCAGGCCAATCGTGACCTGCTCGCCCGTTGAGACGATGACATCCATCTCGCGCGCATCCGGCTCAGGTTGAATCTGCTTGGCCAGATCAATCAGACGGTTGGTCTCGCCACTCATGGCCGATACCACTACCACCAGATCATGCCCGTTGGTTTTGAAGCCTTTGATTTTCTCGGCGACCTGCATGATGCGTTCAACGCTGCCAACCGAGGTACCACCAAACTTCTGGACAATAAGCGCCATTTTGCTACGTCAATCCTCACCCGGAGATCGGCTAGCCGACCATTACCTGGCACCTGGTTAAGGTGCCTCCATAATCATCTGCCGTAACAGCAGACCTTATTGCTGGCCAACCCAGTTGACCGCATCCGTCAGCGCCTGATCCAGCGCCGCGACATCAGTTCCGCCACCCTGCGCCATGTCAGGGCGACCACCACCCTTGCCGCCCACCGCTTGTGCGGTAGTGCGAATCCAATCGCCGGCCTTGACCTGACCCGCAAGGTCTTTAGTGACACCGGCCACCAGCACGACCTTACCGTCAGCTTCACCACCCAGCAAAATAGCGGCGGATCCCAATTTGTTCTTCAACTGGTCGACCAGCGCCATCAGGCCCTTGCCGTCCATCCCATCAACCCGCTTGACCAGGACGGTACGGCCACCAACCTGCTGCGCCTCTGCCGCCATGTCGCTACCGGCAGCGCTGGCTGCCTTGGCTTTAAGCTGCTCAACGTCTTTTTCCAGCTGACGAGTACGTTCGACCAGCGCAGACAACTTGTCGATCACCGTGTCGCGCCCTCCCTTCACCAGCTGAGCCGCTTCGCGCAAGCGCTCTTCGGTCTGGGCAACAAACGCCAGTGCGCCCTCCCCGGTCACCGCTTCGATACGGCGTACGCCGGAGGCAATGCCACTTTCAGCCAGGATCTTGAACAGGCCGATGTCGCCGGTGCGTTGCACGTGAGTGCCCCCGCAAAGTTCAACAGAAAACCCGCCGCCCATGGTCAGTACGCGCACTTCGTCGCCGTACTTTTCACCAAATAACGCCATTGCGCCCTTTTGCTTGGCGGTCTCGATATCTGTGACTTCAATATCGACGGCAGAGTTCTGCCGGATTTGTTCATTAACCAGATTTTCCAGCTCGCGCAGCTGTTCAGGCTTGATGGCCTCGTAATGGCTGAAGTCAAAACGCAGACGCTGACTGTCGACCAGAGAACCTTTTTGTTGAACGTGATCGCCCAATACCTGACGCAGTGCCGCATGCAGAAGGTGAGTGGCCGAATGGTTCAGTGCAGTCGCTTGGCGAACGCTATCGTCGACCCTCGCCTGCACTGTCACGCCGCTACTGAGAGCGCCCTGCAACACCTTGCCGTGATGCAGGTGCGCATTGCCGGCCTTGGTCGTATCGCTGACCTCAAAGCGCATGCCATCGAGCTCAAGGTAACCGGTGTCGCCGACCTGGCCACCCGACTCGGCGTAGAACGGGGTCTGATCCAGTACGACCACGCCACTCTCGCCTTCGCTCAGCTGCTCAACGGCCTGACCGTCGCGGTACAGCCCGACCACGGCGCCCTGCCCTTGTGTGCCAGCGTAACCCTGGAAGCGGGTTTGCGCGTCGACCTTGACCAGACTGTTGTAATCCAGACCGAACTGACTGGCCGAACGGGCGCGCTCGCGCTGTGCTTCCATAGCGGCCTCGAACCCGGCTTCGTCGATGGTCAGCTCACGCTCACGAGCAATATCGCCGGTCAAATCCACCGGAAAGCCGTAGGTATCGTACAGTTTGAATACCACCTCACCGGGAATTTCGCTGCCCTGCAGTTCTGCCAAGTCCTGCTCGAGGATTTTCAACCCCTGATCCAGCGTTTTGGCGAACTGCTCTTCTTCGGTTTTCAACACACGCTCGATATGTGCTTGCTGGGCCTTCAGCTCAGGGAAGGCGGCCCCCATCTCGGCGACCAATGCGGCTACGATCTGATGGAAGAACACACCCTTGGCGCCCAGCTTGTTACCGTGCCGGCAGGCGCGACGGATAATGCGTCGCAGCACATAGCCGCGGCCCTCGTTCGACGGCAGCACGCCATCAGCGATCAGGAAGCTGCAGGAGCGAATATGATCCGCTACCACTTTCAGGGACGCGGCGTTGTCCTGCGCGCAGCCAATCGCCGTGGCAGAAGCTTCAAGCAGACTCTGGAACAGGTCGATTTCATAGTTGGAATGCACATGCTGCAACACCGCGCTGATGCGCTCCAGCCCCATGCCGGTATCCACGCTGGGCGCCGGCAGCGTATGCATCACGCCATCGGCAGTGCGGTTGAACTGCATGAAAACGTTGTTCCAGATTTCGATATAGCGGTCACCGTCTTCTTCCGGGCTGCCCGGCGGGCCGCCCCAGATGTCGGCGCCATGATCGAAGAAAATCTCGGTACAGGGTCCGCACGGACCAGTGTCGCCCATGGCCCAGAAATTGTCTGACGCGTACGGCGCACCCTTGTTGTCGCCAATGCGTACCATACGTTCAGCCGGCACACCGACTTCCTTGGTCCAGATGTCATATGCCTCGTCGTCACTGGCGTACACGGTGACCCAGAGCTTTTCCTGCGGTAGGCCAAGCCATGCGCTAGAGGTCAGGAACTCCCAGGCGTAATGAATGGCATCGCGCTTGAAATAGTCGCCAAAGCTGAAGTTGCCGAGCATCTCGAAAAACGTGTGGTGACGCGCGGTATAACCCACATTTTCCAGGTCGTTATGCTTGCCACCGGCACGCACGCATTTCTGGCTGCTGGTCGCGCGGGTGTAGGCGCGCTTCTCCAGGCCCAGGAAGCAGTCCTTGAACTGGTTCATGCCCGCGTTGGTGAACAACAGCGTTGGATCGTTCGCCGGAATCAGCGAACTGGAGGCAACACGGCTATGCCCCTTTTCTTCAAAGAAACGGAGGAAGGCTTCACGGATTTCTGCGCTTTTCATAAGTCCCTTACCAAAAACTGGTCGGCCTGCTGCAGATCGGGGGGTGCTTCGCGGTCTGTGCCACGTGAGAGGGTGATTACCCGGAGAGCTGCTGAAGCTAGGCAAAGAGCGGCATTATATAGGCATCAGCCCACAGGATGCATTATCTGTACGGTTGATATTCTCTATGTTCACCATAGACGATCTGGACAGGTTGGTCGCGTTCGGTTCAACCCTGCAGGGCCACTGCACGCACCGGGGTGCCGGCACGCAGCTTCAGCAACTCGGCAGAGGCTGCCGACACCACCAGCGTACCGGCAGCCACCCGTGCTGGCGCGGCGATCATACGGCTGCTGTCACGCAGCCGGTTATAGATCAGATGGGTAACCGCCTCATCTCCGGGGGTACCCACCGCCAGTAGAAGAGTGCGGCTATCGCGAATGGCGCGCACTTGGCTGTGCTGCGCCTCCAGAGTCGCGCCGCCATCAAAGATATCGACGTAGCCCTGGTAGCACATACCCTCCTCCTCCAACACCGCACGCCCAGCCTCTGAATCAGGGTGCACCTGGCCAATAGCGGCACGCGCAGCCTCACTGAGAAAGCAGGCATAGAGAGGAAACTTGGGCATCATTTCGGCGATGAACGCCTTGTTGCCGATACCCGTAAGATAATCGGCTCGAGCGAAATCCATCCGAAAAAAGTGCTGCCCCAGGCTGTCCCAGAATGGCGAGCGCCCTGCGCTGTCCGAGCGACCACGCATTTCGACGATCACCCGCGCGGAAAAATCCTGCGGACAATCGGCCATAAACATGAAGCGTGCCTTCGACAATAGCCGCGGGCTATCACCCTGCCGGTAGGCCGGATCAAGAAAATACGAGCAAAGCGCCGTCGCACCGGTCATATCGTTGACCAGAAACAGCGTCGGCTGCTGACGGTAGACACCCAGCTCGCGGCTGGCTGCGACAGTCAGCCCCATGCGATAGCTGTACCAGGGCTCACGCATGCCGGCAGCGCCCAGCATGCCACTGGTTCCCACTACCTGACCTTCGGCGGTTTCCAGCACAAACAGGTAGTCGGCGTCCGCCTGCGCTGCCTGACCGCGAAAGCTCTGTTCAACTCGCTGCAAACGCTCCGCCAGACGGTCTTCGCTGGCCGGTAGCGTCGTCAGGCCCGAACCCGCGCTTGCCGCCAACGCCAACAGAGCATCCAGATCGTGCATTCCCGCCGCGCGCACCAGCATCTCAGTTCCCCCTGACCATACGCAGCTGATCACCGTCGCCCACACACAAATGGGCAGCCAGTTCGGCGCTAAGAACGACTGGCTGCCCAGGCTGCCAGTCGAGCTGCAACGCGCAGGCACGGAAGTCACAGACGCGGGTATTGGCCACCAGCCACAACTCACTCCCGGACGCCGCCTCGCCAATCTGCACCTGCGCCAGCGCACTGTTGCGCACAGTCGCTAGCAGTGCAGTCTTGGCATGCACCACAGGACCACCATCAAAGATATCGACGTAATTGTCGGTTTCAAAACCTTCGTTCATCAGGATATCGAACACATCCTGCACCGACGGATTGACCTGCCCGATCACCTCCTGCGCTTCGTCCGAGAGCATGGGCACATAGATCGGGTAACCCGGCATCAATTCCGCCAGAAAACTGCGCCCGCGCTCGCTGCCGATACGCTCGGCCTCGGAATAGCTAACCGCAAAGAAATGACGCCCTACGGCATCCCAGAACGGAGCATTGCCCTCGCCATCACTGACCCCGACGACCTCGACCGAAGTGGACTCGGCGAAACGCTGCGGGTGGCTGGCCATAAACAGCAGTCGACCACGCGCCGTCAGCTGCATAGCCGCCGGGTCGGTCTGGCTTGCGGCCAAGTGAAAACCGGCAAGCAGGCTGTGACCGGTCAGGTCGTGACAGAGCGATAGTACATGGATGCGGTTATGCAGCCCCAGCTCACGCGAGGCGTGCACAAACATCTCATTGCGAAAAGTGTAAAACGGCGTTCGAAAACCGGAAGCAGCAATGATGCCGCTGCAGCCGACCAGATCGCCGCTAAGGGTATCTTCCAGCACGAAGAAGTACCTTTCCTCACCGCTAAAGGTTACTTCATCAGCCATAGACGCCTGCGAGGCGGAAAGAATCTCCTCAAGGCGCTCACGATTGGACGGCAACGAGGTGACGCCGACCGGGCTGGCGGTCGCCAGTCGTTCGATCTGCGGCAAATCGCTGCGTTTGGCCAATCGCAAGATCAACATCGTCTGCTCTCCGTGAACTAACCGACCAGCCGCTGCAGCGCTTTACGCAACCGCAGCATGCCTTCGATGATATCGGCCTCATCAATGATCAGGCTGGGGGCCAGGCGCATCACATCCGGTCCAGCCTGCAGCACCAGCAATCCCTCTTCCTGCGCCAGAACCTGAATATCCTTGGCCTTGCCGCGCCACTGCTCGGCCATCACCGCGCCCAGCAGCAGGCCTCGCCCGCGAATACTGGAAAATACGCCAAACTCGCTGGCCATGACCTCAAGCTCGGCAACCAGCAGGGCATTGCGCTGCACTACACCGTCCAGCACCTCAGGGGTATTTACGATTTCCAGCACCCGGCCGGCGACAGCACAGGCAAGCGGGTTACCGCCATAGGTACTACCGTGCGTACCAACCGCCAAGTGTTCAGCTATTGCGGCGGTGGTCAGCATGGCCGATACCGGAAAACCGCCACCCAGACTTTTCGCGCTGGTAAGAATGTCCGGTGTAACACCGCTGTGCATATAAGCAAACAACTTGCCAGTCCGACCCATGCCACTCTGGACCTCATCAAACACCAGCAACGCGTTGTATTTGTCGCACAGCGCCCGCACCTGACGCAGGTAATCATCACTGGCCGGAATCACGCCGCCCTCACCTTGCACCGGCTCCAGCACCACAGCGCAGGTGCGCTCCGAGATCATCGCTTCCAGCGCGCCGATGTCCTGATAGGGAACATGACTGATACCCTCCAAGGCCGGGCCAAAACCTTCAGAGTACTTGGGCTGCCCCCCCACACTGACGGTGAACAACGAGCGACCGTGAAAACTGTTGCTGCAGGCAATGATCTGATGCTTCTGCGCGCCGTGCAGGTTGTGCGCCCAGCGCCGCGCCAGTTTGAAAGCGGCTTCATTGGCCTCGGCGCCGGAGTTGGCAAAGAAGACCTTGTCGGCGAAAGTCGCCTTGACCAGTTTGTCGGCCAACACCAGTGCCGGCTCATTGGTCATGATGTTGGAGACGTGCCACAAGCGGCCAGCCTGTTCGGTCAGAGCCTCAATCAAAGCGGGGTGCGCGTGACCCAGTGCATTGACAGCGATGCCACCAGCCAGATCAACATACTCTCGGCCTCGCTGATCCCACAGGCGCGAACCGGCACCACGCACGGGCACCATGTTCACCGGCGCGTAATTGGGCACCATAACCCGATCAAAATCAGACCGACCGATCTCTGCTGACACTGTCATCTCCTTTCTCTATATATGGGCGCGCCATCAGTGACGCGCGTTACATTCTTCAGTCACCCGACGCCAACAGCAGGGTGTCAGGTCTCTTTCCCCGCACCTTCAGCGGCCTGCTGCGCGCGGCGATGATTGCGATCCTCTCGCGGTGTGACGCCAAAGCAGTTGCGATAGGCACTGGAAAAGTGCGGCCCCGATGAAAAACCACAAGACAGGCCGATCTGAATGATCGACTTGCTGGTCTGTAACAGCATCTGCCGCGCCCGGTTCAGGCGCAGCTCCAAGTAATACTGCGAGGGTACGCTGTTGAGATACTGCTTGAAAATGCGCTCAAGCTGACGGCGCGAGACACACACGTGGCGAGCAATTTCATCGGTAGTAAGCGGTTCCTCGATGTTGGACTCCATCAAAATCACCGCCTGCGTCAGCTTCGGATGACTGCTACCCAGTCGGTTACGCAGCGGCATGCGCTGGCGCTCACTGCCATCACGAATGCGCTCGACCACCAGGTCCTCGGCCACTAACGCGGCCAGATCATGGCCCTGCTCCTGCGCTACCATGGTCAGAAACAGGTCCGTGGTAGCGTGCCCGCCACTGCTGGAACCCAGCAGGTCCTTCAGCTCAAAAAGGTGAGTGGTGGCTTCCACCTGCGGGAAACGCTCCCGAAACTCATCCAGCATGCGCCAGTGTACGGCGCAGCGATGCTGATCCAGCAACCCCGCCTGAGCCAACGCCGCGGCGCCGGCCTCCAGTCCACCGAGCAAGACACCAGACGCTGCCACAGCACGCAATTGCGCCAGCAAGTCCGCCGACAGCAAATCAACCGCCGACAACTGATCGGCCACCAGCCATAACTGCGCCAAACCCTCGATCTTCGCGTGCCAAGGCGTCGCCGCCAGACCAAGACCATCCTCAGACTGCAGCGCGACCTCATCCAGAGTGTAATTTTCGGCTGCGTAACATTGCTGCTCGGCCATGCGATTGGCCGACAGCAGCACCGACAACGCAGGCATCACTGCACCTGGATGCGTACCGGGCAGCAGCACAAAACCGACCCGACGGACGTCAGTCGCCATGGCAAAGCCTGCTGATAAGCTGAAACCCGCGCATTGGGTCTTCGCGATCCTGTCTACTGTTGATCCAGGCATTGTGCCACAGGGCCACGCACCTGACACAGTCCGCAAGCAGCAAAAATCGCACACACAAAAAAGGCGTGCACATGGCACGCCTTGGCAACGTAGCCGGCCTGCTGGCCGGCTGTCATTGCAGTGTTACTTGTAGGCTTCGAACAGGCCGGTTGCACCCATGCCGCCGCCAACACACATGGTAACCACACCGTAACGCTTGCCGCGACGCTGCAGCTCACGTACCAGATGGCCAACCTGACGGGAACCGGTCATACCGAACGGGTGACCGATGGAGATGGAGCCACCGTTGACGTTGTACTTCTCGTTGTCGATCTTGAGGAAGTCACGGGCGTACAGGCACTGGGAAGCGAAGGCTTCGTTCAGTTCCCACAGGTCGATATCTTCAACGGTCAGGCCGCGTGACTTGAGCAGCTTGGGTACCGAGTAAACCGGGCCAATACCCATTTCGTCGGGCTCGCAACCAGCCACCGCAAAGCCACGGAAATAGGCCAGGGGCTTCAGACCCAGTTCCAGCGCTTTGTCGAGGCTCATCAGCAGGGTCATGGACGCGCCGTCAGACAGTTGCGACGCGTTACCGGCCGTCACGGAACCGTCTTCGGCAAATACCGGCTTGAGGCTGTTCAGACCTTCCAGCGTCGTCTCCGGACGATTGCACTCGTCACGGTCTACTACACCATCCACCACGCTGACTTCGCCAGTGGCCTTGTCCTGCACCTGGTACTTGACGTTCATCGGCACGATTTCGTCATCGAACAGCCCTTCAGCCTGGGCACGCGCAGTGCGCTGCTGGCTCTGCAGCGCGTACTCATCCTGCTGCTCGCGGGTCACGTTGTAACGGCGCGCGACGATTTCGGCAGTTTGACCCATAGGGTAGTAGATACCCGGGAAGTCTTTTTCCAGAATCGGGTTGACGAAGTTGTCAGTGTTGCGGCTCTTCGCCGTCATGGTGATGGACTCGACACCGCCGGCAACGATCGCATCGGAGCAGCCGGACGCAATCTGGTTGGCCGCGATGGCAATGGATTGCAGACCGGAGGAGCAGTAACGGTTCAGCGTCATGCCCGCTACGTCGATACCCATCTTGGACAGCACGGCAACGTTACGACCGATGTTGTGGCCCTGGGCACCTTCATTGGAGCCGGCACCGACGATGCAGTCGTCGATAATCTTCGGGTCAATACCGGTGCGTTCGATCAGCGCGTTGACGCAATGCGCCGCCATATCATCCGGGCGGGTAATGTTGAACTTGCCACGGAATGACTTGGCCAGACCGGTCCGTACACTGTCGACAATAACGACGTCACGCATGCTTGTAACCTCACATCAGCAGGGGGTGTAGCGAATATGGACTGCCAGGCAGGCCGAATATTCATGAAGAAAGGCTGCACGCGACATCCGTCGCGGCTACCAGAGGCGGACAAGCATAATGACCCAAGGGGCTGGGGTAAATACAATAGACCAGCGTGATGAAGCGCCATTGAACGTGCGGCGCCTACCCCGCCAGTCGCGACCGGCCGGTCAGGCCCGGGGCGCCGACTCAGCCCTGCTGAAGCCGGCGCGCGGCCAACTTGAACATTTCCTGATAGATGACCTGCGGATCAGCGCGCTTTTGCTCCAGCGCCAGGCGCCCGCGCTCATGCGGCAGGATCATGAACCGGTCTGCCTCGCTTTCACGGTAGGTAATATCCGCAACGTCAGCGGCACTGATTGGAGAGCTCTCCAGCAACTTGGCCATGTCGTTTTTCGATTGGTGATCCGGCCCGTGGTAAGAGGCCAGCAAGTTGGTTTGAAAGAACGAAGGGCAAACCACACTGACCTTGACGCCCAGGGGTTGCAGCTCTGCCAGCAGGCTTTCCGACAAGGCCACCACGCCCGCCTTGGCGACGTTATAGTTGCTCATGCCAGGGGTCTGGATGTGCGCAGCCATAGACGCAATATTGATGATCCGGCCACTCCCCTGGGCCAGCAGCAGCGGCATGAAGGCCTTGCATCCTTTGACCACGCCGATCAGGTTGATGCCAATCTGGAAATCCCAGTCTTCCAGACTCAGGTCCCAGAACATCCCGCCTGAGGCGACGCCCGCATTGTTGATCAACACATCCACGCCGCCAAAACGCTCCTCGCAGCTCTGCGCCAGCGCCGCCAGTTGGCTGAAGTCGCGTACATCGCAGCGCTGGCTAAAACTCCAGCCACCGGCATCCGCCACCAGTTGACGAGTTTCCTTCAATCCGTCGTCGTTGATATCGGCCAGCGCCAGACGCGCACCCTCTCGGGCATAACGCAGCGCCAGCTCGCGTCCCAGCCCACTGCCGGCGCCGGTAATAACGACCCGTTGTCCTGTTGATTGCATGAAAACCCCTTAACTATCGAATACCGCTGTTTTTGTTGTTCTGTTCACGGCGAGCTGTTGGCTCGTGGCCTCAGTCTAGCGACAAGCGAAGGGACAGGAAGGGGTTAAAGCACGTTATAAACGGCATGAATCAAGCACACTACACGACTGCGTGATGGTCCACATACTGCATTGCGAAACACCTCAGCTTGCAGGGTAGTTGCGCGCATAAAGCGCAGGCCCCATGGCTTTGATCTGCGCTTCAATCAACGCATCGAAAGGCGCAAGCAATTGATCGACCGGCAAGGCGGGCTCAAGAATGCGCAGCGCCTCGACGCCTGCCTCAATACTCGACAATGCGCCAGGCTGCGGTACCTTGCGTAGTCGATAACGACTACGCAGCGAATCGGGCAGACTGACCCGCGGCAACGCCTGCAAGAGCGGATTCAGGTGCATTAATTTACGCGCCTTGCGCCAGGTACCATCGAGCAACACCAGACGCCGCGGCCTTGCATCCTGGCGCTGCACGCTCAGCAGTGGCACGTCAGGGCCGGGAAACAGCAGCTCGGTGCGCCACGCCGGGTCTTGTAGAACGGCAATCCACTGCGGGTGATCAGCGAGAGATTCGGCGACCAGCAGTTCAGCCCGTGGCAGACCAAGCGCCAGCAGCCTGGCCGTATTCAGGGCATGCCCCTGCTCGGAGGGGTGCTGCACGATAAGCAGCCGGGTCTCGCAGACAATACTGGGAATCAGCGCACACAGACAATACTGCGCCGGACGCAGACAACGCTCGCAACGCGCGCGAACAAGAGGTTGGCTGGAGCTGGACATAATGAGCCGAGGTTGTGCACTGAGCGCTCATTATGCCTCAACTTATGGCAGCCGGCCTCAGCGCTTGCTCTTGGTTTTCTGAATGTCTTTCCAGATGAACAGACCGACACCACCGAAAAAAGCCAGTATCAGGCCAACTGTAATCAAACCTGCTATCACCGCTGCATCAATGTACATGGGGCACCTCCTGCGTTATCCATGTACACAGGTTATGGCCAAGCCCCAATGGAAATATTGATCGGTATCAACGAAACCACAATCAGCAAGCCGGCCCATCAATCCTCGGTGACAGATCAGCGCGGCTTCTTCTTGCGTTTCTTGCTTTTCTGGCTGGTGGCCTTGCGGTTGGCCAGAGGAAACGCCTTGGCGAAGGCGCTGCGCATGGCCTCCAGCTTGGCGTCGTTAATATCGTGGATACGCTCACGTCGAGCTTCGGCGAGATCGACTACTACAGCGGAATCGGATTTATCAGACATGCATTACACCTCTGACGGGAGGCCTCACAACTGTGCGGGTGGCGCACATGGGTTGATCCATGTGCGCAGCCTATCACCGCATCAGACTTCTATGTCAACCAGCAACCCCTTCTCCGGAAGATCAAAATTACGCTCTTCCGGCGCCTGCTCCTGACGCGTAAAGCGTCGACGCTTACGCCGGCGCTCCGGCCAGCGCCCCTTGTCGCGCTGGCGGCGCTCAACCGGCGCAGCCGTCGTTTGATCTACCGGTGTCGATTCGCGCGTCGGCTCCACCTGCCGCTTGAATTTGACCGGGTCATGCTGTGCCCCTGCTGGGGGAATCCCTGGAATCAGCATATTCAGTAGCCTCGTGAGAACCGCTTCGACACCCTGTCAGCAGCCCTATTGCAAAATTGTCTACACTGTATCGACTGCAAAGAGCGCGCCTTTACTGCAACTATTGTGATGCGCAACACATAATTGGATGTTTTTTGACCAGATGTAAAGCCGATTAAGGCCCGACGCAGGCAAAACCCGAGGTTTCTGCAGGCGGGCCGATCGGGTAAGATGTGCGCCCTTTTTTTCGCACGGTCAGGAGAGAGGCATGGCAGGTTTTATCCCGGGACAACGCTGGGTTAGTGACAGCGAATCGGAACTGGGACTGGGCACAGTCCTCTCTCAAGACGACCGGCTGGTGGTGGTACTCTATCCCGCCAGCGGCGAGACTCGTCATTACGCATTACGCAATGCGCCACTGACCCGGGTGCGATTCAGCCCCGGCGACAGCATCAGCCACCACGAGGGCTGGAGCATCACCGTCAACGATGTTGGTGAAGAGAATGGCCTGCTGGTCTACACCGGCCTGCGCGAAGATGGCAGCGAGACGACCTTCGCAGAAACCATGCTCGACAACTTCATTCAGTTCCGCCTGGCCAGCGACCGCCTGTTCGCCAGCCAGATCGACGCGTTGCCCTGGTTCAGCCTGCGCCATGAGAGCCTGCGGCACTTCTGCCGTGTACAGCGCTCGCCGCTGCTCGGGCTCGCGGGGGTACGTACCCAGCCGATTGGCCACCAGTTGCACATCGCCCGCGATGTAGCCGATCGCATGGCTCCACGGGTATTGCTGGCTGACGAGGTGGGGCTGGGTAAAACCATCGAAGCCGGCCTGGTGCTGCACCGCCAGATTCAGACCGGGCGCATTCGCCGGGTACTGATCGTGGTGCCGGAGAACCTGCAGCACCAGTGGCTGGTAGAAATGCGCCGTCGCTTCAACCTGCAGTTTGCCCTGTTTAATCCCGACCGCTGCGAAGGCGCCGAGGAGAATCCGTTCGAGGAAGAGCAGCTCGCACTGATCTCTCTGGAATACCTGTTGGAAAACGATGAGATCAGCGATTACCTGCAGCAAACCGACTGGGACATGCTGGTAGTTGATGAAGCGCACCACCTGGTCTGGGACGAAGACAAACCCAGCCCCGAGTACCAACTGGTCGAAAGCCTGGCGCGGCAGATCCCCGCCGTGCTGCTGCTCACCGCCACGCCCGAACAGCTGGGCCAAGCCAGCCATTTTGCCCGCCTGCGCCTGCTTGACCCGGACCGTTTCCACAGCCTGCCTGAGTTCATCGCCGAAGCCGAGCGCTATCAGCCGGTTGCCGATGCAGTACAGCACCTGCTGGAAGCCGACCAACTGACCGACGCCAATCACAGCGCCATCGTCGACTGGCTGGGCAATGGCGCCGAGGCGCAGTTGGCTGCACTGAGCCAGCCCGGTACCGCAGCGGACGAGGCGCGCGACAGTCTGGTGCGTCAACTGCTTGATCGGCACGGCACCGGTCGCGTGCTGTATCGCAACACCCGCGCTGCCATCTCGGGCTTTCCCGAGCGTCAGCTACACGCCTATCCCCTGCCCTGCCCTGCGCTTTATCAGGACCTGGAAGGCCGCGTTGCGCTTTACCCCGAGCAACCGCTGCAAGCCGATTTTGATGCCGCCGACACCCTATGGTGGCTGGAAGATCCGCGCGTAGAGTGGCTGATCGATACCCTGAAACTGCTCAAGCGCAGTAAGGTACTGGTAATCTGCGCCCACGCCGAAACCGCACTTGATCTGGAAGACGCCCTGCGCGTGCGCAGCGGCGTACCCGCTACGGTATTCCATGAAGGCATGAGCATCATCGAGCGGGACCGCGCCGCCGCTTTCTTCGCCGACGAGGAGTTTGGTGCCCAGGTGATGATCTGCTCGGAGATAGGCAGCGAAGGCCGTAACTTCCAGTTCGCGCATCATCTGGTGATGTTTGACCTGCCGAGTCACCCCGACCTGCTCGAACAGCGCATTGGCCGTCTGGATCGCATCGGCCAGCGTGAAACCATTCAACTGCACGTGCCCTACCTGGAAGACACCGCTCAGCAGCGCCTGTTCGAGTGGTACCACCTGGCACTCAACGCCTTCCAGACTACCTGCCCCGCCGGCAACGCGCTGCAACACCAGTTCGGCGGCGCCTTGCTGCAGCAACTGGATCATCCGGACACCAACGCCTGGGAAGCGCTGCTGGAAACCGCACGCAACCAACGCCTGGCCACCGAACAGGAGCTGCACAACGGCCGCGACCGCCTGCTGGAACTGCATTCGCGCGGTCACCAGGATTCCGAGCAGATGATTGAAGCCATCGAGCAGCAGGACAACGACTTTCAGCTGCCGATTTATATGGAGCGGCTGTTTGACGTCTTCGGTATCGATAGCGACGACCACTCCGACAACGCGTTGGTGCTGCGCCCCGGCGAGCGCATGCTGGACGCCGGCTTCCCATTGGGCGATGACGAAGGCGTGACCATCACCTACGACCGCGAGACGGCACTGACCCGGGAAGACATGCAGTTCCTCACCTGGGAGCATCCCATGCTGCAGGGCGGCATGGATCTGGTGTTATCCGGCAGCATGGGCAACAGCTCGGTGGGCCTACTCAAGAACAAGGCACTAAAACCCGGCACCATGCTGCTGGAGTGCATCTACGTCTGCGAGGCCATCGCCCCGCGTGCCCTGCAACTGCAACGCTACCTGCCACCTACGCCGATTCGCTGCCTGCTGGATACCAACGGCAACGATCTGGCCGCCAAGGTCAGCTTCGACACCCTGGATGCGCAAGTGGAGTCACTGCCGCGCCAATTGGCCACGAAGATCGCCAAGACCCAACGCGAGCCGGTGGAAAATCTGCTTAAACATGCCGAAGCCGCCGCTCAAGGGCAGCATGAACAACTGGTGCAGGAAGCACGCACCCGTTTCAGCCGCGAACTGGATGAGGAAATCCAGCGGCTGAAGGCATTGCAGGCGGTGAACCCACTGGTGCGTGAGGATGAAATCAGTGCGCTGGAGCGCCAGTACGAGCAGGGCAACCACGTACTGCAGCAGGCAAAACTGCGGCTGGATGCCATCCGTGTGCTGGTAGTTGGCTAACATCCCCTCGCGATTCAAGCCCCCCCGGCGTGGGAGTCGGCTTCGGCCGGCTCCTGCAGCGGACAAACCAACCCGAGAAAGCGCTGCAGAGAATCGGCCTTGGCCAAGGCGTCGCGACGCCCCAGCGCAATCAACTCCTGACAATATTCCGCTTCAAACAGCAGGTAGCTGAGCACACTGCCGCCCGAAGCTCGCGTTGCCCCACTTCCCCGCAGGAACGCGCGCAGACTGCGCGGCATCGCCTTGCGGTGCCGCGCAGCAATCAGGTTCAGTGGCTCGCTGGGCGAAATAATCTGAACCTCCACCTGCCGCACGCCTTTGCCAGAATGCCGCGATCCGGTCGGCAAATACCCGGCTAGGCGGTTCATTCTCTCCAACAACTCGACATCGGCTTCGAGATTATCGACAAAGGTACTGCTCAGCAGATGACCGCCAATCTGTGCCAGTGTCGGCGGCAAGGCGGCGCGCAGCCGCGGGCCACGGCGGCCTCCGGCCGGCTGATTCGACAGGTTGTCGGACACGCCGATCACCAGCACCCGGTTGGCGCCCAGGTGCAGCGCCGGACTGATCGGCGCCTGTTGCCGCACAGCGCCGTCGCCAAACCACTCGCGGTTCAGTAACACCGGGGGGAAAACCAGCGGAATAGCGGAAGAGGCCATCAGGTGTTCCAGCCCCAAGCGTGTTTGCACGCCAACTCGACGATGCCTCGCCCAGGGGGAGATACGCTCCTGCCCCTGATAAAAGTTGACCGAGTCAGCCGATTGATAACCGAAAGCACTAACCGACACAGCCCTAAGCACGCCGCCCCTCAAGCTGTCGTCAATCTGACCGAACTTGAGCGTGTGCTCCAGCAGCTCGCGCAAAGGCGCATTATCAAGCAGCGCGGTCGGCTGCTTGCTTGGCATACCGAAAAGATTGGCCTTGGCCCAACGCCACGCCTGCGCGGTGACACCAAACCAATCGCTGCGATAGACCTGTTCGCAGCGAAAGGATGACCAAACCTCCTGCAGCCGCGCCACCCCTACCCCGAAGTCGCGCGCGTGGCTGGCCAGCGCCACTGCATTGATCGCGCCCGCGGAAGTGCCACAGATAACCGGAAAAGGATTGCTCGCCCCTTCCGGCAGTAACTCGGCAATCACTGACAGCACGCCAACTTGATAGGCTGCTCGCGCGCCGCCACCGGAGAGAATCAGGCCGGTACAGTCGCTGGGTCGCTGCATGTGCATCAGCGACGGCTGCGGCGACGACGCCGGCCGCGCTTGGCGTAGGGTCGCGCCACACCTTCCGGGCGCGTCTTGAAACGTCGATGCACCCACATGTACTGCTCGGGCTGCTCGGCAATCGCCTGCTCTACCCATTGATTGATGCGCAGCGCGTCGGCGGTATCATCCCCACCAGGGAAATCCTGCAGCGGTGGATGAACGATCAACTGATAGCCCTGTGCATTCGGCAGGCGACGCTGGGTAAAGGGTACTACCTGCGCCTTACCAAGCCGCGCAAAGGTACTGGTGGCCGTCACGGTCGCTGCCTCTACGCCAAACAGCGGAACAAACACGCTGGCCTTGCGCCCGTAGTCCTGGTCTGGCGCATACCAGATTGCCCGGCCGCTGCGCAGCGAGCGCATCATACTCCGTACGTCTTCACGCTCCACCGCCTTGGCATCGCGGTTATGGCGCTCGCGCCCGTGGCGCTGCACATAATCAAAGGCAGCGTTGCGGTGCTCGCGGTACATACCGTCGATGGTAACCACCTGCCCCAGCAAGGCCGCACCAATTTCCAGGGTGGTGAAATGCAGCGACATCAGTACTACGCCCTGCCCCTTGGCCGCCGCACTCTGCAGGTGCTCGATACCTTCTATATGCGCCAGCTTCGCCAAGCGGCGCTTGGGCCACCACCAAGCCATGGCCATCTCGAACAGGGCGATGCCGTTGGAGGCAAAATTTTCGCGCAGGAGCTGCTCGCGCTGCAGTTCGTTCATTTGCGGGAAACACAACGCCAGATTGACCCGCGCCACCTCACGGCGCTCTGCCATTAACCAGTACATCAGTTTCCCAAGGATGCGGCCCAATCCCAGTAACAGCGGATACGGCAGTTGCACAACCAGCCACAACAGCCCAAGACCCAGCCACAATAACCAGTAACGAGGGTGCAATAAGGCTCGGGTAAAAACCGCGTGATCCATTGAGATGTCCATTTGCGCAAAAACCACATTCTAACCAAGCCGCACACGGCTTGCGATCAGCGTAGTCAATCTATATAAGTGTGCCCATTATTGCGAAACGGAAAGATCATGACTGCTGACACCACTTTGGACCTGCTCGACAACGACCCGGTATTTCACCTCAAGGGCGGCATGCTGACCATGACGGTTGTCGAACTGGCGCGCCTGTCGCATGACCATTTTGCGCGGCAACTGGCCGAAAAGGTCGAGCAAGCGCCCAACTTTTTTGTTGATACGCCGGTCGTAATCGCGCTCGACAAACTGGCTGACAAAATCGATGGCGCTGCCCTTAAAGCCCTGCTAGCCACCTGCCGACAGCACGGGCTGCAACCAGTCGCACTGCGCGGCGGCGAAGATTTCCGCCCGCTGGCACAAAGCGCGGGCATGGTTCTGATTCCGGTTGGGCGTCAACGCGAAAAAGTGATCGAGACACCAGCGCCGGCGCCCAAGCCAGCGCCAACTGAAGCCCCTCAACCGGTGCTCAGCGGTGGCAAATTGATTACCGAACCGGTCCGCTCAGGCCAGCAAGTCTACGCCCGCGGCGGCGATCTTGTCGTAATGGCGCCCGTCAGCGCTGGCGCCGAGCTGCTGGCTGACGGTCATATTCATGTCTATGGCCCGCTGCGCGGTCGCGCCCTTGCCGGGGTGCAGGGCAATACCGAGGCGCGTATCTTCTGTCAGAACCTTGAGGCCGAACTGGTGTCTATCGCCGGACAGTACAAGGTCGCAGAAGATCTGCGCAAGGAACAGCACTGGAAACAGGCAGTACATATCACTTTGGCCGGTGACAGCTTGAAGATCACCAGCCTTTAACAGATACTGTTCAGCCATTCGGGGGCGCCCGCCAAACGTGGCTTACGGCCAACATCTGGGCTCCGCCAAGACAGCATTTTTTCGCGGTGCACGCAGCATTTTCAGCGCCGCACTCCACCATTAGAGAAATTCGACAGGAAGGTCATTTTGGCAAAGATCATCGTCGTCACATCAGGCAAAGGCGGGGTGGGCAAAACCACCACCAGCGCCGCCATCGGTACCGGTTTGGCACTGCGCGGCTTCAAGACAGTCATCGTCGACTTCGACGTAGGGCTGCGCAACCTGGACCTGATCATGGGCTGCGAGCGGCGCGTGGTGTATGACTTCGTCAATCTGATCAACGGGGATTCGAACCTGAATCAGACCCTGATCAAGGACAAGCGCTCCGACAACCTGTTTATCCTGCCGGCCTCGCAAACCCGCGATAAAGACGCACTGACACCCGAAGGCGTCGAACGTGTGCTGAACGAGCTGAAGGAGACTTTCGACTATATCGTCTGCGATTCGCCTGCCGGTATCGAGAAAGGCGCCCATCTAGCCATGTACTTTGCCGATGAAGCCGTCGTGGTCACCAACCCCGAGGTCTCCTCGGTACGTGACTCCGACCGCATGCTGGGTCTGCTGGCGAGCAAATCCAAGCGCGCCGAAGGTGGCGAGAAGATCAAGGAGCACCTGCTGCTGACCCGCTACAACCCCGAGCGGGTTGAAAACGGCGAGATGCTGTCGGTCAGCGACGTCGAAGACATCCTGTCGATCCCGCTGCTGGGCGTTATCCCGGAGTCCCAGGCGGTATTGAAGGCCTCAAACCAAGGCGTACCGGTCATCATGGATGACAAGAGCGACGCGGGTCAGGCCTACGCCGATGCCGTAGAGCGCCTGCTGGGTAAGGACATGCCACACCGCTTCCTCGAACTGCAGAAGAAGGGGCTGCTGCAGCGCCTGTTCGGAGGTCGCTAAATGAGCATCTTCGACTACTTTCGCGACCGCAAGAAGCCGGCGACGGCTTCTATCGCCAAAGAGCGCCTGCAGATCATAGTCGCCCACGAACGTGGCCAGCGTAACCAGCCTGATTACCTGCCACAGCTGCAGCAGGAAATCATCGACGTGATCAGCAAGTACGTGCAGATTGATCGCGAGCAGGTGCATGTGGCGCTCGATAATCAGGATGACTGCTCCATTCTCGAGCTGAACATTACCCTGCCGGAACGCCCCTGAAGACTATGCGCCACCCGGCATCGGGTGGCGCAGCGGAACCACCATGCCCCTGACCGACATCGGCATCCTGCACCAGGATCCCGCTTTTCTGATCGTCAACAAGCCAACCCTGCTGCTCTCCGTACCGGGCCGCGCTGACGATAACAAGGATTGCCTGATCACCCGCCTGCAAGACAACGGCTACCCCGAGGCGCGCATAGTGCACCGCCTTGACTGGGAAACCTCCGGCCTGCTGGTGATTGCCCGCAACCCCGACGCTCATCGCGAACTGTCACGCCAGTTTCATGATCGCGAGACCGAGAAGACCTATATCGCGCTGTGCTGGGGGCAACCGACAACGGATTCCGGCCACATCGACCTGCCCCTGCGTTATGATCCACCCAACAAGCCGAGACATATCGTCGATCATGAGCTGGGCAAGCACGCGCAGACTTTCTGGCGGATAACCGAGCGACACCAGGATTACTGCCGCGTCGAGCTGACGCCGATTACCGGACGTTCGCATCAATTGCGTGTGCACATGCTTGCCATTGGCCATCCACTACTGGGCGACCGTCTGTACGCCCATGAGCAGCCGTTGCAGGCTTGCCCGCGTCTGGCACTGCACGCAGCGCGACTGGTCATCAGCCACCCGGAAAGTGGCGAACGCCTGGCCTTCGAGTGTCCCAGCCCCTTTTGAATCAACCTGCCCTTCAGGAGTCCGGCATGTCGAACACCGCCTTGAATCAGGACCTGGCCGACTTCATCAGCCAGTCACCCACGCCCTTCCACGCGACCGCCAGCCTGCGCCAGCGTCTTCTGGACGCTGGCTACACCGCACTGGATGAACGCAACGACTGGCAACTCGAGCTAGGCGGCAAGTACCTGGTGACGCGCAATGGCTCCTCATTGATTGCTTTTCAACTGGGCGGTGCCGACGCCTTTCAGCGCGGTATCCGTCTGGTAGGCGCACATACCGACAGCCCCTGCCTGCGGGTTAAGCCACAGCCAGAGCTGAACCAGCAGGGCCTCTGGCAACTGGGTGTCGAGGTCTACGGCGGCGCCCTGCTCGCGCCCTGGTTTGACCGCGACCTGTCGCTGGCGGGCCGCGTCAGCTTTCGGGATAACGCAGGACGTATCTCCAGCCGCCTGATCGACTTCAAGCGTCCGATCGCGGTCATACCGAGTCTGGCGATTCACCTCAACCGCGGCGTCAACGACGGTCAGCCGATTAACGCTCAGACGGACCTGCCGCCAGTACTGGCGCATAGCCTGGACCCAGCCCGTGATCTACGTGGCCTGCTGGCCGAGCAACTCAAACGCGAACACCCTGATTGCGCCGATGCCGCCGTACTGGATTACGAGCTGAGTTTCTACGATACCCAGCCACCTGCCACCATAGGCCTGGACAACGACTTCTTCAGCGCTGCCCGTCTGGACAACCTGCTGTCCTGCCACGTCGGGTTGACCGCACTGCTCAACGCTGAGAGAGAGCAAGCCTGCCTGCTGGTTTGCACCGATCATGAAGAGATAGGCTCCAGCTCATGTTGTGGAGCCGACGGGCCGTTTCTGGAGGATGTGCTCTGCCGCCTGATACCCGACGCCGCCCAGCGCGTGCAGGTCATTCAGCGCTCGCTACTGGTGTCGGCGGACAATGCACACGCCGTGCATCCCAATTACGCGGCAAGGCACGACGAAAATCATGGCCCTAAGCTCAATGCCGGGCCCGTGATCAAGATCAACGCTAACCAGCGCTATGCCACCAACAGCGAAACCGCCGCTTTCTTCCGTGAGCTGTGCACTGCGGCCAAGGTTCCGGTACAAAGCTTTGTGGTGCGCAGTGACATGGGGTGCGGTAGCACCATCGGCCCGATCACCGCCAGTCGCCTGGGCGTGCGCACCGTGGACATTGGCGTACCGACCTTTGCCATGCACTCAATCCGCGAACTGGCGGGCAGCCGCGATCCAGGGTACCTGGCCGAGGTACTGCGCTACTTCTTTAACAGCGCGCAGCTTATCTAGCGGACCTGGCGGCAACAAAAAACCCCGCCGTGCTCTGGGAGCACGGCGGGGTTTCTCTTTCCAGATCAGACTTCGCGCAGCAGTATGACCTTGCCGATGACCTGATCGCTGGCCAACTCATCGAAGGCCGCAGAGGCATCCTCAAAGCTGAAGGTTTTAGCCACGAGCGGTTTGAGTTCACCCTTGGCAAACAAGGGCATCAGACGCTGCTCCATATCTGCCAGCAGGGTCGCCTTGAAATCAGCATCGCGGGTTCGCAGGGTAGAGCCAATCAGACGCGTACGCTTGACCAGCATCTTGGCCAAGTCGAGCTTGGCCTCGCGACCACCCATCAGACCGATCAGCACCCAGCGGCCATCAACAGCCAACAGATCAAGGTGATCTGCTGCGTAGTTGGCGCCCACCGGGTCAAGCACCACATCAAAGGGACCTTCACTCTGCAAGGCAGCGATTCCACCCTGACGCAGTGCGCCACCTTCTGCGCCCAGCGCGACGCAGGCATCGAGTTTGTCCTGGCTGCCCACCGTCACCCAGCAGGGATTACCCTGTGCCTTGCACAACTGAATGGCAGCCGTGCCCACACCACTGGCGCCCGCGTGAATCAACACCTTCTCACCGGGCCGCGCGTTGGCCAGCTCGAAAATATTTAGCCAAGCCGTACTGAACACTTCCGGAATCGCGCCAGCTTCCGCCCAACTCAGGTTGGGCGGCACCGAGAGCAGATGACGTTCGTCAACGACCACCTCCTCCGCCATGCCGCCACCGGCCAGCAGCGCGCATACACGATCGCCAACTTGCCAACGGGTGCCTTCGGCGACTTCAATGACTTCACCCGCACATTCCAACCCCAGCACGCTGGTAACACCTGCGGGTGGCGGATACATACCGGCCTTCTGCAACAGGTCGGCGCGGTTCAATCCCGCGGCCATAACCTTGACGCGAACCTGACCCGGCACCAGCTTTTCCGATGTCTGCTGCTGCCAAACCAGTGCTCCGCCCTCGGCTTGCAATCCTCTCACGCTGCCTCCATAGTTCATTCAATAGGTGAATACAGGCGGGAACTCAGTGCCCCGCACAACCTCTATAAAGCATACTCTCTCCGGATACGATACCCCAGATGAAAGGTTCCAACACTCTGCGCCAGTCTTGCCTGATAGCTCTGATGACCTTCAGTGCCACTACCTTTGCCGCAGACAAGGCAGTCCCGCTTGACCTTGATCAGCTGCAGCCCACACGAGATCAGGTGGTTGCCAGCCTGAACACGGTCGAGTTGCTGCGTCGCCATCACTATAATCGTACCCGGCTTGATGACGCCCTTTCAGCCCAAGTGTATGACACCTACCTGAAACACTTGGATGAGCAGCGTAGCCTGTTTACCCAGCAAGACATCGACAGTTTTGCGGAGAACCGTCTGCGCATGGACGACCTGCTGCTCAGTGGTGATCTGAGTGTTGGCTTTGCAATGCACAAACGCCAGCTGCAGCGCCTGGAACAGCGCTTGGAGTTTTCGCTTGAGCTGTTGCAGAACCAGTTGTCCGACCTCGACTTTTCGTCCGATCAGGACATCCTGGTAGACCGTGAAGACGCCGCCTGGGCGAAGAACGACGACGCCCTGCATCAGCTGTGGCGTGCCCAGCTGAAAGATGAAGTGCTGCGCCTGAAGCTGTCAGGCAAGAGCCTTGACGACATCCAGAACCAACTGATCAAACGCTACAAGGGCCAGCAAATTCGCGTCAGCCAAACCCGTTCGGAAGACATCTTCCAGAATTACATCAACGCCTTGGCGCAGGTCTACGATCCGCATACCCAGTATCTGTCTCCGGAAAATGCTGAGAACTTCGACATCAATATGAGCCTCTCGCTCGAGGGCATCGGCGCGGTTCTGCAAAGCGATAACGAGTACACCAAAATCATGCGTCTGGTGCCGGCCGGTCCGGCTCAGCGTAGCCAACAGCTCGCTGCCGCTGACCGCATCGTAGGCGTTGCCCAGGCCGAAGATGAAATGGTTGACGTAATTGGCTGGCGACTGGATGAAGTGGTCAAGCTGATCCGCGGCCCGAAGGGCTCCAACGTGCGCCTGGAAGTCATTCCGGCCAGCAACCCTCCGGGCGACATGAGCAGCAAGGTGGTCAACCTCACCCGAGAGGCCATCAAGCTTGAGGATCAAGCCGCCAAATCGCGGATCATCGATCTTAAAAACCAGGGTCACGATTACCGCATCGGCGTAATCGACCTGCCGGGTTTCTATCTCGACTTCAAGGCCTACCGTCAGGGCGATCCCGATTACCGCAGCACCACCCGCGACGTCCGCCGCCTGCTGGAAGAGCTGGAAAAGCAGAAGGTCGATGGCGTGGTACTCGATCTGCGCGACAACGGCGGCGGCTCGCTGCAGGAAGCCACCGAACTGACCGGCCTGTTTATCGATCAGGGCCCCACAGTACTGGTTCGCAACACCGAGGGTGACGTACAGGTACTTGACGACCCTGAGTCTGGCGTCACCTATAACGGTCCCCTGGCCGTGCTGGTCAACCGACTATCAGCATCGGCCTCAGAGATTTTCGCTGGCGCCATGCAGGACTATGGCCGCGCCTTGGTGATCGGGGAGCCGACCTTTGGCAAGGGCACGGTACAGTCGATTCAGCCGCTCAATCACGGCGAACTGAAATTGACCCTGGCCAAGTTCTACCGCGTCTCCGGCCAGAGCACCCAGCACCGCGGCGTAGTGCCGGACATCAGCTATCCGTCACTGCTCGACAGCAAGGAAATTGGTGAGAGCGCCCTGCCCCACGCGATGCCCTGGGACACTATCCCGCCAGCCCGCTACAACAGCAGTCAGCAGCTCAAACCCTTTGTCTCACAGCTGCAGAAGAGTCACGAGGCGCGCGCCGCCAATGACCCCGACTTCATCTATACCTTGGCGCGTCTGGGCCTGGATGATGAGATAAAGGGCCGTGAGACCCTGCCGCTGAACGAGGCCAAGCGCAAGCAGCAGTTGAATGACTACGAGTCGCGTCTGCTGGTAATGGAGAATACTCGCCGCGAAGCCAAGGGTGAGGAGCCACTGGCCTCGCTGGAAAAAGAAGACCCGGCGGATGAGGTTGCGTTGAACAGCAACGACGCAGACAAGGAACCGGACGCCTTCCTGGTGGAAACCGGGCAGATCCTGGTCGACCTGCTGCAGCTGGAACATCAGGTCGCCAAAGCGGACTGAACTCTCCCTGACAGCCTTCGCTGTCACTGTTGTGTCATTTACTGATGGCACACTGCCCCGGTCAGGACAACTGCCCGCCAGTGTGCCCCATCAGCGCATCGCGGGCTGCCAGGACGGCAACAATCCATCGCCTGGGATCACCAATGACCGTTTCCGAACAACGCCAAGCGCTGCTCAACATTCTCAACCGCGGTGCGGTTTCTACCCTGTTCCAGCCGATCGTCTCCAGCCTGGAGCAACGGGTTATCGGCTTTGAGGCATTGAGCCGTGGTCCGTCCGACAGCCCCCTGCACTCACCCCTGACACTCTTTGCCGCCGCCCGCCATCACGGCATGCTTACCGAGCTGGAAATGCTCTGCCGCAGCCGCGCCATCAGCCGCTTTTGCGCCTTGAGCCTACCGGGCAAACTGTTCCTCAATATTTCCCCTGAAAGCCTGCTTGAGCAACAGCACTATTCCGGCGGCACGCTCGCCTTGCTAGAGTCCAGCGGACTAACACCCGATCGCGTCGTCATCGAGCTGACTGAACAGGCGCCGATCGACGATGTCTGCCTGCTGCAGACCGCGCTGCATCATTATCGTGACATGGGCTTTTCCATCGCCCTGGATGATCTGGGTGCCGGTTACTCAAGCCTGCGACTCTGGTCCGAACTGCAACCGGAATACGTGAAAATTGATCGCCACTTCGTTGACGGCATCCATCAGGACCCCATCAAGCGCGAGTTCGTCAGCTCCATCCTGCAGATGGCCAAAGCCTCACGCGCCCAGGTGATTGCCGAAGGTATAGAGCAGGCCGAAGAACTGGCAGTGCTGGAGGAAATTGGCATCGACTGGGTGCAAGGCTACTGGCTAGGGCGCCCGGCCAATATTCCTGACGTAAACCCCGAGCAGCTCGCCCAACGCCTGAACCAGCACCGCGCCGGTGGCAACGATGACGCCCCCATCCACAGCCTGCTACTGCCGATCCCCGGGATACATGAAAGTACCGCAGTACAGAAAGTACTCGATTGTTTTCAACAGCAGCCAACGCTCAATACGCTGGCCATTCTCGATGACCACCAGCGCCCTATCGGGGCTATCCGGCGGCATGCGCTGAGTCAGACCATGCTCAAGCCGTTCGCGCAGGAGATCTATAGCCGCAAGCCGATCCGCAAGCTGATGGACGCCGATTGTTTGCTGGTCGATATACGTCAGAGTCTGCAGCGCGTTAGTCGGCTGTTGACCAGTCGCGCACGGCAGCGTTTGGAGGATGACTTCATCATCATCGATCAGGGCATTTATCAGGGTCTCGGCCGCGGCATCGACGTATTACGGCAAATCACCGAACTCAAGCTGCAGCAGGCCAGACACGCCAATCCGCTAACCCTACTGCCGGGCAATATCCCCATTCAGCAATGCCTTGAGCGTCTGCTGGAGCAGAAACTGGAGGCCCAGCTCTGCTACGTAGATCTGGACAACTTCAAGCCCTTCAACGACCTATACGGCTACGGCAAGGGTGATGAGCTGCTGCTCGCCTTGGCCCAGCTGCTACGCGAGCTCTGCGACCCGCAAAAGGACTTTGTCGGCCACATTGGTGGTGACGATTTCATGCTGGTCATGCGCAGCCACGATTGGCGGGAGCGTCTCAGCCAACTTGATCAGCGCTTCCAACGGCTCTGCCACAGTCTGTATCGCCCTGAGCACATCGAAAGCCAAGGTTTCAGTGCACCCGACCGCGAAGGACACTGGCGCAAACACGACCTGCTCAACCTGTCGATCGGCGTGCTGCAACTGCGCGGTCAGCACATGCACGGGCTGGATCCGGCACTATTGGCAGAGCATGCCTCGCGCGCCAAGCATGAAGCCAAGAAGACCCGAGGGTTCAGCGTCGCGCTCGCCGGCACGCTAGAGCAAATCGACAGCGGGAGTCCTGCAGAGCAGGCCGCAGTGCATTGCCAGTCCCGCCAATGCGGCAATAGGCTAAGCTAACAGCAGCGCGACTGATAACGGGTTTGCTGTGACACCAACGACTTTACGACTGGCCTTGGCCAGCCTCAGCCTGATAACACTGCCTTGCCTG
This sequence comes from Halopseudomonas sp., assembly GCF_036960865.1. Classification (GTDB taxonomy): domain Bacteria; phylum Pseudomonadota; class Gammaproteobacteria; order Pseudomonadales; family Pseudomonadaceae; genus Halopseudomonas. The sequence goes on from NZ_JBALWE010000001.1 coordinate 108,149, forward strand.
AGCGAACCACTGCTCTGGGGCTACTCGCCCTCCGATCCACCACCTTATGTGCAGCTCCAGGGCAACGAACTGCAGCCCAGCCTGACCCGTACCATTGGTGAAGCGGTGGCGGACGCCACAGGGCGCGAGGTGCACTTTATTGCTACGCCCAATAACCGTATCGACGAGTCCCTCGCCATTGGCCGCATTCACATCATCTGCAACACCCTGCCCGACTGGCTGAGCGCTCCCGAACAGCTACTCTGGACTCAGAGCCTGTACGAAGATGCCGACGTCGTCATCACCCGCCAGGCACAACCGGCACCAAACTCACTGGACGAACTGCAAGGTGCTATCGTCGGCACCACTCTGGGCTACCATTATTCGCCTGCCATCACCGCAGCATTCGATCAGCAGGCGATGACGCGCCATGATGTCCGCGACCTGCCAACGCGCCTGAAAATGCTGGAACGCGAGCGCTTGGACGCAGTGATCGACCTGCGTCGGGCGGTGACTCACGTACTGCCAGAGAATCAGTCGACCTTTCACATCAGCCAGTGGGAAGTTGAACATTTTTCTCTACGGTGTGCCGTGGCTAACCCCACCGAACTAGACCACCAGAAACTCGTCCAGCAGATCGATGAGATGATCAATACCGGACAGATTCAGGAAATAGTGACGCGCTTCGATTAACCCATCCAGCAAGGCCGCGGGTTACGCTAGCTTACCCACAGTTCCTGTGGATAAGTCTGTGCAAAAAAACAGGAAAAGTGTCTCAAACGCCCGTAAGAAAGCGCCTCCAGACAAAGAGGATAGTTTTTAACCAGAGAAAAAATTGATATTTTTCAGCCAGTTACAAACCCTGCAACGGATCATAAAAAAACGGGGAAGTAAACAAAAAGTGTTACCGCAAATTGTGCATAAGGGTAACACTTGAGCACCCGAGGCCCTTGCCTCGGGCGTTGGGACGTGTTACCGCGATTATTCCTGACGCGGGTTGATGGAGATCAGCTCCATCTCGAACACCAGAATAGAGTTCGGCGGGATAACGGGGCTGGGACTGCGCTCGCCGTATGCCAGCTCGCTTGGCAGCGTCACTTTCCACTTGTCACCCACGTGCATCAACTGCAGCGCTTCCATCCAGCCAGGGATGACGCCATTGACCGGCAGTTCGGCTGGCTCGCCACGCTCAACCGAGCTGTCGAAGACGGTGCCATCAACCAGCTTGCCTTCGTAATGCACAACAACCACATCGTCTGCTGCCGGCTGCGGGCCGTCGGCATCGCCAGCGCTCAACACTTCGTATTGCAGACCTGAGTCTGTAGTGGTCACGCCGTCTTTGGCAGCGTTCTCTTCCAGATACTTCTTGTTAGCCTGGACGGCTTCGTCAGCCAGACTCTTGGCCCGCTCCTGAGCGCGCTCCTGCAGGGTGTTGAACGCCGCTGTCAGCTCTTCGTCGCCTACGCGGTGCTCAGCTTTCGCCAGGGCATCTTCCAGGCCCAGAGCCAGGGCCTGCGCGTCAATGTCATCCAGGCCGTCCTGTAGCAGGCTTTGACCCATGTTCAAACCAATACCATAGGAGGCTTGCTGGATGGGGGTAGTGAGTTCTGGTTCCTTTTCACAACCGGCCAATACAAGAACACCGACTGCAACACTGACTGCCAGCAGATTACGCTTCATGCTTACCTCAATCGACAGGCCCAAGCTGGGCGGAATAAAGCGATCAGCTTAACAGGGCTTGGAGGGTCAGGCTACTGGATCAGAGACAAACAAACAGACAGAATCATGCAGTGATAACTGCTACACGATTAGGAAAAATAATGGGGAAATCTTGGGGGGGAAATGGCGCAGCGGACGGGACTCGAACCCGCGACCCCCGGCGTGACAGGCCGGTATTCTAACCAACTGAACTACCGCTGCGCTATATACCTCGAGTGGTGGGTGATGACGGGATCGAACCGCCGACCCTCTGCTTGTAAGGCAGATGCTCTCCCAGCTGAGCTAATCACCCGTTTGCTCTCGAAGTGGGGCGCATTCTAGGCAGCTTTTCCGGTTATGGCAATACCTTTTTCAAAAAAAAATCAGCCTATTTCAATATCTTATTCATCCGCCCCGTAAACACTGGTTGTTGCGCAAGGCCTCAGGCAATATTGCTCGTTTTCTCGGGCCAATCAGCCCCCGGTAACAACAGAAGGACAGCATCATGTGGTTTCGTAATCTCCTGCTCTATCGCTTCAGCCAACCGATCCCTTTCAGCGAAACCGATTTGCTGGAGGCGCTGGAAGAGAAACCCTCGCGCCCTTGCGCCAGCCAGGAAACCCACACCCTGGGTTGGACCACGCCCTACGGTCGGCACTCCGAGAATCGTCTGGAATCCAGCAACGGCTATTGGCTCATCGCCATGCGCAAGGAAGAACGCATACTGCCCGGTAGTGTGATCAAGGAGGCGCTGGCAGAAAAAGTCGAGGAGATCGAAAACCGCGACGCCCGCAAGGTGTACAAGAAAGAGCGCGACACTCTCAAGGACGAGATCGTCATGTCCCTGCTGCCGCGCGCCTTTACCCGTACGCAAACCACTTACGCGTGCGTCTGCCCGGCCGAAGGCTGGATCGCCGTCGACAGCTCCAGCCACAAGCGCGCTGAAGATCTGCTCAGCCTGCTGCGTGAGTGTACCGGCACCCTGCCCGTTCGCCCGCTTAACGTGAAGATGGCGCCCGCGGCGTGCATGACCCAGTGGGTGAAGGAAAGCAGTGCGCCGGAGCAGATGGTGATCGGCGATGAGTGCGAGCTGCGCGATACCAGTGAAGACGGTGGCGTTGTACGCTGCAAACGTCAGGACCTGGCCAGTGACGAGATCCAATTGCACCTTTCTGCCGGCAAACAGGTCAGCCAGCTCGCCTTGCAGTGGCAGGAGAAGCTGAGCTTTAGCCTGGACGACAAGCTCACCGTCAAGCGGCTGAAATTTGAAGACCTGCTGCGTGACGAAGCCGACGACAACGCCGGAGACGACATGGCCAGCCAGTTGGATGCCAGTTTCAGCATCATGTCGAGCACACTCAGCGAACTGATTCCCGCGCTCACCAACGCCCTTGGCGGTGAAGATATTCCCCAGGGAATCTGAGCAAAACCAGTGCCGGCGCGGTCTGCGAAAAGCTATCCACAATATCTGTGGATAACTTTGTGGATAGCTTGTATGAACAGCGCGCCGAGCCAAGCCTACTGGGGCAATAGTTCAAAATGATCATTTTTTAACCTGTATTTTTATTCAATTAAATCAACAGGTTAAAAATTCATCGCCGTATTTCAAGCACTTACAGCACTATCTTACCGTTCTATGACGGGGCGCCCCGTATCTGTGCACAATGTCAAGGATCCACGCCCCGAACAGGAGCAAAAAAGCACCTCTATCTGCAGCAAAAACTCTTGACCTGCGTCCGCTCACCTGACCCAAGATAACGCCACACGGGCCGGCTCAGTCGGTGTTGCCTAGCCAGTGCTGAGCTTCGACTGCCGCTTTGCTGCGCGGGTAATACTTGGTCAGATAACGCAAGCGTGCCTCACCACGATCCTGCTGGCCGGTTTCAACATCCAGCATGGCCAGGTTGTATTCGGACTGGGCCATGCCCTCAAGCAGCGTTTCCAGACGCGGTACTATCTCGCTGCGGTAGGCGGAATCGGGATAACGCCGAATAAAGCCAGACAGTTGCGCGTGAGCTTCGCGCCCCAAACGCAAGCGTTCCCGATCATCACCAGCAGCCATCTCAAAGCGCGCAAAGGGCACCATGGCCTGCAGGTAGGCAGCATAATCCTGATAAGGCGCTTCCGGATGCCGTTTTGCAAAGTCCTTCAACACCAACTCCAGCGGCGCCAAGTTGCCCTGCTGCAGGCACAAATAAGCGGCTTCCAAGTCCAACTGCGCATCGTTCAATTGGTGAACCTGTTGCGCCACGTTCATATCACACTGCCCCAAACCCAGACGCGCCCGGGCATCGGCAATGGCTGCAGTCTGCTCCTGCTGTTTGACTGTCGAGCTGGCACAACCTGCCAGCCCAAGTACTACCGCCGTAATCAAGAGCCCACGCATCTTGCATACTCCCGTGTGCGGCCAAACATCATCGTCGGCCGCTTATCTCAATTGAAAAGCTGTAAAAAGGCCGCTATTGCAGCCTGGCGCGCCAGTGTACCCAACCCTCTGCGTCTGGTCGCCCCAACAACTTGAGCGCCTCAGCCAGCCCTGCGTCGGCCTGGGTGCGCGCTTTCAAACGAGTGTCCAGTTGCATCGCCTGGGCGGGCCGCCATCTGGCCGTACCCTGCAGCCCCAGCGGTCCATCCTGATCGGACAAGGCCATCAGCAGCCAGTCATCGTCGCTGCTGAGCTGCGCGGTTAGATGCCCCAGTGCCAAGGGTTCTGGCAAGCCGCCACCGGCGTTCTGCCAGGCAATTCGGCCTTCGGCATGTACAACTCGCTCGAAGTCCTTGAGGCGAAGCTCCGGAATATCCAATAACCAGTCGCCCGTAAGAATAAAGGGCGCCTTGTTCACCGCCGCCATGCTACGCGCATCCAACCGCCCGTTAACCTGTTCCAGCGCGACACTGCCCAAGCCTACCCGCAAGGTCGCGTAGACCTGGCTGTTGCGCGGCCGCCAATCCAGATCCAGGGCCAACTGCCCCTTGAACACGGCTGCGGGACGCCAATCCCAGCGCAGCGCGCCCTGGTCGATCCCTTCAACCTGCATATTGGCTACCTGTCCCTGCCACAAGGTGCCGGTTATGCCGTGCAGCTGCACCGCGGCAGGCAGGCTCGGCGCCACCTGCCGCCAGACCAGACTCGCCGGCAGATTGCTTACCAGCGTCACGGAAAAGACCAGCAATGCCAGCCAGAAAAACCGCTTGATACTCAAAAACCGCAACATCACGGACGCTCCACCAGCAAGCGGGCAGATACCATGCCCTTGACCTCGGACACGTCAATCGCCAGTTGACTGACCTGCAAACCTTGCCGTTGCTCCAGATCGGCCAGCCAACTGAGCAAGGCATCCATGCCTACCTGATCAAAGCTCAGACGCGCACCCTGACCTTCGGGCTGCACCCGCGATAACGCAGACTTGAGACCCGCCGCGTTGGCGGAAACCTCCACCAGGGTCAGCACTGAGCCCCCGCCGGAGCTGTTGCCGCTGCCCTGCTGCAAGCGCGCTCGGCGACGCACATCATCGCTCACCTGCTCCATCCACAGCCGCTCGGCCGTCAACGTACGCACATCCTGTTTCAGCTCGGCTCTGCCGGCTATCAGGGGCTCCCAGATGCCAATCCAGAACGCCAGTACGAGCAAGAACGCCGAACCACCCAACAAAATCACTCGCTCACGGGCCGCTAGTCCATTCCACCAGCTTTTCATGCACCACTCCTTTGTACCTTGATGCGCGCGGTAACCCCTTCATTCTCCGAGTCAGCGCCCTCAAGGTTTTCACTGATACCGGGCTGCGCCGACAAAGCTGCGCGTATCGCCTCCAGCTCGGAGAAGGACGCTACCTTCAGTTCCACCTCGACACTCTCAAGAGTGCCACGCACTTGTTGTACCTGGGCATTGTCATGCTCCTTCAACACCACGAAGAAGGCATGCAACAGGGGCCCCATACCGCTGTTGAAGCTTATCTGTGCTCCACCCTGCAGCACCTGCCGAAACTGCATCACCGGATCCTCCCGCCGGCTGTTAGGCAGGCTGCGATCAAATAGCCGGCCAATCTCAGCGCGCAGCGCGTCACGCTCCTGGCTGAGTATCATGTGCTCGCCTGCGAGCCAGCCCAGACCCAGTGCCAGGGCGACGCCAGCTGCGATCAGCGCAGGACGCATCTTGCGCCAGGGTGGCGCCGCCATGCTCACCGCATAAGGTCCGCTGAGCAGGTTGAAGGCTGGCGTGCTTCGCTGTGCTTGCACCAGCGCCGAGGCCAGGTGGTCGCGTTCGGCAATCTGCTGCACCTCGACCGTGTCGGGCAAGTCCAGTCCCAGGTCTGATGCGCTCAGACCGGCGAGCGTGAGCGTCTGCGCCGCAGGGTCAAGCGCCGCCAAGCGTCGGTTGATCCAGATACCTGCAAGACCCGGATCCAGCAATACGGGTTCTTCCTGCGCCGAGAGCACCAGTACCTGGCTGTCCGTCTGCGGCCAGGGTGAAGGCATGACCAACAGCGCCTGATCCGGGCCTGCATCGGCGTGTAGCGCCGCCTGGGGCAGCAATGCCTCAAGCCGCCAGCCCGCGGCGCGAAAACAGTCCAGCCAGGGGCGCATGGGAGTATGGGACACCACAGCGGCGCTGACCTGACCATCGCTGCGACGCGGCCCCATGACAATGTGCAGCTCCTCCAGCTCCTGGCTGACCAGGTCTTCCAGAGCGTAGGGCAGCGCTGCTCGGGCAGCGGCTGCACGCTGCGCCGGTAAACGCACGCGAAACAGATTCACTGCCGATGCCGGCGCCAAGGCCCTTAGGCGCTCTGCCGGAAAGCGCTGACGCAGCTTGGCCAGCGTATCCCGGCCGGTGGCAAGCACCGAGCCGTCGCGCTCCAACCGCCACCAACTCAAGGCCTGAGCCGCATCGCCATCCAATAGCGGTTGTTCAGGTAAAAGCACTATCAACATATCGTCTGATCCACTTCTTATCAGGGCTCACAGGCCGTTTGTTCTCTCAGGATCACTTTGCCGTTGGGCGCATCCAGCAAGGTGCATTGGAAAAATCGACGGTCACCGAACTGGGCAACTATCTGCAGGCGCATGAACCAAGGCGCGCCCTCAGCAGCGGTGCGATCAGCAAACACCTCTTTCATCAGGTCCGCGCTGCGCTCCAAATCAATTGGGCTGGCTTCAGCCGGATAAGCTGTTATGTAGGGCGCCAGCGCTTGCCAAGCCTCGCTGGACATACCGGCAACCGAGCTCAGCTCCGAGGCGACCAGCATGGTCCGATTGGCCGACAGCCGCGGCGGGTCTTGCAAGCGATACAAGGGGTCATCCGTTTCCGGGTCCATCCAATCGCTGATCGCTACGGCGAGCTGCGCCCCGGAGGGCATGGTCACGCCACTGTCCTGCGCTACCCGATCTACCAGGCGAGCGAAGTCGGCCTGCTGCTGTTCGTCGCCGCTAGCCAGTGCATTCAGGTTGTAACGGCAGCGCATGTTGTCGAGCGTGGCCTGGAGCTGCACCTGATCTACCTCAAATGGCAGTACCGGCGACAGGCAGGTATCCCAGAGCAAGTCATCCGGACCATCGGCCTGCTCCAGTATCTGCAGCACCATTTTTTCTGCGCCGAGCGCGATGTGACGCGACAAGTCACGCTCGAATACTGCGCTGCTGCGCCGAATATCGGCCTGCCCCCGCAATACCATGCCAACGGCGGCGGTCACCGCCAAGGCCACCACCAGCAAGGCGGTGATAAGGGCAACCCCCCGTTGCTTCTGTACGGCCTTCATGGCGCACCTACCGGAATCAAGCGGCGAATCAAGCCCAGACGCGGCACATCCAGCACCAGCTCCACCGCCATCGGCAACTGGCTGCTACTCGGATCAAGGCCTTCAGGCGGCCAACTGTTGACGCGCTCCAGGCCACTAGGCCCCCTCACCACAAAGGCAAAGCCGCTTTCTACCCCCAGCCGCTCTTCCTCCTCCACCAGATCGGCGAAGGGTTGAATACGCATCTGCTCGGTATCAGTCACATCCACGCCCGGCCAAAGCTCTCGCTCCAGGCCGGTTTCGGTCAGGCGCCAGGCAGTACGCCGCAAACGCTGATCGCCACCCGCACCGGCCCGCACGATTTCCAGCAAAGGCTGCTCGTTGCCTGCCCGCAAGCGCAGTGGCGGCAGGCGGTCGCCAAACTCATCGCGCACCTGAATATCGACCATCTGCGCCAGATCCCGCTCCAATACGCTCAAGCTCACCTGCAGATCTGCCAGTTGGCCTGAGCTGGCGCGAGTAACGTGATCGGCATCCAGCACGGCGCGCAAACCCGAGTAGGCGACCACACTCATGATCGCGAAAACCGCCATGGCAATAAGCAGTTCGAGCAGGGTAAAACCACCAGCGCGAAACCTGTTCATGGCAGTACAAACCCACTGACCACTGCTCGCTGCCCGCTCTCATCGCCAGGCAGTAACCACAGCCGAATATCAATACGCCGCACCGCCGGCAACGGCAGTGGCGACTTGGCCGTGTAGTCACTGACCTGCGCCTTGTAGCCGAACCGATAGGGCCCCATTTCGGTTTCTCCGCTGAGGTCCCCAACTGCTGCCGGACGCATGCCGGACTCGTACTCAGCCAACAGGTTTTCACCGGCCCAGTGCGCCATGGTGCGCTCCTGCAGGTAGATGGTGTTGCGCGCATGATCACTGCCGGATTTGACCAGCGCTGCCAGCGCCACCGCCAGAATGGTCAACGCCACCATCACTTCCAGCAAGGTGAAACCAGCCGATTTACGGGCGTTCATTGGTTACCTCGACCCGGCCTTCCAGACCGATACTGATGTACTGCACCAGCTCTTTGCCCGGTACGCGCAGGATAATCAGACCCGGGGTCATCTCGCCGGTATTACTCAGCCGCACGTGGGGCTTCCAACTGTCATTGAGTGGCAAACCCTGGCGCGTGCCGTCGGCTTCGTACTCCAGCTCCACCACACCTTCATTAAAATAATGCGGTCCCAATTGCGGGTCCTGCAATGCCTGCCATTCACGCGTCGCATCATCCAGCAACACCAAGTCCAGCAGACTGTAGCCCTCGCGCCGTAAACCCAGCGCGCGGTCGGCGCCGCCGGTAATCAGTAGCTCATCATGGGCCAGGCGCAGAACTCCAGCGAGCCGCTGCGCCTCTTGGCGCAACTCGCGATCGGCGCCGTCCCCTATCGCCAGCGTGGCGAGCCCGGCAATCACCCCGATCAGCACCATGACGCCCAGCAGTTCGATCAAGGTAAAACCGGCCTGACGCAGACCGGTTGCGCGCGCGCCTGCGCTCATCAGCGTTCGTTCGTCTGATCCAGATCCCAGTTGCCAATGTCCATATTGGCGTCGGTGCCACCCGGTCTGCCATCGGCACCCAGACTGTAGAGGTCGAACTGGCGGCCGTCACGACCTGGAGCCTGGTACTGATAGTCATTGCCCCACGGGTCTTTCTGCAGGCGATCAAGATAACCACCGGTACGCCAGTTGCGCGGCGCATTCTGGCCAGTCGGCATGCGCACCAGGGCGTTCAGACCCTGCTCGGTGGTGGGGTAATTGAAGTTGTCGAGGCGATACAAATTAAGTGCACTTTCCAAGGCACGAATATCGCTTTGCGCCTTGGTGGTACGCGCCTGATCCGGGCGATCCATCACGCGGGGCACCACCACGGCAGCCAGAATGCCAAGAATGACGACCACCACCATGATCTCAATCAGAGTAAAGCCGCGCTGGCCTGCGCGCAGGGGCTGGTTTGCAATACACATCATCAGTTCACCAATTGGTTGAGTTCAAAGATCGGCAACAGAATTGCCAGCACGATAAGCAGCACAACACCGCCCATGGCCAGAATCAGCAGGGGCTCGAATACCCCCATGACCATGGCGATGCGCGCTTCCAATTCCCGCTCCTGCGTTTCGGCAGCGCGTTCCAGCATCTGATCCAGGGTGCCGCTGCTCTCCCCGCTCTTGATCAGGCTCAACGTCATTGCCGGAAAATAACCACTGCGCTCCAGCGAGTAGCCCACCCCTGCCCCTTCGCGTACCCGCTGTGCTGCCTCGGACACCGCTTCTCGCATGGGCAGGTTGCTGATCACACTGGCGCTCATGTTAAGCGCCTCCAACAGCGGTACGCCGCTGCCGGCCAGAATGTTGAGGGTGCGCGCAAAACGCGCGGTATTGAGCCCGCGATTCAGACGTCCCAGCAACGGCAGCTTGAGCACAAATTCGTGCCAACGACGCTGATGACTTTTCTTCTTCAACAGTGCACGCGCGCCAAACCCCAAGCCTATGAGCACGATCAGCATCAGCAGCCCCCACTCTCGCAAGGTATCGCTGACGGCAATCAGCGAGCGCGTCAGCAACGGCAGCTCCTTGTTCATGCCATCGAATACCTGCACCACCTCCGGCACGACATAGGTCAGCAACGCCACCGTCACCAGCAGCGCAACACACGTCAGAATCGCCGGATAAAACATCGCCAGCTGAATCTTCTGACGCATCGCATTCTGCGCCTCCACGTTGTCCGCCAGCCGCTCCAGCACCACGTCGAGCCGCCCTGCCTGTTCACCGGCAGCGATGGTGGTGCGATAGATGGCGGGGAATACCGAGGGGAATTCGCTCAGGGCATGGGCCAATGGCAAGCCCTCCATCACCCGGGTACGCACGGCAGAGAGCGCCGACTTGACCCGCGGCGACTCGCTTTGCCGCGCCACCGTGCCGAGAACCTCTTCAATCGGCAGCCCCGCCCGGGCCAAGGTAGCCATCTGTCGGGTGGCCAGCGACAACTCCAATGGCTTGATGCGTTTTTGCATGCTCGGCATGCGCAGGCGCGAGCTGCTCTCGGCAACCTGACTGACCGACATCGGCGTGAGCCCCTGATCGCGCAGGCGGCCACGCACCTGGCGGGGCGAGTCGCCCTCTTCCACACCCTTGCGAGTGCGCCCGGCATTGTCGAGTGCGACATATTCGAAGGCTGGCACTGCTAATCCTCCCGGGTAACGCGCAGGACTTCTTCCAGCGTCGTGTCGCCCGCCAGCACGCGGCGCAAACCATCCTGACGAATACCCATCTGACCCAGACGCGCGTGGCGCACCATCGCCTGTTCGCTGGCACCGTCATGGATCAAGCCACGCAGCGTGTCGTCGATTTCGATCAACTCGTAAATACCGGTACGGCCACGGTAGCCGCCGCCGTTACAGGCATCGCAACCCACGGCGCTGTACAGTGTGGGCGGTTGTTCCGCATCCATGCCCATCAGCCGGCATTCACTGGCACTGGCCTGATGCGGTTTGCGGCATTGCGGGCAAAGCGTGCGTACCAGACGCTGCGCCAACACCCCATTGAGGGTCGAGGACAGCAAAAAGGGCTCGATACCCATGTCACGCAGACGTGTAATGGCGCCCACGGCGGTGTTGGTGTGCAGGGTGGAAAACACCAGGTGACCGGTCAAACTGGCCTGAATGGCAATCTGTACGGTATCGACGTCACGGATCTCACCGACCATCACCACGTCAGGATCCTGACGCAAAATCGCGCGCAGACCGCGAGCAAAGGTCATATCGACCTTGTTGTTGATCTGCGTCTGGCCAATACCATCGAGGTAATACTCGATCGGATCTTCGACGGTCAGAATATTGCGCGTGCGGTCGTTCAGGCGCATCAGCGCCGAATACAGGGTGGTGGTTTTACCCGAGCCGGTGGGCCCGGTCACCAGTACGATGCCGTGCGGCCGACTGATAACCCGCTCCATGGCGTCATAGTGCTCGCTGCACATGCCCAGTTGGCGGAGCTCCAGACGCCCTGCCTGCTTGTCGAGCAGACGCAGTACAACGCGTTCGCCGTGCCCAGAGGGCAGCGTGGAAACCCGCACATCCACCGCACGACCGACCAGGCGTAGACCAATTCGACCGTCTTGCGGCAGGCGCTTTTCGGCAATATCCAGCTTGGCCATGACCTTGATGCGCGACACGATCACCGGCGCCAGCGCACGTGGTGGTTCGAGCACTTCACGCAACACACCGTCGACCCGCAAGCGGATAGACAAGCGATTTTCGAAGGGTTCGATATGGATGTCGGAGGCGTTTTCCTTCACCGCTTCTGACAACAGCGCGTTGATCAGCCGAATGATCGGCGCTTCGTCCTGCGACTCCAGCAGATCCTCCGGTTCGGCCAGCGATTGCGCCACAGACATCAGGTCGGCGTCATCACCCAGGCCTTCAACAAATTGCATGGCATCATTGGCGGAGCGCTCATACTTGTCGCGCAACCGTGCGGCGAAGGTGTCGTCGTCCAGTAACACAGGACTCAGCGGGTGACTGCTGTGTCGACGCAATTCCAGCAGGCCCTGCGGATCACAATCTGCGCGCACGAATACTTCGAGCTGGCCATCTTCGCGCAGAGCGCCCGGCAACACGCCAAAGCGGCGAGCAAACCGGTATCCGGTTTCTGCCGGCGCATTGACCGCTGGCGCATCAGGGCTGAATTCGGTCTCACTCATGACCTGCTCCTAAAGCGCTGAGGGCGGTGCAGAAATAGGCGACGGCAATGCCGAACCTTGCATGGCGTTCTCAAACGGGGCCGGCAGACTCAGCAGATAATTCCAGTCCGGCAGTACCGGAATGGTGTCCTCGGGCATCACGCGACCGCGGCGGTTTTGCTCGGCCAGCTGCTGATCGCGAATGTAGCTGTACTTGGCATGGGTCAGGCTTTCCGCCACCGCCGTATCGCGCACAATCACCGGACGCAGAAACACCATCAGATTGCGTTTCTGCACGTTGGCTGTGTCGTAACGGAACAACCGCCCCAGTCCCGGGATATCGCCCAAGCCGGGCACCTTGTCTGTAGTCTCTACCGTCTGATCATCGATCAGACCGCCCAGAACGATAAGCTGGTTGTCATCGACCATGACGTGCGTCGTCAGACTGCGCTTGTTGGTAATGATGTCGGCCGCGCCGCTGGTGCCGGGCGCTATCTGCGAAACCTCCTGGGCGATTTCCAGGCGGACTGCATTGCCTTCGTTGATCTGCGGGCGAATCTTCAATTTGATACCCACATCTTCACGCTCGATGGTATCGAACGCCTGACCGGAGTCTTCAACGGAACGACCGGTAATAAATGGTACGTTCTGGCCCACCACAATCTCCGCCTCTTCGTTGTCGAGTGTGAGCAGGCTGGGCGTGGACAGGATGTTGCTGGCGGTATCGCCCTGCAGCGCGTTGATCAGCAGAGCGATCTGGGTTCCACCAATACTCGCCACCCCACCCAGCGTGGCGCCGCTGCCAAGTGATGGCGGAGAGGCCAGATCGCCATCAAGAAAGCCGCTCACGCCCGCTGCGAGGTCGACGATACTGCGACCATTTCGATTGAAATTGATCACGCCTACGCCCGAGTTCTCGCTACCAAATCCCCACTGCACGCCCAGCTCCTTGGCCCGCTCGTAAGACACTTCGGCAATGACAGCCTCAACCAGCACCTGCGCGCGCCGAATGTCCAGCTGGCGAATGATGCTGGAGAGCTCGCGCGACAATTCCGCCGGACCGTAGACCACCACCGAGTTGGTGCTTTCGTGTGCCTCTACCCGCACCCGATTCTGCGTGCTGGTGCTGACCGGCGCACCATTGCCCTGCCCCGTCGCACTGCTGTTCTGCTCGCGCCCCTCGGCGATACCCCGCAATACCTCGGCAACATCTTCAGCCTTGGCGTAGCGCAGGTAATGCACCTGGGTATTGCCGTCCTGACCCGGCACATCGAGTTTGCTCACCACGCTACGCAACGCGATGCGGCTTTGCGGGTCACCGCGCAGGATGACCGTATTGGTGCGCTCGTCGGCGATGATGCGTGGCCCCTTGGTGAACTCCTCGCTTGGGGCATTGCTTTCAAGGCCTTGCACAATACGCACAACATCCAGCGCCGAGGCGTGTTCCAGCGGCAGCACTTCGAAGTCTTCCATCGACTCCTGATCAATACGCTCAACCAGGGTTTGAATACGGCGCACATTGGCCGCCGTGTCGGCAATGACCAGCGTATTGGACTCCGCTGCAGCCGCCAGATGACCACCCTTGGGCACCAGAGGCCGCAGAATGCGTACCAGTTGACCGGCGTTAATGTTTTTCACATTGATTACGTGGGTGATTACCTCATCACCAGGGGTATCGCTGCTCAGCCCGGCCAGCTCGTTTTCCTTGGCCTGTACCTCCGGCACAATGCGCACTACGTCATCCGCGCCACGCACGGCAGCAAAACCGTAGGATTTCAGCACCCCCAGAAACAGCGGATAGAGCTCACCCCGTGGAATCGGCTTGCCCGACACCACATTCACCTCGCCCCGCACGCGCGGATCGACAATGAAATTGATGCCGGTTTCCTGACTGACGATCTCAATCAGGCCATTGATGTCGGCACCGCGCAAATTCAGTACCAGATCTTCGGAACCATCCCCCTGCGGCTCAACCAGCGCCTGCGCGGCCAGTTGGGTACTACCAAGACACAGGCTCAACGCCAACGAGAGGGCAAAACGGTTAAGACGAAACTGCATTGGCATCGTATATCAATCCATCGTTATCGTTATGTTCATGGGCTCGCCGTCGCGCTCAAGGGAGACCGAGACCGAGCTAGCATCCGTCAGGCCCTTGAGAATGTCGCGATAGTCCTGGATGTCGGCGATCGGCGTACCGTCCACATCGGTAATCACATCACCCGGCTTGAGACCCGCAGCCTCAAACTCGCGGGCGTTGCGTGAAGGGGTCACTTCCAGACCATACATGGCGCCATCCACCATCACCGGCGTGGCGCTGATGACTTCCATGAAGCGTTGTGGGTCGTTCAACCAAGCGTCGCGATCAATGCGAGCTACGCCGCCGTCGGGGGCAAGGGTGAGATTTGAGTCCGTAGTGGGTAACGCGGCACGGCGCGCTGATGAGCGGCCAGCTGCCGCGTTGTGTTGCTTGAGACGCAGGGTTTCAAGCTGGCCATCGCGGACCAGCATCACCCGGTCGGCCAATACCTGATCGAGACGAACCTGGCCCGGCAACTCGGCGCCCACACGATAGAGCTTTTCCGGCTGACCTTGGGTGGAAAGAATAGCGGCGCTGCGCTTCGGGTCCGGGTCCGATAGCACCCCCTTGAGGGTCCAGCTCAGTTTTGTGTCAGGCGCATTGACCACCACCGGGCCGTCTGCGGCCGGGGCACGGCCCAGGACCGACATAACGGCAAGCTCGCGAAAACCGGGCTGACCGGCGTCAACATCAGTGCTTGAGGTGGGATAGCCCAGCGTAGCGGGCGAAGGCAATACGCTGTCAGGCTCAATTAGCATCCAGGTCAGGTGTGCCAGCAGCCATGCGCTGAACAGCACCAGAATACCTGTCACCAATCTGACGACCGCGTCTGATGAAAAGCGAGCAACCAAGGGCATGCGTTCTCCGTAGCAAAGGGGCTGGGGGACAGCGTCCGGGCCAGTGGGAGCAACATTACTGACCTTTCTTTGCAAAATTATTGTTATACGCCTGAAACAGGCTGCGCGACTAAGTCGATTGTCACGATTTTGCCATCTAGCAGCAACCCCCTGAACGGGGTATTCCAGAGCCTTTCAGTCAGAAATGAGACGTTATCGGTATCAGTCTCGAAGACTGCTCACCCGAATAGGTTAGGTAACTGTTACCAGCATCACCTGAATTTATGGTTCCTCATTGTCACGCGCGAAACTGTCTCACAGTTGGCCAGTGACAGCTTGCGAGACACAGCAAACAAAGCTTAACTGCATTCAGCACAGCCAACTCCCGTCTGAAGGGAACACAACAACAACGGCTTGCCCAACGGAGAACAATAACAATGTTTGAGCTCAAGAAAACCGCGCTGCTCGGTATTGCCGTCAGCACCCTCGCCCTCGGTGGCTGCCTCGGTGGAGGGGGTGGCGGAGACGACGATAACGACGTGGTGCTGACAGAACAGGAAGAGCGCATCCGCGACGGCTTCTTTGTCGTCGATGAGGATCAATTGGCCTTTGGCTCGCTGGCGGCGGGCGTTCCCGCCTACGACAACACCAGCCGCTGGACCGGCGTTCTCAATGGTGCCGGTTATCGGATAGAAGTGCCTGAAAACTGGAACGGTTATCTGGTCATGTACGCTCACGGCTTCCGGGGCGAGGGCAGTGACCTGACCGTTGACAGCCCGCCGATGCGTCAATACTTGCTCGACAACGGCTATGCCTGGGCAGCGTCTTCTTATAGCAGCAACTTTTACGACGTACGCACCGGCGTAGAAGATACCAATGCTCTGGCGCTGGCTTTCAACGACATCGCAGCAGAAAACGGCCGCGCGCTGGACATCCCGAGCAAGTACTACATCACCGGCGTGTCCATGGGTGGCCATGTCGCCGGCGCAGCAGTCGAGCGTGAAACTCTGGAAACTGCCAACAACGTGGTCGAATACGATGGTGCTGCCCCCATGTGTGGCGTGATGGGCGACACAGAACTGTTTGATTACTTTACCGCCTACGGCCTAGCGCTGTATGAAGTGGCTGGCGTGGGCGCTGACGACTTTCCGGTATCACCCGCAGATGCCGCAGAAAAGCAGGCAGTGGCCCAGGATGTGCTCTGGACAAACTACGAAGCCAACCCGAATGCCAACGGTCTGACCAATCCTGAAGGGCTGACGTTCTATCAGATATTGAAAAATCTCAGCGGCGGCGAGCGGCCGATTTATCCTCTGTCTTTCGGCGGATTCCAGAGCCTGCTGCAAGGGTTTTTGGGCTCTGATGGAAAAATCACCGGCATCCTCAACAAGAGCGTTGTGGATACCACTGACTTCACCTATCGCTTCCAGACTGCACCCGGCGCTTCACTTTCACCAGCCGAGCTGGCGTTCAACAATGCCATCGTACAAGCGGTGCCCGAGGACGGGGCCAACGATCTGTTGAGCAACGGCTTGCGCCGCATTCCCAAGGTGAACGGCGAATTTGATGTACCTGTGGTGACAGTTCACACGCTCGGCGATCTGTTCGTGCCGATCAAGATGCAGCAGATTTACCGCGAGCGTGCAGAGGCCGCAGGCAGTGGTGACTGGTTAGTCCAGCGCGCCGTGCGCGCACCTTCACACTGTGACTTCTCCATTGCAGAGTTCACCGCCACCTTTGACGCCATGATTCAATGGGAGCAAAACGGCATCAAACCCGAAGGGGATGACCTGCTTGACCCAGCCGCGATGGCTGCAGACGACTTCGGCTGCAAATTCACCATCAACGGTGCCCCGCAGACGGCAACCCGCGCATTTATGCCTCCCTGCCCCGCCGCTGTTGCGCCATAAGGACAAAAAACCAAGGAAACAGGGCTGAAATTCAGCCCTGTTTCCTCTCCACCTCATCTACCACAACCCTGCGCACCAGCTTTTTCACATTGCTGTTGCGCAGCATCTTGACGTTGTCCGACGCCTGCTTGAGTTCATCGGCTGGCAGTGACGCCTCTAACTCCTGCTGCACCTGCGCCAGCATGCCCTTGGCACGTCCCATCAGCCGGCCGGCCGAACGCACCACTGCCGGCAGCCGTTCTGGCCCCAACACCAGCAACCCCATCACCAGTACCAACAGCCACTCGGTCATACCATTGCCGAACATAGGCCGCTCCTTGGCTCAGGCGCGCTGCTGACTCTCGCGCTGCGCGGTATTTTGCTCTGCCGCGTCAAGCGTGAGGCTATCATGCTGTTCGGTGTCCTTCACTGCCTTGCGGAAACCGCTCAGAGCACCGCCCAGATCACTGCCAATGTGACGCAGACGCTTGGTACCAAACAGCAGCATCACGATCACCAGAACAATCAACAACGAACCCACACTGATTCCACCAATACCCATAACCACCTCCAAAAATAAGTAAGTCAGGCGCCACTGCGCCTGACCCGGATATGCCAGCACGGTGCCCGCAGGCACCGTTCAGCAGACGTCAGCTACCAACCACGCCGCCGTCATCCTTCCACACCACCACGGTGGCAGAGCGGGGGTAGGCACCCGCCGTGTTGTCCGGCCAGTTGCTGCTGAAAGTACCCGCCGCAAAGTTGGCGGCACTGGTGCCTTCGCCCGGATGCTGTACGTTGATGAACAGCGTCTTCTGGTCAGGAGACATGGTGATACCGGTGATTTCCTGATCAATCGGGCCGACCAGGAAGCGCTTTAGCGTCCCCTTCTTGGGATCGGCTACCAGCATGGCGCAGTTGCCAAAGGGGTCATCCCAGCCACTGTCCATCTGAATCCAGACGCGGCTGTCCGGGTCGATCCAGAGGCCGTCTGGCGAGCTGAGAATGTTGTCTGCGGTCAGCTTGTCACCGTTCGGATCGTAGCCGATGTTGTTTTCTACACCGCTTTCGCCGCTATCGCCGCCGAACAGGAAGATGTCCCAGGCGAAGGTGGTGGCCGCCTGCTCACCGTCGGTCTCGGACCAGCGGATGATGTGGCCATGCTGATTGGCTGCACGCGGGTTGGCCTCGTTGAGGTTGGCATCCGAACGCTTGGAGTTGTTGGTCAGGGTGAAGTAGACATCACCGTTGGCCGGGTCAACTGCGCCCCACTCCGGACGGTCCATCGGCGTGGCGCCCATAAAATCAGCCGCCAAACGGGTGTTGACCAGAACATCAGCCTGGCTGCTGAAACCAGCGCTTTCATCCAGGCCGTTCTGGCCGTAAACCAGCGGCAGCCACTCACCACTGCCGTCGTCGTTGAACTTGGCAACATACAGCGTGCCTTCGTCCAGCAGGTCGCCGCTCGCGGTGGCAGCGCTGTAGTTGTCAGCGGTCACAAATTTGTAGATGTACTCGAAACGCGAATCGTCGCCGGAGTAGCAGACAACTGGCTTGCCTTCTTCGGCAGGAGCAAAGACAACACCCTCGTGACCAAAGCGGCCCATGGCGGTGCGCTTCTTCGGGTTGCTGTCAGGGTCAAAGGGATCGATCTCGACCATCCAGCCGAAGCAGACGGGCTCGTTGCGATAATCCTGGGTCGCGTCGGCACCCTTGATGCTGGCATCGAAGCGGATGAACTCATCGGCGCCGCCCTCAGCCAACTCCCAGGCATAACGACCAGTGCCGCTACCCACGCCATAACGCGCGTGCTCACGCGGGTTGTCGCCCTTGTTGGTAAAGTAACCAGCCCAGTTCTCTTCTGCCGCCATGTAGGTATTCCAGGGCGTGTAACCATTCCCGCAGTTGTTCAGCGTGCCGCGGGTCATGGTGCCGTTGGGGCTGTAGAGCGTCTTGACGAAATCAGTGCCGCGGACCGGGCCATGGATTTCCATCGGCGTCAGGCCAGTGATACGGCGGTTCAGTACGTCGTACTGCACTTTCCACTGGTTATCGTTGCCCTTGATGACGCGCACCACGGAAACACCGTGCGCATTCAGTTCCTTGCGCACTTCATCCTCGGGGCGCGTACCCGCAAAGGTCGGCAACGCGCTGCTGTTCAAGCTCAGGCCAACCGCCGACTGGTGCATCAGACGCGGCTCAACATACTCATGGTTGAGCACTAGCAGGCCATCTTCGGAGCTGCCATCAATACCGTAGAAATGCATGCCGTCGTGGTGTGAGCCGATCTGGCCGGCCTGATCGGCACCGGTGTTGTCACGCGCAAAGGCCGCAATGCCACCCATGATCGGCGTGCCCCAGGGAATCAGCACCTGGTAGCTGTAGCCTTCCGGGACAGTAATGGTGTCTGCACTGTTGACCGCCACAGCGCTGAAACCGAGCAGCTCTGCCGGTGTGTCGGTTTCATCATCGTCATTATCAGAGTCGCTGTTGCAGCCAGCCAGACCCAAACCAAAGAAGCCCAACGCGGCGGCGCCGGCACTACCTTTGAGCACTTGGCGACGTGCCAGCCGGGCCTCAAGAATGCTGGAAAACAGCGGATTCATCTTACGATTGCTCAGCGGCTCATCACCCTCACCGTGATCAATGATTACCAGCTGATCGTTTTGCACGTTGGACATCGGTTCCTTCCTCTCAGGTTGTAGTTACTAACCCGACTAGAATGGCGATGCCAAATGACATAAATGGGTCCTGTGCATGAAGCTTTGACTGCTTTTTAACGACACTGCGATGTCGAATGCATGACAGCATCTCCGCAGCTGGCAGTCCGTTTCGCCGAGCGCTCGATGCGGACTATTCGCACTCCCCAGATAACACAAAACCCGAGCGACACGACGGACGCTCGGGGTTGGTGTTGCCATCACGATAGCACTGAGCCGGCCTGGAACGGCCGCCCCGCTACCGCTACTGAATGGACTCGGCGAGACCGGTTTCCACTGTCGCCTCCGCATCCGGCCCGATTTCGACGAAGGTGTCGTTATCCAGGGTAAAGGCTGGCCAGTCGAGTTGCTCCGTACTGGGGTTGCCGGTTTTTGCGAAGTTGGTCCACATGGTCATGGTCTGATCGGCGATTGCCACATCGGTTGCACCATAGCGCATCGAGGCAAACACATCCGCCGGATCACCCTGGGTACCGGTCACGCCGTTGTTGTTCAGATCACCAATGACCGGACGCGTGCCCTGAGGCGTGAGTACCAACCCTAGCAGGTAGTTTTGCACCATGGCCGCCGGGTAATTGAACAGATAAGGCAGCTCGCACCCGTGACAGCTGGCCAGCCCCATCTCGCTCCAGCCCGGTGGCACACGGCTGAACTTGTAGATGAACTGCTCCGACTGGTACTGCGCCGAGCGCTGCGCCAGCCAGATCGGCAAGGCTGCACGCAGCGTAGTGTAGTCGCCCGAGGTAACGCCGGACATCAGCGGTACATCACTCGGCATCCCATTGACCACGTTCTGATAATAGGTGTTGGGCTGATAGTAGTTATCGGCGTTGGGTCGGTAGGTCTGCCGCGGAATGCTGTTGTCTTGATCGGCCTTGATCAGCGCCGTCCAAGGCAACGCCCGCGCCTCTGCCAGCGAGCTGACGCCCGCCCGTGCGAAGAGCGCACTGCCGATAGCTTCAGACTCGGCCAGCGATACTTCCGGGCCGCCCACCTCATCCAGCGGTGCCACACCGCTTTGCACTATCGCCTTGTGAAACAGGCCGGTCGCCTGGGGCGAATTCATCAGCGAGTAGACCTTGCCGCCGCCACCGGACTGACCAAAGATGGTCACGTTGCCCGGGTTGCCGCCAAAGGCCTCGATATTGTCGCGCACCCACTCCAGCGCCATCACCAGATCCATCTGCCCGTAGTTGCCCGAACCCTGGTAACCGCTTTCGGCCGTGAGCAGCGGGTGAGCAATGTAACCGAACGGACCGAGCCGGTGATTGACGGTAACCAGCACCACGCCCTTCTCGGTCAGCCCGTCCGGGTTGTTGTACTGGCTGGAGTTGGCCGACAGGATGGCGAAGGAGCCACCATGGAACCAGACCATCACCGGCAGGTTGTCGGCGTCTTTTGGTGCGGTGATATTCAGGTACAGCGAATCCTCGCTCATGCCCCCTTCGTTGACCGCTTCCAGCGCTGTATCCTGCGCAGACTGGTCGGCCCAGGATACCGCCTCCCTCACGCCATCCCAAGGTTCCAGCGGCTGCGGCGGCGTCCAGCGCAACTCACCGAGTGGCGGTTTGGCATAGGGTACGCCAAGAAACTGCCAGGTATCGTCGTTTGCCGCAAAACCACGCAGGTCACCCGACTCGGTACTGACAACCAGACGCTCGCTGGTCGTACGACTGAAGTGCGCCAGCGCATCCGCGGTCGGCATGACGCTGCGGGCACGCGGATCGGTATCGCTGAAGGCACCCGCGGTTTCCAGCGTATCCAGCACCGCCGCCAGGCTAGCGCGAAAGTCTGCCGCCGGCTGACTGAGGTCCAGGCTTGCGGCACTAAAGGACACCTCGTCGCTGATCTGTTGGGTAATCTGTATACCGTTATTGAGATCGCCATCGGCATCCAGGCTCTGTAGCAGGACCAGCATATTGCTGACACGCGTATCACTGGCCGCACTGGCACCTTCGGTGATGCTCAAGGGTGTCAGTTCATCGGCGCCGATGGCCGAACCCAATGGCAGGTCACCTATGGCAAAGCTGATGGTCTCACCGGGGAAGTACTTGAACTTACCGTCGCCACTGGTTTGCGCGGTACCGACCCTCGGCCCCTGATAATCGAGGCCAGAAACCGGACTGTCGACAAAGGTGCCACTGGACGGATCATCGTCGTCGGAATCGCCGTCCAGACAGCCACTCAGGGTCAGCATGGGCGCCAGCGCCAGGGCTAGCCAAGCGGCGCGCAGAGGAAACTTGGCAGTTTCGGGTTTGAACATGATGCTCTCCTTTGCAGGTTTCAATCAGTTGTCCGGCACCGCCGGCAATCTTGCCGCCGGTGCCATTTTTTGTTGTTGATAGATCAGTCTGCAAACTCGTTGGCAAGACTCGACTTGACCTCGGCCACATCACTCAGCTCCACGTACTGCTGGGTCTGGGCGTCGTATTCCGGGTAGTCGATTTCACCGCTGATGCTCGGATTGCCCGTCTTGGCAAAGTTGGTCCAGATGGTCAGCATGCGCTCGGTCACCACCTCGTCCGTTTCATCAAAGCCGGCTGAAGCAAAGATGTCTGCCGTATCGCCCGCAGAACCAGCAACGCCGTTACCGTTCAGGTCACCAATCACCAGGGACCTGTTGGTCGCCGGATCAATCACCAGCCCCAGCAGGTAATGGGTCACTACGCTTTCCGGCATGTTGAACACATAGGCCAGCTCTGCCGCGTGATAAGCCTCTACACCGCGGGCTTTCCAACCGGCTGGCTGATGACTGAACAGGGTTGCGTAGGTGGGCGCTTCCTTCAGCGGCGCCATCCAGGGAAAGACCTCCTTGACCGTATTGATCGGATCAATGGTGTCGTTGGTATTGACCACGAACATGAAGGGCACGTCGTTGTCGTTATCGCCCTCGAACACGGCGCGCTCGGTAGTCGGCAGGTAGTTGTTGTCGACGTTGGTGTAAGGCGCCAAAGCAGCAGCGGCAGACACCACCTGAAGCCAGCTTTTTTCGCGCATCTCCTCCAGCGAGGCGGCGTTCAGGTTGGTCTGTAGATCGCTGCCGATCGCCTCGGCGGCGGCCAGGCTGCGTGTGTCGGGATAAAGCGTGCCACTCTGGCTGATCGCCTTGTGGAACAGGCCCGCGGCTTTGGGCGAGGCCATCAGCGACAGTACCTTGCGACCGCCGCCAGACTCACCAAAGATGGTCACGTTATTCGGGTTGCCGCCAAACGCATCGATGTTGTCGCGCACCCATTCCAGCGCCATCACCAGATCCATCTGGCCGTAGTTGCCGGAGCCCTCATAACCGCTCTCGTCACTCAGCTCGGGGTGCGCAATGTAACCGAATGGCCCCAGTCGGTGATTGACCGACACCTGCACCACGCCCTTGCTGGCAACCGCAGCGGGGTTATTGAACGGTACTGTGTTGCTGGTCAGCGCAGTGAAACCGCCGCCATGGAACCAGACCATTACGGGCAGATCGTCTGCGTCCTTGGGCGCCGTTACGTTGAGGTACAGCGAGTCTTCACTCATGCCGCCCTCCCCGAAACGCTGCAGCCCCGGATTCTGCGCCGCCTGATCGCTCCAGGCGACAGCATCACGCACGCCCTCCCAAGGCTCGGGCTGCTGCGGTGCGCGCCAGCGCAGGTCGCCCAGCGGTGGTTTGGCATAGGGGATACCGAGGAACTGCCAGGTGTTCTCATCCGCTTCGAAGCCGCTCAAATCCCCAGCGCTGGTGCTGACCACCAGGCGCTTGCTGGTGGCGCGGCTGAAGTGCTGCTGCGCGGCGGCGGCACTGACCAGACTACGTGCTCGCGGATCGGTATCACTGAACGCACCGGCGGTTTCCAAGGTAGCGACGACGGCAGAGAGGCTGGTGCGGAAATCGGCCGGCGCCTGATCCAACTGCAGCGTACCCGCGTTCAGCGACACTTCTTCGCGGATGGCGGCGGTGATCTGGATGCCGTTATTCAGGTTGCCATCCGCATCCAGTGATTGCAGCAGCACCAGCATGTTGCTGACCCGCTGATCATCGCTGCCAGTAGCACCTTCGATGATGTTCAGGGGGGTGAGCATATCCGCACCTGCGGCAGCACCCAGCGCTAGCTCACCGATGGCAAAGCTGAGGGTTTCGCCACCAAGGTAGCTGAACTCACCACGCTCATTGGTGGTGCCGGTACCGCCCGAGCTGCGCTGATAGTCCAGCCCTGCCACCGGGCTATCGACGAAGACCCCGGTGCGGGCATCATCGCCGCCGGAGCCTGAACCGCCAAGGCAGCCCGACAGCGAGAACAGAGCGGCGAGACAAGACGCCGTCAGTGCCGCCGAGCGGAGTGGATAGGGGACCTTTGAACCTTTCATGCTGACCTCCGTTTATTGTTGTAATGGAGTTCGTCGAGACGTTGCCTTCATGTTTTGCCGAAGCTGCCAAGGCTCAGAGCCGGCGAAGGACGCGCACGCGGAACCCTTGACTCACCCGCGCTGACAGACGACAGATGGTCAATTGCCGCAGAGCATAGACAGGGATTTGGCGAAGCGACAAGGTAGCCTGCACTGCCACTGCCGCGCGCGAGACCCGCCAGCGATGGGAGACAGTTCAGGCGAATGACCAACAGGTCAAAGCTCGCCCATACAGTTTTTTGGGAGCGGCAAAATAGGTAAACACTTGTGCACCAAAATAACAAAACCAGAGCCTATCCATGCCGTAGCCCGATTTCGAAAATCCGCTTAAATGTGAAAATTAACTCGATACAAGACAATTTTCGGTAACGACAATGAGACATAACAGGTGTCGTCTTAGACCTCAAATGACGCAAATATAGGTATGCATTCATCGAGCTTATAATCTGTTTTGGCGCTGCTTTAACGTCAATCAATACGCCTCGGGCGCCTTGCGGCGCCCGAGGGTTGTACTGCTATTCACGCAGGGTTCAGCTCAGGCCAGGTCAAAGCGATCTGCGTTCATTACCTTGTTCCAGGCGGCCACAAAATCCTGCGCAAACTTGGCTTTGGCGTCGTCCTGCGCATAGGCCTCAACCACGGCGCGCAGCAGCGAGTTGGAGCCAAATACCAGGTCCACGCGGGTGCCAGTCCACTTGGCTGCACCGGTCTTGCGGCAGCTGCTTTCATAGACGTCGGCATCCGCTGCGCTGGGCTTCCAGGCAAAGTCCATGTCAATCAGGTTGACAAAGAAATCATTGCTCAAGGTACCCGGCCGATCGGTAAACACGCCGTGCTGGCTGCCGTTGTAGTTAGCCCCCAACACGCGCAAACCACCGACCAGTGCGGTCATTTCCGGCACACTCAGACCCAGCAGCTGTGCCTTATCGATCAGCATCTCCTCATCAGGCACGCTGAACTTGGTTCTGCGGTAGTTACGGAAACCGTCCGCCTCGGGCTTCAGCGGCTCGAAGGACTCGGCATCGGTCTGCTCATCGGTGGCATCGGTACGGCCAGGGGCGAACGGCACCGCGATAGGCGTTCCGCCGTCCTGCGCCGCTTTTTCAATCGCCGCAGCGCCGCCCAACACGATGAGGTCGGCCAAGGAGACCTTCTTGCCACCACGCTGTGCGGCATTGAAGTCAGCCTGAATACCTTCCAATACCTTGAGCACCCTGGCCAGTTGCATCGGCTGGTTTACTTCCCAATCTTTCTGCGGGGCCAATCGAATGCGTGCGCCGTTGGCACCGCCGCGCTTGTCTGAGTCGCGATAGGTCGAGGCCGATGCCCAGGCGGTGGATACCAGCTCGGCCACACTGAGCCCTGAGGCCAGCAGCTTGGCCTTGAGCGCCGCTATATCCTGTGCGTCGACCAGCGGGTGATCGACGGCCGGTACCGGATCTTGCCAGATCAGGTCTTCTGCCGGCACCTCAGGCCCCAGGTAGCGCACCTTCGGACCCATGTCACGGTGGGTCAACTTGAACCAGGCGCGCGCAAAGGCGTCGGCAAACTCGTCCGGATTCCTGTGGAAGTGCTCGGCAATCTTGCGGTATTCCGGGTCCTCACGCATGGCCATATCAGCGGTGGACATCATGATGCCAACGCGCTTGCTCGGGTCTTCCGCGTCCGGAGCATGATCCTTTTCGGCCAGATTCTTGGGTGCCCATTGATGCGCACCGGCCGGGCTCTTGGTCAACTCCCATTCGTAACCAAAGAGCACGTCAAAGTAACTCATGTCCCACTTTGTGGGGGTCGGCGTCCAGGCGCCTTCCAGCCCACTGGTGATGGTATCGCGGCCCTTGCCGCTACCGTGAGTACTCAGCCAGCCAAAACCCATGGCTTCCAGGGCACCGCCCTCGGGCTCAACACCCACATGGGACGCATCACCGGCGCCGTGGGTCTTGCCGAAGGTGTGACCGCCGGCGGTCAGAGCCACGGTTTCGTAATCATTCATCGCCATGCGGGCGAAAGTGTCGCGGATATCGCGGGCGGACAACAGCGGATCAGGATTGCCGTCCGGGCCTTCGGGGTTCACATAGATCAGCCCCATCTGCACTGCTGCCAGGGGGTTCTCCAGGTCACGCTCACCGGAATAGCGGCTGTTGGGCTTATCGCTGGTGGCCAGCCACTCGGTCTCGGCGCCCCAGTAGATATCTTCTTCCGGTGCCCAAATGTCCTTGCGGCCGCCGCCGTAACCAAAGGTCTTGAAGCCCATGGTTTCCAGCGCGACGTTGCCGGCGAGAATGTACAGGTCAGCCCACGACAGCTGGTTGCCGTACTTGCGCTTTACCGGCCACAGCAGGCGACGCGCCTTGTCCAGGTTGCCATTGTCCGGCCAGCTGTTGAGCGGCGCAAAGCGCTGGTTGCCGGTAGAGGCACCGCCACGCCCATCGGCAGTGCGATAGGTGCCGGCCGAGTGCCAGGCCATGCGGATCATCAACGGACCATAATGGCCGTAGTCGGCGGGCCACCAGTCCTTGGAGTCGGTCATCAGCTCAGCGAGATCCTGCTTGACCGCCGCCAGGTCAAGCTTCTTGAATTCGGCGGCATAATCAAAATCGTCGCCGAGGGGATCAGACTTGGGGTGGTTCTGATGCAGCACGTTCACATTCAGCTGGTTGGGCCACCAATCCTTGTTGGTAGTGCCTCGCCCAGTGAGTCTTGTGTTGGAGCCGTGCATTACCGGGCATCCGCCGGTCTTGTTATCGCTCATGATCATCTCCGCTTCAGGTAATGGGTGCTGTGGTCAGCCCGGAGGCGGGGAGGATGACAACACTCCCCGGTTACCTGCGACCTGCCACTAAGTTAAGCACGCGACCTGATTAGCGCCATTGAGATAAATTAACGCTACCAATAGATCAGAACTATCAAGGCGGCGGCGACGCCATAGCCGTGCAACTGGCCCGCCGGTGCGTGAGGCCCCGCCGCAGATAGCGGCAATATCAAGGAACGAAAATGGCGGAAGGACATGGGAGTCGAACCCACCAGACGCGCGTTGCGCATCTCACCGGAGTTGAAGTCCGGGCGCCCCACCGGGGACGATGTCCATCCATTGCAGCAGCCAGCTCAGCCAGCCACCAGAAAACGTTGCTCGCGCACGAAGCGGGTCACGCCCGCGCGATCCAGATACTCCAGCACCTGAATGGTCAGGTTGCGGCCGATGCCCGAGGCATCACGGTACTGGGCCGCATTGAAACTGCCGGACGGCGAGTCTGCCACTAACTGTCGCGCCAGCGCTACCAACCCTTCCACCTGTGATGGCAGGTAATAACGGTTGGGTGCCACGGCAATCAGCTCGCCAGAGCGCTGCATGCGCAGCAAAAAGGCCTTGAGTGCTCCCAGCTCCATCTCCAGCGCGGTCGCCAACTCGCCAACAATCGGCGGTCGCAAGCCGCATGGCGCCAGTTCATCAACCACCCGCGCCAGCAGCTCGGCATCACCCGGCTGCAGCTGCGGTCGGTGCTGCGGCAGGTGCACTGCCCAGGCGGTGCGCTGCAACCGCCCTTCGGTCTGCCAGCGCTGCAGCAGTTGGCGCGCCAGCGGTAACGGCAGTTGCAGACAGCCCACCAAGCCGATCTGCCCTTCCCCCGGCCCAAGCAACTCGGGATGCTGCTGGTGCCAATCGGCCAGACGCGCAGCCAGTTGCTGCCAGCGCGCCTCACAAGTCCGCTCGGTCAGCGCAACCCGCTGGCCAGCCGCTGACAGCACGGTCAGCCCGGCATCCGGGAGCAGTTGCTCAAGCTGCTCGGCGGACAGATTCAGTTTCAGCGCCAGTTCGGGCAACGCCACCGCGCCCTGCTGCAGCGCTGCGGCCAGCACCTCACTCGACGTGCTGGCGTTCGACCAGGCAGCCAGCAGGGCCAACCGCTGCGGCTTGCTGCGGCCGCGCCCCACACCCTGCGGATCCAGTACCCGGCCGCCACCCAGCGTGGTGTTGGCCGCCGGGTCGCGGATGATAAAGCGATCACCCCAGACCGCAGGCACCGGTTGCTCCAGCATCAGCTGCGCCAGTCCCGCTGCCTCATCCAGCAGCACCACCCGAACCGGATGAACAGCGGTGCCCAAATGCAGCTGCAGCACGCCGCGGTGCCAATGGCTGTCGGGTAACTGCGAGAGGGAAACATCCAGCCGATCACTGAGCGGCAACACCTGCTCGCTCAGCCAATCGCCGCGCTGGGGTTGGTCCGCCGACACCGCGCCACCCAGATTGAGCGCACAGCGTTGCCCCGCGCGTACCTCGGCGACCTCACTGGAGGCCCGTTGCAGGCTGCGCACCCGCACCTCCTGCCCATGCAGCCAGAGCTTTTGCCCCACCTGCAGACGACCGCTGACCAACGTGCCGGTCACCACGCAACCCGCCCCGGCGATGCTGAAGCGGCGGTCGATCATAAAGCGCGCCGGGCTGTCGCTCGACCGCGCCTCACGCTGTTTTGCCTGTTGCTGCAGCGCCTGACGCAGCGCGTCAATGCCCTGCCCGCTGGTGCTGGATACCGGCCAAATACGAGCCGCGGGCCAACCCGCCTCGGCCGCCAGCGCCTGTACCTGCTCGGCGACCCGCTGCTGTTGAGCAGCATCCACCAGATCGCAGCGGCTGATCACCAGCGCAAGCTCGCGTACACCAAGCAGCTGCAAAATCGCCAGATGCTCGCGGGTCTGCGGCATCACGCCGTCATCGGCCGCTACTACCAGCAGCGCCATATCCACCCCGGCAACCCCCGCCAGCATGGTGCCGATAAAGCGCTCATGGCCTGGCACATCGATAAACCCCAACGGCTCGTCGGTCTCGCTCGGCAACCAGGCAAACCCCAGTTCGATGGTCAGCCCGCGGCGCTTTTCTTCGGCCAGCCGGTCGGTGTCTACCCCGGTAAGGGCACGAATCAATGAGGTCTTGCCGTGGTCAACGTGCCCGGCGGTGGCAATGATCACCCGGCCGCTCCCAGCGCGATACGCAGCTCTTGCGGGTCTTCCAGACAGCGGCAATCGAGCAGCAGACTGTCGTCGGCAATCCGGCCGATCACCGGCTGCGGCAACTGTCGCAGGCGCTCTGCCAACTGCCGCAGCGCGCGGCTGCGCTCACGCCGATTGCCACTGGTGCTGCACACACGCAGCGCCGCACTCGGCAGCACATCGAGCGGCAGCGAGCCGGAGCCGATCTGGCTGCTGACCGCGCAAACATCTACCGCAAAGCCCTCCCCTGCCCAGCGCTGCAAATCAGGCAGCAGCGCCGCGCAGGTTTGCTGAATCGACTCGGCACTGCGGGTCAGCAGACGCAGGGTCGGTACCCGCTGCACCAGGGTGTCCGGGTCGGCATACAAGCGCAGCACCGCTTCCAGTGCGGCGAGGGTCAGCTTGTCGCAACGCAGTGCCCGTTTCAGCGGGCTCTTGCGGATGCGCGCGATCAGGTCCGCACGGCCTGCGATGATGCCGGCCTGCGGCCCGCCGAGCAGTTTGTCGCCACTGAAGGTGACCACGTCGACGCCTTCGGCCAGCACCTGCGCGACCACCGGTTCGGCCGGCAGCCCCAGCGCCTGCAGGTCGATCAGCGAGCCGCTGCCCAGATCCACCGCCAGCGGTACCTGATGCTCACGGGCAATCGCCGCCAGCTGCGCCTCGCTGAGCGCGGTACTGAAGCCTTCGATGCGGTAGTTGCTGGTGTGTGCCTTGAGCAGCAGCGCGGTACGCGGGCCAACGGCTTCGCTGTAGTCGCGCGGGTGGGTGCGGTTGGTGGCACCAACCTCGCGCAGCTTGCAGCCGGCGCGGGCCATGATGTCCGGCAGGCGGAAGGAACCACCGATTTCGATCAGCTCACCGCGCGAGACCACCACCTCGCGGCGGTTCGCCAGCGCGTTGAGCACCAGCAGCACGGCAGCGGCGTTGTTGTTGACCACGGTCGCGGCCTCGGCGCCGGTCAGGCGGCAGATCCATTGTTCGACGTGATCGTCACGGTCGCCACGTTGCCCGCTGGCGAGCTCGAACTCCAGATTGCTCGCCCCGAGCGCGACCGCGTTCATCGCCGCCACCGCTTCCGGCGGCAAGGGCGCGCGGCCGAGATTGGTATGCAGCACGGTCCCGGTCAGGTTCAGCACCGGGCGCATGGAGGGCGCCAGCGTCGCCAGCAGGTGCTGACGCAGCCAATGCACCAGCGCCTCGTCGTCGCTGATCTGGCCGTCGCGCCACCGCTGCAGCGCGGCACGCACGCCATCGAGCACCAGCGCGCGGCCGTGATCGGCAATCAGTTGCTGCACCAGCGGCCAGGCCAGTACCCGGTCGACCGCTGGCGGTCGGTTGATGGCGGCCGTCATGCGGCCACCTGCGGCTCAGTCTGCGTCGCCGCTTTGCAGCAGGCGCAGAATCTCTGCCAGCGCGCCATCAGCAAGCGCGCGCATTTCATCGTCGGTGCGGTCCTGGATCGGATGCGGAACAAAGACCATGGCCGGATCAAAGCCAAGGGCCTTCGACTGCAACGCCGCGGCCTGTACAAATTCACTGGAGGCAACCCCTACTCCCGGGATCTGACGTGACTCCAGGTCTGCGATGTCATGCATACAGCACGACGTGCAAGACCCTCAGTCGGCCAGACCTTCCACCAGCAGATCCACCTCGGCGGCCATCTGCTGTTTGAGTTCGGTTGGGGCAATGCGGGTGAAGGTCGGCTTGTTATAGCGCTTCACCGCAATACCCATGGCTGCCAGCTGCTCCTCGATACGGTCGAGGAAGACATTGCCGCGTGGCTTGGAAATGTCGAGCAGACCGACCACCTTGCCTTCAAGGCTGGCGGGACGGGCCAGACGCGCACGCTGCGCCGGCGCCCGTTCCGCGGTCGGATCGAGCACAATGCTGTGGTTCATGACGTTACCTCACGTGTTACCGGAGACGAACCGACCGGGCCTGACGCAGCCCAGCCGGCAATAATGGCGGAGAACAGGCCGGCGGTGCCGCCAGCCCTGACGATCAACAACCCGCCCGGACGGAACTTGGGCACCTGCTGATCCTTGAAACGTTCGGGAATACCCTCGGCGATGCCACCGGCACCGGCCACCAGCTCGGCACCGGGCGCCAGCAACAGCTTCTCGAGTTCTTCGCGCAGCCGCTGTTTCGACCAGCCCGCCTCGATAAAGACCCGCGCATGTTCGGGCGACACCACCAGCACCGCGTCACCGGCCATCGCCAGCTTGGCGTGGTCCACCGTGCGCAGCGACAGGGCGAAGGAGCGCGCCAGCGATTCGGGGTCGCGCGACTTCTGATCAACGATGCCCTGCACGCCCTCACCGGGGAACAGGGTCACCGCCGAGCGACCGGCCTCGATGCCGCGCTCCTGCGCCAGCGGCAGCCAGTCGGCGTCTTCGGCCTCGGCAAAACAGAAACTGTACTTGCCGGGATTGCCCAGGGTTGCGCGGTCGATTTCACCGGGGCGACCACCGCCGACATTGCGAATGAGCAGTTGCAGCGCACGGCCAATGGTGGCGTTGGCGCGGTTGCCCTGACCCAGCGCGTTGACGCCGGAGTTCATGCCTATGGCGCGCGCGGCGGGGCCGTTGACCACGATCATCGGGCTGCCGAACATGGTGGTGCAGATCAGGCCGTGCAGGCCGAATTCATCGGTCAGTGCCGCTTCCAGCGCAGCCAGCAGCACCGGCATGTATTCCGGCTTACAGCCGGCCAGTACCGCATTGATCGCAACTTTTTCGACGGTCACCGGCACCAGGTCCGGCGGCATTAACCCAACCACTTCGTCGGGCTGGCGGCTGGTGCCCTTGAGCATGCGCAGCACCCGCACAGGGGTCGGCGGCACCACCGGCAGGCCATCGCTCCAGCCGCGTTCGAAGCAGGCTTCCATTGGGTCTTCGGCACTACCCATGTCGATCTCGCGCGACTGCAGGCGAATATCGCCAAAGGCCAGCTCCAGCTCTTCGCTGATACCCGGCTCCAGTGTCTTCGAGCCGCAGCCCGGACGCATCACCGGCAGCGCTTCACCCAGATCGGCCAAGCCGGTCAGCTGGCGCCAGTCTTCCTTGTGCCAGCCGTAGGTACGCTCGACCTCTTCACCGTTCTCGACGCGAATCAGCGTCGGCACAAACTCGATGCCGAGGTGGAAGGAGTGTTCGAGCGTCTTGTCGTACAGGGAGGACGGCAGGTCCGCGGCGTAGTCAGCCGAATCCTGCGCGTAAACCGTCAGTGGGCCGGCCTCGGCAATCTCGGCCAGCAGCGGTTCGACCAGTCGGCAGGTCGGGCAATCGGCCTTGGCCACTACAATCAGGCCGTCCGGTAGTGCTGTACTCATGGGGCGCCTTTTACGGTCTTGTGTCTCTTGGATGAAACAGCATAGGCCTGCAACAAGGGGATGCCAACCGGTGAGCGGGCGTCATGCACAGGCTGATTGACCCATTATCACTGTGGCGGCACCCCGGCCTTTACCGTCGCTACGACGCCCCGTCAGCGCACCCGGTTCAGACTCTTTACCGTCAGATCCAGCGCCTTGTACATATCCAGCCGGGCCGAACGGCCGACATCCGGATTGTTCAACTCGTGGGCTCGCTCGGACGGCAGTATGGGTGCGGTCAGATCGTCACCCTCTGTGGGCTCAAAGTCGTATTCCTCACCAATGGTCATGGCGCTGCGGCGCAGCAGCATGCGCAACTGATCCGGCTCCAGTTCCGGGTTGATCGACAGCATGGCGGCCAACAGACCTGCCACCAAGGGAGTGGCGTAGGAAGTACCGCAGTGCACCTCGCCCTCCTCGCCTTCCTGGGCGGTGGAGCCATGCACACAAGCGGCGGCGGTGATGTCGACCCGCATGTCGATATTGGAGGCCTTGCGTTTGCTGGCATACCGCGGATCTTCAACGGGCACATCCTTGTCGCTGCGTTCGTGGCCGCCAACCACAAACAGTTGGTCGGTCACGAAGGAGGACGGCAGGCGGTACTCATCACGCCCGGAAAACGAGGAGCCATTGCCGGCGGAATTCACCACCACCACGTCCGGATGCGCCTGACGCAGCCACAGGAAGAACTCTTCCAACAGCTCCTCATAGCCACTCATGGCGATACCGGAGCGCACGAGCGAGTCAATGGGGTCGCCATTCACATCAATGGCGCCAACCCGATGAATGCCCCAACTCCAGTTGATCACGCGGGCGCCGTCTTCCACCAGATTGACCGACGCCGCCACGTTGGCAGTAATACCTGCATCGGAATCGCGCGCCACTATCACATCAAATCCTGGGCCCACCTTGTCTAGCCCGCGCAGAAAACCGCTGTTGCCGCCCTGGTTCCACGCGGCAGCAAGAATCCCGCTCACAGTGCTGCCGTGGCCGTCCGGCCGATCGGCATCGCGCGCATAGAGGCAGGTACGCTGGCGATTCTTACGACAGTCGCCCACGTAATCGGCAAAATCCGGGCTGTCGAAATCCACGTCGCGTTCGATCACGCCGATACGCACCGGGTGGGTTTGCACCCTGTGCTCATCCTTTTGCAAGCGCCGTTGATAGAAATTCACCGCATCGAGAAAACGATTGGACGCCCATTCTTCATTGTCACCCGGCGGCGGCGCAGCACTGTCGGACTCAAGGCTCTCCTCCGCGCCCGACTCTTCGATCACGACCGCATCCACACTCACCTCGCCGCCCAGGCGCAACACGGTGGCGTCCCGTTCATCAAGATTTTTTGCCGCCAGCCGCAGCTGATAGGTATTGAGCGGCGGAATCATTCCTACAACCTTGGCACCATACTTTTCCGCTAGCCGCTGCGCCTCCTTGGCGCCCTCGTAGTCCTCTTCAATAATCACGCTGACCAGGTCGACATAGGTCGTCAGGCCGTCGCTGTTTTTCGTTACCTCATCCGCGGTGGCAGCGACCACATGGCTGGTGCCAAGCGTGAGCCAAACCGGGTTGCTGCGTCGGCCCTGCTGCTCCAGCAGCAAGGGGCCGCTTTGCTTGCCCTGCGCATCGATTTGCAGCTGCAGCGATGCGTCATCACCTGAGGCCGAGGCCGTGGGCAGAAGCTCGCCGTTGAGCGTTGCCTGCCACGCCCCCGTCTGCAAACCATGCACCTGCAGGCAGAAGGTCTGTTTGCGGGTTTCCAACAGATCACCGCAGCGTTGGAGCTGCTGTATACGAATCGGCTCTTGCGCCGTGGCAGTCAATGGCAGCGCCAGCAGCAGTAGCGCTGGCCACCACCGGCGTTGCTTCGTGGGAAAGGTGTAGCGCATTCAGATCTCCAGGAAGGTCGGCGGCCAGCTGCCACCGGGTTGGGTCATCAGATCGATAACCTTCCGACCCGCAAAGCGGCGATTGTTTCCATCAGTTGATCAACACCTGGGAGCAGCCCAAGCGCTACCTTGCCGGAGGGCGCGCTTGGCGTACCCGACCGGCGGAGCCCTTTAGCATAGGGTCAACAGCTTGTTAAACCACATCCCCGTACTAGGCCCAAACGAGTTGGCCCTAGGCAATCCAGGCTGACGCAGCACCCTCTATCAACCATGCACGCCAAGGAACTCACATGAAGCATTCACATCTATCAGCACAGGGAGTGAGACGTGCCGGTGCTATCGCCTTTAGCCTAGCTACCGCTCTCATGCTCATGCCCGCCCAGGCAGCAGAAGAGAAAAAACCCAACATTCTGGTCATCTTCGGCGATGACATCGGCATGTGGAACGTCGGCGCCTATACCCACGGCATGATGGGGCGAACCCCCAACATCGACAGCATTGCCGAT
This sequence comes from Halopseudomonas sp., assembly GCF_036960865.1. Lineage (GTDB taxonomy): Bacteria > Pseudomonadota > Gammaproteobacteria > Pseudomonadales > Pseudomonadaceae > Halopseudomonas. Next base: position 142,944 of record NZ_JBALWE010000001.1, read on the forward strand.
GACGGCATTCTGTTTACCGACCACTACGGTCAACCCAGCTGTACCGCCGGGCGTGCGGCCTTCATTACCGGCCAGTTACCGGTACGCACAGGAATGACGCCCATCGGCATCCCCGGCTCGGAACGCGATATCCAGGCCTCTGACCCAACCCTGGCGCAAGTGCTCAAAGCCGATGGTTACAACACTGCCCAATTCGGCAAAAACCACCTGGGCGACCGCAACGAGTTCCTGCCCACGGTAAACGGCTTCGACGAGTGGTTCGGTAACCTCTACCACCTGAACGCAGAAGAAGAGCCCGAGCAGCTCAACTATCCAGGCCAGAAGAACCCGGACTACCTCAAGCAATACGGGCCACGTGGCGTGCTGCGCACTGTTGCCACCGATGTAGACGACCCGACCGAAGATCCCAAGTTCGGCAGGGTCGGCAGACAAACCATCGAAAACACCGGCCCCTTGACCCGCGAGCGGATGGAAACCTTTGACGGTGAAGTGCTGGACGCCACGCTTGATTACCTCGACCGCAAGGGTAAGGACGAAAAGCCCTTCTTTGTCTGGTTCAACACCACCGCGATTCACATCTGGTCGCACCCGCAGAACCAATACATTCAGCAAGCAGTAGACGAGGGTCGCGCCGAGTCGGACATCGTCCGCGCGAAGATGCTGGAGCATGATGAGCAGGTGGGCGCGCTGCTGGCCAAGCTCGACGAGCTGGGCGTCGCGGACAACACCATCGTGGTGTACACCACCGACAACGGCAATGAACTGATGATGTGGCCGGATGGCGGCTATGCGCCGTTCCGCGGTGAAAAGGGCACTACCTGGGAAGGTGGGATACGCGTGCCCATGCTGATCCGTTGGCCCGGAAAAATTCCGGCAGGCGTCACCGCCAACGGCATTCAGTCGCACGAAGATGTGTTCGCCACCCTGGCTGCCGCCGCCGGTTCGCCCGACATCAAAGAAGAATTGCTCGAAGGCCACAAGCTGAACGGCAAGAACTTCAAAGTCCATCTCGATGGTTATAACAACCTCGACTACTGGACCGGCGCCTCGGATACCTCTGCCCGTAAGGAGTTCTTCTACTACGACGAGACAGACCTTATGGCCATTCGCGTCAACGCCTGGAAGATGCACATCGGCGTAAAGCCCGACGGCAGCTGGTGGGATGAGAAGTACTACCCGAGCGTACCTTACGTATTCAATCTGCTGATGGACCCCGTGGAGAAAATGGATCCGCAGTCGCACGAATACGGCTATATCGGGCGCAAGTTCTTCGCGCAGAAAATGTGGGCACCGACTGCGGCTGGCCCCTATCTCGCGGCGCACCTGAAGAGCCTGCAGGAATTCCCGCCGAGCCAGGGCGCCGATACCCTGAGCCTGAAGAAGGGAATCGACGAGGCCGTGCGCAAGCTGTCCAACCCCAACGGTTCTTCCAACTAGCGAGTTCTGTTTTCTCGCAAAAAAGCCAACCACTGGCTTAAACCGAACGCCCATCGCACGCTAGCGTCGATGGGCGTTTTACTTGGCGGTGGCATTACTCCCCCGCCAGATTAGCGCGCTCGATACCACTCCACACCAGCGGCATCGTACTGCTGTTCGACGCAACCCTGGGCGATCAACCAGTTGAGGTTGGCGCGACTTTCGCCCGTGGCCAGTGCCAGCACGATGCCGTCATCCATGCCAATATCGCGACCAAACAGACACTTGAAGATATCGACACTGCGACGCGGCTCGCTCAACTGGGCCTGCAACTGCCGCAGCAAGTACTGTTGCGTCTGCACCAGATCGTTAATACGGGTATGCAGGCCGGCAAAACAGGCGTTGTGTGAGGGCAGCACCAGCACGCTGTCGCTGACCCGGTCACGGATCCGCAACATCGAGGTCATCCAATCGCCCAGCGGGTTAGCGTCCGGTTCGCTGGCCTGCACCGACACATTGGATGAAATCAGCGGCAATACCTGGTCGCCGGAGATGAACAAGTCCAACTCGGCGCAGTACAGGCAGGCGTGCTCGGCAGTATGCCCCTGGCCAACTATGACCTGCCAGGCGTGTTCACCTATGCTCAGCACATCCCCATCGCTGATACGCCGAAACGCTTGCGGCAGCGGAGACACCATACTGGTAATACCGCCGTAGTGGGTACTGAAGTACTCCAGCGCGGAGGCACTCCACCCCGCTCGGCGATAAAACTCCAGCTCCCGCGCCGGCGCCTCCCGGCCCTGCAAACGTGCGGCGTTACAGGCATGGTATTCGGTCTGTGGCATCCACAGTTGGCAGCCGAAGCGCTCGACCAGCCAGCCGGCCAGGCCAGCATGATCGGCATGACGATGGGTGCAGATCACACGCGTCACCGGTTGCCCGCCCAGCACTTCGTCAAACAGTTGCTCCCAGACGGCCATGGCCTGCTGCGTACAAACCCCGGTATCCACGAGCGTCCAGCCGTCGGTGTCACGCAACGCCCAGAGATTGACGTGATCAAGCTTGAACGGCAGCGGCATGCGAACCCACAACACGCCAGGCGCTAGTTCCAGGGTGGCGCCAAGTGCAGGCGTTGTGTACGGGTATATCAAACCTTCTGTAGCCATAATGCTATTGCTTCTTGGTGGGAGGACGGAGCGGTTCGCTAGCGAGACTGATTGTCCAGCAGCCGACGCGGGTGCATGCCATTGACCATGCCCATGAACGGGGGGTGAATCGAATAACCCAGCATGCGCTGAATATGCGCGCTGCACTCACGGGCCCGTTCGGGCGAAACCGAGAGGCTGAAGTTCTCCTGCTGACGCGCCCACGGCTCGCAATATTGCGCGGTGGCTGCCAGCCGAGGTTTGCTGCTGTAATTGGCACCGCCGCCATGCCAGAGCGTGCCAAGAAACAGCACCATGGAGCCCTTGGGCATGATAATCGGGATGCTTGATGCGCAGTCCTTTTCCGTCGGCACATGGCCGTCCCAGGTATGGCTGCGAGGAATCACCACGGTCGCACCATTCTCGGCGGTAAAGTCATCCAGCGCGATGATGGTCGCAGCGCCGAAATGCGCGCGCGGACGCGGCACGGGGTAGAAGGCGTCGTCGTGGTGCAGTGGCTGGGCCTGCTCACCCGGCAAAATGTTGATCACCTGCAACTGCGATAGCAGGTAATTGGGCGCCAGCACACGGTCGAGCAGACCCAGCACCAGCGGATGCTCGACCAGCGGATTGCACGCCAGCGTCTTGGAAATTACGCCATAGAGTCGCTGCGTTCGCGTGCCTTCAAACCCGTTACGCCCGCCCTGCTGCGGCAGCAACCCCAGTAGTTGCTGACGAATAGGCTCAAGCTGATCTTCAGCGACAATACGCTCAAGAATGACGTAGCCCTCACGCATGAGTGCCATATGCAGGCTGTCGAGTTCGGCCGCATCTACCGCCTGCTGACTGCCGGCAGTGGACTGATACGCCTTGGCATAGCCGCTTTTAAGGTACTCATCGTTACCGCTCAATACGCGCTGAGTCATTCCCGAGCCTCTCTTTTCGCCATTGGCCTTCGCGTATTGCACAGAGCCGCAACACGTCGGCAGACCTGAAAGATGAGTTGGCTAGCACAACAACAGGTGCCGCCTTTGCACCATTGTAGAGGGGAAGCTCCGCCCGATTAGCCTCCGCCCCCGGACGATCCTGCCAAACTCGGGACTGGACGAGGTGCTGTTAACGCCCTATTCAGCCAACAAATGATCAATCAGCGCGCGGGCAAACTGCGATATCGGCGTTTTGCGGCTGATGCAGATCTTCAAATCACGCTGGGCCCATCCGTCTTCAACCTCGATGATCGACAGCGGTTGCCGCCCGGACAGCTTGACCGCCTCGCGCGGCACCAGGCCGATGCCGACGCCAGCGGCGACCATGCGGCAGACCGCCTCGAAGCTGTTGACCTGCACTCGCACGTTCAGGTGTGTGCCCATGTTGGAGGCTGCGTTCATGGTGAAGGTATGAATGGCCGAGCCGGCATGCAGCATAACGAAGGGCTCGCCGGCCACTTCGGCAAACGAGAGAGAAGCCGAACTGGCCAAGCGATGCGCCGGCGCGGCTATCAGCACCAGCCGGTCAGCCCGGTAGGGCAACAGCTCGACCTCCTGATAATCATCGTAACCGGCAACGATGCCGATCTCCGCCTCGCCCCGGGCAACGCCAGCGAGAATATCCGCGCTGGTGTGCTCCTCCAGATTCACGCTGACCTGGGGTTGCTGCGCGAGGAACGCCGCCAGATCGTTGGGCAAGTAACTGTGAATCGCGTGGGTATTGGCCCACAGCCGCACATGCCCTTGCACACCTGCGGCATAGGGAGCCAGGTCCGAGTGCATCTGCTCCAGCCGGGCAAAGACCTGACGCGCATGGCGCAGAAAAATTTCGCCTGCGCGCGTCAGTTCAACGCCACGCGAGCGGCGATGCAGCAGCACTGTGCCGAGCGAGGCCTCCAGCATCTTGATGCGATGGCTCGCCGATGAGGGCGCCAGAAAAGATCGCTCAGCGCCATGGGTCAAGCTCCGGCACTCGGCGATGGCGATGAACAGACGCAGATCGGTCAGATTGTATTTCATATGAATTCGAAAAAGACGAACACTTGGATGGCGAAAAGGCAATTCTGCAAGAGCCAATGCAAGCATAGCATCCAATCTGTTGAACACATCGCGAAAGAGCCCAACATGACGCGCACCGCACTCAATCCCAGACAGTTCGGCCTCCTGCTTGCCGTGCTTGCCGCCTTCGGCTTTTCGTTCAAGGCGATCTTCGTCAAGCTCGCCTACCTGAGCGCACCGGTGGATGCGATCACGCTGCTCTCATTACGTATGCTGTTCTCGCTGCCGATGTTCCTGCTCAGCGGTTATGCCTACCTGCGCAACGGCCCGAAGCTCGGCGTCAGGGATTGGGCGCTGCTGGTGTTTCTTGGCCTGACCGGTTACTACGGCGCCTCGATTCTGGATTTTGCCGGACTGCAATACATCTCCGCCGGGCTGGAGCGGGTAATCCTGTTTACCTACCCGACAATCACCATCCTGATTGGCCTATTGTTTCTGGGCAAAGGTGCCAGCCCGCGCCTGATCGGCGCCTTGGCGCTTTGCTATGCGGGGGTAAGCCTGGTGTTCGTCAGTGATCATCAACTGGCAGAAGACAGCATTGCTCCCTGGCTCGGCGCTGCGCTGGTGTTCGCCTCGGCCGTGTCCTACGCCTGCTATACCGCCTTTGCCGAGGTCTCGATCGCCAAACTGGGTGCAGCACGCTTCTCGATTCTGGCGCTGATCGTATCGATAATCGCGGCGCAGGCGCACTTTCTGGTCACCAACCCGCTCAGCGACCTGATCCAGCCGCTGCCAATCTACGCCTACTGTGCCGGCATGGCGTTGTTTTCGACGGTACTGCCGATCTTCTTTCAGTCTGCGGCAATTCAGCGCATCGGCGCCGGGCCGACGGTATTGGTCGGCATGCTGGGGCCAGTGATGACCATTTTCTTCAGTTGGCTATTGCTGGCCGAGCCGCTCACCTGGGTACAGCTCGGTGGCACCGCCTTGGTAATTGCGGGGATCTATCTGATTCGCAAGACCTGAAGGGCGCTATCAACCCTCGCGCCACCAGTGGCTGCCGGCATGCGGTTCAGCCATAGGTAGCGGCTCCCCCATGCGCGGTGTGGTCAGTGCCACGCCGTGCTCATCCGCCAAGCGGTTAATCTGCTCAAAGGGGTCATCCCAGGTATGCATGGAGAGGTCAAAGGTGCCGTTGTGGATGGGGTACAACCAGCGCCCCTTGAGATCGAGAAACGCCTGCAGGGTCTGCTGCGGCAGCATGTGCACGTACTGCCAGCGCGGGTTGTAGGCGCCGGTTTCCAGAAACGCGATATCGAACGGGCCGTGGCGCTCACCGATCTCGCGAAAGCCATCGAAGTAGCCGGTATCACCACTGAAGAATATCGTCAGATCGCCTGTCTTGAGCACCCAGGAACACCACAACGTGCGGTTACCATCAGAAAAGCCGCGCCCGGAGAAGTGCTGCGCCGGGGTCGCCGTTGCCTGCACGCCGCCGATGCTGACGTCATTCCACCAGTCCAGTTCGCGCACCTTGCCCGGCGGCACGCCCCAACGCACCAGCGTGGCCCCTACTCCGAGCGGCGTAATGAACCGCTCGACCTTGTGCTGCAGCCGACAAATTGCAGCATGGTCCAGATGATCGTAGTGATTGTGTGAGAGCACCACCACCTTGATGGGCGGCAGCTCGTCAATCGAGATTGGCGGCGCATGGAAGCGCTTGGGGCCAAACCACTGCACCGGGGACGCGCGCTCGCTGAACACCGGATCGGTAAGCCAGAACTCGCCGTTCAGCTTGAACACCAAGCTCGAATGGCCCAGCCGCCAGACACTGTTATCTGGCGCTGCAAGCAGGTCATCGCGGGTCAGCGGCTGAACCGGAATCGGCCGCTTCGGCACCGTCCCATCCGGCTTGTTGAAGAGAAAATCGCGCCACAACGCCAGCCCCTGACCCAAGCCCATTGGCGCGCGTGACACCTTGTTGCGAAAGCGGTCGCCGCGAAACTGCGCAGACGCCGGGTACACCGGAAAGGCAGGTCGCAGGGTTCCACTGAGTGCAGCCCGCACCGCTGCCAACAACGACACCAGCACAGTGATCAGGCGCTGAGGCCGCCAATCGCGATACCGGCGGTCGGCCTTGTTGTCATCGGTAGGGTTATGGTTACTGTCATCTTGCTGCATAGCGGTTGCGCCTCTGGTAGCGGGCCTGGAGCTCTTGGGTGAGTCTCTGGCGGTGTTGCCTGCCCTGCCATGCTCTTTACATGGGGCTGGAAGCGCAGATTTCTACCCGGAAGCTTTGCCACAATTCACCCGCTGGTGGTGATGTGCAGTTCGGGTAAGCGCCGGAAGCGGCTGCGGTTGGGTAGGTCTGTTGGCGGTGAGCTCGGCTGATAAAGCAAAACGCCCAGCCAGGTGAACACCATGCAAGCTGAAGCTTCGTCAGAGATTATTCGGCGCTCGCGCCTCACCCGCCTAACGGCGGGCCGCCGTCGCTGCGCTCTGGCGTTCCTTCACCTGCTGCGCAGGCTCGGTCGAACGAGGGTTCTCACCGAGAGCTCGCCTGATAAAGCAAAACGCCCAGCTGGGCTGGGCGTTTTGCTTTATTGGCGGAGAGTCAGTCCTACAAATACCATTCTATTCATGTCTACTCAAATCCATTAAAAGAACCATAAACACCCACAAATCATAGTATTCATGGGCATTACAGCCTAATATATGTCCAACAAGCACTAAAGCACCCTCTTACCTTCCACCATCCTAGTGGGGGATCAAATGGGGGATCAGCTGAGAATGTGGGGGATCAGACATGGCGGACCGGGCTGCAAACAAGCTGAAATCCAAGCAGGTGGAAAGCCTGACCGATCCGGGCACCTATGAAGACGGCAACGGCCTGCGCCTGGTGGTCAGCAAGACTGGCCGCAAGTCGTGGGTGTTCCGCTACCAGATCAACGGCAAGCGCCGTGAAATGGGGCTAGGCAAATACCCTGGCCGCTCACTGGAGAACGCCCGCAATGATGCTGAGGACGCCCGCCGACAGATCGCCAGCGGCATTGACCCTATCGACGCCGCCAATGCAGAGCGTGAAGCCAAGCAGGCCGCCGCGATGATCGCAGCCGCCAAGCTGATCACCTTTGACCAAGTGGCCGCCGACTACATTGCAGCGCACCGTCCCGGCTGGAAGAACGCCAAGCACGCCCAGCAATGGGAAAACACCCTGAACACCTACGCTTCGCCCTTCATTGGCAAGCTGTCACCCGGCGACATAACCACCGAGCACGTATTGCAGGTGCTGCAACCGATCTGGACCACCAAGCCAGAGACCGCCAGCCGCGTGCGCAATCGCATTGAACTGGTATTGGACGCCGCCAAGGCCCGACGCCTGCGCGAAGGCGAGAACCCCGCACGCTGGCGCGGGCATCTGGACAAGCTGTTGCCCAAGCGTGAAAAGGTGCAAGCCGTTAAGCATCACGCTGCCCTGCCCTGGGCTGAACTGCCTGCCTTCATGGCCAAGCTGCGCACACTGGACAAGGTGACGTTCAAGGCTATGCAAATGACCATCCTCACCGCCTGCCGTACCAGTGAAGTACTGGGCGCAACGTGGGACGAGATAGACCTACAAGCCCGCGTATGGACCGTGCCGGCTGAACGCATGAAGATGCGCAAGGAACACCGCGTGCCGCTCGCTGATGCGCTCGTGGCGCTGCTGGAGCAATTACCACGGTACGACGATAACCCGCACCTATTCCCCGGCATGAAAGCAGGCAAGCCTTTAAGCAATATGGCTATGCTAATGGGGCTGCGATACATCGAGCGCGACGACCTGACCATGCACGGCTTTCGCTCTACCTTCCGCGACTGGGCCGGCGAATGCACACCGCACCCGCGTGACGTCTGCGAGCAGGCGTTAGCCCATAGCCTGGGCAACGCAGTAGAGGCCGCTTACCGGCGTGGGGACCTGTTCGAGAAGCGCCGAGCGCTGATGGATGATTGGGCGCACTACATCACCACCGCGCCAACGGAAAAAGTGATTCAGGGGAATTTTTCAAAGAAGTCTGGATGATCGAGTCAGATTAAACGAGTTCGACCAGCCTAGCTCGACGGGGCGAAAAACGGATCACCTACCCGCCTGGCTGGTTGATTTAGTAGGTCGCCTGAGGAGGCGCAAGGATGTCAGAAACGCGGAGATACCTTCAGCACATAGAGTTGGAAGAGATAACGAAGCCAAGCACAGAATGGCTTAGCATTCCTTCGCAGCTTCATGACCTCACAGCAAAAGCCTTTGAGACGCTATACACTTGCTACGGGGAGAACACTAATCAAAACCCGGCAGACAAACAGATTACAGAGCGTTTGATTGATGACGCTCTTTCGCCTATTGCAAAAAGAATCTACGAGGGAAAACAGACGCCAGAAGGACAAAGGGCCTATAGCCGTGGACGCTTATTTTCCACCAGCCTTTCATCGCTCGATACAGAGATGAGAGGCGTTATTCAAGAGCAAGCGAGCATGGCGGCCTTGATGATTTACCAAATTGATAGGCTTATTGACCTGCAAAAAGCGGGGAGCATTGAAAGCATCTTGGACGTGTTCGCAGACCTTTCAAACTTGCACGGCGAACTGACTCGATCCGAAGAATATGAATGTGTAATGGCTGACGCGGAATGGGAAGTAGTCAATCAGGCAAGCAAAAGGGCCAAGCTTCGTCATAAAGAAACCAATCAGAATAAAATCAAAGCGCTAGCCGAGTGGGAAAAGACTGGACATAACTATAGCAGCATGGCTGCTTTCGCCACACAGCGCCGTAAAGCTTACGACGTTAAGGAGCGTACCTTGTACGACTGGATCAGAGGGCATTGCAGGCAAAAGCTATAAGTACAGTCTACGCGCAGACTGTACAGTTTGCGTGCAAACAGCACTACAAAGCACACCCGTAATGCATAATTATCGACAGCCATTGCCACTACGCGCTGATAAGCGCAAAGGAGTTCTGGTTATGTCTACCCGCTACATCATGCGTCTGCCGGAAGTGATCGAGAAAACCGGCTACAAGCGCGCCAGCATTTACAACTTCATGGCGGTCGGCAGCTTTCCGAAGTGTCGTCGCATCGGCCCGCGCGCCGTCGGCTGGGATAGCCTGGAGGTTGAAGCCTGGATCGCCAAGCAACTGGGGGAGGTCGCCTAAATGACAGGCAAAGAAAAGGCCGACCCGAAGGCTAGCCCCAATACACAGAGCCCCAATAATACCAGCGCCAGCGCTCAACGTGCGCGCCTGCTGGAGCGCCTGCACGCTGGCCCGGTGGATACCATCACCGCCCGCAATGACCTGAACCTGATGATGCCTGCTGCCCGCATCAAGGAGCTGCGCAACGCCAGCCACACCATCAAAACCCAGCGCATCACCCTGACCGACGAGCACGGCCGCACGCATCACGGCGTCGCCCTGTACTTCCTAAGCCAGTCGGAGGCATAACCCATGACCACCAATCAACACTGCCGGCAGGCGGTGACGCCCCCGGCTTGCCTGCAAACAACCAACGCCCTGCTGCTGGCGCTGCAACCCGCTGGCCCTGACCTGATATTGCTGCTGGCGCTGGAGGTGCTGCTATGGACTGCGTAACCGCTTTCCGCGATGCCCTGCAATCCGTCTGTGGCCCGTTGGACTGGCTGCCGGAGGCCGACGGCTGCATTCACCGCTTCACCGTCCCCGGCGACCGGCCTGGCAGCAGCAACGGCTGGTATGTGCTCTTTGCCGACGGCATTGCTTCGGGATCGTTCGGCAGCTGGAAGACCGGAGGCTGTCACACCTGGAGCAGCCGGGAGCCTGCCGACGCGCGCGAAGCCGAACACCTGCGCCAGCAAATGGAACAGGCCCGCCGCCAACGAGAGGCAGACAAACACCTGCGCCAGCAGGCCGCCGCCAAGTACGCCCGCAAGCTGTGGCGCGATGCCCGCCGTGCTGACCCCGGCCACCCCTACCTAACCGCTAAGGGCTGCCGGCCCTACAACCTGCGCCAGTTGGCTGATGCTCTGCTGGTGCCACTGACCCACAACGGCGAGCTGGTGAACGTGCAACGCATCCACCCCGACGGCAGCAAGCGCTTTCTGTCGGGTGGTCGCGTAAAGGGCTGCTGTAGCCCACTGGGGCTGATACAGGCAGGCCAGCCGCTATATCTGTGCGAAGGCTGGGCCACCGGCGCAACTCTGCACCAGAGCACCGGCCACCCCGTCGCCTGCGCGATGAACGCCGGCAACCTGCTATCCGTCGGGCAACAGCTGCAACGCACCTACCCTGACGCCTTGCTGATCGTGGCCGGTGACGACGACCGCCAGACCGAGGGCAACCCCGGCAAGACCGCTGCCATTACCGCCGCCGCGACGCTGGGCTGTGGCCTGATCCTGCCGCCTTGGTGCGGTGATGAACCCCTGACCCTGACCGACTTCAACGACCTGCGCCAATGGCAGGAGGGCAAGCAATGACGCTAATACCCGAAGCGCAAAGCCCCATTCAAATGGCCATCCGCAATCTGGAGCACGATGCCGGCGCACTGTACGCCCCTGCTGTACTGGAACAACTGCGCGAAATGCGAAGCAAGGACCCCGCCGCTTTTGCTCGCCTACGTCTGCAAGTGAAAGCTACCAAGCATCTGAGTATGGTGGAGTTCGACCGGCTTACGGCTGGCAGCAAAGACGATGCGACGCCCGAAGCCGCCATATTCCCCGAAGTCGAAGCATGGCCCGACCTGGTGGATGGTGCCGACTTGCTGGACGACATAACCCACGCCCTAGCCCGCCATGTTGTCGCTGACAAGGAAACACTGCGCGCCGCTGCATTGTGGTCTGCATTCACTTGGCTGGTGGACGCGGTACAAGTGGCCCCCATTGCGAACATCACCGCCCCTGAAAAACGCTGTGGCAAGTCCATACTGCTCACCGCCCTGGGCAAGCTGGCCTATCGTCCCTTGCAAGTGTCCAACATCGCCCCAGCCGCCCTATTCCGTTCAATCGAACTATGGGCACCGACACTGCTGATTGACGAGGTAGACGCCTTTTTAGCGGCCCACGAAGATGCACGCGGCATTCTCAACTCTGGCTTTACCCGTGACAGTGCAACGGTAATTCGTTGTGTGGGCGACGATCACACACCCACCCCGTTCAACGTATGGGGAGCCAAAGCGCTGTGCGGTATCGGTAAGATTGCCGACACCCTGGCAGACCGCAGCGTGCCACTTCGCCTGCGCCGCCGTACAGCAGGCGAAACCGTAGAAAGCCTGCGCCATTCTGACCCTGCCCTGTGGGAACAACTGCGCGCCCGCCTGGCCCGCTTTGCATTGGATAGCGCCAGCACCATCGCTACCGCCAGACCGGCACCGATACCCGGCCTGAACGACCGTGCTAACGATGCTTGGGAACCCCTGTTATCCATTGCCGATCTGGCCGGGGAGCACTGGCCGAAATCAGCCCGGCATGCCGCCATAGCGCTGCACGGCCTTGAGGGCGAATCGCCAAGCGTGGGTGCCGAACTGCTGGCCGATGTTAAAGCGGTGTTCGACGCTAAACACGCTAACAGGGTATTCAGCGCCGACCTGCTGACCGCGCTGCTGACTGACGATGAATCGCCGTGGGCAACGTGGAACCGAGGCAAGCCCATGACGCCTCGGCAGCTATCAGCCAAGCTGGCAGACTTTGGCATCAAGTCAAAAGACGTGCGCCAAGGCTTTGAGGTGAAAAAGGGCTATCACCTGGAACAGTTCGCCGACGCCTTTGAACGCTACCTTTCCGCTGACACCCCAGCTCCAAGCGCTACAACGCTACAAGCCAGTAACCACGCGGGTTACAGCGTTGCGCAAAGCGCTACACACACACCCACAGAAACCCCAAACGCAACACGCAAAGCCACGGCTGGCGCGGTTTGTAGCGTTGTAGCGGATAGAACATCCCCTAACGGAAGAAAAGAAGAACAGGCCCCGCTGTTTGAGGGGGAGATATGAACCCCGCTCACCTGATCGAACATGCCCGCCAATCCGGCATCATTCTGGCGCTGAATGCCGACCGCCTAGCCTGGAGCGCCAGCAAGGAACCATCGCCCGAACTGCTGACCCAGTTACGCGAAAGCAAAGCCCAAATCATTGAGCACCTACGCCAGCAGCAATGCGCCTGGCTAGACCGGGTGGCCGCCCTGCTGAACACCAGCGCCAGCAATCTGCTGGAGCATGGATTGATCGACCTGGACGACCTGGCGGAGCAGTACCGCATGCACCCGCGCTTTGCCGCCCGACTGATCGAGTCTAGCCCTGCATGGCTAGGGGTAAGGCTGGTAGGAGACGAGGTACGAGCGCCCCACGCGCGGGAGAGCAAAGCCAGCAAGGCAGTAACATCCCGGCAACACCCACTGGAGTGGCTAACAGCGCGTGACGCCCTTTACTGCCATGCAGTGGGCAACTGCAAGGAATGCTACCCACCAGCAGGCCGCTATTGCTCAATAGGTGCCGCGCTGCTGGCTCTGTACCGGCGGGCGATGCGATGAGCAACTCAGAGCGACTGCGCAGCCGATGGCGGGAATACCACCGCCTCGATATCGCCGCTAGCAAAAAATAAAGGGTATACGGATTTAATGGTTGATGGGGCACCTTCACCCCATCAATCTGATACCACCCTCAGATGGTTGATAGATCGACTCCGTAGTTGAGTTCCTCTGCGAAGTCCGGCAGTCCGTAACCGATGGTTTTCTTGTAGAAAGGAGAGACCTTCGCAGTCGGTGCCTTCTTCTTGTGCTTCGTGGTGTAGAGCATTCGTGCCCGCATCACCTCGAAGGAGTAACCGCGCCCTTCACGGTTCTTGTCCTTGGCCAGTCGGTTGATGGACTCCGTGTAAGCGTTGGTGACGGGCATGTCCGTCTCGAAGTAGGTCATGGTCTCTTCGCGCCAGTTTCCCACTGCCCTGACCAGATCGCTCCAGACTTCCTTTTGGCCCTTCGGGATGGTGGCTATCCACTCGTCCAGGGCGGCTTCTGCCTGGAGCCGTGTGGTGGCGTCCCAGATGCCGTAGAAGCGCTCCTTGTGCTCGTAGGCGGCCAGCAGTTGCGGGAACGCGCCTGTCCAGGTCTCCATGATGAGGCGCTCCCGGTCTGAGACTTCGTGAGCGCGTTTCAGCAGGATTTTCCGGTCTCCCTTGAGAGTCCGGCTCTGGGACGGTTTCAGCTCCTTTCTGAGGCCCTTGCGCACTCTCTCTAGGGCATCGTTGGCCATGCGCACCACATGGAACTTATCGACCACGATACGGGCCTGGGGCAGCACAGCCTTGACCGCTGCCCGGTAGGGGTTCCACATGTCCATGCTGACGATCTCGACCTTCTGCCGGTCTTTCAGCTTCATCAGGTAGTTGGTCACCACGTCCTGGCGGCGGGTGGCCAGCAGGTCGAGCAGGGTTCGCTCCTCAATGTTGGTCAGAATGCAGCGGTAGCGCTTGTTCAGGTATAGCTCGTCAATGCCCAGGATGCGGGGCGTCTCGAAGCGGTGCCAGCGCCCCAGGAACTCGGCGCGGGCGTTGAAGATGTCGCGCACCGTCTTCTCGTCCAGGCCGGTCTGTGCCGCCACAAAGGTGTAGGGGTGGTTGAAGGATTCCTTCTCCACGTACTCATGCAGCCGCAGTGTCATACGGAATCCGTCCACCATCTCCGGTAGCTGGGGCCTGAATGTTGTCTTGCAGGCCCGGCAGGTGTATCGGCGGCGGACCACCCAGAGAGTGACCCGCTTGCCGTGGATGGGCAGATCACGATAGGGAACGTCACGCTTGCCGAACCGTACGAACTCACCCTGCACGCCGCATTCCTCGCAGGCGATGGGATCGGGCACGTCCACCTGGAAGTGCATTTCGTCGTCGGTTGATTTGCAGCCCAGTACTTGGTATTGCGGCAGGTGAAGGATGTTGTCGGGAAGTTCGGTCATGGTGTTGTATAGGCGTAGGTGTCAGTCAGATCCATCCGACTCGGCATTGGTGTTTGCTTTTTTACCCAACAAGCTGCTGGAAACGAAAAGTAAGGCACCGAGGACAATTGCAATATCAGCCAGGTTGAAGGCCGGCCAATGCCAGTCTCGCCAATAGAAATCAAAGGAATCCACAACATAGCCGCGAAGGACCCGGTCAATCAGGTTGCCCATGGCGCCACCGAGGATAAGACTGTAAGCGATGGCTTCTCCTTTATGACGATTTTCAAGGATCAGCTTGATCAGAAAAATCGAGACCACTACCGCGATTCCGATAAAAAAGTAGCGCTGCCAGCCTCCACCATTCGCAAAAAGACTGAATGCGGCACCGGTGTTCCATAGGTGCACCCAGTTAAAGAACGGGGTCACCGAAACATACTCGCCATAGGCCATTGATTGCTGCACCAGCCACTTTACAGCCTGATCAGACGCTGCCAGCAGGCCCGATATGGACAATAGGGCATACGGCGAGAGCTTTTTGCCAATAATGAGCATTATTTAACCCTTCAACGCCAAAATGCGTCTGGCACCGTTAAGTACAATGCCCCCCGCGATGGTGCCGATAATCAGATCCGGATAATTGGAACCGGTCCACGCGACCAGGGCGCCGGCGGTGATGACCCCCAGGTTGATCACCACGTCGTTGGCCGAGAATATCCAGCTTGCCTTCATGTGCGCCCCGCCTTCCCGATGTTTGGATATGAGCAGCAGACAACTGGTATTGGCAATCAATGCGACGAATGCGATAGCCATCATCACCAGCGATTCAGGCTCACTACCGAATACAAAGCGTCTCACCACCTCTACGAGCACGCCCACAGCCAAGATCAGTTGCAGTACACCAGCAAGATGCGCGGCACGTACCTGCATTTTCACGCTATGTCCAACCGCATAAAGGGCAAGCCCGTACACCGCCGCATCGGCAAAATTGTCCAGGGATTCTCCAATCAGGCCGGTGGACCGGGCGATCAGACCGGCAGTCATTTCCACCACGAACAGAAGTGCATTGATGCCGAGCAACCAGCGCAGGGTCCCGGATTCTTGCTTAGCAGAAGCTGCCGAAAACTCGGCGGCCTTGATGGTCTCCGGATTTGCAGCGACGGTTTCCTGAAGCGAGGCGCCTAGCCCCAAGGTCTTCAGTTTCGAGGTGACGGGCTCGACCTCGCCGTCATGCACGACCTTCAGCCGGCGGTTCGACAAGTCGAAGGACAGCGCCCGAATCTCCTCAAAGCCGTTCAGGGCTAGGCGAATCATTCGTTCTTCTGATGGACAGTCCATCTTCGGCACGGCATAAACACTGACCCATCTCCCTGGCGCCTCGGAGGAGGCCTGTATATCGGTATCCGCTGCGGACGTTGCATCACCGCCACAGGCGCCACCACAGGATTTGCTCATGATACGACTCCACTTGAACAATGTTGTGGTACCATTTAAAACTATAAAGCTACTATAAGGTCAATAGAGTAAAGAATCCGTTGGGGAGGAGGCTGATGCGCATTGGTCAGTTGGCGCAGTTGGTAGGGGTCGAAACACAGACAATCCGCTTCTATGAACAGCAGGGCTTGTTGCCGCCGCCTGATCGGCAGGACAACGGTTACCGTGTCTATACCGAGAAGCATGGTGAGGGGCTGGCCTTCATCCGTCGCTGCAGAATCCTGGGCCTGTCACTGGCTGAGATTCACGAACTACAGAGCTATCAGGACGACCCTCATCAGCCTTGTACCGCCGTCAACACCTTGCTCGATGATCACATCTCTCATGTGCGGTCGCAGATAACCGCTCTGCAAGCGCTTGAGAAACAACTCGTTTCACTGAGAGCGAGTTGCAACGATGACCGGGAAGTTGAGGCGTGTGGGGTTCTTGCTGGAATTAGCGAAGGAAACATGCACCAGCAGTAGGTGAAGCATCAACCAGATAATCCGATGAGATGCCGGTCTGTCTCACTCTCATGCAAAGGTAAGATCAACCATTTAATCCGCTTACCCAAAATAAACTAGCAAAAGCTAGCTCAATCAAGGCTCCGCTTAAAGCCGGGATGAATCTTCAGGGCGAGCATTAAGGAAGCAAATGGCAACAACAGTCCAGCCAGCGCTCCGCTTATCAGCCCGCCAAAAAGAAGGTTCCCGAAACTGATATGGAACCCGACGAAACTACCTGCTATCAAGATACTACCGCCCCATCTAGTTAACGCTTCTGCAGCTAGATACGCTCGTCTGTTGAAAGCACTGTAAAAAATACGCGGATAGTTACTCGGGTCTCCGGCTAAGCTGTACTCTGCCGGATACAAAGCCGCTCGCACTGCCAAGTTCAGAAGTATCAAAACGAGACCTGCCCAAATCATATTGACCTCCTGCGCTTCAGCGCCTTTCGATCACAACGTCGGGGACCGGCGCATATTCGGGGCGCCTCAGGCTAGAGTCAGAGCTGGTCAAACACTGGAAAGTAACGTCAACCGTTCCGCCAGGTAAATGGCTAGAAGCTCCAGAGGTAAGATTATTAACCATGATCTCCCTACCCATAGCTATGCACGCTTGGTTAGCCTCTGTAAGCGCCAAACGCTTAGCCGCAGAGACACCGCCTCTCGCTGGAGCCGCGTGAACCGAAACAGAATAGGTATCTGGGCCGAGCTTTAACACACCACTGGATTGCGAACACCCAACCAAAACAAAGATAGGAAATAACAATAGGTAGTTTTTCATGGCGACCACTTCCTTGCAAACGCCAAATGAGATTTATAAGCAGTAGATTATTAGTCTGTAGATGCTAACACGGTATCAGGCGACGCTCTATCCATGAAAAAGCCCGCCTTATCGAACTCTAGCACCGCACGCGAACGCATCTCGGAAAACCTCAAGCGTTTGAGAAAAGAAATGAGGCTAAGCCAAGAAAAAACAGCAGAATTAGCTGACTTCCATCGCACCTACGTTTCCCAGCTAGAACGCCGAGTTACAAACGTCAGCATCGATGGGCTTGAGCGATTAGCTTCAGCACTCGGTGTTGATATTCAAGAGCTTCTCAAGCCGGTCGACTCAAAAGATGGCAGCCCGATACCCTAAGGTTGATTTTCGGAGCGGTACGCGCGCGATTGGACAGTCGATTCTCTTACTATCCCTTACCGAAGCAGCGTTAATACCTGCTGTAACAGGTCTAACGAAAGCCGTTTTATCAAAAAACAACACCTGATGGGGGATCAAGTGGGGGATTACCAAGAAGGAAAAACAACAAAGCCCCGGTATACGGGGCTTTGAGGTTCACATCTGGCGGAGAGTCAGGGATTCGAACCCTGGGAACAGTTGCCTGTTCAACGGATTTCGAATCCGTCCCATTCGACCACTCTGGCAACTCTCCAATTCGGTGCGCATAGTAGCAGCTTTCACCGGTCAGGCGGAAGCCGCAACAGCGCTCAGGGCAGCTCTACGCCAAGGCGCTTGGCGACTTCCTCGTAGGCTTCGATAACGCCGCCAAGACCTTGACGGAAGCGGTCCTTGTCCATTTTTTTGCGGGTCTCCTTGTCCCAGAGACGGCAACCGTCAGGGCTGAATTCGTCGCCCAGGACAATCTCGCCCTTGAACAGGCCAAATTCCAGTTTGAAGTCCACCAGCATCAGCCCTGCTTCGTCGAACAAGCCCTTCAGAACGTCGTTGACCTGCAGCGTCAGCGTCTGCATCCGAGCCAGCTGCTCGGCAGTAGCCCAGCCGAAGGTGACCACGTGAGACTGGTTGATGAAGGGATCACCCTTGGCATCGTCCTTCAGAAACAGCTCGAAGGTCGGTGGTGTAAGAGCCATGCCTTCTTCCACGCCAAGGCGCTTGACCAGGCTACCGGCAGCATAATTGCGTACCACGCATTCCACCGGAATCATATCGAGCTTCTTGACCAGGCATTCGGTATCGGAGACCAGCGCATCGAACTGGGTCGGGATGCCGGCGTCCTGCAGCTTCTGCATGATGAACGCGTTGAAGCGGTTATTGACCATGCCCTTGCGGTCGAGCTGCTCGATTTTCTTGCCATCGAAGGCGGAGGTGTCGTTGCGAAACAGCAGTATCAGGCGATCCGGATCGTCTGTGGTGTAAACCGATTTGGCCTTGCCGCGATAAAGTTCAGTACGTTTTTCCATTATCGGCTCCCGCTTGCGCGCAATGGTGATGGGACAATCCCGAAATAGTCTGCCAGGGCAAGCCCTGATTCTGTTCTGCCAGCAGCAGCTCACCGGTCCAGTTTGCCAGTGCCTCAGTCAAAGCGTCGCGAGCCAGCTCCGGCCGGTTGTTCTTTTCACTAATGTGAGCAATGGCGATGTGTTGCAACTGCTCCAGGTCAATCATGCTCAACAGGCCGGCAGCCTGCTGATTACTCAAGTGGCCCAATTCGCCGCCAACACGGGCTTTCAAGAAGCCCGGATACGGTCCATAGGCCAGCATGTGCGGATCATAGTTGGCTTCCAGAAAGAGTGCATCCAATCTGGCGTACTGCTCGATAATCCAAGGGGTGATGGTGCCGGTATCGGTCAACACGCCCAATCGTTGTTGACCGTTGTCGAAAATGAACTGGCAGGGCTCTCGAGCATCATGCGGCACAGCGACCGGACTGATCTCCAAATCATCAATCACCACCCGGGTGTTAAGATCCAGCCAGCGCAGATCCAAGCCTTCGCCGCGCAGGGCGTAGCCGGTCCCCGGTGTCAGGTAAACCGGCAGATCATAGCGCCGCGCAAGCTTGGCTACTCCCTGGATATGATCCGAATGCTCGTGAGTGACCAGAATCGCCGTCAGCTGCTCTCCGACCAGACCCGCCTGCCGCAGACGCTGCTCGGTAGCGCGCAGACTAAAGCCGCAATCCACCAGCAGGCGCGTCTGGCCCTGCTCGATCAGGGTGCCGTTACCCTTGCTACCGCTGCCGAGGGAGCAGTACCGCACCGCCTTCTGGCCCCTCGTTCAGATTGCTCTGAATCTTGTTCAGCACGTCACTCACTACGGCGGCGTCTGCGGCCTTGTCTATGCCCGCTTCAACGCTCACTTCAACGCGATTGGAGACCGGCGTCAGGCGAACCTGAATCTGATTCTCGTCTGCAAGCTTGTCCGCTTCGTCTTCTTCATCGTCACCGCCAAACCAACCAGAGAAGAAACCAGGCTCTTCCTTCTCACTGCGCGTCTGATCAAGGTCGACATAATAAACGCCAGCGCTGCGGTTAAAGTCTGTCACTAATACGTCGCCGCGTGACAGGGCATCACCCACTTCGACCCAGGCGCGGTTGAAATCGGTGCTCATGTAAAGCACGTCGTTGCCGGCGCCGTCTTTCTCAATACTGGTTTGCGTCGGACCACTGTTGGCTAGGCTCTGCCCCTGCCCGGCGTCACTGTTGGCAAGACTCTGATTAAGGTAGGTTTCCAGCTCGGCGAGCAGGCCGCGCTCAAAGCCTGCACTGTTGGAACGGGATGGCCATTCGCTTTCGTCGTCATCAATATCGCGGCTCTGGTGCAGCACGCGTACTTCACTGGAACCTGCGTTCACGCCCGGCTCCAGACGCACGCGAAAACGCTGCTCCTGACCTTCAATGCTGCGCCCTTCCTCAAGAGTCGGCAGCACGCGGCGCACCAGCGGGCTGCTCGACGCCGCGGAGAAGTCGACCCACTCGGTCTCAAACTGGCTCAGAGCACGATCCCTTTCCGCCAAGGGAACCTGATAGTCGGCCCAGAAGCGCTCCATCAACGGCCAGACTTCGGATGTCGGCAGTTGCGCCAACAACCAGCGGCGACTGCCATCCTGCTGCACCGAAAACGCGGAGCTATCTGCGCTGGCCAGCAACGGCTGCGGCCGTGGCGTTTCAAAGCCATCGTCAGAGGCAGGCGCGGCAGAAATCTGGCCAGGCACTGGCAGCAGATCGCCAATCGGTTTGCTCTGCAGATCGTTCGGAACCGTCATGCGTGGCTCGACGCGGGCATCCTGATAGTCACTGCCACGGTCGCGGAAATAACCTTCATCTCCGATGAGATAACCACAGCCGCTGAGGCTGGCCAGTACACCCAGAGTCAGTGCGCTAAGCACAGGCTTCATAAACGTTTCCTTGGTAAACAGATTTCCGGTTTTGCTCACAGCAGCCCGCACTGATGCAAGGCTTCGTGCACGGTATCGTGACAACGGGGGCTCAGGGGGGTCAGCGGCAAACGAATGCCATCAGCGATCAACCCCATTTCCTGCAGGGCCCACTTCACCGGTATGGGATTGGACTCGATAAACAATGTCTTGTGCAGCGGCATCAACGCTTCATTCATGCTGCGCGCAGCGTCGTGATCACCGCGCAATGCGGCAGCACAGAGCTCGTGCATGGCACGTGGCGCGACGTTGGCCGTAACCGAAATATTGCCCTTGCCGCCGAGCAGAATCAGCTCAGCTGCAGTAGCGTCATCACCGGAATACACCGCCATGCGATCCGCCACACGCTCGATGACCTCGGCCGCGCGCTGCAGATCCCCCGTTGCTTCCTTGATACCGACGATGTTGCTGATATCTGCCAAACGCTCAACCGTTTCAGGCAGCATATCGCAGGCAGTGCGGCCGGGAACGTTGTAGAGAATCTGAGGGATGGCAACGGTTTCTGCAATGTACTTGTGGTGCAGATACAAGCCTTCCTGCGTTGGCTTGTTGTAATAAGGGGTGACCAGCAGCGCGGCGTCAGCGCCAACGCTACGTGCGGCCTCCGTCAGCTCGACCGCCTCTCGAGTTGAGTTGGCGCCAGTGCCGGCAATCACCGGAATTCGTCCGGCAACCTGCTGAACCACACGACGGATCGCTTCCTTGTGCTCGGCCATGTCGAGGGTAGCCGACTCACCTGAGGTACCCACCGCAACAATACCGTCGGTGCCGTTCTCAAGATGAAAATCAATCAGGCGCTCAAGAGCCTGCCAATCCAGGCCTCCGCGAGAATCCATCGGTGTTACCAGCGCCACCAGGCTGCCTGAAATCATGCCACTGCTCCACTTGAAACATTAAACGACAATGGTACTTTCACCCTGCAGCCGGCACAAGGGACGGCCACACCCAAATAGCACCTGTCAGCCGCCTGAAACTCCTAGTTGAACCCTCCGCGGCAGGCTGTGACAATAACCGCTGAGTTTTTTTGCGCGCCAACCGGCCCGTAACGCCCCTTTTTGAGGATCACCATGTCCAGCACTCCCACTCAGCGCGACCAGTACCTGGTCATCAACGTCATGGGACAGGAAACCACGGCGCTTGCCAGCCTGCTAACGCGTCTGTGCACGGAACAGCGTTGCGTCATCATCAGCAGCCGCATGAGCCGGCACGGGACCTGCGCGGTATTGCTGCTGCAGGTCAGCGGCAACTGGGATGCCCTGGCACGACTGGAAACCCTGTTACCACCCCTGGCCAAGCGTGAACACTTTGTGCTGTCCATGAGCCGCAGCCAGAGCCTGGAGGAGCG
Source organism: Halopseudomonas sp. (assembly GCF_036960865.1). Classification (GTDB taxonomy): domain Bacteria; phylum Pseudomonadota; class Gammaproteobacteria; order Pseudomonadales; family Pseudomonadaceae; genus Halopseudomonas. Next base: position 164,908 of record NZ_JBALWE010000001.1, read on the forward strand.
CCCACAAGCCCTGCCCTACAACGTCTTTGTAACCGCCGCACAGCGTCCCGAACTGGTAGGTGAGCTGTGCACCTTTTTCCAGCAGCTCAGTATTGACATCGAAGACCTGCAAAGTTTCACCTACCTTGCGCAACATACCGGTACGCCAATGCTGAACCTGACGCTGACTATCGCCATCCCGGCACGCACTCAGCTCAGTTGGCTGCGCGAGCAGTTTCTCGATTTCTGCGATGAACTCAATCTCGACGCAGTAATCGAACCTTGGCGTCCACTGCATTGAATCTGACGAGGTAAGCATGCAAGTCGAACTGAACCAGCCACTACCCCCGTTTTCGGTCAAGGCGACCGGCGAGCAGACCATCAGCCCTGCCGATCTGGTCGGAAAAAAGGTAGTGATCTATTTCTACCCCAAGGACAACACCCCCGGCTGTACCACAGAAGGCCAGGACTTCCGCGATCAGTACCCCGCCTTTCAAGCTGCCGGGGCGGTAGTTTTTGGTGTATCACGTGACAGCCTGCGCACACACGCCAACTTCAAGGCCAAGCATGAATTCCCCTTCGAGCTGATCAGCGACCCAGACGAAGAGTTCTGCAAACTGTTCGACGTCATCAAGCTGAAAAAACTCTACGGCAAAGAATACGAGGGAATCGAGCGCAGCACCTTCTTGATTGATGCTCAGGGCGTCCTACGCCAGGAGTGGCGCAAAGTGAAAGTACCGGGACACGTATCCGAAGTATTGGCGGCTACTCAGGCGCTAAGCTGAGCAGCTCGCCCGCCGCACCTCAGGGATCGACGACCACGACGGTATCTGAGTGCGCGGCGCTATCGCTCGCCGCCTCCAGACCACGCGGCCAGGCATAGAGTACAGCCTTGAACAAGGTCGCCAGCGGGATCGCAAAGAAGACACCCCAGAATCCCCACAAGCCGCCGAAAATCAGTACGGCGGCAATAATGGCAACCGGGTGTAGATTCACCGCTTCAGAGAACAGAATAGGCACAAGTACGTTTCCATCGAGCATCTGAATCACGCCGTAAACCACCATCAGCACCATGAACTCGTTGCTCAGACCCCATTGAAACAACCCGATGAGCGCCACCGGAATGGTTGCGACTGTAGCGCCTATGTAGGGAACCAGCACAGAGAGCCCAACCAGTACCGCCAGCAGCGCGGCGTAATTCACCCCGAGAATCGCAAAACAGATGTAAGTGACAGCGCCAACAATGAGAATTTCCGTCGCCTTGCCACGAATGTAATTGCCGATCTGCTCGTTCATTTCCAACCACACCAGGTTCATCAACCGCCGTTCACGCGGCAGGTGGCGCACCAGCCATTCGGTCAATTGCAGACTGTCTTTGAGGAAGAAGAACACCAGAATCGGCACCAGCACCAGATAAACCAGCATGGTGACTATAAAAGGCAGGCTCGATAGCGACTGCGACAGTATCCACTGACCAAACTCACCTACCTCGCCGTTGACTGACGCGATCAAGCGTTCGATCTGCGTTTCCGAGACGATGGAGGGATATAGCTCCGGCAAATGCATAAGCTGCGCCTGCCATTCGCCAATCATTCGCGGCGCTTCATTGAAGAGGTTGAGCATCTGCCGCCAGACCAGCGGCAACACCACCCCTAGCAATGCCGCCAGGGCCCCAAGAAATACCAGGAAGACCAGCCAGACCGCCATCCAGTGCGGCAGGTGCCAACGCTGCAACCGTGTTACCAGCCCCTGCAGCAGATACGCGAGCACAACCCCAGTCAACAAAGGTGCCAGCTTGCCGCCAAAGGTAATGATGATGGCAAACCCCAGTGCCAGTACTACTGCCAGCACCACCGCCTCTTCATCTGAAAAGTAGCGCTGAACCCAACCTTGAAACACTTTTAACATGATGATTAATCTGCTTTGCGCAACCAATAATGGAATTCGCCGTCCAACTCGCGTGAAGCCAGCAGCTGGTGCCCGGACAGCTCCGCAAAGCGCTGGAAATCGCGCTGCGAGCCTGCGTCAGTGGCCACCACATAAAGAGTCTGTCCTGATAGTATGCTGTTGAGGGCCTGCTTGGCTTTCAGCAGAGGTAAGGGACAACTCAGACCTCGCGCATCCAGCTGACAATCGACAGGTAGGTTATGTGACTCCGGGACCATGCATACACTCCAGAACGAATGGGCGACAGTATAGCCTTGTCGGCACGCCGACGGACAACCTGAACTCATGGGTATGAAGCAAAATATGACAATGAAAAGAATACCCACGCCACGTTGGCTGTGCTGCCTGGTGCTGGGCGCTGCGCTGATACTGCCTGCCTTGCCCAGCGAGGCCGGCGACGGCTACAACCTGCCCACGCTGGGCGACACCAGCTCTTCAATGATGTCGCGCGAGCAAGAGTATCAAATGGGCCGTACTTGGCTAACCATGCTGCGCGGGGCCGTTCGGACTCTGGAAGACCCGCAGCTCAAGAACTTCGTCGAAAACCGCGTCTACGCATTGGCCGAAACCAGCCAGCTAACCGACCGCCGGCTCGCGTTCGTGATGATCGACAGCCCCGAGCTCAACGCCTTTGCCGCACCCGGCGGCGTGGTTGGCGTAAACGGCGGCCTGTTCCTGCATGCGCAGACCGAGGCCGAGTTCGCCTCGGTCATGGCCCACGAATTGGCGCACTTGTCGCAACGCCACTTTGCTCGCGGCCTGGAACAGCAGCAAAAAATGCAGGTGCCGTTCATGACCGCCATGCTGGCCAGCATCGTTCTGGCCGCCGCCGGTGGCGGTGACGCCGGCTTTGCCGCCCTGGCGTCAACGCAGGCGGCCGCGATTCAGGAGCAGCGCCGCTTCTCCAGGCAGAACGAGCAGGAAGCTGACCGCATAGGCCTGACCAACTTGGTGGCTGCCGGCTATGACCCACTGGCCATGCCCAATATGTTCGAGCGCCTGGCCCAGCTCAGCCGCTTTGACTCCACCCCGCCCGAATTTCTGCTGACGCACCCGGTCAGCCAGTCGCGGATGGCCGATACGCGAAACCGTGCGGCGCAGCTGCCGGCAGGTGGTGAAGGCGACACGGTGGAGTACCAGATGATGCGCGCGCGCGTGCAGATTTACTACGAAAGCAGCCCCGGCCTATCAGCCAAACGCTTTCGCGTACTGCTGGATGAGCACGATGGCAAACACGACGCCGCGCGCTACGGCCTGGCCCTGGCGTTGACGCGCGGTGGCCAGCACGATGCTGCCGCCGAAACGCTCGCTCCGCTACTGCAGAAAGAGCCGCACAATCTGACAGTGGCCATGGCGCAGATCGAGATAGACACCAACCGCGGTGATCTGGCTGCAGCCCTCGCGCGCACTCGTGAACTGATGCAAGGTTACCCCGGCAACTTTCCGCTGCAGTTCACAGAGGCAGACCTACTCCTGAAGAAACAGGACTACATCGCAGCGGAAAAAGCCATCAACCGGCTCGCAGCACAACGCACGGACGACCCAGATGTGTGGTATCTGGCAGCAGAGATTCGTGGTCTGGCGGGAAACATTCTGGGAGTACATCTGGCGCGCGCGGAGTATTTCATGCAAACCGGCGACACACAGCAAGCCGAGGAACAACTCGCGCTTGCGCTCAAGCGAGCTGACGGCAACTTCGTTGTAAGCTCTCGTATTCGAGATCGTCAAGAAGAACTGGCCCGGCGGCGAAAACAGCTAGAGGAACTGTAATCACAACGTGGTGGCCGCTGACGGAGATAGGTCAGCGGCCACCAGTCAGGCATTACCTTTAACGGCCATGCTAGCCAAGCGCGTGAAATCGAGCATGCGATCCAATGGCTTGACCGCGCGCGGGATCAACTGCGGATCAACGATAATCTCATCAGTGCCGTGCTCCAGACTCTGCAGTACACGCGGCAGCGTGTTCATCGCCATCCATGGGCAATGCGCACAACTTCGGCAAGTGGCGCCGTTACCGGCTGTCGGCGCATCGATCAACAGGCGATCCGGTGCTGCCTGCTGCATCTTGTAGAAAATGCCGCGATCTGTGGCCACGATGAACGTCGGATTCGGCAGCTCCTGCGTCGCCTTGATCAACTGACTGGTAGAGCCCACTACGTCCGCCAGCTCGACTACCGCCTGGGGTGACTCGGGATGCACCAGTACCGCCGCGTCGGGATAGACCTTGCGCAGATCCTCCAGCGCTTTGGCCTTGAATTCCTCATGCACGATGCAGGAGCCTTCCCATAGCAGCATATCGGCACCGGTCTCACGCTGAATGTAGTTACCCAGATGCTGATCGGGCGCCCAGAGGATTTTTTCGCCCTTGTCCATCAGGTGCTCGACAATGGGTAGCGCACAGCTTGACGTTACCACCCAATCCGCCCGCGCTTTGACCGCTGCAGAGGTGTTGGCATAGACCACGACAGTCCGATCCGGATGTTGATCGCAATAAGCGGAAAACTCGTCGATCGGGCAACCGATATCCAGAGAGCAGGTCGCCTCCAGCGTGGGCATCAGCACCCGCTTCTCGGGACTCAGGATCTTGGCGGTCTCGCCCATAAAACGCACACCCGCTACCAGCAGGGTGCTGGCTGGGTGGTCACGACCGAAACGCGCCATCTCCAGCGAGTCAGACACGCAGCCGCCTGTCTCTTCCGCCAACTCCTGCAACAACGGATCAGTGTAGTAGTGCGCTACCAGCACAGCGTTGTGAGCTTTCAGCGAAGCCGCGATGCGCGCCTTGTAATCTGCCTTCTCGGCGTCACTCAAGGGCGCAGGTGCCTTGGCATCAAGGTGTGCCTGCACCAGCAGGCGTTCGGAAATCTGCGACATATTCTCTTCCGTCCGGAGAACAATAGTAGGCGGCGATTGTAACACGCCTCTCCCTACTCGACGCCTGCGCGCACGCCAGCAGCATAGAAAGGCGGCATGGGTGGTACACAGCTTCAGCGCCGCCGAATCTACAGGATCAGCGCATACTCATGAGCACTTAAACGAAATGCTGATGCCGACCGCCCGGAAGTGTGCCTTACATACCGAGGCTGCGTCGGCCAAGAGCGCCACGGCATTCCGATCATTTCGCAAGGCGAAGATCGAGCTGGCATGCAAGCAGTCAAGGCGGATTGAACTGTATCGGGATAAAGCAAGAAGAGGCACTACAGAAACGCGGAGAAGTCCAAAATGGTGGGTCGTGTAGGATTCGAACCTACGACCAATTGGTTAAAAGCCAACTGCTCTACCAACTGAGCTAACGACCCGTTTGGACGCGCGCTATATTAATGATTTAGCGTTGAAATTCAAGTTTTTTTTGAGCTTCCAGCCGACTTTAACGGTAGCGCGTCGGGTCAGGCATATTGGCTGCCGCAAAACCTTCTGCGCGCAAACGGCAGCTATCGCAACGTCCGCAGGCCTGCCCGAGCTGATCAGCCTGATAGCAGGAGACTGTGAGTGCGTAGTCCACACCCAAGCGGCTGCCCGCCTGTACAATTTCTGCTTTGCTCAGGTGTTGCAATGGCGCCTGAATGCGAAACGGCTGCTCTTCTACACCCGCTCGCGTGGCGAGGTTCGCGAGTTGCTCGAAAGCATGCACAAATTCTGGTCGGCAATCGGGATAGCCAGAGTAATCGACTGCATTTACCCCAATGAAAATATCCTGCGCACCCAGTACCTCCGCCCAACCTAACGCCAGGGAAAGAAACACCGTGTTGCGTGCCGGGACATAGGTCACCGGGATGCCGGCTTGCGGTTGCTCGGGAACAGCCAGGCTGCTATCGGTCAACGCAGAACCACCCATGCCGTCTAGATCGAGTCCGATAACCTTGTGCTCCACCACACCGGCAGCACGTGCCAGTGCCTTGGCCGCGTCGAGCTCGGCGCGATGCCGCTGGCCATAATCGAAGCTCATGCTGTAACACTGGTAATCTTGCGCCTGTGCCAACGCCAATACGGTCGCGGAATCCAGGCCACCAGACAGCAGCACCACGGCTTTGCCGCGAGACGCCGATTCACTCATGCGCTTATCTCCCAGGAAGGTACAGCAGCGGCAGCGGCGGACGCCGCTGCGCGAGAGCCTAGTTCAGGTTATTAAGCTCACGACCAGCCAGTTGCGCCGCAGAGGAATCCGGATACTTGCTGACAACCTGTTGAAACAAGTCACGCGCTTTATCGTCGTGCCCCAGGCGACGCTCAACCTCACCCAACTTGTACATCGCATCAGATTCCTTGCGGTGGTTGGGATAACGGCTGATTACCTGAGCAAACGACTTGCCCGCGGATTCCAGATCGGACTGCACCAGATACACTTCCCCCAACCAGTACTGGGCATTCCCAGCGTACTGACTATCGGGATAACGGCGCAGAAAGGCGGTAAAGGCTTGGGCGGCCTTGTCGAATTCACGCGCCTTAACCAGATCAAAGGACGCGTCGTAAAGCAGCTTCTCGCGCTCCGGGTCGGCGGGAGCCGTACCCTGGGCCTGGCTTGCGCTCTCGGAAGGCGCTGTTGCCGCCGCGCTTGACGCGGCACCACCCTCAGCCATACCGGCTGAAGATGCAGGGGAATTATTGTTGGACAACCTACGATCAATATCCTCGTAGCGATCCAACTGGTCACGCTCCATCTGCTTCAGCTTGTAGCCTTGCTCTTCCAGCAGGCCGCGCAGCATGGTTACTTCCTGCTGCAACTGATACAGCTGTTGGTACAACTGGCCTTCACTGGAAAGGCCAGCCGTGGTCTGAGGGGCTACAGAGGAGCCCGGATAGTTGGTGCTGGTATTATTGCCCGAGCTACCTTCCGACACCGGGACCTGCGCCATCGCACCCAGGGGCGCCAATAGGCAGGCAAATGCAACTCCTCTGAAACCTTTCATAAGACCTCTTCTATTACTTGCGCAGCTCTACGCGACGGTTCTGAGCCATGCTTTCTTCGCTAGAACCCATAACAGCAGGCTTCTCTTCGCCGTAGGAAACCAGTTCCAGTTGCGCAGGAGAAACGCCTTGCAGTACCAGGTAGCGCTGAACAGCAGCAGCACGACGCTCGCCCAGAGCCATGTTGTATTCACGGGTGCCACGCTCGTCAGTGTGACCTTCCAGAACAACGCGGTTGCCAGCAGACTTCAGATCCTTGGCGTGAACGTCCAGAGAGCGCATGGCTTCTGGCTTCAGCTCGGAGCTGTCGTATTCAAAGTAGAAAGTGGTAACAGCGCGCAGAGCGGCTTCTTCGCTGCTCATGCCGTTGTCCATACCTGCGCCGGAGGTGCCTGCACCGTAACCAGCGTTAGGATCAACTGCGCCAGTACCGGAAGCGTCGCCGCCTTTTGAGGAGCAACCTACAACAACGCCGAACGCGACAACCAGAGCAGCCATTTTACCGAACTTGATAACTTCCATCATGAACTCCTATTAACCCCATATGGTTTAGTGTTGGTGCGCCCTATGGCAGGTATGGGGACCATGATGGTACGCGCAAGTCTGTGAACTGCGTCGGAATCTCCGAGCGTGCACGACCATTTGTCGATACCAGCATGAGTACGCCCCGTCCCTGTTGACGGGTAGCATAAATTAACATAGTGCCGTTCGGTGAGACAGTAGGCGACTCATCCAAAGACGTTTCTGTTAAAACCCTCAGATTGCCCCGTTTGAGGTCTTGAGTAGCAATCTGAAAATTACGGTAACCTTCCTGACGATGCACCATCACCATGGTGCGACCATCGACGGAAAGTTTGGCGTTGGCGTTGTAGTTGCCAACAAAAGTCAGGCGCTCGGTAGAGCCACCATTAATGTTCTGTTTGTAAATCTGCGGCTTGCCGCCCCGATCCGAGGTGAAGGCGATGGTGTTGTTATCCATCCAGCTCGGCTCGGTGTCGATCGAAAAATGGTTGGTGATGCGACGCAGCTGCTTGCTGCCCAGGTCCATCACGTAAATCTCGGGATTCCCGTCTCGCGACAATACAAAGGCCAAGCGGTTGCCATCCGGCGACCAGGCCGGCGCTCCGTTCAAGCCTTCAAAATTGGTAATGCGCTCGCGGCGACCAGTCTGAATGTAGTGCACATAAATTTCCGGGCGACGCGACTCAAAAGACACATAGGCAATACGCTGACCGTCCGGGGCGTAAGACGGGCTCAGAATCGGCTCGCGTGACTGCAGCAAGGTAGAGGCGCGCGCGCCATCATAGTCCGAACGCTGCAAGGTATAACGCGTATTATCGGCAGAAAAACGTTCGGCTGCGACATACAGCAGCTTGGTGTTGAACGCACCCTTGATACCGGTAATCTCTTCAAACACCTCGTCACTCAGATGATGCGCCATGTCACGCAATTGCGCTTTGGTGCCGCTCACCGTCTTGGCCAGCAAGACCTGTTCACGCAGGATGCTGTAGAGACTGTAATTCAGCTCGTAGCGATCGGTTCCAGGCTGATTGCTAACCTGCCCCACCACAACGTAATCCACGCCAATCATTTTCCAGTCGCGCGCGTTGATTTCTTCTCCGCGAACCGGATAACTCAGCATGTTGTTGCGCTCCATCGGCGCGAACATACCGGTGTTACGCAAGTCGTTAGCGCTGATTTGCGCCAAGTCTTCCGACAATGGCGCACTACCCTGCCAGCCAAATGGAACAACGGCGATAGGGGTAGCCTTGTCTGTACCCTTGGTAATCTCAATTGCGTCCTGTGCCAACGTCAGTTGCGCTGTACACAGTGCAATCACTGCAATCAAAGCTTGCGTGAATCGTTTCATCAGAATGCCAGATCCTCTGGTTTGAAGCGCAACAGCCGTTGTCTGTACATACGGTCAAATGCTGCGGGATTATCGCGCGATAGCGTTTGCATTTCCGGGATTCGGCCCACATTTCGAACGGCCTGCACCGCGGATTGATCAAACCCGGGGTCGCCGCTTGAACGAGTGACCACCACGTCGGTAATTTGCCCCGTAGGCAACATGCTCAACTGAACCTCAACCACCATGCCGTTCCGCGCAGTCGGTGGTCTACGCCACTGCTCGCTTACATAGCGACGAATAACATCGTCATAGCTCGCCGCCACCTGTTCGCCTGGCCGGTCGGCCTGAGCCTGCTGGTACTGCGTGTCGTCAGCAAGCAGATCTGCCAGCGCTTTGGCCTTGGCGTCTTCCTGTGCTTTGCGCGCCGCGTCAGCTTCAGCACGCTTCTTCGCCTCTGCGGCTTCCGCAGCCTTGCGCTTGGCGTCTGCCTCGGCCTGCGCCTTGCGCTTGGCTTCTTCTTCCGCCTTTTTGCGAGCGGCTTCTGCTTCAGCACGCTTCTTCGCAGCCTCGGCTTCGGCAGCGCGCTCAGCCTCCTCGCGTTTTTTGGCAGCCGCGACTTCCGCCGCTTTACGCTGCGCCTCAGCTTCCGCTTTGGCTTTTGCTTCAGCCTCGCTCTTCGCCTTGGCTGCCGCAGCAGCAGCTGTCTCGGCGGCCTTCTGCTCCTGCTCTTGTGTCTTTTGCGCCTGTTCGGCGGCTGCGCGCTGGGCTTCTTGCTGCTTCTGCTGCGCCTGTTTTTGCTGCTCCTGCTGTTGCTTCTTGCGCTCCAGCTCTTCTGCTTCATGGCGCTGCGCAGCAGTGCGCTGAGCCTCACCGGCGATTTTTTGATCGGTCTGGGTGGTTGCCGGGCTCATGGAGTCCAGCTGCACCAAGGTGGCCTGCACAATCGGCCGGGCCGGCTCAAAACTCGGTGCCGTGGCAAAGGACGCAAACAGCAAAATAGCGATCGCCAGGTGCACTGCCAGGGCTTTCAGCAACGGCGCTGAATAACGCCCGGACGTGTCTACCCGCCGGCGGTTCTCTGGCGTATTCACGGCGCCTCTGTGATCAGGCCAACGTTAGGCACACCGGCCTGCTGGAGCGCGCCCATCGCGGTCATAATCACACCGTAGTTCGCTGCCTTATCACCGCGGATGTACACCAAGGTGTCCGGCTTGGCGCGCATGATCTTGGTCACGCCGTCGGTCATCGCTTCAAGTGACACCGCACTGTCGGTCTGATTCTCGGTATCCACAGCCTCGCCCAGGTTCCAGTAATAACTGCCATCGGCCAACACCGATAGCGTCAGCACCTGCTGGTTGCTGTCCGAAGGCAGCACCTCGCTGGACACCTGCGGCAAATCCACCTTGACGCCCTGATTCAGCATGGGAGCGGTCACCATGAAAATCACCAGCAACACCAGCATCACGTCGATATAGGGTACGACGTTCATCTCGGCGACCGGTTTGCGCTTCTGGCGACGGCCCTGCATGTGCATCGACATAGTTACTCCGCCTTACTCATCGCGCGAGTGAACGCGGCGATGCAGGATGCTGGAAAACTCTTCAGCAAAGGTGTAGTAGCGGCCGATGAGCATTTCCGAGCGTGCTGCAAAGCGGTTGTAGGCAACAACGGCCGGGATAGCCGCAAACAGACCAATAGCGGTAGCAATAAGCGCTTCGGCAATGCCGGGCGCGACCGTTGCCAGCGTCGCCTGCTGCACCGTGGCCAGGCCACGGAAGGAATTCATGATGCCCCATACGGTACCGAACAGCCCCACGTAAGGGCTGGTCGAACCGACGGTCGCCAAAAATGGCAAATGCTGCTCCAGCTTCTCTTCTTCGCGGGAGATCGCAACGCGCATGGAGCGCTGCACGGCATCCATGATCGCATCGGGATCAACTCCGGACTGCTGACGCATGCGCGAGAACTCCTTGAAGCCCGCGCGAAAAATCTGCTCCAGACCGGAATCTTCGTCCGGCGAGCCAGTTACCTGACGGTACAATTGTGACAGGTCAACCCCGGACCAGAAGCGATCTTCAAAATCATCCAGCGAGTTCTTTGCGGACCGCATGAAACTGCTGCGTTGGAAAATCATAACCCACGACACAATGGATGCGGTCAACAGCGTCAACATGACCAGTTGCACCAGCACGCTGGCGCCTGAAATAAGGTGCCACATCGACATTTGATCAGCTTGCACGCTTTACCACTCCTCGCTTACTCATGGGTTCCCTACGTCGTTATCGGCTTGCGCCCAGTTTTCAAAGGCCATGCGCATGCTCTCAGGTATCGCCCGGGGCCGGTAACGGTCAGCACTGACGCACGCCACCAGAACCTCTCCTTCACACAGCAAGTCGCCATCCGCCCGCGACACATGCTGGCGAAAGCGAATACTCGCACGCTTGGTTTCCAAGACAGCCGCAGAGACGACAAGTTCATCATCGAGTCGAGCAGGCGCGTGGTAGCGTGCCGTCACAGAGTGCACAACAAAGATGACGTTCTCTCTTTGCAGAGCACTTTGATCAAACCCAAGAGTGCGGACCAGCTCTGTCCGCGCACGCTCCATAAACTTAAGATAATTAACGTAGTAGACGATGCCGCCGGCATCGGTATCTTCAAAGTAGACGCGGGCTCTCAGCACGAATGGCGGCCCTGGACGTTCAACGCGCATAATGTAGAGCCAAGTTGACGTTTTGCATAGTGGGCAAACTCGCTATTTGTAAAATATTTTTTCAGGGCGAATCCGGTGCCGCCGGATCGCCGAACAGGTCAGCCGACAAGGGCGCCATGCGGCTCGGCAGATTCAGGCCGAAATGCAGGTACGCATGCCTGGTTACCACTCGCCCGCGTGGCGTGCGCATGATAAACCCTTGCTGGATCAGATAGGGTTCCAGCACATCCTCGATAGTGTGTCTTTCCTCGCTGATGGCGGCAGCCAGGTTGTCGATACCCACCGGGCCGCCGTCGAATTTGTCGATCATTGTCAGCAGTAGGCGCCGATCCATATGGTCAAAGCCTTGCTCGTCGACGTCCAGCAGGTTCAACGCCTTGTCAGCAACCTCACGGGTAATCGCGCCCTGGCTGCGAACCTCGGCAAAGTCCCGCACCCGGCGCAACAGGCGGTTGGCGATACGCGGTGTACCGCGTGAGCGGCGCGCAATTTCACGGGCGCCTGCCGGGTCCATTTCCAGGCCGAGAATACTGGCCGAGCGCCCGACGATAGTGGCCAGATCATCAACGCCATAAAACTCCAGGCGCTGCACAATACCGAAACGATCACGCAGTGGATTGGTCAACATGCCGGCGCGGGTAGTGGCACCCACCAGAGTAAACGGCGGCAAGTCCAGCTTGATTGAACGCGCGGCGGGACCTTCGCCAATCATGATATCGAGCTGGTAGTCCTCCATCGCCGGATAGAGAATTTCCTCTACCACCGGCGAGAGCCGATGAATTTCATCGACAAAGAGCACATCGCCGGCTTCCAGGTTGGTCAGCAACGCAGCCAGATCACCGGCCCGCTCAAGTACGGGTCCGGAGGTGCTTTTGATCTGCGCGCCCATTTCCTGGGCGATAATATTGGCGAGCGTGGTTTTACCCAGGCCCGGCGGGCCAAAAATAAGCACGTGGTCCAGCGCTTCGCCGCGCCCCTTGGCGGCTTTGATGAACAGCTCCATCTGCTCGCGCACGGCCGGCTGGCCAATGTACTCGGCCAGTTTGAGCGGACGAATTGCCCGATCAATAACCTCTTCCTGTTGCCGCGGGGTAGCGGCAATCAAACGATCTTCTTCAAGCATGCGGTGTCCATCGTGGTAGGGCGTGCGGGCTGCTTACACCATGCCCTTGAGTGCGCGTCGAATCAACTCTTCGCTGGAGAGCCCAGCCTCATCAACTGCAGATACGGCCTTACTGGCCTCCTGCGGCTTGTAGCCAAGGGAAATCAACGCACTGACGGCATCGACACTGGGTTTGGCCGCGGCGGTGGTCGGCGCCCCTGTGACCAGCGGCAGACTGCCGGGCGAGGCCTCCCAAGCCTTGAAACGATCACGTAATTCGATCAGCAGACGTTCAGCGGTTTTCTTGCCAACGCCGGGCACACGCACTAAGGCGCTGACATCCTGGTGCTGTACCGCCATCACCAGCTCGTCTACGTCCATACCGGACATCAAGGCCAGGGCCAGCTTCGGGCCAACGCCGTTGAGACGAATCAACTCACGAAACAGCTCGCGCCCGCGCTTGTCGGCAAAGGCGTAGAGCAGCTGGGCATCTTCTCGCACCACCATGTGGGTGTGCAGTGTCACGCGCTCCCCGAGCGCGGGCAGCAGATAAAAAGTGCTCATGGGCGCATCCAGCTCGTAGCCCACACCCTGCACATCCAGCACGATATGGGGCGGCTGTTTCTCCAGCAGCACTCCAGTCAATCGACCTATCACTCAGCTATGTCTCCCTTGTTTTCCCGCTTGCACGTCAGCGCCTACGGAGCCGACCGGAACGCAGCGCCAGAGCCGAATTACCCAACTGCTGCTGCACGCCGCTAAGGTGTGCGTGGCAGAGCGCAATCGCCAGCGCATCGGCGGCATCAGCCTGGGGAGTGCCGCCCAGCCCCAACAGTTGCGTCACCATATGCTGCACCTGCTTTTTGTCGGCAGCACCGGTGCCAACGACGGATTGTTTCACCTGGCGGGCGCTGTACTCGTTGACCGCTAACCCGGCATTCACTGCAGCAACAATGGCCGCGCCACGCGCCTGGCCCAGTTTCAGAGCAGAATCCGGATTACGCGCCAGAAACACCTGCTCAATGCTGACCACGCTGGGCTGGTACTGCCCAATCAACTCGGTCAGGTATTGGAATATTTTCTGCAGGCGCTCTGGAAAGGGTCCATCACCCAGCCGAATGCAGCCGGAGGTGACGTACTCGCAGCGCCCAGCCTGCAACTTCACAATACCGAAGCCGGTAATACGCGAACCGGGATCAATCCCGAGAATCACTGCCATTGCGCCACTGCCTCTGTGATCCGCTGACGCTTGCCCGGCCCGTCATTGAGCCAAACGTTTGCTATAAAAAAGGGAGGCACCAGCCTCCCCTCGGGTCAGAGTCTACGCCAGGTTTACCCCAGCTGCTCCATGATTTCGTCACTGATTTGCGCATTGGAATAGACGTTCTGCACGTCGTCCAGATCTTCCAGCATATCCACCAGTCGCACGATCTTTTCTGCACTATCAAGATCCAGCTCCGCAACCGTATCAGGAATCATGGCCACGTCAGCCGACTCAATTCCAAAACCTGCCGCCTCAAGGCTTTCGCGTACCGCAGCAAAGTCTTCAAACCGGGTAAAAACGTCAAACGAACCATCCTCGTTGTCGACCACATCTTCTGCTCCAGCTTCCAACGCCGCCTCCATCAGGGCATCCTCATCAACCCCAGGAGCGAAAGTGAGCTGGCCACGGCGCGTAAACAGATAGGCCACCGAACCATCGGTACCCAGATTGCCGCCGCATTTGTTGAAGGCATGGCGTACCTCGCTGACGGTACGGTTTCGGTTATCAGTCATCGCCTCGACCAGAATGGCGACACCACCGGCACCGTAACCTTCGTAGGTCAGCTCTTCCATGTTGTCGGCATCGTTACTGCCAGCACCCCGGGCGATGGCACGGTCAACGGTATCGCGCGTCATGTTGGCGGCTAGCGCCTTGTCCACCGCGGTGCGTAGCCGCGGATTATCCGCTGGATTGCCGCCGCCCACCTTCGCCGCCACCGTCAGTTCACGAATCAGCTTGGTGAAAATCTTGCCGCGTTTGGCATCCTGCGCGGCCTTGCGGTGCTTGATATTGGCCCACTTGGAATGACCGGCCATAAACCTCGACTCCCGTTTCCGGAATACATTGCCCCGCCCCGCCAAAGGCAGGGCAGGTCTTGCCTGTTACTCGACCTTGGTCTGTTCACGCAGGCGAATATTCAGCTCGCGCAATGCCTTGTTGTCGACCAGCCCCGGTGCCTGAGTCATAACGCAGGCGGCACTTTGAGTTTTCGGGAAGGCAATTACTTCACGAATAGACTGCGCGCCCGTAACCAGCATCACCAGACGATCCAGACCGAAGGCCAGGCCGCCGTGCGGTGGCGCGCCGAACTTCAGCGCATCGAGCAAGAAGCCGAATTTCTCCTGCTGCTCTTCTGGGCTGATACCCAGAATATTGAATACCGCCTGCTGCATTTCCTTACGGTGAATACGAATGGAGCCACCACCCAGCTCGGTGCCGTTAAGCACCATGTCGTAGGCACGAGACAGGGCAGTAGCCGGTTCGGCCTGCAGCTCTTCCGGGGAGCACTTGGGCGCAGTGAACGGATGATGCAGCGCAGACAGCGAACCGTCGTCGTTCTCTTCAAACATGGGGAAATCAACGACCCAGAGCGGAGCCCATTCGCACGTCAGCAATTCCAGATCACCGCCCAGTTTGATGCGCAAGGCACCCAACGCCTCTGAAACGACCTTGGCCTTGTCAGCCCCGAAGAAGACGATATCGCCATCAACGGCACCCACCCGATCCAGGATCACCTCAAGGTTGTCTTCCGGGATGAACTTGACGATCGGCGACTGCAAGCCTTCCAGCCCCTTGGCACGCTCATTGACCTTGATGTAGGCCAGACCCTTGGCGCCGTAAATGCCGACGAACTTGGTGTAGTCATCAATTTGCTTGCGCGGCATGCTGGCTCCGCCAGGCACGCGTAGCGCTGCAACACGCCCCTTTGGATCATTGGCCGGACCGCTGAATACCTTGAATTCCACACCCGCCAGTTGATCAGCAACGTCAACCAGCTCAAGCGGGTTACGCAGATCCGGCTTGTCGGAGCCATAGCGACGCATGGCTTCTGCAAAGGTCATGTGCGGGAACTCACCCAGCTCTACGTCCAACACCTGTTTGAACAGCTGACGAATCATACCTTCGGTCAGCCCCATGATATCGGCTTCGTCAAGGAAGCTGGTTTCAATATCGATCTGGGTAAACTCCGGCTGACGATCAGCACGCAGATCTTCGTCGCGGAAGCACTTAGCAATCTGATAATAACGATCAAACCCAGAGACCATCAGCAGCTGCTTGAATAGTTGAGGCGACTGCGGCAGGGCGAAGAAGTGGCCAGGATGGGTACGGCTAGGCACCAGATAGTCGCGCGCACCTTCAGGAGTAGCGCGAGTCAGAATCGGTGTTTCCACATCCAGGAAGCCATTTTCATCCAGGTAGCGACGAATGCTGCTGGTGATCTGCGAGCGCAGCTTCAGCTTGGCGGCCATCTCCGGACGGCGAAGATCGATAAAACGGTAACGCAGACGGATTTCCTCGCCAACGTCGGAGTATTCATTCAGGGGGAAGGGGGGCGTTTCTGCCTGGTTGAGCACTTCCAGTTCATAGCCCAACACTTCAATCGCACCGGAGGCCATGTTCGGATTCACCGCACCCGCAGGGCGCGCGCGCACCTTGCCGCGGATACGCACTACGTATTCGCTGCGCACACCATCAGCCAGCGCAAAGGTTTCTTCACGGTCAGGGTCAAACACTACCTGAGCCAGGCCTTCACGATCGCGTATATCCAGGAAAATCACCCCACCGTGGTCGCGACGACGATGAACCCAGCCGCAAAGAGTAATTTCCTGGTCCGCCAGCGTTTCGTTCAGCTGGCCGCAATAATGGGTACGCATCATGGTGTGGTGCTTCCTGTGATCGGCAATAATGGGCATATCCGACGGCACTGACTGGGCCGCCGAGACAGGTGCCTGGATAAAAACGGCATAATATACCCGAAAACGCCCTCTCGATGGGAGTCATAAGCGAGACAGCTCGCCAGCAATAGCGTGCAAGCAGAGTCCGCGCCGATTCTCGATAGGCCAGTGCCAGAAATTCAACACCATTGCTCCGGCCAAGGAAGGGCAAAACAGCGGCGCCTACTGGAACTGCCGCGCGAATTATCGCTCTGACCAGTACGCGCCTTTAAACCCGCACTGTAGCGCTTGAAATTTAACCAGGCAGCAGACAGTCCAAACAAAGGTGTCAAGACCACCAAGGAGCCATAATGAAAATCGATATCGGCATCACCGAAACGGATCGCGCAAAAATTGCAGATGGCCTGTCCCACCTACTGGCCGACACCTATACGCTTTACCTAAAAACCCACAACTTCCATTGGAACGTAAAGGGCCCGATGTTTCAGACACTGCACCTCATGTTTGAAACCCATTACAATGAGCTGGCCCTAGCGGTTGATGATATTGCTGAGCGCATCCGCACCCTGGGCTTTCCGGCGCCCGGCACTTACAAGCAATTTGTAGAGTTGAGCTCGATAAAGGAAGAAGCAGGCGTCCCCGAAGCCAAAGAGATGATCAAACTGCTGGTGGAAGGCCACGAAGCCTGCGTGCGTACGGCTCGCTCGATTTTCCCTGTTTGCGACGAAAGCCACGACGAACCCACGGCAGACCTGCTGACCCAGCGCATGCAAACCCATGAAAAGACCGCGTGGATGCTGCGGAGCCTGCTGGAAAGCTGAGCAACATCCGCTGGCGGTTCGGGCACCGCCAGCCTCCCCTGATATACCTTGGTAGCAAAGCGAAATTCAGGTTAGAGTGCGGCGCGGCTAAAACAACTAACTCGCCGCCCCATTGACGTTTCTCGCAACATTACCATCTAAGTATTCAGGGTGAACATTTTGAAAATCCTTCGTTACCTGCATTTGACCATCGGTCTGGCGGCTTTGCTCGCTGGCCTCTACAGCATTATTCCCTTCCTGACTGAAAACAGCCCGATCAACCACCTGGGCCTACTTGCTCTGCTCACAGGCCTGATCAATCTGCAGCAATTCAACCAGCGCGAGCAAGCCTGCACAGGTCTCCCTGGCGCCATTGCCTTGCTGGCGTCCGCCCTACTGATCATTGCCGCCTGCGGGCCGTTCAGCGCATTACTGATAGACAGTCGCCTCGCGCCGTTCGCCATATGGGCGCTAAGCTTGGCCATTGTGGGGGTTTGCTTGCACACCCTGCTGGTGCTGGGCTGCGAACTGAAAACCCTGTTGGCTAATCGTACGCCTGCCACGGAATCAGCAAGGGAACCAGCCAAACCCACTCGCAAAAAGGGTGAAAAGCGCGAATCCGGCACCGTGAAGTGGTTCAACACCAACAAGGGTTTCGGCTTTATTTCTCGCGACTCCGGCTCTGACATCTTTGTGCACTTTCGCGCTATCCAGGGTGACGGTCAGCGCTTCCTGCAGGAAGGCCAGCGCGTCAGCTACGTCGTCGCCGAGCGTGAAAAAGGGTTGCAGGCAGAACAGGTTGAGATTATTGGCTAAAGCTTTCCCGTACGCCTACTGACTGTCGGCGTACGGATTCCCCACCCTGTGGCAAACAACTACCAATTAATAATGGGGTGGCGGCTGATTTTCATCAATCGAGTCACCCGGCATCAATGATGCAATGTCCGATTGCCGCTTTGCGATCAGCTGCAATGAACGCTCCACCCGGTCCAAGGCAATTTGCTGCTGCCCCAAAGCGTCATTCAAACTTTGGATGGTATCGTCCTGGAATGCCAACCGCGTTTCCAGCTCATCCACTCGCGCCAATAGCGCATCAACTTCTTGTCCTGTCATAGCGCCAGCTCCGCAAACCTAAACTCCAACGCAAGCGCATCGCGCAATGGCTCGAGTACCGCCTGCACTTCCGAACTGCCATAAGGCGTCGCAGGAAACTTGCCCCATACAGGTGCGGGCCAGGCAGCATCATTGCGATAGCGCACAATATGGTGCACGTGCAACTGACTGACCATATTGCCCAAGGCAGCCACATTCAACTTGTCTGCGCCAAAGACATCATATAAGACACGTGACAAATGGATGGACTCACGCTGCAACTGAAGCTGATCACCCTCCTCCAGCTGAAATACCTCCGTGACACCCGCCCTGCGGGGCACCAGGATAAACCAGGGGTAATGAGAATCATTACTTAGAAGTAATTTACATAAAGGGAAATCGCCTACCGTGATGCAATCTTTATCCAGCTGTGGATGCACTTCAAACATCGGGCTACTCCAAAAAGCAGACAAACTAAAAATGAATGCGTCTCAACAGACGCGCAAAAACAAGCATTAAACTGACTTTAATTACAGCCTGTTCACAAAAACGAACGAAAATCGTCGATAAAAAGTCCTTAGTGCTTTATAAATTCAGCGCGACAAGGTACTGTTTTTCAAGCGCTTGCTTTCGTACACTATACTTTGATGCTTTAATGTAACGCGAAAACAAGAACGTCGGGCCTGCCAAGAGCCTCATGTTTTTTTATATCAAGGAGCACACCAATGAAAAACGCAGTTAAATGGAGTTCCCTTGCACTTGCGGTAGCAGCTGGTAACGGCATGCTGGCGAGCAGTGCAATGGCAGAAGGCGAAGGCTTTGTAGAAGGTGCCTCTGCCACCCTGTACAACCGTACCGTCTATTTCAACCGTGATTTCCGCGATGGCGTTGACGGCAACGGCATTGGCAAGCGCGAAGAGTCGGCCACCAGCTTCCTGATGAACTTTGAGTCCGGCTACACCCAAGGTCCCATCGGCTTCGGCGCAGACGTGGTTGCCTCCATGGGCATCAAGCTCGACAGCGGCCGTGGTCGCTCCGGCACTGGCCTGCTGCCTCAGGAAGATGATCTGAGCGCACCTGGCGAATACTCTGAAATCCGTGGCGCTGTAAAAATGGCCATCCTGGATGACACCGTTCTGCGTTACGGCGTGCACTTCCCGGAAAACCCGGTTGCGGCCTACGACGATGCGCGACTGCTGCCAAGCCACTATGAAGGCTACAGCATCACCAACAATTCGATTGACGCTCTGTTCGTTGAAGCCGGTCGCCTGACCGACCGCGGCGAAATGGCCAGCTCCAGCGAAACAGACGGCGCTATCCGTGAAGGCGAAGACCTGACCTACGTGGGCGGTACTTACACCTTCACCGACAACCTCAGTGCCACTTTGTACGGCGCAGAAGCTGAAGATTTCTACGATCGCTACTTCCTGGGTGCTGATTGGACCCTGCCGCTGGGCGACGCTCTGAGCCTGAACACCAACTTCGCCTATTACGACACCAGCGACGAGAACGGCAGCGACGGTGAAGAAGTCGACAACCAGGCGGCCTCTTTGGCCTTCACGCTTGGTGCTGGCCACCACGCCTTCGGCGTTGCTTACCAGCAGATGAGCGGTGACGCTGGCTACTACTACACCGATGGCGACATCTTCCTGGCAAACTCCATCCAGTATCTGGATTTCAACGCCAAGGACGAGAAGTCTTACCAGGCTCGTTACGACTATGACTTCGAAGGCCTGGGCATCCCCGGCCTGAGCTTCATGACTCGTTACATTGCTGGTACCGACATCGACACTACTGCCACCGGCACTCAGCGTGATTCTCGTTGGGAACGTGACAGCGAGCTGAAGTACACCGTACAGAACGGCTCTCTGGAAGGCCTGAACATTCGCTGGCGTAACGCCACCATCCGTCAGGATGCGGCGATTGACGGCGGCGATGTTGACGAAAACCGTCTGATCGTTGGTTACACCTGGAACCTGCTCTAAGCAGCCCAGTAGTACTACGATAAAAAAACCCGGCTTCGGCCGGGTTTTTTTATTGATACGCATCACCCAATCAAGTCTATCGGGCAGGCTGTACGCCACCTCGGCACAATCGTACAATACCGCCCATATCTGCCCGCAATTCCAGGACAAGCCTCGCCCATGCGTACCAGCCAGTATCTGATCTCCACCCTGAAGGAAACCCCTTCCGACGCCACCGTCATCAGCCACCAGCTAATGCTGCGTGCTGGCATGATTCGCAAGATCGCTTCCGGTCTGTATACCTGGCTGCCGATGGGCTTGCGCGTACTGCGCAAGGTTGAAGCAGTAGTACGCGACGAGATGGATAAGGCCGGAGCTCTGGAAGTCTTGATGCCCGCCATCCAACCCGCTGAACTGTGGCAGGAGTCCGGTCGCTGGGAGCAGTACGGCCCTGAACTGCTGCGCCTGAAAGATCGCCACGATCGCGATTTCTGCGTGGGACCTACGCATGAAGAAGTCATCACCGATCTGGCACGCAACGAGATCACCAGCTACAAACAGCTGCCACTCAACATGTACCAGATTCAGACCAAATTCCGCGACGAAATTCGTCCGCGTTTCGGTCTGATGCGCGGCCGTGAGTTTCTGATGAAGGACGCCTACTCCTTTCATCTCGGCCAGGAATCTCTGCAACAAACCTATGACGGCATGTATCAGGCCTATTGCAATATATTTACCCGCCTTGGCTTGGATTTCCGCCCGGTAGTGGCCGACAATGGCTCCATCGGCGGCGAAGGCTCGCACGAATTCCATGTCCTGGCCGAATCAGGCGAAGACGCCATCGTATTTTCCGACAGCGGCAGCTACGCAGCCAACATGGAGAAAGCGACCGCCCAGCTACCACAAGGCGAGCGCCCGGCACCCAGCCAGGACAAGAAACTGGTCGATACACCGGATCAGTTCACCATCGATGCGGTCAGCAGCTTCCTGCAGTTGCCTGCCAGCCAGTCGGTGAAGACCCTCATCGTTCTGGCAGCAGAGGAAGAAGACAAGCCGCAGGCGCTGGTCGCGCTGGTACTGCGTGGCGACCATGAACTGAATGAAATCAAGGCAGAGAACCATCCTGCCATCAAGGCGCCGCTGACCCTTGCCGCTGAAAGCCAGATCGTCGAAGCCGTCGGCTGCAAACCCGGCTCCATCGGTCCTATCGGTATGGACATCAAGGTGATCGCCGATCACAGCGCCGCCCACTTGGCCGACTTTGTCTGTGGTGCCAACCAGGACGGCAAACACTACACCGGCGTCAATTGGGAACGCGATGCCAAATTTGATGAAGTCGCCGATCTGCGCAACGTGGTGGAAGGTGATGCCAGCCCTGACGGAGATGGCACTCTAGTGATCAAGCGCGGCATTGAAGTAGGCCACATTTTCCAGCTTGGCCAAAAGTACAGCCAGGCGATGAACTGCACCGTGCTCAACGAGCAAGGCAAGACCGCCACCCTGACTATGGGCTGCTACGGCATTGGCGTATCCCGCGTGGTCGCAGCGGCCATCGAGCAGAACTACGATGACCGTGGCATTCTCTGGCCAGACGCACTAGCACCCTTTCAGGTGGCTTTGATACCGATGAAGCTGGAAAGCTCCGAAGCAGTGCAGCAGGCAACCCAAGCACTGTATGACGGCCTGCTGAAGGCTGGGGTTGAAGTCCTGCTAGACGATCGTGACAAGAAGGTTTCTCCTGGCGTCAAGTTCGCCGACATGGATCTGATCGGCATTCCGCACCGGGTGGTCATCAGTGATCGCGGCTTGGCTGAAGGCCAACTGGAGTACAAGTTCCGCCGCGACCAGGAAGCGACCACCATCAGTGCCGACGCCATGCTTGAGCACCTGCTGGCTCGACTGCAGCGCGCCTGATGAACACGGCAATTAACACTTTGACCTATGCCCGCCTTATCTGGGCGGGTACGGCGTTTGCGCTGCTGCAAGCCTGCGCAACCCAGCCAGCGCCCTCGCCTGAAACGGCGAGCGGTCGTATCGAACGCGAACTGGTCAGCCACAGCCTGCATATTGATGCTGGCGAGCAGCGTGTAATGGATACGCCACATCGCAGCATCAAAGTCACCGAGAGCCGCCTGTTCACCCTGACCCAATTTGATAGCACCGGCAACCAACTGGACCAACAGGATCAGTTCCAGAGCCTGCCTTGGGCCAACCAACTGGTCGACCTCGCCGTGGGTGAGGTGCGGATCAGTCGTCAGACCGACCAGGACGGCCAGTTCAGGCTGAACCTGCTGGATGAAGACTTTGTGGGGCTCAACTTCGACGAGGTTCGGGTCATCACGCTTAGCGCCAGTGCTGGCCCCGGCGTACAGACCGAAACCACTCTGCTGGTTGATCGTGACCTGCGCGGCAAGCTGCAAGAAGCCGAGCAGCTGATTTACGACAATCTGGAAGAGGATGACGTAAATCAGTGGGTTTTCCGCGTCCAACGCCTGGCTGAGCTCGGCCTCAACGAGGAGTCCAGTCAGCTGGAAAACATGTTGATTCTGTTGACCACCGGCGATCCCCAGTTGCAGGGGGACTTCATCCAAGCCCTGGGCGAAGCCACACCAGGCGAGTAATTGCCATGCTCACACGGACCGTGACGCTTATACTCATTCTGCTCAGCGGCAGCGGCCATGCTGCAACAACAGAACAGGTCGACCCGGAACTGAAAGCCGCGCTTATGCGCACAATAGCCCAAGCCGAAAGCTTCAACGACCGCTTCGACGCTGAGGTTTGGCTGCTCGACATGTCCACCCGCCTCGCCCCCTTCATAAAAGATGAAGAGGAGCGTCTGACGATGCTACGCCTGGTTCACCGCGAGGCCCGTCAAGCCAAGCTCAAACCGGACCTGGTGATTGCGGTAATGCATACGGAAAGCCTATTTGACCGATACGCCCTATCCAGCGTTGGCGCTCAGGGAGTTATGCAGATAATGCCGTTCTGGAAGGCCGAGTTGGGTCGTCCAGACGACAACCTGATCGACCTTGCCACCAACCTGCGCTACGGGTGCGCGATCCTTAAGTTCTACCTCGACAAGGAGCACGGCAACCTGCGCCGCGCTCTTGCCCGCTATAACGGCAGTCTTGGCAGCAATCGCTACCCCGACAAGGTGCTCGATTACTGGTATACCTACTGGTACGTCAACGAGTAATCACAGCTGCACAAAGCCGGCGATGTCCTGCCAAGCGCAAGCGCTCACCGCCACTTCTTTCACCTGCGCACTGTCCGGCCCCTGACGCAGCCAGGAGACCATCGATTCCACCGCCGCGGACTCACCGCAGAGCAGCACGCTGACGCTGCCATCGTCCTGATTGCGGACCCAGCCGTCGACCGACAACCGTAGAGCCTTCCGCACCGTTGCTTGGCGGAAACCGACCCCTTGCACCTTGCCGCTCACCACGACCTGTATGCAGATTGTACTCACAGTCACCTCGCCGGTTAGTTCCCAGGCGCCAGCAGCGGCGCTATATCATCGTAGTGCTGCGGGCCATGCAAGGTATGCAGCAACGTGCCCTGCTCATCTAGGATATAAGTCGTGGGAAGCACCTCCGGCCTGGCCAACCCGCGAGATTCGGCAAAGTCGTGCCCGAGCACGGAGAACTCGATACCCATTTTCTCGCTCGCAGCAAGCAGTCGCTCCCCAGTCGCGCCATCAAAGTCGATACCGATGACCCTGGCGTCGGGAAAATCCCCGGCCAAGCGATTCAATTCGGGTAGCTCGGTACGGCAGGGTGCACACCATTGCGCCCAATAATTCACCACCGTCCGGTGACCACGCAGGGCATCATCGGTTATTTCGCTGCCATGCTGATCAATCCAGCCAGCAGGCTCGCAAGCCGCAAGCAAAAAAGCCAATGTAGCCATCATTAGTGGGCGACGTACAAACAACATCAAGACACTCCGTCAGCCGCTCTTTGCGGCTTGGTTACAACCGGCTGCGGGTCTATCAGCCAATGCTTGACGCTACCCTGCATCGCCGCGCGCCGCTTCGCATCAGCCTCGGCCAGCGCTTCGCTGAAAGCCGGATACCAGTCACCCGCACCCACCACTGCGGCCGGCAGTTGCTCACTGGTCAGTATAGGCTCGGGCATACGCTCGAGTAGCGTCGACAACTCCAAGGTCGCCAGATCACGACAGAGCACGTAGCAACCCTGCTGAGTACGGATAATGATCTGTTCCGCTTCCAGCCATTCGGTGAGGCGTACCCATTGCTCCTCATGCAGGGTCCAGCCAGCGTCGTTGACCCGCACCATGTCCACCTGCTTGCCTTCGCGCTGCGCTTGCAGGAAAACGCGGAGCACCACCAGCAGATTGATCATCCAGGGGTGTTCAGGACGACGCCAGGCGGACCCGCTACCCATATTGCTGACCACCTCGGCACCCAGCAGGATGATCATCCAACTGACGTAAATCCACAGCAGGAAGATGGGCACTGCGGCGAAGGCGCCGTAGATCAGCTGGTAACCGGGAAACAGTTTGACGTAGAGCGCAAAGCAAGCCTTGGCTCCTTCGAACAACAGCGCCACCAGCAAACCACCAATAAATCCATGGCGCAGCGGCACCCGGGTGTTGGGTACGGCGACGAACAGCAGAGTAAACGCGGCAATGCTAAGCAGCAGCGGCAGCCAGTACAACACGACTTGCCAGGCGTACCCCAGGACCACACCCTCACGCAGAAACGATATGGACGCCAGGTAGGTACTCACCACAAAACCGGCGCCCAACAGCAACGGCCCCAAACTCAGCACCGCCCAATACAGCAGAAAGCTCGACAACCCACGGCGGGGCTGGCGGATGCGCCAGATGGCATTGAAGGCTTTTTCGATATTTACCAGCATCATCAGCGCCGTCACCATCAGCAGCGCCACCCCGACGCCGGTGAGTTGTCGTGCCTGAGTCGAGAATTCGCCGAGATATTCGCGCAGGGCAGCACCAGTAGAGGGGACGAAGTTATTGAAGATAAACTCCTCCACCTGGCCACCCACCTGATCGAAGGCCGGGATGGCGGCCAGCATGGCATAGGCCACGGTCATCACCGGCACTACGGCAAATAAAGTGGTGTAGGTCAGCGCCGCCGCATTCTTGATACAGTGATCCTCACTGAAGCGGCGCAAAAGATGGCGGCAAAAGTGCAGGAACACATTCAGTTGACGCGGCATTCAAGCTCCCTGACAGCCCGGTACATTAACGCTTAGAATAAACCCCATCATCCGCTTAGGCCACCCAGCTTCACGCAACTGGCCCACTCGCCAAGGAGAAAAGCATGTCACAGGTCACTATCTACCATAACCCGCGCTGTTCCAAATCGCGCCAGGCACTCGAACTATTGGAAAACCAGGGTGCAGACATCGAAGTCGTTCGCTACATCGACGACCAATTGAACAATGCCGAACTCAGTGAGCTTTTGCAGTTGCTGGGCATGAGTGCGCGCGAGCTTATGCGCAAGGGCGAGGCCGTCTACAAGGAGCTCAATCTTGATAACCCTGAGCTCAGCGAGGCGCAATTGGTGCAAGCCTTGGCCGATTATCCGCGCCTGATCGAGCGCCCCGTCGTGGTCCGCGACGGCAAAGCAGTGATCGGCCGGCCGCCAGAGAAAGTGCTGGAGCTGTTCGCATGAGCGCAGCCTCACCTTATGTACTGGTGTTGTACTACAGCCGCCACGGCGCTACCACAGAGATGGCCCGGCAGATCGCCCATGGTATCGAGCAGACCGGTATGGAAGCGCGACTGCGCACCGTACCGCCAGTCTCCGCAGAGACCACCAGCACGCTACCGGCCGTGCCGGCCGAAGGCGCCGTCTACTGCAGCGAAGAAGACCTGAAGCACTGCGCCGCCCTGATACTCGGCAGCCCCACCCGTTTTGGCAATATGGCCGCCCCCATGAAGTATTTCATCGATGGCACCAGCAACCTGTGGCTGGCTGGCAGCCTGTGCAACAAGCCCGGCGCGGTATTCACCTCCACCGCCAGTTTGCACGGTGGTCAGGAAGCGACACTACTGTCGATGCAATTACCCCTGCTGCACCACGGCATGCTGCTGGTTGGCCTGCCCTACACTGAGGCCGCACTGACCGAAACCCAGGGCGGCGGCACGCCCTACGGCGCCAGCCATCATGCCGGCAGCCAAGGCAACCGCAAGCTGGACAAGCATGAGACCGACCTCTGTGTGGCACTGGGCAAACGTGTGGCCAGTATCACCCGGCAGTTGGAAGCGGGAGCGGCGCGTGTCTAAAGCCCCCAAACTGCTTCCCAGACTGAGCTACCTGCAGCCGCGCATCACCATCAGCCGATGGATTTCACTGGCAGGTTATCTTGGTCTGATACTCGGCATGCTGGCTTACAACCTGTTCATCGCTGACCTGCACGGCGCCAACCCAGTCATCATCATCGGCGTTCAGCTACTGCCGTTGCTGATCTTTCTACCTGGAATGCTGAGCGGGCACGTGCGCACCCATGCCTGGCTGTGTTTCGCCATCAATCTGTATTTTATTCAGGGAGTATTGATCTGCTTTCAGCCAGGGCGGCTGAACTATGGGCTGTTCATGAGCGGATTCAGCGTGCTCTATTTTGTTGCCGCGCTTTACTTTGTGCGCTGGTCATTCCAGGCGCAGCGGGTGCGCCAGGGCGAACCTACCGTCTGACCTACCAGCCCATCTCGCGCTTGACGAAGGGAATCGTCAAGCGATGCTGAGCCTGTAGGGAGGCCTGATCTAATCGCTCCAACGCGGCAAAGAGCTCCACCATGCCCCGCGCACCACGACTGAGAATGTAGCGCGCAACTTCGTCATTGAGCTGCAGGCCTCGCTGCGCAGCCCGTAGCTTCAACACCTCCTGCTTACCCTGATCATCCAACGCCTGAAGCTGAAAGACCAATCCCCAGCCAAGTCGTGACACCAAGTCAGGCAAACCGATATCCAGTGCTCGTGGCGCAGCGCCAGCAGCAATCAACAGGCGACCGCCCTGCTCGCGCAAGCGGTTATATAAGTGGAACAACGCCTCTTCCCACGCCGGCCGACCGGCAACGGCATCCAGTTGGTCAAGGCAAAGCAGTTCGACCGACTCCATGCCATCGAGCAGCGCGGGCGACTCATCCGCCAGCTCATCCAATGGCAGGTACATGGCCAACCCATCAGAATCAGCAACAGCGTGACAGGCTGCCTGCAGCAAGTGTGAGCGGCCGGAGCCCTCAGCGCCCCACAGGTACAGACAGCTGTCCTGCGGCTGCTGCTGCAAATCGGCAAAGTCGCGAACGGCGGCCACCACAGCATCATTCGGCCCGTGAAAGTAATTGGCGAATGTCGCTTCGTCGCGCAGCTTGATGCCCAGCGGTAGCTGTATCGGTTGCCCGCCTGCCATTACTTCTCTTCCACCTCGCTCGACTCCACTGCGTCATTCACATCTGCTGCCACCAAAGGCTTGCCGTAAGCGGCAGACTCGCGGTAACGCTGATAAAAGTACCGCAACAGCACCATGATCACAGCAGCCAGCGGCAGGGCGAGCAGGATACCAACAAAACCAAAGAGTTGCCCGCCGGCAAGGATCGCAAAAATTACCGCGACCGGGTGCAAGCCAATGCGATCCCCCACCAGAAGGGGCGTCAGCACCATACCTTCAATCATTTGGCCAACGCTGAACACGGCAACCACGGCAATCAGATGGAACAGATCGCCAAACTGAAAAACGGCTGCCAGCAGAGCAGCAACAATACCCACAAAGAAACCCAGATAAGGCACTATGCTGGCCAGCCCCGCCAGCAGGCCAATCAGCAAGGCCAATTCCAGCCCTACCATCCACAGCCCAAGCCAGTAAATGACGCCCAGGCAACCCATGACCAGCAACTGCCCGCGAATAAAGGCGCCCAGCACCTCATCGCAGTCGTGCATCAGCTTGGCAACCAAAGGCTCATGGTGGCGGGGAATCATGTCGCGGCAGCGCGCAACGATCAGATCCCAGTCGCGTAGCAGGTAAAAACTGACAACAGGGATCATCACCAGATTGGCCGCCAGGGTCATTAGCGCCATGGTGGACTTGGTCGCCTTGGCGATCACCGCCGCAACCACGCTGGTGGTCTGACCCAGGTGTTCTTTTAGGCCCTCGCGGACAGCATCAAGGCGGAACTCGCTGACCGCTATACCCAGCTTGGCCTCTACCCAGGGCAGCGCTCGGTTATGAAACCAGTCGATCATCGCGGGAATATTTTCACGCAGGGTTTCGATCTGATGCCCCAGCATGGGTATCAGAATAATCAGCGCAATCACCAGAATACTGCTGGCGACCGCAAACACCACCACCACCCCAAGGGTGCGCGACAACCCGTGATTCTCAAGGCGATCAACCAGCGGATCACCAAGATAGGCCAGCAACATACCAATCAGAAACGGCGACAGAATCGGTTGCAGAAAGTAAACCAGCGTCATCAACAGGACGAAACCAGCGGCCCAGTACCAGCGGTAATCCGATGTCATATTGCATCCATCCTTAGCGAGTAGCCGCACCGGGTCAGCCGCGCGGGCGCCTGGCACATGAAGACAGCATTATCAGAGGGGTCAGCATCAACGCCCTCTGGCACAGGCCTGACCGGCGATTGCCAAGCCTCATGCCCGGCAGAATAACCTATCGCCAGCGGTAGTAAAGTGACTTGCGCGTGTCCTGTGGCGCAGCTGGCACTACTGGGTCGGCTGCCGCCGGGACCGGATCCGCCGAAGCGTTTGCCGGCGTCACCGCGGCCACTGTATCGCCTGGATCGACAGCTGTCTCCGGCCCCGACGCGACCACCGCAGGTGTCGGCTCTGAGGGAGGCTCGACCGGAACCAACCGCTGATCGAGCATCAGCATGCGCTGTAACTGCGCCTCGTCACCCGGAAAATCAAAGGTAAAAATCACCTCATCGCCGCGCATCGACACCAACTGCGGGACAGACTGGGTACCCATCTGTTGTAACATCCGCTGCAACCGCGAGAACTGGTCAAGACCGTTTACGCCACGGATATGCAGACGCCAGCCGGTTACCTGATCGCCGGGCACACTGGTCACCGCGTATTGTGCAAACACCGCATCGGCCAGCGCCTGCATCAACTGATCTGCCGCCTCGCGCGGATCCTCGGACTGCGCCTTGCCGGTGGCCTCTTTATCATTCAGCCAGACCGTCCACTGCAAAGCCCAGACCGACTCCTGCTGATTTACCTGCAAGGCCAGCATGCCCTCAGACGAGTAGCGCTCGCTGGCCTCCTGCAAGACGCTTTTTTCCGCCTTGAGCACATCGGCTTCCGTTACGCTGGTGCGATCCTGCAGATCGGCCAATGGCTGCATCAGCGCCACGCCGCGATAACGTGCTGCATCACGTAGCGCCTGCCCCATCTCACTGCCAGACAACAGAAAGTCATCGCCGAGGGTAGTTGACTGCACAGCCCACACCAGAATGCCCGGCCGATTGCGGCCCAGCATAGGCACATCAGCCCTGGCCAGCGCATCGCGCAGCAGCAACGGATCAAACTCAACCTGCATGCCGCCGGCCTCGTCAAGCGCACCGATGCGTCGTGTCACGCTGCTGGGCTCAGCCATCACCGCCGCCAACGGCCCCTTGTCAAAATCGACCTCGCTACCGGCCAGGCGCTGCAACATGACACGGGTAGCGGTATCCAGTTGCACTGCCTGCTGCGCGCCCTCGGCTGGCGGCACATCTACCTGATACAGCGCTTCCAGCACCGCAGCACGAGACATCAGTGGCAAGACAAACAACAGGGTAAACAGAAGCGGTCGGAACAGCAGCATGGGGAGATGTCCATCAGGGTGACAATGCGCCGGCAAGCAACGCACCAGCAGGAATTAAGTTCCTACATTAAACAAGCCTCGTGAAGGCGGCAACTGCGGCGCAGAAAGTTGCGCCGGCATGGCTCTGACCAGCATGAATTGCTAAACTAGCGCGCTATCCCGGCCGGAAGGCGGCAGCACCCGCATCGGCCACTATTTTTGCACAGCTTGAGACCACGCCATGAGCAGCCAGACGCCGTCCAAACCCTCTATCAGCTACAAAGATGCCGGCGTTGATATCGCTGCCGGCAATGCGCTGGTTGATCGCATCAAACACGTTGCCAAGCGCACTGCTCGCCCGGAAGTAATGGGCGGCCTGGGTGGCTTTGGCGCCCTGTGCGAGATCCCTGAAGGGTACAAGCAGCCGGTACTGGTATCGGGCACCGACGGTGTCGGTACCAAGTTGCGCGTCGCCATGGACTTGGGCATTCATGACAGCATCGGTATCGACCTGGTCGCCATGTGCGTCAACGATCTGATTGTCTGTGGTGCCGAGCCGCTGTTCTTCCTCGACTACTACGCCACTGGCAAGCTCAACATCGACATCGCCGCTCAGGTGGTCACCGGCATCGGCGCCGGCTGTGAGCTGGCTGGCTGTGCCCTTGTTGGTGGCGAGACCGCCGAGATGCCCGGCATGTACGAGGGCGAAGATTACGACCTGGCCGGCTTTTGCGTCGGTGTAGTAGAAAAGGCCGAGATCATCGACGGCAGCAAGGTTGCCGCCGGCGATACTCTGATCGCCCTGCCCTCCTCCGGCCCCCACTCCAACGGTTACTCGCTGATCCGCAAGATCATTGAAGTCGCCGGCGTCGATATCAACAGCACCAGCCTGGACGGCAAGCCACTGAGCGAACTGCTGATGGCGCCCACCCGTATTTACGTCAAGGCCCTGCTGCAACTGATCAAGCAGACCGGAAGCGTCAAGGCCATGGCTCACATTACCGGCGGCGGTCTGCTGGAAAACATTCCCCGCGTGCTGCCTGCCGACAGCCGCGCCTGCATTGATCTGGACAGCTGGCAGCGACCGGCCGTGTTCAACTGGCTGCAAGAGCAGGGTAACGTTGACGAGACCGAGATGCACCGCGTGCTCAACTGTGGCGTGGGCATGGTCATCTGTGTAGCCGCCGACGCTGCTGAAGACGCTCTCAAGGTACTGCGCGATGCTGGCGAGCAACCCTGGATCATCGGTCGCATCGAGGCCGGTAACGAGGGCGGCGAAGCCGTCGTACTGCAACGCGGCAACTGAACCTGTGAGTTGCCGTATTGTGGTGCTGATCTCGGGATCAGGCACCAACCTGCAGGCACTGATTGATTATCTGGCCGAACAGGATGCATTGGCGAGCATCGTCGGCGTGGTCGCCAACAAGGCCGATGCCTTCGGGTTGCAGCGCGCGGAAAAAGCCGGCATTGCCACGCAGGTACTGAGTCACCGCGACTTTGCCGATCGCGAGGCCTTTGATCAGACGTTGGCGAGCGCAATAGACGCCTTTGCACCAGACCTGGTGCTGCTGGCCGGTTTCATGCGTATTCTCACAGCTGACTTCGTCAAACATTATCGTGGCCGGCTATTGAACATTCATCCTTCGCTGTTGCCCAAGCACAAAGGTTTGCAGACGCACCAGCGCGCGCTGGACGCCGGCGATGTGGAGCACGGCGCAACGGTTCACTTTGTGACCGAAGAGCTGGATGGCGGACCGCTGATTGTGCAGGGACGAGTAAAGATCACCCCCGATGATGACGCCGTCAGCCTTGCAGCGCAGGTACAGCAACTGGAGTATCGCCTGTTCCCGCTGGCAACCCGCTGGTTTGCCGCAGGTCGGCTGCAACTGAACGATGATCGGGCGTGCCTTGATGGCAAGCCCATACCGCCCAGTGGACTAAGACTGGAAGACCTTGAATCCGGCATATGAGACGACACTGATGCATCAGAGCCCCGCTTTTTCACGCCGCCTCACCCGCTCACTGCTCGGCCTTGCGCTGACCCTGAGCGCCAGCTTTGCCAGCGCCGCACCGCTGGTTCCCTTCAGCGCCAGCTACGCCGCCGACATGAAGCGCATACCGGTCAACGGCGAAGCGCTGCATAGCCTGGAAGCCAACGCTGACGGCACTTGGAACCTGTCTTTCACCGCCAGCATGTTCGTCGCCAAGCTGGTTGAGCAAAGTACCCTGCGCCAACAGGATGGTGCAATCCAGCCGCTAAGCTATCACTACGAACGCAAGGGACTGGGCAGCGGCAAGGAAATCCGCCAGCGCTTCGACTGGGATAATGGCCTGGTCAGCGGCACCTACAAGGAGGAAGCCTTCGAGCTACCCACCGAGCCCAACCTGCTCGACAAGACGACCTACCAGCTCGCCCTGCAACAGGACCTGATGGCCGGCAAACAGGATATGCACTACCGCGTTGTAGACGGCGACGAGGTAGAGGACTACCACTTCCATGTGGTCGGTGAGGATCGGGTCACCACCCGCGTAGGCCAGTTCGATGCCATTGAAGTCGAACGCGTGCGCGAACCCGATGCCAAACGCGAAACGACCCTCTGGTTTGCCAAGGACTGGAACTACCTGCTGGTGCGGCTGAGCCAGATTGAAACCGACGGCCAGCAGTACCAGATCATGCTGAAAGAGGCGACCATGGATGGACAGAACGTGGTTGGCACGCCGGTCAAGGCAGACTGAGCAGCCACTCAAACGACAGGCACAAAAAAACCGCATCAAGGATCACCTTGATGCGTTTTTTTTCAGCCTGATCATCAGGCCTTGGTAAAGGTACCACCGGCTTCGGCCAGTTTTACCAGGCCGGCAGCAGGCTTCCAGAACTCGCCGCGCTCCGCTTCCAACGCACGAATCTCGGCCAGCACCTTGTCCAGACCCAGGCTATCAGCGTAGGCCATCGGGCCACCGCGCTCAGCCGGGAAGCCATAACCGAAGCGATAAACGCGATCGATATCCTCGGCCGACTCGGCATAGCCTTCATCCAGAATACGCGCGCCTTCGTTGACCAGTGCCAGGATGCAGCGGGTGACGATCTCGTCAGCAGACACATCGCGGGCGGTGTAACCGGCCTCTTCGGCCACTTCACGGGCCATCATGTCGGTTTCCGGGTCGTGGATTGCCTGACGGCTGCCTGCCTCGTACTTGTAGAAGCCGTGACCGCTCTTCTGACCGAAGCGCTCCATTTCGCACAGCTTGTTGTCCAGCCAGACAATCGGCTCACCCCGACCGATACCGGCCAGCTGACGTGAGCGCCAGCCCAGGTCAACGCCGACTACGTCGTACATGCGGTAGGGGCCCATGGCCATACCGAAGCCCTGCAGCGCCTGGTCAACTTCCCACGGAGTGGAGCCTTCCAGCACGACTTCGCGCGACTGACGTGAGTACTTTTCCAGCATGCGGTTGCCGATGAAACCGTGGCAGTTACCGGCCAGGACCGCTTCCTTGCCGATTTTCTTGCCGACCGCCAGACAGGCGTCCATGACGTCCTGGGCAGTGGCTTTACCGCGTACCACTTCCAGCAGCTTCATGATGTGCGCCGGGCTGAAGAAGTGCAGACCCAAAACCTGGGTCGGCCGCTGAGTCGCCGAGGCAATCTCGTCGATGTCCAGATAGGAGGTGTTGGTGGCCAGAATGGCAGAGGCCTGTACCGCCTTGTCCAGCTCGGCAAAAATCTTCTTCTTCAGGTCCATGTTTTCATAGACCGCTTCTACCACCAGGTCCATTTCAGCCAGATCGGCGTAGTTCTGGGTGGTGCTGATGCGGCCGATGCGGGCCTGCGCTTCAGCGTCATCAAAACGCTCCTGCGCTACAGAACGCTTGTACACGCTGGCGATATCCGCCAGGCCCTTTTCCAGCATCTCGGCGTTAACGTCAAGCCAGGTAACGGGATAACCCGCGTTCACGAAGTTCATCACGATACCGCGACCCATGGTGCCTGCACCAATAACGCCAACCCGCTTGATACCCTCAAAAGAAGCCATCGCAGCTACCTCCAAAATGAAATGAATGACCGCCAGGCGGTCCAACCGAAGTGACCCGTGGGCCTATTTTCCGAGGAGCGATACATTACGCAAAATATCGCCCGATTAAAAACCCTATACGCTGATAGATGTCATTCACAGAGTGAATAAGCCCGTCGTCCCTGAGGCATCCGTTACAACGCCGGGAGCGGGGTATCCAGTTGCCACTCGGCGGCGGCGCGCTGTGCTGTGGCCAGCTCGGCCTGACTCAGGCGCTCAGCCATCAGTTCACGTGCCTCACGGGCGTCCGGCAGCCCCTGCGCGGCACAAAGCGAGAACAGCAGGTAAGCCATCCGCGGATTGGTACGAACGCCCTCGCCATTCATGTACATGATGCCCAGATTGAACATGGCACTGGGCTCACCCTGCTGCGCGGCGGCGCCATACCACTTGATCGCCGCCTTGTTGTCCTCGCGAGTACCCTCGCCCTCGTCGTACATGACCGCCAGGTTGTATTGCGCGTCCTTGTTGCCCTGCTCCGCCGCCGCGGTGTACCACTTGATGGCGGCCTTGTTGTCTTGGCGGGTACCTTCACCCTCGTCATACATGATGGCCAGGTTGTACTGAGCCGAAACGTGGCCCTGCTCAGCGGCAAAGGTATACCAGTTGAGCGCTTCCGCATCGTCGAGCGCCACACCTTCGCCTTCGTCGTACATCAACGCCAGGTTGTACTGCGCGTCCCTGTCGCCCTGCTCCGCTGAGCGGCGGTACCACTCAACAGCCAGTTGGTCGTTTACCGGCACACCTTCACCCTCGTCATACATCAGGGCAAGGTTGTATTGGGCGGTGGCGTCGCCCTGCTCGGCGGCCGCGGTGTACCAGCGCACGGCTTCACGGTCGTTCACTGGAGTCCCTTCGCCCATGTCATACATGAGCGCCAGATTGAACTGGGCATCGGCATGCCCCTGCTCGGCCGCGCGAAGGTACCATCGCAGCGCCTTTTCGTCGTTGACCGGTACGCCCTCGCCTTCGTCGTACATCAGTGCCAGATTGTACTGGGCATCAGCGTGGCCCTGCTCGGCCGCGCGCCAATACCAGTCGATCGCTTTCAAGTCATCGACCGCAACACCCTCACCCACGTCGTACATCAGCGCCAAGTTGTATTGCGCGCCGGGATGGTTCTGCTCTGCGGCCTGGGCATAGAGCGCAATCGCGCGGCTGTCATCCAGCGCCACACCCTGCCCTTCGTCGTACATGTAGCCCAGTGCAAATTGCGCTACGGCATCACCCTGCTCTGCAGCCTTGGCGTACCACTGCGCTGCCAAGACGTAGGACTGCTCCACGCCGTCACCATCGTAATAACGGTCGGCCAGCTCGCGCTGGGCTCCCGCGTTGCCAGCGTCAGCCTTGGGCTGGAGCTGGGCGGCGCTTGCGCCGCTGCTGGGGTTCTTGGCGTGTTCTGCAGCCTCGAGAGGCATGCTCAGTGCGCAGCTCAGTAACGCGGCAGCAAACAGTGGTGTGGTCTTCATAAAAGGCAAATCCCTGTGACGTAATCAGTAACTGCTCAGCACCTGCGGCGCTGAGCGCCCACGGATAATAGCGCAGCGGGCTGCAGATTGAAGCCTTGAACGGCCAACCGACTCAGTGCAAGCGCAACAGGTTTACCTTGCAGCCGGGTAGCTGCAACGACTGATCTGTCGAGCTTTGCTGCCATGCTGCGTCGATCGGAAACGGGCTGGCGCTCGCTAACGAGAGGCAGTGCTCCGTGAGTACCGAGGGTTGTGCAAACAGCCAGTATCGCTCGTCAGGATAGGGCGTTCTACACAGATGAATGCCCTGCTCGCCAACGGCAAAGGAGAGCCCGCCAAGATCTGCCGCGATCCCGCAGCCCAGCGCCTTGAGGTAAGCCTCCTTAAGCGTCCAGTGGCGAAGGAACGCCTGCTCTGGCGACGGCTGTGTCCGGCACCATTGGGCATCTTCCAGGCTCATGCTGGCGGCGAGCAGCGTCTGCAACCGCAGGGGCCGCGCCCAAGCCTCGACATCAACACCAATGCACTGCCCTGCCGGTGCCATGGCTAAAGCCACCAACCCCTGGGTGTGACTGATGCTCAGATTGATTTGCCCGCTTGGGCTGCGCAGCACCGGCTGGCCACTTTCCTGCGTTTGCAGCTGCCACCCGGTCGTGTCATCAAGCAGTTGCGCTGTGGCCTTTGCCAGCAGCAAGCGGCTGAGTGCAAAGCGGGTGCGCGCGGCGGGATTGGTGAATTGTTGAACACGTTGCTGTGCTTGGGCGTCTGCCAACTGCCAGCCGCCAGCCGGCTCCAGCTCAGCCTGCGCAGCGTACTCGCACAACAGCAACGCAGGCGCATTGAGCATCTTAGCCGATCAACTCATAAACGTGTTCGTCCGCGCCAGGCCCGGCGACTGGCTGTACTTCCCAAGCCTTCAGCGGGCGCCCATCACTGGCCAGTACCTCGGCGCCATGAATCGGCTCACCCGTGGCCTTTTCCAGCAATAGCATGCGCTGGCCGCGGTCATTGGGTCGCCACTTCTCGCCCCATTGCATCAGCCCGATCAGCACCGGATACAGGTCCATGCCAGCCGGCGTCAGACGGTATTCAAAGGAGCGTTTGTCTTCACTGCAGGGGACTTTTTTCAGCACCCCGGCCTCGGTCAGCTTTTTCAGCCGGGCACTGAGTACGCTGCTGGAAATCTCCAACTGCTTTTGAAAGGCATCAAAGGTACGCATGCCGTGAAAGGCATTGCGCAATATCAACAGCGACCACCACTCGCCGACAATATCCAGCGTCTGCGCAACGCTGCAGTCCATATGGTTAAGCGGTGTTCGGGACATGCTGTTTCTCCACCAAGACCCGTGCGGACCAAGAGCCCGCCACGGGTTGGTTCACCGGGCGACTGTTACAGCATGCCGGCCAGGCGAGCGCGGATGATCTCTTCGGCCTGATTCATGATGTTGTCGATCAACTGCTGGCAGGTTGGTACGTCGTGGATCAGACCCGCCACCATGCCGCAGGACCAGGCGCCCAGCTCCATATCGCCATCCTTCATGATCTTGGGATAAACACCAGCCACCTCATCGATGATATCGGTGAACTTCAGGTCTTTGCCCAGACGCGCTTCCTTCTCGAGGATGCGCTCGACTGCCGCGTTGTTCAGCACGCGCTCGGTATTGCGCAGCGGACGCATGACCAGACGGGTGTCCAGCTCGGAGGCGGCCACAATGGCCTGCTTCACGTTTTCGTGCACCGGTGCCTCTTGGGTGGCGATGAAGCGCGTACCCATGTTCATGCCTTCGGCGCCCAGGGCGATAGCGGCGACCAGTGAACGGCCGTCGGCCATGCCGCCAGAGGCGACGAAGGGAATTTCCAGTTCTTCTGCGGCGCGCGGCAGCAGAATCATGTTAGGAATATCGTCTTCGCCGGGGTGACCACCACACTCGAAGCCGTCAACCGACACGGCATCACAACCAATCGACTGCGCTTTCAGCGCGTGACGTACGGAGGTGCACTTGTGAATCACCTTGATACCGGCGTCCTTCAGGGCCGGCATGTATTCCTGCGGACTCCGCCCAGCGGTTTCAACGATCTTCACGCCGCCCTTGATGATCGCGTCGATATAACCGGGGTAGTCCGGCGAGTTAACGGTCGGCAGGAAGGTCAGGTTGACCGCAAATGGCTTGTCGGTCATCTCCCGGCACTTGGCAATCTCGTTCGCCAGGTCCGCCGCAGTGCGCTGGGTCAGACCGGTAATAGTGCCCAGGCCACCGGCGTTGGAGACAGCCGCAGCCAGCTCCGCGAAGCCGACAAAGTGCATGCCGCCCTGGATGATCGGGTGCTGAATGCCAAAGAGTTCTGTTATGCGGTTTTTCAATGTAATCCTGCCTCTGTCGATTGGTGAGAGCGCACGGCATTCGCCCTGCAGAAATTAGCTTCGGATACAGAAGCTAGTTTCTGCAGGCAAAAATTGCAAGCCTGGTAACAATTTGTGTCCCTTTGCACACGCCTGCAGACCGCGCGCTGCTTGCCGAACACGCACGCTCAGAGCCCATCCCAGAGACCCACCGTCTTCTTATCAGTCACTGCAATCACTTGCGGCACTGCCCTTTTTTCCAGCGTTTCAGCCAGCACCGATGAAAATCCGGTTGAACTCTTGGCGTTCTGCGACGCTCCATTACAGTGCACCCTTATTAAGGAGAGACCGCATATGAATACGCACTTGAAGCTTTTGAGCACTGCCCTTTTTTCCGTGGCCCTGATGGGCGCAATGCCTGCTTCTGCCGGCAATCACGGGGACGAGCACAGCAAGACGTACGAAAACGGCGTGAACACCGGCCAGGAAGGTGAAGACAAAACCGAAGAGCGCCTGCCCGGTCAACGGGACGCTGGTGATGAAGTCGAAGCCGGTACTGTGGGCAGCGACAAAATGGGCAGCGCTAACAAGCGCCCTGACGCTACCACTGACGGTCCGGACGGTCCTATCGGTGGCGGCGCCACCGCGCAGTAACAGGCACGCCTGAATGCCCCGCTCACCGTGGCGGGGCACGTTTACCGTACCCCCCAACACAGGAGCGACCATGCCCACACCTAGCCTATCCCGTAGCCTGCGACTGCCAGCCACACTACTACTGTTAAGTGCGGCCGTGGCGAGCGTTCACGCCGTCGAAGGGACCGAGACCGACCCCATGGTTGGCGGCGACGACCGGGTTGAACAAAGTGGCCCAACCGGCATGCCGGGGACTACCGGTAGCGGCGGCAGTGCCGACACCAAAGGCACCTTCAACGACGCTGGAGACGAAATGGGCGTTGGCGTGGAGACATTCTTCAGCCAGGCCAGTGCGCAAAACATGGCCGTCATTGATGCTGCCGAACTGGCTCTGGAGCAAGGTACGCCCGAGGTCCAAAGCTACGCCCAAACAATGCTCGACGCGCACCGTGACAACAACGATCAGTTGAAAGCACTGGCTGCAGGAATGCAGATCGAGACCGAGCAAGACCCGCAGCTCAGCGCCCAAGCCGAGCAACTGCTGCTGAAACTACGGGACGGCAAGGACTTTGATCAGGCCTACCTGCAAAATCAGATCGTGGCCCATCAGCAAGCCATAGCGCTCTACAACCGCGCCGCACAGATAGCAAATGAGCAGATCGTCGGCTTTGCTGAAGCTACCCTACCTGATCTGCAAGCCCATCTGGAACAGGCGCAATCGCTGGCAGGCCGCCAGCCTGCCCAGCCACAATAAGCTGCAGCCGAAGGCCGCTGAAACCCGCCCGTGAAACCGGCTTTCAGCGCGGCGCCTCCGCTGGTGACCCTGCTTGGTGCCAGCGGCTGATAATGCCATCTACCAGAATTTCCACCGCCTCCATGGCACGTTCCTTCCAGCAGCCCATATCGATCAGCTCAGCCACTGCGTGGCGTTTGAGCCCAACAAAGCCGTGTATCAATGCCCAGGTCTGCACCGCCACATCGGCGCGGGCACCGGTAGGCGCATCGGCTGGCAGCAAGCCGCCCACCACCTCGGTCAGTCGCGCAAAGCCGGCAGCGGCGACCGTTCGCGCCTCTTCCGAGGGCTGATAGCTGTCATCCAGCTTGCCAAATATCAGGCCGTAATGCGGCTCATACTCTTCGGCGGTATCCATATAGCGACGTGAGGCCAATAGCACCCGCTCACGTGGGTCGCAGCTCAGCTCGTCCACCGCCAGCGCCGTAATGACCGCAGTGAAACCTTCGATAAACAGCGCATCGAGAATGCCCTGCTTACCCTGAAAGTGACTATATATGCCGATGGTTGACACGCCGGCCTTGGTTGCTATGGCCCGCACGCTCAGCGCAGCGGTGCCGCCGCGCAG
Organism: Halopseudomonas sp.; assembly: GCF_036960865.1. Taxonomy (GTDB): domain Bacteria; phylum Pseudomonadota; class Gammaproteobacteria; order Pseudomonadales; family Pseudomonadaceae; genus Halopseudomonas. Next base: position 204,869 of record NZ_JBALWE010000001.1, read on the forward strand.
GAACAACTCAGAGGCAGCGTTGAGGATATTGCGTTTCGAATCATTCATCCGGCGATTGTACTTGACTTTGCATAACAACGTTATACTCTCTGTCAAACATAACACTGTTATGCAAATTTTCTTTCAATCGAATTCCGTCGGGAACAGGAGTAAACACCGTGAGCGAACAACAACTTCAAGCGGATTACCTGATCGTCGGTAGCGGCGCGGTAGGCATGGCCTTTGCCGATACCCTACTGACCGAGTCAGATGCCAGCATTATCATGGTCGATCAGCATCAGAAACCCGGTGGCCACTGGAACATTGCCTACCCCTTCGTCACCCTGCACCAGCCGTCGGCGTTCTATGGCGTTAGCTCCCGCGAGCTGAGCAAGGGTCGCAAGGATGAGGTGGGACTAAACAAGGGGCTGGGCGACCTCGCCTCCGGAGCCGAAGTGCTCGCTTACTTCGATGATGTAATGCGCCATCGGTTTTTGCCCAGCGGCCGCGTGCAGTACTTCCCGATGTGTACCTACCTGGGTGAAGGCCTCTTCGAGCACAACCTGACCGGCCAGCGTTTTCGCGCCAACACGCGCAAAACCGTAGATGCTACCTACCTGAAGACCAGTGTGCCGGCCAACCACACACCCAGCTTCCATATCGACCCCGGTGTGCAGTTCATGCCGCTCAACGACCTACCCAAGGTCAAAAGCCCGGCTGACAACTACGTGGTCATCGGCGGCGGCAAGACCGGTATCGATGCCTGCTTATGGTTGCTGGAACATCAGGTCGACCCGGACCGCATCTGCTGGATCGTCTCGCGTGATGCCTGGCTGCTCGACCGCCGCAACACCCAGCCGGGCGAGGAGTTCTTCCAGCACACCATAGGCGCCGTGGCGAGCCAGTTTGAAGCCATCGCCAAGGCCGAGTCGGTCGATGACCTGTTTGACCGGCTGGAGCAGGCCGGCGTGCTGCTGCGCATCGACCGAAAGGTGAAACCGCAAATGTTCCACGGGGCGACCATCAGCCAGCTGGAGCTGGAGCAACTGCGTCGCATCAAGAATGTGGTGCGCAAGGGCCGGATAACCCACCTGCAGGCCGATCAGATCGTGCTTGAACAGGGCAGCATCCCGACCTCAATCAATAGCCTGCATATCGATTGCTCCGCCACCGCGATCACCAATCTGGCAATCAAAAAGGTCTTTCAGGGCAACCTCATCACCCCGCAGACCGTGCGCTCCTATCAACCGGTGTTCAGCGCTGCCTTTATTGCGCACGTTGAAGCCTGCTACAGCGACGAGGCCGAAAAGAACCGTATTTGCTCGGTGGTGCCGCTGCCCAACCACGATACCGACTGGCTTCGCATGATGGCGGCCCTGATGATGAACCAGCATCAGTGGTCACAGGTTGACGATCTGCGCGACTGGTTGCTCGCCAACCGACTGGACGGCATGGGTAGGCTGATCCGCAGCGCCAGCAAGGATGACGCAGCAAAACAGGCTATTCTGACGCGCATGCGTGAAAACTCAGCCCCAGCGATGATGAAACTTCAGCGCTTTCTGACTGAAATCAACTAACCACTAGAACAGGCCAAACCATGCAGCAATTTCAGATTCGCAAAGACAACTTCATGACCCGCCAACGGGTCACCCTCAGCGCTGAAGAAGAACAGGCGCAACTGAGTGACGGCCAGGTGCGCCTGGCCGTCGACAGCTTCTCCTTCACCGCCAACAACATTACCTATGCCGCTGCCGGCAACAAGCTGGGTTATTGGCAGTTCTTCCCACCGGTTGGCGAGCAAAATGAAGGCTGGGGTGTGATTCCGGTGTGGGGCTTTGCCGATGTGACCGAATCGCGCTGCGCCGAGCTGCCAGTGGGCGAGCGCCTGTTTGGCTACTTCCCACCGGCCACTCAGTTGATCATGCAGCCGACCCACGTGTCAGACACACGGCTAATGGACGGCAGCGCGCATCGCGCTCAACTGCCGCCGGGTTACAACAGCTACAGTCGCGTACTACACGAGCCGAACTACGACCCGGCAAGCGAGCCGGAGCGCATGCTGCTGTGGCCATTGCACATCACCTCCTTCTGTCTGTGGGACGCACTGCAGGCCAAGGGCTGGTACGGCGCCGAGCAGGTGATCATCCTCAGTGCCTCAAGCAAAACCAGTATGGGGCTGGCGTTTGCTCTGGCGCAGGACCCGAACGCACCGGCGGCCATCGCCCTCACCTCCAGCCGTAACCTGGCGCTGGTAAAACAACTGAAGATTTACGACGCCACCGTGGATTACGCGCAACTCAGCAGCATCGACAACAGCATTCCCAGCGTTATCGTCGACATGTCGGGCAACGGCGCCTTGTTGCAGGCGCTGAACCAGCACCTTGGCGAAAAGCTGGCGTACTGTATCAACGTGGGCCTGACCCATTGGGACGAAAGCCAGAACGCCTCCGGCATCAGCGCTGAGCGCAGCGAGTTCTTCTTCGCGCCTGGCCATATTCAACAACGCCTGAAGGATTGGGGCCCAGAGGGGTTTGCCGAACGCAGCCAGCAATTTTTACATGCTTCGGCCAACTGGAGCCGGCAGTGGTTAAAGGTCAAAACACTAGAGGGGCTGGATGGCCTGGACGCGATTTACCCCGCCGTCTGCCAGGGTCAGGTCGCCGCTGACGAAGGTGTAATCATCCAGCTCAAGTCAGCCGTCTGAACACCAGCGACGGGGCTCGAACGCTTATGCCGCAGAATAATGGAAGCCGATAATGCTGTACCCCGGCTGCAGCACAAGCGCAAATTGGGTTCCTTTGCGACCAGCCCCGAGACCCATAACAAGGAGCACAACATGAGCGAGTTTGCAGGCAAGACCATCGTCATCAGCGGCGGTGCCGAAGGTATCGGCTTTAGTATTGCCATGGCCATGGGCAAACAGGGTATGAAGGTGGTGCTGGGTGATATCGACAGCAACCAGCTGAAACTCGCCGAAGACAAACTGCAGCAGGCCGGCATCGAGGTACTCACGGCACAGATGGACGTTACTCGTCTGGACGATTGGCAGGCCCTGGCCAAGCAGGCGCTGGCTCGCTTCGGCAAGATTCACATGCTGGTCAACAACGCTGGCGTCGGTGGCGGTACCGGTGGCATCGAGCAGACAGACAACAACCAGTGGCGCTGGGTGATGGATGTCAACCTGATGGGTGTCATCAACGGCACCCAGGTCATGGTGCCGCTGATCAAGCAGCACCATGAAGGTGGCTGGCTGCTGAACGTCGCGTCCATGGCCGGCATGGGCGGCGTGCCTTACGGCGGCGCCTATACCGCCAGCAAGGTCGCAGTGGTCGGCATGTCAGAGAGCTGGTATGCCGAGTTGCAGCCACACAACATTCAGGTGTCAGTGCTCTGCCCGGCGTTCGTCAAAACCCGTATCAACCTGTCCAGCCGCAACATGCAAAGCGATTACAAAACCGAGGCCGCCCAGCGTGAGGCTACCCCGCAGCAGGCGGCGATGGCGGCGCACATGCAGAAGATCATCGACAACGGCCTGCCGGTCGAGATCGTCGGTGAGCGCGTTGTTGAAGCACTGAAAGCCAAAGAGCTGTACATCTTTACCCATCCCAACTACCGCCCCAGCACCCAGGCACGCGCCAAAGCCATTGACGCCGCGTTTGAGCGCGCGGCCGCCAGCCCCCTGCTGGCAGGCGTGCTTGACCAGGAGGTCATCCGCTTCGGCTAAAGCTGCTGCGCGCCGGCCGCGGCCGGCGCCAGACTATTTTTCTCTGCGCCACTTACCGCCCACTTGCCGCCGTGCGACACTGGCTCGCCTGAATCCCAGGCGTCACCGCACGCGAGATCGACCGCATCATGGAATGGCTTTCAAGCCCGGATATCTGGGTTGCTTTCCTCACCCTTACTGCCTTGGAAATCGTCCTCGGCATCGACAACATCATCTTCATCTCCATTCTCGTCAGCCGCCTGCCCAAGGCGCAGCAGCCCAGAGCACGCTTCATTGGACTGGCACTGGCAATGGGTACGCGCATTCTGTTGCTGCTGAGTATTGCCTGGGTCATGCGCCTGACCGCCGATCTGTTTCAGGTACTGGGCGAAGGCGTCTCCGGCCGAGATCTGATCCTGTTTTTCGGTGGCCTTTTCCTGCTGTTCAAGAGCACCACCGAAATCTGGCACAGCATGGAGGGGCCCGAGCACAGCGCCACAGGCGCCACGCCCAAGGGCGCCGGCTTTGTGAGTATCGTGCTGCAGATTGCGATCATCGATATCGTGTTTTCGCTCGATTCGGTGATTACGGCGGTGGGGCTGGTGGATGAGGTGGCCGTGATGGTGGCGGCTATCGTCATTGCAGTGCTGGTGATGATGCTGGCGGCCGGCAGCATCAGCAATTTCATTGAAAAGCATCCCTCGCTCAAGGTACTGGCGCTGTCGTTTCTGATGGTAGTGGGCACCCTGCTGATCGCCGAGGCCTTTGACGTGCATGTACCCAAGGGCTACATCTACTTTGCCATGGCGTTTTCGCTGGCGGTTGAGGCCATCAATATTCGCGTGCGCACCGCAGCGCAGCGCAAGCGGTCGGCGGAATAACCTTCTGCGCAGCCGGGGGCACCCGGCTGCGCAGAAGGCCGGCTCAGAAGCGGTAGCTCAGACTCAGCTTGGCGTTACGGCCTTGCGAATAGGCGTTGTCACCCGAGAGCGCTGGACGATAAAAGCGGTCCAGCACATTGTCGACGGTCAGGTTGACACTCACGTTCTTGAGCGCGCCGCGCTGAGGCGCCCAATCGGCAAACAGGCGGTGTACGTCATAACTGTCGTTGCCATAGTGATTCCAGTACAGCTCGCCGGTCTCGCTGTAGAGATCACTCGGCAGGCGATCGGTCTTGCGCACAAACTCGCCCTGCCAACCGGCGTGCACGTCAATCTCCGGGATTTTCACCCCCAGCAGCGCCACCCACTTGACCGGTTGAATATCCCGCGCCCACACGTCCGCCGCCCAGGGGTTGCTGTAGGCGCCCTTGTGTTTGCCTTCCATCCAGGAGTAGGACAGGCTGGCGAAAATGCGGCGGCTGTCGTAGAAACTTTCTACCTCAAAGCCTCGAATGGTCGCGCCTTCCAGGTTGCGGTAGTTGGACAGCGGCAGCAAATCGCCGCAGTTGTCGGCAATCGAGCCACCGTTCTCGGCCTGCGCGGCGCAGGCAACCGAGCGGAATTTGAATATCTCGTCTTCAATCTTGTTGTGGTACGCAGTGGCGCGAATCTGCAGGTTGTCCCCGCTGACAATCAGCTCCGGCAAGCTGACCACCGCCCCGGCCCGCAGCCCGCGAATTTTTTCCGCATCCAGATCGCGGCTGGTGCCACCAAAGGTAGAGCTGCTCTGCACCTCGTACTGTTCATCCAGCACCGGGGCACGCCAGGTTTTCGCGTAATCGAAGAACAGTCCCAGCTGATCGGTGGCGCGCCAGAAGATCGCCAGCCTTGGCGACCAGCCGGAATAGGTTTGCGAGCGGTAATCGTGATTCAGGTCCGGGTTGTTATAGCGCTCGGCCAGATTGCGCTCGCCCTGGTTACGCACATGATCAAAGCGCAACGAAGGCGTAATGGTCACAGCGCCAAGGGTGATGGCGTCCTGCAGGTAGGCGCTGCGCGTGTCCTGTTGGCCTCGCGGCATGAACTGCGGCTGGTACCAGCCGTAGTTGTAGTCGGGGTTGCTGTCGTAGGTGGGCAGGTACATGAGCACGTCGCGCGTGTGCTCGCGCCACTGAGTCCCCACCGTCAGCTCGTGCTCCAACGGGCCGGTGTCGAACAGGCTGATATTGCGTGCTTCCAGCACCTTGTCGCGGTAGGCGGTGTTGATGTACTTGCCGCCGGTCGACGAGCTGTAACTGGCATCGTCATCGCGGGTATCGGTCTGCTCGGTATCCGACAGCGAGTAGGTGATCTCCAGGTCCACCAGCGGATTATCCACCGGCTGATACTGGTATTTACCCGCCCAGGTAGTATCCACCAACTCGCGGTTGGACATCAGCCGGTTCATCGCCGCTTCAAGGCTGCCGTAGCGGTCAATCGAGTATTTACTGGGCACCAGGAAGGTCACCGCACTGAATGGCGAACGCAGTTCGCTCTTGGTACGGCTGTAAGTCAGGCCAAAACTGTGTTCCAGGGTCGGGTGGAAGTTACCCTTGATCAGTACCGAGTCCTGGTTCTGCGCGGTAAAGGGATAGCGTTTGGGGTAGAGATAGCCTTCATCCTGGTCGATGTGCCCCGCCAGCTTGATGTCGTCGCTGTCGCGGTGGCTGAGGTAAAACAGGCCATCGAGCAGACCGTCGTCAGTGCGCCCATAGACCGCGCCGCTGTAGGTCTGCTGCTGGTCGTTGCTCTGGTACCCGTACTTGACCAGCGCGCCAGTGTTGCGTCCTTCTTCCAGCATATCGGTGGCATCACGGGTTTCCATATGCACGGTGCCGCCAAAGCCACCGTTGCCGCTGAACACCGAGTGCGGCCCCTTCTCGACCTCGATGCTCTTGATCAGCTCCGGCTCGATGAAAATCGTGCCCTGCTGGTAACGCTCAAAACCGCTTTTCTGCGCGCCATCCAGGGTGAAGGGCACATCTTCGGCATCACCCAGACCCCAGATGTTCAGCGTCTGCCCGCCGGGCTTGACCGAGCCGCCCATGTTGACGCCCGGCAGCGTCTGCAACAGCGCCGGCACATTGTTGGCCTGTTGCCGTTCGATGTCGGTCCGCGTCAGGGTGGAGCGCCCCACATTGCTCGAGTTCACCTGCACGCCGTTACCTACTACCGTCAGCGCCTGTAGCGTAATCCCGGTACTGGTATCCGCCAGCGGGCGGACCACGTAACCCTCGCCCGCCGGCACCAGTTCAAAACCGGAACCCTGCAGTAGGTGCTGCAACGCCACAACCGGCTCATAGGCACCCGCAAGCGCCGGCGCCTGAACTTGGCGTGTCTGGGTTTCGTCAAACAGCAGTTGCATACCACCCTGGCGCGCCAAAGCGGTAAGTGATGACGCCAATGGCTGGGCCGGCAGGTCCAGGGTAATGGGAGCGGCTTGCAGGCTGCCACTGATCAACAGACCAGCCAGCGCCAGCGGGGATAGTCCAAAGCGGGTATTGCGGATGCTCATCGCACTCTCCTGATGTGATGCTCAATTGCTTTCATCCAGAGAACGCAACAGCGAAGGAAACCCACACCTGAAAATGAAAAATATTTTCATTTAGATTAAAGCGACCGCATCGGAGCGCGGCCCCAGCCATCCGCAAAGCAGCTAACCTAGCGGGCTTCGACCGTCACACTGCCATCGTCTGCGCTGCTCACCTGTACCGGTAACAGCAAGGGCAAAGAGGCCAGAAAGTCCTGTGGGCGATAGATATCCAGGCTGCCTGACAGCGGATAATCAGCCAGCGCGTTGGCGTTCAGCAGCACCGGCTTGCCCAGATAGCGCGACAGCTCGTCCAGCAGTTGTGCCAACGGGCGCTGTTGAAACATGAGTTGCCCACTACGCCAGCTAGCTACCGTATCTGCCGCGATTGGCCTCATCTGCTGCTGACCTAGACGGTAGTCGGCGTGCACCGACTCGCCCATCGACAGCAGGACCGCAGGCATACGCGGGGAGCCGGCGTTCACCGCGACCTTGCCGTGCTCTACCGCGACATCCAGCGTGTCAGCGCCCTGCCGTACGTTGAACCGGGTGCCCAGCACCCGCACTTCGGCACTGCCCACCTGGATGACAAAGGGGCGTGTCGCATCGCGAGCGACCGCGAAAAAAGCCTCGCCTTGCAGACTGACCTCGCGGCGGTCATCGAAATAGCGAACCTGCGCGCTGGAGCCCATGTTCAGGGTGACCTGGCTGCCATCAGCCAGCACCAACGCTTGCAGCTCGCCCGCCTCAGCCTGCACCGTCAGCTGATATTCGGGCCGCTCTACCAGCAGCGTGACCGCCAGCAGGCCGGCCAGCAAAACCACACTGGCGGCAATCGCGCTAAAGCGCTGTGGCCAGCGACGCCGCAGGTGAACAATATTGTTTGCAGAGGCCGCTTCGACAGGGCTCTGCTGCGGGGGAGCCATGCTGTCCATGTCGCGCCAGATCAGCTCTAGGTCGGCATAGGCCTGCGTGTGCGCATCACTGCTCTGCAACCAGGCCTGAAACTGGCTTTCATCTGCCTGACTGAAGCGCTCACCACGGCGCCGGGCAAACCACTCCGCGGCTTGCTCGTCGATCTGCTGCACAGGGTGCTCACCCGGTCTCGACATGCTCAATCTCCCTGCCCCGAGACACGGGACTGGGCGTGGCGACGGCAGTGCAGCATGGCCAACGCGATGTGTTTTTCTACCATACTCAAGGAAATCCCCATCTGCCGAGCCACTGCCGCCTGCGACAAGCCATCGAACTTGTGCAAGACAAAGGCCTGTTTGCGCTTAGGCGGCAGATCTTCCAATGCTTCAGCCAGTCTGTGCAAGCGTTGCTGTTGCTCTACCATGGCCAACGGTCCTTCGGTTTGCAGCGCATCATCCTGCTCGGCCTGCTGCTCATTCAGCTCGACCAATCCTGTACCGCTGCGTATCTGCTGACGGCGCCAGTGATCAACCATCAGGTTGCGAGCGATGCGAAACAGCAATGGCCGCGCCTGGTGCAGTGGCTGCGTTGCCGTGCTGTCCAGCCAGCGCACAAACACATCCTGCGCCAGATCATCGGCATCGGCGGCGTTGTTCATGCGCTTACCCATGAAACGTCGCAACTCCATACGCAGGCCGCCAAGATCCTGGCTAGCCATAGGGCTCGATGTGTCGGTCACAACAAGGCTGCCGAGTGCAGGTAGGAAAGACTGAACAAAAGTACCTCCGACATCGCACAGCCAGACGGCCACGCACGGAAACAAGAATAAGTATCAAACGATAAATATTATCATTATTTGTTTGAGCTGGCCGGTATTGTCAAGCAGCAAACAGCCCCCCACAGGGATTGACAGGGCGGAACGGATCGAACAGCATAAATAATAACTATTCTCATTTAAGATGAAGATACCTTACGGATGCCATCAACATGACCGCTCGCGACCCTACCTTGCAGCACCACATGGATCAGCTCTATCGCGAGCATCACAGCTGGCTATCCGGCTTCCTGCAACGACGTTTGGGCTGCTCGCACAGTGCCGCCGACCTGGTGCAGGACACCTATTTGCGCCTTCTCACCAACGGCAAGCTGCCACCCGCCGAACATTCACGCGGCTACCTCACCCGTATCGCCAAGGGCCTGATGATCGATCTGTATCGACGTCGCCGCATAGAAAGCGCTTACCTGGAAGAGCTCTGCCGCCAGCCCGAGGCGATGCATCCCTCTCCCGAAGTACGCGCCCAGACCGTCGAGGCACTGATGACCATCGACCGCCTTTTGCAGGGCCTGCCAGTGAACGTGCGCCGCGCCCTGCTGATGCGTCGGCTGGATGGCATGAGCTATCGCGAGATCGCTGAAGAGCTGGAGGTATCGGTTTCGTCGGTGGAGAAATACGTCGCCCGCGCGCTGCAAAGCTGCCTGCAAGCCGCACTGGAGATGGAGCAGTGAATCGCGGCGATCGACTGTCGCCGGACCAGATCAGCCAGGCGGCGCACTGGATGGCACGCCTGTGGTCTGACAACGCTACCGCGCAAGACCATGCTGCCTGCGCGCACTGGCGTCAGGCCGATCCGGCCCACGAGCACGCCTGGCAGCAACTGCAACAACTACAGCTGCGCTTTGATGCGGTACCGACCGACGGAGCCAGCCGTATCCTCGGCCGCCGTAACGAGGTGTCCCGCCGCCGTATGCTGGCCATCGCCGGACTCCTGTGCAGCGGCGCCGGGCTAGCAGCCATGGGCAGCCGGCAGCAATGGCAACCGCTGACCGCCGACCAGCGTACCGGCACCGGTGAACGCCGCGAGCTGCAGCTGGCCGACGGTACCCGGCTGCTGCTCAATACGGCTACCAGCCTCAACCTGAAGAGCAGCGCCAGCGGCCATCAGCTACAGCTGTTGCAGGGCGAACTGCTGGTAACCAGCAACACCAACGCATTGCCATTACAGTTGCATTGCCGTGATGGCCTTATCACCCCGCAGAGCAGCCGCTTCTGCCTGCGCCAATATGCCCACGACAGCCAACTGAGTGTGTTCAGCGGCAATGTACAGATCAGCTTGGCAGCAACCGGCAGCAGCGCCGTACTCGCAGCCGGCGAGGCCACGCGTTTCTCTCGTTCGCTGATTGCCACGCCGCAGGTGGTTGACCCTACCGCCCCGGCCTGGACAGAAGGCAAGCTGGTGGCCGAGCGCCTGCCACTCACCCACTTCATTGCCGAGCTGGGGCGTTACCGCCCAGGCGTGCTGCGCATCGATCCGTCATTGGCCGTGCTGCAGATCACCGGCGTGTTTTCCCTGCACGATACCGATGCCACCCTGGCTCGCCTGCCCAAGGTACTGCCGGTACGAGTACGTTACTTCAGCCGTTACTGGGTCAGCATCGACACAGTCTGAGTTCCCCTTGAACAACTTCAAATAAAAATACTTCGCATTTGCGTTACGGGTTTCGCACGCTCGTTCGGTGTACAGGGAAACACTGCCAACACCAAGCACACGAGAAAGGGAAGCGCCCCATGTCACGCGGTTCAGTATTACGCCACACACCTCTTGCACTCGCCTTGCACATAGGCTTGAACGTCGGCCTGGCCTTTGGCGCGGGCAGCCTGGCCACCGCAGCTCAGGCACAGAGCAGCGCCACACAGTCATTCAACATTCCCGCCGGCAACCTCGACCAGGTACTCAACCAGTTTGCTCTGGATGCCGGCATTGAGCTTTACCTTGATGCCTCGTTGTCCCGCGGCCAGCCAAGCTCCGGCCTGCAGGGGCAGTTCAGCATCGATCAGGGTCTCGCTGCCCTGCTCGCCAACAGCGGGTTGCGTGCCCAGCGTCAAGCCGACAACGCCTGGCGCCTGTACCGTCCGCAGATTGATGCCAGCGCCATTCAACTGGCGCCGCTGAACGTGCAAGGCACCGCGCTTTATCTGCCAAGCCGCGATGAAGCCGGATACGACGGCATCTACGATGACAACATTTCCAGCGCCTATTCCGGCAAGGAACAAATCGAGCGCTACAAAGGCACCAACCCTGCCGATGTGTTCAAGGGCATGCTCAACGTCTACACCGGCGATGCCCGCAACAGCGGCGCGCTCGACCCCAACATCCGAGGCATTCAAGGCCCCGGCAGAGTACCGCTCACCATCGATGGCACCGAACAGGCGATGTCGGTCTGGCGCGGGTACAACGGCGCGTCCAACCGCAGCTACATCGACCCCAACCTGATCGGCGGCATCAAGGTGATCAAAGGGCCGAATATCGAACGCAACGTCAACAGCTCGGTGGGCGGCGCCGTGGTCGCCAGCACCATCGACGTGGACGATATCCTGGCCGAGGGCGATAGTTTTGGCGGCGAACTGAAACTGGAGGCCGGCAACAACACGGTCAACCCGCGCATCCCAGAGCTGCACACCGGTGAAAACTATTACGAAGTGCCGGGCTTCCCGATGAACCCGAGCGTACCCAGCAGCGATCCGACCCTGCGCGTCAACCTCAAGACCAGCAGCGACGACAAACTGCTGTCGGGCAACGATCACGCCTACCGGCTGGCGCTCGGCACCCGGCAGGAGCGCTTCGAGCTGCTGGGTGCCTACGCCTTTCGCGAGCACGGCAACTACTTCTCCGGCAAAAACGGCGCGGGCTTCTACTCACAGCCGGATACCGGTGAGCGCACCCAGGAATACTCGCAAAGCCTGGCGCTGGATTTTCACCCCGGTGACGAGGTGCCCAACACCTCCAGCAAAATGGAGTCCTGGCTGTTCAAGGCACGCTGGAAGTTCGACGACGACCACAGCCTGACCTTCGGCTACCGCGACACCGACATGCTCTATGGCGAAATCCTGCCTACCCGGCTGGCCAACGCCGACGACAAGGGCGCGGTGCAATGGCCGCTCAGCCATGTGGATGCCAAAGCCTACAACCTCGAATACGAGTTCAACCCGGACAACCGCTGGATCGACCTGTACGCCAACCTCTGGACCACGCGTACCGAGAGCGACACCTACAGCGCTGGCGGCTTTCCCAACTACGCCACCTGGGCAGACCCGGTGCTGCGTAACACCGCCGTAGCCAACGCCGATCAGAACCGCGTGGGCATTACCCTGAGCAACCAGCTGGCGCTGGCCAGCAGCCTGGACCTGACCCTGGGCGGCAGTTACCAGCACGAGAAGCTGCGCTCCGGTGACGAATATGGTGGCGTGGACGATGGCTGGCGCATGTTCCCGCGTGCCGGGCGCCGTGAAGAGCGCGAGTTCAACTTCAACTTCGACTGGCGCCCCACCGATTTTCTCACCCTGGACCTGGGCGCCCGCTATTCATCCTACTGGGCCAAGGATGACTTTCTGGCCGAGCAGCAGGCAGCGGGCAATTTGATTAACACCGTGGTCCAAACGCACTACGAAGCGACTTATCGCACTATCGAGACCTATACCGATGAAGAAATGGAGGCAAGGAGGGAAAGCACACGGCCACAGTTGGAAGGTTTCGGCTTCTCCGAGGCTGAAATTGCCGAGATTCTTGCCAACCTGAGCACCACCTACACCGCCACCCATGTGGTCGACTGGCGACCCGACAGCGATGGTCGCTACAGCCGAGCAAACAATGCCTGCCTGAACGACACCCTAGACAACATCGACAACCTTACCGGCAACTGCACCATTGGCAGTGGCCCGGGAACAACGGCGGTCGTGGCCACCCCCGTCAAAACCCGCCGCGGTCACGACTGGACCCCGGTCGCCTCGGCCGCCCTGCGCCTGAGCGATGCCAGCCGTGTCTACCTGCGCTACAGCGAGGCCGTGCGTTACCCCAGCATGTTCGAGAGCACCATCGGCTTTTCTGCCTCGCTCAACCCGTTCTACACCCTCAAACCTGAGCACGCGTTCAACTACGAGATCGGCTACGTGCACAACCTCACCGGTCTGCTCAACGCCGAACGCTACGCCGATTTCAAGCTGGCCTACTACCAGCACCGTACCAAAGACGTGATAGAGCGCAGCACCAACTTCCTGTTCTACAACATTGACCAGCAAACCCTGCGCGGCATCGAGCTGCAAACCCGCTACGACAACGGCGGTCTGTTTGGTGACTTCAGCCTGGCCTGGAATTTGGAAAACGAAGTCTGCGACGAGAGTTCCGCCGCGCTGGCCGACCCGCGCTTTGGCTCGGTGCCCGACTGTGTCGAGAACGGGTTTATGGGCGGTTATCTGATCTCCCACGCCATCCCGCGTTACTCGGCCAACCTCAATATTGGCGGCCGGCTATTCAACGACAAGCTCGAACTCGGCAGCCGCGTCACCTACTACAGCAAGCATGAAAACAGCGACCTGGACGACTACAAGACCAACGCCGAAACCAACAAGCTGGCCATCTACAACCTGCCACTGTCCTGGGGCAGCGTGACCACCTACGACGCCTACGTCAGCTTTCAGCCCAAAGACGACATCACTCTGGAACTGGTCGGCAGCAACCTGACCGACGAGTACTACATCGACCCCACTTCGCGTTCCGCCGTCGCGGCCCCCGGCCGCGCGCTGAAACTGAGCCTCACGGCGCAGTTCTGATTCAACCCGCAAACAGGAGGTAAACCGCCACCACCCAAGAGCAATAAAACAACCAAGCAAGCGCAGTACAACTCATATATCAAACATAAGGTGATTCACATGAAAGCAATGTATCTGTCTGTTCTCGCCACCAGTCTGTTGAGTGTCAGCGCCCTGTCGCAGGCCGCCGTTATTGGCGCGGAAAGCGACGACACCTATATCGAAGTTGGCACCTCAATCGTGCCATTCGGCCCGCATACTGCCGGCTTGCCTGGCGTTGGTGTTTACACCACTGGCAAAAGCGCAAAAGTCGACTTCGCGGGCCTGAGTAGCTACAGCAGCACGAGCAACGGTGTTTACACCCTGAACGCACCGATCAATGTGAACGAACCCGACCACAGCGGCATGGGCGTTTTCAACTTCGCCAAGGTCAGCAGTGCCAACGTCTACTTTGGCGAGTGGTCCCAGACCAGTGCCAACGGCGACAGCAGCCGCACGGTGTACTACGTCGGTGACAATAGCGGCACCAGCGTGCCCACCAGCGGCACGGCCACCTACAGCGTGGCCGGCATCAATGACTACTCCGGCAGCAATCTGATGAGCGGGACCTTCACTGCCAACTTTGGCACCAACAGCCTGTCCGGTAGCCTGTCCAACAGCAATTTGGCGGTGAATATCGGCAGCGCCAGCTTCGACAGCGCAGGTAATATCAGCAGCACCAATGCGAGCGCCAATGGTGCAGCGGGCTTCGTTTCCGACGGGGTGGTTACCGGCAACTTCTTCGGCAACAACGCCGCCGCTCTGGCCGGCATCGCCACCTTCAGCAATCGCGATTACGACACCGCCTTCGGCGGCACTAAGGACTGATCGCGCTAACCTGCCACCGCCATGGCAGGTGCTGATACCGGGCCGGAGTCACCGCTGCAGAGGTGGCTTCGGCCCTGCCCGTTCCGGCCGCGCAACACGGCCAGCCAAGCAAGAGCACTTATGTTACGCCTCCATCCGTTACTGATTTTCACCCCTATTCTGCTGCTCGGCAGCACCGCGCTACAGGCCGCCGACGAAGACACCAACCTGCGGCTCAACCAGCGTATTGAAGGCAACGCCAGCGCCCAGGAACAACAGCTGCTGGAGGGCGAGCTGGATGAGCAGCCCAGCATTATCCTCAATGGCGAAACCCTCACCATCGGCAACAACGCCAACGACTTGGGCCGCGCGCTTTACCTGTCGCTCGGCCATCAGCAGTGGCAGGCCGCCAGCGCTTTTTTGCAACGCTACCGCGTCCTGCCCGACGCCGACCCCCTGCTACTGGCCTACGCCGACGGCATGCTGGCCCGCGTGCGCGGCGAGTTTGCCGAGGCTGAAGCGCACTTTCGTCATCTGCTACGCCTGCACCCAAGGTTTCTACCCGGCCAGCTGGAATTGGCCCGCGTGCTGTTCGAGAACCAGCAAGACCGTGCAGCAGAAGACCTGTTCCGGCAGATTCAGGCCGAACTACCCACAGAGGATCCGCAGGCAAACGGCGTACGTACCAGTGTGGGCCGCTTTCTGGCTGCACTGCAGCAGCGCCAGGGCTGGCAAGGCTCGCTCAACCTGGGACCAACCTGGAGCGACAACCTGAACCAGAGCTCGGAAAGCGATACTTGCCTGCTGGCGACTACGCTCGGCGCCTGTATCGTGCGCCGCACCTTGCCGGAGGCTGTTAGCGCCGCCGGGCTGGATTACGAGGCCACCCTTAATCGCCGCGTTGCACTCAGCGGCCATCACGGCGTCTACGCCCGCGCGCTGTTGTATGGCTACAGCTACAACAACTACAGCGAATACAACGAAAGCACGCTGATCACCAACCTGGGTTACAGCTACCGTAGCGCGCGCAACCAGTATTCGCTCGCGCCCTCGTTTGAGACCAACCGCGTCGGCAACGAGAGCCTGTATTCTGCCTGGGGCGCACGCGCCGAGTGGCTGCATCAACTCAGCCGGCACAGCGCCATCAAGCTGGAAGCGAGCTACCGCGACATGCGCTATCAAGACACCCTTTTCCGCTACAACGATGGCAGCAGCAGCGCACTGTTCGCTACTGGCTGGCACGTGTTGTCGCCGCGCTGGACGCTGTTTGGCGGGCTAGATCTTACCGATCGCCGCACCGATGAAACAGCCTACGGCTACCAGCAAGGCGGAATACGCCTCGGCGCGGCACTGACCTTGCAAAGCGGCTTTCGCGCCAGCCTGTTCAGCTCGTTTCGTCACCGCGAATACGCGCAATACAGTGCGCTACTGGGAGACCTGCGGCGCGATGACGAAACCAATCACACGCTAATTGTTGGCGCTCCCCACCTGGCCTGGCAGGGCATTACTCCCAATCTGAGCCTGAAATACACCGAGGTTCGCAGCAGTATTGGCTGGCTGTATTCCTACCAACGAACTCAGTTGAGCCTGCGCTTTGAAAAGTTGTTTTGATCAATGCCAGCTACTGACGAACCCGAATGCAAAAAAACACACTAATTGATTACGGGATCAGGGCTGCTCGTTCGTTGTGTAGATATAAACCGCAAACAGGCATAACGCCGTTGTCTGCTGATCACGCCCGCCCCCAAGGATTCGTCATGACCCAGGTCGTTACCCCGCCCCTCCCGCTGAGCAGCTACCTCAAGGAGCAAACCACCTCCACCCACGAGAGCCTGGATCGACGCATTATGGCCCTGGCGCCGTTCTCCAGTGGTGAGCGCTTTGCCTGCTTCTTGCGTATGCAGCTGCGTTTGCACTACGCCACCGCCCCGCTGTACCAGAATCCGGCGCTGCAAGCACTGCTGCCGGGCCTGGCCGAGCGCAGCCGGCTACAGGCGATCATTCTCGACTGTGCCGACTTTGATATCACCGCCGAGCAGCAGGAAGCAGACCGTAGCGCCGGGTGCGCAGCCCAAAATGCCAGCACCATCGGCGCCATCGGTTGGCTTTACACCCACGAAGGCTCCACCCTGGGCGCGGCATTTCTGCTCAAGCATGCCCGTGAGCAACTGGGGTTATCCGAAACCTTCGGCGCTCGCCACTTGGTCGGCCACAGCGATGGCCGCGGGCTGCACTGGCGCGAGTTCAAGCAGGCACTGGACGCCCTGAATCTCAGCGCCGCCGAGCGCGACCAAGCGGTTGCTGGTGCGCGCGACGCATTCGCCTTTGTACGTGCCTCGGTAGAAGAGCTGATGGCCGACAATCAACCGGCTGCTGCCAGCTGATGCAACTGCTGATCCGGCTGGGTTGGCGCCTACTGGCGTTCGGCTTTGTCACGCTGGGCTTGATTGGCGTGGTACTGCCCGGCATGCCCACCACGGTCTTTATGCTGTTGGCGGTCTGGGCGGCCAGCAAAGGCTGGCCGCCGTTGGCAGACTGGCTGATCACTCACCCACGCTTTGGCCCGCCGATTCAGCAGTGGCAGCAACACCGGGCCATTCCGCGCCGCGCCAAGTGGTTTGCCGGCATCAGCATGTTCATCAGTATGCCGCTCATCTGCCTCACCGCGCCCAGCCCATGGATACAGTGGTTGATCCCCAGCAGTATGTGTCTGGTACTGCTTTGGCTGTGCACCCGCCCGGAACCGCCCTGCCCGCAACCCTGACCGACGCACTCAACGCCAGGAAGCCTTCACCATGCGTTTTTTCACCCTGATCTGCACGCCCCTGCTGGCCATGGCGCTCAGCACAATCGCCTTGGCACAGGCGCCGGTAACCGCCGCCGACAGCCAAACTGTCGCATCGTCTGAGCAAAGTAACACTGCCATCGCGCAGGCCGATAGCGCAGGCACCGCAGCCGCACCAGTGATCACCGAGCTGCCCCATGACCTGTCGCCCTGGGGTATGTACCTGGCTGCCGATTGGGTAGTCAAATCGGTGATGATAGGCCTGCTGCTCGCCTCGCTGCTGACCTGGTCGGTCTGGGTCGGCAAGCTGATTCAGCTGGCGCGGGCGCGCCGTCGCGCAAATCGTCTACTACACCTGCTGGTGGAAGCAGAGCACTTCGCCTATGCACAGCAGCAGAGCGGCGAGCAGCGCGGCGCTGGTATGGATCTGCTGCACGCCACCGCACATGAACTGGCGCTCTCGGCACGCGGTCCAGCCAGCGACGAGGGCATCAAGGAACGCGTCGGCGCGCGGCTGGAGCGGGTACAGCTTCACGCTGGCAATCAGATGAACAAGGGCACCGGCCTACTCGCCACCATCGGCTCGGTGGCGCCTTTCGTTGGGCTGTTCGGCACCGTCTGGGGCATCATGAACAGCTTTATCGGTATTGCCCAATCACAGAACACCAACCTGGCGGTGGTCGCGCCTGGCATTGCCGAGGCCCTGCTGGCCACCGCCTTCGGGCTGGTCGCCGCGATTCCGGCGGTGGTGATCTACAACCACTTTGCCCGCGCCATCAACGGCTATCGCGCGCAGTTGGGCGACATTGCCACGGCGCTGTTGACCCTGGTCAGCCGTGACCTGGATCGCCAGCACGCACCCCGGCCGGTTGATGGCGCGCGCAGCGTACTGCCGATCAGCCTGGGGAAACACTGATGGCGTTCAAGCCCCCCTCCAGCACCGGCAATGAATTGACCGAGAACCACGAGATCAACGTCACCCCGTTTATCGATGTAATGCTGGTACTGCTGATTATCTTCATGGTCGCCGCGCCCCTGGCCACCGTCAGCGTTCCGGTGGACCTGCCAGCCTCCACCGCCAAGGCACAGTCGCCCGCCGAGGAACCGCTGTATCTGAGCGTGCAGGCCGACCTGAGCCTGACGCTCGGCGAGCAGCAACAACTCAGGCTGGCTGAGCTTCCGGCGGCCCTGGCCATTGCCGCACCCGACACCGAGCAGCGTATTTTCCTGAGGGCCGACCAAGGAATCAGCTACGGCGACCTGACCGAGGTAATCAACACCCTGGGCAGTGCTGGCTATCTAAAGGTCGCGCTGGTCGGCCTGGAACGCAACCCATGACGCCACTGGCCGGCCCCGCACGCAGCCAGCCTCGTTCGGCCGCGCCCTTCTGGCTGATGGCCATGCTGGCGGCGGCAGGGCTGCACCTGCTGGCACTGGCTGCCTGCCTTTGGCAACCCGCCCGGCCACTGCCGCCGCAACCGCAGGCCGCGCCCATGGCGATCGAACTGGTGATGCCATTGGCAGCGCCAAGCCAGCCGGTAACCGATCTACCACCGGGGCCACAACAGGTGCAGGCGAGCGCTGCGCGCGCGACCCCTCAGACGGCGCAGCAAGGCCAGCCGGACCTGCCAGCCCTACCAGACCAGGCCCAGGCCGAGGTCGCCCTGCCCAAGCCAGAGCCCGAACCCATCGTCCACCAACCGGCCAAAGCGCCGCCCACAGAGCAAGCAGAGATGCTGCCCGAGCCGCTCAACCCCAGCGCCGACCAGTTGACTGCCGCCAAGACCAGTGCACCGCCGAGCGCCGCGTCGGTGCAGCACAGCGAGACCTTGCAGGCACCGGCCCAGGGTGCCCTGCGCCAGCAGCAACTGGACGCCCGTCAACACTGGGAGCAACTGCTCTACGCCCACCTAGAACAGCACAAGCGTTATCCCCGGCAGGCCCTGCGCGCGCATCAGCAAGGCATGCCCACCATCACCCTGACGATGAATCGCAGTGGTCAGGTCATTACCGTTGAACTGGCCGGCAGCAGCGGCGCGCGCACTCTCGACCGCGAGGCGCTGGCCCTGGCCAAGCGCGCCGAGCCCCTGCCGCTGCCGCCACCGGAAATCAGCGGCGAACAGATCACTCTCACCGTGCCGGTGTTTTTCTCGCTGTAACCCACAGCCCAGTGCATCATTCACCAAAACAGCTCTAGCACGGGCATTTCGTTAAACCTTCGCCACGCAAATGAAAATCAATCGCTGCAACAGGAACGTCACACCCGGCCATTATCCTCACTCGCGCCAAGCGGGCTGGTTTTCCCCCACAGTGTTCCTTCTCGCCCGGTAGCTCCCTTTTCTGACGACCCACAACGAAGCGAGAACCGAATGAATTCTTATCCACAAGCGACCACGCTGCCGATGCGCCTGGCGCTGGCTGCAGCCATTGCGTTGGCCCTGGCTGGCTGCAACGACGGCAGCTCCGATAAAGACGACTCCGCTGGCAATCCCGTTATCGAAAAACCGGCCAAGCCGGCTGGCCTCGGCAGCGCACAGACGGTTGCTGTGCCTGAAATGGCGTACCCGGCGCCGGTCATCGTTAACGCAGAGAACAACGCCGACGGCACCCTGCGCTGGGTGCTGGATGACAATCCCATCGCCTACCTGCTGCGCGACATCAATCAGATCTGGAAAGGCACGACAGACAGCTACCAGCAAGGCGCCTCCGGTAATGGCCCTGACGACTATCTGAACGACCCCATCGTCAACGCCAACGCCTGGCAAGCCAACATCGGTTACGTAATTGATGTCACCCGCGAGCGTACCGATGACCAGGCCATTCAGGCCTTTCTGGACGATGTACGCTCCAAGAACTACAGCGTCATCGATGGCTATGGCCCGCTGACCGAGGCCTATGTCGCCGGCTCGGGTGCCTACGTGGATGTGCCGGTACCCACCGTGAATCAGGTACTGCAGGACGTGAACTTCGGTTCCGGCAACAACGATGGCATTGCCTGGGCCGGCAGCAAAACCTCCGAACTGGGCGCGGTCGTGACACTGGTGGAGGCGTTCCGCCAGCGCTCGCCCGCCTCGACCAACGCCGCCAAATACATTTTCTCGACCCCGCGCCCCTGGCGCATGACCGACACCGGTGCCATCGACTTTCTCGGCACCGCCAATCACAACTGCTACGACGTCGATGGCAACCTGAAGGTGCAACTGACCGACCAGTACACCACCAGCGTGAAGCTGGTACCCGGTCTGACCTGCGCGCGGCGCGCCCACAGCACCGGCGATCACGACAAGGGGCTCTACACTGAAAGCACTGAGAACCGTCGCAAGGACGGCGGCTACCCAAGCGGCCATACCAACGCCGGTTATCTTGCCGCCATGGCCTACGCTTACGCGCTGCCGCAACGCTACTCGGAAATGCTCACGCGCGGCTCGCAACTGGGCGAGAACCGTATCGTCGCAGGCATGCACTCGCCGGTAGACGTTATCGGTGGCCGTATCCACGCGATGATGGTGGCCAGCTATGCATTGGCTCAGCCGGATCTGCTGGACGAAGCCACCGCCGCCTACAATCAGGCACAGGAGGTTTTTGGTCGCCTGGCCGAGCAGCAAGACACCGATCTGTACAGCTTCGCCCACCAGCCGGTGACGAACGAGCGCGGTCTGATCGACGGCAGCATGATCAATACTCAGGTGTATAACACCAGCCTGTACGATGACCACGCGCGCAACAAGGAGCTGTACCGCTTCCGCATGACCTACGGTCTGCCGCAGGACGAGTCCAAAGCCGGTCAGGACCCGATTGTGCCGGAAGGCGCCGAAGCACTGCTGGCCAGCCGCCAGCCCTACCTGAGCGCAGAGCAACGCCGCGCAGTGCTCTACACCACATCCATCGATTCGGGCTACCCGATTCTCGACGGCACCAACGGTTGGGGTCGGCTTGATCTGGTCACCGCAGCCGATGGCTACGGCGCCTTTCTGGGTGATGTCAAAGTCGAAATGGATGCCAGCCAGGGCGGCTTCAGCGTGCAGGACTGGTGGAGAAACGACATCAGCGGTGAGGGCCTGCTGACCAAAGCCGGCACTGGCCACCTGACCCTGACCGGGGACAACACATACAGCGGCGGCACCCTGGTGCAGGGCGGTGTGCTGGAAGCGGCGTCGACGGCGGCCTTTGGTACAGGTGACCTGTATATAGAAGACGGTAGCGTATTGGTTGATGTGGACGGCGCGCTGGCATTGCAGGGCAACCTGACCCTGGAAGGCGGCACTCTGAACCTCGCTGTGGAAGAGTCATCGGCGCAGGTCACGGTCGCCGATACCCTGTATCTCGAAGGCGGCGATCTGCAGCTCGACTTCGCAGGCTACACCCCGGCCAGCGGGACCGAGATTGTGCTGCTGACTGCCGGCAGCCTCAGCGGTACCTTTACCAGCGTCGATTCTGCTGTGGACGTAGAGCTGAGCTACAGCAACAACCGCGTCACCGCAGTCGTTCAGTAACCCCTCACCAGGCGCTCCGCCCGGAGCGCCATTGCAAGCACTGCTCCGGCAGCCGGCCCATCACCGCGCTGCCGGGCAACCGGTGCAGCCACCCCGTATCTTTGCTGCCCGGCGCGCCGATTACCGCTGACTGCGGCATTTGACCACGCCAGCACATTCTCCCTTCGGCAGACTTGCTGCTAGAATTTCGCGCATGACGCTCTCCCGTGACAATCGGCTATCCATCGCCCTCGCCCTGTACCTCTGCACGCTGTTCAGCGTGCTGACCTGCGGCTTCCATCAGGGGCAAATGAGCGGACTGCAGTTGAGTGGCGCCGGCATCGCCTTCTGTAACGCCGGCAGTCACAACCAGACGCATCGCCTGCAGCTGGACCCGGACCAGGGCACGCACCAGCAGATGGATACCCTGGGGCCCCTCTGCCCGCTATGTTCTTCGGTCGGCTCCGGCATTGCCCTCAACAGCCTGGGCTGGTCGCTGTATTACCCACCGGCAGTCGCACCTCCCGCGCCGCAGCCCAGCCACTGGGCACGGCCGCCACCGCGTGCCCAGTGGCCTGCACTCAACCCCAGAGCTTCGCCCGTTGCGTATGACGCAGCGGGTATCAGCGCCTGATTCAGGCGCCAACCGCCCGTTACGTCCACAGCCACCACCCCAACCAACCTGTTTTTAAAGCCAGCCCCTGGCTGCTGGCACTCTGTGGATACAACAATGCAACCAACACTGAATCTGTCTATCGCGGCGCCCTCCCTGCGCTGGAAAATCGCCTTCTCACTGTTTCTCACCGGCCTGGCCGGCGCTGGCCAGGCGAACGAACACGCAGCCCATAACGCCGATCATGCAGTTGTCGCCCCGGCGCAGCTGGCACCGGTGGTGATCACCGCCGTACAGCAAAGCTCACCGCTGACCATCATCGCCGACCCCAAACAGGCGCGCCAACCGGTGCCCGCCAGCGATGCCACCGACTACCTGAAAACCATCCCCGGCTTCTCGGCCATTCGCAGTGGCGGCACCAATGGTGATCCGGTCTTGCGCGGCATGTTTGGCTCGCGCCTGAACCTGCTGGCCAACGGCGGCCAAATGCTCGGCGCCTGCCCCAACCGGATGGACGCGCCCAGCTCGTATATTTCACCGGAAACCTTCGACAAACTCACCGTCATCAAGGGTCCGCAAAGCGTGATCTGGGGCCCTGGCGCGTCGGCCGGCACGGTGCGCTTTGATCGTGAGCCAGAGCAATTCAGCGAAGCCGACAGCCGCCTGCATGCCAGCCTGCTGGCCGGCTCGGATGGTCGCCTCGACAAGCTGATAGATGGCGCCGTTGGCAACCAGGATGGCTACCTGCGCATCAGTGGCAACGAGGCCCAGGCCGACGACTATCAAGACGGCAACGGCGACACCGTACCCTCGCGCTACCGCAAGTGGAACGGCGACGTGGCGCTGGGCTGGACGCCCGACAGCGACACCCTGTTGGAGCTCAGCGCCGGCAAGGGCGATGGTGAAGCACGCTACGCCGGGCGCGGCATGGACGGCACCCAGTTTGCGCGCGAGAGCCTGGGGCTGCGCTTTGAACGCAGCAACCTCGGCGCCATCGACAAACTCGAAGCCCGTGTGTACTACAACTACGCCGACCACATCATGGACAACTTTCGCCTGCGCGCGCCTGACCCCACCAGCATGATGCCCATGCCGATGGCGGCACAGGTAGATCGCCGCACCCTCGGTGGCCGCGTTGCCATGACCTTCAACTGGGACGACCTCGAGCTGATTACGGGCGTCGATGCCCTGCGCAGCGAGCACCGCGAGCGCAGCTCCAGTTACGACATGATGAGCGGCAGTTACACCGATGCCGACGAGTTCGCCTGGGATAAGGACGCCGTCATGCACAACTACGGCCTGTTCGGCGAGCTGACTTGGTATCAGACCGAGCTCAGCCGCGTTATTACCGGTGCGCGGCTGGATCGCGCCTCCGCCAAAGACTACCGCGCCGAGATTCGCGGCATGATGATGAACACTCCCAACCCCACCGCCGGAGAAACCCGCAGCGATACCCTGCCCAGCGGCTTTGTGCGTTACGAGCGGGATCTGTCCAGTTCACCAACAACACTCTACGCCGGTCTCGGCCACGTTGAGCGATTCCCGGACTACTGGGAGCTGTTCTCGGCCAGCACCGGTCCCAGCGGCGCGCGGAATGCCTTCGACGGCATTCGCCCGGAGAAAACCACGCAACTGGACGTGGGCGTGCAATACCAGCAAAACAACCTGCAGGCCTGGGCTTCGGGTTATCTGGGTCAGATACGCGACTATATCCTGTTCGATTACAGCCCCGGCATGATGGGCATGGCCAGCAGCCAGGCTGACAACATAGACGCGCGCATCATGGGCGGCGAGCTGGGCCTGGCCTACGACCTGTCCAGCCACTGGAAGGCCGACACCACCCTCGCCTACGCCTGGGGCAAAAACAGCAGCAACGGCCAACCCCTGCCGCAAATGCCACCGCTGGAAGCGCGCTTTGGCTTGAGCTACGAGCAAAGCGACTGGAGCGCTGGCGCGCTGTGGCGGGTGGTGGCGGAGCAGAACCGCATCGACGAGGGCAAAGGCAACGTAGTGGGGCAGGATGTAGGCCAGAGCGCCGGTTTTGGCGTGTTCTCCTTCAACGCCGCCTATCGGCTGGATGAACACGTCAAGCTCAGCGCCGGCGTCGATAACCTGTTCGATAAAGCCTACGCCGAGCACCTGAACCTGGCTGGCAACTCGGCCTTTGGCTACCCGGCCGATTCCATTGCCATCAACGAGCCCGGCCGCACGCTCTGGGCCAAACTGGACCTGGACTTCTAACACGCCGCCATAACGGGCAGGTACCGCCGCAGCGGCGCCTGCCCGCTGCGCAACAGCCCACCCCGCTGCGACTGCCCTATCTCCAGCGTCATATCCTGACACTTACCGCCACCGCCCAACCCAGTGGCCATTGCTATACTGCCGAATCCTGCCTTGACTGCGATGGCTTTGCGCCTCGCCCAGAGGGCATCGGATTGTTAACGATCACGCCGGGAGTCTGTACGTGAATAAAGCCATTCTCTTTAGCGCCTGGGCCAGCCTGCTGCTGCCCGCCGCCAACCTGCATGCCAATCCCACCGTCAATTATGGCCCCGAATTGCAAGGGTTTGAGTACCCCTACCCCGTCGAGCGCTTTGCGTTTACCTCGCAGCAACAAGACCTGGAAATGGCCTACATGGACGTCAAGCCAACCGGCCAGGCAAACGGCCGAACGCTGGTGCTACTGCACGGCAAGAACTTCTGCGGCGCCACCTGGGAGCAGAGCATCAAGGTGCTGAGCGAGGCGGGTTACCGGGTCATCGCGCCAGACCAGATCGGCTTCTGCAGCTCCAGCAAACCACGCGGCTATCAGTTCAGTTTTGCGCAACTGGCCGAGAACACGCGCGAGCTGCTGGAGTCGCTAAACGTGCCTAAAGCGACCATCATCGGCCACTCAATGGGCGGCATGCTGGCCGCACGCTTTGCCCTGCAGTTTCCTGAACAGGTCGAGCAACTGGTACTCGCCAACCCCATCGGGCTGGAAGACTGGCAGCAGAAAGGCGTGCCCTACGCGACTATCGACCGGCTCTATCGCGCGCAGCTGAAAACCAGTTACCAGGGCATCAAGGACTACCAGTTGAAGTACTACTACAACGGCGAGTGGAAGCCGGAGTACGACCGCTGGGTAGAGATGGCCTACGGTATGTACGCCGGCCCCGGCAAAGAGATCGTCGCCTGGAATCAGGCGCAGACCGCCGAGATGCTGTTTACCCAACCTGTGGTGCATGAATTCCCGAACATTCAGGCACCAACCCTGCTTTTGATCGGCGGCAAGGATCGCACCGCCCCCGGCGCCAACCGCGCGCCCGAGGCCATCGCCGAACAGTTGGGACAGTATCCGCAACTGGGCCGCGCGACCGCCGAGGCGATCCCCAACGCAACCCTGGTGGAATTTCCTGAGCTGGGGCATTCACCCCAAGTGGAGGCGCCGGAGCAGTTTCATGCAGCCTTGCTAAAAGGCCTGGCACAACTGAACCAGTAACACCGCCCCCCTGACTCAACGGGGCGTCAGGCGCGCCTCGTGCACAACGTACCGCTTCACGCCCCTGTGCTGTGCTGCGTGCGTTGCCGTGTGCGCCAACCAGCGCGTATGCTCAGAGATCGGCCAGGGGCTGTTTGAGCACATAACAGCAGCAGCCGAAAGCCGCTCACCAAGAAGAAAAAAGGAATTGGCACCGCAGTCGGGTGCCTGGCAGGAGTAACGGATCAATGCATTTCCGTAACCACTTGTACGTCTGGGACGACCGCTTTATTTACGTTACCCCGGGCATGGTGTCCGAGATCACCCAACGCCACACCGTCACCCTGCTGATTGCCCTGGACGAGCCGGGCTTCGTGCTCGGCGATACCCATGGCCAACAGCAGCGCTATCAGGCCGCGCTGATTGCCCGACATCGCGCCCGCTCGCTGGATGCCAGCCAGACTCGCCTGCTGTCGATCAACTTTGACCCGCAAAGCTACGAGCACCACGCGCTCAGCCATTTTCTGGGTGAGCATCAGGTACGCGCGGTGATTCTGCAACCGGGCGCGATTGACGCCACGGTCATGCAGCGACTGGGCTGCGGTCAATTGGACAGCGCCGCGCTATTCCGGCTCACCACCACCCTGCCGCGTGCCATCAGCGGCTATCGGCCGGTCACCATCAACCTCGATATGCGCGCCATGCACGTGGCCCAGAAAGTGAAGAAAGAGCTGCCGCTGACCAGCTCGGTGGCTGAGCTGGCCAGTGACGTTGGTCTGTCCGCCGACCGGCTGTCGCACCTGTTTTCTGCCAAGTTGGGCATTCCCATCAAAAGCTACATTCTCTGGTCCCGCATGCGCCGCGCCGTGCAGCTGATTGCGCAGGGCGAAGCCTTGAGCGCGGTGGCCTACGACGCCGGCTTCTCAGACTCGGCGCACCTGACCCGGACCATCAAACAATTTTTCGGCCTGACCCCGTCGTTCATCATCAAAAACATGCAAGTGCATATGCTCTAAAAAAGTGCACGGGTAGCAGCTACGTTCAATTCCCATTCGCATTGTTGGCCTATGCTGCCTGCTGATCACCCAAATGGGTGGCAGTACAACAATAAGAGGAACCAACCATGCACCTGCTACTTCAGCGCCGGGGGCTCACCCAGCTGAGTCTGTTGACCATCGCCCTGACACTCAGCGCCTGCAAGATCGGAGGCGGTGGCGGCAGCGACGACGATACGCCCGCCCAAACCAGTTACAAAGCCACCATCGAACGCACCACTTTTGGCATTCCGCACATTACCGCAGACGACATGGGCGGTGCGGGCTACGGTCACGGCTATGCCATTGCCGAAGACAACCTCTGTGTGCTGGCAGACGCCTTTGTCACTTTCAATGGCGAACGCTCACGCTACTTTGGCCCCACTGCCGCTGCCGCCACCATGGGCACTTTCGGCACCCCGCCCAATCTGGAAGCCGACTTCTTCTTCCGCCTGCTCACTGATCAGGCCGCGGTAGATGCCTTCAAGCAAGACCAGCCCGAGGATCTGATGGAGCTGACTCGCGGCTTTGCTGCCGGTTACAGCCGCTATGTGGAGGAAATTCAGGGCGGGGAACATGCGGGCCGTCACGCCGACTGCCGCAACGCCGAGTGGCTGCAGACCATCGACGAGGACGACGTGCTACGCCGTCTGATTGCTCTCAATCTTGCAGCCAGCAGCGCCAACTGGGTCACCGAAATCACCAGTGCGCAACCACCGGCACCGGCAGCGGCTGCCCGCGCGCTCAGCACACCAGCGGTGGCGCAAAGCCAGGCACTCAACGCCGACCGCGCTGCCGTGGGCCGTGAGGAGGGCATCGGCAGTAACACCTTCGCCTTCGGCGGCGACAGTACCGAAACCGGCCGCAGCCTGCTGTTCGCCAATCCCCACTGGTATTTGCTGGGCGTCGACCGCTTCTATCAACTGCACATGACGGTGCCGGGCAAGCTGGACGTCTCCGGCGCCTCAATCATGGGCGCGCCCATGGTGCTGATGGGGTTCAACGACAACATCGCCTGGGCACATACGGTGTCTACCGCCCGCCGCTTCACTCTGTATCAGCTGCAGCTCAAGGCCGGCGATCCCACCACCTACGTGAAAGACGGCGTCGACAAGCCCCTCACTGCACACGAAATTACCGTGCAGGTGATGGGCGACGACACCAACCTCAGTGACGTCACCCGCACCCTGTACAGCTCCGAATACGGACCAATGATCAACCTCGCCGGCCTCGGCCTGCCCGGCTGGAGCAACGGTGCGGCTTACACGCTGCGTGATGCCAACCTGGAGAATACCCGCGCCTTTCAGAACTTCTTCGCCTTCGACAAGGCCGAATCGCTGGACGATTTCTACGCCAAGGCCAAGGAGTACGTCGGCATCCCCTGGGTGAACACCACCGCCATCGGCCGTGATGACGACCGCGCCCTGTACTCGGACATTACCGTCGTGCCCAACGTACCTGACAGCATGCTTGCCGGTTGTCTGGTCCCCGGCTTGGGCCAGGCAGTACTGGGTCTTGTACCCGGATTGCCGCTGCTTGATGGCAGCCGCGCTGCCTGTGACTGGAAGACGGATGCCGATTCAGTGCAACCCGGCACCTTCGGACCCGGCAAGCTGCCCAGTCTGTTGAGCAAAGACTATGTCGCCAACATGAACGACAGCTACTGGCTGAGCAATCCCGAGCAGCCGCTGACCGGTTACGCCGGCATCATCGGCCGTGAAGACTACGCCCAGAGCCTGCGTACCCGCATGGGCCATACCCTGGTGCGCGAGCGTCTGACCGGCACCGATGGGCTTAACGGCTTCCAGGCCACCAGTGAGAACATCCGCGAAATCACCCTCAACAGCCGCAACTACAGCGCCGAGCAGTTCAAGGCTCCGGTACTGGCGACGGTCTGTGATCCTGAACCGACCGGTGCCGAGTTGCAGGCCTGCCAGATATTGAGCGCCTGGGACAACACCGGCAACCTGGACGCCGTTGGCGCGCATGTGTGGACCGCGTTCTGGGAAACCCTGCAGACCAAGCTTGATGACCAACCTGCCGTCAATCCGTATGCGGTGCCGTTCGACGCCAACGATCCGATCAATACCCCGCGCGGGTTGAGCACCGATGCCAGCGTGCAGAACTTGGTGCAACAATCCTTCAGCGAAGCCATCGCCCAGCTGCAGACCGACGGCGTAGCGCTGGATGCAAGCCTGGGTGAGGTGCAGTTCTACCTCAAGCCCGGCGAGCAGATTCCGCAATATGGTGGCGAAGGCTCAGAGGGCTACTTCACGGTGCTGCGCAACAGCTACATGCACGTGGTGGAATTCCCCGAGGGTGAGCCGGTCAACGCCTACACCTTGCTCTCGCACTCACAGTCCAGCGATCCGGCCAGCCCGAATTACAAGGACTACACCGAAGCCTACTCGCAGAAGCAATGGCACCGCTTCCCGTTCACCCGCGAGCAGATTGAAGCTGAGCGGGTCTCCAAGACCGAAATCAGCCAATAACCAACCGCTGAAAAAAGCCCCGGGCGCTGAATTGACCCGGGGCTTTTTTTCGCACGCAAAGTGCTCTCGCCATTTAAACCTGCAATGCTTGGCCTTGACCGCGCAGAAAACCCATCTATAAGCCACATGAATACAGCTTTATGCCAAACGATTTTACATAAAAACAAATTGCATTTATGTCTCAATCACCCGATTGAATCTTGGTTTGTTTAACCACCCCAGCCCGAACCAGAAGCCCTGAACAAGACACTAAAGTATACGACTGTATACGTATTTTTTCTGTCCGCAAACTCGCTACCGGGAATGCCCAACCCCAATGTGACCCAAGGGTCAATTTAAAAAAATGCCTCCTCATCGAGGCTATCGCACTTGTCCGTAAAAGCCCGGCGCAGCCGCCCTGGCGCCTTGGCGAGCCGACCAGACAGACCATATTCTGTTTGGCGATTGCCTTAACGGTAAATCCTAAGCACTGCCCAACCGACTTCAGAAAGCCGACTCAGCCCTGACCGACGTCGAGCGCATCCAACGCCGCCGACAGGCAGGCGGATACCTGAAACCGCAGGGCCACACCGCTCATCCAAATAACAAAAGGTGGAATATGAAACAGCGCAAAGGCACATTGGCAGCGCCGCGCAAAGCCCTCCCGCTCATCGCCCTGGGCGCCCTGATGCTCGCTGGTATCAGTGGCTGTAATGACGGCGATGGCAACGATGACAATAACCAGACACCCGCAACCCGTACCGGCGTCTTTACCGACAGCCCGGTAGCGGGCCTGCGCTACCAGACCGAGACCCAGCAGGGTGTGACCGGGGCTGATGGCACCTTTCAGTATCAGGATGGCGAACAAGTGAGCTTCAAACTTGGCCAGCTGGAACTGGGCAGCACCCTGGCGGCCGCACAGCTAAGCCCGCTTGACCTGGTTGAGAGCGCCACGCTGACCGATAACAGGGTCACCAACCGGTTGGTGCTGCTGCAAAGCCTGGACGCAGACCGCAATCTCAACAATGGTATCCAGATTTCTGCGGCCATTGCCGAGGCCGTGTCGGTCTGGGCCAGCGCCCTCGTTTTTGATCAGGACCCCGCCAGCTTCGCCAGCAGCCTGCCCGTTCAGTCGCTACTGGCGGAGCTTAACGCGGCAGAGCCAGCGGTATTCACCGAAAGCGACCCGCGGCCACGCAAGCTGCGTAGCGCAGGCGATGCCCGTGCGCACCTGGAGAACACCCTGAGTGAACGCAAGGTTGTCAGCACGCAAAGTGGCGATGTGGCCGGTTTCTCACCGGACGACGACGGCTGGGCTTGGTATGGCATTCCCTACG
The DNA here is from genome assembly GCF_036960865.1 of Halopseudomonas sp. GTDB lineage: Bacteria > Pseudomonadota > Gammaproteobacteria > Pseudomonadales > Pseudomonadaceae > Halopseudomonas. Next base: position 235,518 of record NZ_JBALWE010000001.1, read on the forward strand.
CCAAACCGCCGGTGGGCGAGCTCCGCTGGAAACCGCCAGTCGCGCCCGAGCCTTGGGACGGCGTGCGAGAAGCCACCGCCTGGGCTGACCAATGCGCGCAGCCTTCCTATCTGGAAGCCTTCGGCAAAGGCAGCATGAGCGAAGATTGCCTGTACCTGAACGTTGTAGTGCCCAAGGGTTACGACGGTGAAAAACTACCCGTTATGGTCTGGCTGCACGGCGGTGGTTACGCCATCCTTACCTCCAACAGCCTTTCCTATAATCATACGGCCCTGCCCAGCCAGGGTGTCATCGTGGTCACGGTAAACCATCGCCTTGGCGCTTTCGGTTACATGGCGCATCCCAAGTTGACCGCTGAATCGGAGCACCAGTCTTCCGGCAATTATTCACAGCTGGACCAGATAGCGGCGTTGGAGTGGGTGCGTGACAACATCAGCGAATTTGGCGGCGATCCGGATAACGTCACCCTCTTTGGCCAGTCGGGCGGCGGCATGAAGGTCATCTCGCTGCTGAATTCGCCTTTGGCAGAGGGGCTGTTCCATCGGGCGGTTATCATGAGCGCAGCGCCACCGCCAGACGATGAAATTCGCCCGATTTACAACCCTCTGGCCATCGAAGAGCAAGGCGGCATCTCATTGACAGAGCGCCTGGGCCTGCAGGATGAGCCTGACGTCATCGCCGCCATGCGTGAGGTGCCCTGGTTTGAGCTGGCCAGTGTGGCGAGCGCCTATGGCGTAGACTTCTTCAAACCCAACGTCGACAACTGGTACGTCAAAACCGATATCCGCGAGAACGGCTTTCACAATGACGTGCCGATCATTCTGGGTACACCCCGCAATGACGCCGAGTGGGTCATTCGCGGCATGCAGTGGTACCTGTCCTTCCTGCAAGACAAGCACGAGTCGGACGTGTTCGCCTACGTCTATGATCACGTACCCGAGAACTGGGCCAATCGCGGCGTGGGCGCCTACCACAGCATCGAGTTGACCTCCGTCTTCGGCTATCCGGACACCTACTACAACCATTACGTGCTTGGTTTGACCGGTCTGCCCAATGCCAACGCCGGCAATTACGCCGACAACCTGCCAGGCTGGGGCCCCGTCGACGAATCGATAGCGGACGACAGCATGGCGTTGTGGGCGCAGTTTGCCAAAACCGGCGATCCCAGCACGGCGGAGATCACTTGGCCGGCCTACAGCAACGCAGGCGAGGAGTTCCTGCTGATGAATTACGACATGCAGGCGCAGGATGATTTCATGAGCTTTTTCCCTTGATCAGGTGATCATCCAGACCAGCCACCTGGGCTGGATTACCGCCAAGCCGGCACCTGCCATCCGGTGCCGGTCTTTTTTTCTCCTGCCCGAAGCAGAGCCGTGCTTCTGCGCAGCCCAAGCGCGGCGCACTGCGCCAGCAAACAGTTGCCATCGGCAGCGCCATCGCGCTAAATATCCCCAGCCCCTTTGCAGGCAACCGGATCCGCTGAGCAGCACGACTCACCGGCCGCCTTATTACTTTTCATCTGAATCTGGACGTCCATGAGCCCCCAAGATGCCAGCGGCCGCGCGCTGCAAGCCGAAGAACGCTACCGCCTGCTGGTCGATGCCATTATCGACTACGCCATTTACATGCTGGCGCCGGACGGTACCGTCGTCAGCTGGAACGCCGGCGCCCAACGCTTCAAGGGCTACACCACCGACGAAATTGTCGGCGCGAATTTTACGCAGTTTTATACCCCGGCAGATCGTGAGGCCGGGCTGCCCGAGCGCGGGCTGAAGAACGCCGCGGAGCAGGGCCGCTATGAAACTGAAGGTTGGCGGGTACGCAAAGACGGCACACGCTTCTGGGCGCATGTGATCATCGACCCCATCCGCACCAGCAGCGGAGAGCTGATCGGTTTTGCCAAGGTCACCCGTGACCTGACCGAGAAACGCGCCGCCGAAGAATCCCTGCGCCAGAGCGAACAGCAGTTACGTCTACTGATTCAAGGCGTGACTGACTATGCCATCTACCTGCTCAGCGCCGACGGCCTTGTTACCAACTGGAACGCCGGCGCGCGGCGTATCAAGGGTTACGAACCGGAGGAAATCATCGGCCAGCACTTCTCGCGCTTCTATACCGATGAAGACCAGGCCGCCAACCGCCCCACCACCAATCTGGCGCTGGCCGCCCGCGAAGGTCGGCTGGAAGAGGAAGGCTGGCGCGTACGCAAGGACGGCACCCGCTTTATGGCCCACGTGGTGCTTGACGCCATCCGCGACGAGCACGGCCACCTGACGGGGTTTGCCAAGGTCACCCGCGATGTCACCGAGCGCTACGAAACCCAGAAGGCCCTCGACAAAACCCGCGAAGCACTCTTTCAAGCACAGAAGATGGAAGCGGTCGGCAGGCTTACCGGCGGCGTAGCGCATGACTTCAACAACCTGCTCACCGTCATTCTCATCAGCCTCGACCTGCTCCGTAAACGCCTTCCCGACTCACCGCTGCTGGAGCTGATCAACAACGCCGCCCAGGCCGGTGAGCGCGGGGCTGCCATGACCCGACGCATGCTCGCCTTTTCACGCCAGCAGACGCTCAAGCTCGAAGCTGTGGCCCTGCCGGAACTGGTGCTCGGTATGCACAGCCTGATCAAGCAATCAATCGGTGCCAAAATCGCCATCGATACCCACTTCGAGCTCGGTTTGCCGCGCATCAAAGCTGACGCCCACCAATTGGAAACCGCCCTCCTCAACCTGGTCCTCAATGCCCGAGACGCCATGCCCGAGGGCGGCAAGATCGTGATTTCCGCGCGCCCCGCGCCGCTCACCGAAACCCCTCCGGGCAGCGCCACCGCCGACCACTACCTGCTGATGGAAGTCGCCGACTCCGGCGAAGGCATGGATGCCGACACCCTGGAAAAAGCCATCGACCCCTTCTTTACTACCAAAGGCGTGGGCAAAGGTACCGGCCTTGGCTTATCCATGGTGCACGGCATCGTCGAGCAGCTGGGTGGCAAACTGAAGTTGCAGAGCATCCCCGGCAGCGGCACCACAGTGCAGCTGTGGTTACCCGTCGCCGACGCCGACAGCACGCCAATCAGCAGCGCCGCAACGCAGTCGCAACCCGCTCAGCCGGCCATCCAAGGGCTCCGCATACTGGCGGTGGACGATAATGAACTGGTGCTGATCAACACCTGCGCCCTGCTGGAAGAGCTCGGCCACCGCCCCATCCGCGCCCACTCAGCGCAGCAAGCGCTAGACATGCTCGAACGCATCGCAGTGGACCTGATCATCACCGACCACGCCATGCCCCGCATGACCGGCAGCGAACTGGCCGAGCACCTCGCCATCAGCCACCCCAACCTACCCGTCATCCTCGCCTCCGGCTACGCCGAAATCACCGACCAGCCAGCACGCGCACTACCGACCCTGGCCAAGCCGTTTGATGAGCGGGGATTGGCGTTGGCGATTGGGCGGGCGATGGAGCTTTCAGACTTCTAAGCAGACTGTGAAGAAGTGAAGCGGCACCCTCTGCAGACCGACGCCTTCCTCATCTTCTGAGCTGCCTGTGCGGCAGTGAAGACACGGCGCGCGTGTCGGCGGCCATCTTGGGATTTCTGAGCTGCCTGTGCGGCAGTGAAGAGGTCAACTATGAATAACCAATCGATGCCAGTTTTCTGAGCTGCCTGTGCGGCAGTGAAGTTATTCACCTGGATGTAGCGCTTACCCTCGCATTTCTGAGCTGCCTGTGCGGCAGTGAAGGAATCCCTCTTCCAGCCCTTTCGTTCGCGCTTTTTCTGAGCTGCCTGTGCGGCAGTGAAGTCGCGCTGGTCGAAGCCGGTGTGGCGAGACATTTTCTGAGCTGCCTGTGCGGCAGTGAAGTGGGGCCATGAGTACAGGACGCGGGGCACTGTTTTCTGAGCTGCCTGTGCGGCAGTGAAGCGGAAAGCTATCAGGGTGCGCGCCATCCCATATTTCTGAGCTGCCTGTGCGGCAGTGAAGGTTGAGGCGTATCGGGCATATGACGCTATACCTTTCTGAGCTGCCTGTGCGGCAGTGAAGGCGTGCCTTTAAATGTTTCCCGCTTCCATTCTTTTCTGAGCTGCCTGTGCGGCAGTGAAGACAGGAACCTGGCCAGAGGCAATAGCGGTGTTTTTCTGAGCTGCCTGTGCGGCAGTGAAGACTGTTTGCCGATGAGGATTTCTCGGAAGCATTTTCTGAGCTGCCTGTGCGGCAGTGAAGGCGTCTCTCTGCTGGCGAGCCTTCGCCTTCATTTTCTGAGCTGCCTGTGCGGCAGTGAAGTGCTGGGCTTGCTCTACCCACACCGGCCAGTCTTTCTGAGCTGCCTGTGCGGCAGTGAAGCCTGACGCTGTTTGATATCGACTCAGGCAAATTTTCTGAGCTGCCTGTGCGGCAGTGAAGCACTTCGGCAAAGAACTTGCCCTGGTTGCGCATTTCTGAGCTGCCTGTGCGGCAGTGAAGGCGCGCTCCTCGAAAGTCCCGGTGGGTGTGTATTTCTGAGCTGCCTGTGCGGCAGTGAAGTTTCCTTTGTTCGCCCGGCTCGACCGACCGCTTTTCTGAGCTGCCTGTGCGGCAGTGAAGTATCTTCAAACGCGCTGGACTTACAACGGCATTTTCTGAGCTGCCTGTGCGGCAGTGAAGAGCCTTGGTGCGCGTGACGTCGTTCTCGGGCATTTCTGAGCTGCCTGTGCGGCAGTGAAGCCAAGCTTGATTCTGTGCTGAATGACATCCAATTTCTGAGCTGCCTGTGCGGCAGTGAAGCGGCAATCTCAGGGATTGTCCCGTTAAGTTTTTTTCTGAGCTGCCTGTGCGGCAGTGAAGTGTCAGGGATAACCGTATACCCGATGAATTCCTTTCTGAGCTGCCTGTGCGGCAGTGAAGCAGGCGCAGCGCGTGAGCCAGGGCATTGTCGATTTCTGAGCTGCCTGTGCGGCAGTGAAGGACCACCCCTCAGCGCCCTATAGGATGCTGAGTTTCTGAGCTGCCTGTGCGGCAGTGAAGTACCCTGACTTTCATCAAATGCCGCGCCATTATTTCTGAGCTGCCTGTGCGGCAGTGAAGTCCAGCTGCGTGACCTACTGGGCCTGACCACGTTTCTGAGCTGCCTGTGCGGCAGTGAAGATCTGGTCGAAGCCGCTATGCGCCAATGTGATTTTCTGAGCTGCCTGTGCGGCAGTGAAGAATATTAAGCGCCGGCTGTGCCGAAGTATTGTTTTCTGAGCTGCCTGTGCGGCAGTGAAGGCCGCCGGTGACGCAACGCTGGCAATCGAGGCTTTCTGAGCTGCCTGTGCGGCAGTGAAGGGGTTTTACAGGCGGAGGCACTGTATCTCTGCTTTCTGAGCTGCCTGTGCGGCAGTGAAGGCTTTCCCCGGCAGTACCAGTGATCTGCAGATTTTCTGAGCTGCCTGTGCGGCAGTGAAGTCACTGCTCTGCGTGCAGAGGCGGCCACCAGTTTTCTGAGCTGCCTGTGCGGCAGTGAAGTAGCGATACTCGCATATAAGATACTGATTTTTAAAGAGCATCACCAATAACTTAGCGTTTCTCCCTTTTCCGGGTGAAATCGCCAAGCTATTGATTTATAAAGAGTTTCTGAGCGCCTCGAAAAAAGGGTCAGAACCAGGGCACGGTAGCCGTGCTGCTGAGGCCGTAGCTATTGAAGTCACCCGGCTGTTGCTGAGCTACCGGGCGTTGCTGAATAAACAGCAGAAACTGCTGATCAGAGCTGCTGCTCTTTATTCGCAGGTAGGGCAACGCCAGGCGACGCTCTGCTTCATCGGGGATCTGATGCACCACCGCCTCCTCGTCGACATCCGGATGACGCTTCAAATAGCGTCGACGCAACCGCTCAGCGCTGGATTTACTCTGAACGCGACGTACTTGGCAGTGCCCGGCGGCGTCAGGAACGGATGAAATAACCCCGATATCCAGGTGGTCGCGCATCCCTTGCAACCACTGTTGGGCCATATGCGTATCCAGCCGCACGGCGGAGCCATGCAACCGCATGACGTCTCCGAGGTGCGATGGCGCCGCACCTGGGAAGCTGATACCAATATCCGTCGTACGCTGGGCAACCAGTGCACGATGCAGTTTGGCAAACAGGGCGTTCATAAGGATAGGCGCTGGAAACTCCGGGTCGGGCAACAGCCGTATATCCAGGTAATGGTCCATGACTCAATCCTTGTCCGATGCGCCAAACACCCCGCCGCGAATCAGGGTAGCCATCACATAATGCTGATCCCCCTCCCCTGGCACCTGCCCTTTGAGTACCCAGCTATCCAGCAGGTTGTAAAAGTCGGCCTTCTGTTTCGGCTGGCGGTAAGCACGCCCCTCCGAGGTAACCGAGCCATAGGGCTCAACGGCAATAGGCCCGATGCTGCCTTCTTCTGCCGGATACCAGGTGTCTATTGTGCGCAGGGCATTGCCCACCTTCTGGCTGTGCATACCAGCTACATTATCGATTACATACAGGGTCTTACTTTTGCCCTTGCCCCTGTCAAGGATCAGCTCCTGTGATGGGTAGACTTCCTGCGCATCGCCCATGCGTGCATAGGCTTGCACGTCCAGCAGTGCGTAACCATCTGGCGAGGCCAGCCCCGCCTCAATGACTGCAGACATTGCAGCCAAATCCTTGCTGTCGTTACCACCAAAATCACGTAGCGAAAAGTCGTGCGCGCTGAATGTCCAGCTGGTTACCGCCTTGCCCTGCTCCAGATGACTTACCCGCACCTCAACAGCTTCCGCTCCCACGCGGTTGCGCCAGAGAAAGCGCCCATTGGCGATATTGCAGGCAAAGCGTTTGGACAACTCGCTGAAACCGTGAGACTGGCTGTAGCCATTCACTACCGCCAGCAACGCCGCCTGATAATCCGCGTTATTACAGGCGGAGGGCGTGCCTGCGCCGCCCAGCACCCGCAGGGTGAAACGTGCGCGCAGAGTGTCCGAGTCTGCCGGCAAGGTGGCAACATCGACCGTCTGCAGGTTGGGCGATTGAATCTGCGCATCCAGCTTGGCCGGGTCTTGGGCGTTTGCCTTTAAACGATTGGAAATGGTGCCGCGTACGGACTTCTCGCGCACGCTGACGGCCGGCCACTGGGCGCCGTTGTCGCGATCATCCCAGCGGCCCGCGCTAAACAGGGCGTCGGACGGGTCCAGCTTACGTTCAAATGCCAGTACGGATGCGGTTTTGAGTTCACTCTTGGCCATGTCACATGCTCCTTATGCTATGCCTTCGGCGGCATCGGTCAGATAGTCGGTGTAGCGATTGGTACAGCGATAGATTCCGCTTTGCGGGTCGGCATCGTGATGCCACAACAGTTGTTCAAGACAGGTAAGGCGGTGTGGGCTGACCCACTCACCCATGCTGTACAGGCTTTCTACAAAGCGGACGGGCGTTTCTGTATCCCGGCTGTTGAGCACTTTGCCGGGCGCGTGCAGCTCGGACAGGCCTGCATAGCCAATAGGCAAAGGCACCAGCCAGCCTTCGCGGCGGCGGATTTGCCATTCGGTAGTGCCATTTGGCTCTGGCTCGGCGCTGGGTTCCACATTCAGGCGCGACAGATCCAGCAGTGCGTCCAGCGCCGTAGCTTGGGGCTGGACTTCACGCAGCTGGTGCAGAGCTTGCGTCAACCGATCCTCGCGCAATGCGAGTGCAAAACCAGGCAACCAGTAGCGGCGCAAGCGCCTGAACAGCTCATGGCGATCAGTCTCGGCTGATGGCCACTCCTCCAGCCGGGGCGCAAAACGCGGACCGGGCCGCTGCGGCAGCAGACTACCGCCGGCCAGTCGCATCGACAGTACCGCTCGGTTTATACGCGCCAGCACGGCGGAACGGTCATCCTCTGGGATCCAGTCGGCCAGAGCGATAACCAGGGTAACCTCAAGATGCGCTTTTCCTTCCTCAACCAGCGACGCAGTGGCACCGTCCTTATCGACTGGATTACGCGTCAGGCAGAATGCATACGTGTAATTACCCGCTGCGCGGTACACCTGCGGTTCAAACCGGTGACAGATGATGCCCACGCCAGCAAAACCGCCGGGCAGCTCAGCTATCAACCTACGCTCAAGTGCATGGGCAAAGCCGGTGAACGCCGTCGGCGCCGGAAAGCCCCAGGTCAGCGGCCCCGACACAGCGTTAGCTGCCTGTACCTGCAAACGCGGCAATACCAACAAGCTATTGATCTCAGTCATGGCGCAACTCCCTGTGCAGCATAGTCAGCTCCCGGTCCAGCAGACGACGCCATTCCAGGGCCTCGTTCTCACCGACCGACAACCCATTGCCCGCATCGAACAGGCGAGCATTAAACCAGTTGGCAAAACGGCGAGTTATATGATCTTGCCAATCCGTCTGCTGATAACGCACGGCAAACTCCTCATCCAGCAGGCTGCGCTGCGGGTCCAGCCAGCATTGCTCTTCCACGCTCAGGCGGCAGTCCGGCTCAGCCGACCAGCCCGGCGGCAAGCTCCACAGCTGCGCCGCGTATTGCAGCAGCGCATCAAACACCGCCTGCACACGCCGTGCGCGCCCCTCGCGAACCGCTTTGTTATTGACGTTTTTGACGCGCTGCAGATAACTGCGCAAGTTATCCATGGCCTCCCGCACCGAGCGCTGGCTGGCAAAGCCCCGAACAAAAATGCTCTCGGCCTGCAGCGGCGGCCTTACCTCGGGTGACCGCCAGGATGGCGGCACCGACGGCAGAAGATGATTCTCGCCGTAGCGCTCACTGTTCAGCTGGCTAATATTCTGCGGCTTGGTACCGCCAAACTTCTGTACCGCCACATTGGGATATTCGTGATAACCGTGGGGGTGTGCGGCCTTGTTACGCGCGGCCTCACGGGCAGCCTTGGCCTGATCTGAAAAGCGATACTCCCGCACTTCTGTCCATACTGCGTTAACCAGTGAGCTGGGAAACAACGGCAGCAACAAATGGTATTGACCATCCGCTAGGGGCCAATAAAGCTGCTTGGCCAGCGTGTGCGAGGTCGGTTTGCCCTTGGCTTCAACCAGCCCGGCAAAGGCCCCCATCCATTCGTCAGCCTTGCTGGCATCTGCAGACAATGCCTCGCGCAGCGACGGATGCTGCTCCAGCGCCAATGCCAACAAAGTGTGGCCAGCCACCTCAACTCGAAGAAACTTGTATACATCCAGCGCGGCGGCGTTACCCACCACATCCGGCGCCAGCGCCTCTCCCAACACATGAGTGCCCACAAAAGCGTCACCCGCCTGCGAATTGCCAGCGCTATAAAGGTTGGTACCTCTGGCATCGGGGTGAATGTACTTGATCGCGTGGGTAACCTGCTGAATCTGCCCCACCCGCCGCGCAGCTTCCGCCAACCAGACCTCTGGCTCATGCGCAGCCTGCAATCGCTCACGTTCGTCGCGTTGATCAGCCTTGAGTTTGTCGAGCTTGGCTTGCAGGCGGGTTTGGATAAACTCCCCTATCGCTCGCCTTACGTCCGGCACGCTGACGGTGCTACTCGCCTCTTCCATGCACATCACTCCCTGCGTTGCTAAATACGTCGGTTAAAGCCCAGTACCGGGTTACAGGTCCATCCGTTCTCACACCCCTTCGCTGGCAAGTCTAGCCAGCCATAACGACGAGCTGCCTGCTCTGGAAACATGTCCAATTGCTCAGCTAGCCGTTCCAGTTCTGCCAAGTAATCTGTCACACCCCAGGCACTAACACCTTGCGCCAGCTCAAGGCTGATATCGGTCTTCAGGTTGTCTACCGCCACCAACTGCCCGTCCCTATCCAGCCTATGCAACACCGGCCGCTCGTCGTCGGGCAGGAGCACATAACGCTGACGTCCTTTGGGGTCAAAACGGAAAGGCTGTTGCCGCTGTAGCACCGAAGTAAGTGGGGCTGCGGTGCGCCACCACAGGCTGGCTGGCACCACTTTGAGCGGGGAGCCTTCCGCGGCTCCCTGCACCCATTGCCGAGTAACCTCATGTTCCAGGTCGACCAGATTGCCACTGGGATCTGCATTCTCTCGCTGCTGAATACGGGCGCGCGCGTCGATGTGCTGCCACTGCGCATCACTGAGCAGCTCACTCAGCAGATGACTACGCAAACGAAACTCGCGGCTTTCAAATCCGGGGCGGCAAAATGCTTCAACGGCCAAGCCGCTGCGCAAATGCTTAAGATTGGTATCCAGCAGATGAAGGTTCGGCGAGGCGACGGTGCCAGGACGATGGCGGCGTATACGCCCGGCCAGCTGAATGATTGAACGCATGGAAGATGGCTCGACGATGCCCCAGTCATAATCATGATCCCGACCCACCTCAGCAACAGGCGTCGCCAAGACCACCAGCACCTGATTGCCCTCGGTGTGCCCATCCAGCAGCGACCTGACCGGCTCGGATTGCCACCAGGTATCCGGGCTATGCCGGGCCAGCATCGCGTCCAACTGCCCTTCGATGGCCGAGCGGATCAGCAGCGGGTGTTGTGAGTGGTAGACGCATAGATGCAGGCGGCTGTCCGCCACTGACGGCAGAGCGCAGATTGCCTGCGCGACGCTAACCAGCGGCTGAATATTGGCCATGCGTATCAGGCCGATACTTAGCCGCTTGCCGCTCAGCGGATCAGTCAGAGCATGCGCCCTGTGCAGCTCGCTAACCTGCTGACGCAGATGGGAGGCAAAGGCACTATAAAGCTCCGCTTCCGGCAACCCCTGATGAATATGGAGCGGCGTGATAAGTGCCTTACGACGGTCATCGTCGGTCTGTTTACCCTCCAGCTTGCGCAGACGCTGGGCTACAAAGTCCTGATGCTGCGATAAAAAGCTAGCCGCGTCGGGATGCTCACCGGCCATCGGGGCAAACTCATCAAACCAGGCGCAGCACACGGAGAGCGGCCGGCCGGGCTGTCCGCGATTGTCCTGAAAGTGCCGTCTGCCAGCCAGATAAGCATCAAACAACCCTTGAATCAGGGCCGGTGGCAACGTGGCTGACGAGAGCAACACCCTGCTGCCGAGCATGCCGGCCCAATTTACCAGCCGCGTCAGCGCCGGAAGGTCTTCCAACCCAAAATCATCTGGCTCATCCAACACCAGATCAGACGTCATTAGCCGCAACATCGGCGCGATCTGCCGCCCGCCACGTACGCCTTCAGTCGCTGGCATCAGGTGGTCAATAGTGCAGGCCAGCACAGGGGCGTGCAGCAGCCGCTGGGTTGCCGGGCTTTCCGCCAACCAGCGACTTAGGGGCCCATCCACTAAACTGCCTTCAAAGTGCACATGCTGCCACTCAGGCAGCAGCGGTGCGGCCGATTCAGAGCCATTTCTAAGCTTGTGTTCGTACAGCTCACGCACCGCCGCGCCACCCACCATGACAGCCAGGTCCTGATCGCCCAGCCCTAAGCGTTCCCGATAGGCCTGCCCGGTCTGCAATGTCAAAGTGCGTAGTCCCAGCGCGATACTGAAACGGGCACCCCGTACGGGATTGGCAAGCGCATACATAATGCGCCCGTTCGCCAGCGTCTTGCCGCAGCCCGTGGACGCCATGTTGACGCCGAAAAAACCCTGCTCCGCACTTTTGCGCTGCAGCCCCTCTGCCAGGTCAAAGGCTTTGTCTTGCCAAGCGAAGCGCCTATCGGCACTGCGTTGGCGAAACCCCTTGTGGCGCGCAATGCTGGGCAGGCTTTCGGTCAGCTGCGGCAGGCTACGCAGAATGCGGCTGGCATTCACTTCCACCCCAATCAGGTGCTCGTCCAGCCGCTGTTTGAGCGCATGCGTTTGCCGGTCCGTGTTGGCATAAAGGGCAAAGTCCGCATCACCGTAGCGCGCATGACTGGGCTGGCCCGAATAGTAATGATCGGCCAGCATCAAGGTCAGCCTCGCGCAGTGCATAGCATAGGCGTTGCCACACCAATCGACGCCCAGCAACCCGGCGCGTCTCAGCATCTGGCCGGCCAACTTGCGCGCATGGTCGCACCAGTGGCGACTGTCGAACGGCAGGCCGGCCTTGAGATTCCAGCATTTTTTTAAGTCTGCGGTGCTTACGCCGGTCCGCTCACCGCACCAGCTCTTGGCGATGGCATCAGGCAAGACCTTGATGTGGTTGTAGTTGAACGGGTCCCCTGAAGCAGGCATACGGTGGTGGCTGACAATCAACCAACCGATGGCTTTGGCGAGTGGCGGTAAACCGGCGAAAGGGCCGCGATGCACCTCCAATCCGTCACACTTCAGCAGTTTGAGGCAGGCCTTGGTTGCCTTGCCATCGACAACAGCAAGCCGCTGTAGCCACTCATCGTCGCTCTGTCCAGCAACAAAGGCCTCAAATAAACGCAGGGATATCCACTCATGGCGGTAGGGGTCGGCAATCGCCAGGTTGTTACGCAACTTGTTCTGAAACGCCAGCACTGCCTTGCCAAAGTCGTGGAATAACGCGGCGATGCAGACCAGCAAACGAATATCTTCTGCGCTGTGCCAATCGTCTTCATCAGCGGCGCGCAACACGTCGCGATGGGTCATATTGGTTGGCGTAGCGCCATGGCTGTTGAACTGCCGAGCGTCGCCTACAATCCAAAGCAGCTCGCTATGGTCCTTGCCGCGAATCCAGTGGCAGGCAACCGCCGTGTTCTTGCGCGCGGTTTTGCGCAGTAGCTTATGCAGCGTCTGCAAACCCGCCAGAGTGATGGGCGTCTGCCAAGTGCGCTCGCCCCGGCGCTCAGCAAACTGATCCAGAATACGGCGCGTCTCGGTCAAGGCGCGCTTGCTGCACTGGGAAACCAGCAACACATTCATTGGCCGGCTACTCCCAAGGCGTCCGCGACCGCCTTGATCGAGTCGATCATAAAATCGAGGGATTCACTGCGGGTCAGACTCTCGATGCAGGCTTGACGAAACTCCTGCTCGTCATCACCCCGCATGGCGGAGATAAATGCCTGTGGAAGAATGCTCGCATCCTTCACTAGATCGGCCACATCAAACACCAGTCCGCCACGACGCGTCTTGCCGTGCAGCACTGACAAACCATGGGGCACACCCAGCACCCACGTTGCGGTAGCAGCCAAGCCATAGGCCAGATAATTGCCGTGATCGAGAAAACGGTTAGCGGGGTCGCCACCCGAGCCACGCTTGGCACGAGTGAAGTCGCCATAACCTGTCGTATCTACCGCCAGCTTGAACAGTGCTTTCGTCAGTCGCGCCTCTTCGGTCAACAGCATGGTGTTATCACCGGCCTCCTCGTTGCGGGCAGCAGCTTCCTTGAGCAGATGTTTGAGCCGTTCGGCAGGCACCTTGAAGCCGGCCTCTTCAAAAGCTCTATTGTTCAACCAGGTTCGCTCAATGCGCTGCAACCGCAGCTGTTGAAAGAACTTGGCTGCTGCCAGGCGCTGCGCATCGTCAAACCAGAACCGCACCCAGGCCTGCAGGTACTGGTAGGCCGATATTCACTCTGTGGCGAGAGCCAGGCCACCTCCACGTCTACCTCGTTGGCGCTGAACAAAGGAGTGCCGCCGCCCCCGCAGAACCCGACCAACACGCCCGCTTTGGCCAGCTCACGCATCGCCGCCTGAGTGATAGAGGTGCCTGTACCGAGCAGCACCGTTGTGGTGTTGGCAATTGGAATATTCCAGTACAGCGACTGCTTACCCTCGTCAGTCACGTACTCGACACGGCCGCCTTTTACCAGCACGCGACAATGCTGCAGGTAATAAATATTGGCGCGTTTGGAATGCAGGATAGTCTTCAGATCAGACGGAGAAAAATCATCCATGACGGCGCATCATCCCTATGCACGTTTCTTTTTAGTACCCCAGCAACTGACTTGAGCGTAGCGGACCAAACGAAGCCGTGCATTGTTTCTTAACGGCTGATCACAGCCTATCACGGGAAAATGATACTGAGTGATGTGAGCCATCTATCAACCGATATCAAATCGAATTCTACCACTCGGATAAACGGCCTAGCCCACAGATAGCGCTTGCCGAAGCAACTCAAAAAACCGCGCAAAAAATTGGGAATTTAGGGCTCAGATCATCAGCCCTTCGACCAAAAATGTACAACATCTTAATGGGACCAACATGGAGGGCGTTCAAACGGAGCGATCATCCCTGGCATCTTTCAACAGTAGCTGCTGGCTGTATTCGGTAAAATCGCTCAAGTGCCGCGTAATCACCGACACAACAATCGGTAGTTGCAGCGTCTGGTAGTCGTGTACGGCAATATTGCGGAAGCCGACCATGTTTTGCAGCGGCGTTATCAACTGTGTATCAATCCAGCGAGCTTTACCCAACAGCGCAAACACATCACGCGAGCTTTGCGGCACCCCCAATCCTTCGCGGCGAATCAAATGCTGCCCCATATCCAGGGCAGCTTCGCAGGCACGCTGGATATTCAGGATGGCGGCGTCCTGTCGAGTGTGATCTTCAATAAAGCTGTCTGGGCCTTTCTCGTATTCTTCACGCGCGCGTGCGACGCAACGCTCGATGGTGGCGGCTTTGTTGATCAGTACATCATCGGCCATAAACGGTCCCTGTGCGGCTAACGTCTTCAAGCACGCCAGCGCGTGCTTCATCCAGGTCAGTTTTCTCGCTCAATATAAAGCTTTCGTAGAGAGCAGCACCGCTATCGCGCTCCCACAAGCGCTCACCTGTGGTCACTATTCTGTATTGCATGACAGTGGATGCCGCGCGCAGGTCGAGCAGGTCTACATGACAACCGGCGATATCGGCAAGCTGGCCTGCCAGCGTCCAAAGCCCAACCGCATCTGGCGGCGTGTCAGCAAGAATCGCCAGGTCCAGATCGCTTTCCGGGCCGGCTTGCCCGCTAGCCTGGCTACCGAACAGGTAGACGGCGGATAGGCTGGGTACAGTATTGCGCAACAGCTTGAGGATGGCTTGGAAGTTCATGTTGGCTATCTGCGGTTTTGTATTGTTGCACCATACAACTGAATGGCTTTGGCTGCTACGGAGTTTGGGGCGGGTATGTAAGTACGATGCGGTTGTCACGCATATTAATAGGCACAGGTTAGAGGAGGCGCTGTGCATACTGAGAGCCCGAGAGGGATTATCCGGCGCGTAGCGCCTCACCCCTTCGGGCTGGGCCGGCACACCGGCCGTCGGCATGAATGCCGACGTTCTTCGCCTGCTGCGCAGGCTCGTCGAACCGTGAGGGTTCTCGTCCGCCTTTCCCCTGGACAAAGAAAAAGGCCCCAGCTTTCGCTGGGGCCCTTTTCTTTGTCTGGCGGAGAGAGAGGGATTCGAACCCTCGATACGGATTAACGTATACACACTTTCCAGGCGTGCTCCTTCAGCCACTCGGACACCTCTCCGGAACCGCTATGCGGCTTGGCGGCTGGGCGTGACCCGGCTACCAAGGCGCGCTAATTTACAGAACAAGCCGGAGTTTGGCAAACGCTTTTTCGGCTTTGTGCCATGCTGCTTGAGTTCTGAATGCAAGACTCGTCAGTCAGCATTAAGTTGATAAACTGCGGGTTTCCCCCGGCCGGCGCTGCCGCCTGACTTTGATATAGAGGACTGCCTCATGAGTGACCTGGTTTCCTATCGTTTTGCCGACGGCATCGCCCACTTGAGCATGGACAATGGCAAGGTCAATGCCGTGTCGCCAGACATGGTGGTGGCGTTGAACGCGGCGCTGGATCAAGCCGAGAAAGATCGCGCCGTGGTGGTGCTGAGCGGCAAGCCGGGCATTCTGTCCGGCGGCTATGACTTGAAGGTAATGACCTCCAGCGCGGATGCAGCCAAGGCGCTGGTGGCCTCCGGTTCTACCCTGGCGCGACGGATGCTGTCGCACCCGTTCCCGATCATCACGGTGTGCACCGGCCATGCGGTGGCCAAGGGCGCCTTCCTGCTGCTGTCGTCTGACTATCGTCTGGGTGTTGAAGGCCCGTTCAAGATTGGTCTGAATGAGGTACAGATTGGCATGACCATGCACCATGTGGGCATTGAACTGGCCCGTGCGCGGCTCACGCCCAGCGCCTTCAACCGCTCGGTAATCAACGCCGAGATGTTTGATCCAGCCGATGCTGTGGATGCGGGCTTCCTCGACAAGGTGGTACCGGCCGAAGAGCTGGAAGCCGCTGCCATGGCGATGGCCAAGCAACTGGCCGGGCTGAACATGACCGCGCACCGCAATACCAAACTGAAGACGCGCAAGGCGCTGCTGGAGTTGCTGGATAGCTCCATCGAGCTGGACAAGCAGCACGCGCTGAGCTGAGCCCGCCGCTGTAATACCGCGAATCGATTGCGCCGTGCTCTGCACGGCGTTTTTGCATTAGGCTGTTGACTGCCATCCGCGGAGAAGCTGTTTTGGACTCAGTCACCCAGATCGTACTCGGCGCCTCGATTCAGGGTGCCATGCTCGGCCGTTGGCAGGGCCGCAAGGCTCTCGTCTACGGCGGCCTGCTGGCGACCCTGCCGGATATGGACGTGTTGCTGGACTATGGCGACGCCGTAGCCGACATGACCTATCACCGCGGTTTCAGCCATTCCTTGTTTGTGCTGGCAGCGCTGGCGACGGCCATGGCGTTACTCATCCGCAGGTTCGGTCCACCAGCCGCCTACAGCGGTCGACGATTATGGCTGACCTTGCTACTGGTACTTTGCACTCATCCGCTGCTCGACAGCTTCACCAGTTACGGAACCCAATTGCTCTGGCCTCTGGATACGCCGCCGGTGGCCATCTCCAGCATTTTTATCATCGATCCGCTGTACACACTGCCACTACTGGCGGCGATGCTGGTGGGCCTGTGCCTAGGCCTGCGACGCAGCGGCTTACGCTGGCAGTATACCGGCCTGGCACTCAGCAGTGTGTATCTGGCCAGCAGCCTGGGCGGCAAATGGATGGCCGAATCGCAGCTGCAGCAGGCCCTGCAAGAGCGGGGTATTGAGGCGCAAAGCACCTTCAGCTCCCCTACCCCCTTCAATACGCTGCTGTGGCGGGTGGTGGCCATCGACGGTGACCAGTATTACGAAGGCCTGGTCAGTTGGCTCGATAGCGGCCCGCCGCAGCTGGTCGCGCTGCCGCGGCAGGCCAGTGCCGCTGATGCGGTCTTGGCCGGCTCGACCCAATACGAGCGCCTGCGCTGGTTTACCGGTGACCGCCTGCGTTTTGATCTGATCGACCAGCAGTGGGTGGCCACCGACCTGCGACTCGGCATGACCGGTTATCACCCCTTCCGCTTCGCACTGGCGGAACAAGCGCCCGGCAGCGCAAAACCCCGGGTGATCGAGCATACCCAACTCTGGCCGACGCCACCCGCCGACCTGTCCAGCCTGCGGGCCTTGGGTGCACGCGCGCTGGACACTCACTATGCTATATCCCTGAGCGACCTGGCGGCGCCATTGTCACGTCCGCCCCATCAACAACCGTGATGCTACAACCATCGCGCTTTGGGGCCGGTTCTTTGCGATAATGCCGCTCTTTTATCTCAGCGAGGGTACATCATGGCGGGCGCAGGACAGACCACAGGGACCAAAGATAGTCGCGGGCTAGCGATGTCGGCGGCGCTGATGGCTATCTTCACCACCATTTTTGCCTCTAACCTGCCCACTCCGCTGTATGCGGTATGGCAGGCGCAGTGGGGCTTTTCCTCAACGGCGCTGACAGCGGTTTTCTCTATTTATGTGCTGGGCGTGGTCAGCACCCTGCTTACCCTGGGCGCACTGTCCGACAAGCTGGGCCGTCGGCAGATGATGATTCCCGGCCTGCTGTTCATCATGGCCGGTGCGGTGATGTTTTATCTGGCCACCGATATTTACGCCCTCGGCATAGCACGCGTGCTGACCGGCATCGGCACCGGCATTGTTACCGGCGCCTCCTCTGCGGCACTGGTGGAGTTGGAACCCAACGAAAACTGGACGCGCGCTGCCACGCTCTCCGCGCTATTTTTCACCCTCGGCGCCTTTGCCGGGCCAACGGTGAGTTCACTGGCGCTCAAATGGGGCGCCAGCAGCGCGCTGAGCTGGCCGTTTCTGGTAGTGATTGCGCTGACGCTGGCGACCATAATATTGCTGTTGACCGCGCCCTGGCCGTCGCACATTGGCCAACGCCACCCGGAGTTTCGCTGGCGCGCCTGGCGGCCAACACCGGTAAAGGTACCGCGCGAACTGCTGGGCGCCTTTGCCTTTGCTGCCGCCGCCATTTGCCTGGCCTGGTCTACCGGTAGCTTGTATGCCTCGCTGGGGCCCTCGTTGGCAACCAAGCTGATCGGCATCAGTGATCGCGCCACCGCCGGTCTGTTTGCCGCGGCCTGGCAATTGATGGCAGGGTTCAGCCAGTTTGCCTGCCAACGCCAACCGGTGAACCGGTTGCTGATTGTCGGCCCGATGACGCTGATCATCGGGCTGGGTGTAATGGCAGCCGCCGTGATCACCAGCTCACCCTGGATGTTTGCGCTGGCCACCATGGCCACCGCCAGTGGTGCCGGAGCAACCGGCGTGGTGGCGATCGCCTCGATCAGTAACGTGGCGCCGCCGGACACCCGCGGCGGCATCATCTCGGCGTTCTATCTGATGGCCTATCTGACCATGGCGACCGTGGTGCTGGGCGTCGGTTTTGTCAGCGACCTGATCGGCTTTGCCTCTACCGTGATCGGCTTCACCAGCATCATTTCGGTAGCGGCGCTCAGCCTGTTGATCGTGGCGGTCAAGACCAAGCGCGTATCACTCTGGTGAGCCGTGGCTGCCGTTAACCCAGCAGCCAGCGCCAGAGAAAGAACACCAGCATGCCGCCAAAAATCGTTGCCAACAGATTACGGCTAAAGGCGGCGATCAAAATGGCCGCCACCCCACCGACCAGATAGCTGTTATGCCAGCTCAGCTGCAAACCGCCATCATTTGGTAGCAGCATGGCCGGCGCGATAATGGCGGTCAGCACCGCCACCGGCACATAGGTCAGCGCGCGACTCACCAGCGGGTTGAACCGTATCCGATGCCCGGCGGCGAACAGCAGATAACGAATGCCGAACGTAATCAGCGCCATGCCGGCTATCAGGGCGATCTCAAACGGATTCATCCGCACCTCCTGCCAGCCTGTTGGCATCCGCACTCCAGCGCTCCGCCCACACGCCCACGAGCACACCCGCCAACGCCGCGAGCATCAGTCCCAGCTTGTATGGCAGACCGTTGGCCCCTACCGCCACTACTGCGGCAACCACCGCCGCCAGCAACATCGGCCGGGTACGCAACAAGGGCACGACAATGCCGATAAAGGTTGCCACCATAGCGAAGTCGAGCCCCCAGCCGGCCATACCAGGCAAGGAGCTGCCCAGCAGCGCACCAATCAAGGTGCAGACAAACCAGTTGCTGTACATCGCTAGCGAAGAACCGAGGAAATACCAGTGCTTGAGCTCCTCAGGGGCGCTCTGATCGAGGTAATGCCGGTGCACCACCGCGAAGGTTTCGTCTGTCAGCCAAAAGGCCAGCGGCACTTTCCAGCGCTGTGGCAGGTGCCGCACATAGGGCAGCAGGCTGGCGCTGTAGAGCATGTGACGTAGATTGAGGATCAAGGTAGTCGCCAGCAACACCGCGAGCCCGGCGCCGGACGCTACCAAGCTGACCGCAATAAATTGCGCTGAACCGGCAAATACCAGCGCCGACATCAGCAGGGTGGCGCTCATTGACAGCCCGGAGGCAATCGCAAGAGTACCGAAGATAATGCCGAACGGCAGCGCACCCAGCAGCATGGGCAGGGTATCGCGGGCGCCGCAGGCGAAGGCTTTCAAGTGCGCCGACATAGCAGATAGTCCGTTGTGCAGGCCGCCACGCGGCCAGAATCCAACCGCGCACGCTAGCGCGCGCCAGCCGTACTCACAAGATACAGTTAGGCTGCAACAGTTGCCGCTGCGGGTATCAGGCCAAGGCGATATGCCGGCTGATCAACGCGCGCAACGCAGCGGGCTTGACGGGTTTGGGCAGGTAGTCCAACCCGGCCAGTTCGATCTGGTTGATCAGCTCCTGGCGCCCGTCGGCACTGATTACCACGCCCGGCAGGTCGACGCCCAGCTGCTCACGCAACCAGACCATGACCTGGGTACCGGTATCGCCGGCATCAAGATGGTAGTCCACCAGAATCAACTGCGGCACGAAACCGTCCGCCAGCACAGTACGCACCTCTTCACGGTTGCGCGCCACGGCCACGCGGCATTGCCAGCGCCCCAGCAGGCTCTGCATGCCGGCCAGAATGGTACTCTCGTTATCAATGCAGAGCACCGGCGCACCCTGCAGCTGGGGCTGCATTTCGCCGGGGCTATCAGCCACCCTAGGCAAACGGCTTTGCTGGGCGATGGGCACAGTGACGCTGAACACGCTGCCACGGCCCGGCCAGGAGCGCACATTGAGCGGGTGGCCGAGGACACGGCACAAGCCATCGGCGATTGCCAACCCCAACCCCAGGCCTTTCTCGGCCTGGGTGCGGTGGCTGTCCAAGCGTTGAAATTCCTCGAAAATTACCTGCAACTTGTCCTGCGCGATACCCGGGCCCTGATCCCAAACTTCCAGGCGCACCGTGTTGCGTTGAAGGCGTACGCCAAGCACCACACGGGCCGAGCCGGCATAGCGGAAGGCGTTGGTCAGAAAGTTCTGCAGCACGCGGCGCAATAGACGAATGTCAGAACGTACCCGCAGGTGGCTAGGGTGTACGCGCAAGTCCACGCCCTGCTCTGCCGCCAGCGCCGTGAACTCGATGCGCAAGGGCTCGATCAAAGCGCTCAAGGCAAAGTCGCTGAGCTCCGGGCTCACCCGCCCGGCCTCCAGGCGCGAAATGTCCAGCAGGTCAGTAATCAGCTCCTCCGCCGAGCTCAACGCGCTGTCCAGGTGCCGCACCAGCTCCGGCGCCTCGCCAGGTAGACCTGGCTGATGCGACAGCGAGGCAGAAAATAGCCGCGCCGCGTTCAGCGGCTGCATCAGATCATGACTCACCGCAGTGAGAAAGCGACTTTTCGACTGGCTGGTGCGCTCGGTCTGGGCCTTGGCCTGAAGCAGCGCCTGGTTGAGCGTCGACAGCTCTTGAGTACGCTCAGCCACACGCTGCTCCAAGCGCTCGTTGGCCTCCTGCAGCGCTTTCTCGGCGTGTCGGAAATCCGAAATATCCGTGAAACTCATGACAAAGCCACCGCTGGGCATAGGGTTGCCGATGATCTCGATCACGCTGCCGTTAGGGAACATGCGTTCGGAACGGTGCGCGGTGCCCTGTTGCATCCAGGCTATGCGTTTGTCGACATGGGCCTGCGGGTCGCCCGGCCCGCAGAGTCCGCGCTGGGCGTTGTAGAGAATGATGTCGGCAATCGGTCGGCCAATGGTAATCAGCCCTTCGGGGTACTCGAACATTTCCAGATAGCGGAAGTTCCAGGCCACCAGCCGCAACGATTTGTCGACCACACTGATGCCTTGGGTAATATTCTCGATGGCGCCCTGCAGCAGGCCACGGTTGAACTGCAGCACCTCGGAGGCTTCATCAACGATGCGCACCACATCATCAAACTGCATGTCGCGGCCTTCAATTGCGGCCTTGACCACAATGCGCGCCGACGAGGCGCCCAGTACACCCGCCAGCATGCGCTCGGTGAGCGTAATCCAGCCGGAGTCTGCGGTCTGGCTGCCGGAAAAATTGCTACCCTGGCTGCGGGCGTAGGCATCAAAACTGGCTTCAGCGCGCTCGCTACCAACAAAGCGTGCGGCCAACTCCAGCAAATCCTCCAGGCGTACGCGCAGCAGCACGCGGCTGGGGCTGTCGCTCCACGGCTCGGCATCCTGACTGACAAAGCGGCTGGCCTGCCAGTGTTCCAGCACTCGGGTACGGCTGAACAGTGAACCGCCGACGAACACGGCAAAGTTGCAGGCCAGCGATAACAGACTGCCCAGCGTGATCACATCCAGATCCCACCGGCCGGCGGCCGCCCGCATGCCCTCCACCAGAGGCCAGCCGCCCACCTGCCAATGCAGACCCGCACCCACCAGCGGCAGCACCAGCAGATACAACCATAAGCTGATGCCAACCATCAGTCCGGCCAGCACGCCAGTGCGATTAGCCTGCTTCCAGAACAGCGCACCGAACATCGCCGGCGCCAGCTGCGCTATGGCCGCAAAAGCGACTTGGCCGATGCTCGCCAGACTGGTGTCAGACCCTATCAGGCGGTAGACCACGTAGGCGAGCAAGAGGATGATCAGAATGCTGGTGCGACGCACATTCAGCAGCCAGCCACGGAATTGCTCGTAAGAGTGCTCAGGCCGAGTCTTACTGCGCAGCAGCACCGGCAGCACCACGTCATTGGAGACCATGGTGCTGAGTGCGATGGCGGCCACAATCACCATGCCAGAGGCGGCGGAGGCACCGCCCAAGAAAGCCAGCATGGCCAGTTCAGGGTGTCCTTGCAGCAGCGGCAGGCTGATAACGTAGGAGTCGGCAGACAGGCCGGAGCCCAGTGTCATTTGCCCTGCCAAGCTGATAGGAATCACAAAAAGCGCAGCGAGAATCACGTAAACGGGGAATACCCAACGAGCCAGGCGCAGATCGCCTGGCTCGCTGTTTTCGACCACCGCAACCTGAAACTGGCGCGGCAGACAGATGAACGCCAGCATGGCAATAAAGGTCTGGAACAACAGGCTGAGCACCGGCGTGTCACGCTGCCAATAGCTCGCCAGCGCCGCATTATCACGCGCATTGCTGAACAGCTCGGCGGCGCCACCAAACAGACCGAAGGTGACGAATACGCCCACCGCCAGAAAGGCCAGCAGTTTAACGATCGACTCGAAGGCAATGGCCAGCATCATGCCGCGGTGATGCTCGGTTACATCCAGGCTGCGAGTGCCAAACAGCACGGTAAACAGCGCTAGCACCAAGGTGACGATCAAGGCCGTGTCTTCCGCGCCTACCGCGTCGGTGGGTACACCGCCTACCAGCGGCGCAGCGCTGAGCAGATTGTAGCCAAGCACGATGCCCTTGAGCTGCAGCGCAATGTAGGGCAAGACACTGACCAGACAGAGCAGCGAGACCACAACCCCCAGACTCTGTGACTTGCCATAGCGCGAGGCAATGAAATCGGCAATAGAGGTGATGTTTTCTTGCTTGCTGATGGCGATCATGCGTGCATAAAGACGCCAGCCAAATAGGAACAGCAACACCGGGCCAAGATAAATCGGCAGAAAGCCCCACAGCTGATCCGCCGCCATACCCACGGCGCCAAAGAAGGTCCAGCTGGTACACCAAACGGCCAATGACAGGCTGTACACCCACACACGCAGGCGTGGGTTAAGCTCGGTACGGCGCCGGTCGCCCCAGAAGGCGATGACGAATAGCAGCGCCATATAGAGCAGAAAGATCAGGGCGACCAGGCCGCCGGAGAGGATCATTGCGGGGTTTTCATCTCGTTCTGTATCTGCGCTCCAGTCTGGCAGCGCGTTGCGCCTTTGCCCAGCACCCAACGATCAGACTTCAGTCGTAGAGGCCCTGGCGGAGGCCGCGACCCTTCAGGCGGTCCTGCTCAACTCCATCTGCTGCAGGGCCAGGGCCGCTTGGGTGCGGGTGCGCACCTCGAGTTTGCGGAAGATGGCGGTAACGTGCGCCTTGATCGTGGCTTCGGACACGTCCAGTTCATAGGCGATCTGCTTGTTGAGCAGGCCATCGCAGACCATAGTCAGTACACGAAACTGCTGCGGCGTGAGGCTGGCAACGCGGGCGCTGATGTTTTGCTGCTCTGGCGTCATACCGGTGGGATTGTCGATGCCGGGGGGCCAGCAAACGCCCCCCTCCAGCACGGCCTGCACCGAAGCCTGGATATTTTCCAGGGTGGCGGATTTGGGGATAAACCCACTGGCACCAAAATCCTTGGAACGGCGCACCACCGAGGCTTCTTCCTGAGCCGAGATCATGATGACGGGAATCTGCGGGTACTGGCCGCGCAATTGCGCCAGACCGGAGAAGCCATAGGCGCCAGGCATATTGAGGTCGAGCAGAACCAGATCCCAGTCGGCCCGCTCGGCCAGCTGTGTCTGCAGGTCGGCGATACTACCGACTTCATGCAAACTGATGGCATCGCCCAGCCCGGCAAACAGCGCCTGACGAAGGGCGCTGCGAAACAACGGATGATCGTCAGCAATCAGGATGTCGTAGCTAAGACCCATGCGGTTTTGTCCCAAGGCATCGTTATTCTTATGATTTTGTATCAGGCTGAGACTGCCAGCCGGCGCTGTTTCAGTCAATGCTGCTTTGGCCTAACTGCAGCACAGTAAGCGCGCTCAACTGTATCTGGCTTTCCACTTCACCGAAACAGGATAATGGTGGTTTTTCCTGCCGAGCCGCCTCCATGAATTTCCGTCACTACCGCGCCGACGCGCTGATGCTTCTAACTGCCATGATCTGGGGCAGTACCTTCGTGGCTCAGCGCCTGGGTATGGACCACATAGGCCCTTTTCTTTATACCGGTTTGCGCTTCATGGTAGGGGCGTTGGCGGTCATGCCGCTGATCTGGTTGCTGCGTAAACCCGCCTCGGCGAACGCGCCCTCACGCCTGAGCAAACCCATGCTGCTCGGCAGTCTTGCACTGGGCGGCGCCCTGACTCTGGGTATCAACCTGCAGCAGATAGGGCTGATGTTCACTACCGTCACCAACTCGGGCTTCATCACCGGGCTCTATGTGATTCTGGTGCCCGTGTTCGGCCTGTTTATTGGCATGCGCACCCACAAGGGCACCTGGGCAGGCGCCTTGCTGGCGGTCGTCGGCATGGTGCTGCTGAGCGTAGGTCCGGGCTTTACCGTCGCCTCAGGTGACTGGTTGCAACTGATTGGCGCCGCCTGCTGGGCGGTGCATGTGCTAATGGTGGGGGCGCTGGCCAGTCGTTACGACCCGATTCTGGTGTCTTTCATTCAGTTCATGGTTTGCGCTGTGGTGAGCCTGACCCTGGCGCTGGTGTTTGAGCCAATCCAGTGGCCGATGATTCAGCAGGCGCTGCCGGCGATCCTGTATGGCGGCGTGCTGGCAGTGGGCGTTGCCTTTACCCTGCAGGTGGTTGCCCAAAAAGACGCGATCACCTCGCACGCCGCGATCATTCTTAGTCTGGAAGCGGTATTCGCAGCCCTGGCCGGCTGGCTTATCCTGGGTGAAACCCTTAGTCCAAGAGGCTTGCTCGGCTGCGCACTGATGCTTGGCGGTATGCTAATCGCCCAACTGGTGCCCATCTATCTGGAGCGGCGCAAACAGCCGGCGCCGGTGCAACAGGAGCCGGCGGGCCACCACTGAACCACTAATCAGGCTGCTGGCGCTGCTCGGGCCTGAGGCGAATCGCGCTCAGATAAGCGTCGCTGAAAGTCTCGAAGTAGTGGTTGAGTTGCAGAGCAGCCGACTCATCTCCGGCCAGCGCCAGAGCAGCAATAGCTACCTCGACCGTGCACAGGTGATCATCCCGTGAGGAGCGCCGCAGCCGATAGCGTGACAGTTGCTCTGTCTGCATGCTCAACACGGGCAAGCTGGCCAGATAGGGGCTTTTGCGAAACATCTTGCGCGCCTGAGTCCAGGTCGCATCCAGAATGATCAACAGCGGCCGACGACCCGGCACTGCTTCAATCGTCTGAAACACCCTTTGCCCTGGCAGCGCATACTCGCCCGGGAACACAACATACGGCTGATTCTCAGGGTCGGCCAGCAGTGCAAGCAACTGCGGATCAACCTCGGTTCTGGCCCACACGAACGCCTGGGTATCATCTAGGCACTCGGCAATCAGCCGCCCGGTATTGGTCGGCTTGAGCGGCTCCAGCGAGTGCATCAACAGGCAAAAGGTAACGCTGGCGTCGAGCTGCGGGCGTTGCGCACAAATGCAGACCGCCAAGGCCAGCTGACAGGAAGCACACCGTTTGACCCGCGCACCGCGCGCCAGAAAGGGCCGCGTGGAGCGCGCGATGGCGTCCTCACGTAAACGCTGCACTGCGTTGTCTTGCTTCGCTGTCATTGCTTGGTATTCTCCAGAGGCGTGTCGGCTCGCCTGTTTGCCGGCGCCATTCTAACCGTGGATGTGCAGCGATTCAGTACAAGTTATTCAGCGGATGCCGAACCAGAGTCTACCCGCGCGGTCAGAAGCGGTGAGTCATGTCATATTGTCATCTGAACTGGAGAAATTACATGCGTTGGTTACCCCTGCTGCTCGCCGTCTTTTTGACTGCCCCCTCGCAAGCTGCGTCCCTGCGTGACATCCGTCTCGAAGAGACTCTGAAGCAAGTTGCCGAGGAAAGCAGCGAAGGCACCCCCCGCACCATCAACGACAACATCACCGACATGGGCTTTGAGGCCCATGGTGACGAGCTGATCAATCGACTATCAGTCGAAGCGGCCTATGCCGAGCGCATGCAGGAAGATCCACTGCTGATTCGTACCCAACTGCAAGCCAGTGTGTGCACCGACCTGCGCTTTCGTCGGCTGCTCGATATGGGCGCAACCCTGACCTACCATTTCATGATCAAGGACAGTGATCAGCCGGTACTGACCCAGAGCTTTATCGCCGAACATTGCCAAACGCTGTAGCGGTAAACGCCGCGCCACTGGCTCGACCGGAGGTTGGACATGAGCGACGATCAGGAACCCGTCGATTACCTTGCCCGCCACTGGCAAACCGGCAGCAGCCAACTGCCGGAAAAAATCGAAGAGTTGGTTGCCCTTTGCGCCGGCAGTAGTGAAAACGCGCAACTGTACCGCGATATGTTGCTTGAAGTGATCCGCATGGCCCAGGCGGACCGCAACCGCTGGGATGCAAAGATACTGCTGCAGACCATCCGTGAGCTGGAACGCAGCTTTGCCCGACTGGCCCTGTTCAAGCGCCGCCGCAAGGTCACCGTGTTCGGCTCTGCCCGCACCGCCCCCACTCACGCGCTTTACCAACTGGCCAAAGACATGGGCCAGACCCTGAGTCAGCATGACTACATGACCATTACGGGCGGGGGTGGCGGCATCATGGCAGCAGCCCATGAAGGTGCAGGGGTCGACAATAGCCTTGGCTTCAATATCACTCTGCCTTTCGAGCAACGCGCCAACACCATCGTCAGGGGCACAGAACACGAACTGGCGTTCAAATTCTTCTTTCTGCGCAAACTGTTCTTCGTCAAGGAAGCAGACGCGCTGATTCTTTGCCCCGGTGGATTCGGCACCCTGGACGAAACCCTCGAAGTGCTGACGCTGGTGCAAACCGGCAAAAGCCCGCTGGTACCGATAATTCTGCTCGACGAGCCCAACGGCCGTTACTGGGACAGCCTGCTCAGCTTCTTTCGCGAACAGTTGCACAGCGCAGGCTACATACAGGCAAATGACTTCAACCTGCTGACGCTGGTCAAGAGTCCGGCTGCGGCTATGCAGGAGGTTCTGGGCTTTTACCGCAACTTTCACTCGGCACGCTGGCTGGGCAAGGACTATCTACTGCGCTTGAACCAGCCACTTACTAGCGAAGCGCTGGCGCAATTGCCGTCGACATTCGGCAGCCTTTGCAGACAGGACGGGTTTATTCAGGAAGAACAGGGCATTGCAGGAGACGAGCCGGAGCTAAGTTCGCTGGCGGGGTTGCGGTTTGCTTTCAATGGCCGCGATCAGGGTACCTTGCGTAGTCTGATCGACTTCGTCAATCAAGCTGAAAACCTGAAAAACCGCGATACTGCATAAAGCGCAATTGCTTGGCGCGTTCAGCCGCATCACACGCTTCGCCCTCGGGAAAGCGCTTACTGAACACCTGTCGGGCCAACGCCTGCCAGTCCCATTGCGCTTCAGCCAAGGTCTTCTCTACCAGCAACTCAGCTACGCCGCGTTGCCGCAACTCCTCACGCAACCGGGCTGGACCGTAGCCCCGCTGACTGCGCGAATAGACATAGGCTTCGCAAAAACGCTCGTCACTAAGCAGGCCATCGTCCACCAGCCGATCAAGCTCAACCTCGGCTGCTGCAGTCGTTGCGCCGCGCTGACGCAGCTTGCGCAACAACTCACGGTAACTGTGCTCGCGCCGCGCCAGCAGGTCCATCGCTGAGCGGCGTATTGCAGCAGGGGTTTCCAGAACCGTGCGCGATAACATGGCCTGACGGTATTAGCCTTCCAGCTCGGCGTCGGCCTCGGCTTCTACCTTCTTAGTAGGCTTGGCCAGCAACTTGTCACGGATGGCCTTTTCAATTTCATCCGCAATCGCAGGGTTTTCTTCCATGTACTTGGCCGCATTGGCCTTGCCCTGACCGATCTTGTTGCCCTGGTAGCTGTACCAGGCACCCGATTTCTCGACCAGGCCGATTTGCACGCCCAAGTCTACGATCTCGGCATTGTGGTAAATGCCGGCACCGTAAAGAATCTGGAACTCAGCCTGACGGAATGGCGGAGCCACCTTGTTCTTCACGACCTTGACGCGGGTTTCGCTGCCAACCACTTCATCGCCGTCCTTCACCGCACCAGTGCGGCGAATGTCCAGGCGTACAGAAGAATAGAACTTCAGCGCGTTACCACCTGTGGTGGTTTCCGGATTACCGAACATGACACCGATCTTCATACGAATCTGGTTGATGAAGATCACCAGGCAGTTGGCGTTCTTGATGTTACCGGTAATCTTGCGCAGCGCCTGCGACATCAGACGTGCCTGCACGCCAACGTGGTGATCGCCCATCTCGCCTTCGATTTCTGCCTTGGGGACCAACGCCGCAACCGAGTCGACGATGATCACGTCAACTGCATTGGAGCGGACCAGCATGTCGGTGATTTCCAGCGCCTGTTCGCCAGTGTCAGGCTGAGAGACCAGCAGATCATCAACATTGACGCCCAACTTGCCGGCGTACTCGGGATCGAGCGCGTGTTCGGCATCGACGAAGGCACAAGTTGCACCGTTCTTCTGTGCCTGGGCAATGACAGACAGGGTCAGCGTAGTCTTACCAGAAGACTCTGGGCCGTAAATCTCGACAATCCGCCCCTTGGGCAGACCACCCAGGCCCAACGCGATATCCAGACCGAGTGAGCCGGTGGAAATCGACGGAATCGCCTGGCGCTCGTGATCACCCATGCGCATAACCGCGCCTTTGCCAAATTGACGTTCAATCTGACTCAAAGCAGCGGAAAGCGCCTTTTTCTTGTTGTCGTCCATTGTGCATCCTCTTTGGCTTGGCGGGGCTATGACACCCGAAAAGTGAAAGTACTGTATATTTGGTCAGTATTGTTCCACAGAAGTCTGGCGTTGCCTACCCCCTTTTTCGCTCAGACTGATAACCGGTTCGCAGCCCTTTTTTCTGCCTCATTTACCAGCCGTTCAAGTGCATGCAGGACGGTTTGCGCGCGCACTTCGCGGCGACCGCCCTGAAAACGCTTGCGCTCGGTAAGCACACTGCCATCGTCCAGCGCCCAGCCAAACCACACAGTCCCCACGGGTTTTTCCGGCGAGCCACCATCAGGGCCGGCTACGCCGCTTACCGCCACCGCAAACTGCGCCTCGGCCGCGGCTAGCGCACCACTGGCCATGGCGCGTACCACCTCTTCGCTCACTGCACCGTGAGAGTCGAGCAACTCCGCACCAACACCAAGCCAACGTTGCTTGCTGCGATTGGCGTAGGTCACAAAGCCGGTTTCAAACCAGGCCGAACTCCCCGCAACACGGGTAATGGCCTCAGCTATACCGCCACCGGTACAGGACTCCGCCGTTGCAACCCGTGCCTGCAGATGGCCGAGGACGCGGCCCAGGCGGGCCGCCGTGGAATCAATCAGCGGATCATAGTGCGACATGACTACCTCCCGGAAAAAGCCAACGATCAAGCATGCCATGGGTAACGCACGCTGCGAATACCCTGCGACCCCGGAATTGGCAACGGGTTTCAGCCATTTGGCCGCCCATTTCCAATGTGCGACTGCTGGCGCCCGCAAGACTGGTTTATCCCGGGCGGGCCACTCTGCGATTCGCCTGAAATTGCTTTACAGAACCTGCAGCCGGGCGGACCGACATGATAACCTTGCTGCCAATTCGACAGCGCGCGACATCCACCCCCGCTTGCGCCCAACCTCATTGACGATACTCGCTACAAACCCGATGAAAAAAGACAAGACCGCCGGCCAGCACACGCCCATGATGCAGCAGTATTTCAGCATCAAACAGGACCACCCCGAGCAGCTCCTGTTCTACCGCATGGGCGACTTCTACGAGCTGTTTTATGACGATGCCAAGAAGGCCGCACGCCTGCTGGACATCACCCTCACGGCCCGCGGTCAGTCAGGCGGCCAGCCTATCCCCATGGCGGGCATCCCCTACCACGCCGCCGAAGGCTATCTGGCCAAGCTGGTGAAACTCGGTGAGTCGGTGGTGATCTGCGAACAGATAGGGGACCCCGCGACCAGCAAGGGTCCGGTGGAACGCCAAGTTGCGCGCATCATAACCCCGGGCACGGTAAGCGACGAAGCCCTGCTGGACGAGCGTCGCGACAACCTGCTGGCCGCCCTGGTGGGCGCCGAGAAGGGCTTTGGCCTGGCCACTCTGGATATCAACAGTGGCCGCTTTGTGGCCATGGAGCTGCGCGGCTGGGAAACGCTGCTGGGCGAACTGGAGCGCCTGGCGCCAGCCGAGCTGCTGATCCCCGATGACTGGGAGAGCAACACTCCCATCGAGCGCCGTCGTGCGGTGCGCCGCCGGGCTCCCTGGGAGTTCGATCAGGACAGTGCGCACAAGGCGCTCACCCAGCAGTTTGGCACCAAGGACCTGGCAGGTTTCGGTTGCGCCTCGCTGTCCCTGGGCCTGGGCGCTGCAGGTGCCCTGCTGAGCTACGCCAAGGAAACCCAGCGCACAGCCCTGCCCCACCTGCGCAGCATTGCTCAAGAACGCTTTGAGGACAGCGTGATCATCGATGGCGCCAGCCGTCGCAACCTGGAGATCGATCAGAACCTGGGCGGCGGCCGTGACAACACGCTGCTGGAAGTGCTGGATCACAGCGCCACCGCCATGGGTAGCCGGCTGCTCTGCCGCTGGCTGAATCGACCGCTGCGTGACATGCAGGTATTGCAGGCGCGTCAGGCCAGCATCAGCACCCTCCTCGACCAGCAGTACTATCTCGATCTTCAACCACGCCTCAAGGGCATCGGCGACATCGAGCGCATCCTCGCCCGCGTAGCCCTGCGCTCGGCACGCCCGCGCGACTTGGCACGGCTGCGTGATGCGCTGTTGGCATTGCCGGAGCTGCAGGATTGCATGCAGGATCTTGAAGCCGAGCACCTGGTGAACCTGGCCGCACGGATTCAGACCTATCCCGAACTGGCCGAACTACTCAGCCGCGCGGTGATCGACAATCCGCCCGCGGTGCTGCGCGACGGCGGCGTGATCAAAGCAGGCTTTGATGCCGAACTGGACGAACTGCAAAACATCAGCGAAAACGCCGGCCAGTACCTGATCGACCTGGAGACCCGCGAACGCGAACGCAGTGGCCTCAGCAGCCTGAAAGTGGGCTATAACCGCGTACACGGCTACTTTATCGAGTTGTCGCGCAGCCAGGCTGAGCAGGCGCCAGCGGACTATATTCGCCGACAGACACTCAAGGGCGCCGAACGCTTCATCACGCCTGAGCTCAAGACCTTCGAAGATAAGGCGCTATCGGCCAAGAGCCGCGCCCTGGCACGTGAAAAACAGCTGTATGAGGAACTGCTGGATCGTCTCAACCAGAACCTGGCCGAACTGCAGACGACTGCCGCCAGCCTGGCTGAAGTCGATGTATTGGCGACCCTGGCTGAACGCGCCGCGACGCTGGGCTACAGCCGCCCACGCTTTGTTGAAGACAGCCGTATCGATATCCGGCAGGGCCGCCACTCGGTGGTCGAGCAGGTGCTGGAGACGCCCTTCGTGGCCAATGACCTGACGCTGGACGATGCCACCCGCATGCTGATCATTACTGGCCCGAACATGGGCGGTAAATCGACCTACATGCGCCAGACCGCGTTAATAGTGCTGCTGGCACATATTGGCAGCTTTGTGCCGGCGGCCGAGGTCGAGCTGTCCTGCGTGGACCGTATCTTCACCCGGATCGGCTCAAGCGACGATCTGGCCGGCGGGCGCTCGACCTTCATGGTCGAGATGAGCGAGACCGCCAACATCCTCAACAACGCCACCGAGCACAGCCTGGTGCTGATGGATGAAGTCGGGCGCGGCACCAGCACCTTTGACGGTCTGTCACTGGCCTGGTCGGCAGCAGAGTATCTGGCCAGGGTACGGGCCTTCACCCTGTTTGCGACCCATTACTTCGAGCTGACCAGTATGGCCGACACCGATCCGGGCGTCGCCAACGTGCACCTCAATGCCACCGAGCACAACGAGCGCATCGTCTTCCTGCACAAGGTACAACCCGGCCCCGCCAGCCAGAGCTATGGCTTGCAGGTGGCGCAGCTGGCGGGTGTACCGCGGCCGGTGATACTGCGTGCACGTGAGCATCTGGCCAAGCTGGAGCAAAGCAGCCTGGAGCAGCAAAACGGTGCGCGCGCTGCGCAAACAGGCCAGCCCATTCAGAATGATCTGTTCGCCAGTGCGGCACACCCGCTGGTCGAGCAGTTGCAGGGCCTGAATCCGGACGACCTCAGTCCTCGTCAGGCACTGGATCTGCTATACCAGATGAAGAAGGAATGGCTTTAACTTTGGCCAACACGCAGGTAAATGATACTTATTTTCATTAAACGTGCCGCAAACACCGCTTAATCTGTACAAAGCACGCGAGCGCTCTGTACCGGCACGCAAAAGCTGATAGACTACGCGCCAGATTTTGTTCGCCTGATTCGATGGAGACCCCACCATGACTTTTGTTGTTACCGACAACTGCATCAAGTGCAAGTACACCGATTGCGTTGAGGTCTGCCCGGTTGACTGCTTCTACGAAGGCCCCAACTTTCTGGTCATTCACCCGGACGAGTGCATCGATTGCGCACTGTGTGAGCCAGAATGCCCGGCTACCGCGATTTTCTCCGAAGACGAAATCCCGGAGGATATGCAGGAATTCACCGAGCTGAACGCCGATCTGGCGGAAGTCTGGCCAAACATCACCGAGAAGAAAGACGCCTTGGCCGATGCTGAAGAGTGGGATGGCGTACCGGACAAGCTGCAGTATCTGGAGCGCTGAGCAACAACACGCTCAATGCCTAAAAAAAACCGGCCTGGCGCCGGTTTTTTTGTGCCCAACAACAATGATGGCTCGGCGCACAGGCGCAGCTTCCGCACTCAAGGAATCTTCTAGCGCTTGGGGCTTGGGGCTTGGGGCTTGGGGCTTGGGGCTTGGAATCAAATTTCAGGCAAAAAAAAGGGGCGAGTAAACTCGCCCACTCTTCAGTCCATACGTGCTGTCCATGTCCAGCCATCCTGGCTTCATCATCCTGAAAATCCTTGGCTCAGGCTCCCTGCCGAGCAGCGCTATCCGTCGCGCTTGGATGTATCTTAACGTTTCATACGTTCCGCGCAACCCAACGAAAACAGCACAAATCACGGCGGAATAAAACAAAATACCTTAAAAAACAATGTCTTGTATTTTACCTTAAACAAAAACAACCAATTCCCCACGCATCCAAGTGGGAATCGCTTACACACCGTGTAGGCGATCTCTTACAAAATAGCCCTAACCGTTCATCACGCACCCAATCCAGCACCACCGTACTGTCTCGCACCAATAAAAAACCCGGCTCAAATGAGCCGGGTTTCGGGTCCTGCGGTGCAGCAATATTACATCATGCCGCCCATGCCACCCATACCACCCATGCCGCCCATATCAGGCATCGCCGGAGCGCCGCCCTCTTCTGGCAGATCAGCAATCATGGCTTCGGTGGTGATCATCAGACTGGCGACGGATGCCGCAGCCTGCAACGCAGCGCGAGTGACCTTGGCTGGATCGAGAATACCCATTTCGATCATGTCACCGTACTCACCGGTAGCAGCGTTGTAACCGTAGTTACCTTCACCTGCCTTGACGGTTTGCAGTACGACAGCAGCTTCATCACCAGCGTTGGTCACGATCTGACGCAGCGGCGCTTCAACAGCGCGGCGCAGCAGCTTGATACCGACGTTCTGGTCTTCGTTGTCGCCCTGCAGCCCTTCAATGGCAGCCAGGGTGCGTACCAGCGCAACACCACCGCCAGGTACCACGCCTTCTTCTACGGCAGCGCGGGTAGCGTGCAGCGCGTCTTCTACGCGGTGCTTCTTCTCTTTCATTTCAACTTCAGTTGCGGCGCCAACCTTGATGACTGCAACGCCACCAGCCAGTTTGGCCAGACGCTCTTGCAGCTTCTCACGGTCGTAATCGGAGGAAGTGTCTTCAACCTGCTTGCGAATCTGGGTAACGCGAGCTTCGATGTCAGCCTTGGCACCAGCACCGTCAACGATAGTGGAGTTGTCCTTGTTGATCTGCACGCTCTTGGCTTGACCCAGGTGCTCCAGGGTAGCGGTTTCCAGGCTCAGGCCGATTTCTTCGCTGATCACGGTACCACCGGTCAGTACAGCGATGTCCTGCAGCATGGCCTTGCGACGATCGCCGAAACCAGGTGCCTTGACCGCAACAACCTTGACGATACCGCGCATGTTGTTGACAACCAGAGTTGCCAGCGCTTCGCCTTCGACGTCTTCTGCAACAATCATCAGCGGACGGCCAGACTTGGCAACCGCTTCCAGCACCGGCAGCAGCTCACGGATGTTGGAGATTTTCTTGTCAACCAGCAGGATGTACGGCTGATCCAGATCGGCAGACATGGTTTCTGGCTTGTTGACGAAGTAAGGAGACAGGTAGCCGCGATCAAACTGCATGCCTTCTACAACAGACAGCTCGTTGTCCAGGCCGGAACCTTCTTCAACAGTGATCACGCCTTCCTTGCCAACACGGTCCATGGCTTCTGCGATGATGCTGCCCACAGAAGAGTCAGAGTTGGCAGAGATGGTGCCAACCTGCGCGATGGCTTTGGAGTCAGCGCAAGGCTTGGCCAGGTTCTTCAGCTCGGCAACGATAGCAGCAGTTGCCTTGTCGATACCGCGCTTGAGGTCCATGGGGTTCATGCCGGCAGCAACGGCTTTCAGGCCTTCGGTCACAATGGCCTGGGCCAGTACGGTAGCAGTGGTAGTACCGTCACCCGCGTCATCGTTGGCACGCGAGGCAACGTCTTTAACCAGTTGTGCGCCCATGTTCTCGAACTTGTCTTTCAGTTCGATTTCCTTGGCAACGGACACGCCGTCCTTGGTGATCAGCGGCGCGCCGAAGCTGCGCTCGATCAGCACGTTGCGGCCTTTTGGCCCCAAGGTAGCTTTTACTGCATTGGCCAGTGTGTTGACGCCATCCAGCATCTTGTTGCGACCGGAGATACCAAATTTAACTTCTTTAGCAGCCATTTTTGCTTTCCTTCAAATGAGTTCGTAAAGGGGTGCGGCGCGGCCGTTTCAGGCTTCCAGCACACCAAAGATTTCGGTTTCGCTCATGATCAGCAGGTCTTCACCATCAACCTTGATGGTGTTGTTGCCGGAATAGGGACCGAAAACAACCTTGTCGCCTTCTTTGAGGGCCAACGGGCGAACTTCACCGTTGTCCAGCACACGGCCGGTACCTACGGACACGACAACACCGGTGTTTGGCTTTTCTGCGGCTGAGCCTGGCAGAACGATACCACCAGCGGTTTTAGTCTCTTCTTCGCTGCGACGAACGACAACGCGATCGTGTAACGGACGAATTTTCATCGTTATGTGTCTCCCAATAGGTAATGTCAAATGCCGAAAAAACGGCTATCTCGAGTTAAAAACGAACCCTTACCGGGTCCGAAGGACGGGCCTAAGGCCGCGTCACTGTTCTGTTGCTCCCCTTCCGGGAGAGCCTGTCAAAACCGGTGCAATCTAGATGGGGCCCCGACTAGCTATTTCAAGGGGCTGCAGCAGATTTTTTTCACTGCCGATCAATCCGCTGATCCGGCTCAACTGGCTTTTCTTCACCCGGCTTCCACTCACCTTCGATGATAGTGTTGCCACCCTGCTTATAGACACCCGGACCGCCAGGCTCGCCGGGCGCGGGCCGGCCCTTGTTGAGCAGCGCCATCACCAGACAGGGCACCGCGAGCGCATCGGTAATCAGACCAGGGATCATCAGCAATACGCCGGCCAGCAACCACCACATACCGGTCTTGAGCACGGCAAAAGGCGAGCGATTCTCGGCCATCTTGATCTGTAATTGCTGCAGCATGCTCCAACCCTGACGCTGAATCAGCACCAGACCAAGCAGGCCGCTACCCAGCACCCACAACAGCGTTGCGCCGACGCCAATGCGGTCGCCGAGCAGAATGAGTGACGCCAGCTCCAGCAAGGGGAAGGCCAACATCAGTAAGCGAAAAAAGGGCATGCGCACCTCTGAAGGATGTATGTCCGGTGTATATGGGTATAAGACGCCAAAGTTTCAAGGTTTGGCGCCACAGAGCATACTGAAAACATAAGTCAAAAAGTGACCAGCCGATTGGTTTAGGTATTCAAAAGAAATTGAAACTCGGGCATTCTTGCCCACCTGAATAAATCACTCTTTCCGAGGAGCACCTCATGCAATTGAAAGACAGCGTCATCATTATCACCGGCGGCGGCCAGGGTCTGGGCCGTTCCATGGGCGAGTTCCTGGCGAGCAAAGGGGCCAAGCTGGCCCTGGTGGACCTCAATAAGGAAGCGCTTGACGCTGCGGTTAGTGCCTGCAAAGCAGCCGGCGGTGACGCACGCTCTTACATCTGCAACGTAGCCAACGAAGAGCAGGTTATTGATATGGTGAACCAGGTCGCAGATGACTTTGGCGCGATCAATGGTCTGATCAACAACGCCGGCATCCTGCGCGACGGACTGCTGCTGAAGGTCAAGGACGGCCAGACCCAGAAGATGAGCCTGGCACAATGGCAGGCAGTGATTGACGTCAACCTGACCGGCGTGTTCCTTGGTACCCGCGAAGTTGCAGCCAAAATGATCGAACTGGGCAACCAGGGCCTGATCATCAACATCTCCTCGATTTCCCGTGCCGGCAATGTTGGGCAGTCCAACTACACCGCCGCCAAAGCCGGTGTCGCGGCCATGACCGTTACCTGGGCGAAGGAGCTGTCGCGCTACAACATCCGCGTTGCCGGCATTGCCCCCGGCTTCATCGAAACGGAAATGACCGGCAGCATGAAGCCCGAAGCATTGGAAAAAATGACCTCCGGTATTCCGCTCAAGCGCATGGGCAAACCAGAAGAGATCGCCCACTCCGCAGCCTACTTGTTCGAGAACGACTACTACACCGGTCGTATTCTGGAGTTGGACGGTGGACTACGCATCTAGCACCCATCGCTGACAGAATAAAAAACGGGCGCTTGGGCGCCCGTTTTTTATTCTGCAGTGGTCCTCGGTTCTACCAGCCTACCCCCAGGCCCATGGTGTAGCGGGTGTCACGGTAACCGGTATCATCCGAGGTATTCAGATAATCAAGCTCGGCTTTCAGGCTGAGTGACGCCCAACTGGTCAGTAGGTAACGCAAGCCGGCCTCAGTATCAATCATGTAACGCACATGCGGGTCATCCGGGATCTGCGTCTCGGCCTTGTGGAACAACTCAAAGCGCTTACCCAGCAGGAAACGACGATAATCCCACTGCAGACCCAGTGCATTGTAGGCGTTCTCGGTGCCATCACGCTCTTCGGTCCAGATGCGGTCGAGTCGTGCAGAGGTCTCAAAGCGGCCCAGCGAGTTGTTCCACCACTCGTAACCGGGACCCATACCAAACTGACGCTTCTTGGCGATCTCGTTCAGGTAGTCTCGCTGATAACGCACACTGGTCATCCAGAACCAGTGTTCGGTGAGAAAGCGATTAAGGTCGTAGTCAGCCTCCCAGGCGTGGCGGCTTTTCACGTCGTCGCGGTAATCGCGCTCGTAGTCTAGGGCCACATCGTGACGCCAGGCGCCGTGACGCAGACGCGTGGCAAGGTCAACATCCAGATCTTCAGTTTCCGTACCTGAGGTATTCTTGAGTTCCAGCGAGGCGGTCGCGTCGCCCTCCCAGACCATGTCCTGAATAATGGGCTTGGGCACCAGCAACTGGCTGATCTGGGCTACCGGTACATTGCGCGCCCGGTTCTGCGATTCATCGAAGGCCAGCGTCACCTGGCCCTGCTGCTCTGAAGCATTAACTCGGGTGATGTACTGAGCTTTGTCACCCAGCTTGAGCAACAGGGGCTCGTCGCTCTCAAAGGTCTTGACCCGCGCGGTACTCACCACGATCAGGCCAGCGAAGTCGGTCTTGATCGACATCTTGCTGCCTTCAAGAAATTCGATCTTGCCAGTCAATCGATCCCCATTGTCCAGCCAGAGCGTATCGGCGACACTGCTCAACGGCACAAGTGACAGACTTAACAATAGTGCCTTGCGTACAAACAGCATGATCTCACCTTTCAAATGGAACAGAGGATAAAACGGGGCATTATCCATGAAAGACCCGCAAAAGGTGACAGTGTTCCCGCAAGCACCCGCAGCGGTTTCGCCAGATCAACACAAAGCAGCCTTTTTTCAAGTACTTGCCAGCATTCCGGCCGGCAAGGTTACCAGTTACGGCAAGGTGGCGGAGCTCGCTGGCATGGGTCGTGGGGCGCGCCTGGTTGGCCGCTGGCTAGGGCAGCTTCCTGACGGCACGCGCCTGCCGTGGCATCGAGTGCTCAACAGCCAGGGCAAGCTATCGCTGCCACCCGATAGTACCAGCGGCGCGGAACAACGCCGACGCCTGATGGCCGAAGGCGTATTGGTGCGCAACGACCGAGTTAACCTGCGTCAATACGGCTGGCCGTAACCCGGCGCCAAACAACATAACAAGGACATTCATGCACTCCCCTGCTTCCCCCCCCACTACTCCGCCCAAACCGGAAGGAATCAAGGTTTATCTGCAGCCGCGTGTTATCGGCATGCTGTTTCTCGGTTTCTCTGCCGGTTTGCCGCTGCTACTGGTAGGCGGCACCTTCAGCGCCTGGCTGCGCGACTTGGGGGTTGAACTGGCAGCCATCGGCTTTCTCAGTTGGGTCGGTATGGCCCATTCGATAAAGGTGCTCTGGGCGCCGCTGATCGACCGTTTGCCGGTGCCGCTGCTGACCCGCCTGCTGGGTCGGCGGCGCAGCTGGATGCTACTGGCTCAGGTACTGATAGCCGGGGGCCTGTTCGGTATGGCGGTGACCGACCCGCGTGAACACCTCGAACTGGTCGCCATCTGGGCGGTGCTGGTGGCTTTTGGGTCTGCCACCCAGGATGTCGCCATTGATGCCTATCGCGTAGAGGCCGAAGCAAAGCACCGGCAGGCAGCCATGGCTGCCACTTATGTAACCGGTTACCGGGTGGCGATTCTGGCGGCCGGCGCCGGTGCGCTGCACATTGCGGCGCTAGGCAACTGGAGCTTGGCTTACACCGGTATGGCGTTATGTATGCTGATCGGGATGCTGACTACGCTGTGCATTGCCGAACCCAAGGTACACATAACCCCAGACACCCTGGCGCAGGAAGCGCACCTCGCGCACTTTCTGAACCAGTCTCCGCATCGAGGCTGGCGCCTGTCGCTGTCGACCTGGTTCTTCAGCGCTTTTGTTTCACCCTTCACCGAGTTTTTCAGCCGATACGGCAAAGCCGCCCTGGTGATACTGCTGTTTGTCGCCACCTTCCGTATCAGCGACATTTTCATGGGCACCATG
This sequence comes from Halopseudomonas sp., assembly GCF_036960865.1. GTDB lineage: Bacteria > Pseudomonadota > Gammaproteobacteria > Pseudomonadales > Pseudomonadaceae > Halopseudomonas. The sequence goes on from NZ_JBALWE010000001.1 coordinate 275,119, forward strand.
GCGAATCCTTTCTATTTGGATATCGGCTTCAGCAAGGAGCAGATTGCCAACATTGCTGCCGCCTTTGGCCTCGCCATGACGCTGACAGGTGCTGCGCTGGGCGGGCTGCTGGTCGCCCGCTTCGGCGTTGCGCCCATCCTTATCATGACGGCCTTCATGGCGCCGGCAACCAACCTGATCTTTGCCTGGCTGGCGCATATCGGCCCCCAACCTGACGGGCTGATGGTGGCAATCATCGCTGACAACATCACCGGCGGCCTGGCCATTTCGGTCTTCATAGCCTATCTCTCAAGCCTGACCAACACGGCGTACACCGCCACGCAATACGCACTGTTCAGCTCGGTGATGACACTGCCTGGGCAGTTTGCTGCGGGCTTTACCGGCGTGTTGGCGCAGAGCGTCGGGTGGATCGAATTTTTCATGCTGACCGCGCTGACCGGCCTGCCCGCCATAGTGCTGGCCTTCATGCTGTTGAAGTTCGCTCATCCGGACAGGATGAAACGCCCCGGCATCGACTGATGCGGGTCTGCGTTGACAAAAAAGAGGGGGGGGTTAGCAGTATTAAAGCAAGCGGCGCCCGTCAGGGCGCCGTGCTGTCAGGCTTAGTAGTTGAAACCAACACCTACGCTGTAGAAGATCGCGCCGTCGTCGTAGTTGTCGCTGGCGCCGTCGCTATTCTTGAACAGGAACTGGTACTCCATCATACCGGTGATGAAAACGTCATCCTTGACCCAGTACTTCAGACCCAGTTCCGGACCGGCCGTGAAGCTGTCGTCCACGCCATCACCGTAGATGCCACCGACACTGGCACCGATGAACGGCTTCAGCGCGCCGCTACCAAAGTGATAGTCGTAGAACGCGCGGGTAGAACCGGTGAAATCGGTGCTTTCGCCCTCAGAGTCGGAAATCCCGAGGCTTTGGCGAATACCCCAAAGGGAAGACTCACTCAGGTACTGACCCCAGCTACCCTGGAATGAAATCCCGTTGTTATCGAAATCCTTGTCGCTGGCACCAGCACCACTCAAGGTTATTTCATTATCACCCGCCGAAGGAGCGGCCATGCCCCAGGCTGGGATCAAAGCTGCTACAAACAAGGAGGTTCTCAAGACGTGTTTCATAGTGTTTACCTTCTCATGTAGTTCGTTAAGTAACGCGCCTAAAGGTGCGTTGGCCATAGATAAGGACAAAGAGAAAATAGAGACGTTCAGACTTTCTTACGCCTAGTATCGCGAACTGCGACGGGATCGACGAAAAGCGCGCTGATTGGGTTAGAAGGCTTGCGGTGAGCGCAAAAAAGAAAAACCCGGCGCGAGGCCGGGTTTTTGCGCACCGCTGAGGCGCTTACTCGGCAGCGGACTCCGCTGCTGGCTGCGCTACCATGTGCAGCGTGCGCTGCGGGAAGGGAATAGTAATGCCCTGCGCGTCAAACGCTTCCTTGGCCTGCTCCTGAATATCCCAGAAGACACCCCAGAAATCTTCGGTCTTGGCCCACATGCGCAAAGACAGGTTGACCGAGTTGTCGCCCAGCGACACCAGCCATACGACTGCTTCAGGGTCCTTCAACACGCGACTGTCTGCAGCCGCGAGACCCAGCAGAATCGAGCGCGCCTGCTTCACATCGTCACCGTAATCGATGCCGATATTCACATCCACACGGCGCGTTGCCTGACGTGAGTAGTTGATGATATTGCCGTTGGACAGGCTGCCGTTGGGCACTATCACTGTCTTGTTGTCCGGCGTTTTCAGGATGGTGTTGAAAATCTGGATGCTGTCGACGGTGCCTGCAACGCCCTGCGCTTCGATGTATTCACCCGCGCGGAAAGGACGCAGGAAAAGGATCAAGGCCCCACCGGCAAAGTTGGCAAGACTGCCTTGCAGCGCCAGACCAACCGCCAGACCGGCGGCACCCAACACGGCGATGAAGGAGGTGGTTTCGATGCCGACCATGCCAGCCACACTGACCAGCAGCAGTACCTTGAGCGCGATGCCGGCCAGCGAGCAGACAAAGCCGTGCAAGGTAGGCTCTACATTGCGCTTCTGCATCAACTTGTGCAGCGCACTGATCAGCCGACCGATCACCCACCAGCCGACTGCGAGTGTCAGCAGCGCCAGCAAAAACTGGCTACCGTACTCGATAACCAGCGGCAGCCAAGCTTCTTCCAGGCCCTTGAGCTTTTCCATCATCTCTTCCATCGTCTTCCCCCAGTTGGATAAATACAATCAATCGCGAAAATTGTTGAACTGCAGCGGCATATCGAGCGATGCCCCCCGCAACAGCGCCATAACTTCCTGAAGGTCATCGCGTTTTTTCCCGGTTACGCGAACCTGTTCACCCTGGATGGCCGCCTGCACTTTCAATTTGGCATCCTTTATCAGGGCAACAATTTTTTTCGACAGTTCCTTATCGATACCTTCTTTGAATACAACATCCTGCTTCACTTGTTTGCCAGAGGCAAATGACTCCTTGATTTCAAGACATTGGATATCAACCTTGCGCTTGACCAGACACAACTTGAGAATTTCGAGCATCTGCTCCAGCTGAAAGTCCGCATCCGCACTGATGGTGACCTGCAGCGCCTTGGGATTGAATTCGAACTCGCCCTTGCCGCGCAAATCGTACCGCCGCTCCAGTTCTTTCGTGGCATTATCCACAGCGTTGGTTACTTCATGTTTATCAAGCTCGGAGACAACGTCAAAAGATGGCATGCAGATAACCTCAAACAAAAGCGCAAAATTATGATGTTCAATACAAAACAACAGTATAACCTCGTGGCATTATAACGGCAGTCAGCCAACGAACAGCAGGGAGCACCTTCTATATGCCTAACCCCCAACTCAGTATCATGGTGGTAGACGATACGAAGTTCAGCAGCGCCGTTATCGGCCATACGCTGAGTCAGGCCGGCTACAACGATATCCGCTTTGCCAGCTCTGCGATGGATGCCTTGCGCATGCACGAACAGCGTCCTGCCAGCGTGATGGTAGCCGACTGGCTGATGCCTGAAATGGACGGCTTGGAGCTGACCACCCGCATCCGCCAGATGGATGAGCAGGACGACCATTACACCTATGTCGTGCTGCTGACCGCCCGCGAAGGCGACAACGTGCTCAGCGAAGCCTTCGACCGTGGCGTCGACGATTTCATCAGCAAGTCGTCGATGAACGAACAACTGCTCCCGCGCATCTTCGCCGCTGACCGCACCTCTCAGTTGATCAACCGCCTGCTGGATGAAAACCACCTGCTGGCCAACAACAACGCCCAGTTGGAAGAACATAATCTGGTCGATACCCTGACCGCCATCGGCAACCGTCGCTACCTGTTGCAACGTCTAAACGACGCTCTGCGGAATGTTGATGCCCGCGGCGGCGCCTGCTGCGTCGTTGTGCTGGGGGTGCAGAATCTGGCCTCGCTTGGCGAGCGCTTTGGCGAAGCGGTACAGCAGGAAGTGCTGCGCGGCACTGCACGCCGTCTGCAACAGCTGGTTCGTCCGACCGATGTGATTGCCCGGGTCGGCAACAACGCCTTTGCCATCGTCACCCTGGCCGATGACGCCAGCGACTGCAAACCCAACAGTTTCCGCCGCCTGCACGATGGACTCAATCTCAAGGCCTTCAAGACCACGGAAGGATATCTCTCCATTCGCGCCGGCATGGCCTTGAGCACCGTCACCAACAAACATGACCTGCCCAGCCCAGAGGCCCTGCTGGAACTGGTTGAAGAGCACTTGCACGAGGCCTACGAAACCAACCTGATTACCGAAGTACGCAGCAAGTAAGCCACCGTGTTTCATGTGCTTGGTGCCGGCAGCCTGGGCCTTTTATGGATTGCACGCCTGCAACAGGCCGGACTCGACTGTCGCTTACTGCTGCGCGATCAGGCTGCTCTGCAGCGTTGGCAAGCAGCCGGCAATCAGCTGCACTTCACCGCGCCCAGTGGACAACATCAACTGTGCATCAACAGCGAAGTGGCTGCCCAAAGCGATACACCCATCTCGATCCTGATCGTTGCCACCAAAGCACATGCGGTAATGACGGCGCTGGAGTCGCTACGCTACCGCTTGACCAGCGCCAGCCAGATACTGCTGCTGCAAAACGGCCTGGGTGCGCAGCAGCAGGTTACCCAGGCATTTCCCGAACAACGTGTGTTGTACGCCAGCGTTACCGATGGCGCCTGGCAACCCGCACCACAGCAGTTGGTGTGGGCAGGTCAGGGCCAGACGCTGATTGGCGATCCGGCGCAGCAGCCCGCGCCCCACTGGCTGCTGCAGCTGGATCAACGGGCAATCAATTGGCAGTGGAGCGAACAGATCCTCGCGGTACTTTGGCGCAAGCTGGCGGTGAACTGCGCCATTAATCCGTTCACCCTGCTGTTCGACTGCAGCAACGGCGAGGTACCGCAGCACGCTGGCGTATGGTTGGACCAGTGCATCGCTGAGTTGCAGGTATTGCTGGCCACGCAGGGCATTGCGGCCCAGGATCTTGACCAACAGATCCACGACGTGATCCGCCGGACCGCCAGCAACAGCTCGTCGATGCGCCAGGACCTGCACGCAGGGCGCCGTACCGAGCTGGCCTACATTCTGGGCTATGCCTGCAGTGAAGCGCAGCACAGCGGCGTGCCAGCGCCGGCGTTGGAGCGTTTGTTGACTGCCACGCGTCAGCGCCTTTCAGAGCTGGGTCTGCCGGTAGACTGAACAGGCCGTTTACCGCTAGGCTAACCGCCCGTTTCAGCTTCAAACATTCGCGCCAGCAGAGAGCATCCAACCATGGGCTACCGCCTCAGCAAACTCTATACCCGTACCGGCGATCAGGGCGAAACCGGTCTTGCCAACGGCGAACGCATTGCCAAGAACCATCCCCGCGTTGCGGCCATGGGCGATGTGGATGAGCTCAATTGCCATGTCGGGCTGCTGATCACCGAGTTGACCGACTATCGCCTGCACCCGCTGCTGGCGATACTCACTCCCATTCAACATCGCTTGTTCGATCTGGGCGGTGAGCTTGCTGTGCCAGGCTACGACATCATCGAGGCGGAGGATGTCAGTGCTCTGGAGCAGCATATCGACGCCCTTAACTCCGAGCTGGAGCCGCTGAAGAATTTCATTTTGCCCGGCGGCTCGCGGGCGATTGCTCAGGCCCATCTGGCGCGCAGCGTGTGTCGGCGCGCAGAACGGCAATACCTCGGCGTGGCACAGCAGGACAACGTGAACCAGCAGGCACTGATTTATCTGAATCGCCTGTCCGACCTGTTGTTTGTGATGGCGCGGACCATTGCCCGCCTGGAAGAAACACCGGAAGTACTCTGGGCGCCCAAACCCAAGCCAACGGCCTGAGTCCAGGCGCGTCGAGCCTTACACCTTGAAGGCGCTGATGATGCCCTGCAGTGATTGCACCAGCTGGGCCATGCGACCACTGGACTCTTCTGCCTTGCGCGCGCCTTCGGCAGTGCGCTCTCCGGCGTGGTTGATCTCGACGATATTCTGATCGATATCGTGGCTGACTGCCGTCTGCTCTTCTGCCGCCGCCGCAATCTGCTGGCTTTGATCAACGATGTGGGTAACCGACTTGAGAATATTGTCGAGACCTTCCTGCACCTTGAGAGAAGCATCCACGGTTTCAGCGGTCATGCTGTGGCTGCTGCCCATGGCCTTCACTGCCGCACCTACGCCGTCTTGCAGACGTACGATCATCTGCTCGATCTCTTCGGTGGACTGCTGGGTACGCCGTGCCAGAGTGCGCACCTCGTCCGCGACCACGGCAAAACCGCGGCCCTGCTCACCGGCCCGCGCCGCCTCAATCGCAGCGTTAAGCGCCAGCAGGTTGGTCTGCTCGGCGACACCCTTGATCACATCCAGCACCCGGCTGATGGACGAACTGTCATCGGCCAGCTGATTGATTACGCGCACCGAGTTTTCGATTTCACCGGACAACTTCTCGATACCATCCACTGAGGATTCCACCAAGCGGCGGCCGTTCAGCGTCTGGGTGTTTACTTGTTCGGCATTGGTGACCGCCAACGCAGCACTGCGCGCCACCTCCTGCGAGGTCGCGGCCATCTCGTTCATCGCGGTAGCAACCTGCTCGATCTGGCTGCGTTGTGAGGTCGCGGCCTGACTACTTTCGCTGGCAATGTTTTCAACCTGGCGCGACTGCTCCTGCACCTGATCCGAGGTAGAGCTGACCTGACGAATCAGCTCGCGTACCTTCTGTACCGTATTGTTGAAATCGGCCGCCAGATCACCCAGCTCGTCGCGACTGTCCACGTCGACCTGAACCGTCATATCGCCACCCGCGACCTGCCCCATCTGCGAGGACAAACGCTTGAGTGTGCGCCGTGTGGCCATGTAAAAGCCGGCGTACAGGTAGATGATCAGCAACCCCACCAGCGACAGCGACACAATCAGCACCAGCATGGCACTGCGGTTCTGCCCCAGGCGCTCGCTCAGCCGTTCGCTCAGGGCGTCGAAGACCTCGGTATCCAGCGCATAGGTCTTGTCTATTTCGGTGGTGATGCGTTGAAAATAGCCATCCCAGGTGCCTTCCAACGAGTTGGCCATGATGATTTCTTCATCAAAGATATTCTGCGCGATGCTCAGACTTTCCAGACTGGCATCAGCAGCCGGCTTGATACCTTGCAGGTCGCTGCTGGCAAGGGTTTGATGCAGAGTCTGCTGGTAGTTGGCCGTCAGTTTTTGCAGCAATTCAAACAGGTCGTCCATCGCACGGCTGGCGTCGGAGTTGATAAACCCCAGGCCCATGGAATAGGCACCCACCGCACGCCCCTCACCAAGCGCCGAGGTGACCTGAGGGGTAACATCGATCAACAGCTCGGTGAGCTGGCGCACATTGCGGTCAAAATCCTGCGGTAGGCCAGCATAGGCAGCGCTGAAATTAAGCAGGGTGCTGGCCTCGGCCAGGCCTTGCACAGCCAATACCTGCTTGCCGCTGACTGACTCGCTAGCCAGCCCTTCGTACAAGGCAAGCAGTTCGTCGCGCTTGGCAATCACGTCAACGGCGGCCTCATCTTCGGCATCCAACGGCAACGCACGCAGCTTGTCCATTGCCTGCTTGCGCAGCTCCGCACCGCGTGCTTCGAGCTCTGCGGCGAACTGTCCTTGTCCAAGCAGCGCGTTGACATGCTCCAGATCACGAATCAGCTCGGCATCACGCAGGATGTCGGAGGTCGCACGGACCAAGGCGAGATTGTCTTGTGCATGCTGGGTTACCTGCACACGCTCATAGGCCTGGTGCACAACCATACTGCTGACAATACCGAGGGGAACAAAGAACAGCACACTGATCAGGCAGAACTTCATGCCATAGCTCAGGCGATTCATCAGGGCAATGGCAGGCGCAAGAAGACTATTCACCCAGTTTTTCTCCTAAATTGACTGGCCTGCGGTGGGGCCTATCAGGCGCCCTTTTCAGACGCCTGTGTTTTGTTATGTGTGCTACCGCACTCGAGGACACGCGTTGTCGCGCCTCAATGTCTCATGCTGATTCTATCGGCCAGAGCGGAGACAACTTTACTGCTGGCGCAAAATCTAACCCAGTAACGCTAACAATGCCACGGGTACCGCCCAAGCTAGCATCGCACGCACCAATAACTGGTGGGTTGAAGCCAGCACTGGCGAATCCGGCGCCGTTTCTACCCCCCCTGCCAAGGCGGCATCCGCTGCCGTCATCAACAAGGATTCAGGCGCCTTGTCCCAGTCACTCCAAACACCACTCAGCGACTCGAACACTCGATCAAAGTGTCCTACCAAGGCAAAACTCGCGACCAGCAAACGGGCCGGCAACCATTCCATAGCGTGCACCAGGCTGACAGCATAGCTCTGTGAGTCCGCCGGCAACCGATCTACGAACAATCTTAGTAGACGGTAGCCCAGCGCCCCCATCGGGCCCAACAGTAAAAACCAAAAAACCGGCACAAAATAGCCGGCAAGCGCTGCCCACAGCAGCCGCCCGCGCACTCGAGCGAGCAACTCATCATCATCAACCGCCTGGATCCCCAGATCATGCTCTGCAATCAACGCTGCAGCCTCGCGATCCCCCCGCGCCCAAGCCTGATCGAAGCGCCGACTGACAGCGTAAACCAGTTTGGTGCTCCCCAACCCCAACAGCAGCACCAACACCCCCAACAACAGGGCGAATACGCCGTTGGCCACATCCACCAACAACCAGAAAGCAAGCTCAAGCGGCACTAAGGGCAAGAGCAGACACAGCAGCGCCTGCCAGCTGGGGCGGCGCTGGGCGAACCTGGCGCTATAGCCAGCCCATGCTGCCACGGGATCAGGATGTATACCTCCTCGCAATGGCGTGAAGCGCACGAGCAAAACAGTGATCAGCAGGATCAGAAAACGCATTGTCGGTGCCTTCTATTGGGTAAGTGGTGCAGCCAGCAAGCTGGAAAGATAGCGGCGCCACTCGAACGCCACTCCAGGGTCGGTCTTGCGCCCCGGGGCGATGAACTCGTGCCCGGTAATCCGGTGCCGGGTAATGGCCGGATAGGCAAGCTGCAACGCCTGGGTCAGATCACGCAGAGCAAGGTACTGCGCGTCGGTGTAAGGCGTAGTGTCGCTGCCCTCAAGCTCGATACCGATGGAAAAGTCATTGCAGTTCTCACGCCCGGCGTAGCGCGATGCGCCCGCGTGCCAGGCACGTTCATCGCAGCTGACAAACTGGGTGATATGCCCGTCACGTTCGATAAGAAAGTGCGCAGAAACTCGCAGCTCGGCTATCTCAGCGAAGTAGGGATGAAGGGAGGAGTCCAACTGACCACAGAAGAAACGTTGCACGTGACCGCCCCCAAACTCGCCGGGCGGCAAACTGATGTTATGAATAACCAGCAGAGAAACCACATCCCCTTCCGGTCGGGGATTGAAATGCGCGGAGCGGCAGATGTGTGCGCCCTCCAGCCAACCCTCTTGCAGGCGCATGACCCTGCCGCTCCCATCAGCCAAAACCTTATGCTAACAGGAGCTAACCGGTGGCGCATCCGCCTTTGTTCAGGGCTTGGCTGACTGCAAGCGGCGCAGGTTGCCGATGACCGATTCAAGCGCTCGATCAAATAACTGGTTTTCATCCAACAGGGTTATCAGCCCCTGCTCGAAATGATGCGCCAGTTCATTTTTGCCGAACTCGGCGACTTTCATGCCACCGCGATTTACGAATATGTATTTGCCGCTAAAACTGATAATAGCGGCCAGCTTGCAGCGCTGCTCTGGCTGGCCTTCGGTAGAACCGAGCCGAAACCAGCAGCCGGCACGCAGACTCTCTATCCAGCGCATGGCGCCGACACTGGGAAGATCATCAACGGTTTCGGCGAGAGGCTCAACCTCCTCATCTGCCTGCAGCACCGGAGCTTCTACATGCACCTGTTCAATAGGCTCGACAGCAGGAGCGACCACGTCCATTGCCGCCTGAAGCTGAGGCGCAACGGCAGAGACCTCAGCCGGTTCGGCGATGGTCGGCTGTTCAGGAGCAGGCCGCGACGGCGAGTCAGCAGGCCGCAGGGCAGCTTGCGCTTTGCGCACCCGCTGCTCTGCCGCCGCCTGTGCCTTGGCCAATACCAGCGCTTGCGGCTGCGCGAGGCGCGCGACCTGAACGGCCACTGCGGAGGCGTCCAGACCGAGCAGCTCAAGACCGGCACGCAGCGCTTGCAGCACCTGCTCGTTGCTATCGATGCGGTACTGCAACTCACCCGCAGGAACCGGCTCCACACTGTCGATCATCTGCTGTGCCGTACGAATAGCCTGATCCCAGGCCGTAGAATCAATCCCCTCGCGCAGACAGACCATCTGCAGCACCTGACTCCAAGCGTCACGCAGCAGATCCACCAGAGTAACCGGCAGGGTACGGCCGACCATCAAGCCGTTGACCGCCTTGGCAACGTGAGTGCGCGCCGCCTGCATACGCGCGCGCCCCTCTTCAGCATCGCGGGTGCGCTGCTCGATCCGGTCGGAGCGGCGCTGCTCGCTGCGCTGGAAATCCGTCAGCTCAGCGTGCAACGTTTCAAACAGCACATCCTGCGGTTCGCTAACGGCCAGCAAGCGCTCCACTATATTTTCCAGCAGACCATGCAGCTGATCCCGGCGCAGATCGTCATGATCGTTCCAGCCCATGGTGGCCCGCGCGAGTTCGTTGAGCAGACGGCGCGCCGGATGTGCGCCTCGACTAAAAAAGCTCTTGTCGGCAATCGCCACGCGCAGAATGGGCAGCTGCAAACGCCCGATCATGACCTTGACCGCTGACGGCAGCGCCGGGTCTTCAAGAATGAAATCGAACAACATGGACACCAGGCTGATGACATCATCATCCACCCTACCGACAACCTTTTGATCGCCCACCCCACCAGACTGGCGCTGCGCCTGCAAGGCATGCTGAATGCGCTGACGCATGTCAGACGGCCTGTCCGCAGTGGTTCCGGACATCTCATCCAAGGGTATATCGGCCAGCACCTGCAATAACTCGTTGCTGGGCATGGGTCGCGCAGTGTTCCCGGAAAGGCCTGCCAGCGCCATATCGCCACTGGCATGTCGCCAATTGCCGATCAACTCACTGAACATACTCAGCACTTCCTGCTGATCCGGACCGCCCTGCGGATTAGCTCGTGAGTCCTGTGCAGCGCCGTTACCGGCGCCCGCCGGCTGCACTCGACGACGTGGTGGCGTCACTTGGGCAAGACGCAAATCCGGCATCACACCGGCATTGATCAGCAGCGTGTTCAGCGCCTCATACTCTGCGTCGATGCCGTTGAAAACGTATCGCTCAAACAGCTTGAAGATGATCAGTCGAACCTTGATCTCCAACGCCAAGGGTTTGAGCGCATCAGCAAAATAGTCTGCCAGCGCTGCAGGGGCGAGTGGGTTATTGCGCTCATCAACCAGGTTCTTGACCAGGCTGTTGGTACGCATGGCCAAGTGCATCAACGGCTGCTGATTACGGTTATTGACACGACTGATCATGCCGTCGAGCGCGACCGACTGCTCTAGCTCATCCGGCTGCACCAGCGTCAGACTATCGAGTTCAAAGGAGGAGTAGGCGGGAGTGGCGGGAGATTCGCCGTTCATCTGCTCAGTCGCCTGCTGCAGATTGGCGCCGACGCTTTTCAGGATGGTGCCACGCTGCAGGCGCACCGTGCGCATGGCTTCAAAGAACAGCGTTTGTTCCGCGTTACTTGTCGCGCGATCAGCCATCTCGAACAGGTTGTCGTCTGCATTGTCGAACAACACGTTGAAGGCGGTGTGCAGATAGTGTTGCATGTGATCACGCACGGCGATCAACGGCGAGGGTAACGATGACGAGCCCGCACCGACGCCCTGAGCGCTGCGACTGGCGAGATTCGGTTTGATCGAGACCACCTTCGGGTCCTGGGACATGCTACCTCTCCTGATAAGCTTGGCTTATCGCGCACAACGCCTGGGGTGCTTATCCTGCTGACAAGGGCTATCTTCCGTGTGTCGTTAATTTGGCGTCAAAAATTTTCCTCAGTATACCGCTTTTCGATTGCCGCGCATCCCGACCAGCGAGATTTATTGAACCGCGTCACACTTCATATTCAGTTTAGCCAACGACGCTCCCAACATGACCCACATTCACGGTTTTTTGCTTACCCCGTAAATGGCAATCCTGGTATATCCTGACAACGGACCGCCCAAAAGGCACCCTCATAACACTGATGCGCCACCCCGCACATCAATACAAAAGATAATCAGGAGCAGCGTCAATGGAAGCACTCATCAGCCTGATCGGCGATATCAATGGCATTGTCTGGGGACCGGCCATGCTCGCCTTGCTGGCAGGTACTGGCCTTTACCTCACGCTTGGTCTCAAGCTCATACCTCAACGCAAGCTTTTCTATGGTTTCAGCATGCTCTGGCGTGGCCGCAAGAGCACCGAAGAGGGCGATATCAGCCCTTTCAACGCGCTGATGACCGCCCTTTCCGCGACCGTCGGCACAGGTAATATCGCCGGCGTGGCCACCGCCATCTTCTTTGGTGGTCCCGGCGCGCTTTTCTGGATGTGGGTCATCGCCCTGGTGGGCATGGCAACCAAATTCGCCGAGGCGGTACTGGCAGTGCGTTTCCGCGAGAAGGACGCCCTGGGCAACCACGTCGGTGGCCCCATGTATTACATCAAGAATGGCCTGGGCGCCAAATGGAAATGGTTGGGCATCCTGTTCGCCATCTTCGGCATGCTGGCTGGCTTCGGCATCGGCAACACCATCCAATCCAACTCGGTTGCTGACGCGCTGAGCAGTAGTTTCGGTATTCCACCGCTGGTGACCGGCATCATCATTGCCGTACTGGTTGCGCTGGTGCTGCTGGGCGGCATCAAGCGGATTGGTGAAGTGGCTGGACGACTGGTGCCGATCATGGCGCTGTTTTACGTCGGTGGCGGCCTGATCATTCTGATCATGCACTTCGACCGCATTCCGGCTGCCTTCGGCGACATTCTTTACTACGCCTTCAACCCCGCCGCCGCTGCCGGTGGTTTCGCCGGTGCCACTGTGTGGGCAGCCATGCGCTTTGGTATTGCCCGCGGCGTCTTCTCCAATGAAGCAGGCCTGGGCAGCGCACCCATCGCCCACGCTGCCGCACAGACCAACAACCCGATCCGTCAGGGCACCGTCGCCATGCTCGGCACCTTTATCGACACCATCATCATCTGTTCGATTACCGGCCTGGTAATCATGGTGACAGGCGCCTGGCAGAGCGGTGAGAACGGTGCACCGCTGTCGGCCCTGGCATTCAGTCAGGGTCTGCCCGGCGGCTGGGGGCAGTACATCGTGAGTATCGGTCTGGCGGTCTTTGCCTTCACTACCATCATCGGCTGGAGCTTCTACTCCGAGAAGTGCACGCAGTTCCTGTTCGGCGAGCGTTCCAATGTACCCTTCCGCGTACTCTGGATCATCGCGGTCCCGCTGGGCACCTTGCCTGGCATAGACCTGGGCAGCCTATGGCTGGTAGCTGATACCTTGAACGCCATGATGGCGATCCCCAACCTGATCGCGCTACTGCTGCTAAGCCCGGTAGTGTTCCGCCTGACCCGCGATTACTTCAAGGACCCGGCGAACTACCTGAACAAGTAACGGCCGCGCAGCAACATCTGTGCACCAGCAATACCCGCCTACCCGGCGGGTATTTTTTTATCGGTGGGGTATACTCGCGCCCATTCATATTGACTGTCACACCTGCTGGAGCCTCCATGCCGAACCTCACCCTCGACAGCCTGCAAGCCGTTATTGTTGACGATGTGCGTCGCGCCCTGAACGAAGACGTTGGCGATGGCGACATTACCGCCAGCCTGATCCCCGCCGAGCACCGCGCCGAGGCGAGCATCATCACCCGCGAGCCAGCCGTATTCTGTGGTCGCGCCTGGGCCAACGAGGTGGTACGGCAGGTGGACGCCAGCATCGAGATTGAGTGGCTGGTGAGCGATGGCGACCAGCTGATCGCTGACCAGACCTTGTGCCGCCTGAAAGGCCCGGCGCGCGGCTTGCTGACCGCCGAACGCTGTATGCTCAATTTCATTCAGACGCTCTCGGCCACCGCCACTCGCAGCCATCACTTTGCTGAAATGGTGAAAGACACCCCGGTGAAACTGCTGGACACGCGCAAGACCCTGCCGGGGCTGCGCATGGCGCAAAAATACGCGGTGACCTGTGGCGGCTGCCACAACCACCGCATCGGCCTGTTCGATGCTTTTCTGATCAAGGAAAACCACATCGCCGCCTGCGGTGGTATCGCCGCGGCCATCAGCAAGGCGCACCAGATTGCGCCGGGCAAGCCGGTGGAAGTGGAGGTGGAAAGCCTGGATGAACTACGCCAGGCCCTGGCCGCGGGTGCCGACATCGTCATGCTCGACGAGCTCAGCCTGGAAGATATGCGCACCGCGGTCGAACTGACCGCCGGCAAGGCCAAGCTCGAGGCCTCTGGAGGCATCAACGAGACCACCCTGCGCAGCGTGGCGGAAACCGGTGTGGATTACATTTCCATCGGCAGCCTGACCAAGGACGTAAAGGCGGTGGACCTGTCCATGCGCCTACGCTATCAGGCCGGCTGAAAGCGCCTTAGCACAGCGCCAGCAGACGCCGACAATCGGCTACGTGCCAGTCAGCCAGCTCAGGCCACAGATTATCGGCGTGTACCAGGCAGGTGCGGCTACCCGCCGCCCTGCCCGCCTCCAGATCAAAACGAAAATCCCCAACCATAACGGCCTGCGCCGGCAGCAAGCCCCAGCGCTCAAGCAGAAGTTGTATACCTTCAGGCTGCGGCTTGGGTGCAGCCTCTTCGCGGCCCAGCACATCCTCGGCAGCGAAACACTCGAGTATCCCCAGGTGCACCAGGGTCGATTGCGCGACCGCCTGCAAGTTGCGCGTGAGAATACCCAGACGCAGCCCACGTTCATGCAGATGGCGGATCAATTCAACCGCACCGGGCGCGGCTTCTACCTGTGCTGCCAGACGTAGCTCGATCATGTCCAGCTCGGCCTTCATGGCCAGGCGCTCCGAATCAGGCAACGCGGCCATATAAGTAAGAATATCCGCCTCGGCCGGCACGCCCAGCTCACGCCGAATCGCCGGAAAATCATGTTGTGCCAGCGTTAGCGTGCCATCGAGATCGAATACCCAGCCCTGCAGCTCACGCATGCTCAGCTCTTGACCTTGCGCATCAGCGATTCCTGCGCCACCGAGGCCACCAACTCGCCGGCCCGGTTGAAGATCTGGCCGCGAGACATACCACGTGAGCCAGCCGCCGAGGGGCTGTCCATTGCGTACAGCAGCCAATCGTCCATCCGCAGGGGGCGGTGATACCAGAGCGCATGGTCCAGGCTGGCCACCTGCAGCTTGGTCGACCAACTGGAGATCGCATGCGGTTGCATAGCGGTGCCCAACAGATGGAAGTCCGAAGCATAGGCCAGCAGGTAACGGTGCACCTGCGGGTCGTCCGGCAGCTGGCCGTCAGCGCGATACCACATGTAACGCACCGGCTCGGACACCTTGGGTTCAAAGGGGTTGAACTCGCCCACCGGGCGAATCTCGATCGGCTTGCCGCACAGCACCTTGTCGCGCACCTTTTCATGGATCAGGTGCTGGTACTTGCGCGTCCATTCGGTCTCGTTGGGCAGGTCTTCCGGGCCGGGGACATCCGGCATCTGTGCCTGATGGTCGTAGCCCTCTTCATCACCCTGGAACGAGCAGATCATGGTAAAGATCGGCTTGCCTTTCTGAATGGCCTGCACACGCCGGGTAGTAAAGCTGCCGCCATCGCGCAGGGGATCCACCTGATAAACGATGGGGTGGGTGGCGTCGCCCGGACGCAGAAAGTAGCCGTGTACCGAGTGCACATGGCGCTCAGTATCGACCGTCTGGCTGGCAGCGGAGAGCGACTGCCCCAGCACCTGACCGCCAAACAGCTGCTTGAAGCCCAGATCTTGGCTACGGCCGCGGAACAGGTTTTCTTCGATTTTTTCCAGCGCCAGCAGGTCAACCAGATCATCCAGCAATTGGCTCATATTCCTTCCTCACAATCGGCGCGACCACGGCTGTCGCAATACTTCAATCCAGTGACAGCGAGCCTGGTCGCTGCCGGAATGTCGGCAAGTTTAACCCGGATTGTCCCAAGTTAGCAGTTCAGCGTCCGCTTGATTCACCGGTGAGACTTGTTCCCACAGCGGCCACTCCAGCATACTCAAAGCCTTTGCGACAGTAAGGGGAGCACAGGTGGATCTGCCGCTGGTTTATCACCCCGACTACAGCTTTGCTTTCCCGGCACCGCACCGCTTTCCGATGGACAAGTTTGTGCGCCTGCACGATCACCTTAGCGCCACACGCCTATTGCATGCCCAAAACCTGCACCAGCCGGACGCCGCCAGCGACGAACTCTTGCTGCTCGCGCATGATGCCGACTATGTCTCGCGTTTCTGCAACAACGAACTGGACGCTGCCGGGCAGCGCCGCATGGGCCTACCCTGGAGCGAGCACCTGGTGGCTCGAACCAAACGCGCAGTCGGCGGCACCCTGCTGACCGCCGAACTGGCACTGCAACACGGCCTGGCCTGCCACCTGGCCGGGGGCACCCACCACGCGCACTACGACTTTGCCTCAGGTTTTTGCATCTTCAACGACCTGGCCATCACCAGCCGTTACCTGCTGGCGACCGGCAAAGCGCAGCGCGTGCTCATCTTCGACTGCGACGTACACCAAGGCGACGGCACCGCGCGCATTCTGGAAGACGATAGCGATATCATCACCGTCTCAGTGCACTGCGAGAACAACTTTCCAGTCCGCAAGGCGCACAGCGATTGGGATATCCCGCTGCCCCGCCAATTGGGCGATACCGGTTATTTGAAGGTAGTGGCAGACACCCTGGATTATCTGCTGCCGCTGTATCAGCCTGACCTGGTGCTCTATGACGCCGGCGTCGATGTGCACGCTGCCGACGCGCTCGGCCATCTTTCATTGAGCGATGCCGGTATTGCCGCCCGTGACAGCCAGGTGATCAACACCTGCCTGGCACGCGATATTCCGGTATGCGCCGTTATCGGCGGCGGCTACGAAAAGGACCGTGATGCCTTGGCCAAGCGCCACGGCATATTGCACCACAGTGCCGCGCAGATATGGCAGGCTCGTGCTTTGGGGTAAACTGCGCGGCTTGCGATGATCCACTTGCCACCGGGGGCGAAGACTTGAGCCAGCAGACGCCGTATACCGACAGCATCGCCGTAATCGGCGGCGGCCCGGCCGGCCTGATGGCCGCAGAAAGCGTCGCCAATGCCGGTTACCGTGTGGACCTGTTCGATGCCATGCCCTCGGTCGGACGCAAGTTTCTGCTGGCCGGGGTCGGCGGCATGAACATCACGCACTCGGAAGCCAAGCCCGCGTTTACCGCACGTTACCGCGAGGCGGCCCCCTGGGTCAGTGATTGGCTTACCGAACTGGATGCCGACAGCCTGCGAAACTGGATTCACGGGTTGGGCATCGACACCTTCGTGGGCAGTTCCGGCCGTGTATTCCCTACCGATATGAAAGCCGCGCCGCTATTACGCGCCTGGCTGAAACGCTTGCGTGAAGCTGGCGTACACTTGCACACCCGGCACCGCTGGCTGGGCTGGAGCGACGACGGCGCGCTACGCCTGCAAGGACCTGACGGTGAATTTAAAATGCACCCAAAGGCCTGCGTGCTGGCGCTGGGCGGCGGCAGCTGGCAACGGCTGGGTTCCGACGGCGCTTGGGTAAGTCATCTGCGCGACAAGGGCGTGGGGGTGCGCGATCTGGCGCCCAGCAATTGCGGCTTTATCTGCAACTGGAGTCCCTATCTGAGCGAACGCTTTGCCGGCCAACCGCTGAAGCCGGTGATCGCCAGCCTCGCCGATACAGACAACCAGCCGATCAGCCGACGCGGCGAATGCGTCGTCACCCGTGATGGACTGGAGGGTAGCCTGATCTATGCGCTGTCCGCACCGCTGCGCGAGCAATTGCAAACCCAAGGTAAGGCATCACTGACACTGGACCTCGCGCCCGACCGCAGCGAAGCGCAGCTTGCTGCTGCACTGACAGATACCCGCAAGGGTCAATCATTATCCTCGATGCTACGCAAGAAGGCGGGGCTGGATGCGGTGAAGGTGGCGCTGCTGCATGAGCGTTTCGAGAAAAGCCAGCTGTCTACGCCAGGCGATCTGGCCAAAGCGATCAAGCAGTTGCCTGTCACTCTGCATGCCACCCGCCCACTGGATCAGGCGATCAGCAGCGCCGGCGGCGTTGAACAGGCGGCGCTGACGAATGATCTGATGCTAAGAGCGCGACCGGGGACCTTCTGCGCCGGCGAAATGCTGAACTGGGAAGCCCCTACCGGCGGCTATCTGCTCACCGCCTGCTTTGCCAGCGGCAAGCGCGCCGGCGAGGGGGTTATTCGCTGGCTCGCGCCGGCTTGACGCCCGACAGGCGCGGCACCATCCAGCGTTCGAACAGCCGGGGAAACAAACGTGCTATCAGCCGAGCCTGCCAGTCGACGTTCGACAGCACCAACAGGCGCTTGCGCTTGCACGCACCCTGGTAGATGGCGTCTGCGACATCGGCTGGCGAGGCAACCTTGAACGGCAGATTAACCGTTCCCTGATTGATCGAACCATCACCCACCAACGCGTTTTTGCGAATATCCGTGGCGGTAAAGCCAGGGGTCACCAGCATCACGTTGACGCCCTGCTCGCGCACCTCCATGCGCAGGGTCTCGAACAGGCCATGCAACGCATGCTTGCTGGCGTTGTAGGCGCTGCGGTAGAGCAAGGGCGCAAAGCCGGACAGAGAGCTGAGGACGATCACCTGCCCGCCACGCGCCAGCAGACTGGGCAAGGCGTGACGGGTGCAATTTAGCGCGCCAAAGTAGTTCACCGCCATGATCCGCTGAAACACCCCGGCGTCGGTATCGGCAAAGCTGCTGCGATGGGTAATGCCGGCGTTGTTGATCAGCAGATCAATGCCACCGAAGCGCTCGGTGATCTGGCTGATGGCCTCTGCGCACTGCTGGTCGTCGGACACATCGCAATGCAGGGCCATGACATCGGCATTGAGTTTGTCTTCCAGTTGCTGGCGGAAGGCAACCAGCGACTCGTCGTGAATATCCAGTATGGCGATATGAGCGCCCGCCTGAGCAAAGCGCAGGGCCAGGGCCCGTCCGATTCCAGCGCAGCCGCCGGTAATCACCACCACTTTCTGCTGAAAGACTCGCCGGCCCATAGCGCCTCCTTGTTAACCGCTTTCACCTCAGCCTAAAGGCAGCCGAGAATGGCGGCAAGCCCATTGAGAAACGGGCTCAGGGTGCCAGACGCTCACGCAGCCAATGACCGTCCTGCAAACGATAGCGCAGACGGTCGTGCAGACGACTGGCACGGCCCTGCCAGAATTCAATCAGATGCGGCACTACCCGATAGCCGCCCCAGTGCGGAGGACGAGGCGGTTGCTCTTCCGCGTACTGGACTTCCAGCGCAGCCAAGCGCTGCTCCAACACCTCGCGACCGGCAATCACCTGACTCTGCGGCGACGCCCAGGCGCCCAGCCGGCTACCCGCCGGACGACTGTGAAAATACACATCGGACTCTTCATCGCTGACTTTTTCTACCTGCCCTTCGATGCGTACCTGACGCTCCAGGTCATGCCACCAGAAGGTCATGGCCGCCAAGGGCTGTGCCGTCAACTGCTCGCCCTTGGCGCTCTGGTAGTTGGTGAAAAACACAAAGCCGCGCTCGTCAAAGCCCTTGAGCAGCAGGGTGCGCACATGCGGCTGCCCCTGCTCATCCACCGTAGCCAGCATCATGGCGTTGGCCTCGGTGGTTTCGATCTCCACTGCCTGGGCAAACCAGGTAGCGAACAGCAAGTGCGGCTCGTCCGGCGCCTGGGCTTCGGTCAGCCCATCGCGGGTGTAATCACGCCGCAGATCGGCAATGGTCGGTTTCATCAGCATCACTCCTTCAGGCCAGTCGTCTCTAGGCCAAGCCTAGCATTCCCTGTTACAGACACCTTGATCTGCAGCAGTGTTCAGTCCAGCTCGCGCAGGCACTGATAAATCGACTCGCTCAAGGCCAGTGCGCGCGGGTCCATCAGCACGTAGGGGCCCATGGTGTTGGTAACGTAGCCAAAGCCAACCCCTGCCTCGGGGTCACAAAAACCCAACGAGCCGCCCGCGCCCGGGTGGCCAAAGGCCTGCGGACCCATGCCGAACCCACCACCGGGCGTGTTTTGCTCCAGCATCACGCCCAGCCCGAAGCGCGTGGGGCAAAGCAGGGTGCGATCCTGGCCCTGGCTGTGTTCCTGTTGCATCAGGGCAACCAGCTCAGCGTCCAGCAGTTTGACGCCGTCCAGTTCGCCGCCGTGCGCCAGCAGCTGCCAGAAGCGCGCCAGCGAGCGCGCATTGCCGGTGCCGTTGGCGGAGAGGATCTCCGCCTGCTGCCATTCGCGTTTATTGGTACTGGTCATCATGCTGGCCGGGTTGCCAAACGCCTTGGCGGTGAGCCCTTCAGGCTGCCCCATGGCGGCGAACAGGGCGCGGGCGCCCTCGTCGCCGTATTGGTTACGCAGGCGCGAAACATGCGCCACGCGTGCCAGATCCTGATCCGGCACGCCAACGTGAAAGTCCATACCCAGAGGCGCGCAGATATGCTCCTGGATATAGCCGCCGGCCCGCTGACCGCTCAGCCGCGCCAGCGGCTCACCCAGCAGCCAGGCATAGGTCACCGGCGCGTAGCCATGGGCCGTGCCCGGCTGCCACCACGGCGCCTGTTCGGCCAGGGCTTGGCTCATGGCGGCCCAGTCGAAGAGCGCTTCCGGTGGCAGGGGCTTGGCGACGGCAGATAGGCCGGACTGGTGACTGAGCAGCTGGCGCAGACTGATCTGCTGCTTGCCAGCCTGGGCAAACTCGGGCCAGACCTCGGCAATCGGCGTATCCAGCTCGATCTGTCCGGCCGCGACCTGTTGCAATAAGGCCACCGCGCCCAACGGCTTGGTACAGGAGAACACATTGACCAGGGTGTCCTGCTCCCAGACCTGCTGGTTTTCCTTATCCATTACGCCCTGCCAGAGATCCAGCACGGTGTCGCCACCCACAGTGACGCAAAGCGCGGCGCCGCGGGCCTGCTCGTCCTGCTGCTGTTCGGCAAAAATGTCGCGTACCCGCTCGAAGCGGGGATCAAAGTAGCCCTGCACGTTGCTCATGGAAATGGTCCTTGGGTCAGTGTCTTGTTGTATTGCCATTTAATCCTGTGCCGCCATGGAAAGCAGCGACCATAAGGCGCTGCGTCAGAGCAGTATCGAGCAGACTGATGACACTCAGTCGATCTGCTGGCGGAACGGCGGCAGTGCCCTGAGGATCGCCTTGCCATAGCGCTGAGTAACCAGGCGGCGGTCCAAAACGGTGATGGTGCCGGTATCCTGCTCGGTCCGCAGCAATCGTCCGCAGGCTTGAATCAGCCGCAGGCTGGCGTCCGGCACGGCAATCTCCATGAACGGGTTGCCGCCGTTCTTTTCGATCCATTCAGCCAGCGCTGCTTCGACCGGGTCATCGGGTACGGCAAAGGGGATCTTGGCGATCACCACGTGCTCGCAGTACTTGCCGGGCAGATCCACACCCTCGGCAAAGCTGGCCAGACCAAAAATCACACTCTGCTTGCCATCATCCACCGCGCTGCGATGCTGGCGAATCAGTTCCTGCTTGGACAGGTCGCCCTGCACCAGCACGCGCTCGCGGAAGGCCGCCGGCAGACCGGAATACACCTCAAGCATCTGCTTGCGCGAGGAATAGAGCACCAGGCTGCCGCGCTCGTCGGCCAGAATCTCGGGCAGGTGCTCGGTAATGGCCGCCGTGTGGCCGGCACTGTCACGCGGATCGGCGCCGTGGTTTGGCACGTGCAATAGTCCGGCTTCAGCGTGCTTGAAGGGGCTCGGTGCCAGGGTACACACGGCGCTTTTCGGCAGGCCGGCACGATGGCTGAAACGGTCGAACTTGCCCAGCGCGGTCAGTGTGGCAGAGGTAGCCAACGCAGCAAAGGCGCTGTGCCAGAGGTACTGGCGCAAGGTATCGGCGGCGAGTATCGGGCTCACGTGGACTTCAATGTCATTCGTCTCGGTCAGGGTCAGCCAGCGCGCCGTCGGCGGCCTGCCCTCCGGATCCTGCAAACAGAACTGGGTCCATAGCGTCCAGTTGGCTTCCGCGCGCGCCAGCAAGGCACCAAACAGCGGATACCACTCCTCAGCCTGGGACTCCGAGACGCCTACGGTTGCCTCGCCATCCATCGCCTCTTTCAGCATGTCGACCATGCGCTGCAGCAAATCGGTGATGCGGCCAAACCCGGCCTTGAGCTCCAGCCCCATCTCGACCAGCTCTTCCGGCACTACACCATGCTCAAAGCGGTGCTGGGGGCGCACATTGCCGCGCAGGTCTTCTGCGCTGGAGAAATCCGCGACATCACCCATCGCCTGCTGCATGAACTGCTGATGCGGCTTCAGTTCACGCGCCTCCAACGGCACTTTTTCCAGCACCCGGCCCAGTTCACCGGGCAACGGATGCTGGGCCAGCAGCTTGCTCAGATTCTTGTCGAGTTGCTCCAGCCAGTCGGCGGTCGCGTGCAGACGGGTATTGTGGGCAAAGTGCGAAATCGCCTTGTCGGGCAGGTGGTGCGCTTCGTCGAAGATGTACAGGCAATCGCGCGGGTCGGGCAGAATGGCGCCACCGCCCAGTGCCAGATCGGCCAGTACCAGATCGTGATTGGTCACAATCACATCCACCTTTTGCACACCTTCACGCGCCTTGTAGAACACACATTGCTGAAAGTGCCCGCAGCGGCGGTTGCTGCACTGAATGTGATCGGTGGTCAGGCGTGACCAGTCCTGATCCTCCAGCGCTTCAGGCCAGGAATCGCGCTCGCCGTCCCACTTGTTGCCGCCCAGAGCTTCAACCATGCGGGTATAGAGCTTGAGGCCGGCCTCATCGACATCCAGCTTGAAGCCGTCGTCGGCAAAGATCTGCTGCTGGTCGGCCATCGACTGGTTTTCCCGCAGCAGGTTATCGAGTTTGGACAGACACACATAGCGTCCCCGCCCCTTGGCCAGCGAGAAGCCGAATTGCAGTCCGGCGTTGCGTTGAATATCGGGCAGATCCTTGAGTACGATCTGCTCCTGCAGCGCGACCGTGGCGGTGGAGATCACCAACGGCTTGCCCAGATGCTTGGCAATCGGAATGGCCGCCAGACAGTAGGCCACGGTCTTGCCGGTACCGGTGCCCGCCTCGATGACCGCGACCGCCGGGTCGCCATCGCGATGGCCGTCGTCATCCAGCTTGACGCCGCCAAACAGCTTGGCCACCTCGGCAATCATCACCCGCTGGCCGTAGCGCGGCTTGAGGGATTTGTTCTCGAGAAAGGTGCGGTAGGCCGTTTGAATCTGGCCTTTGAGTTCATCGTTCAGCATGCGGGCTCCGGGCTAGCCGGCGATGATAACATTGAACCGTCCGGCAACCGACTGCCATCAGGCTTGCATCCGCCGGCAACTCGCTCTAGCCTCCGGCTGATCATTTGCCCGCCCACCCGAGGAGCCCCATGACGGCTACCCCCAACGCCACCCTGCTGAGTATTCTTGAGCATTATCAGCCTGCCCGTCTGCTCTGCGTCAGCCAATCAAGGGTTCCCGCGATAGAGGCTTACTGCGCTGCCCACCCGGCTACCCAGTTGGTCACCAGCGATCAGGCTCCCCTGCAAGCGGAGGTGGCCAACCAGCGCTATGATCTGGCGATCATTGCCGACCAGCTGGAGCATTTGCCACAACGCACCGGCATTGAACTGCTCGCCGGCCTGCGCAACCTGTCGGCCAGCCGGCTGGCGGTACTGGTTGATCTGGTGCAGGCAGCCGACTGGCAGGAAAACGATTTTTTCGCCCTCGCCCTGCAACGGCGCGCCAGCTTCACCGACACTGATGACAATCGCACCCTGTCGCTCTATACCTATGATTTGGCGGACTACAAACAGGTACCGGATTGGCTCAATTCCAAGTACTGGGCCAACCCCGAGATGTTCGACAAGTACTGGTGGTAAGCATGCACAAGATGATCAGCGCCCAGGACGCTTGCCCCTGCGGCCGCGCCCAGAGCTACGCCGACTGCTGCCAGCCATTGCACCATGGCAAGTCCGCAGAAAGCGCCGAACGCCTGATGCGCTCACGCTATAGTGCTTACACCCTGGGCTTGATTGACTACCTGGTCGGCACCACTCTGCCCGCCCAGCAAGCGCTGCTGGAAATCGAGCAGATGCGCCTGTGGAGCGAGCAGAGTCAGTGGCTGAGCTTGAGCGTTGAGCAGGTGGCAGACGGCGCCGGCAGCGACCGTGCCCAGGTCACCTTTGTGGCGCGCTGGGCCGACCCCGATGGCAGCCAGCAAAGTCACCGGGAATGTTCGGACTTCAAACGCATTGGCGAGCGCTGGTACTTTGTGGATCCCAACCACCCGATCCGGGCTGGCCGTAACGAGCCCTGCCCGTGCGGGTCGGGGCGCAAGTTCAAGCAATGCTGCGCGCCCTAGGCGGTTGCGCCGTCAGTCATCCTGCAATTTGAGGTGGTCGGTATTGGGTACCACCTCTGGCAGATCGCGTTTCAGCTCACCCATATCACTGCCCACCGGTGCCAGGCTCAGTGCACTGAGATCAATCGGTAGCGGTACAGGCGCCTCGTAGTCGTCCTGCATATCCGCACCCAATGGGGCAATATCGAAGTCGGGCGCTTCTACGTCGACAAAGGCAGCCATGTATTCGTCACGTGGCACTACCTTGCCTGCCCCCTTGGCTGCGGCAGCAGGTGTGGGTGCGGGTTCTGTTGCTGGCTGCGCAGTGCTGGCAGGCGCCGTCTGCGCAGGCTCCATCAACTCGATACTGCAAAGCGCGCCAGCCCGTTCGATGGCCGCACGGTACTTGGCCGCCGCCGCCTCATCCAGGCCCTGCTTGATCACAATACGGCGCCCGGAAAACAGCATATCCAGCTGCTCGCCCGCCAACTGAAAAAGTTGGCCAATGCGCGCGTGCGCCTGCTCTTGGGGCACACCCGGTTGCACCTGTCCTTGAAAAACAATCTCGAAACGGGCCATCTTGTCACTCCCTGTACGTCAATTAGGGTTAGTATGGTCCGAGGCAAGCTGATCGACAACTCCACATATAAGTCAGCCTGTATCGATCGCGGAGGGGGGAGACAATGAAGTCGCGTGTGCTGGGATCGCTGGTGCTGATGTCCTGCCTGCTGCTGCACGGTTGTGCCATGTTCATGCCGTCTTACAGCAAACCGGATGTCAGTCTGGCCAACGTAGAAATGCTCAAGTCCAATCTGTGGGAGCAGTCTTTCCGTCTGCAGCTGCGGGTCGATAACCCCAACAGCAAGTCGCTGCCGATTCGCGGCATGCAGTACAAGGTTTATCTGAACGACATGCGCTTGGCCACAGGCGTCAGCAACAATGTCTTTGACGTACCGGCCTATGGCTCGGAAACATTTGAACTGGAAGTACGCTCAAACCTCTGGCGGCATCTTGCCGACCTGGTCAAGCTGGTAGAAAAGCAGCAGTCCGTTAGCTACCGCATTGAAGGCCATATCAGCACCGGGCTGTTCCTTGCGCCCAACATCAATCTGAAAGAAGAAGGGACGCTGGATCCCTCGCAACTGAGTTTCTGACACCTATGCACCTATATCACTGGCTGCTGCTTGGCGGCCTGCTCATTATCGCCGCCCTGGCCGGTTATGCCTGGTACCTCTGGCGCCGCGTATGGCGTCAGCGTGCCGACCAACAGGCCCAGCAGGATCAGCGTAACGCTCGGCTGGCTGGCGACATCCAGTTCATTGCGCAAAGCCTGGTCAACGGCCAAGTGCCGATGATCGAAGGCTCGATTCGCCTGAAGGTGCTGCTGGATAATTATGCGGGGCCGCGTCGCGAAGGTCTGTCGCTGGACATATTTACGGAGGTCTACGATCAGACTGCCCACATCCCCACCCACGAGGCCTGGAAGCAGCTAAGCGCAGCAGAGCGAAAACTGCATTTGCGCCTGATGGACACCATCGAGCGTGACCATCAGCAACAGGTACAACAAGCCTCACGCCAACTGGCTGACGGCCTGCACTGAATGACACGGGCGGCATTGCGCCGCCCGGCCTGCTTCAGACTACCGAGTTACCACCATCGACGGCCAATGCCTGACCACTAACGTGGCGTGACGCCTCGCTGGCGAGGAACACGGCCGCGCCCTTGATGTCCTCTTCACCGCCAATGCGACCCAGCGGCGTGCCCTGCTTGATCAGCTCGGTGACCTTCTCCAGACCTTTGGCCAGCTTGGTCGGGAAGTAACCGGGGCAGATGGCGTTGACGTTGATATTGTAAGGCCCCCACTCGCCGGCCAGCGCGCGCGTCAGGTTGATCGCAGCCGCCTTGGAGGTGTTGTATGCAACTGTGTGAATGCCGGAATTGGCGCGATTACCCTTGAAGCCGGCAATCGAGGCAATGTTGATAATCTTGCCGGACTGGCGCGGAATCATGAAACGACGCGCGACTTCCTGAGCAACCAGGAAGCAGACATCCACGTTCAGCGTCATCACCTTCTGCCAACCTTCATAGCTGTGCTCTTCAGCCGGCTGACCCCAAGTGGTACCGGCGTTGTTGACCAGCACGTCCACGGTGCCAAAGGCCGCTTCGGCAGCATCAACCAGCGTCTTTACCGGATTGGTGTCCAATTTGCCCAGATCGCAGGCCACACCGGCAGCTTCGATACCCTGGGACTTCAGCTCGGCAACCACGGCGTCGATTTCTGCCGCATTACGTGCACTGATAAACACTTTGGCGCCCTGCTCGCCGAAGGCTTCCGCCATCTGCAGGCCCAGGCCCTTGGTGCCACCAGTGATCAGTGCGACCTTGCCGGTCATGTCGAACAGTTGCTTGACGCTCATGGAATATCCTCTTGTGTCGTTATGGATGACAATTCAACCTGGGCATAATAGACACCCGAGGGGTGCAGGCCGACCATCAGTGATCCGGGTGATATGCCGCCCCACACAGGTGTTATCATGCGCGCCTTTACCAACCTGGACCCCTGCCATGGCCGAGCACGACTTCAGACGCACTGCCTTCAACCCCTCTCACACCCTGATCGAGTGCCGCACATTGGGCGCAGGCCTGTTTCAGGTCACCGGTCAGGGCGGCGGCGTACAACCCGGTGATCGGCTGATCTGCACGGTCAAGGGTAGTCGGGATCTGCCGCTGCGCCTGACCGTGGACAAGGTTCGCTACCTGATCAATCCAGCCGGTCAGTGGACTGCCACCGCCAAAGGTCCTGATCTGCGCGGCCAATCGGTGCTGGGCTGGTCGATTACCTGTGATCAATGCGCACGCGAACAGGCCTTCGAGTTTCTGGCGGCAGAGCGCGATGACCTGCCGGCACGCACGCAGAAAGCTGTCACACGCATTGCCGAGCTGGGCTGGCAGCCGCAGGGTGAGAACCACCTGTGTCCTGCCTGCGCGCGCCAGCAGAACAACAGCTAAAACAGCGCCAGCTGCTCCCCCATGGGCGAGTGTGCGTTATCCAGGCGTACTCCCACGCCGATCAGCCGCACCGCGCGACCGCCGCGAGCGTAGGCCTGCCTGCACAGCTCAGCATACCCCTCCGGCGTAACCGGCGCGCCCGCCTGCTCCAGGGTGGTCTGGGTAAAGTCGTGAAACTTGAGTTTAATGAAGGGTTTGCTCACCCGATAGACGCTGTCCAGCCGCCCTAGCCGCTCGGCCAACTTGTCGAGCAGCGGCGGTAATGCCGCCAGACAGGCGTCCAGGTCCGGCAGATCGTGCTCGTAGGTATGCTCCACACTGACCGACTGGCGTTTGCTTTCCACAACCACTGGCCGGTCATCGATGCCGCGGGCCAGCTGCCACAACCGCTCGCCAAAACTGCCAAACTCGCGCGCCAGGTCCTGCTTGCGCCACGGCCGCAGCTCACTGCACACATCAATGCCCACGCGCTTCAGCCGCTCCGCCGTGACCTTACCTACACCGTGCAGCTTGGTGACCGGTAAATCACGCACAAAGGCTTCTACCTCGTGCGGCAGAATCACCTTGAGACCGTCGGGTTTGTTCCAGTCGCTGGCGATTTTGGCGAGAAACTTGTTTGGCGCGACCCCGGCAGACACGGTTATACCCTGAGTGGCCTGCACACGCTGACGAATTTCCTTGGCGATCAGCGTCGCGCTGCCGCGGCAGGCCTCTGCATCAGTGACATCAAGGTAGGCCTCATCCAGCGACAGCGGTTGAATGAGTTCGGTGTAGTCGGCAAAAATCGCCTGAATCGCCGCCGACACTTCTCGGTAGACCGACATCCGCCCCGGCACGATCAAAAGGTCCGGGCACAAGCGTTTGGCGTAGGCAGAGGCCATGGCTGAATGCACGCCGTAGGCGCGAGCCTCATAGTTGCAGGTAGAGATTACCCCGCGCTTGCCGGGATCACCGCCAACCGCCAGAGGGCGGCCGCGCAGACGGGGGTCGTCGCGCATTTCTATGGCGGCGTAGAAGCAATCACAATCGACATGGATAATCTTGCGCACAGCACACTGCACCAGCTCGCAACAGGGAGGCTGCCAGTGTAACCGATCAGGCGGTCATAACCCGATTCCGGCCTGCACCCTTGCCCTCATAAAGACCCTGATCGGCGCGCTTGATGACTGCCTCAATAGTCTCGTCTCCTGTGAACACCTGAGTCACACCAAAAGTCGCAGTCAATTTGATATCCCCCGCCGCAGACGGCAGCGGCGTGATCTCCAGCTCCTGCCGCAGGCGACTGATCACCGCTACCGCCTGTTCAAGATCGGTATCGGGCAGAATCAGTACAAACTCCTCGCCGCCAAAACGCCCCACCACATCCGACTGGCGCAACAGGTTGCTGAACAGGTCGGCGGTGTGCCGCAACGCCAGATCGCCTATGTCGTGCCCGTAGGTATCGTTGATTCGCTTGAAGTGATCCAGGTCCGCGACGCAGAGACAGATGTACTTGTGCTGCCGGCTGCAACGCTCGCGCTCACGGTTGAACAGCATTTCATACTGGCGACGGTTGAACAGGCCGGTCAAGGGATCCGTGGTGGCCTGGCGTTTGAGTTCTTCCTCCAGCGCTTCGCGGCGCTTTATCTCGTTCTGCAGATTGCGATTGATGGAGGTGACCTGCTGGTATAGCGCGTACTGCTGCCGCTGTCCCGCTTGCAGCCGCAACGTGAAGAAAAAGCCCACCACCGTCGGCAACCCAAGAATAAAAAACAGTCCTGTGAGTTCAGCGGCGCCAAAGCCATTCAACCAGACGGAGTACATCATGCCGCTGATGCCAAAAGCCGCGGTTGCCGTGGACAGGTAGACCCGATTGGGGATAAAGACGTACAAGCTGAGAATCATCATCGCGGCCACGCCGATAACCCAGCTGACAATGTCGTGACGGATAAAATAAAGAAAGAAGAAGAGCACAAACCCAAAGATCTCGATCGCAGTAACGGCATAACCATCACTTGCCAGTGAGGGCTTGCGTTTGAGCTTTAACGCCAGCACCAGCAGCGCTGCGACTGTGGCCAAGCGCAAACCGGCAAGAATGCCCAGTTCAACACTCATCCCCAGTGCCGGATAGTCCAGCAACCCAAAAAGCAGTAGCAGTACCATCCAGACAACCAGACCTCTGCGCAGGTTGCGCGCGGTCGACGCCTCCGTGTGCTGACGATAGGCCTGTTCAGTGTGAGGATCAGAGAACTCACCACGCCATGCTGATATCTGATACGTAGGCTGTGTCGTTTCCACGTGAGCTGTTTACCTGTTCTGCGATACGGCTTTGGCCGTTTTATTATTCTGCGTCTCAACTGCAAGACAGCGATTTTGCCCAAAGGGCAGAGTAAGTCAAATCCGCAATGATGTCATTATGACGTCAAATAAACCTGATCCCTTTTGCCACCTCCCGACCGATAAAACAGACGCCAGCCGTCAATAAAAAAATCTTTTCTCTTCAATCGCTTGACAGAAAACTTTCTGCCAGTAGAATGGCCACCTCTGACGCGGGGTGGAGCAGTCTGGTAGCTCGTCGGGCTCATAACCCGAAGGTCGTAGGTTCAAATCCTGCCCCCGCAACCATCATTACAGCCCGAGGCCCCGACTGCTATTTGCAGGGCGGGGCCTCTTGCTATCTGGGCCCATACTTCGCGGCCTTTCAGTTCGATATCGACCCTTCCCAGAATGTCACCTGCAGCCTTTCTCGCTTCCCGCGGGCTGGACTCTAGCGCTGTGCCCAGATTCATCAGCAGAGCTTTGAATGTGCTGCGCACGTCGATCATTGGTGCGTCTGCTGCTTCCTGGTGGGCGATCTCGTTCTCGATGGTGCGCAGCTCGCGCTCCGCGTGGCGGATCCGCTGTTCGATCGGGGCTGACATGCCCAGCCGGGCGATCGCATCTACCAGCCTGTCGATCTCTGCCTGGATCTCGTCACGGCGGTCTGCCAGGGAGCTGGTCGGGTCTGTCTCTCTGGCGGCCTCAAGGCGTTCGGCTACCAGGATCTCGAACAGCTGTGCGGCGTCGTCTGACAATAGCTCTGAACGTATTGCGCCGAGCAGGCGCTTTTCTGCTCGAGCACGGCCAACAGTGAAGCCCTTGCAGACAGTGGCGCCGCGATCATGGCCACGTGAGCAGCCATAACGGGTGCTGCCGAACGATGTGAGCGGCCCTTCACAATGAGGGCAGCGCAGGATCCCGCTGAGCAATGCCGAGGGTGGCCGCTTGGATTGCTTGTGGCCGTTTGCCGCTCTGCCTTCATCTATACGGGCGCGGGCCTTGGCCCAGGTGATGTCGTCGATGATGCGCAGATCCGGGAGATTGCTCTCGCGCCACTCGTGCCGTGGCCGATCGATGCGCTGCCGCTTGCCGGTGTCGGGATCCTTGATCCACTGCGATCGGTTCCAGATGTAGTTGCCTATGTACAGAGTGTTGTTAACCAGGCCGGATCCTTTGACTGGGCTGCCGTACAGCGTCGAAACCGCCCAGCTGTTACCCCTGGGCGACTGGACACCCTTCTCGTTGAGCTCGTACACGATCTGCCGGTATGGCCTGCCTTTGATCACCTGGGCGAAGATCCAGCGTACCCAGTGCGCCTCGAGCTCGTTGATCACATAGCGGCTGCCGTGGTCATCCTTGACGATGTCGTACCCGTAGGACTTGCCGCCGGCAATGTAGCCGCGGTCAACCTGGCCGTGCAGGCCGCGCTGGGTTTTGTGGCGCAGGTCGTCGAGATAGAGCTCGTTGATCAGGCCACGCACGCCGCGCATCACCTTGCGGCCGGAATGCTGGGAATCGTAGCCATCGGACACACACACGATGCGGATCCCGCGGTGCTCGAATCGGCGGACGATGGATTCCTGCTCGACCTGGTCGCGTGACAGGCGATCGAGTGATTCCAGAATCAGGATATCGAAGCGGCCGGCCAGCGCATCGGCCAACAGCCCTTTGCCCCCTGGGCGGCTGCTGACCTGACTGGATCCGGAAATTGCGGTGTCGGTATGGGTTGCCACCACCAGCCAGTCTTCACGCTGGGCGTGTTGCTGGCAGATGGCGACCTGGTCACTGAGGGAGGTTTCGCTCTGCTTGTCGGAGCTGTACCGCGCGTAGATTGTTGCTCTCATTATTTCTATCGCTCTGGTTGGCCGTTTGGGCCAGCCAGCGATCGACCGCTACGTCTGCGAGTAGCGACAGCAACTGGATCTGGCCCGGAGTAAGTCGGGACATGATAGCTGCTTTGCTTTTCATCCAGAGCCACCGTCGGTCATCCACTCACGCCGGCGCGCCCACTGCCGGCGCATTTCATCCACCAGGTTGGTGATGTTGGCCTGCGAACGGCCCTTCTCTTTCAGCAGCTCGCGCAGCTGCTCGATGCCGGCGGCGTTGTTGTAGCCTTTCTTCAGCCAGGTCTGTGCTTCGAGCTCGAACATTTGCTGCTTGATGGGCTTCACGCCCGGATCCACCATCATGGCTTGCGCTCCAGCATCTTCTGGTTGTGCACCACCTCGATCAGGCGCTGGCCGTTGGGCAGCATCAGGTCTGGCATGAATGCCTCCTCGAAGGTACGCACGCCGCAGGCCACGGCGGTGACCTGTGCCTTGATCCAGTCGCGCAGCAGCGAGCAAACCGCGCCCTGGGCAACGTCCATGGCCTTCTTGTTCCAGCCGTCTTTGTCCAGTTGCCGGCGTGATGACCAGGGGTTCTCCTTGAGCCAGAGGCTGGCGTATCCACCCCAGCTGACCTTCATCAGCACATCGCGGCCCTGATAGCTGAACTGCACGATGGTTTCCTGCCGGCCTTTGTCCTGCATTGATCCGAAGCGATCGCAACCGAAGTGATCCAGCGTTTTCTGGATATCGTCGAAGGCGCGGGTACCGGCCTTGGCGTCTTGATATGGCAAGGGCATCAGACCACCTCCGAATTAGTGTAAAGATCGAGAGGCTTCAGCTTGAACCGCTCCCTGGCCCAAGCGACGGCCACCTCCGGGGCGCATAAGTGACCGTGGACCTTGCGATGTAAATTCATGCATCCGCACTCCCGGAGCGTCACTTCCTTTGCGCCGGCTTTGACCGCCAACGCCCGCTTTGAAAGGGCGATATCGTAATGACTGCCGCTGGTTGACTCCGGGGATTGCCACCAACGACGGCTGACACCGATCGCATCTGCCATCTGGTGCAGTTCCTCCTCGGTGTCAGCGATCATGTGGCACATGATCAATCGTCCGAAACGGGCCTTCATATTGTCGACGTAGACAGCCATCAGACCACCTCCGGTTGTGCGATCCAGTGGGTGTAAAAGCCCTTGGCCCAGACGGCGGTGTACAGCAGCGACAGGGTAAAGATCCCCCACTGCTCAGCGGTGACCGAGGCGTAGAACCAGAAAGGCTGGCTGATCAGGCCGAAGACACTGGCCCAGCGGCGGCTATCTCGGCGTTTGTCCTGTGTGAGGTAGATGGCGATCAGGCTGAATAGGGTAATGCCGATTTGGGTGATCATGGTTTGGCACCTTTGTGGGCTAGCCTATGCGCCTCGGCTTCATCCTTGCTGGCCAGTTCGAACAGTGGGTGACGGTTTCCGTCGGGAGTGACCACTTCGAACTCATGCATCTGGAAAAGACCGCCCAGCGTCCAGTTACAGCCGTGATTCTTGCCTTTCTCTTTAGAAGGGCCACCCTTGCCGGTGAATCGGCCAACGCAGGAAAAACCAGCGTACTTACTCACTGCCTCGTAATCTTCACCCGCTCCGGCCGCGATCAAATCATTGCCGCTTTGCAGCGTTCCACACATCGGGCACTTGTAAACTACCTCTACCGATGAAGGCGATTGTGCCTTAGCTGCATTGCGCACCTCTTCTAGCGTCATGGTAAGCATCATGCCCCTGCCCTCCGGTACCGCTGCTGGCGGATCTTTGAGCACTTTGGGTGGTGGCGGGTTCTGCGGGATTCGCCGCAGACGTCGCAGATCACTGGAATGTGCATGACGACCTTGTCTGCCGGCGTTGCTGCTTGTTGAGTGCGGGTCATGGTTGGTTACCTCCTGCGCAGTATTGGCAGCCGGTTATTTCGTCTGTCTCGGATTTGAGGGCGCTGCACTTGGGGCAGCGGTGGGGGTTGGGATCGACCTGGTCGCTGTCCAGGGCGTCGATATCGTCGGCGCAGCCGCGTACCAGTGCCCAGACGACGAAGAAGCCGCAGAGCAACAGCAGGCCGATCACTGTCAGCAGGTTGGCGTTATTCATTGGGCATCCTCGACGGCACATGGTCGGTCAGCATCTTAAAGACGTCATTCCCGACCATCATGGTCATCGGGGGCAGCATGGGGTTGCTCATTACTTGAAAGCCGTTAAATTTCACCCCCGTCGAGGTGGCGCGCTCTGGGCTGGCGATCTTTGGCTTTGCATCGCTTACACCCAGTGTTCTGCGGATCTCGTCAAGACGCACCTGGTGCGCCAAGTTATCGCGCAGAAGCTCGTGCAGCAGCTTGGTGGTTTTGCCGTAGGCGCGGCCACCGGTGGTGATGGTTACGGGCTTCGGCTCTTCGTCCAACAGGCGCTTGACAGCTTCGAGTTGGTCCATGGCGTTGGCATACATGGCGCGGAGGTCGCCGGCGGGGATGTTCAGCAGGTCGGCGTTATTCATTGGGCACCTCACTCATGCTCTGATTCTTCGCCTCACGCGCCGCGAGATACTCGGTTGCGGTCAGTTCTTCGGCCCCTTCGATCCAGCCGTAGCTGGGCTGCTTCGCTGCGCGCTTGCGCTCGTCCTCGGTCTGGTTCATTGGGAAGCCCAGGTGGAAGTAGGCGGTGCCGTTGAGCTCGAACATCACGCCGCCACACATCATGACGCTGCCGTTGTTCACGCCCAGCTGATCCCAGACGTCGAGCCTGTCTACCCTCGGCGGGTAGTGGTCGCGCCAGAGTTCGATTAGCCGCTGGTGCTCGGCACGGATCGCGGCTGACTGCTCTTTCGGGGTGCCTTTCGGGATCACGGCCTTTGAGCGGAGCTTTCGGTACCCGTGGTCGCAAGGCCGCGTCCAGTGG
This sequence comes from Halopseudomonas sp., assembly GCF_036960865.1. GTDB lineage: Bacteria > Pseudomonadota > Gammaproteobacteria > Pseudomonadales > Pseudomonadaceae > Halopseudomonas. The sequence continues at coordinate 309,224 of NZ_JBALWE010000001.1, forward strand.
GGGCTGGGGTCTGACAGGCCGCTGATCTTGATACCGCCCACAAAGTGCCGGCTCAGATCCACCATGGTCACTGCTGAGCCACCGAACCGCAGACCGAAACGAACTGCTTGGCTTCTCATCTCTGTGAGCCTGCGGTCGTAGTCGGTGACGATGCCCACGACAGCAGGCGATTTGGACTTGAAATAGTAGGAATCAGACATTGGCCACCTCCTCTACCCGGTATCGCTTGATGTGCGCGCTGCTGGTACTCTCTAGCGCGCTGCTGCTTTGATCTTCATGCGTTTGCATGGGGTTCTCTCCTTGTGTAGTAGCGGGCCCCGGGGAGTTGCCGCTCCCTGGGGCTTTTTTGTTTCAGGCCCTGGCTTCTTCCAGCGCCTGCAATGCTTCTTCTAGCGAATCCATGGCCGTGCCCATCTGCTCGGTGGCCATCTCCATCGCTTGGCCGCGCTCACCCTCCTGTAGGCTTTCGGGTAGGTTGTCGAAAGCGGCCTGCTCTTCGTCCTTGGCTGTCTCGATCTCGTCGCGCAGCTCCTGCAGCTGGTCTGCGATGTCGGTCAGTTGCCTGCGGCGGGCCTTGTTCATGACCGCTTCCCCCAGCGCGCTTTGAATTGCTCCCAGATCTGGTGGCCACCGACGACGAGCTCGTGCACTTCCTGCTCTGGCGCGTAGTCCATGGCGAGCACGCACAGGCAGTACTGGTGCAGGTCGTAGTCGATGCAGCGCAGGCTGGAAGGGTCCAGCGGGTAGGCGCGGCCGTTGTAAAGGCTGAGCAGGAACCGGCCGATGTGCGCGCTCTGGCCGGTATTGCCCTGGGCGACCTTCACCAGGCGCACCAAGGCGGGCAGGCCGAGCTCGCGGGCCTGCGTCTTGCGCTGTTCCATGGCGGCTATCTCGGCGTAGATGGTGGCCGTTCTGGCGTATTTCTGGGCCTTGGTTAGGGGCTCATCGGGTATGTATTGCATGGGGTTCTCTCCTTGCTGTATTCGCAGGCGTTGCCGCGCCTACTTCTTGAAGATCCAGCACTTGAGGGTGCTGGGTCTGGGTTTGTCGAATGCGCCGTTGCGCTCCTGGGCGTGGTTGGCGCGGATGGCGCTGTGTACGGCGCGGTTGGAGTCGATGAATTTGTGGGTGCGGCTGTCTTTGAGCAGCGAGCGCAGCAGCGTTAGCTCCGCGATCTGCTGGCGGTGGCCTGCGGCGCGGGCGGCGAACTCGTTGAGGTTGATGGCGATGAGGTTGGGGTCGGTGCTGTGGTTGACGACCGGATCCTCTTCGAGCCCTTCGAGGTAGTCGTACACCTCCCAGAACTCGGCAACCAGGCGGTGATCGGCGCTGATGGCCTGCTGGCGTTCCATGGCCATGGTGCGCAGCGTGAGCACCACTTCATTCTTGCGCTCCTCGCCCAGGGGCAGCACCTGGTCCAGGCAATCGACCAGGGCCATCATCTGGGCGTGGTTCTTGATGATGCGCTCCACGCGGATCTCTTTCAGCGCCCGCAGCGCCTTCTCATAGGCCAGCACGCGGGTACCGAACACGCCCATCAGCTGCTCTTCCATCCGCAGGGCCTTGATCATGAAATAGCTGAGCTCTTCGGGCTGCATCAGGTTGAGGTTGTCTGCCGCGGCGCGGCTTTCATCGGTGACCACTGGGCGCTGGAAGTGCAGCTTGACGATACGGGTGAGAATGGCCTCTGAGGCCGACACGTCGGCGTTCTGGCTGATGCAGATAGTGCCGCGGAATGGCGGTTCGTAGGTCTCGTTGCCGCCGGTCTTTACGCCCCGGGTGCGCAGCGTGCCGCCGCCAAAAAAGTCTTTCAGCTCGTCCCAGTCGAATGACTTGGCGTGTGCGCGATCGGGCTCGTTGCGGTCGCCCTCGATCAGTACCACCGGCATGCCGGACACCTGCCCCATCAGGCGCGAGCGGCCGGCCACCGATGACTTGGACGGGTCGAAGCCTTCATATTCGCGGCCCATCAGCTTCCAGAGGAAGGTGATGAGTGTGGTCTTGCCCGCTCCGGCCTCGCCGGTGGCTTCGAGGAACGGGAAGGATTTGTACTGTTCGCGGATCTGCTCGGCGAACAGCGAGCCCAGCCAGAACGCCAGAGCGATCACGCCCTTGGCGCCGAAGGCGGTCCAGAGCATGGCCAGCCAGTCGTCACGGTACTTGCTGGCGTCACGGTTGATGTGCAGGGGGATGGTTTTCAGCAGGCTCTTGAGGCGCAGCTTGCCGAACTCGAAGAAGTCCTCGTCGTTCACCTGGTACATCTGCCCCGCTTTGATGGCCAGATCGCCCAGGACGTAGCAACGGTACTCGCGGCTGTACCCGATGTAGTCGATCGTCTCTACCGTTTTGATGCCGTAGAGCTGGTCCTGCATGATGCGGTCGAGCTGCTGGCCGCTGCCGGTGAACACGGCGCCGGCGGCGATCGAGAGCATGCGCTTTTTGAACTCGCTGGCGGCGGACACCTGGCCACCGGTGAAGGTGTTCTTGATGCTGCCGCCGTCATGGGGAAAGTCGACGCGGAAATAATACCAACTCTCATCGGTCACCTCGTTGCGCTGGAAGTACAGCGCCTGCGGGTAGCAGTTGGCGATCTGCACTACGCTGCCGGACTGCTCGAGCGCTTTCTCACGCCGCTGGTGGTCATTCATGGCGCGGATCTCGACGTGCTCGGACTCCTCCAGGTCGTTGAACGCCTTGTTGTACTTGACCATGTCGAGCTTGAACCAGTACAGACGGCGATCGAACTGGAAGTGGAACTCGTGGCGCTCGCGCCAGGTGTACATCAGCAGGGCTTTTTCGGTCGGGCTCTGGGCCAGCAGCAGTTCACCGTGATGCCGATACTCGGCGATGTTCTGGCCGTTCAGCTTGTCGCGCTGGTGCGCCTCGTTCCAGTCGATCTTCTTGTCGCGCTGGGGGATCTGCATGGCCGAGCACTTCCAGCCAGCTTCGCGCGCCTTGGCTGCCCACTTGCGGGTGTAGCGCCGGCCGGCGGCGTCACCGTCGAGCGCCCACACCAGCTTCGGGCGCTTGGTGCCGGCCTCGTCACAGTCGCGGGCGAGCTTGGCCAGGGCCAGTTCGGGGTAATTGTTGCTGCTCAGTGCGGTGACGGCCGTGATGTCGTTATGGGCCAGGGCGATCGCGTCGAAGATGCCCTCGACAATCCACAGCTCGTCGACCTGCAGTAGATCCACACAGGGCGGGCACCACCACCAGCCGTTGTGCTTGCTCTGAAACTTGAACCGCGCCTTCTTGCCGAAGCGGTGCGGCCGATCGATCAGGCGTTCCCACCAGCTGTCGTTGGGCAGCGAGAAGCGCACGGTGGCGGTACCGATGCCCAGTTCACGATCGAAGTACTGCTCTTGCGTGTACCAGCCGTGGATCAGCTCTTCGCGGAAGCCGCGGTTGAATTCCAGGTACGCCCGGGCGGTGATGGTGGGGTCTTCTGGGCTGGGCTTGTAGCGGTTGCTCCAGTCGTCGAACAGATCGTCGTACAGATCTTTTACGTGTAGCTCGGCGTTGCATTTGCTCTCGCGGCCACAGCGCAGCACCCAGGGCTCATCCTTGTGGGTGTAGAGCTCCTTCTTACTGCAGATGGGGCACGTGCCGCCGCGCATCCAGTTACCGGAGACCTTTTTCAGGCCGTAGTCACGGTCGATGCGTGCGAGCACTTCACGGTGTATTTCAGATTGCATCAAGCGCCCCTGGCGGATTCGATTCTGCTGCCCTGGGCGAGTGCGCCGAGCAGTTTCTTGTTGGCTGACATATCGGGGCAATGCGCCAGGATGCTGCCGTGCCGCATGGGGTGCGGAATGTTGCGGTAGCGGTCGTCCCAGAACTCGGCCTGCAGGCGCAGGCGGTAGGCAGTGCGCTGAGCCTGCACGAGCGCGGCGGCTTCTTCCCGGGTGAGCTCGAGCACGACTTTGACGGTATCCATGGCGCGCTCCGGATCAGTTGACGAGGTGCAGCGTGTGGCGGGCCGGGTTCTGGATAACGTGGTGAACGATGAACGACACCGGCACCGCGTAGGTGACCCCGCGCTCTGGATCGCGCAGCATGACCAGCTGGGCGTCACTGCGGCTGACGTCGTGGTAGAGGTGCGATGGGCGCAGGCGGGCAAAGGCGACGGCGGCGGCGTCTTGTGCTGTCTCCAGGCTCATATCGAACAGGCCCTTGAGGTATTGCGCGGTGCTGTGGCACATGACGCTGGCTGATGTGGCGGGGTCCATGCGCTGCATGAAGTTGACCGCCTCCTTGGCGACGGTATCCAGCCCGAAGCCGGATACGGAGGGCGAAAGCTGCATGCTGGCCTTGCCTGCGATGTTCTCTGCCGATGCGCGGGAAATCTCATGGGTGCCCATGAGATGTGCGACGGCACGGTCAAACAGCGCCTGCTCATCCGTCAGGTATTCGCCCTGGTGGCGGGCCAGAAAGCTGGCAGCGCACTGCTGCAGCACTGAGTGGTAGTCGTTTACGGATAGGGCGGCGCGGCTAAGCATGGTCGTGCTCCTTGTGGTCCAGCATGTCGAGTTGCTCTTCATCGTTCTGCGGCAGCGCCGCCCGGCGCATGGCACTGGGCGCGACGGGCAGCAGGGCGTTGGGGTTGGGGGTTGAGCTGGGGCTCAGCTCGTGGGTCATCTCGAACGTGGCCCGGCAGGACCAGCTGCAGGCTTCGTTGGTGCACTGCAAATACGCAGTGCGCAGGAATATGTGCTCGCCGTCTGACGTGCGGATGCGCATCTTGCCGCGGCAGTGCGGACAAACCAGCTTGTAGACGCTCATCGTCCCTCCCCTGAATCAAGTAATGGTTGGCTACCGGCCGACCGGGTACAGCGCCCGCCCGCGACCGGTGATGCTTTTGGCTGCACGGCGCAGCCGCGCTCTGACCAGCCATTCGGCTGCCTGGGCGCAATCGTCCAGACCGTAGCGTTGGCGGATCCGCTCGAGCAGTTCGCGCTCTGTTTCATCGAATTCAACATGGGCTTCTGGCATCAGTGACTCTTTAGTAACTATTTGGTGACCCGCTAGCGACTCGCTGGTCACTCGCTTCAGGCGCGGGCCAGCTCTACAGTGGATTCAGGCAGCAACAGATCGCGGGCTTCCTTCATCACGATCAGATGCAGCAGCTCGGCCTGGCTCAGGCCGGTGTAGTCGACCAGGGCGTTGATCAGCTTCTGCTCGTATTCATCGAAGTTGAGCGTGGCGCGATGAGTGCGGAGGCGTTTGGGGTCGGATTTCATGGCGGCTGATCCTTACTGGCTGATCTGAGCAGGTACAGGTTGAAACGGTGGCAGGGGCATTTCGCCCTGCTTGATACCCAGCGCGACGGCGGCTTTATGCGCCTCGCCCCGCTTGCCTTTCTTGGCGCCGGAGAGCACCTGGTAGGTGGTGTGCAGGTCCAGATCATGTTCAGCGGCAAACTCGGTCACGGATTTGCCCTGCTGATCCAGCCATTTGCGCGCTTGCTCTGGGGTTCTGAGGTTTGGCATAGTCTTCAAAGGGTTCAAATGGATTCAATTAAGTTCAATTATGCACACGAATATGTGCATGTCAAAGGATATTGCGCGCAAATGTGTTCAATAGGCGATCGGCTGCGCGCGGAACGCGAGCGGCTAGGGCTCAATCAGGAGGAGTTCGGACAGCTGGGAGGCGTTAACCGGAACTCGCAAGCGAACTATGAGAAGGGCAAGCGGAGCCCGGATGCCGAGTACCTGGCGGCCGTGGCAAAACACGGTGTGGACATCCTGCATGTGGTCACTGGCAGCCGTGCTCCTGCTGAGTATTTTGGGCTCTCGATAAAGGAATCCGATGTTGTTGCCAACTACCGGGATATGCGCGATCCGGACCGGGCAACCTTCGAGCGTATTTCCGAGGCGCTGCGCCGAATGGACGACGAAACGCAAGAGAAAGACCGCTAGGGAGCCGACACCGGCAGACAAGACAAGGAGGCCAATGATGGCCGTAACGGAAAGCAAGGAACGCCCGAACACCCCCATTGCGTTCAGATATTGCGACGCCAAAGGGGCGAATCGCACCTGGATCCTGATCTGGTGGACTGAAAAAGGTGCCTACATTTGCGGGGGTGAGACGTCAGGATCCAAACCCCGCACCTTCCGCAAAGACCGTGTGATCGAATACCTGTCTGGCTCCGCTCAGCTGGTCGATCCTTTCACCCCGGCTCCGCCGCGCATATCGAAAACCACAGCCACGGACGCGCGTCCGCAGATCCTCTTCACGGGCTTTGCGAAGCAGGAGAAGAAAGACCTCGAGGACAAGGCAACCGAGGCCGGACTGCGGGTTGTGAGTGGCAGCACCCTAGCACTTACCTTCCTCTGTTGCGGGCCCAACGCCGGCTGGAGAAAAGTCGAGCGGGCGAGAGAGTCCGGGAGCTTCATAATGACCGCGGGCCAGCTCAGCCAGCTGCTGGAGTCCGGCGTTTTGCCAGATGATCATCTCCATGAATCGTGAGTTATGACGAGAATTAGACGTTTATACGGCTTCTGACACAGTCAAATGTGTCGAAAATAGATCACTCCTAGGCGAAGGGAGGTACCAGCCCGGTACCGGCGCCTGTATTAGGATTGGGATCAGGAGTGGCAGATGCTGGATAAAAAAAACAACCAGGAGCTTGGATTCAACAATGACAGCGCAGGCACCGAGCAGGTATTCCTGGATTTGTTCCGCAGACTAGATGACCTTTGCAAGGCTGACGTGTTGGTGGTTATGCGCGCCCTGGTAGGCACGATGCCACGCAAGCAATGTGATTCAGCCATACTGGCCGACGAAGAAGACGACCAATGAGGAGTAACCGTAATGGATATACGAAAAGCATCACGCTCAACCGCTCGTCTTGTGATTGCCAGTGTGGTGATCGCGGCGGCAACGGCTGCTGCACCAGTGGCCGCCCAGTCGCTCAAAGATGGCTATGCCGGCTGCTTGACCGAAGATTACCTGGACCAGTTCATCTCTGCGGCTGTGAAGGATGACATGCGGGCAATCAATTACCTGCTGGAGAAGAACTTGTGTGTACCGCTGAGCAGCCAGTTTGACATCAGCGTGCTGGATCCAGGCTTCACCCAGGTGAAGATCCGCGTTTACGTAGGCAATGACGCGGTAGACCTCTGGACCGTGCGTGAAGCTGTGAAATTCTAACCAGGTATTCCCCGCTCAACCCACGGGGCTCAGCTCAACGGGCCCCACTTCCAACCGCTCGAACTCCCGCTCAACCGCCCTCTCCGCGCTGCTCTTGGTGGCGTACAAGTGCGTCAACCGCTTGGGATTGGTCTGATCGCCCTGGGTGATCTTCTTCTGGGCCCCGTCCTCATCCCGGTACCAGGCGAGCACGCCGGTGTAGCCACCCTCTACCAGGGCTGCCAGATCCTCGTCTTCGGCCAGTTGGTTTTCCAGCTCCAGCTTGTTGGTGTAGCCGCTGTCGCTGAGCTCGTGGGTGAGCCGGCTGCACAGCCAGACCACCTCGGTGATCTTCTGCTTGATGCCGACCAGGCTGAAGGTCATTTCGGGGATCAGGTCGGGCCGGCCGCGGGCGATGGTATAGCTGAGCGTGGCCAGGCCGCGCTGCAGGCGGCGCCATTCTGCCCGGGCCGCCTGCAGGGCGCTGTCCTTGTCTGCGTACACGTGGCGCAGGGTCTTTATGTTGTCCTCAGTGCCGATGATCGCCTCGAGGCGCTCCGCGCTGTTGGGGTCGTAGTAGTGGGCGCGCACGCCTGTATAGGCGTCCCGGTCGGCCTCCAGAAAGCGGTGGCTGTCGCCGTCGCGGCGCGTGAGCGTGATGTGCGGCAGGTTGACCCCGCTGGCGGTCTGGCTGCCACCGACGGGCAGCAGCAGCATATGGCCGGCCTTGACGGTGGCCACCGCGTCGTGGTCGGCACCCAGGCGGGTGAGCAGGTTGGCGTCCGATTCGTCCACCTGGTCCAGGTGCGGTACCGGGATCTGGCCGAGCACCAGGTCGATCACTGGCTTGAGGCTATAGGCTGCGGCCACGCTGGCGATGATCTCGCCCAGGGTGGTCTGGTGCCAGCTGCGTTCGCGTTTGCGGGTGAGGCCGGCGCGCATGTCGGCGCTGCGGGCGCGGATGCTGACCACATCCGGGGTGCCAGAGTGCTCTACCTCGTCCACCGTAAAACTGCCCTTGTACACCAGGGCGCTGCCCTGCCAACCCAGCCACAGGTCAATCACTGCCCGCCGTGGCGGTATGGCGAGCAGGCCGTCGTGGTCGTGCAGGGTCAGGTCGAGCTGGTCGGCCTCGATGCCGCGGTTGTCTGTGAGGGTGAGGCGCAGTAGGCGGTTATTGATCTTGGGGGTGATGTCGCGGCCTTCCACGGCCAGGCGGAAGGTGGGCGCGGTGTGGCTGGTGAGCTGCTCGATCATCGGATGATGTCCCCTATGGTTTCAGCCAGGTTGCCGAGCAGCTCGAGGCGGCTGTCGTCCTCACGCCCCAGGGTGATGCTGAAGTCGATCCGCCGCGGGCTACCGTCGCTAAAGAACAGCGTGTTGGTTTCGCTGATGCTGTCGATGCTCCATAGCCCGTAAATGCGGCCCGTGCCCTCGACCATTGGCCAGGCCTTGCCGGTGTCGGCCATCAGCCGCAGCGCATCGAGCGACAACCGCTTGCCGCTGAACTCGGGCAGGATCAGGCCCGACAGGGTGATTGTGTCTTCCCCTTTGCCCAGGAACTGACGCACCGGCGCTGCGCCCACGCGGTTGCTGCTGGGGTGCCGCCAGCTGGTTTGCCGCTGAAAGTCCTGGTATGCGGCGGTATCCAGGCTGAACACATACAGCCCCAGGGCCATCATCATTGTGGGTACCTCATTCGTTATCTTGAAGTGCTGAGCGCTGGCGCGCCTGGGCGGCTTGCGTGGCGCGCTGGATCTCTTGAGCCACCAGGCGCGCGAGTGCGCCCTCGTTCATCCCGGGCTGAGCGCTGACGCTCACACTGATGTGGTAGACCGGCGCGCCGGCAGCAGGCGCTGACGCCGACAGGGGCGCGCGGTTGTCTACCGCCAGCGCCGGCGTGCCACCACCCACGCCCAGGGCGATGGCACCGGCGCCAGCCAGGGATTTGCCGGCCTTGAGGATCGAGCCCAGCGGGCCCTGCTGGCTGCGGTCGAGCCCCACCTTGAGGCCGGCCATGGTGTCGTCGCCCAACTGGGCGAACACGCGCGAGGGTGACCGTATGCCGAGCTTTTCCTTGAACCAGCCCACAGTGTTGCTGCCGGCGTCAGTGATGGCGGTTTTGACCGAGCCCATGGCGTTTTTGATGCCGTTGACCAGCCCACCGATGATCATGCCGCCGAACTCGGTGAATTTACCGGGCAGATCCACGCCGAAGTAACTCATGGTGCCGGCGAAGATCTTGTAAAAGATGCCCAGCGGCGACCAGTTGAGCAGCGTAGCGCTGATGTTGCCGATGCCGCCGCTGAAGGCTTGCTTGATGTTCTCCCAGATGCCGCTGAAAAACGCCGTGACCTTGTCCCAGTGTTTGTAGAGCATGTATGCGCCCACCGCGAGCAGGGCAACGGCCGCAATAATGGCAAGGATCGGCCAGGTGGCGGCGTTGGTTGCCACGGCAAACAGAGTCATGCCGTACCTGATCATTGCCAGCGGGCCGAGAATGCTGGCCAGCGTGAGCGCGATGGTACCGCCCACCGTGATGAGCACGGCCAGTATGGCAGCCAGCTTGATCAGCCCGCCGACCAGCCGGGGGTTCTCTGCCACCCAGCCTTTTACCGAACCAATGAGCCGGGTGATGCTTTGCGTGGTTTCGCGCAGTGGGCCGTCCTGCTGTTCCTGCAGCTCGATGCCCAGATCCTGCCAGGCGCTGCCCATCGCGGCCAGGTCGCCCTTCATGTTGTCGGCCATTACTCGGGCAGTCTTGCTGGCTTCGCCCTCGGTCTGCTTCAGTTTGCCGATGAACTCCTGCAGCTCGCCGCCGCCCGCCTGCTTGACCAGTACCTGCAGGGCGCTGACGGCCTCTTCACCGGCAATGCCCTTGAGCAGCCCTGCCCGCTCAGTGTCGCCCATGTCCTTGGTTTTTTCGTAGATCTCGGTGAGGATCTCGGGCATGTCGCGCAGGTTGCCCTGGGCGTCGGAGGCGCTGATGCCCAGCTCATCCAGCGCATTGGCTGCAGCCTTGGGTGGCGCTGACAGGCGGTTGAGAATGGAGCGCAGCGCGGTGCCGCCCATGCTGCCCTGGATGCCGGCATCACCGAGCTTGCCGGCCATGGCTGCAACCACCTCGATGTCCTGCCCCAGGCTGGCAGCGATCGGGGCGGCGTACTTCATGGTGTCGCCGAGCATGGCCAGATCCACGTTGGCCCGGGTAAAGGTGCCCACCAGCACGTCACCCACCCGGCCCATCTGGTCCGCGCCAATGCCGAACCCGGTGAGGATGTTGGATGCGATATCGGCCGTCTCCGCCAGCTCGGTCCCGCCCGCCTTTGCCAGATCCAGCATCCCGGGCATGGCTTTCTTGATCGCGTCAGGGCTGAAACCAGCCATGGCCAGAAATCCCTGGCCACCGGCGGCATCGCCTGCGGTGAATTGCGTGCTGGCCCCCAGCTCTCGCGCCTGAGCGCGCAGGGCTTTCATCTCTTCGGAGTTCTTGTCCAGCCGGGTGAGAGACTGCACCTGGCTCATGCTGGCGTCAAACTCCATGCCTGGCGACAACATGCGGGCGCCTGCATACAGCATCGCGCCGCCCGTGGCAGCGCCGCCCGCACCGGTGGTGGCCATGTTGCTGGCCATGCCCTGGGTGCGCTGGTAGCTGCGTTTTGCGTTTGCCAGGCGCTGCTGCTGGCGTGTTACCTGCTTGAGCCTGTCTTCTTGGCGGCTGAGTGACTGGTTGGTTTTGGCGATGTGTTGGCGCAGTTGCCGCTCATGCTGCCCCAGATTGCGCGTACTGATACCCGCGCCTTTGAGCTTGGTGCGCAGCTCCTGCAGGGCACGCTCCTGCTCGCCGTGCTTTTGCTTGAGGGCATGCCCCTGGCGCACAGCGGTCTTGAACTCGTTGGTAAGTGCCTTGGTGGGCCGCGCGGTGTTGGCCAGCTGCTGCGAGAGCTTACGGACTTTGTCCCGGTTGGCCTGCATGGCGGCAGAGGTTTTCTCCGACGCGCCCTTGAGCGTCTTGAAGCTGCTGATGTCCTTCTGCTGGGTCTGCAAGCCCTTGAGGGTATCGCGGGTTTCCTTGAGGGATTTGGCCAGGCCGGCGCTGCTGCCCATAACCTTCTTGATCGGCGCGGTTGCCTTGTCGATCGCGGCCAGCACCACCTGCAGTTTCAGATCACGTGCCATGCTTGGCCTCTACTCGCTTGCGGGCGCGCTCGCGCCACTCCATCAGTTCGGCGAGGCCGAGCGGGTCCATATCCGCTGGGCCCCAGTGGAACACGACGGCGATATCGGCCATCGCATCTTCTACTCGTCGCGGAAGGCTTCCGTCTTCGCCGACCTCTGCAGCAAAAAACCGGCGATCGCTACCCCGCACTGCAGCAGGTCGGCGGGGTCCATGCGGCCGGTCTCGTGATCGAGCAGCGCGGGGGTGGTGATGCGTGGCAGCACCTTGCGCAGGGCGCCCACTTCCATCTGGATCAGCTCAGTCAGCGATATGCCCCGCAGCTCGCCGGCGGTGGGCTTGCGCAGGGTGATGCTGTCGATCTTCTGCTCGCCACGGATGATGGGTTCGTCCAGGGCAACGGTCTCTTCGTTCGGGTTCTTTGCCGGTTTGGGCTGGGCTTCAGGGCTGGCGACGGTGGGCGCTGCTGTAGGTGCTGTGCCGCTGTCGATCGCTTTGTGGTCCGGTGCCTGATCGGCGTCTGGCTTGTGCATGGGGTTCTCCTTGCGATTGAAATACCGCCCTTTGATCCGGGCGGCGGGTGTTCATCTGAGCGCGGGCGTGCCCTGGTTACAGGCTGAGCGCGGCGCGCTGCTCGGCCAGGCGGTCATCGCCGTCGACCATCTCGATCATGTTGGCGATGTCGATCTCGATGATCACTTCGCCGTCGATCGTGAGCTTGTAGTAGCTGCAGGTGGTTGTCATGGACTGTTCGCTGTTCTCACCGGGGGAGGCTTCGCCCATGTTGATTTCTTCATGCCGGCCGCGCACGACGATCTCAACGGCGGTCACGCTGCCATCGTCGTCGCGTTGGTAGGCGCCGGTGAAGCGCAGCAGCACGCCGTCGTGCCGGGTGATGCCGTATTGGCGCAGGGTCTGCACGTCGAGCCCGCCGGCGGTCCATTCAAGCTGGATACCGTCGTCGCTCATGCCCATGTCGATCTTGACGGGGCCGTTCATGCCGCCGCCTCGGTAGGCTTCCATCTTGCGGCTGAGCACCGGCAGGGTGACGGTTTTGGCAATGCCGGCGTAGCTGATGCCGTCATTGAAGAGGTTCATGTTCTTGAGTTTGCGTGGCATAGCCATTGCTGGGCTCTCCGGGAGTGTGGGCCGTGGCGCCGGGGTTAGCGGCGCGCTGGGTCAGGCATCAGGCATTGATGCGGCTGGCGAAGTCCATCAGGTAGCGGTCGGTGATGCGCTGCTGGAAGGTGAGGTCTTCCAGCGGGGGCACCGGTGTGTAGTCGTAGTCGATCGCGAGCTTGCCGGCCTTGAGGCGCTCCGGGGTGTTGAGCTCGGGGTCGTACCAGGCGCTGCCGTCGATGATGTAGCCGCGTGTTTTCCACTCGCGGAACTTGGCGTTGATGCCTTCGATCATGTCTTTCACCAGGGACGGGTGCATGGGCTGGTCGATGGCCCAGAGGTGCGCCTCTGCCATGGTGTCGGCCACTACGTGCGCGGTGCGGGTGTAGTTCTCGAACGCGAAGAGCGGATCCTCGGAACAGGTGCGCGAACCCCAGAAGCGGAACCCGCTCTGCTGGATCAGGGTGGTGATCTCGTTCTCGTTCAGGTAGCCGGCGTCGGTGGCGGGGTTCTGCAGATCCCAGAACACATCCTTGCTGATGCCGGTAACGCCGTTGACCGGTACGTTGCTGAGTGTCTTGTGCCAGCCGACTGTCTGGTCGATCTTGGCGCGCAGGCCGAGGGCGCGGGCGACTGCGGGTGCATCTACTGTGGCGGCTGCGGTGGTGTCGAAAGCGCGGAAGTCTGGCCAGAGGAGCATCAGCTCCCGCGCGCCGAAGGTGTCGCGGTAGGCAACGGCTGCTTCTTTGTCGGCACAATCCCAGGCGCTTGCGTAGGCGAAGGCGCGCAGGGACTGGGCAACGGTGACCAGGGCGGCGGTAACCGCTGGATCATCCAGACCAGGTACACCGAGAATGCGCGGGGTTACGCCCAGGCGCGCCTTGGCTGCGAGCAGCGCCTGCATGCCGGTGTATTCACCACCTGTAGCGCCGCCAATGATGTTGGCGGTAGTTGCTGCCTCGTCCAACCCCTCTTCCACCCGCACGACGATGGTGAAGGGCTTGGTCTGGTCTGCTATGGCGCGCAGGCTAGCGGCAAGCGTGCCCTCGGTACCGGCATCGCCGATGGCGCTGAGCACGTTGGTGAGCAGTACGGGCTGGTTAAGCGGAAATACAGTGGCGTCTGCATCGGAGGCGGTGCACACCATACCCACAACGGCGGTGGAAATGGAGCGAATGGGGCGCGTGCCCTCATTGATCTCGATGACTCGGACGCCGTGATGATATGAATCGGGCATGGTTGGCTCCCTGCAGGGCGGTAATGGCTGTCAGGGGTCATGCTGTCGCGTAGGCGCGGGGATTGGGAGCGGCTGGGGTTGTGGGGAGCGTGTTTACAGGGGCAGGCGAAGAACCCCGCCGAAACGGGGGCGCTTACTTCGACCTAAGCATTGCCGATGCTACACCGGCTCCGGCGGGGCGACCAGCTCCGCAACATCCGGATTTGCCTCCAGGAAGGCCGCGAGCTTTTCCACCGCGCTGGGCTCGGCCGGGGCGGTGGGCTTGTTCACAAGCTGCCAGGCTGAGAAGTTCCAGCGCGGCCACTTGTCATCCGGCCAGGTCTCTGGCGGCGGTGTGGCGATGCAGCCCGCCGGCATGTGGTACACGCCCGGTTCGAGCGGGCTTTCGTCTGCCTCGGTGATGCCCAGGAACAGGCCGGCGGCGTTGAGTTGGTAGGCTTGCATGGGTTGGCCCTCAGTATTTGATGCAGGCGAGGAATGCGCGGTTGCGTGGGTGGTTGCTGCCGGTGATGATCCGAGCACCGCCGGCTTGCTTGACGCTCTCCAGGATCTCTGCGTGTTCCCGCACGCCGGACCCAACTATCAGTGTGCCTTCGGTCGCGGTACCCAGCGCCCCACCGGCACCGCCCCAGCTATCCGAAGGTATCGGTGGGGTGGCCCCGTTCTGCCAGCTGCCCAGAGCACGGCCGACATCCACGCCCTTGCCGTCGTCCCAGCCTCGGATGAATTCGCCGCGCAGATCAGGAAGGTTGAAAGTATTGAATCCGTCGCCGGCGCCGAAGGTGGTGCCAATCGCTGCGAACAGATCCGCATAGGCTACCCGACCAACTGCTGCACCATTGGCCTTGAGCCAGCCAGTGGGAGCGATGGTGCGTGCGAAGTGAGCGAGCATGCCGGCTGGTGACATCTGCCGGGTTTCAGCTCGGCTGAAAATGTCCAGGTTATCCCGCGAGGTGGCTTTGCTTTCGACGTCTGCCAGGTTCTTGCTGCGCTCCAGCGGCGCGGGCGCGTTGCCGGTCGGTTCGTTCTGCGCGCAGATCAGCTCATGCGTGCCGACAATCGCGGTGTTGAAGGTGAACTCGGTGGGGTCAGTAGGGTGCGGGGTCCATTCGTCACTGGGTACCCGCTCACCATCGACGTACACGGCAAGCCCGCGCGTGGTGCAGATCGCCAGGGTGACCACGGTTTGCCCGTCGACCAGCTCCTGTTTCTCTTCGATGGTGTCAACAGTGATGTTGGCCTGGTCCGGATCCGCCCAGATGATGTCCCCGTCCGCGTTGGACTGCTTGCGCGCCACCTGGCCGGTGGTACCGCCCGGCAGCAGCGTGGCCATGGTGATGTTGTTGAGGATCCACGACTGGGTGGCCACCGCGACGTTGGGGTCCACCTGCAGCGTGACTACCGTGGCGTTGGTTACCAGGAACTCGAAGCGCACGATGGTATCGGCAAAGGCACCCTCGCCCTCTGCTGGCTTGACCGAGGCCGGCACGTTGCCTACGGCGAACAGGTTGCCATCCACATCGAACAGCCCCATCTCGCGGATCGTAAAGCCACCCACGCTGACCGGGATCACCAGCTCGGCCGTGTATTTGTTATCCCGCTCCGGATCCTGGTAGACGCGATTGACCTCAGCGCGAAAGCGCTCATTCACCAGGGCGGTCATGTCGTCGGCGAGATCCACAAAGTTGCCATTGCCATCACCCACGGCCATGTGGGTCAGGTTGATCGGCGTGCCGGCGGCCTCGGCTGCAGCCATGGCCTGCAGGCCGTGGGCGGTGTGGATGGATTTGTAGGTTGGCATTTTGGCTTAGATCCCCTGTCAATAAGTGCTGAGCTTCAGTTATCAAGAACCAGTGGCGTTTAACCGATCAGCGGTGGCTTTCAGGGATCGCCGAGCTATTTCGAGCTCTTTAGCAGTCAACAGTCGGTCGTACTTGAGCGCCTTTTTCCAGCTATTCCTGTACACCGCCGTCGCTAAATAACTAGTTGCGTTGTGCCGCCCAAGGAATCCACAACCCGCCCCCGCAGGAGTTCCGCTGGCACCACTGAAGCCAGCGAAAGCGCTTTTTTGCACTAGATTAGAACCCACTATCTCTAGCGACATTCTATTGCCGGTGTAGTCGACTACAGCGATCAGGGGCAACCATGTGTCTGCTGAACAGGCAGCATCCAGAATGTCGACCGTATTAGCTTCGTCGCTGTGTCGCGCAGCGAGCGTGACGACACCATTCGAGGAAAAACCAAAAGCGAGCATTGGCTTGCTACTGTTTGAGTGATACCCGGAAAAGATTTGGTGATTGTATGTGTCAGCGCTTTTTCTGCTCTTAACTACCGCAAACATTGTTATAGCGTTTTTGCCCGTAAAGAAGTTGTTAGGCAGAGCGTACCCAGCTCGCCTTTTCGGTTGATCTTGCGCGTCTATGTACTTTGCAGATTCTACGCCATTAACCGCAGCGGTATAGTGCCCGGCCAAGTCTTTTGCGGCATAACTTGCTGCTGTAGATACGTCAATAGCATTTGTTATCGTTTGCTCTCCTGAGTAGTTAACAGATGGCGAGGTCAGCACCGATCCCGCATCTATATTAACTGCCAGATCAGGGAATTTAAGAAGCAAATCATCGAGTGTAACGCCGGTATTGAAATTGCCAGGGATAGTTGTTACGCGAGTCATTTTAAACCTCCAATATTTTTATGTTCGTTTTCCATTCGCGGTACTGGGTGTAAGTCCCTTCAAGGACAGCAACTCGCGGGCGAACGGTTTGTTCGGTTGCAGTGACGTAAGCCATAGCGACCGGCCTTGCAACCTTTTGTTTGCTTTCTAGTAGCGCTTCTTTTAACCACGCCCCGCCCGAAAGTTTTGCCCGTGTCAATACGCCGCCCTCGGAGGTGTTAGACGCAACAGCGACTAGTCCGGCACCACAAATAGCCCCGCCGCCGATGTAGTAATTCGCGCCAGTAACTTCGATTGGCGAACCTGTCTCACCGATATCCGGGCTTAGTGTTACCGTTTCTCCATCGAGCACGAGATGCTTGTATTGCCCTGTTGAAGCTGGAGCGCCGAGAGTGAATTCTGACCAGAGAAACTCTATTCCAGCGCTGGTTTCGAGTCCGTCCGCTAGCCTGGTGTCGTAACCAACTGCCGGAGTGTGGACAATGTAGAGGCCGTCATCCGCCCATGGGTCTACGGCGGCAAACCCAGCATCGTAAACATCGGCAACGTATGTCCCGTCAGGCGTTGCGATAGAGCCATTCCAGTTAAACTTGAGATACCCAATACGCTGATCTGGCCGGTCAGGGCGTTGATGGCAGAACAGATGTACGCCGCTGTCATCTAGCGTGGGTTTGCCGAGGAAATAAAGCTGCTCACTTGCAAAAACTGCGCGCTCTGTCCACGTTGCTCCGTTGTCCAGAGTTCGCCACAGCCACCACGTTGCGTTGCCGCTGCCGCCCGTGCGAGTCCACAGTATTATTTCGTCCCAGTTGTTGGGGTTGCGGTAAACCATCGAGTAAGAGAGCCCGGTGCGGCTCGGCATAACTCCAGACACACGCTCCAAATCACTCATTGAATATGTCGCGGAGCGCCAAAACTGCATGACGGAATCCGCCCCGTTATGGCCAGTACAAAAAACCATCAGCGGATAATCGGCGTTACTGCGCGGGTCTGCTATCACTGCTCCAGCGTTGTGGTCATCGCTATACAATGGTTCAATCAAATAACCGTTTGTGACGCTGAATACTCGCTGCTGAGTTGGAGCTCCTTTAATCTTCTCTGCTGCCCATTGATCGCCAGGCGTGCCGTCCGAATCTCCAGGGGCAACTGGGGCCATGTAACTGTTACCCCTAAATCCCAAATGACGCGGATATATCCAGTCATTCCAAATTGCGTCGCGCACACCGTCAAAAAGTTCTTCAGCTTCTGCGCTATCACTTTCCTTTGTTGTAAAATCCAACGGTGGCCCGCCGTCATACCGAACAACAACAATATTCCCGTTTTCGTCAATAAAAACTTCTGATACTCCCGCTATCAAAGCATAGCTCAGACCGTTGTCTATTGATTCAGCAGTGTAAGGGAGCAAGGATTGACGCTTATCTTCGGGGCTTATAAGTTCAATAACGTTTTCATTTTCGTCTATGAAAACTCGGTCATATGGATCTATTTCCATAAACCTGTTTACGTAGTCAAACACCTCTTTGACTTCTTTGCCGCTAGCAATGTTGAGTGTCACACTTTGATCAACAGCTACTCCGCCTTCGTTTAGCCATACTTCATATATTTGCGGGCTGGCGGTGCGCATCAGAAACATAGCACCGGAAGGCACCCCGTTTTCAGAATCAACCCCTCCTTCTGGCGTGGTGTACGTCCTCCCAGAAGCCAGCGCTGTAATGGCTGCAGCTTGCGACGCGACGACTGCTTCCTCAGCTTGTGACAGTTTCCCGCTTACTACTTCGATCATTTTAGGTAGTACAGGCACTGTCTCGCCTTGGCTGGTCTGAAAACTCTCCTCACCACCAGGCGCATTGACGAATTTGTTGATGCGTTCTTCGTTGCCTTGAAAGCGGGCGACCGCTTCGTCCAGGGGCAGTTCTGCCATGTTCTTACTCTCCTAAATTCTGGGCCAGATTGACGTTGACGATGGTGTCGAGCAGGGCTTCGGCGGCGTAGAAGTCGTTCAGGATCGCTACCTCTTGAGCATTGCTTGGCGCGAGCCGCAGCTCGGTACCTACCATCACGGCCGACGCCAGCACTGGCCCGACTTGGCTGCGGATGATAGGAACGATCTCTGTGAGGTGTGAGCGCAGGTTCTTCGCGCTGCCGACGACTTCCAGCAGCAGGGCGACGTCTTCGAGATCAAAGCCGACCTGGTCGACTTCGATGATCAGGCGGTAGGTGTAGGGATCGGCCTGGGGGATCTGGTTGAACCATTCCTGCACCTTGGCGGTGAAGCCCAGCGCGCCCAGGGCGTCGAGTACGGCGCCGATGGTGCCTTTTTTGCGATGTACGCCGAGCGATGCCTTGATCGCGGCGCGTTTCTGCTCCGTTGTCCACTCCGGATCCCAGACATCGATCGATACGGCGCGGGCCAGCCAGGGCAGCAGATCGGCGGGGCTGGTGTCGGCGTTCCAGACTTCACGCACGATCACGGGCACGTCATTGACGTGGCCAGCGACCAGGGCGAGATGGCGCTCAGCCGGGGTCGCGTTGGGTGGCAGGGGCGTGTAGCTAGACATCGGGCTGGCCTGCGAGGGTCAGGTTAATCGCGGTGCAGAATGAAGCCTCACCCTCACCGTTGACGATGTTGGCCAAAGGTGCTTGCAGATCCACCGACTGGACGCCCGCTATGTGCAGCGCGGCATGCACTCCGGACACGGCGACGTCGTAGGCCATGCGGTGCATGGATGCCACGTAGGCCTGGGCGCTGGCGTAGGCTGCGGCGCGCACCACTTCGGCATCTGGCCCCGGGTAGACGGTGAGCTCGGCGGTGATGACGTACTCATTCACCGAGGCAGACAGCACGCTGACCTGGTCTGTCATCGGGCGCACGCTCTTTTCATTCACGGCAGCTGTGACGGCGTCGAGCAGCTGCTCGGATGCGGTGCCGTTGCCTTCCTGGGAGAGCACGAACACCGAGACCAGGCCCGGTTCTGGGCTGCTGGCGTTGGCGTCGCGCACCAGACCGCTGGCACCGAGGGCGGCGAAAATGTAGCTGCCCTGGCTGCCGGCCGTGGTGAACGCCTCGAAGCTGAGCTGCACGCGCCGGCGCAGGGCTTCGTCCGATTCAAACACGGCCGGTACCGGCGGCACGGCCTGCGGGTTGGCCGGGGTGATCAGCAGGCGCTGCACGTTGAAGTTGGCGGCGATCTGGTCGAGATCTGCGTCGACGGCATAGGCCAGCATCACAGCCCGGGCTGCTTCGTTCACGCGCTGGCGCAGCAGCAGCTCGTCATACGCTGAGACCTGCAGCACTTTGTAGGCCGGATCTGACTCGACCAGGGCATCGAACTGCGGATCCAGCGCGATCAGCTGGGCGAGTTTGCGGGCGAGGATGGTTTCGTAGTCCAGCGGTTCGACCACCTTGGGAGGCGGCAACTGGCTGAGATCGACGGCGGTGAAGCTGCTCATGTGACAGCTCCCAGTTGCAGCGGTACGCGCAGCTCTACGCGGTTGCCGGTGTCTGCATGCTCACCTTCTAGATCCATGATCGCGGATCCGTTGGCGTTGCCCTGCAGGCTGACTCGCGATAGGCGCAGGCGCGGTTCCCATGTCATCAGGGCGCTGCAGGTGGCTGCGTACAGGCGCAGGGTGGTAGCGGCGTTCTGGGGCTGGTCGATCAGCTCGGGCAGCAGTGACCCGTAGTCGCGGCGCATGACGCGCGAGCCGATCGGCGTAGTGAGGATGTCGGCTATGGACTGGCGCAGGTGGCCAAGGCCGTCCAGCGGCTTTCCGGTGTTGCGATCCATGCCGTTCATTGCGGCACGTCCGTGGGGCCGGGTGCTGAGCTGCCGCCGGTGATCCCATGCTTGTGATTGACCAGGCTGACGCCGTTGGCGACCACGTCGTCGCCGACGGTGACCAGGCCGGTTATGTTGACCGGGCCGGTGATGTTGATCCCGCCCGGGGCGCTGATGTGGATCTGACCTTCTGCCGTCATGACCACCGTATAGTCACCGCTGCCCTGGTCATATCCGAACCAGGCGCCGTCTGCATAGCTGGTGCTGTCCAGGGCCGGGTTGGTGCTGGGCCCGGGGAATTCGTCGCTGTTGAGCCCGACCAGCACAAAACCGGCGCCCATCTCGCCGCTGGGGCTGAAGACGACACATTGTTCGTTGAGGGTGGGCAGGCTATGACGGCGCGCGGTGCCGGCGCGGCCGACGAAATAGCGCAGCCAGTCGGTGAGCAGCTCGCCAGATTTGACGCGGCAACGGTTGTTCTCCACGTCCAGGGCATAGATGGTGCCCGGGCGGATCATGTTGTCGAGGCGGCGGCGGAGTTCGGCGGTTGGGTTCATGCCGCTATGCTCACGCGGGGGCGCGAGATTTGGCAGTTGCTGGCGTTGTAGGTTGGGGTTTTACAGGTCGCGGGCTGCGAGATGAGCGAGTAGCTCGTCGCGAATCATGTCGCGTTCATCGGCAGTGAAGCCCAGCAGCTTGCGCTCTTCGTATTTGACGCGGGGGGAGTTGAGCCCAGGGCGATCGCGCAGGCCGTACTGGTGCACCCGGGCCAACCGGGCGGTGCGACCCATGAAGGCCAGGCCGATGGTGTTGGCGTCTGCCTGCAGCTTGAGGTACTTGGCGGTTTTGAGCGTGGTGAACATCTTGCGCTTTACCCTGCCCTTTTTGGCTCGCAGATCCCGCTCTTTACGCGGGGCGAAGGGCGTGCCGTCGGGGTTGCGCTGGGCGGTTATGCGCTGCTGCTGGCTCTTGCGCAGCTTGCGGGCAATCGACTGGTTGAGCCGCCGCCGTTCGCCGGGCTCCAACTTGGCCAGCATTCCGCCGGCCCAGTCTTCGAGTGCTTCCAGGTCATCGGTCACGGCGCGGGGCTCGTCCAGCTGGCCAGCACGTTGCCGTCACCGTCTTCGAGATCCCAGACGGTGGCCTCGTAGGGCTCTTCAGGCTGCGGCTCTGGCGGGTGGGTGATCAGCAGCTGCCCATCGCCCTGCTTTTTCACTATCACCCGCTCGGTGAGCGGCAAGGTGAACGACAGGTCCACCTTCTTGTTGTCGAGTATATCGGCTTCGAACTTGACCGAATCCTTGGCGCGATCCAGGTTGGCCATGAGCTCGTTCTGATGCACCAGCAACCATGCGAACAGGGGCACGGCTATGGAATCCGGATGGCCGGCGAAGTCGGTGAAGATCAGGTTGAGCGTGTAGGCGTATTCGAATGACAGGCCCGGCGCTGATGTGGCCCGCAGTGTGCCGTTGTCGATGAACACCAGCATGCGATCGGGGTTCTTGCGCAGCTCGGGGATCGCTGATTCCAGGTGTTGGCGTAGGGACTCTGGCTTGTTCATTGTCGGCCTTCAGTTTCTGTTGGCATTCGTAAGTCATATCGACCTGGGCGGCGCATGCGGCCCAGTCGGCCTCAATCACATCAGCGTCTTTCAGCAGGTTCCCGTTGCGTGTCGGTGCCGTGGCGCTCAGCGTGCAGGGCACCACTTCCGGACAGCCAACTTTCATAACCAGCGGCGCCGGTAATGGCGGGGCGCTCCCGCAGCCGACGAGCAGCAGCAGGCAAAGGCACATTAGACCAATCCCGTAGTTCCTGATTTTCATAGCGTAGATCCTCGATCAGTTTTTCTCGTGCGGCCAGCTGCTGCCTGATGCCGGCCTGTTGGGTTCGCAGCTTGCTCTGCGCTGCGCGTTCGCCGGCGAGCGACTGCTCGAGCTCGCCGATCGTTGCCTTGTGACCCAGGATGCTTTGCTCTGCCGTGGCGGCGCGGTTCTGGGCGGTGATTTTGTCGGCCTGGGCTGATTCGATCCGGATCTGCTGCAGCCATATGAGCGCCACGATGGCTCCGATCAGGCCGAGGCCCAGCACGATCTGGCGTAGGGTGCTCATTTGCGGTACCAGCCGGCGGCGGCCATGTCCTGTTCATCCAGCTGCTGCAGCTCCAGGCCGTTGACCAACAGCACGTTGCCCCTGGGTTGCACCTTGCGCAGGGCCTGCGACAGTTCCTGCATGGTTTCAACGTCGGTGCCGCCGGGGATCAGCAGCACGGCGTTGGGCTGAATGTTCAGCTGGCGGATCTTGTCCAGGTCGATGTTCATGCGGCCTCCTGCAGCAGTGCTTTGTGGCGGGCGTAGGCGCGGGCGAGCTTGACGTCGTACAGGTTGCGGGCGTAGGCCGGGCCGTTGTAGATCCGGGCGAACTTGGCCCACTGGCGATTCTTGAGCGCCTTGTGCAGCGCGGGATCTGCCTCGATGAAGCGCACGAACGCGTCCAGCTGGTTGGCTTCGCTGGTCTGCATGGCGGAGGCGAACGCCTGCTCGCTGGGGTAACCCAGGTGGGCGAAGTGGTAGCCCATGATCTGGAACAGGCCCCAGCTGCAGGAGCCGATCGCGGCGCCGGCGTCGATCATCTTGGCGCGGGCCAGGCGGGCATGTTCTGCCATGCCACCGCTATAGCCTCCCGGCCGGGGGTTGACCAGATTGGGCAGTGTGGCTACCAAGTCGGCCACTCGGGCTTGTACCTGGTGTGCGTCGTCTTGCTCAGTCACCAGGCTGAGCTGGCGGTGCATTACGTGGCGCTCAAAGAGAATCGCTGGTTTGCCGGGCTCAAAAAACCCAGAGCCGCGGCTCTCGACTTCGTTCACTGCTTTGACGCTGGCCAGATCCGTGCCCAGGCGGTCGGCGGCGCGGATAAGGTCGGATTCCTTGAGCAGGCAGCGGCAATCAGCGCCGGCCAGGGCGGCGAGTGTCTTGGGGCCAGCGATGCCGTCGACGACCAGCCCGACCTTGCGCTGATAGGCCATTACGGCGAGCTCGGTTTTCTCGCCAAAGTCGCCGTCGACGTACACTTCTATGCCGGCGCGCTTGAGCGCGGCCTGCAGGTCACGCACCTGGTGGTTCTTGTCGCCGATGATCATCACGCGGTTCATCTGTTGGTCCTTATCAGTGCGGCCAGGTTGCCGTTGGCCCGGTAGACCAGGAAGCACAGCAGCACGGCGGGCAGGGCTTGCCAGAGGCTGACGGCGGTGGGGTTGAGCAGCAGGTCGATGGCGGCGCAGAGCAGGACGCCAATCACGACGGTGGCGAGCAGTGAGATGCCGCGCCGGCAGCGGTAACCGCGGCGGTCGAAGGCGACCAGGCGCAGGGCCGATATCAGATAAGCGAGCGTGGCGACGGCCGGGTAAAGCGTGGCCTCCAGTGCAGTTGCAGGTTCAATGGCCATGTCAGCCTCCCGGGCCGCGCTTGATCAAGCTGGCGATATCGAATTTGTCGATCTGCTGCATGAGCTTGATGCCCAGCGGCACGATGATGATGGAGCCGATGAACGCGCCGGTGCCGGTCTCGGTGACGGGCGTCTGGGTGACCAGCTCGGAGCTCATCAGGTAGCCGACCAGGGCGCTGAAAAACAGGCTGCCGATGCGCTGCCAGGCCTTGAGCTCGGATTTGTTGTAGGCCACCAGGGCGGCGCCCAGTACTGCACCCATCACCGCGTTGGCGTCGATGGACGGCACCATGGCGGCGAGGGTGACGCCGGCCGCGGTGGTAGCGGCTACGGCTGTGCTGCTGGTCGGTTCTGGCATCTTGCCCCCTAATCCCAAAGGTTTACTGCGGTTTTCTGCTCGGCCTGCTCGGTGATCTCGGGCAGGGTGACAACGTGGCCGATCGGAACGATGGGCCCCAAATCCGCCAGCCCTGGGTTGGCCTCGAGCACGGCTTCGGTGACGCCGGCGGTGCGGCCGTAGTAGCGAAAACAGATCGCGTCTACGGTGTCGCCCTGGACGGCGCGCACGGTGGCCATCAGATCAGCTCTACCCGGGTGCGGCGCTTGCCGAGCAGGTCACTGATGGCCCAGCGCGCATCGCGGCGCAGGTCATCGATGTTGGGCGCGCTGGACTCGGCGTTCTTGTCGCCCTCGGCGCTGGCGGAATAATCCCGGTACCGCTCGACCAGCTCGGCGCCGGCAGTGCAAATGACGGCACGCTGGTAGAGATACACAAAGCGGCTCTGGCCGTTGATGTCGGTACTGGGCACGTCTTCCAGTGACGGATAGAGCAGGATGTGCAGCGCTTTGAAGTCGCGCAGCAGGTTGTTGACGGTGAGCATGCCGTTGACCAGGGCGGCTTCAAGGCGCTTGTCGGTAACGTCGCCGTGAATGCGCAGCTGCTCGCGGGCAACGTGGGCGTCCAGGTCAGGAAACCAGCCGTCGTTGCTCAGCTGGAAGGTTTCGGTGGTGCCGCTTGCTACGAATGCACTCATGGTTCAGTTCCCAAGTCGCCGGTGGGCTGGTGTCTTGGCTGGGGAAAGGAGAGTAACCCTGGCCAAGACCCCAGCGCCGGCGGGCGTCGGGGGACGCTCATTTAGCGGGTTTCTCGTCGGTGTCCGAGGCGGGCGGTGTTTCACCGGTACCGGGCTTAGACTCGACGTGTTCCGCATGTTTCTTCAGCAGGCGATCGATCTTCTCGAGGTCTTTTTTGCCGCCGCATTTGTCGTGCAATTCAATGGCGCGGGTGATGTGGTTCTGCGCTTCAGACAGGGATGCCAACGACTCGGCGGTGACTTCCTCCTCGTTAAACGCAAGTAGCCGGGCCTTGCCGATCGCCAGATGAATCTTGGCGCGGGCCTGGTCGTGCATATCGTGTTTGCGGGTGATCGCTTCAGCCGCTTCCAGGATGGCCAGATCGAACGGCTTGTCGGCCTTGAGCTTATTCAGTGCCGAGGTGGCGATCTCTTCGGCAACCATGGTGGCTGGCGGTCGCTCGAAGCGATCGGCGAGCTTGAGCTCGTGCTCGAGCACGTACTCGGCCATCAGCAGCGCCTGATCGTACTGCTCGGCATCGATCGCCCAGAGCATGATCGTGGTGAATACCTCGTCCTGCACCCCTGCCCCGCTTTCAAGCACGCCCTTGACGTAATCGTCATATCCATCCAGCAGCTGCTTTTTGAGCGCAACCTTGCCCTGGGTGGATGAGATGTTCTTGAGGCGCGAGCGGTCCTGGTACAGCTTGGCCAGGTGCTGTTCGTACACGGTGGCATCGGCCATGCTGCCCTGTTGAGCCGCGGCGATGGTAGCGGCGCTGGCGGCGGCTACCCTGGCCATGTGACGTGCGGCAGGGCTGAGTTTTCGTTCCATTGTTCGGTCTCCTTGGTGTAAAAAAGCTGCCGGATCGCTCCGGCAGCAAGGCTCTACTCATCAGGCAAATCAGGGCGCGACGTAGGGGGTGATGTTCTCGATCAGGCAGCTGTTGCCGTAGTCCTCGATGACATAGGCCTCGTTGCTGGATTCGAAATTCTCGATCCGGTCACGTTTGGCGTTGTCGACGATGGTCCGGCGGCGGGTTTCTTCCTGCCAGTAGATCGACAGGTTATCCAGGCGGGTGACCATCACGGCGTTGGCCGGGAAGAACGGAACCCGTACTGCAGGCAGACCACCGATACGCTTCTGGCTGATGATGATGTCCCGGGCGAGCTGCTCGGTCGGTGCCTGCTCGGAGTCAACCAGGGGGAAGTACTTGTCGTGCATCAGGTTGCGACCACAGATCGCCACCATCTCGGTGTCTTCCTGAAACCAGGGGTCAACCAGGTTGTTGACCGCGTCATAGACGATCGCGTCCAGGTTGGCGTAGTCACCGCCGGAGCCATAGGTGACTTCACCGCTGGCGGCGATAACTTCATCCAGCACGCGCTGCGGGGCAAACTCGCGGATCTTCTGCAGCCAGCCCTTGTTCACGTCCTGCAGCATGGGGTTGGCCACGCGATCAGACGTGGCTGCGCGGGAAGTACCGTTGAAACCGATCATGATGCGGTCGAGCGCCTGGCGCTGGATGATCATGTTGCGGATCCGCACCTGGAAGTCCTGGAACTTGCGCCATGCGTCGAGCTTGGCGTAGGTCAGGTGGGTGTCGAAGTTTGTCTGGGTGCAGAAGTAGCCGTTTTCGTCCAATTCCGCCGGGTCGCTGGTGGTGCGGTCAGTGGTGGCGGTGTTGGTGGTGCCCGCAATCGGGCCACCTACGCCCAGGCCAATCTTGGCGCCGGCCTGCTGGCCCACACCCATCATGTTCACGCGCTGCAGGAATGCGCTGGACTCCTGAATGCGATCTTCCAGGGTCTGCTGCACACTCGGGTCAACCGAGAATGACTGCATCGCGTTGTCTACGCCGTTGAGCTGTGCAAGCGCAGCGCAATAGGCGTTGAAGAGGCGGCGTGTATCGTTACGCATGTTTGTTACTCCGTGGCTAAAAGGGCCTTACCTGGGGTTTGTGGTTAGCAGTCGGTGGTGACCTGCCCATCTCCGCCCGTCGCCTCGGGGCGCTGACGATGCTGGTTGCTGGGGGTGTTATCGAGCGTCTTGACCAGCTCGGCAAAGTCGTTTGCCAGCTTTTCGTAGTCGCTCTTCAGTTGGGTAAAGGCCTTGAACTGATCCTTTGTCGCCGTGTGCTCTTGCTGCAGCTGGGCGAACTTGTCGGCCTGCTCTGCACCATGCTTGGCCAGCGCAGTAACGGCCTCACGGATGTCCGCAAATTGGGAGTCATCCTTGACGTTCTTATCCTTGCTCTTGCCGAGCAGGTCGTTGACGGTGCTGAACAGCTTTTGCGTCATGCTGGGCGTGTCGTCGACCTCCTCGAATTCGAGTTCCACCTCTACTGCCTCGGTGAACAGGTTGTCGGGGTTTTCCTTCCGCGCTTTGAGCGGGCTTTTCTCGGGGTTCTTGGCCGAGAATTCCAGAATGTCGGTACCCAGGCTGGCGGGGGAGTCGGTCACGCCCAGACCCATGAGATAGGCCTTGCCGGAATCAGCGAACTTCTCGCGGATCTCTATGCTGGAGTAGATCTTCTGCTTTGCCTTGTTCATCGCGACCAGGTCGTCGGTCGGTTCGATCTGGGCGAATAGAGCGAGCTTTTTCTTGCCGTCGATATCGACCTCTTCAGCCTTGACCGCGAGCACGTCGCCGTAGGCCTTGAACGGGCCATCAGCAAACATGCCGCGCATGTGCTCCAGCCAGATCCGTGCGCCGTAAGTGCTGCGGTTGTAGGTCGATGCCATCTCCTGGATCCAGCTCCGCTCGATCGTGCGGCCGTCGGTGGTCATACCTTCAACTGCTACGCGGAAAAACTTCGACTTGAACTTGCTCATGCTCATCCCTCGGATCTGGTTGCGGCTGCTGATTCGCTCTGTGATGTGGGCATGGTCGGCAGTGGGCGCGTGAGCGGCAACGAGGCGCATTTGTAGCGCTCGGGGCTACAGGGGGACGGGCGGGTAAGGAGCTGGGGCGGGCTGGATCATTGCGGGCATGAATAGCCCACTTGATAGCACATCGATGGACCCGCGCCGGCTAGGGAAATTCCTCTACTGGCAGGGTTGGCGCATCACGCAGATAGCTGAATACATTGGCGAAAAAGAGCCA
This sequence comes from Halopseudomonas sp., assembly GCF_036960865.1. GTDB lineage: Bacteria > Pseudomonadota > Gammaproteobacteria > Pseudomonadales > Pseudomonadaceae > Halopseudomonas. The sequence goes on from NZ_JBALWE010000001.1 coordinate 336,955, forward strand.
ACGGTTCACAGCTGGAAAAAGCGTGACGAATGGGATCGCGCCGATACCGTCGAGCGGGTGGGCGGTGCCCTCGAGGCCAGACTTGTACAGCTCATTTTGAAGGATGGCAAGACCGCCGGCGACTTCAAGGAAATCGATCTGCTACACCGCCAACTGGAACGCCAGGCGCGGATCCAGCGCTACAACGAGGGCGGTACCGAGACCGATCTGAACCCTAAACTGGCGAACCGCAATACCGCCGATCGCAAGCGCAAGCCACGCAACGAATACAGCGAAGAACAGGCCGAGCAGCTGCTCGAGGCGTTCCGCGATTCGCTGTTCCAGTACCAGCATGACTGGTTCATGGCTCGCAACCAGCGCACCAGGGCAATCCTCAAGTCACGCCAGATCGGGGCCACCTTCTACTTCGCCCGGGAAGCACTGATCGACGCGATCGAGACCGGACGCAATCAGATATTCCTGTCGGCTTCGAAGAGCCAGGCGCACCTGTTCAAGCAATACATCGTGCAGTTTGCGCGGGAATCTTGCGGCCTGGAACTCACCGGTGACCCGATCGTGCTGCCCAACGGCGCGCACATCTACTTTCTGGGAACCAACGCGCGCACCGCCCAGGGCTACCACGGCAACTTCTACTTCGACGAGTTCTTCTGGACGTTCCGCTTCGAGGAGCTGAACAAAGTGGCCAGCGGCATGGCGATGCAGAAGCAGTACCGCAAAACCTACTTCAGCACGCCCAGCTCGATGGCCCATGAGGCCTACACATTCTGGACCGGCGAGCGGTTCAACAAGCGCAGGGCGAAAAAAGACCGGATCGAGATGGACGTCAGCCACCAGGTGCTGCAGCAGGGCCGGCTATGCGAGGACAAGATCTGGCGGCAGATCGTCACCATCCTGGATGCCGAGGCCGGCGGCTGCGATCTGTTCGACGTCGAGGAGTTGCGCGACGAATACAGCGCAGAGGCCTTCGAAAACCTGCTGATGTGCCAGTTCGTCGACGACGGCGCGAGCATCTTCCCGCTGGCCATGCTGCAGCCGTGCATGGTCGACAGTTGGGAAGCCTGGGCGGAAGACTACAAACCGTTCGCCACCAGGCCCTTCGGTGACAAACAGGTCTGGGTGGGCTACGACCCGGCAGAAACCGGTGACAGCGCCGGCCTGATCGTTGTCGCGCCGCCGGCGGTACCGGGCGGCAAATTCCGCGTGCTCGAGCGCCATCAGTTCCGCGGCATGGACTTCGCCGCACAGGCCGAGGCGATACGCGCCGTCACCAAGCGTTACTGGGTCACGTACATCGGTATCGACATGACCGGCATGGGTAGCGGCGTGGCGCAGCTGGTGAAGCAGTTCTTCCCGGGCGTGACCACCTTCAGCTACTCGCCAGAGGTGAAAACGCGCCTGGTGCTCAAGGCATACGACGTGATCAACAAAGGCCGGCTCGAATTCGATGCCGGCTGGACCGATATCGCCCAGGCGCTGATGGCTATCCGCAAAACCACCACCCAAAGCGGGCGCCAGTTCACATACACCGCAGGGCGCAACGACGAGACAGGCCACGCCGATCTGGCATGGGCGCTGTTCCACGCAATACACAACGAACCACTCGAAGGGCAGACCGGCCGGAACACTGGCCGGATTGTCATGGGCGATTGACGGAGAACGCACGATGAGCACAGCAACAGACCAGCAGCACACCCAGGCACCGGGAACGCCACCGGCCGACGCCGCGACTCAGTCCCAGGGCATATCGTTCAGCTTCGGGGATCCGGTACCGGTGCTGGATGGCCGCGAGATCATGGACTACTCGGAATGCTGGCTGAACGGCAAGTACTACGAGCCGCCGATCAGCTGGGGCGGGCTGGCCAAGGCGTTCCGCGCCGGCACGCATCACAGCTCGGCGCTGTACTTCAAGCGCAACCTGCTGATGGGCTCATTCATTCCGCACAAGCTGCTGTCCCGCAATGCGTTCGGCCGCTGGGCTCTGGACTACCTGACCTTCGGCAATAGTTACGTCGAGCGTAAAGAGTCGATGACCCGCCGCACCATAGATCTGACCCCGCCGCTGTCAAAATACATGCGTCGCGGAAGAGATGCAGGGCAGTACTTCATGGTTCACGGCTGGAAGCAGGAGCACGAATTCGAGGAGGGTTCGATCTTCCATCTGCTCGAGCCCGACATCAACCAGGAGATCTACGGCCTGCCGGAGTACTTGAGCAGCTTGCAAAGCGCCTGGCTAAACGAATCCGCCACCCTCTTCCGCCGCAAGTACTACAACAACGGATCGCACGCCGGGTTCGTGATGTACATGACCGACGCCGGCCAGAATGAAGACGACATCGAGGATCTGCAGCAAGCCTTCAAGGATTCGAAGGGGCCCGGCAACTTCCGGAACCTGTTCGTGTATGCACCCAACGGCAAGAAGGACGGGATCCAGATCCTGCCGATCAGCGAGGTGCAAGCAAAGGATGAGTTTTTCAACATCAAAAACGTCTCCCGCGACGATCAACTGGCCAGCCACCGGATCCCGCCACAGCTGATGGGTGTGGTTCCGAGCAACGCCGGCGGCTTCGGCAGCATCGTTCAAGCCGCAGAGGTCTACGCGATGAACGAACTGGCCCCGCTGCAGCGACGTTTCGAAGAGTTGAACGAGTGGCTGGGTGACGAGGTGGTGCGCTTCAAGGAGTTTGAGCTGCCCACCGAGAAAAAATAAAGCATCCAGCAACACCAAAGGCCGCTATTCAGCGGCCTTTTTTTGTGTCCTGGGCGTGATGATTCGCCTTGCTGCAGCGCGATAAAACCCCAGCAAATCATATCATTTCAACTATTCAACCACCACCCCTAAAACGCCTGCGCCCCAATAAACACGGGGCCTCCAGCCATCCGCGCCGCCAGCTATCTGCTTCTGCCAACCACCACGAGCTGCGACCCACACCCCAGCACCAATGCCGACCCCCGGCACCCCTCCTGCACCCGGCGCGCGCCGTCATCCCCCCTCCCCTCCTCCGCTCTAAATGCGTCTAGTTTGTTGCACTCACGCACCCAGTACGGCGTCAGGCAGGCTGCTGGCTGCACGTAGAGGTGGTGAGGCGGTATTTCATGCGGTTTCAGGCGCAAAGGCTCTATATCGAGCCTAAGAGTCTCAGGCGCTCAGGTTTTCAGGTCGGCATCGGAAACAGGTTAGAAGGTAATGAGGGAGCCAAAACGGAAGTTAAGTTGTTGATATATATGCGGATATTTTATTACCTAAAGAGGTAATTTGAGGTAAGTAGAGAGGTAATATTTTTGTAAGTTATTGATTTAATTGGATATGGATAATTCAGTTTCTAACCTTTAAGAGAGGTAAGTTTATTACTTCTATATTACCTATTCCTAACCTTTGCCAAACTCGTACAAACCATTGAAAACACTGGTCTATCTCAATTTTTCAAAGCCGTATTACTTTTCTAACCTTTTTCCGATGGCTCCATGGAAAACTGGGCATAGCCTCACAGGTGCCCGTGCATGCGCGTAATAGGCATACCAAACACTCACGCACAAAAAAGCCCGCACACTGGCGGGCTCTCTGACTAACAGGCTTATTTGAGGCGTATGGGTAACGGTGGAATCCTGCCCCCGCAACCAGGTTCAAAACCGTTGAATGATTAACCTCATTCAGCGGTTTTTTTTCGTCTGAGATTCAGCCTTCTTGCTCCTCAGCATAGCAGCACATCGACTGCAGCCTCATTCGCCTCACCTGCCGGTCTCGCCAAGCTGTTATCGTGGCGCGCTCCAGGGTTCAGACTCGCCACTTGCTCCCCTATACTCAAGCACTTCCGCCAGACAATCATCGGCGGCGCCTCTTACTTGCCTTGGCATATCCATTCGCAGCCTGACTGCAGTTGTTGGAGTTGATTCATGAGCACTATCCCCTGCCCTGTTCTGTCTGAGCTACGTGGCCGTATCGGCCATCTCACGCTCAACCGCCCTGCCGGACTCAATGCGCTGACGCTGGAAATGGTGCGACTGCTGCGTACCCAGTTGGAGCAATGGGCGCAGGATCCTGCCGTGCTCGCCGTGGTATTGCGTGGTGCCGGCCAGCGCGCCTTCTGCGCCGGCGGCGACATTCGCGGTATTTATGAACAACACCTGGCCGGTGAAACCGGCATAGAGGCCTTCTTTGAGGAGGAGTACGCGCTGGATGACTATATTCACGGCTACCCCAAGCCCGTAGTGGCACTCATGGACGGTTTTGTTTTGGGGGGCGGCATGGGGCTGGCTCAGGGCGCCAGCATTCGGGTTATTACCGAGCGCTCTCGGCTGGGCATGCCGGAAACCGGTATCGGTTATTTCCCGGATGTGGGCGGCAGTTACTTTCTCTCACGGCTACCGGGTGAAATCGGGCTCTACCTCGGCGTGACCGGCGTGCACGTCAAACCCGCCGATGCGCTACAGATTGGCCTGGCCGACCTGTGCCTGGCGAGCGAGCGCCTGGCTGAGCTGGATCAATTACTGGATGACTTTGACGGCAGCGACACCAGCCTGCAGAACCGGATCGCCGCGATAGCCGACGCTGAGCTACCAGCCGCTGAACTTGCCCCACTACGCGAGGCAATTGATCAGCATTTCGCTCAGCCGGACATAGTGGCGATACGACGCTCACTGGCTAACGAAACCCGTCCGGCGTTTGCCGCCTGGGCCGAGAGCACCACGGCGGTGATCGACAGCCGCTCTCCCATCGCCATGGCCGTCACCCTGGAGCTGCTGCGTCGTGGCCGCCAATTGACGCTGCAGCAGTGCTTTGCCATGGAACTGCATCTCGACCGCTTGTGGTTTGACGGCGGCGATATCATGGAAGGCGTGCGCGCCCTGCTGGTCGACAAGGACAAGCAGCCCAGGTGGAACCCACCCCACATTGACCAGCTCGATCCAGAGCGAGTTGCCGCCTTTTTCGCTGATCTCTAGCGCGCAGCTCCTTGCCGCAGCCGTTTAATGAAAGTCACGGCTGCGCACCTTGATATCGGAAAGCAGCTCATCGAGGTCATGTAGCCGCCGGGCAATGACATGGCGGACACCATCGCGTGCCTCGAACTGCCCTTGCACCATCAACAGCTGCGCGCCTACCAATACCTTGCGCTGACGCTCGGCCAGGTCGCGCCAGACAATCACGTTGATCATGCCGAACTCGTCCTCCAGGGTGACAAAAGTTACTCCGGTTGCCGTACCTGGCCGTTGCCGCCCCACCACCAGGCCCGCTACGCTGATCGGGCGGTCCGGCGACAACTGCAGCAGATCCTGTGAGCTGCGGCAGCCCCGACGATTCAACTCGGCACGCAGCAGACAAAGCGGGTGCGGCCCCAAGGTTGTACCTACACTGGCATAATCGGCCTGCATGTCCTCGGCAACACTGGGTGTGGGAATCATGGCTGGCGCCTCAGGTGCCGCTGCTGCACCGGCAAACAGCGCCAGCTGCGGCTCAATGCCCGCGACCGCCCAGCGCGCTCGAAAGCGCCCACCTGCGAGCCCGCGCAGGGCACCGGCATCAGCCAACTGCGCGCGGGCGCGGCTGGCCAGGCCGCTTCGTTGCACCAGATCTGCCACATCGCCGAAGGGCTGCTGCGCGCGCGCCGCCACAAGCCGCTGCGCATCTGCCTCGCTGAAACCTTTCACCTGCCGCATCCCCAGGCGAATCGCATGCTGCTTGCCAGCAACCGGCTCCAGAGTGCAATCCCAGTCACTGCAGCACACGTCCACCGGCCGCGTTTCAATACCGTGTCGGCGGGCGTCCTGCAGCAGCTGGTCCGGGCTGTAAAAACCCATTGGCCAACTGTTGATCAGCGCGCAGGTGAATGCCGCCGGCTCATGACATTTCAGCCAGCAGCTGGCGTAGGTCAACAGGGCAAAGCTGGCGGCGTGGGATTCAGGAAAACCGTAACTGCCGAAGCCTTTGATCTGCTCAAAGATGCGCTCGGCAAACTCCGGCGTATACCCCCGCTCGAGCATGCCTTCGGTCAACCGTTGGCGATGCGGCTCCAAGCCACCGCTGCGCTTCCAGGCCGCCATGGAGCGGCGCAGTTGATCAGCTTCGCCCGGTGTGTACCCGGCCGCAACCACCGCCAGCTCCATCACCTGCTCCTGAAACAGTGGTACGCCCAGGGTGCGCTCGAAGACCTTCTCCAGCTCGGGCGATGGATAAACCACGGCTTCTTCCTTGTTACGCCTGCGCAAATAAGGGTGCACCATGTCACCCTGAATAGGACCTGGACGCACGATGGATACCTCGATCACCAGATCGTAAAAAGTGCGCGGTTTTAACCGCGGCAGCATAGCCATTTGCGCGCGTGATTCAATCTGGAATACGCCTACGGTGTCGGCGCGACTGATCATCTCGTAAGTCTGCTTATCCTCTGCCGGAATGCTGGCCAGTGTCAGATCCAGGTTGCGGTAGTGACGCAGCAGATCAAAACAACGGCGCAGCGCGCTGAGCATGCCCAGAGCCAGAATATCTACCTTGAGCAGGCCTACTGCATCCAGATCGTCCTTATCCCACTGCACCACGGTGCGCTCGGCCATACTGGCGTTCTCTACCGGCACCAGGGTATGCAGCGGTGCCTGCGAGATCACAAAGCCGCCCGGGTGCTGCGACAGGTGGCGGGGGAAGCCGATCAGCTCACCGGCGAGCGTTAGTATCCGGTGCAGCGCCTGATTGTCAGCAGCAAAGCCGGCCTCAGCCAGACGCTGGGCGTCGGGTATTCGGTTACTCCAGCGCCCGCAACAACGCGCCAGTTGGTCAATCTGATCTGCCGGCAACCCCAGCGCCCGAGCGACATCGCGCACGGCGCCAGCAGCATGGTAGGTGTTGGCAACAGCGGTGAGGGCCGCACGCTCACGACCATAGCGGCGAAACACATACTGGATCACCTCCTCGCGGCGCTCATGCTCAAAGTCCACATCAATATCCGGCGGCTCATCGCGCTCACGGGAAATGAACCGCTCAAACAGCAGGTTGCTCTGCGCCGGATTGATCTCAGTAATACCCAAGGCGTAACACACCGCCGAGTTGGCGGCCGAGCCACGCCCCTGGCAGAGAATCCGTTGGCGCCGAGCGTAATCAACGATGTCGTGCACGGTCAGGAAGTAACTGTCGTAGCCCTTCTCCGCGATCAGCTGCAGCTCACGCTCAATCTGCTCTGTGATTTTGTCCGAAACGCCTTGCGGCCAGCGCCAGCGCATACCGCGCCGCGTCAGCTCGCGCAACCAGCTGGACGGCGAGTGTCCAGCCGGGACCACTTCATGGGGATACTGATAGCGCAGCTGGCCAAGATCAAACTGGCAGCGGTCAGCGATACGCCGGGTTTCTGCCAGCAACGCTGGCGGATAAATGGCCTGCAGTACCGGCAGGCTGCGCAGGTGCCGCTCGCCGTTGGCAAACAGCCGGTGACCAGCCGCCATTACCGTGCAGTGATGGCGAATCGCGGTGATGGTGTCCTGCAGGGCACGCCGGCTGCGGGCATGCATGTGCACATCGCCGCTGGCGACGCAGGGTAGCCCCAAACGCGCAGCCAGTCCCTGTAACTGATCCAGCCGCTGCGCGTCATCAGGCCCACGGTGTAGCTCTACCGCCAGCCAGAGCACACCGGCAAAGCGTTCGGCGAGCCAGCGGCCCTGCACCTCGGTGGCAGAGGCATCCGGCAGCCAGAGCGCCAGCAGACCGCCCAGCTCCGCGTCCAGATCCTCAGCCAACAACCGGTAGCGGCCCTTTTCTGCACGCCGCCGCGCCAGCGTCAGCAGCCGACACAGGTTCTGATAGCCATTCAGGTTCTCTACCAGCAGCACCACTCTGGGGTTGCCGATTGCCGAGTCGGTCAGGGCACTGTTATCAATCTGCACCTCGCTGCCGACAATCAACTTGAGCCCGGTGGCCTGTGCAGCCTGCCAGGCCCTGACGATACCGGCCAAGGAGCACTCGTCGGTGATCGCCAGCGCGTGGTAACCATGCCGTTGAGCACGCTCGAACAGCTCCTGCGCACTGGAAGCACCGCGCTGGAAACTGAAGTTGGACAGGCAGTGCAATTCGGCATAACGGATGCTCATGCAAACCAGCCATGAATCCATAACGGACCTGCCCCACCGGCAGCCTGAAAAGCCCAGGCGCGGCGGCCATCGCGCGTTTCGACCAGGTAGTAATCGCGGCGTACATCACCGCCATCCCACCAGCCCGACTCGATCCGCTCGGGACCACAAAGAATGCGCGGAAACAGGTCGTCCAGCGGCTGCGGTTGCGCCAGCAACCAGCCGGGGCGCGGCAACTCGCGCACTCGTTGATTGCCGGGCTGCGGCTGCGCACTCCAGGCCTGTTCCGGCCGGTGATCGGCGCACAGTGCCAGGCCTTGCACCGCATCATCCCCCAGCCTTGCGCGAAGCCGTTCGCGCAGCTGTTCCCAGGCCAGTGACTGTTGCGGACGCTCAACAAACAACTCGCTCGCGGCCGGCACAAAACGCGGCAACTCCTGCGCCCGCAGGGCGAAGGCCTGAACTGGCGCGCGCAGCTGCACCACTTCCAGCCGGCCGCGGGCCAACTCGAACAGCATGCCTGGGTCGCGCTCGGCACTCAGCAACCCCACCGATACCTGGGTCGGCTCGCCCTCGCGGTGCTCGAGGTGCAACACAAAACGCTGCACGCCGCAGTCCCGTCCGGCCAGAAACACCGCGAGATCCCCCGTCAGCCGGCGCAGCGGAAACAGGAGGGAGGCAATGGATTCGACATCAAAATTGAATTCTACCCGCCCGACGAAATCATCTGGCGGCTGGTAAGCCCCCAGCGCCAGGGGGTGCAAGCCCTGCAGGGTATCCAGGTGATCCAGCAGGCTACGCGGAAAGCGTCGCGCCAGGCTAGCGCGTGGCAATGCCAATACCTGATGCAGCTTGCGCAACCCCATGCGCGTCAACGCGTCGGCGGCTTCGGGCGCAAAACCGCAGCGGCTCACCGGCAACTCACGCAGGCAAGTCGGCAACTGCAGTTCATCCACCGCCAAGCCGTCAGCTACATTCACCAGCACCCGTGCGGCCAGGGCATTGGGCGCCACGGCAATACGATGAGAAAACCCCAGCTGCGTTAGCTCTCGGCGCAGACGCTGCTCAAAGCGCGGCCAAGGGCCGAACAACCCCAGACTGGTCTGTACCTCCACCAACAAGGCACGAGGATAATCAAGGCTCACATGGGAGCTGAACCGGTAAGCCCAGGCGGCCAGAAAAGTCTGCCAGTACTGAATGTGCTCGGGGTCGTGCTCAACGCAGACAAAGTCGTCACTCAGCGCACGCGCGGCGGTCAGCGTTTGTCCGCGACGTATACCCATTTCACGGGCCGCCGGGTTGACCGCCTGCACCAGCCTGCGCTGCACCGGCCCCTGCACTAATACCAAGGGTTGCAACGGGTCTTCGCGCGTGCGCAATACCGCATCCAGTGCTAACTGCGGTAACAGAATACAGGCCCAACGCATGAGCGCTCAGTGCCCCAGCGTGAGCGCGTGACTGGGCGCCAGCCCGCCACGGCATTTCAGTACCCGCAATTGATGGGGGCGCAGTTCCAGCATCAGCCGCAACGCGGCGGGCGAGGCGTTTATCGCTTCACGTTGCGGGCGCAGGACAAAGGCCAACGTATCCCCCGTTTCAGCCGCCACCTGTAGCCGCCGCAGAGCGCGATCATCGGCGCGCTCCGGCCAGCAGAGCACGGCGCCACAGCTACCGGAACGCAGGCATTGTTCAGCGGCCCAAAGTGCATCGCTGCCGCTGGCCTGGATGACCGACAGCCGTGGCAAGGCGACCCCAGCCTGCACCCAGGCAGGCGCGAAGGGAATCGCCGGCGGCGCGACCAGTACCACTCGCTCCCCTTCGGCAGACAGGCGGGACAGGGTGGGCCACAGCAGTTGCAGCTCACCGCTGCCCAGCGCGGGCAACAGGATCTCGTTTAGGGCACCGGCCTGCCAGCCACCGCTGGGCAGCGCAGCGTCCAGTACCGCATGGCCCGTAGGCTGCAGCTTGGCTGGCGGCACTTCCTGCCGGCCACGCCAAACGCGCCGCTGCTGCAGCAGACTATCGAGCGCAACCACCGAACCCATCGCTCACCCTCCTGATAAAAAACCAAATAAACTGTATATGTATACAGCATATTTACTCTCTTATGTCGGGTCAATCGTTAAACCGCAGGCACGACGAATGGGCCAGCAACAGTGTGCTGAAGGCTATATAAAGAAACAGGAAGTTCGGTGAGTACCGGTTAGAGGGGGCGCTGCGCCAGCCACTCAAGATCCTCGGGACGAGTGACCTTGATATTGTCAGCACGCCCTTCCACCAGCAGCGGTGCCAGGCCGGCCCACTCCATGGCGGAGGCTTCATCGGTGATGGTGACGCCGGCCGCCAAGGCACCGGATAGCGCTTGCTGCAATGCTCCAAGACGAAACATCTGCGGTGTGTAGGCCTGCCAAAACACGCTGCGATCCGGCGTACTGGCAACCCGGCCATCGCTGCCGATCTGTTTAAGCGTATCGCGCACAGGTACAGCCAACAGCCCGCCGACCGGATCCTCTGCAAGCGTGTGCAGCAGCCGCTGCAGATCAGCTTCAGCCAGGTTAGGGCGCGCGGCATCGTGCACCAGCACCCAGTCGCTGTCTGCTGCGCCCAGTTCGCGCAGCGCCGACAGACCATTGAGTACCGAATCCGCACGCTCATGACCCCCGGCCGCGCAGGTGATACGCGGGTCATGGGCGCAGGGCAACGCCGGCCACCAGGCGTCAGTAGACGACAACGAGACCACCAGACCACGCAAGCCAGGCTGACCGAGAAAGCAGTCAAGGGTATGTTCGATCAGGGTGCGCTCACCCCAGAGAAGGTATTGCTTGGGACGGTCTGCCTGCATGCGCGAGCCCACGCCGGCCGCCGGCACCACTACCCAGAAAGGAAGCGTCACAGCACTTATTCGCCGCTCAGCTGAAACAGGGTTTCACCCTGCTTAACCATGCCCAATTCATGCCGGGCACGCTCTTCTACGGTTTCTACGCCTTGCTTGAGTTCGATCACTTCAGCGGCCAGCACCCGGTTGCGTTCCAGCAACTGCTCGTTCTCGCGCTCTTGGCTGGCAATCTGTTGTTTGAGCTGCGCCACATGCGCCAGACTGCCTTCGCCCACCCACAGACGATATTGCAGGCCAGCCAGCAACAGGATCACACTCAGCCACAGCCATTTCACAATATCGATACTCCTGCAGGGCAAGCCGGAAGGCTATCAGGTTGTTGAAAAACCACCTAGCTTCTCAACAACCTGATGCCGCCCCCGGCCGGACATCAACCGCGGAATTCAGCGCGGCCCTTGTAAGGCGCTTGACCAGCCAGTTGCTCTTCAATACGCAGCAACTGGTTGTACTTGGACACGCGGTCGGAACGGCACAGTGAACCGGTCTTGATCTGACCCGCAGCAGTACCTACTGCCAAGTCGGCAATGGTGCTGTCTTCGGTTTCACCAGAACGGTGCGAGATAACCGCAGTGAAGCCGGCAGCCTTGGCCATCTGAATGGCTTCCAGGGTCTCGGTCAGCGAACCGATCTGGTTGAACTTGATCAGAATCGAGTTGCCGATTTTTTCATCGATACCGCGCTTGAGAATCTTGGTGTTGGTCACGAACAGATCATCACCCACCAGCTGTACCTTCTCGCCAATCTTGTCGGTCAGCACTTTCCAGCCAGCCCAGTCGGACTCGTCCATACCGTCTTCAATGGAGATGATCGGGTAACGCTGGGCCAAGCCGGCAAGGTAGTCGGCAAACCCGGCTGCATCAAATACCTGACCTTCGCCAGCCAAGTCGTACTTGCCGTCCTTGTAGAACTCGCTGGAAGCGCAGTCCAGTGCCAGGGTAACGTCGTCACCCAGGGTATAGCCGGCGTTGGCAACGGCTTCGGCGATAGCCGCCAGCGCGTCTTCATTGGATGCCAGGTTCGGCGCAAAACCGCCTTCGTCACCCACAGCAGTGTTCAGGCCACGGGCCTTCAGAACCGCTTTAAGGTGGTGGAAAATTTCCGCACCCATGCGCAGCGCATCGGCAAAGTTCTTGGCACCAACCGGCTGAACCATGAACTCCTGAATGTCGACGTTATTGTCGGCATGCTCACCGCCGTTGATGATGTTCATCATCGGAACGGGCATGGAGTAAACGCCGGGGGTGCCGTTCAGATCAGCGATGTGCGCGTACAACGGCACACCCTTGGCCTGCGCAGCAGCCTTGGCGGCAGCCAGCGAAACAGCCAGGATGGCATTGGCGCCCAGTGTTGCCTTGTTCTCGGTGCCGTCCAATTCGATCATCGCCCGGTCAAGCTCAACCTGCGCGGTGGCCTCACGGCCAACCAGCAATTCGCGGATGGGGCCATTGATATTGGCAACCGCCTTGAGCACGCCCTTGCCCAGGTAACGGCTCTTGTCGCCATCCCGCAGCTCCAGCGCTTCACGCGAACCGGTCGAGGCACCAGAAGGAGCGCAGGCACTGCCCACAATGCCGCCTTCCAGAATCACATCCGCTTCAACAGTGGGGTTACCGCGCGAGTCGAGGACTTCGCGGCCTTTGATATCAATGATTTTTGCCATCTTTACTTGCTAGCTCCATGTAATGGGGTAATCGGATAAAGGCGCAGATCAAGCGGTTTCCAGTTCCGGGAAGCCCTTGATCAGGTCATCAAGCTGTTTCAGCTGGGTCAGGAAAGGCTCCAGCTTGGCCAGACGCAGGGCACAGGGGCCGTCACATTTGGCATTGTCAGGATCGGGGTGCGCTTCAAGAAACAGCCCCGCCAAGCCCTGGCTGATACCGGCCTTGGCCAGGTCAGTGACCTGAGCACGGCGGCCACCGGCGGAATCACTGCGTCCACCGGGCTGCTGCAAGGCATGGGTCACATCAAAGAATACCGGGTATTCAAATTGCTTCATGATGCCGAAGCCCAGCATGTCGACAATCAAGTTGTTGTAGCCGAAACTGGAGCCGCGTTCGCAGAGCACCAAGTTGCTGTTACCCGCTTCTTCGCACTTGGTAAGGATGTGCTTCATTTCCTGCGGTGCCAGAAACTGGGCTTTCTTGATGTTGATCACCGCATTGGTCTTGGCCATGGCCACCACAAGATCGGTCTGGCGGGAGAGGAAAGCGGGCAACTGGATAATGTCGCAAACCTCGGCCACCGGCGCCGCTTGGTGCGGCTCGTGCACATCGGTAATCACCGGCACGTTGAAGGTACGCTTGATCTCCTCGAAGATCTTCAGCCCCTCTTCCATGCCGGGACCACGGTAGGAGTTGATTGAGGAACGATTGGCCTTGTCGAAGCTCGCCTTGAATACGTAAGGAATGCCGAGCTTCTCGGTCACCCTCACATATTCTTCGCAAATCTGCATGGCCAGGTCACGGGACTCCAGCACGTTCATGCCGCCAAACAGGACGAACGGCTTGTCGTTCGCCATCTCGATGTTGCCAACCCGCACGATTTTCTGTGCCATAGCTTTGTCGCTTCCTCAGGATTTGCTTGCGTGCTGCTTCAGTGCCGCTCCAACGAAACCGCTGAACAGCGGGTGACCATAACGCGGTGTAGAGGTGAACTCGGGGTGGAATTGGCAAGCCACAAACCACGGATGATCAGCCACCTCAACAACCTCCACCAGCGCGCCGTCAACCGAGCGGCCAGAGATATTCAAGCCGCCAGCCTGCAACTCGGGCAGCAGGTTGTTGTTGACTTCATAACGGTGGCGATGGCGCTCGACAATCACATCCTTGCCGTAGCAGTCATAAGCCTTGGAGCCTGCCTCCAGAGCACATTCCTGGCCACCCAGACGCATGGTGCCGCCCAGGTCGGAGGCTTCGGTGCGGGTCTGCATTTCACCAGTAGCGGTTTGCCACTCGGTAATCAGACCGACAACAGGATGCTTGGAGGTCTTGTCGAACTCGGTGGAGTTGGCATCATCCCAACCCAGTACGTTGCGCGCGTATTCGATCACCGCTACCTGCATACCCAGGCAGATACCCAGATAGGGAATCTTGTTTTCACGGGCATAACGTACCGCAGCGATCTTGCCTTCTACGCCCCGTGAGCCGAAGCCGCCCGGCACCAGAATGGCATCGACGTCTTCCAGCAACGCGGTGCCCTGCTGCTCGATGTTCTCGGAGTCGATATAGCGCAGATTGACCTTAGTGCGGCTCTGGATACCAGCATGGCTCAGTGCTTCAATCAGCGACTTGTAGGCATCCAGCAGCTCCATGTATTTGCCGACCATAGCGATGGTGACTTCATGCTCGGGGTTGAGCTTGGCATCGACCACGCGCTCCCACTCGGACAGATCTGCTCCGCCGCACTCCAGACCAAAACGCTCGACGACAAAATCATCCAACCCCTGCGCATGCAGAACGGAAGGAATCTTGAAGATAGTGTCGACATCTTCCAGGCCAATGACTGCACGCTCTTCGACGTTGGTGAACAGGGCAATCTTGCGGCGCGACGACAGGTCGATTGGGTGATCGGAGCGGCAGATCAGCACATCAGGCTGCAAGCCGATGGAGCGCAGCTCCTTTACCGAGTGCTGGGTTGGCTTGGTCTTGGTTTCGCCGGCAGTGGCGATGTACGGCACCAACGTCAGGTGCATCAGCATGGCGCGCTTGGCACCCACTTCTACGCGCAACTGACGAATGGCTTCCAGAAATGGCTGCGATTCGATATCGCCAACGGTGCCGCCGATCTCAACCAGGGCTACATCAGCGTCGCCGGCACCCTTGATGATGCGGCTCTTGATCTCGTCGGTGATGTGCGGGATGACCTGAATGGTCGCGCCCAGATAATCACCGCGGCGCTCCTTGCGCAGTACGTCCTCATAAACCCGGCCGGTAGTGAAGTTGTTGGCGCGGCTCATGGTGGCGTTGACGAAACGCTCGTAATGGCCAAGATCCAGATCAGTTTCGGCACCATCGTGGGTGACGAAAACTTCACCGTGCTGGAACGGACTCATGGTACCGGGATCCACGTTGATGTACGGATCCAGTTTGAGCATGGTGACCTTGAGGCCGCGTGCCTCAAGGATCGCCGCCAGGGAGGCCGAGGCGATACCCTTACCCAAAGAAGATACAACACCACCCGTGACGAAGATGTAGCGCGTCATGAAAAACCCATAGATTGAACTGTTAAGCGGCCAATGCCGCGGGGAATCGAAGGGAGTCCGCAGAAGCAGGAGGCGCTTCCAAAGTCTCGTCAAGATGGGAAGTCAGGATACCAGACAGCCCCGACTTGCTCAATCCGAAACAGGCTCCCAACTGACCGTAAAACCGCTTTGCACAGCATCCATCAAAGCCACCTCGGCGTTCCAGCGACCGGCCACCGATACCAGCTCATTGCCGCAGTATAGCAAGGGCACGCAGGGGCGCAGCCAGGCAGGCACATGCGCCTCTTGCAGCAACTGCTTTACCGAGTGTGTGCCGCGCCCAGGCAGACGAATCTGCTCGCCGCCAGAGCGGTAGGCTATATGCCAAGGGGCACTGGTCGCGGGCAAAGCACTCAGACGCAGGCAGCCATTGCCTGCCGCCAACCTGTACGAGCCACCATTGGTAACGGGTTCAGGGGTGCCGGTACGTGGCCAGGAGCCCGGCACATACCAGATACGACCCGACGAACGGTAAAGGCGCCATTCACCCAGGTCGAGCTGCGGCTGGGTATCACTGGCCGCAGCCATCTGGCCCAGCCAAGCATCCAATCGGCGCGCACTGGGCAGCAGTGCGTCCTGCGCGGCCAGCCAATAGCGCAGCAGGTTGCGCTGACGCGGCAGCGACAGGCTACACAAAGTGCCCAGGTCCAGGCTGCGCCAGCGCACCAGCCACTCATCTGCCAGCGGCGCTGCTACTACCGCCAAATCCTGCTCTGCACGCTCATCCAACAGTTCATTCGCTTCGCTGGCGTGGGCCGCCAGGCGCAGCAGGTTCTGATCGGCTTTTGGCCACTCTGCACGCAGTAAAGGCAGCAACTGATGACGCAAGGCGGTACGCGCAAAGCGTTCATCATGATTGGCCGGATCTTCGATCCAGCGCAATCCGTGAATCTGCGCCCATGCGTGCAGCTGCGCGCGCGACCAGGACAACAACGGGCGACACAGGGAGCCGGCCGCCAACTGGCGTTGCTGCGGCATGCCCGCCAAGCCGCGCAACCCCGTACCCCGCAGCATGCGAAATAACAGGGTTTCCAATTGATCATCCGCGTGGTGGGCCAGTAGCAGCACTGCCTTTGGCGACAGCGCCTTGGCGAACGCTTCATAACGCGCCTGTCGAGCTGCTTCTTCGATACTCGCACCGGCAGGCAGCTGTACACGAACGACTGTCAGAGGCACACCGCGAGCCGCGCATTCATCTGCACAGAACTGCGCCCATGCATCAGCCTCGACGCTCAGGCCGTGATGTACATGGATGGCTGAAAGAGAGGGAATAGCGTGATGCTGGCGCAACCGTGTCAGGGCTTCCAGCAGCACCATGGAATCAAGGCCACCGGACAGGCCTACAACCCAGGCGGGAGCACCCATGCAGGGACCGAGCTGCTGCTGCAGCCCCTGCAGGGTCAACATCTTACTTGATACCGAAAGCCATCAAACGCTCGTAGCGGCTTTCCAGCAGCTCTTCTTCGGACAGCGCCTGCAGCTTATCGAGCTGAGCCAGCAGCTGCGTCTTGATGCGCTCTGCGGTTTCCTGCGGGGCACGCTGGGCACCACCAAGCGGCTCAGGGATCAGACTATCAACCAGGCCCAGTTCCTTCAGACGCGCGGCGGTAATACCCATGGCTTCAGCGGCATCGGAAGCACGTTCGGCGCTCTTCCACAGAATAGAAGCACAACCTTCCGGCGAAATAACAGCATAGGTTGAGTACTGCAGCATCATCAGATGATCACACACGCCAATGGCCAGTGCCCCACCAGAGCCGCCTTCGCCAATAACGGTGGCGATAATCGGCGTTTTTAGCCGTGCCATGACCTGCAGATTCCAGGCGATGGCTTCGCTCTGGCCGCGCTCTTCAGCGTCAATACCTGGATAGGCACCGGGGGTGTCGATGAAGGTAACGATTGGCATTTTGAAGCGCTCGGCCATCTCCATCAATCGGCAAGCCTTGCGGTAGCCCTCAGGCTTGGGCATGCCGAAGTTGCGGCGGACCTTTTCTTTTACGTCACGGCCTTTCTGGTGACCGATAACCATCACCGGGCGGCCATCAAGCCGGGCAATACCGCCCACGATGGCAGCATCATCCGCAAAGTGACGGTCGCCGTGCAGCTCTTCAAAGTCGGTGAAGATCGCCTTGACGTAGTCCAGCGTATAGGGGCGCTGCGGATGGCGGGCCATCTGCGCAATCTGCCAGCTGTTCAGGTTGCCGAAAATACTTTCGGTAAGCGATTTGCTCTTGTCCTGAAGTTTGGCGATTTCTTCAGTGATATTCAGCGAATTGTCACTACCGACCAGGCGCAATTCTTCGATCTTGGCCTGCAGATCCGCGATTGGCTGTTCAAACTCCAGGTATTTCTGGCTGTTGCTCATAGGCATCCATCATCCGCTTTCGCCCGGCTCGGGCATCCAAATTTTGTTTTTTACCTTACGGGATTGGCAAGCGCTCGTCGAGCACCGCCCTACTCCCATCATCTATAGTGCAGAGAGACGCTGTCTTTGCCCAATTGGTCACGCAGGCCCTGCACCAGGTCATCCGCCGGCTCCACCCGCCACTGCTCCCCCAAGCGTAACAAGGCCGATGCATCCGGACGCTGCAGCTCGACGGTAACCGCACAACCGCCACGATACTGCTGCAACAGACCAGCCATCTTGCCTAGCGCCGCTTCACCATGACGCTCGGTATCCAGTCGCACACGGACGCTGTCGAGCAGACTGGTACGCGCCTCCTCCAGGCTCATTACCCGCTTGGCGCGCATGCGCAAACCGCCGGAAAAGTCATCCTGGGCGACCTCTCCTTCTACTACCAGCAAAGCATCTTTTTGCAGTAACGTCTGGGCACTCTGATAGGCCTCGGCAAACAGCGATACTTCAATGCGTGCCGAGCGGTCATCCAGAGTGACAAAGCCGACCTTGTCGCCGCGCTTGCTCTTCATCACCCGCAGATCAAATACCAGGCCGGCAATGGTCTGGCTTTCCCGCGAAGGCTTGAGATCCAGGATACGCTGACGAGCAAAGCGACGAATCTCGCGCTCATATTCATCAATCGGGTGGCCGGTCAGATACAGCCCCAGGGTGTCCTTTTCGCCACGCAGACGCTCCTTGAAGGTCCACTCCCGCGCCCTGCGGTAGGGCTCGTAAACGTCACGCGCGGTAGATGGCCCCAGAAGATCGCCAAACAGGTCATCATGGCCGCTATCAGCGCTCTTGGCCGTCTGCTCTGCCGAAGCCATGGCCTCTTCCATCGCAGCCATCAGGGCGGCACGATTACGGTCAACCTGCTTGAGATAAACTGCCTCATCGGTGTCGTAGAAAGGCCCCAGCGTGTCGACAGCGCCGGAACGAATCAGTGCTTCCATGACCCGCTTGTTGATCCGCTTGTGATCGACCTTGGCACAAAAGTCGAACAGGTCCACAAAAGGCTCACCCTGCGCACGGGTCTGCACTATGGTTTCTACCGGGCCCTCACCTACACCTTTGATGGCGCCCAACCCGTAGACCACATCACCGGCCTCATCGACGGTGAACTTGTACTCCGACACATTCACATTCGGCGGCTGAATGCGCAGCTTCATGCTGCGGCACTCTTCGATCAGCGTCACCACCTTGTCGGTGTTGTGCATATCTGCGGACAGTACCGCGGCCATAAACGGCGCCGGATAATGCGCCTTCAGCCAGGCCGTCTGGTAAGACACCAGACCATAGGCGGCCGAGTGCGACTTGTTGAAACCGTAGCCGGCAAACTTTTCCACCAGATCGAAGATATTGCCAGCCAGATCGCCATCAATGCCGTTGTTGGCACAGCCCTCGATGAAGCCGCCGCGCTGCTTGGCCATTTCCTCTGGCTTTTTCTTACCCATGGCGCGGCGCAGCATGTCGGCACCGCCCAGGGTGTAGCCAGCCATGACCTGGGCAATCTGCATCACCTGTTCCTGATACAGAATAATGCCGTAGGTCGGCTTCAGCACCGACTCAAGCCCCGGATACTGGTAATTGGGGTGCGGGTAGGAAATCTCTTCGCGGCCGTGCTTGCGGTTGATGAAGTCGTCCACCATGCCCGATTGCAGGGGGCCAGGTCGGAACAGGGCCACCAGTGCAATCATGTCTTCCAGGCAGTCCGGCTTGAGCTTTTTGATCAGCTCCTTCATACCGCGTGATTCGAGCTGGAAAACCGCCGTGGTCTCGGCCTTTTGCAGCATATGATAGGTTTGCGCATCATCCAGCGGGATGAAGTCGATGTTGACCGGCTCCAGCCCCTGCTTCGCCTGCTCGCGATTGATGGTTTCCATCGCCCACTTGATGATGGTCAGGGTTCGCAGTCCGAGGAAGTCGAACTTCACCAGGCCGGCTGCCTCGACATCATCCTTATCGAATTGGGTAACCAGGCCGCCACCGGCCTCATCGCAGTACAGCGGCGAAAAATCGGTCAGCTTGGTGGGCGCAATCACCACGCCCCCGGCGTGCTTACCGACGTTACGGGTAATGCCCTCGAGCTTGAGCGCCATATCCCAGATTTCCTGGGCTTCCTCATCGCCGGCAAGAAAGTCACGCAGGATCTCTTCCTGCTCAAACGCCTTAGTCAGCGTCATGCCCACTTCAAAGGGAATCATCTTCGACAGCTTGTCGGCCAGGCCGTAAGACTTGCCCTGCACCCGCGCCACATCGCGCACTACGGCCTTGGCGGCCATGGTGCCGAAGGTGATGATCTGCGATACCGCGTTACGGCCGTACATGTCGGCCACGTACTCGATGACCCGGTCGCGACCCTCCATACAGAAGTCGACGTCAAAGTCGGGCATGGATACCCGTTCCGGGTTGAGGAAGCGTTCGAACAGCAGATCGTACGCCAGGGGGTCCAGATCGGTAATCAGCAAGCAGTAGGCGACCAGCGAGCCCGCCCCGGAACCACGCCCCGGCCCTACCGGCACACCATTACCCTTGGCCCACTTGATAAAGTCCATCACGATCAGGAAGTAACCGGGAAAGCCCATCTGATTGATGATATCCAGCTCGAAGTTCAGGCGGTCAACATAGACCTGTCGCTTGGCGTCGTAATCCTCGGTACCTGACGGCAAGATCACCTTGAGACGCTCTTCCAGCCCCTCGAAGGAGACCTTCTTGAAGAACTCTTCAATGGTCAGCCCATCCGGAATGGGAAAGTCCGGCAGAAAGTGCGTACCCAGCTGCACATCGATATTGCAGCGCTTGGCGATCTCGACGCTATTTTCCAGCGCTTCGGGGATATCGGCAAACAGCTCGGCCATCTCTGCCGGGGTCTTCAGATACTGCTCTTCGCTATACTGACGCGCGCGGCGCGGGTCGCCCAGAACCCGGCCTTCACCAATACAGACGCGCGTCTCGTGCGCTTCAAAGTCTTCGCGGCGAATGAATCGCACATCATTGGTCGCCACCACGGGGCAACCCTTGCGGATACCCAACGCCACCGCCGCATGCAGGTGCTCTTCATCATTTACCCGGCTGGTACGCTGCAGTTCCAGGTAAAAGCGACCAGGAAAGACCCCCATCCAGTAATCCAGCAGCTCATCTGCCATCTGCGGTGAGTTGGACAGCAGGGCCAGGCCAATCTCCCCTTCCTTAGCCCCGGACAGCGCAATCACCCCTTCGCTGGCCTCTGCGACCCATTCGCGTCGAATGGTGACCAGCCCGTTGCGTTGACCTTCGGTATAACCGCGCGAAATCAGTTCAGTGAGATTGCGATAGCCCTGCTTGTTCATCGACAACAGCGTCAGCCTAGTCAGTTGGCTGTCATCTTCACCACCCAGGACCCAAAGATCGACGCCGGAAATTGGCTTGATGCCAGCGCCCATCGCAGCCCGGTAAAACTTGACCAGACTGCACATGTTGTTCTGATCCGTTACCGCCACCGCCGGCATACCCGCTTCCGCTACTGACTTGATCAGCGGCTTGACCTTGACCAGGCCATCAACCAGTGAGTATTCGCTATGGACGCGCAGATGGACGAAGGAAAAGCTCATATGAATCCTGTTTCAGAGGGCAGACGGCAAGACCGCTGATTGTAACGAGGGGGCAAGCCCGCGACCAGTCGCAGGCGACCCAACTGCGAGGCAGGCCAGCATTTAGCTGCGCGAGGGCTTAGCTGGAGGCTATGCGGGCCGCCAGCGCTGCGCGCACTGGCGCGAAGGAGCGCCGATGAACAGGCGTAGCCCCCAGCTCACGCAGCGCTTGCAGATGCGACGGCGTGGGATAACCCTTGTGTCCCGCGATTCCGTAACCAGGATACTGGCTGTCCAGCACCTGCATTTCTCGATCACGGGATACCTTGGCCAGGATCGACGCCGCAGCGATTGCCGGAACGCGACTATCGCCCTTGATCACTGGTTCGCTGCGCATGGGCAACGCCGGGCAACGATTACCATCGACCAGGACCAGGTCAGGCCGCACCGACAAACCTGCAACCGCGCGCTGCATTGCCAGCATAGTGGCGTGCAGAATATTCAACTCGTCAATTTCTTCGACTTCCGCGCGGCCGATACACCAGGCCAGCGCACGCTCCTGGATTAGCGGAAAGAGTGCCTCGCGGCGAGCTTCGGTCAGTTTCTTGGAATCGTTGAGCCCGACAATCGGGCGCGCTGGATCAAGAATCACCGCGGCGGTGACCACTGCACCACACAACGGCCCACGACCCACTTCGTCGACGCCGGCGATCAGCTCACCCGACTGCACCGCAGCCCAATCCATGGTCAACTGATTCACTCGAGCCGCCCCTTGGCTTGCATCAGTTCAGCGACTGCGTCGGCCGACGCCTGATCAGCATCGCGCCGCAACAGCTGATGCAACTCAATAAACACCTGCTGCGTCTCTTCCCGCTCAGGGGTCGGCAGCAAACGTTCCAGCAGCGCATCGCCCATTGCCGGTGGCGTTGCGGCATCCTGCAGAAACTCGGGAGCCACCTCCCGGCCAGCCAACAGATTGGGCAGCGACACATGGCCTACCTTGACCAGCCGCTTGAGAATGCGGAACGTCAGCCCGGCCATACGATAGGCCACTACCATGGGGCGCTTGAACAGCATCGCCTCAAGCGTCGCAGTGCCAGAGGCAATCAGCACCGCATCACTGGCGGCCAGTACCTGGTGCGCCTGGCCATCAAATAGCGTCAGTGGCAACTGCAAACCGCTTTCGCGCAGAATCTCGTCCATCTGCTGCCGCCGGTCTGAGTTGGCACAGGGCATGATGAACTGCAGCTCGGGCTGACGCTCCAGACACCAGGCCGCTGTCTCTAGAAACAGCTTGCCCAGCTTGCGCAGCTCACCATTACGGCTACCCGGCAACAAGGCCACTATACGTTTATCTTGGGGCAGAGAGAGCGCAGTGCGCGCCGCTTGGCGGTCAGGCACCAACGGAATCTGGTCCGCCAGGGTATGCCCGACGCAGCGCACACCTACGCCGTGCCGCCGATAAACCTCTTCTTCAAAGGGGAAAAGCGTCAACACCAGGTCGGTCGACTCACGAATGCCTAGCACCCGCTTCTCGCGCCACGCCCACACCGATGGACTCACATAATGTACGGTGGGAATGCCGGCCTTCCGCAACTGCAGCTCGACATTGAGGGTGAAATCAGGCGCATCAATACCGATAAACACATCGGGCTGCTGAGACTTTAGAAAGGCCACCAGCTCACGACGAACACGCAGCAGCTCGCGCAGGCGTCCCAACACCTCAACCAGCCCCATGACCGACAGACGCTCCATGGGCACCTGGCTCTGCATGCCTTCAGCCAGCATGCGCGGACCACCGATGCCGATAAAGCGTGCATTGGGAAAACGTTGTTTGAGCGCCTTGATCAGGCCAGCCCCCAGCGTATCGCCCGAAGCCTCACCGGCCACCAGGGCAATACACAGGGGTTTATCAGAGTGCAGCATCGAGGAACCCGTTCAGGTTATCGGGTGATGCCCCGCGTGGAGGCGATGATGGAGTCGCGATAAAGCGCTACTTCAGGGAACTGCGTGGCACTTTCTTCCAACTCCACAAGCGCTTCCTTGAGAGTCAGGCCCTGGCGGTAGACGGTCTTGTAGGCCCGGCGCAGTGCCGTCACCAGCTCGGCGGCGTAACCGCGACGTCGCATGCCCTCGAAGTTCATGCCATGGGCACTGGCCGGGTTCCCCCCGACCATAACGAAGGCCGGAATATCCTTGAACACCGCCGTATTGGCCGCACTCATCGACCAAGGGCCAAGTCGGCAGAATTGGTGCACCGTGGTATAGCCACCCAAAATGGCGCCATCACCTACCTGCACATGGCCAGCGATGGTGGCGTTGTTGGCCAT
Source organism: Halopseudomonas sp. (assembly GCF_036960865.1). GTDB lineage: Bacteria > Pseudomonadota > Gammaproteobacteria > Pseudomonadales > Pseudomonadaceae > Halopseudomonas. Next base: position 360,434 of record NZ_JBALWE010000001.1, read on the forward strand.
GATGATGTTGTCGCCCACCACGCAGTCATGCGCCACGTGCACGTAGGCCATCAGCAGGTTGTTGCTGCCAATACGCGTAATACCCTGATCCTGCACCGTGCCGCGGTGGAGCGTACAGCCTTCGCGAATGACATTGTTGTCACCGATAACCAGACGCGTAGGTTCTCCAGCGTACTTCTTGTCCTGGCACTCTTCACCGACCGAGGCAAACTGAAAAATTCGATTGCCCTTGCCGATACTGGTAGGCCCCTTGATGACGACGTGTGAGGCGATGACGCAGCCAGCAGCAATCTCGACGTCCGGACCGATATAACTCCAGGGCCCAACCTCAACGTCATCAGCCAGGCGCGCAGCCGGGTCAACAATCGCCTGAGGATGAATACGTGTCATATATGACGTTCCGCACAGATAATTTCACCCGAGCAAGCCTCTTTACCATCGACCACCGCGCGGCAGGCGAATTTCCAGATACCTCGCTTGTGGCTCAGGTAGCGCGCCTCCAGTTGCAGTTGGTCTCCTGGCACCACGGGCTGACGAAAACGCAACTTATCGGAACCGACAAAGTAGTACAGGGTTCCGTCCGACGGCTTTACACCCATCATCTTGAAACCAAGCAAGCCTGCAGCCTGGGCCATGGCCTCAATGATCAGAACGCCAGGCATAATGGGGTGCTGCGGGAAGTGACCATTGAAGAAAGGCTCGTTGACCGAGACGTTCTTGTAGGCGCGAATATGTTTGCCCTCGAGATCCAACTCCACTACCCGATCAACCAGAAGAAAGGGGTAGCGGTGAGGCAAGTATTCTTTTATTTCGTTGATATCCATGTATTCGCAGGCCTTGCTTGAAAAAGTAGAAGCACCTCAAAGGTGCAGATCAGGATTTGGATGAGTCCTGCGGTCCTTGAGTCACGACCTCGAGCTGCTTCTCCAGCTGCTGAACCCGTTTGGCCAGCGCATCGAGTTGTCGAATGCGCGCGGCACTCTTCTTCCATTCAGCGGCTGGCTGCATAGCCGTACCAGAGGAGTAGGCACCAGGCTCAGTGATAGAGCGAGTCACCATGGTCATGCCGCTAACGAAGACATTATCACAGACCTCGATATGCCCGACCATACCGACGCCACCCGCGATCATGCAGTGTTTGCCGATCCGCGTGCTGCCGGAAATCCCCACACAGGCCGCCATTGCCGTGTGGTCACCAATTTGCACGTTGTGAGCGATCTGAATCTGGTTGTCGAGCTTCACGCCGTTACCGATCAGGGTGTTAGCTAAAGCTCCACGGTCGATCGTGGTATTGGCACCGATTTCCACGTCATCGCCAATGTGCACACCACCGATCTGGGCGATTTTCTGCCAGCTTCCGGCGTCATTGGCAAAGCCGAAGCCTTCGGAGCCGATCACCGCGCCGGACTGGACTACCACGCGCTCGCCAATGATCACATCATGATAAAGCGTAACTCGGGGCGCCAGCCAGCCGCCCGCCCCAATCCGTGAGCGCGCACCAACAAAGCAGTGAGCCCCCAGGGACACGCCAGCACCGATGCACGCACCGGCAGCGATCACAGCGCCAGGACCGATGCTGGCGCTGGGATCAACCTGCGCATCCTCGGCCACAACAGCGGTAGGGTGGATACCGGCCTCAGCCTGGGGCTTGGGATCAAACTGGTGTGACAGACTGGCATAGCTCAGGTAGGGGTCACGCACAATCAGAGCGTTGCCGGAGAAGCCATCAGCGTCAGCTTCAGTGAGAAGCACTGCGCCAGCGCTACTGCCAGCCAGAAACTTTCGGTACTGGCTGTTGGCAAGGAACGCCAGCTGACCTGGCTCCGCGTCCTGCAGCGTAGCCAACCCCGTAATGACAAGGTCGGGATCACCAAGCAAACGCGCGCCAAGCTGTTCCGCCAGGCGCGCGAGTGTGAAGCGGTTATTGCCGGTCATGGCAACAGATCAGCGAGAGCTGTTCAGGCGTTCGATCACCTGACGGGTGATGTCGAACTCCGGCTTGACTTCAACCACGCCGCCACGGTCCAGCACCAGATCATAGTTGCCGCTCTTGAGGATGGTCTCAACTGCCGAGTCCAGCTTAGGCTTCAGCGCCTCCAGCATTTCGCGATCAGACAGGGCCTTGGCCTCGTTCAGCTCCTTGGACTGCACCTGAAACTCACGGGCCTTCTGGCGGAATTCCAGCTCCAGCTTTTCACGTTCACTCTGATTCAATTGCGCGCCGTCACGCTGCAGACGTTCCTGTAGGCGCTTGGCCTCGGCTTCCAGATTCTTCAGACGCTGCAGTTGTGCGCCGAATTTCTTTTCTGCATCAACGGAGTATTTCTTGGCCGCATCCGACTCCAACAGAGCCATCTGGTAGTCCAATACGGCAATCTTCATTTCGGCGGCGGCCTCAAAACTGACCAGCGCCAGCAGCGACAATACTGTCACGCGAATAAACTTACCCACTCTAATACTCCCGATTGCACTTCGTTGATTGTCTGGAATCAGAACGTCTGACCCAGAGTGAACTGGAACACCTGTGTATCATCCTCAGACTGACTGTTCAGCGGCATACCCAGACTGAAACCCAGCGGGCCCAGCGCTGTCAGCCAGGACAACCCAACACCCACGCTGTAGCGCAAATCCGCCAGCTCGACATCGCCACAACCCGGGTTGTCTTCCCCGTTAAGCAATACCGAGTTGGAACAATAGGTATCGTAAACGTTACCCACATCGAGGAACAGTACCGTGCGTAGAGAACGCTGATCCTTTACGAAGGGCGCCGGAAAGATAACCTCAGCGCCACCGGTGATTTTGATATTACCGCCAAAGGGCAGCTGATCCTGGTCCGGGTCAGCCGCGGCTGGCGTGCTCTTGGGCCCCAGAGTGCTGTCTTCATAGCCGCGCACCGAGCCGATACCACCGGCGTAGTAGTGCTCGTAGAAAGGCATTTGCTCAGTCGAGCCAAAGCCCTTGCCGAAGCCCAGATCCGTATGCAGGCGCAGGGTAAGGTCGTCGGTCATGGCAAAGAAACGTTGCGCGCGGTAATCCAGGGTGTAGAAGCTCAGATCACTGCCCGGTATCGAGATGTCAAAACCGACATTCTGCGAATAACCACGATCCGGGAACACACCACGGTTCAAGGTGTTCTGCGACCAGGAACTGTTGAAGAAGAAGTTGGTGAAGCTGTCACCTTCCTTGTCGAGGAAGTTGACGATCTCCTGCACAGTATAGGTACCGGTTTTCAGCTCATCCCGTTGTGCGCTCAGACCAAAGGACACACGCGAGTTGTCGCTGATCGGGTAACCCAGGTTGAAGCCACCACCGAAGGAGTCAACCGCGTAGCTGGAAATGTCGACATTCAGCTCATCGTAATCGGTAGTGCGATAGAACGCGTTGTAGCCCAGGCTGATACCATCGACCGTGAAATAGGGGTCCATGTAGCCGTAGGAAAGCGACGTCTGGTAATCGGAACGATTGGCGCCGATGGAAACGCGGTTACCGGTGCCGAAAAAGTTGTTCTGACTGATAGAGCCACCCAGGATGATACCCGAGCTCTGCGAGAAACCTAGACTGGCGGTGACCGAACCAGAAGGTTGCTCCTCTACCGTGTAGTTCACGTCCACCATATCTTCGGCGCCAGGCACCGGCACGGTCTCGACGTTCACTTCCTTGAAGTAACCCAGGCGCTCCAGACGAGTCTTGGACTCATCGATCAGGTAGGTTGAGGCCCAGCCGGCTTCCATCTGACGCATTTCCCGGCGCAGCACCTGATCATCGGTCTTGGTGTTGCCACGGAAGTTGATGCGGTTGACGTAGGCGCGCTTACCCGGATCAACGTAGAAAGTGACAGACACAGTCTTGTCATCTTCATGAATCTCGGGGATGCCGTTGACGTTAGCGAAGGTATAACCCTCGTTACCCAAGCGACGGCTGATCAGATCGGAAGTGGAGGTCACTACCTGACGTGAAAACACCTGCTGCGGCTCGATCAGCATCAGCCGCTTGATCTCGGCCTCGCCTACCACCAGATCACCGGACAGACGGACATCACGAATGGTGTAACGATCACCCTCGTTGATGTTGACGGTGATGTAGACGTGCTTCTTGTCCGGAGTGATGGACACTTGAGTAGAGGCCACATCCATGTTGATGTAACCGCGGTCAAGGTAGTAAGAGCGCAGACGTTCGAGGTCGCCCGCCAGTTTTTCACGCGAATACTTGTCGTCGCTGCGCAGGAAGGACAGCCAGCCACTGGATTTCAGCTCGAACAGGTCAACCAGATCTTCGGTTTCATAAACGGTGTTGCCCACCACGTTGATGTGCGCAATGGAGGCAATCGAGCCTTCATCCACAATAATCTTTAGCGCCACGCGGTTACGCGGTTCGGGAATGACCTGGGTTTCGATATCGGCCGAATAACGGCCCTGGGAGACGTACTGGCGGAGCAGTTCGTTACGCACACCTTCCAGTGTGGCGCGTTGGAAAATCTCACCTTCAGACAAGCCCGCTGCGCTCAAGCCCTTGAGCAGATCTTCGCTCTTGATCGCCTTGTTGCCTTCCAGCTCGATCGAGGAAATGGAGGGTCGCTCCACAACGTTGATCACCAGCACATCGCCGTCACGACCCAACTGGATATCCTGGAAGAAGCCCGTGCGAAACAGTGCTCGGGTGGCCTCGACCAGCTCCTGGTCGTCTACCTGATCGCCAATATTCAATGGCAGCGCACCAAACACGCTGCCGGCGGAGACCCGTTGCAACCCATTGACGCGGATATCAGAGATCTGGAAGGCGTCGGCAAAAGCTCCCGGCGCCAGAAGTATCAGTAGAAGCGCAGGCAATAGGTAACGTTTCATGAAATCCGTTCTGAATAGCTGGTTAAAATCGTGTCACCCACGCGGGTGACTCATGTTCAGGCAATCTTGCGATCAATCAACCGCCAAGGCGACTTATATCGTTATAAATGGCAAACAGCATCACCCCAACAATCAGGCTGAGCCCAATCTGCAGACCCCAGGTCTGAATCCGCTCCGAAAGCGGCTTGCCGCGAATCCACTCCGCGACGTAATACACCAGATGGCCACCATCGAGCACGGGCACCGGCAGCAGATTCAATACACCCAGACTGATACTCAGATAGGCAATGAAGCTGAGGAAGCTTTCCAGTCCTGACTTGGCTGAAGCGCCCGCCACTTTAGCAATGGTTATCGGGCCACTCAAGTTTTTTGCCGAGACCAGCCCGGTGAGCATTTTCTTCAGCGAATCAAGCGTCAACGCCGTCATATCCCAGGTTTTACCCAGTGCCACAGGTATTGCCATAAGTGGGTTATGGTGAATCTCGCGGCGCATATCGGCAGGCCATTCAAAGGCATCTACGCCTGCACCGATATAACCTACGACGACGTCGTTCTGCGCTTTGGCTGCCGGGGTAAGATTAAGTTCCAACTGCCGACCATCACGCTCAACGCTGATTTGCAGCTCGCGCTGCGCGCTCGCCTGGATGGCGGGCACCACCTCCGCCACCCAGTCACTGACCACCTTGCCGTCCACAGCAATGATCAGATCACCGGGCTGCAGACCGGCGCTAGCGGCCGCACCGCCCTCTTCAACCTGACCAATACGCGGCGGAACTTTCGGCTGCCAGCTGCTCAAACCCAGCGCCGACAGGGGCTCCGGCTCTTGCGCCCCTTTCAGCCAGTCGTCCAGCTTGACCTGATAATGCTGCACTGCGCCGCCCGCGTGCTCCCGCGCCTGCACATCGAGCACACCAGTCTCACCCAGGCGCCGGATCAACTGCAGGTTGACTTCGTGCCAGCTGGGCGTAGAGGCGCCGTCAATGGCAACCAGTTCCAGGTTCTCGTGCAGCCCGGCTCGCGCCGCCGGGGTATCCGGGGTTACCGGGCCAAGCACCGGCACCACAGTAGTCACGCCCAGCACCGCAATCAGCCAAAAAGCAGCAATCGCCAGCAGAAAGTTGGCAATGGGGCCCGCCGCAACTATGGCTATACGCTGCCCGACCGGTTTGCGATTGAAGGCTTGCTCCAGCTCCGCAGCCGGCACGGGCGCTTCGCGCTCATCCAGCATCTTGACGTAGCCGCCCAGGGGAATTGCAGCTATGGCGTACTCGGTACCCTGCCGATCACGCCAGCTATACAAGGCGGGACCAAAACCGATTGAGAAGCGCAAGACCTTGACGCCGCAACGGCGGGCGACCCAGAAATGGCCGTACTCATGAATGGTGACCAGCAGCCCCAATGCAACAATGGTAGCCAACAGGGTAAACAGCAGTTCCATTCAGCGTGACCTCATGTGAATTCAGAGCGGAAACAGCGGTACCGACTCAGTCGCGCGCCGCCAGCCAGCGCTCGGCGTGTTCGCGCGCGCTTCGGTCGGCCAGCAGGATATGATCCAAATCCTGCACCGCTTCGCCCGGCATGGCGTTCAGTGCGTGTTCGATCATAACAGGGATATCGGTAAAGCCCATACGACCGGAAAGGAAAGCGGCAACCGCTACCTCATTTGCCGCGTTGAGAGTGGCGCAGGTGGTCCCCCCACTAGCCGCCGCCTGACGTGCCAGACGCAAACAGGGGAAGCGCAGATCGTCAGGCGCCTGAAAGTCCAGTTGTGCGATCGTCAATAGATCCAGCGCACTGACGCCCGAATCAATACGCCGCGGCCACGCCAGGGCATGTGCTATGGGCGTACGCATGTCCGGATTGCCCAGCTGAGCGAGCACCGAACCATCGACGTAATCCACCAGCGAATGCACCACGCTTTGCGGATGCACCACTACCTCTATCTGGTCAGGACGAGCATCGAACAACCAGCAGGCCTCGATCAGCTCCAACCCTTTGTTCATCATGCTGGCGGAATCAACCGAAATCTTCTGCCCCATCGACCAGTTGGGATGAGCGCAGGCCTGTGCAGGGGTAACACCGGCCAATTGTTCAATGCTGAACTCGCGAAACGGACCGCCGGATGCCGTCAGCAATATCCGGCGCACACCGACCCGCGCCAGACCCTGTGCGTAGTTGGCCGGCATGCACTGAAAGATGGCGTTGTGCTCGCTGTCGATCGGCAACAACTGGGCGCCCGAATCACGTACCGCCTGCATGAAGAGCGCGCCGGACATCACCAGCGCTTCTTTGTTGGCCAACAACACACGCTTGCCTGCCTGCACCGCCGCCAGCGTAGGGCGCAAACCGGCTGCTCCGACGATCGCAGCCATGACCACGTCAACATCGGGCGCGGCCGCCACATCGTTCAGCGCCTGCTCACCATAAACAACCTCAGTTGCCAGGCCGTGCTCACGTAATTTTTGCTGCAATGCCGCCGCCTGGGCGGCGTCCGCGACAACGGCATACGCTGGCCGGTGCGCCAGGCACTGCTCAGCCAGCACAGTCATACGGCTATGACCACTCAGCGCATACACTGAGTATTGCTCCGGATAACGAGCGATGACATCCAGGGTACTGACACCGATAGACCCCGTCGCACCCAGCACACTAACCCGCGAGACGGTCACGCCAGGTAGCTCCCGAGCAACAGCCAGCAAGCAACAAACATGGGAATGGCAGCGGTCAGACTATCGATGCGATCAAGCACACCGCCATGGCCCGGCAACAGGTTGCTACTATCCTTGATGCCCTCCTCGCGCTTGAACAGACTTTCGGTCAGATCGCCGACAACGGACACCAGCACCACCAGAGCGGCGCCCAACAGACCAAGCGCGATGGCACCAGCACCCCATCCCAGATAAAGCATGGCCACCAGCGCCAGCAGCTCGCTAAACAGCAATCCCCCAAGCAGCCCTTCGCGGGTTTTGCCAGGGCTAACATTCGGCATCAATTTGGTGCGGCCAAAGGTTTTGCCGGCAAAGTAGGCGCCAATGTCTGCGGCCCACACCAGAATCAGCAGACTGAAAATAAGCCATAGGCCAAACTCCTGGGCGCGCAACCAGACCAGGCCAGCCCAGGCCGGTAGCAATATCAGCAACCCGAACAACTGCCGCACAAAGCTGCCCTTCCAGATGCCACTGCCAGACGGGTAACGCAGGATCATCACGCTCGCGAGCAACCACCATAGCAGCGCCGGAATCACGTAATACACCACAGGCCACTGGTCGCGATACAAGCCCACCATGAGCAGACCCAGGGTTAGCGCATAGACAACACGGCCACTCTGACGGGTTTCACCGCACAGACGCGCCCATTCCCAGCCACCAAGCGCCACCACCGCACCAATAAACAAGGCAAACCAGCCACCCTGTAACAACACAAAACCGGCGCCAGCCAGAGGCGCCAGAATCACAGCGGTTATTACGCGTTGTTTAAGCATCAGGACTCCGCAGCAATCTGTTCGCTGGTTTTACCGAAACGGCGCTGCCGACAAGAGAAGTCAGCCAGGGCTTCACGCAAGGCGTCCTGCTTGAAGTCCGGCCAGAACAAATCGGAAAAATAAAATTCGGCGTAAGCAAATTGCCACAGCAGAAAATTGCTGATGCGCTTCTCGCCACCGGTACGGATGCACAGGTCAGGTAATGGCAGGTTCGCGGTAGACAACCTCGCTTCGATATCCTGCTCGGTAATGCTGCTGGCGTCCCGTGCACCACTGGCCGCCTCCGCCGCTAGCTGACGAACAGCCTGCGTCACGTCCCACTGCCCGCCATAGTTGGCGGCGACCACCAGCGTCAAGCGTCGGCCAGCTGCTGTACTCTCCTCGGCCTTGGTCATCGCCTGCTGCAACTCAGGCGCAAAACGGCTGCGATCACCAATGATCTGCAAGCGCACGCCGTTCTCACGCAGCTTGCGCACTTCACGCCGCAAAGCACCGAGAAACAGCTCCATCAACGCGCCCACTTCATCTTCCGGACGTCGCCAGTTTTCACTGGAAAAGGCAAACAGCGTCAGCACCTCAACGCCATCCTCGATGCACACTTCAATCATCGCCTTGACTGCATCGACGCCGGCCTTGTGGCCAGCGACACCAGGCAGAAAGCGCTTGCGCGCCCAGCGGTTGTTGCCATCCATGATGATGGCAACGTGTCGAGGGACGGCGGCCGCTTGTGCGCCGCTACTGCTATTGTTATTCATGCCTGGTCCGCGCAACAAATGACCATCAGATGGCCATCAGATCCTTTTCCTTGGCTTCCAGCGCCTTGTCGACTTCCGCAATGTACTTGTCGGTCAGCTTCTGTACGTCGTCAGCGGCGCGACGCTCTTCGTCTTCGCTGATTTCCTTCTCTTTCTGCAAATCCTTCAACTGACTGAGCGCATCGCGGCGAATGTTACGCACTGCGACACGTGCATTCTCAGCCTCGGCGCGCGCCTGCTTGGTGTAGCCCTTGCGAGTTTCTTCAGTCAAGGCGGGCATAGGTACGCGAATGGTAGTGCCCGCAGTGGCCGGGTTAAGACCCAGGTCTGAGGTCATGATGGCCTTCTCAACCGCCTGAATCAGACTGCGATCGAATACACTCAGGGCCAGGGTGCGAGAGTCTTCCACGTTAACGTTGGCTACCTGACGCAGCGGTGTGTCCGCGCCGTAGCAATTAACCATAACGCTATCCAGAATGCTGGGATGTGCGCGTCCGGTGCGAATCTTGGCAAAGGCCGTGCCCAAAGACTCAACCGACTTACCCATGCGCTCCTGCGCATCCTTCTTGATTTCGTTGATCATTTCTCAACCCTCGATCAATGTTCCTTCGGCGCTGCCCACTACCGCATTCAGCAACGCCCCTGGCTTGTTCATGTTAAACACCCGCAAAGGCATCTTGTGGTCGCGAATCAGACAGATCGCGGTCAGGTCCATCACTTCCAGCTTCAGATCCAGCACTTGATCGTAGCTCAGGCTGTCGAAGCGTTCGGCGTTGGGGTCCTTCATCGGGTCGGCGTTGTAGACGCCATCTACCTTGGTGGCCTTGAGCACCAGATCCGCGTCCACTTCGATGCCGCGCAAACAGGCGGCAGTGTCGGTGGTGAAGAACGGATTACCGGTACCGGCGGAGAATATTACCACGTCACCCCCAGCGAGGTAGCGCATTGCCTTGCGGCGGTCGTAATGCTCGGTCACGCCTTCCATGGTAATGGCCGACATGACGCGGGTCTGGATATTGGAACGTTCCAGCGAATCGCGCATGGCCAGGCCGTTCATAACGGTCGCCAGCATCCCCATGTGATCACCAGTAACACGGTCCATACCAGCACTGTGCAACGCAGCGCCACGGAACAGGTTGCCACCCCCGATCACTAGACCGACCTGCACACCGATACCGATCAACTGACCGATTTCCAGCGACATGCGATCCAGCACCTTGGGATCAATACCGAAACCTTCAGTTCCCATCAGGGCTTCGCCGCTGAGTTTGAGAAGAATGCGTTTGTACTTGGGTTGGCGGCTGCTGGGTACCTGGGCCATGCTTTACTCTCCTGCGCTGGAATGGAGAAACACTCAACAAGTTCCACCAGACAATGAGGGGCGGGCACTTGTTCAGTATTTCTTGAAAAAGAGGCTTCACGCCTGCGCGGGAAGCCTCTTCGGTCAACCTGTTCGCAGCAACCCGGAGGCTGCTGCGGTGCACGGGTCAGAGTGCACTATATCCTACTTACTGCTTGGAAGCGGCCAGCTGTGCAGCCACCTCGGCAGCGAAGTCGACTTCAGCACGCTCGATGCCCTCGCCCACTTCAAAACGTACAAAGGAAACCACTTCAGCACCGGCTTTCTTGGCCAGCTCGCCCACTTTGACGTCCGGATCCTTGATGAAAGCTTGCTCAACCAGGCTGCCCTCGGCCAGGAACTTGTTGATACGGCCCTTGACCATATTCTCAACAATATTGTCCGGCTTGCCGGCGATCTTGTCGGCGTTCAGCGCCAGGAAAATTTCCTTTTCCTTGGCGATAGCGTCTTCAGACACCTGCGAAGGATCAAGGAACTGCGGGTTGCTGGCGGCAACGTGCATGGCGATGTCACGTGCCAACTCTTCGTCGCCACCCTTGAGGGTGACCACAACACCAATACGGTGACCGTGCAGATAGGCGCCGACCACATCACCTTCAACGCGGGTCAGACGACGGATATTGACGTTCTCACCGGTCTTGGCAACCAGCGCTTCGCGGGCTGGCTCCTGATCTGCGATCAGCGGCGCAGCGTCGGTATAGCCGGCTTCAACCGCCTTCTCCAGACTGGCAGCAACGAATGCCTTGAAATCGTCCTGCAGCGCCAGAAAGTCGGTCTGTGAGTTGACTTCGATAATGACGGCAGACTTGTTGTCGGCAGCAACCTTGGCAGCAATGGCGCCTTCGGCAGCGATATTGCCGGCCTTCTTGGCCGCTTTGATGGCGCCGGAAGCGCGCATGTCATCAATCGCCTTTTCGATATCGCCTTCAGCGGCAACCAGTGCCTTCTTGCACTCCATCATGCCCTGGCCGGTGCGCTCGCGCAGTTCTTTAACCATGGCTGCAGAAATCTGTGACATGAAATAATCCTCTAGATTACTTTGACTGTGGGCAGGCCCGAAGCAGTAAACAGGGCCGCCGTATCATGTTGCGTTCAGGATATTGCAAAAAGGGGGCAAAGCCCCCTTTTTTACGGCATGTACCTAGCCGCGTGCACCTCAGCCTTCAGAGGCTTCCGGCGCAGCTTCTTCGACGAACTCGTCGGCGCCGCCAGCGTTGTTCTTGCCGCGCAGTACTGCGTCAGCAACGGCCGCTGCGTACAGCTTGATGGCGCGGATGGCGTCATCGTTACCGGGGATGACGTAATCGATGCCGTCCGGGCTGCTGTTGGTATCGACGATACCGATGACCGGAATGCCCAGCTTGTTGGCTTCGGTGATGGCAATGCGCTCGTGCTCAACATCGATCACGAACAGAGCATCAGGCAGGCCGCCCATGTCCTTGATACCACCCAGACCGCGATCCAGCTTTTCCAGGTCGCGTGAGCGCATCAGTGCTTCTTTTTTGGTCAGCTTGGCGAAAGTACCGTCCTGAGACTGGACTTCCAGATCGCGCAGGCGCTTGATGGACTGACGAATGGTCTTGTAGTTGGTGAGCATGCCGCCCAACCAGCGGTGATCAACGTAAGGCTGACCGGCACGGGTCGCTTCATCAGCAATGATCTTGCTGGCAGCGCGCTTGGTGCCTACGAACAGAACCTTGTTCTTACCGGATGCCAGTTTCTCAACGAAGCTCAGGGCGTCGTGGAACATCGGCATGGTTTTTTCAAGGTTGATGATGTGAATCTTGTTACGAGCGCCGAAAATGAACTTGCCCATTTTCGGGTTCCAGTAACGGGTCTGGTGGCCGAAGTGCGCACCGGCCTTCAGCATGTCACGCATAGAGACTTGGGTCATGATAACTCCATCATAAGTCGGGTTTGGCCTCCACGTATCCCAATGTCCAACCCCGAGGGGCACCCAGGACACCGTGTCGATACGTGTGCGGATTAAGGTTCACCCAAGCAAAAAACCGGTTGGAAAATCGGGTGTTTGCTCAGGCGCGGCGCTTTATACCATATATAGCCCGGCGAATAAAGTTCCGCCGCCAGGAGGCATCATTGCAGGCCGCCTCAACAGCCGCGCCGAGGTCTGTTAGAATCCGGGGTTTGTCACTGCGCCTGCTGGCGTCTAATCAAGAGAATCCTGTCATGACCGTATCCATCAAGACCCCGGAAGACATCGCCGGCATGCGCATCGCCGGGCGCCTGGCGGCTGAGGTGTTGGAGATGATCGGCGAATACGTCAAGCCTGGCGTTACCACCGAAGAGCTCGACCGCATTTGCCACGACTACATCGTCAACGTCCAGCAGGCCATTCCGGCGCCGCTGAACTATGGCGGCGCGCCGGGTCGCATGCCCTTCCCCAAATCCATCTGCACTTCGATCAACCACGTCGTTTGTCATGGCATCCCGAACGAGAAGCCGCTGAAAAACGGCGATGCGCTGAATATCGACGTGACGGTGATCAAGGATGGCTACCACGGCGATACCAGCAAGATGTTCATCGTGGGCGAGGCGCCTGAATGGGTCGGACGGCTGGCGCGGGTTACCCAGGAGTGTCTCTATAAGGGAATTTCCGTGGTGCGCCCCGGCGCACGCCTTGGCGATATCGGCCAGGTGATTCAGGATCATGCCCATGCCAACCACTACAGCGTCGTCCGCGAATACTGCGGCCACGGTATTGGCAAGGTATTCCATGAAGACCCGCAGGTGCTGCATTATGGCCGCGCAGGTACCGGCATGGAGCTGAAGGAAGGCATGACCTTCACCATCGAGCCGATGATCAACCAAGGCCGTGCAGAGACTCGCCTGCTGGGCGACAACTGGACCGCGATCACCAAGGATCGCAAGTTGTCAGCGCAGTGGGAGCACACGATCCTGGTCACCGCTGACGGTTACGAAGTACTCACCCGCCGCAGCGAAGAATCCTTTCAATAGCAGTAGCAGCCAGTCACTGCCGGGGCCGCTCAACGCCAAGGATAAATACGATGGATAACGCGCTTTTCGATCCGGGCCAGTTTCAGGCGGAACTGGCATTAAAGAGCAGCCCGATCGGCGCCTTCAAAAAGGCGATCAGGCATGCCGACGGCGTGTTACAGAGCCGCTTTGAGGGCGGTCGCGACATCCGTCAACTGATCCATGAGCGCGCCTGGTTTACCGACCAGATTTTGCAGCAGGCCTGGGCCCAGCTCGATTGCGCCAAGGACCCGGGCATAGCCTTGCTGGCTGTCGGTGGCTACGGCCGGGGCGAGTTGCATCCACACTCGGATATCGACCTGCTGATTCTGGTGCGCGACGACGCAGAAGCGTTCCGCGCTTCGATCGAGACTTTCCTGATGCTGCTTTGGGACATTGGCCTGGAAGTCGGCCAGAGTGTGCGCACCATCGACGACTGCCAACAGGAAGCCAAAGCCGACCTGACCATCATTACTAACCTGATGGAATCCCGCACCCTGGCCGGAGACGAGGCCCTGCGTCAGGGCATGCTGAGCGCGATCAGCACCGAGCATATGTGGAGCGACGCCGAATTCTTCCGCGCCAAACGGGCCGAGCAACAGGCACGTCACGCCAAGTTCAACGACACCGAGTACAACCTCGAGCCAAACGTAAAGAGCTCGCCGGGCGGTCTGCGCGACATTCAGACCATTGCCTGGGTGGCGCTACGCCACTTTGGCACCAATGATTTGCGTGAACTGGTTGACCAGGGCTTCCTCAACGAGCCCGAGTACAGCATTCTCGCCTCAGGCCGTGATTTTCTCTGGCAGGTGCGCTTTGCCCTGCACAACCTGGCCGGGCGTGCCGAAGACCGCCTGCTGTTTGACCATCAGCGCGCGCTGGCCAAGATGCTGGGCTATGAAGGCAACGACAGCAAGCTGGCGGTCGAGCGCTTCATGCAGAAGTACTACCGGGTGGTGATGTCGCTATCGCAACTCAACGACCTGCTGATGCAGCATTTTGAAGAGATTCTGCTGCGCGACGCCGAAGCGGCGGATATTCGGCCCCTCAACAGCCGCTTTCAGATTCGCAACCATTACATCGAAGTCACCAACCCCAACGTCTTCAAGCGCACGCCTTTCGCCATTCTGGAAATATTTGTACTCATGGCGCAGCACCCGGAAATTCGCGGCGTGCGCGCCGACAGCATTCGTCTGCTGCGCGATCATCGTCACCTGATCGATGATGATTTCCGTAGCGATATCCGCAATACCAGCCTGTTTATCGAGCTGTTCCGTTGCAAGGAAGGCATCCACCGCAACCTGCGCAGAATGAACCGCTACGGCATTCTTGGCCGCTACCTGCCGGAATTCGGCAAGATCGTGGGCCAGATGCAGCATGATCTATTCCACATCTACACGGTGGACGCGCACACGCTTAACCTGATCAAGCACCTGCGCAAGCTCAGTTGGCCCGAATACCAGGACCGCTACCCGCTGGCCTGGCGCATTTTCTGTCGCCTGCCAAAGCCCGATTTGCTGTACATCGCCGGGCTGTATCACGACATTGCCAAGGGCCGCGGCGGTGACCACTCCGAGCTGGGCGCCGTGGATGCAGAGCTGTTCTGCAGCCGTCACCACCTGCCCGCCTGGGACACCCATCTGATCGCCTGGCTGGTGGAGAACCACCTGGTGATGTCGACCACCGCACAGCGCAAGGATATTTCCGACCCGCTGGTGATTCACGACTTCGCTGTACAGATGGGCAACCAGGTGCGTCTCGACTACCTCTACGTGCTGACCATCGCTGACATCAACGCCACCAACCCCACACTATGGAATTCCTGGCGTGCCTCACTGCTACGCCAGCTGTATACCGAAACCAAGCGCGCGCTGCGCCGCGGCCTGGACAACCCGCCGGACCGCGACGAGCACATCCGCCAGACTCAGCAAGCGGCCCTGGATATTCTGGTACGCAACGGCATCGAGGAAGAGGACGCCGAAGCGCTCTGGTCCGAACTGGGTGACGACTACTTCCTGCGCCATACCGCCAGCGACGTGGCCTGGCACACCGAGGCGATTGTGCAGCACAGCAGCCGTCAGGGGCCGCTGGTACTGATCAAGGAAACCGCGCAGCGCGAGTTCGAGGGTGCTACACAGATCTTTATCTATACCCCCGAGCAGAACGACCTTTTTGCTGCGACCGTGTCAGCCATGGATCAGCTCAACCTGAGCATTCAGGATGCGCGCATCATCACCTCGACCAGCCAGTTCAGTCTCGACACCTACATCGTTCTCGACTCCGACGGCGGCTCGATTGGCGATAATCCCGAACGTATCCGCCAGATCAAGCACGAGCTGATCGACGCTCTGTCCGATCCGGATGCATTCCCGACCATCATCCAGCGCCGCGTACCGCGCCAACTCAAGCATTTTGCCTTTGCCCCCGAGGTCACCATATTCAACGACCCCGGCGGCCAGCACACCATTCTTGAGCTCAGCGCCCCTGACCGTCCGGGTCTGCTGGCCCGCATGGGACGCATTCTGCTGGACTTCGACATCAGCGTGCAGAACGCCAAGATCGTCACTCTGGGCGAGCGCGTAGACGACGTCTTCGTCCTGACCGACGCCGACAACCAGGCGCTCTCCGACCCCGCCCTGTGTGAACGTCTGCAGCAGACCATCATCGATACCCTAAGCAGTACCCAGCCAACCGAGCAGGCGTACAGCAGCCCGATTGCCATTGGCCCCTGAGGATTGTGCATGAATAGTGACCTGCAACGCTTGCAGCCCTACCCCTTTGAAAAGCTGCGCGCGCTGATAGCAGACGTAACCCCCAACCCTGCTCTACGGCCGATTTCCCTGTCGATTGGCGAGCCCAAGCACCCCTCGCCGCCCTTTGTGCTGGAGGCCCTGGCCAACAACCTGGATCAGGCGGCGGTCTACCCCACGACTCAGGGTAAACCCGAGTTGCGCCAGGGTATTGCCGACTGGCTGACCCGCCGCTTCGACCTCAAGCCTGGTAGCCTGGACATTAGTGGCAACATCATCCCGGTGAACGGCACCCGGGAGGCACTGTTTTCCTTTACGCAGGCGCTGGTACAACGCGACCCGCAGGGCCTGGTGGTCAGCCCCAACCCTTTTTATCAGATCTATGAAGGGGCGGCCTTTCTGGCCGGTGTCGAGCCACATTATCTGGCCTGTGATGGCAGCAACGGTTTCATTCCCGACTTTGCCGCGGTACCCGCCGATATCTGGCAACGCTGCCAACTGCTGTTCATCTGCACGCCCGGCAACCCGACCGGCTCGGTCATTCCGCTGGAGACCCTGCAGCAACTGATCAAACTGGCCGACCAATATGACTTTGTCATCGCCTCCGACGAGTGCTACAGCGAGATTTACGCACCCGCCGGCCCGGCGCCGGTAGGCCTGCTGCAAGCCTGCGCCGCCATGGGCCGCGACGACTACGCGCGCTGCGTGGTATTTCACAGCCTGTCCAAGCGCTCCAATCTGCCGGGGCTGCGGTCGGGCTTTGTCGCAGGTGATGCCACCCTGCTCGGACCTTATCTGCAATACCGCACCTACCACGGTTGCGCCATGCCCGTGCAGAGCCAGCTGGCCAGTCTGGCAGCCTGGCAGGACGAGTCGCACGTGGCCGACAACCGTGAGCAATATCAAGCCAAGTTCGACGCCGTGCTGGCCATTCTTGAGCCGGTGATGGAGGTCCAGCGCCCCGATGCCGGCTTCTACCTGTGGCCGGTCACCCCGATTGCCGATGACGTGTTTACCCAACGCCTGCTTGCCGAGCAGAACGTCGCCGTGGTCCCCGGGCGTTACCTTTCACGGGAGATTGATGGTTATAATCCCGGCGCCGGCCGGATTCGCATGGCGCTGGTCGCCCCGTTGAGCGACTGCATCGAAGCCGCCGAGCGCATCCGCGACTTCATCAAGGGCCTGTAAAACGTGATTACCCTTTACGGCATCAAAGCCTGCGACACCATGAAGAAGGCCCGCACCTGGCTGGATGAGCATGGCGTGGATTACGTCTTTCATGACTACAAGAAAGAGGGTATCGACGCCGAGCACCTGAGTGCCTGGTGTGCCGAACACGGCTGGGAAACCCTGCTCAACCGTAAAGGCACGACCTTTCGCAAGCTGGACGAAGCAGACAAAAATGACATCGACACCGACAAGGCCATTGCCCTGATGCAGGCCAACCCTTCGATGATCAAAAGACCGGTACTGGATACCGGCTCACAGCGCCTGGTCGGCTTCAAGCCGGAGTGGTACGCCAGCGCGTTCGACACCAATGCATAGCATCAAAGGAACAACCCCATGAGCGAATGTTTCAGCCTGGCCTTTGGCATCGGCACCCAGAACAGCGCCGGCAACTGGCTTGAGGTTTTTTACCCGCAGCCGCTGCTGAACCCCGATAACGCCCTGATCCAGGTTGTCAGCGAGCAACTCGGCTACAGCGAAGGCAATCAAGCCATCAACTTTGCCGCCAGCCAGTGCGCAGCCCTTGCCGATGCACTCAGTACCGCCGGCTTTGCCGAAGCAGGTGCCCTGGTCGCGCAAATGGCCAACAGTACTCGCCCTCTGGTCGCCACCGTACTGGCCACCGACGAAGCACCCGCCTCGACGCCTGAGGCCTACCTCAAGCTGCACCTGCTTTCACACCGCCTGGTCAAGCCACACGGGGTAGTGCTGGCCGGCATCTTCCCGCTGCTACCGAACGTCGCCTGGACCACCCAGGGCGCCATCGACATCAACGAGCTGCCGCAGCGCCAGATGGCCGCGCGCATGCAGGGCGAATCACTGGTCGTGCACAGCATCGACAAGTTCCCCTCGATGACCGATTACGTCGTGCCTGCCGGCATCCGCATCGCCGACACCGCCCGCGTGCGCCTGGGCGCCTACGTTGGCGAAGGCACCACGGTCATGCACGAGGGCTTCATCAACTTCAACGCCGGTACCGCAGGCACCAGCATGGTGGAAGGCCGCATTTCTGCGGGCGTCTTCGTCGGCAAGGGCTCCGACCTGGGTGGTGGCTGCTCGACCATGGGCACCCTGTCCGGCGGCGGCAACATCGTGATTTCCGTCGGCGAAGGCTGCCTGATCGGCGCCAATGCCGGTATCGGTATCCCGCTGGGCGACCGCTGCACCGTAGAGGCCGGTCTGTACATCACCGCCGGCATCAAGGTCACCTTGCTGGATGACGCCGACAATCTAGTTGAAATCGTCAAAGCACGGGATCTGGCCAATCAGTCCGACCTGCTGTTCCGCCGCAACTCGCAGACTGGCGCCATCGAGTGCAAGACCAACAAGAGCGCGATTCAGCTCAACGACATGCTGCATGCACACAACTGAGTATTTTCTCTAGTCCCTGCTGCCAGTATTAAAAAAGGCCCGCTCCGGCTTCCGGTGCGGGCCCTTTTTTATTGCTTTGGCGAGCTGCTTTCAACGCAAAATACGCTGCACCGCCTGGGCCGCGGCAACCATGCCAAAGGTGGCGGTGACCATGGTGACCGCACCGAAACCGCCAGCACAGTCCAGGCGCACGCCTTCCCCCACAAAAGACTTTTGCTGACACACCGAACCGTCGGGCATCGGGTAACGCAGCTGCTCCTTGGAATACACGCAGGGTACGCCGAAGCTGCGCTTGCTGTCGGCCTTGGGAAAGTTGTGGTCGCGGCGCAATTGCGAGCGCGCCTTGGCGGCCAAGGGGTCGTTGACGGTCTTCGACAGGTCGGAAACGGTGACCTGAGTCGGATCAATCTGCCCACCGGCGCCGCCGGTGGTGATGACGGCCAGCTTGCGCCGGCGGCACCAGGCAATCAGCGCCACCTTGGCCTTGATGCTGTCGATGCAGTCGACCACGCAATCCACGTCGTCGCCCAGATAATCTGCGACATTCGCTGCCGAGACAAAATCCAGCACCGGGTTGACCACACACGCCGGATTGATTGCCCGCAGCCGCTCGGCCATCACTTCGACCTTGGGCCGACCGATATTGCCGTCCATGGCCGGCAACTGGCGATTGGTATTGGTCACACAGACCTCATCCAGATCAATCAGCGTAATCCGGCCAATGCCCGTGCGCCCCAGCGCCTCGGCAACCCAGGTGCCTACACCGCCAATGCCAACAACCACCACATGGCTGGCCTGCAGCCGCGCAAGTGCGTCCACGCCGTACAAGCGTGCTATGCCACCGAAACGTGGATCATCTATTGCCATCTGTACCCCCTGCCATCAGCCGGCAAGTATATCAGCGTGCATGCCCGGCGCGATTGCTCAATAAACAGCCAGATGCTGACAGGCCCCGTCAGACATAGGGCCGGAACAGCTATCCTTGGGTTATCCACAGATTCATCCACGGTATTTGTGCACAAGCCCGCAGCGGCGTTGCATGGCTTATGGCTCATCAAGTGTGGGAGAATCACGCCCCATCATCAGGGAACCTCCCATGCCGCGTAAAACCCGCCCCAAAGCGAAGAGCAAAGCTGCTCTACACCCGCGTAATCGCCATCAGGGCCACTACGACTTTACCGCCCTGAGCAACGTACACCCCGCGCTGCGCGGGCATTTGCTTGACTCCCCAGCGGGTGGCAAGAGTATCGACTTTTCCAGCCCGGAGGCCGTCAAGGCGCTAAACGCAGCCTTGCTCCGTCTGCAGTATCAGGTCCGCGACTGGGACATTCCGCCCGGCTATTTATGCCCGCCGGTGCCGGGCCGCGCAGACTATCTGCACACCCTGGCTGACCTGCTGGCCGACAGTCATGACGGCAAGATACCCACAGGCAAGAAGATACGGGGCCTGGACCTGGGTACTGGCGCCAATCTGATTTATCCACTGATCGGCAGCCATGATTACGGCTGGAGCTTTGTCGGCAGCGACATAGACCAGGTAGCGCTGGACAACTCCGAGCGGCTGCTCGATGCCAACCCACAAGCCGCGCAGCGCATCAGCCTGCGTCTGCAGCCACGCAGCGACCAGCTGTTCCGCCAACTGATCAGGCCAGACGAACAGATTGACTTTACCCTGTGTAACCCGCCGTTCCACACCAGCGCCGAAGCAGCCCGCGCGGCCAATCAACGCAAGTGGCAGCAACTGGGCAAGCAAGCCGACAGCAAGGTCGGCAGGCTCAATTTTGGCGGCCAGGCCAACGAGCTGCATTGTGTAGGTGGCGAGGCCGGCTTCCTGTCGCGCATGGCCACGGAAAGCGCCGAATTTGCGCAGCAGGTGTTCTGGTTCAGCAGCCTGGTATCCAATACCGATACGCTCAAACAGCTGCCAGTACAGCTGCGCGAGTTGGGCGCAACCGATGTGCGCGTGCTGGATATGGCCCAAGGCCAGAAGCGCAGCCGCCTGCTGGCCTGGACCTTTCTCGACAAGAAACAGCGGCGCGCCTGGCGCAAGGCACGCTGGCCGGCCCCGGCAAAACCCGCAGGCTAAGGATCGATTGCCGGGCCCTCTGGCCCGGCAGCCCACTCTGTTATCATGTGCGCCAGACACACCACCAGCGAAGCGAATCATGACCGAGCTATCCCCCACCCTCACCCTGGCCTGCGAGCTGATCTCGCGCAACTCCACCACCCCGGAAGACGCTGACTGCCAGCAACTGATGGGCGAGCGTCTGGCCGCAGTCGGCTTCCAGCTGGAGCAACTGAACTTTGGTGAGGTGGATAACCTTTGGGCAAGGCGCGGAGAGCAGGGCCCGGTGCTGTGCTTTGCAGGCCATACCGACGTGGTACCCACCGGCCCGCTGGAGAACTGGGATCAGCCACCCTTTGAGCCCATCGTGCGCGACGGCATGCTGTTGGGTCGCGGCGCGGCGGATATGAAAGGCAGCCTGGCTGCCATGGTGGTCGCGGCGGAGCGCTTTGTCCGCCAGCATCCTGACCATCGTGGATCGATCGCCTTTCTGATCACCAGCGATGAGGAAGGGCCCGCAACCGAAGGCACCGTCAAGGTGGTCGAGACGCTGGTTGAACGCGGCGAGAAGGTCGACTGGTGCATTGTCGGTGAGCCTTCGAGCACCGAGGTGGTGGGCGATGTAGTAAAGAACGGCCGCCGTGGCTCGCTGAATGCCCGGCTGGTCGTCAAGGGCAAGCAGGGCCACGTGGCCTACCCGCACCTGGCGCGCAATCCGATCCACCTCGCCGCGCCGGCGCTGGCAGCGCTGGCCGCAGAGAGCTGGGACGAGGGCAACGCCTTCTTCCCGCCCACGAGTTTCCAGATTTCCAATATTCATTCCGGCACCGGCGCCACCAACGTGGTGCCAGGCGAGCTGGAAGCGCTGATCAACTTTCGCTTCTCCACCGAATCGACTGTTGAGGGTTTGCAGGCGCGCGTACGCGACTTGCTGGATCAGCATGGCCTGGAGTACGAACTGCACTGGACGGTCTCCGGTCTGCCGTTTCTGACCGAGCCCGGCGCGTTACTCGACGGCGTGGCAGAGGCAATTCGGGAGGTCACTGGGCGCGAGACTCAGCCCTCCACCTCCGGCGGCACGTCCGACGGCCGCTTTATCGCTACCATGGGTACCCAGGTGGTCGAGCTGGGCCCAGTCAATGCGACCATCCACCAGGTCAACGAATGCATCAAGGCCGCTGACCTGGATATTCTCACGGATATCTACGAAGCCACGCTGGTGCGGTTGCTGGCCTGATGATCGAGCTCATCTGTCCCCATTGCCACGAACCACTGAACGCCGACGACCGCCACTGGAGCTGCGCCAACGGCCACAGTTACGATCAGGCACGCCAGGGCTACCTGAATCTGCTGCTGGTGCAGCACAAGAACAGCAAGCAACCGGGTGATACGCCGCAGATGTTGGCGCACCGTCAAGCGTTTCTCGATGCCGGGCATTATCAGCCGGTCAGCGATGCAATCAATGCGCTACTGGCAGAGTCAGCACCCACGCGCGTGCTCGACATGGGCTGCGGCGAGGGCTATTACAGCGCGCGCCTCGGCGCTGCGCTGCCCCAGGCCAGACTTGCCGGGCTGGACATCAGCAAGGATGCCATTCTCAAGGCCTGTCGTCGCAGCAAAGCCATTCAGTGGCTGGTCGCCTCCAGTGCGCGCTTGCCGGTAGCCGATCAAAGCCTGGACGCAGCGCTCTGCGTGTTCAGCCCCTGGTCGCCGGAAGAATGCGTGCGCACCCTGCGCCCCGGTGGCCGCGCACTCATCGTTGGGCCGCATGCCGACCATTTGCTGGCTCTGCGTGAAAAACTCTACGACACCGTGCACCCCACGCCGGAACTGATCAAATCGCTGCCTGATCAATTGCACATCGTCTCGCAAAGCACCCTGCGCTATGCTCTGCAGGTACCTGCCGACCAGTTAAGCCACCTGATCGGCATGACGCCGCACGGGTTTCGCAGCCAGCCTGAACGCCAGCAGGCTATCTGCGCCAGCGGCGTCGAAGGGCTCGAAGTAGCCATGCAAATGGTATTGCTGGAAAGGCTGTAAACACCCGATCAACTGCTCCACGAGGACGCATCGTGCGCCAACCCGATATCGAGATCTACCTGCGCGAAGACCATGTAAAGGATCTGCTCGCCTGGCTGCCTGAGGCGATAGGCCCGGTCGTGCTCGACGAGCCCAAGGGCAATAGTCGGCAGGGGCTGATCGAAAGCCAGCCCCCGGTTCCGCTGATGATAGTACGCAAGGCAGCGGGCAAATGGACCAGCATCTGGTTCGACAGCGAGGCTACGCCCTGGGCGACTGACGCTGACTGCGCGCGGGCCGTTCATCAGGCGCTGGGACACGAGGTCCGCTGTTCGGTAGGCAGCTGGAACGAAACCGATGGCGAAGCCGATGCCGACCGCTGGCTGAAGGTCAACGCCGAGGGTGAAAGCGAATTTGTCTGGGCTCTCTAGACCATGATCGACCAGTATCACTGGATCACCGTTTGCGCCAGTGTGCTGATGGTGATTCTGGCGGTCGTCCTTCACTACGAGGTATTGGCTCGCCTGCAGCGCTTTCTCGACACCACCCGCCTGTCTAAGAGACCCCGGATTCTCACGCTGATCTTCGTGTTGCTGTTGGCCCATATCGCCGAGATCTGGCTGTTCGGTGCCGGCGCCCTGCTGCTGCTGAAAATGCCTGAACTCGGTGGCATCGCCGGAATGCCCGAGCCCACCCTGTTTGAAACGGTTTATCTGTCCGCTACCACCTACAGCACACTGGGCTACGGCGACATCACCCCGGTAGGTAATATTCGCTTTCTCTATGGCACTGAAGCCTTGACCGGGCTGGTGTTGATCACCTGGTCAGCCTCGCTGACTTTCCTGGAGTTACAACGCCACTGGCGCGGAGAAGACGATAGCCACAGCTAGTAGGGTTGAAAACGCGAAGTCGGTCCCCATCACAGCTGTAAAGCCACGCGGAGAACCAGCCAATGCTGATCAGTTGCCCCCACTGCCACCGCAAGAATCGACTCGAATCCGCGCGCCTGGATGCCGGTCCGACCTGCGGTGCCTGCAAAAAAACGCTGTTTACCGGACAGCCGCTGGCACTGAGCAGCGCCACCTTCGCCAAGCATGCCAGTGCCGATCTACCTCTGGTGATCGACTTCTGGGCCTCTTGGTGCGGCCCCTGTCAGCAGTTTGCGCCGGTGTTTAGCAAGGCGGCGACGGCAATCGAACCGCGCGCCCGTCTGGTCAAGATTGATACCGAGGCCGCTCCCGATCTGGCCGCCCGCTTTGCCATTCGTAGCATTCCTACTCTGTTGATTTTGCACCGAGGACAGGAAGTCGCACGACTCAACGGCGCGGTGCCTGCGCAAGAGTTTGCCCGTTGGCTGGACACCCACCTGCCTGCCGTCAGCTGACGACAGCTCGGTTTTCCAGATGACAATACAGCCATGACAGGCAGGCTGCCTAGGTGGCGATTGAGCAATTCCAGCCCCAACATGCCGGATCTACGGCAGGGCCGCGAGGCATAATGTGCTGCAACGCAGGCCAGGTGAGAAGTACAGATGGCACACGCAATGCCACCCCGCTGGCTGCGGCGCAATAACAGCGCCAGAGGGGCTCAAGTAGTAGTGCGCGTGGGCAGGGACAGCGCCGCCAACTCGGCAATCACAGGCGCAGCGAGCAGGCCATCTCCCAGGGCAATGCAGAACCACTTTTCATTCATCCGCGCCTTCACCCGCAAGCGTCGCTCGCGTCAGAGCCTGGCGCCTTCCCTCTTTGCAGCAGGTGCAGACAGGTCGCCTCGGGCCTACTAGAGTTTGGCGACGTCTTCCGCTTGCAGGCCTTTTTGACCTTGGGTCACGGTGAACTCCACCGCCTGCCCTTCTACCAGAGTGCGATGACCATCGCCCCGAATGGCTCTGAAGTGTACAAAGACATCCGGACCGGACTCACGCTGAATAAAACCGAAACCCTTGGCATCGTTGAACCACTTGACGGTCCCGTGCTCGCGCTCTGCCATTACCTCTTCCTCACTACAACAGACTTGATGACGTTGCTGCATTATCGGCAACACTATTGGCCTGCCAACGCCGCCGACGCCAGAACAGCACGCACGGACCAGCAGCTCTACGCTGCTGTGGAGGCCTTGTTTCGAGTCTAGACAATGCTGAAAGGGGTGCAAGTTGAAGGCGATCAAGCCGCCAGGGAGTTCAGCCGACGGTAGGCACCGTCGGCTGAGGCAGGAGGTTACTGCTCCGCGGCAGCAGCCTCGGGTTGCAGGTCGGCGGCGCGCAGCGCCAGTTGGTCATGCTGGGCGACGCTGAGCTGGTAAGCCCAGCGCGGGTCGAACCGCACTTCCAGCGGCTGCTCGTCGTTCTGCTGCACGTTGTCGATTGTCAGCCAATACTGGTTATCGATCTGATACAGCGACGCATTGAGCTGCGACCCCGACCAGGTGCTCAACTGCATCCGCAGGCTGGGCTCAGGTAAGCTCAGCTCGCTGCGCAGGCTGACATCCTGCGCGCGCAGGTTGGCCAGGGCCAGTACCATGCTGTTGAGTTTGCGCTCCTGACCTTCGGCACCGCCCTCACCCACCAGGCGAAAGTTATAGTCGCCCTGTTCTGCCTTCTCCAACGCCAGCGTTTCACCGTCGGCGTGTTGCCAATTAGCCTTGGCAATCTGCTCCAGCCCAATCGAACTGACTTGCAGATCCAACCAATCATGGCTGTTCACCGAGATATTCAGCGGCCGGTTGATGAGCAACACCTGGTCGGTATTTGCCAGACGCAGCAGTTGCCCTTGGCCCACGGTGTTGCCGTAAAGCAAGCCCAACTCACTATCACCGGCGTCCAGGGTAACCTGCAGTACCGGCGGCTCACTGTCAGCGCTCAGGCCAAGCCGCTGATGATACTCGGGGTTGCTGGTCTTCTCTTCCTGCACTTCAGCGCCACGCAGCGTCAGCAGCAGCGCCGCCAGGCGTGGCTGCATGACCGGAAAACCATCACTGTTAGCGACTAGCCAGTTGCCCTCCTCGCGAACCAGATCAACCCGCTGCGCGCCGCGCTGCAGGGTAATCGCCTGGGTATCGGCCAAGGTCTGCAACTGCGCCTCGGAGAGCAGCTTGTAGCTCTGCAAGTCAGCCACCCGGTCGGCCTTGCGCACCTGCAGCGCCACTGCCACCAGCACTAAGGCCAGCAGCGCGACTACGATCAATACAATCTTGCGCATGCCAGGCTCCTCAGTGTTTGCGACGCAGGCGGCCAACCAGCCACCAGATGAGTACGCCAAAGGTCAGCAACAACGGCACCAGAGCGATATTGATGAACTTCAATTGGGTACCCAGGTTGTCGATGTCTTCATTCAGCTTGTAGCGCACGTCACGCAATTGCTTGCGAATCGCCAGCTTCTCATCGATGAACTGCTGAATGGCATCGCGCTGCTCGGTGGTCAGCTCGGTCAACTGGTTCGGGTCCTGGTTCTGCTGCAGCTGCGCAAGGCGCTGGTCGGTTTCGGCCAACTGCTGCTGCAGGCGCTGTTCGCTGGCGCGGAAGCGGCTTTCAGCATCACGCTGCAGCTTCTCGACCACTGTGAAGGGTCGGCTGAAGTCACCCCGCGAGCGCACGCTGATAAGCGCGTCCGAGCCGGACAGGTTATCCAGCGCATTGATCAGGAAGCCACCATTGTCAGCCCACGGCTGCGGAATGCGCTGGCCGAACAGATCCTGCACCTGCACCCACATGCGGTCAGTCAGCATGTCAGTATCGGCGACCACGACCACGTTGATGTTGTCGGCACTCTGCAGGCCCGGCTCGTGCCCCTCCACGCCCTGCGGATAGGCGGTAGCGGCCGGACCTTCGAGTCGCGCAGCGAAGGTATAGGTATGCTCATCGGCCTGGAAGCCCTTTAGCAGGTCCTCCGGATCACGCAGGCTGGCAAAGGCTTCGCTCGGCATCAATGCGCTATCTGCGGTGCTGGTCAACAGCGGGGTGAATTGCGTCTTCGCGCCCTCCACCGGCACCAGCGCGCCACCGGTACCTATGGTCAGCAATTGCAGCGGCGCGGTGATGGTGTCCTCGCTGTCGATCTGCGCGGGCTCAACCTCGAGCCAGCCAATATGACGGGCCGGCAGTTGCCCCTGACCGCGGCTGACCGACATGCCCTGACGCTCGTCCACGACCACTCGCTCAGGGTTGTATTGCACACCCCAGGCCTTGAGCAGCGGGCCCAGGTCGGAAGCCTTACCATCCGCCATGCCTTCAATCATCGCTTCCATGCCCTGATCCGACTCGGCATAGGGGTCGATAAAGGCCAGCAACTTGCCGCCGCGCAGGACGAACTGATCAACCGCGTAGAGCGCCGCTTCAGTCATGGATTTCGGATGTACCAGCAGCAAAACGCCGATATCGTCCGGAATTTGATCGACATCATGCTGCAACTCTTGTACATCGAACATCTGCTGCATTTGCTCCAGCGCGACCCAGGCTGGGGCCGGCTGCTGCGAGTAGGGATTCATGCCACCGCTCATCGGCAGTCCGGAGATCAGGCCGACCTTGGGCTTCTCGGTTTGCGCCAGGGTACTGACCAGGCGGCTCAGCTCGTATTCCAGCATCCCCTCCTGCTCCAGCGCGAAGAACGGAATGACCTCGCGCTGGGCCAACTCGTTGGTGCCGGCCAAGCCGAAGTAGAGGTTATCGCCGCTCTGGGTCAGCGGAATACCCTGCAAACCAAACTCGGCGGCGCGGTCTTCAGCTTCCGAGAAAGGCTGTGGGTCGATGATGTGCAGGCGAATCTTGCCGTCGGCTTCACGCTCATATTCCTTGAGCATTTCCTCCACCCGCTTGGCGTAATTACGCAGCGCCACGTTCTTCTTGCTGGCCTGGTCGGAGAAAAAGAAGTACAGGTCTATTGGTTCTTCCAGATCAGCCAGAATCCGCTGCGTTCCTTCTGAGAAGGTGTACAGCTTCTGTTCAGTCAAATCGATACGCGCTCCGGGCAGGAGCACGTTGCTTGCCATATTGAAGGCAACAAAGGCCAGCAGCAGCACCAGCAGCCCGGCACCAGAAAAAATCAGACGTTTCATGAATGCTCCTTTGCCTCAATCGGCCTTTTTCAGGTCGATGACAATCGCTGTGGCGAACAACCAACCGGCCATCAACGAGAAGAAATACAGCAGGTCACGCAGTTCCAGTACGCCATGGCTCAAGGCACTGAAGCGAACCTGAAAACTGAATGAGGCAATGGCATCCACCAGCCACTGGGGCGCCCAGGCACTGAAGAAATCGAGCACCATGGGGATACCGGCGGCAATGAAGATGAAACACACCACGACACTGAGGATGAAAGCGATGACCTGATTCTTGGTCGCCGCCGACATGCACGAGCCGATGGCCAGATAGCCGCCAGCCAGCAACCAGCTACCCAGGTAACCGGTAAAGATCGCGCCGTTATCGGGGTTGCCGAGATAGTTGACGGTCAGCACGATGGGGAAGGTCAGCAGCAGGGCAATGCCGACAAACACCCAAGCGGCGAGGAACTTGCCCAGCACCATGTCGGTACGCGACACCGGCAGGGTCATCAACAGCTCAATGGTGCCGGACTTGCGCTCCTCCGCCCACAGACGCATGGCGATGGCGGGCACCAGGAACAGATAGAGCCAGGAGTGGAACGAGAAAAAGGCGTTCAGATCGGCCTGACCGGCGGTATAGAAGCCACCCAGATCAAAGGTGAACAGTGCTGACAGCACCAGAAAGATAACGATGAAGATATAGGCCAGCGGGGTCGCAAAGTAGCTGCCCAACTCGCGCTTGAAGATTACGCCCAGGTTGCTCATGCCGCCTCCCCTGATGTAAGACCACGGAAGACATCGTCAAGACGACCACGCTCCACCGAGAGTTCGGCCACCGGCCAATGCTGCTCGCGAGCCAGTTGGCCGACCGCCGGGAAGATGACCTCACCGGGCTTGGCCAACACGGTGAGCTGTTGCCCTTCGCGCTGGCTTTCTACTGCCAGCACGCCAGGCAGCTGCACCAGCGCCTGGGTATCGACCGGCTGTGACAGCGACAACGTCACTGCCTGATGATAGCGCGAGCGCGCCTCCAGCTCCTCGGGCGTACCATCGGCCAGCAGACGGCCACGACCGATGATCACTGCGCGCGAGCACACAGCGCTGACCTCTTCGAGAATATGCGTGGAGATCACCACTATCTTGTTGCTGCCTTCGGCCAACTGCTGAATAAGGTGGCGCACATGGTGCTTCTGGTTGGGGTCCAGACCATCGGTGGGTTCATCGAGGATCAGTACCTGGGGGTCATGCAGAATCGCTTGGGCCAGACCCACGCGGCGCTTGAAGCCCTTGGACAGGGTTTCAATCCGCTGCCCCAGCACCGACTGCAACTCCACCTGCTCTACCGCGCGGGCCACACGCTGATGCTTCTCGGCACCGCTGAAACCACGTACCGCCGCGATAAACTCGAGAAATCCCTTGACGCGCATGTCACCGTAACAGGGCGCACCTTCGGGCAGATAGCCCATTCGCTGCTGCGCCTGCAGTATCTGGCTTTGCACATCAAAGCCACACACCGAAGCAGACCCGCCATCGGGCGTGAGAAAACCGGTGAGCATTTTCATTGTGGTGGATTTGCCGGCGCCGTTCGGGCCGAGGAAACCGAGCACTTCACCCGGTTTGACGTCAAAGGACAGGTTGTCTACGGCGACGTGCTCGCCGAAGCGTTTAGTCAGGCTATTTATACTGATCATGCCTTTTATTATTCCCCCAAATGATAGGTCGCAGCGTGCCCGTGGGCAGTCACCGCCAGGCACTCGCTTCTCTCCAGGATTGAACGCGAAGACATAGACATTGGCCTTGTGCGCTGGTTCACACTTCCCCCGTGCGAAACCTGTGGCCGGTTGCCGCAGTCACAATCCGCTGCATTCACCCTGGAGCGCGCTGCGCTCAAGGCAGAGACTATATGAATCCACCGTACGCATTTCAAGCAAGGATATGCCCGGCTTGCCGACGGTCGCTCCTGCGCCGGGCTGTTACTGCCGAACAAACGCGCTAGAATTCGTGCCAACACCCCTGACAGCCTGACTGTCAGCGATTCACCTGCCTTGAGAAGATTATGTCCGCTGCCTACTCCTCCTTTTTTGGTCGCCTGCGTTTTGGCCTGTCCAGACGTATGCTGTATCTCTGGGCAAAATCAAAAAGCATTGGTAACCCCGCGGGAGATCTCGACCTCGATCCGCTCAAGCCAGTCATCTATGTGCTGCCCTACCGTTCGCTGTCTGACCTGATCGTGGCTGACCGCGAATGCGTCCGAGCAGGACTGCCAAGGCCGGTCCGCCCGCCGAGAGAACCATTGCAGCAAGAGGAATCCTACGTTTTTCTGAGTAGCGAAAGCTCCTGGGTCGGCCGGCCTGATCCGCGCCGTCAGTCCCCGCGCATGGGGCAGATTCTGGACGCGGTGGAGCGCGGATGTGACGAGGTACAGCTTGTCCCGATTACCGTGTTTTGGGGGCTCTCGCCAGATGCCGAGTCCTCACCCATCAAGCTGCTGTTTGCCTACAACTGGGTTGGCGGGCGACTGCGCAAACTGCTGGCCATACTGCTGCACGGCCGCAACATTCGCGTGCACTTTGGCAAGAGCATGTCGCTGCAGGCGCTGACCAGCCCCGAACCTGATCACGAACGCCACCTGCGTCGTGTCAACCGCCTGCTACGCGTCCACTTCCGCCACCAGCGCACTGCCGTCGTGGGTCCGGAGCTGGCCCACCGCCGCACGCTGTTGAAGGGTCTGCTGCACGGGCCCATGGTCAAGGAAGCCATTCGCCGCGAGGCCGCCGACAACAATATCAGTCACGACAAAGCCCAGGCCTTGGCAGCCCGCTACGCCAACGAAATTGCCTCGGACTTCACCTACAGCATCATTCGCTTTCTCGAGGTAGTGCTGTCGTGGTTCTGGAACAAGCTGTATGACGGCGTGAAGGTCAACCATATCAAGCGCGTGCACGATATCGCGCGTGGCAACGAAATCATCTACGTACCCTGCCATCGCAGCCACATCGACTACCTGCTGCTATCCTACCTGCTGGTGCGCAACAGCCTGACGCCCCCGCACATCGCCGCCGGGATCAATCTCAATATGCCGGTCATCGGCGGCATCCTGCGGCGCGGCGGCGCTTTTTTCATGCGCCGCAGCTTCAAGGGCAATCAGCTATACACCGCCGTATTCAACGAGTACCTGCATACCCTGTTCAGCCGCGGCTTTCCGGTGGAATACTTTATCGAAGGCGGCCGCTCACGCACCGGCCGCATGCTCAGCCCGAAAACCGGCATGCTGGCGATTACCCTGCGCAGTTTCCTGCGCTCACCGCGGCGGCCGATTGTGTTCGTTCCCGTCTACATAGGTTATGAACGGGTACTGGAGGGGCGCACCTACCTGGGTGAACTGCGCGGCAAGACCAAGAAGAAAGAGTCTATTTTCGATCTGTTTCGGGTCATCTCGGCGCTTAAGCTGCGCTTTGGTGAGGTCGCCGTCAACTTCGGACAACCGCTGCCGCTGGCCGACTTTCTCGACCAGCAGCAGCCGGATTGGCGCACGCAAGCGCTCGGGCCGGACTACCGCCCGGCCTGGTTGAACGACACCACCAACCAACTGGCGCGCACCCTGACCAGCGCCATCAGCGCTGCCGCTGACGTCAACCCGGTCAACCTGGTGGCGCTCGCAATGCTCTCGACCGCGCGCCTGGCGCTGGACGAAACCTCGCTGGCGAAGGTACTCGACCGTTACGCTGCGTTGTTGCGTCAGGTGCCCTACAGCGACAGCGTGACCCTGCCGGATATGGACGGGCAGGCGATGATCAAGCACGTGGAGAGCATGCAGATGATCCAGCGCCAGTCCGACGCACTGGGCGAGATCATGGTGCTGGACGAGCCGCAAGCGGTACTGATGACCTACTACCGCAACAATATTTTGCACCTTGTAGTGCTGCCGGCATTGATTGCCTGCCTGTTCCAGAACAACCCGCGGATGAACCGCTCGCAGATCGAACGCTTGATTCTGGGCATTTACCCCTACCTGCAGGGCGAACTCTTTCTTCAATGGGACGAGGAACAGCTGCCGCAGGTCATCCAGACCTGGGTCGACAGCCTGGTGGCACAAGGGCTGCTGCGTGAAGAGGATGGCCAAATTCACCGACCGGACCTGAGCTCAGCCGACTTTGTCATGCTCAGCCTGCTGTCGCGCAGCATCATCCAGATTCTCGAACGCTTCTACATGGCCTCGGCGCTGCTGCTGAACTTCCCCAACGGCAGCCAGACCGCAGAACAGCTGGAAGCCCTGTGTACGGTGATGGCGCAAAGGCTGTCGATTCTGCACGGCCTGAACGCGCCGGAATTCTTCGACAAAACGCTGTTCCGCCAGTTTATCCAGCGGCTGGTTGACTTGCGTGTGGTGAGGCCAGACGAGGAAGGCCGACTTCACTATGTTGCCGGCCTGGAAGACATTGCCGAGAACATTGCCAAGCGGGTCCTGAGCGCTGAAATTCGCCTGTCGATTCGACAGGTAGCGCGCACCTCTAAGGCGGAATGACGGCTACTCCAGGCGTTTCTTGCCGTAGATATCGTAGCGGCTGGACTGCCCTTTCATTTCTGCGCTGGGCGCCTGGCCGGCAATGGCCGGCGCCTTGCGCGGACGTTTGACCACCACCCGGTGGCTGGCCAGCTGCAGCGCGGCGGCGAGCAGCTCGGGAGCGTCATCGTCATCTCCTGCCAGCGGCCGAAACAGGCGCATCTCCTTTTTAACCAGCGCCGACTTATCGCGGTGCGGGAACATCGGATCCAAGTGGATCACCTGCGGAATATCGTTATGCCAGTCCGTCATGGCGGTAATGGCATCGCAGCACCGCAGTTGCATACGCTCGGCGATCTCGGCAACCTCGCCGCCGGCAGCACGAGCCCGTTGCAGCCCGTCTTCCAGCAGTGCAGCCACCACCGGCTGGCGCTCCAGCAGCGTCACCCGGCAGCCCAACGAGGCCATAACGAAGGCATCACGTCCCAAACCCGCAGTGGCATCCAGGATGCTCGGGCGTAGCGCGCCGCGAATACCCACAGCACGCGCCACCATCTGCCCCGCGCCACCGCCAAACTGGCGCCGATGCGCCTGCGCGCCCCCGACAAAATCAACCCGCACCGCACCCGTGGCGGCAGCACCCGGCACATCCGCCTCGGTGCTGCGTAAGCTGAGCCCCTGCCCATCAACGCACAACAACAATGCCGCCAGCGGCGCCTGCGCTTGCTGCAGCGGCAACTGCAGGCGTTCTGCCAACGCCGCAGCGGCGCTTTCATGACCCTGCGCCGCAAAGATCGCCAGTCCGTCAGCGCCGTTATCTAGGCTCATTGCTCCCGCTCCTTAAACGATAAACAGCTCGGTAAATAGTTGGAGGGCATTCAGAACAGACCTGCCTGCTGCGGTTGCTGCGCCGCCTCGACCTCACCGGGCCAAACGGGCATCGGCGGCAAATCGGCAAGCCGCCGCTGCAACTGCTGATGAAAACAACGCGCCAACTCTGGTGCCAGACGGTTGTCCGGCGTGTGCATGAAAACCAGCGGCCGCAACCCCGCTTCGAGCCACTGCGCGCACTTGGTGATCCAGGGCTGCAAGGCGGCGAGGTTGGCAGCGTTATCCATGCCACCAACAAAGCGCACCGCGGGCTGAGCGGTCAATGCCAGCGCGTGAACCGGCAGGCGCGGTTTACGCGCCTTGGCTTCCAGAGTCGCGGGCGAAGTATCGGTACTGGCAAAAAGCGCACGGGTATCGAAGATAATGCGCTCCACACCACGCTGATGCAGCTGACGGTTCAGTTGTTGCTCGTGGCTGTCTTTGCGGAAGAAGTCGAGATGACGGACCTCCACGGCGTAATCAAACTCGCCAGGCAGCGCATCCAGAAACGTTGTCAATTCAGACAGACTCGCAGGGGCAAAGCGCTGCGGCAGTTGCAGCCAGACAGGTCCAAGACGTTGCTCCAGTGGCGCCATACGGCTGAAGAACTCCTTGAGCATCGGGCTGGCAGGATCCAGCCGACCGCCGTGGCTGACCTCCCGCGGCAGTTTCGCGCAAAAGCGAAATGTCGGCGGCATCAGCTCCGCCCAACGCGTCACGCGCTCGGCATTCGGCAGGGAATAAAAAGTCGTGTTGCCCTCTACCGCAGCAAACACTGAACAATACTGCGCCAGACGCTGGTCGGCATCACTATCACTGGTATACAGGGCGCCTTGCCACAGGGGATCGGACCATTGAGTGCAGCCCAGACGCAGGGGGGATTCGGTCAGCGGCACCGATCAGGCAAACAGGTCTATGCCGACCACGTTCTCAGCATCACCCTCGACCGGCAGGTTGGCCGTGGCTTCATAACTGGCCAGCGCCTGGTTGGTGCGGCCGTAGACCGGTTGCTGAGTCTCGCGGCGGGCCGGGATGTATTCGGCATTGGCAGAGGTGGCGTTAACCGTGCGGGCGGTCAGCGAGCGGCTGGACGAAACAGTTGTAGCCTGTTCCGCCGCACTCGCACGCGCAGCATCGACCGGCGCCGCCGAGGTGGCGATCCGGTTGTTGCGCTCGGGGAGCGTGGTGTAAGGGTTCAGGCCGTCAAGACGCACTGCGAATTCTCCGCTTTCAAGGCGCTCAGATTAGCGCTGCGCTTTGGGCGTGGCAACCTTGTCACGCAAATAGATGGGTTGGGCATCAGCGGCGTCCAGTACCTCGCCAGCCAACCAAAGCGGCAACGCCAGCGCCAGCAGATCGCGCGCATCCGGCAGCATCTGCGGCCAACACACCGCAGGCTTGACCGCTAGCCGTTCCGCGTACTGCCAGCCAGTACCCGCCCCGGTCAACTCAGCCTGAGCATCAGTGACGGGTACTGTCACCTGCTCCGGAGCACATACCCGCTCGTCGGAAACTGCGTGCATTACGCCATCACGCTGCGCAAACACCCCCCAGTACACTTCATCCATGCGCGCATCGATCGCCGCCGCCACAAACTCAGCCTGATGCTCACGCCAGGCACGTTGCGCCAGCGCAGCAAGATTGGAGATGGCGATCACCGGCTTGCCAGTGGCAAAGGCAAGGCCCTGCACCATACCGGTGGCGATGCGCACGCCGGTAAAGGCACCCGGCCCGCGCCCGAACACCAACGCGTCCACCTGCGCCAGCGTGATGCTTCGCTCGTGCAGCAGCTCTTCGAGCATCGGCAGCAACCGCTGCGCGTGCTGGCGTGGAATGACTTCACTGCGATAGACCACCTCGCCCTCATGCAGCAGCGCTGCCGAGCAGGCTTCGGTCGCAGTATCCAGTGCAAGCAGTGTGGTCATGGGTTTCCAGCAGTGGTCTCAAAAGGGTCGGGAATTGTACCCAAATGCAAAGGCCCGTGCGACAGGACGTCAACACGGGCCTTGGGTCAAGCAGGTAAAGGTCAGCTCAGCGCTGCCAGCACCTTGGCGGTGATCTGCTCTACCGAGCCGACACCTTCGACCTTGGAGCACTTGGGCGCGCCCTTGTCGGCGGCCAGCTGCTTGTAAAACTCGACCAGCGGCTTGGTCTGCGTGTGGTAGACCTGCAAGCGCTTGCGCACGGTCTCTTCCTTGTCATCATCACGCTGGATCAGCTCTTCACCGGTCACATCATCCTTGCCGGCTACCTTCGGCGGATTGTGCTCGACGTGATAGATGCGGCCAGAACCGGGATGAACGCGACGACCGGACAGGCGCGCGACAATCTCTTCGTCGGCAACGGCGATTTCCAACACGTGATCCAGCTCGATGTTGGCGTCAACCAGCGCTTCGGCCTGCGGAATGGTGCGGGGGAAACCGTCAAACAGGAAGCCGTTGGCACAATCTTCCTGAGTGATACGCTCCTTGATCAAGCCAATGATCAGGTCGTCCGACACCAACCCGCCGCTGTCCATGACTTCCTTGACCTGCTTACCCAGATCAGTGCCGGCCTTGATCGCTGCGCGCAGCATGTCGCCGGTGGAAATCTGCGGAATACCAAAGCGCTCACAAATGAACTGAGCCTGGGTACCCTTGCCCGCACCGGGGGCGCCTAACAGGATGACTCGCATGATTTACTCCTCGTCTAACTGAAACCGCGCCAACGGCAGCAACCGGCCGCCTGCTGGCAGAGGACAGGCGCGCAGGCCGTCACAAGAATTCGTTTAGCCCATACAGCCGGGGGCAAAAGGGCGTTCAACATACACGCCCGCGCCAGCATGCACAAGCTGGACCATTGTCGCACCCAGGCAAGCCCTTGAAACACATGACAATGGTGCCGCCAAACCGAGGGATGGCGGCACTCGCAGCCGACTTAACCGGTGTTGCGCATACCCGCCGCGATGCCAGCCACGGTAACCAACAAGGCGCGCTCGAGATCCGGATCGATACTCTCACCCTGCGCACGCGTACGCGCCATCAATTCCGCCTGCAGCAAATGCAGGGGATCGGTGTAGGGGTTGCGCACTGCGACCGACTCACTCAGTGCCGGGTTGTGCGCCAGCAGGGTTTCTGTACCGCGCAGCTCCAGCACCACCTCGGTCGCCTGTTGCAGCGCAGCGCGCAGACGCTCGCCCAGTGGCCAGAGCTCGGCACTGGCCAGACGCTGTTCATAAAAGCGCGAAATACCCGCATCGGCCTTGGACAACACCATTTCCAGCATTTCTATCCGTGCCAGAAAGAACGGCCAGCCCGCCATCATATCTCGCAGTACCTGGCCTTCGCCGGCGTCCAGCGCCTCCTGCAGGGCCTGGCCGGCGCCCAGCCAAGCGGGCAGCATGAGACGCGTCTGTGTCCAGGCAAAAATCCACGGGATCGCCCGCAGGGTTTCAATCCCCCCCTGGCTGCGCCGCTTGGCCGGGCGGCTCCCCAGGGGCAGCCGTGCCAACTCCTGTTCCGGCGTCGCCTGCCGGAAGTACTCGACAAACTGTGGCTCCTCACGCACTACCCCGCGATAGACCTCGACCGAGCGGTCAGCCAGGCGCTGAATCAGTTCGCGCCAGGCGGGTTCGGGGGCAGGCGGAGGCAGCAGACTAGCCTCCAGCACGGCGCTGGCATACAACTGCAGACTCTGCACAGCGATACCCGGCAAACCGAACTTGAAGCGAATCATCTCGCCCTGCTCGGTTACCCGCAGCTGTCCCTGCACCGAACCGGGCGGCTGCGAGAGAATAGCCATGTGAGCTGGCGCGCCACCACGCCCGACGGTACCACCACGCCCATGGAACAGGCGCAGGTGCACTCCGTGCTGCTGGCACACCTTTACCAGCGCTTCCTGCGCGCGATATTGCGCCCAGCCGGCCGCCAGGGTTCCGGCATCCTTGGCGGAGTCCGAGTAACCGATCATGACTTCCTGCTCATCACCGACCAGCGCTCGATAATCCTGCAGCGACAGCAGCCTATCAATCGCGTCGGCCGCGTGCTCCAAGTCGGCTAGCGTCTCGAACAATGGCGCCACGCGCATCGGCCATTGCACGCCGGTTTCCTTCAACAGCAACTTGACCGCCAGCACGTCGGAGGGGTGCGAGGCCATCGAAATGACATAGGAGCCCAGCATCAGCTGCGGTTGACTGGCTACCACCCGACACGTGGCCAACACCTCGGCAACCTCGGCGCTCGGCTGCCAATCCGCCGGCAACAGTGGCCGCCGACTGTGCAGCTCCTGTAGCAGGAAGCGACAGCGCTGCGCCTCATCCCACTCGGCGTAATTGCCGAGCTGCAGGTACTCGGTCAGCTCGGCAAATACGTCGGCATGACGCCCGGCATCCTGCCGTATATCCAGTTTGACCAACCCCAGACCAAAGGCATTGACCCGGCGCAGCGTATCGAGCAGCGGGCCGTGTGCAATGCGCCGCATGCCCAGTTGCACCAGCGAGTGATAGCAGGCTTCCAGCGGGGCACGCAGTGCTTCGAGCGTCTGCAACACGGCCTCATCGGGAGCGATATCCTCACTCAGTGCGGCCTTGGCCCAGTCGCGCGTTGCCAACAGACGTAATTTGAGCTGCTTGAGAACCGCACGATAGGGCTCGGCCGCCCCGCCAGACAAGGCCTGCAGCTCGTCGGTGGCGGCATGCATGGACAGTTGATTGGCTAACGCGTCAATGTCGCGCAGATACAGATCCGCCGCCATCCAGCGCCCCAGCAGCAGCACTTCACGGGTGATGGGCGCGGTGACATTGGGGTTGCCGTCACGATCCCCACCCATCCAGGACGCGATACGGATCGGCGCCGCATGCAGGTCCAGGTGCTCCCCGGTTGCGGCAAAGATATCGGCATCAAAACGGCGTAGAAACTGCGGCAGCGCCTGCCAGAGCGAGTGCTCGATGACCGCAAAGCCCCACTTGGCTTCGTCTACCGGCGTGGGGCGCTGGCGCCGAATCTCATCGGTATGCCAGGCCTCACTGATCAGACGCGCCAGGTCCTGACGCACCGACTCACGCTCTGCGTCGGTCAGATCGTCGTGGTCGCCACGCGCCAGCGCTTCGACGATAGCGTCGTATTTCTGAATCAAGGTACGCCGCGTCACCTCGGTGGGGTGAGCCGTCAGCACCAGCTCGATATCCAGCGTATTGATCTGCTGCATGATCTGCCCGGCGCTGAAGCCTTCGCCTTGCAAACGGCTGAGCAGCTCGCTGACACAGCGCATCTCGAACGCCAGCGGCTCATCGGCGCGACGTCGGCGGATACGGTGGTGTTGTTCAGCGATATTTGCCAGATTGAGAAACTGATTGAACGCCCGACACACCGGCAGCAGTTGTTGGTCAGGCAGGTCTTGCAGCGCGGCGAGCAGCTCATCGTGCGCGGCGGCGTCCTGCTTGCGGCCCTGCTTGGCGCCCAGGCGTATGCGTTCAATGCGTTGCAGAAAGTCGGCGCCCAGGTGGGCCTGGATGGTTTGCCCGAGCAAAGTGCCTAGATGGTGTACATCCTCACGCAGGCGAGCATCGATTTCAGTCATACAGGAACCTCCAGCCGTGTGGACACACAGCATGCGATGCAACAAAGACGCTGACAAGGGGTCAAGAGTACTGGGTGCGGTGAATAATGCAGCCAACCGCTGCTGCCGCAGACAGCTGTCGCATATGGTCTATGCTGACAGTGTCGCCACAAGCGAACTAAAGAGACGAGGGGGAAACATGAAGATCCGTGAACTCACCCAGACGTGGGAAAAGACCGCCAAAGGGCGCGTAACCCGCAACAGCTACGAGGTCAAATTATGCCTGGAAGACGCAGCGCGGCTCGCGGCGCTGCATGAAATGTACCCCAAACGCAGGGTCGAGGATCTGATTACCGATCTGCTCAGCGCAGCCCTGGAAGAGCTGGAGGCCAGTCTGCCTTATCAGGCCGGTACCGAGGTCATCTCGCGCGATGAATTGGGCGATCCACTGTACAAGGACGAGGGCCCTACGCCGCGCTATCTGGCGCTGAGCCGCAAGCACCTGCAAGAGTTGATCGAGCAACAGCAGGAAATTCAGCACTGAGCTTTTGACCGGCGCTGCGGACCGCACGTCCGCAGCCGTAAGGTATACGCACAATCAACCGATCATGGTGTAATCAGAGGCCCCGAGCCTTCGCTTCATCCCAGAGCGTATCCAGCACAGCCAGATCGCTTTGCTCGACCGTGGCGCCCTGTTCGCGCAGTGCCTTTTCAATGTAACGAAAACGGCCTTCGAACTTGTGATTACCTTCACGCAGGGCATTTTCCGCATCCACGCCCAGATGCCGGGCTAGATTAACGACGCAAAACAGCAAATCGCCCAGCTCCTCGGCTACTGCGTCGGTATCTCCGCTTTTCAAGGCCTCACGCACCTCATCCAGCTCTTCGGCGATCTTGTCGACCACAGGCGCAGCGTCGGGCCAGTCAAACCCGGCACTGGACGCGCGCTTCTGCAACTTCTGCGCACGGCTCAA
This sequence comes from Halopseudomonas sp., assembly GCF_036960865.1. Lineage (GTDB taxonomy): Bacteria > Pseudomonadota > Gammaproteobacteria > Pseudomonadales > Pseudomonadaceae > Halopseudomonas. The sequence goes on from NZ_JBALWE010000001.1 coordinate 400,214, forward strand.
CGCGGGCAGCGCCTGCGGCACGTCATCCAGCAAGGACAGTTGCTCCGGGCGCGCTGCCTTCTCTGCGCGCTCCTCTGCCTTGATCTGCTCCCAACGCTGTTTGATCTGCTCCGGGGCCAGAGTCAGACTACCCGGCGGCGTGCGCAGCTTGCCGTCGGGAAAGACGTGCGGGTGACGTCGCACCAGTTTGCGCGTGATGCCATCCACTACCGCCGCCCAGTCAAAACGCCCCTCTTCCTGCCCCAGCTGGGCGTAATACACAACCTGAAATAGCAGGTCACCCAATTCGCCCCGCAACTGATCAAAATCCCCCTGCTCAATCGCGTCGGCCACTTCGTAGGCCTCTTCCAGCGTGTGCGGCACTATGCTGGCGAAGTTTTGCTCAAGATCCCACGGGCAGCCATGCTGCGGATCCCGCAACCGCGCCATGAGATACAGCAGGTCATCAAGCTGATAACTCACCCGCGCCCCTCCTGACGGTTGCGCCGCGCCTCGATGACATTGGGCAACTGGCTGATGCGCCCCAGCAAACGGCCCAGCAGGTTGAGATTAGGGATTTCGATGGTCAGCAACATGGCCGCGTAGTTATCGTCCTTGTTGGTGCGGGTGCTGACCTCCAGCACATTGATCTTTTCGTTGGCCAGCATCAGCGAGACGTCGCGCAGCAGACCCGAGCGGTCATAGGCCTTGATATAAATTTCAACCGGATAGGTTTGCACCGGCGCTCCGCCCCAGCTGACTTCAATCAGGCGCTCCGAGTCGCGATCTTGCAGCTGCATGGCGTTGGCACAATCGGCGCGGTGTACGGTAACGCCGCGCCCAAGAGTGATATAGCCAATGATGGGGTCGCCCGGTACCGGCTGACAGCAGCCAGCCAGCTGGGTCATCAGGTTACCGACGCCCTGAATGTAGACATCGCCACGGCGCCCGACCTTGCTTGGCTTCTTCGGAATCAGTTCCAGCTGCTCGCTGTGGCGATCCGGCTCAACCAGTTGATGGGCCACGCCCACCACATGGGCCAGCCGCATGTCGCCCGACCCTACGGCGGCAAACAGGTCTTCCTGGCCCTTGATGCCCAAACGGTCAATCAACTGCGCGTAATCTGCCCCATTAAGCGCCAGACGGGTCAGTTCACGCTCCAGCATCAGCTTGCCGGCCTGCACGTTCTGCTCACGTGCCTGCTGCTTGAACCAATGCTGCACCTTGGCCCGCGCACGCGAGGTGTTGACGTAGCCTAGGTTCGAGTTGAGCCAGTCACGGCTGGGATTGCTGTGCTTGCCGGTGATGATTTCAACCTGCTCGCCGGTCTGCAGCACGTAGTTAAGCGGCACAATGCGGCCATTGACCTTGGCGCCACGACAGCTATGACCGATCTCGGTGTGCACCCGGTAGGCGAAATCCAGAGGTGTAGCGCCCTTGGGCACATCCAGCACGTGGCCATCGGGGGTAAACAGATAAATTCGGTCCGGCTCGAAGTCGACGCGCAGCTGATCGGCCAGGCCTCCGATATCGCCCATCTCCTCATGCCATTCCAGCACCTGACGCAACCAGGCGATCTTGTCTTCATAGGCATTGGAGGAGCTGTCGGTATCGGTACCCTTGTAGCGCCAATGCGCGCACACCCCCAGCTCGGCCTCTTCATGCATGGCCTGGGTACGAATCTGTACCTCCAGCACCTTGCCGTGCGGCCCAACCACAGCGGTATGCAGCGAGCGATAGCCATTTTCCTTGGGATTGGCGATGTAGTCGTCAAATTCATTGGGAATATGCCGCCACAGGCTGTGCACTATCCCCAGCGCGGTATAGCAGTCACGCACCTGAGGCACCAGAATGCGCACCGCGCGCACGTCATACACCTGGCTGAAGTCGATGCCCTTGCGCTGCATCTTCCGCCAGATGGAATAGATATGCTTGGCACGCCCGGTGATGTCGCCAAAAATCGAGGCCTCTTCCAGCGCCGCGCGCAACTGCCTCATCACGGTATCAATGTATTCCTGGCGATCCAGTCTACGCTCGTCCAGCAACTTGGCGATCTGCTTGTACTGGTTGGGCTCAAGGTAGCGGAACGAGAGGTCTTCGAGCTCCCACTTGATATGGCCGATACCCAGCCGGTGCGCCAGCGGGGCGTAGATATCGAATACCTCACGGGCAACCCGATAGCGCTTCTCTTCAGGCGCGTCCTTGACGGCACGAATGGCGCAGGTACGCTCCGCCAGCTTGATCAGCGCGACCCGCACATCGTCTACCATGGTGACCAGCATCTTGCGCAGGTTCTCGACCTGCGCATGGGGGCTGAACACGGTGTTCTTGCCGGTATTCTGCGACACGCTGATGGCCGCCATGCGCTGCACGCCGTCCACCAGTTGGGCGACGACCTCGCCGAAGCGATGCTGCACTTCCGCCAGATCGGTCTTGCGTTCACGCACCGCCCGATACACCACGGCGGCGACCAGCGAGTCCTGATCGAGCTTGAGATCAGCAAGAATTTCGGCCATTTCCAGACCGGTCAGGTAGCTACTGGCACCGTCCGCCCAGATATTTTCGGCAGCAATCGCCGCCCGCTCCAGATCACGCGACCACTCGCAGGCCTCACGCAATACCTCGGGCGCCGTGAGATGCAGGCGTTGATCGATGCGCTCGATCCAAGCGTCGATATTGATGCTGCCGTCGTGATTGGTCGGGTGTTCCGCTCTGACCTGTACCATCTTGTTTTCCTCGTCCGGCGCACCAGTGCGCTAGTGCTTCCGGAACAGTGCCATGGCTTCCACGTGCGAGGTTTGCGGGAACATGTCCATCACCCCCGCTCTGACCAGGCTGTAGCCTTTGGCCGCCAATATGCCTGCATCCCGCGCGAGCGTTGCCGGGTTACAGGAAATGTAAAGTATGCGCTCGATACCCAAGGCCGCCAGGTCCACGACCAACTGCTGCGCGCCATCGCGTGGTGGGTCGAGCAGCGCCGCCGAGTAGCCTGAGAAATCCGTCGGCAATTCAAGGGGCTTCGACAAGTCTGCCGAGAAAAAGTGCAATCCCGCCAGACCATTGGCCGAGGCATTGGCACGGGCCCGCGCCACCATCATTTCACTGCCTTCGATACCGGTTACCTGCGCGCCCTGCCGCGCCATCGCCAGAGCAAAGTTGCCGACCCCGCAGAAAAGGTCGAGTACCCGCTCGTCCGCTTGCAGCGCGAGCCAGTCCAGCGCCTGGTTGATCATCGCCTGGTTTACTTCGGCGTTGACCTGCGTAAAGTCCCCAGGGGCGAAGCGCAGATGCAAGTCCTGATCCACGAGCCGATACGAGGGCTCCTTTGCGTTCGAGGTGATCGCCTGCAGCTCGCTATTCTCACCCTGCAACCAGCACACCAGGCCGTGCTGCCCGGCAAAGTCGATGAGCACCTGCCGATCGGCCTCGCCCAGCGCGCGCAGGTGGCGCACCACCATGGCCGGCTCTTCGCCACCGATCAATTCAACATGACCGATCTCCCGAGCCGCGGTGAGTGTCTCCAGCATGGCGGCCAGCTGTGCGATCACCGGTTGCAACTTCGGCACCAGTACGGGGCACTCCTGCACCTGTACCAGCTCACTGCTGGCGCGCTGGCGAAAGCCGACCTCCAGCCGCGCAGCCTTGGGCTGCCAGCGCACCGACACGCGCGTGCGCTGCCGATAACCATAGGCAGCGCCTTGCAGCGGAGGTTGCCAATGCTCGGGCTGGACACCGGCAAAATGCGTCAGCTGCTGATTAAGCGCCTGCTGCTTGAACTCCAGCTGCCGGCTGGACGGCATGTGCTGCACGCTGCAGCCACCGCAGAGCTCGGCGTGGCGGCAAACCGGCTGCAGTCGCTCAGCACTTGCACGCAGTACCTGCTCTTGGCGCGCCTCGATCAGCTTGCTGCGTGCCCGTACGACGCGCGCCTGCACCTGCTCATCCGGCAGGCCACCTTCGACAAACACGGTACGCCCCTGCCAGCGACCAATACCCCGACCATCGTGGGTCAGGCGTTCCAGGCTGAGCTCGATACGCTGGCCAATGGCTGCCGGCGCGTCCGTACTCGGACGTCGCGGCTTACGCTGGCGAGGCCGGTTCATACGTCGCCGTCGTAGATGCCGGTCGACAGATAACGGTCACCCCGGTCGCAGATGATCGCGACGATAACCGCATTCTCTACCTCGGCACTCAGGCGCAGCGCTGCTGCTACCGAGCCGCCAGAGGAGACGCCGCAGAAGATGCCCTCTTCCCGGGCCAAGCGCCGCATGGTGACTTCCGCCTCGGCCTGACCCATATCGATTACCCGATCTACTCGGGTCTGGTCGAAAATGGTCGGCAAATACTCTTTAGGCCAGCGGCGAATGCCGGGGATGGAGGCGCCTTCAATGGGCTGCAGACCTACGATCTGAACCGCCGCATTCTGTTCCTTGAGATAGCGTGAGGTGCCCATGATAGTGCCCGTGGTGCCCATGGAGCTGACAAAATGCGTGATGCTGCCACCGGTATCGCGCCAGATTTCCGGTCCGGTACCTTGGTAATGCGCTTCGGGATTGTCCTGATTGCCGAACTGGTCCAACACTTTGCCCTTGCCATCGGCCTGCATCTGCAAGGCCAGGTCACGCGCGCCTTCCATACCCTGAGACTGGGTCACCTCAATCAGCTGCGCGCCATAGGCAGTCATGGCTGACTTGCGCTCGGCACTCATGTTGTTCGGCATAATCAACACCATGCGGTAGCCCTTCATGGCCGCGACCATGGCCAGCGCGATGCCGGTATTGCCGGAGGTGGCTTCAATCAGCGTATCGCCGGGCACGATGTCGCCACGCTGCTCGGCACGTTCGATCATCGACAGGGCCGGGCGGTCTTTCACCGAGCCCGCCGGGTTGTTGCCTTCCAGCTTGACCAGAATGGTGTTGCTGGTGGCGCCGGGAAGCCGCTGCAGGCGCACCATGGGAGTGTTGCCGATGCACTCGGCAATGGTTGGATATTTGATCGTCATTGTTCACCCTGGGAGCCTGGGCGCGGAGCAATTCAGTCGCCAAGGCTGCGCTTTCTGTTCAGGCAGCCTATGATACCGGCAACGGCGTGGCGGATATACACAATGAACGAGATCGGCATCAAGACCCGTATCCTGCTGATGACACTGGTCCCCAGCGGCCTGTTGGCGCTGGCATTGGGTGGCTATTTCAGCTGGCAGCAGTTGCAAGATCTGGAGCAACAGCTGCTGGAGCGCGGACAGATGACCGCTGAACACTTGCAAGGGCCCGCCACCGAAGCCTTGCTCGCCGGACAGCCAGAGCGTCTGCGCGGCCCGCTGGCGCGCGCACTGAACTACCAGGACGTGCGGGCGGCGGCACTCTACGACAGCGAGCGCCGGCTGCTGGAGCACAGCGGGCCACAGATGCAGCCCACCGAGCGCACTCTACCGGAAAGCAGCCTTGCCGCTGGAACCGGCCTGCAGATTCAGGCCAGCAAACACAGCACCCGCTTCACCCTGCCCCTGCTGGCCAGCCCCGGACTACTGGAAAAGGCCAACCGCCCAGACCTGGAAGCCGATGCACTGCTCGGCTGGTTGGAAGTCGAGCTGAGCCATGGCAATACGCTGCTGCGCAGCTATCAGAGCCTGCTGACGACTCTGGTGCTGATTTTGATCGGTCTGGTGGTAACCGGCCTATTGGTCAGCACCATGGGCCGCCGCATCATCGGTCCGGTGGCCCAGATCAACCAGGCTATCGCCCGCATCAGCAAAGGCCAGCTCGATGTCCGCCTGGCCGAACAGGGCAGCCGCGAGCTGGATGATCTGGCCAGTGGCATCAACACCATGGCGCAGGCACTGCAAAGCGCACAGGGGGAGCTGCAGCAGAACGTCGATCAGGCGATCGAAGACCTGCAACAGACGCTGGAAACCATCGAGGTGCAGAACATCGAGCTCGACATGGCCCGCAAGACGGCGCAGGAAGCCAATCGTATCAAGTCCGAATTCTTGGCCAACATGAGCCACGAACTGCGTACCCCCCTGAACGGCATTCTTGGTTTCAGCAATCTGCTGGAACGCACCGAAATGAGCCCGCGGCAGGAAGAGTATCTGGGCACCATCAGCAAATCGGCGGATAACCTGCTGGCGATCATCAACGAGATTCTCGACTTCTCCAAGATCGAAGCCGGAAAGCTGGTACTGGAGAACATGCCGTTCAATCTGCGTGACCTGGTTCAGGACACCCTGACCATGCTCGCTCCGGCAGCCCACCAGAAAGGCGTCGAGTTGGTCAGTCTGATCTATCGCGATACCCCGCTCAGTCTCAGTGGCGATCAGTTGCGCCTGAAGCAGATACTGTCGAACCTGATCAGCAATGCGATCAAGTTTACCCATGAGGGCTCGGTGTGCCTGCGAACCATGCTGGAGGACGAGGATGACGACCAGGTCACCCTGCGTCTCAGCGTAACCGATACTGGAGTGGGTCTGACGCCGTCACAGCAGAAGTCCCTGTTCAAGGCATTCAGCCAGGTGGACAACTCATTATCACGCCAGCCCGGCGGCACCGGTCTGGGCTTGGTCATCACCAAGCGATTGGTCGAGCAGATGCAGGGCGAGATCGGCCTGAAAAGCGTCGCGGGCGAAGGATCGGAGTTCTGGCTGACCCTGCGACTGAACAAGTCCAGCCAAGCCAGTGACGATCTACCCGCCCAACCGCTGCTGGGATTCCGGGTAGCGGTCTGTGAGCCACAGCCACTCAGCCAGCAGGCGCTCATCCATTGCCTGCAGGATTTAGGCCTGGAGATCAGTCTATTTCCCAGTCTGCATGCGCTCAGTACTGCACTGGCCAGCACCGACGGCGACAACATCAAACTCGTTGTACTGGGCAGTCCCCCGGCCGGCACCCCACTGTCGCCCGTGATCGCCTGCATGCGCGAATGGGCCGACAGCGGCCGCTGCAAAAGCATCCTCATGGCCAGCACCACCGAGCAAAACGAGCATTTGGAAAATCTCCCCAGCGCCCATTGCATGGTGCTTTCCAAACCGCTGTGCACGCGCAAGCTGTTCCGCGCCGCCACCCACCTACTGCAGCCGCGCAATGAGCCTGCCAACCTGATACAGGGCCCAGCGTTCGAACGTCGCGCGAACCCGGATTCGGTAGGCGTACTCTGTGTTGACGACAATCCGGCCAACCTCAAGTTGGTGGAGACGTTCCTGCGCGAGATGGGCACCCGGGTATTGACAGTCAGTAGCGGCGAGCGCGCGCTTGAAGTCCTGCGAGAGCAGCGTTTCGACCTGATCTTCATGGATGTGCAGATGCCTGGCATGGACGGGCGACAGACCACGGAAGAGATTCGCCTTGGAGAGTCACTCAGCGGCCAGAGCCCCACACCCATAATCGCCCTCACCGCGCACGCGCTGGCGGATGAACGTAGGCGTCTGCTCAAGTGCGGCATGAACGACTATCTGAGCAAGCCGATCAGCCCCGCTCAACTGCGCGAATGTCTAAAGAAATGGACCGGATATCAGGTGGGCCAGGCCGCCTCGGACGAAACGCCCCCCTCCGACGCGCCGCCCGCTCCGTTGGTATTGGATCCGGAAGAAAGCCTGCGCCTGGCCGCCGGCAAACAAGATCTCGCCGCTGACATGCTGGATATGCTACTGACTGACCTGCCGTCAGTGCGCACCCGCATAGCGCAGGCGGCGGATCACAAGGATCTGAACGAGCTGCTGGAAGCCGTGCACAAGTTGCACGGCGCCACACGCTACTGTGGCGTGCCCGAGCTGCGCCAATGCTGCCTGCGCGCTGAAACCAGATTAAAAGAAGGCGGCAGTGCTACCACAGAGATCACTGCGCTGATGCAGGCGATAGAACGCCTGCTGGAAACGGCTTCAGTCGAGTGACCAGACTGCGAAGGCCAGCGCCTGCTCCCTCTCGTCACTGAGCGACAACAGCATACGACCGCCGCCACCCTGGGCAAGGAGCTGCGCGGCGACCGCCGTCAAGCGCACCATCGGCGCCCCAGCGGGGTCGTTATCAATCTGCATGTGCTGCCAAGAGAGCCCGTTTGCCAAGCCGGTTCCCAGCGCTTTCAGGATCGCCTCCTTGGCGGCAAACCGCTTGGCCAGAAAACGTGCCGGCTGGCGGTGAGAGGCAAACCGTAGGAACTCGTCCGGCGTGAGAATGCGCTGCGCAAAACGCTCGCCTTGCCTCCCCAGTACCGCCTCTATGCGAGACACCAGCACCAGATCGGTTCCAATGCCACGAATCATGCGCGACCCGCAGCACCCAAGACTAGCGCACGCATATCCTTGACCGCCTGTGCCAACCCCGAGAAAAGGGCGCGAGCGATGATCGCGTGACCAATGTTCAGTTCATTGATACCGGGAATGGCCGCGATCGGCTCGACGTTGTGGTAATGCAGGCCGTGCCCGGCGTTCACCACCAGACCTAGCTTGCGTGCGTAATTGACAGCGACCTGAATGCGCTTCAGCGCCTGCGCCTGCTCATCCCCTTCGGTATCGGCGTAATGCCCCGTGTGCAGCTCGATCACCGGCGCGCCCACTCGCTTGGCCGCCTCAATCTGCCGTGCATCAGGGTCGATGAACAATGACACCTCGGACCCAGCAGCAGCCAGACGCTCAACCGCTACCTGCACTCGCGCCTCATTGCCGCAGACATCCAGCCCCCCCTCAGTGGTCAACTCCTCACGCCGCTCCGGCACTAGGCACACATGTGCTGGCTTGAGCCTCTCCGCGAAGGCAATCATTTCGTCGGTCACCGCCATTTCGAAGTTCATGCGAGTCTGCAGTACCGCCGCCAGCAGCTCAACGTCTCGCTCCTGAATATGACGACGATCCTCCCGCAAATGTACGGTGATGCCATCGGCACCAGCCTGCTCCGCCTCGATTGCCGCTTGTACCGGGTCAGGATAACGGGTGCCCCGCGCCTGCCGCAGCGTGGCTACGTGGTCGATATTCACTCCGAGCAACACACGACTGCTCTGGCTCATGTTTGCACTCTCCTGTCATCGGCGGCGAACAAACGGCGCCGCAAAAAAATTAGGGCTTGCCAGCAAACAGCTGCCGACTGAACAGCGGACGATCGCCAAGATGCACCGCGAGCGCCTTGCGCATCAGGCGCTTGGCTGTGTGCAAGGCAGCAGGATGCTGCCAATCGCCATTGGCCATGGCCAACAGGCCAGAACCGGGCAGTAGGCCGGGTTGGTCGTGCTGGGAGCTTCGCAAACCATGTTCGGCATCCCACTGATAAAGCGCTTGCGGTTGTAACGGCGCGCCGGCGGCATCAACTTCCAAACTGAAACCGTATCCCATCAACTCAAGTAATTGCCATTCGAACTCGCGCAACACCGGCTGCACAGCACGCTCAGTCGCCAATTGCTCAAGCGCGGTTTGATAGGCGGAAAACAGAAGGGTCTGTGGGTCACCACTAGAAAGCAGGCGAACCAAAAGCTCATTGAGATAAAGGCCGCTGAATAGCGCTTCGCCCTGCAGCCGCAGGTGGCTGCCGGCCACCTCTGCTTGCTGCAGGGTTTTCAACTCGCCACGGCCGTAGAGGCTCAACAACAACGGCGTGAAGGCCTGCGGCTTGACGCCGCGCCCCCGCTTTGCACCCCGCCACACTACCCGCTGCATACCGTCTCTCAGCGTTAGCAGGTCAACCAGAGCGCTACTGTCCCGATATGGACGGCTGTGCAGCACATAGGCCGGCTGCAGGTCGAGTGACATGACGTCGGCGTCGCTTCAGTCGTCGAATCGGTAGCCCAACGATCCCAGGGCCCGTTCGTCATCCGACCAGCCGCGACGCACCTTGACCCATAGGTGCAACATGACCTTGCTGCCGAACAGCTTCTGCATGTCCAATCGCGCTTCCTGACCAATCTTCTTCAGACGCTCGCCACTGTCCCCGATGATGATTTTTTTCTGACCGTCGCGCTCAACCAGAATCAGCGCGTGGATATGCAGAATCTTGCCTTCCTGCTTGAACTGCTCGATCTCGACCGCCACCTGATAAGGAATCTCAGCCCCCAACTGACGCATAACTTTCTCACGCACCAGTTCAGCCGCCAGGAAGCGCGAGCTGCGATCAGTCAGTTGATCCTCCGGATAGAAATGCTCGCTCTCCGGCAGGCGCTCGGCTATCAGCTGTTCGAGTACTTCAATATTGCGGCCATGCAGTGCCGAAACAGGCACCACCTCGGCGTTGGGCAGCTGCGCTGCCAACCACTCTAAGTGCGGGAGAATATCGCTCTTGTCGTCCATGCGATCAACCTTGTTGACCACCAGCAATATCGGGCAGGTAACGTACTGCACACGTTCAAACACCATCTGGTCTTCGTCGGTCCAACGTGTACGGTCAACCACAAAGAGCACCACATCCACATCACGCAGCGCCTGACTTGCACTTTTGTTCATGAACCGGTTGAGTGCTTTCTCATTTTCTTTGTGCAGGCCTGGCGTATCCACGTAAATCGCCTGAACCTCACCCTCAGTTTTGATGCCGAGCATGGTGTGGCGCGTGGTTTGCGGCTTGCGCGAGGTAATGGCCAGCTTTTGACCAAGAATATGGTTGAGCAAGGTCGACTTGCCCACATTGGGACGCCCCACAATGGCGACATAGCCACAGCGGCTGACTGCTTCAGTCATCTGCTTTCTCCACACCCAGTGCAATCAGGGCAAGCTGCGCAGCCTGCTGTTCGGCCAGGCGACGACTATTGCCTTCACCGAAAGTCCGCTCGGACAGCAGGTCCACCTGACAATCGACTTTGAAGGTACGGCAGTGGGCTTCGCCGCTGCTTTCGATAACCTCATAACGGGGCAAGTCACTTTGCCGCGACTGCAGAAACTCCTGCAAGCGGGTTTTGGGATCCTTGTTGTTGTCCACCAGCGTCAGCGTCGCAATATGCCCGCCGAGCCAATGCAACACACGCTCACGTACCGCTTCCAGACCGCTGTCCAGATAGATCGCACCAATAATGGCCTCGGTGGCATCTGCAAGAATAGATTCGCGGCGAAAACCGCCGCTTTTTAGCTCCCCAGAGCCCAGACGCAAATACTCGCCAAGGTCAAAGCCCTTGGCCAGCTCAGCCAAGGTAACGCCCTTGACCAAGCGAGCCCGCAAACGAGAGAGCTGCCCTTCACGGGCCTGGGGGAAGTGTTGAAAGAGCATCTCGGCAGCTACAAAATTAAGAATCGAGTCGCCCAGAAACTCCAGGCGCTCGTTGTTGCGGCCACCGAGGCTGCGGTGGGTCAAGGCCAGCACCAACAGGTCCTTGTCCTTGAACTGATAGCCTATCTTGCGTTCCAGTCGGTCTAGCTTATTGCTCACTTTAAGGGTCTGACAATATGGGTTTCATCAAAATGAACCAGCAGGTCCACTGTATTGAGCAACGGCGCGCGTTGCTCGTATTTGATAACGACCGTGTAGGCATTATTGCCACTGGCCGTCACCTTGATCGCTTCTTTGGGATTGATGTCGCGAATACTGTTGACCCGCAAACCCTTTTCGATATGCGAATTAAGATCACGTAGCGATCGGATCTTGATTGTGGGGTCTTCATTAATCGATGTAACAATGTCACGCAGCGCGTAATGATCCATATAGATAGGAACCAGCTTCATCGCAATGACCATAGCAAATATCAGTAGCGCAATAACCGCCAACCAGCCAAAAAACGATGCCCCTTTCTGAGAGTGGCGCATAATAACCTCGTACGTCCGTTGTTGATGTTATGTTGACAACTGCCACCCGCGCCTCAATGGATCAAGGCAACACTCGAAAAACTCGGCAGATTGCTCAGCTTGGGTTCAGGCCAATGCATCCAGACTGCGAAGGCCTTGCCCACAATATAGTTGTCCGGAACCATTCCCCACAACTCCCTGGGCATATCATCTGCATGCCAGTAACGACTGTCATTGGAGTTGTCCCGATTGTCGCCCATCATGAAGTAATACCCCTGCGGCACTACCCACTCTTTTTCAGGCGGCGTCTGTGACAACTGCTTCTGACGAATCAGATGGCTTACCTCACCCAGTTGCTCACGATATATAGCCGCATTAGCCAAAGCCTGCAACGGATGGCCTGCCGGCACCTCGTCATCGGGGATGATGTCAACCAGCTCGTGCTCCACCTTTTTACCATTCACATACAACTGTTTTTCAGCATAGCGAATGTGATCCCCGGGCAAGCCAATGACGCGCTTGATGTAATTGATGGAAGGATCATTGGGGTAACGAAACACCATGACGTCGCCGCGTTGAGGGTCGCCGATGGGGATCACCTTGGTATCGGCGACCGGCAAACGAATGCCGTAAGCGAATTTATTGACCAGAATAAAATCACCGACTTCCAGTGTAGGCTTCATTGAACCGGATGGAATCTGGAATGGCTCGACCAGGAAGGAACGCAACACTAGAACCACCGCCAGCACTGGAAAGAACGACTTGCCGTATTCAACCAGCAGAGGTTCCTTGTTCAGGCGCTCTATCGTTTGCGGGTCTGCAACATCCACCTGAGATTCATAGGCGGCCAGCGCGCGACGACGGCGAGGCGCAAGAAACAACAGGTCGATAAGAGCAAGAAAACCGCTGATGGCCACAGCCAGCACCAGTACCAGCGGGAAATTAATATGCGTCATTGTGTGCGCTTCACGTCCCTAGTTGTCTACTTTCAGCACTGCCAAGAAGGCATCCTGCGGAATTTCTACGCTGCCCACCTGCTTCATGCGCTTCTTACCCGCTTTCTGCTTTTCCAGCAGCTTCTTCTTCCGGCTCGCGTCGCCACCGTAACACTTGGCAAGAACGTTCTTGCGTAGCGCCTTGACGGTAGAGCGCGCAACAATCTGGCCACCCATGGCAGCCTGGATAGCCACATCAAACATCTGGCGAGGAATCAATTCACGCATTTTCTCGACCAGTTGACGCCCTTTGAAGGCCGCGTTGTCCCGGTGCACGATCAAAGCCAGGGCATCTACCTTCTCGTTATTGATAAGTACATCCAGGCGCACCAGCTTGGCTGGCTGAAAGCGATCAAAGCTGTAATCAAGCGAAGCGTACCCGCGGCTCACCGACTTCAGACGATCAAAGAAATCGAGTACCACCTCGTTCATCGGCAAATCGTAGGTAACCTGTACCTGAGTGCCAAGAAAAATCATGTCGTGCTGCACGCCACGCTTGTCGATACAGAGGGTGATAACGCTGCCAAGGTGATCCTGTGGTACCAGAATGTTGGCCCTCACGATCGGCTCGCGCATCTCTTCGATGACCGACGGGTCAGGTAGGTGCGAGGGGTTATCGACGTAAATGATTTCGCCGTCTTTCTTAACCACCTCGAATACCACGGTAGGCGCAGTAGTAATCAGATCCAGGTCATACTCGCGCTCCAGCCGCTCCTGGATGATTTCCATGTGCAACATGCCCAAGAAGCCGATGCGAAAACCAAAACCTAGCGCCTCGGAGCTTTCCGGCTCAAATTGCAGCGCCGCGTCGTTGAGAGTCAGTTTCTGCAAAGCTTCGCGAAAGTCCTCGAAATCATCCGAACTGACAGGGAAAAGCCCAGCATAGACTTGTGGCTTCACTTTCTGGAAGCCGGGCAGCATCGCCACATCGGGCGTAGCGGCCAGGGTCAAGGTGTCGCCTACGGGAGCACCGTGAATGTCCTTGATGCCCGCGATGATAAAGCCCACCTCACCAGCCTTGAGGTCCGGAGTTTCCGAATGCTTGGGGTTGAATACACCAACGCTGTCAACTTGGTGCAGCTTGCCGGTTGACTTGACCAGCACCTTATCGCCCTTCTTGATACGGCCATGCTTGACTCGCACCAAGGAGACGACACCCAGGTAGTTATCGAACCAGGAGTCGATGATCAGCGCCTGCAAGGGAGCATCAATCTCTCCGACAGGACAAGGAATGGTCTTGATCAGGCTTTCCAGCACGTCTTCGACGCCAATCCCGCTTTTCGCACTACACGCCACTGCATCCGTCGCGTCAATACCGATCACGCTTTCGATCTCGGCCTTGACCCGTTCTGGCTCCGCTTGGGGCAGATCAATCTTGTTGAGCACGGGCATCACTTCCAGCCCCTGCTCGATCGCGGTGTAACAGTTTGCCACCGACTGCGCCTCGACGCCTTGCGCCGCATCGACAACCAGCAGTGCGCCCTCACAAGCGGCAAGCGAGCGACTTACCTCGTAGTGAAAGTCGACATGGCCGGGGGTATCGATAAAATTCAGCTGATAGGTCTTGCCATCATTGGCTGTGTAATACAGCGTCACACTATGTGCCTTGATGGTAATGCCACGCTCACGCTCCAGGTCCATCGAATCTAGCACCTGAGCAGCCATCTCGCGCTCGGTCAGCCCGCCACAAAGCTGGATAAAGCGGTCTGCCAGCGTCGACTTGCCATGGTCGATGTGGGCAATGATGGAAAAATTACGTATTAAGCTCAGGTCACTCACAGCGCGGATCATCCAGACGTGGTTGCCAGACATGGCGATGGACGGGAAATATCCCCGAAAACAGCCGGCGAGTGTACCTGATTACAGGAGACGGTGCTATCGCAGCGCCACCCGCTGACGGAGCCTAACGGCGCCGTACAGCGGACAGCATCAGTGCAGAGAATTACTCCGCCAGGCGGAAAGTAATGTAGCTGGCGCGACCCTGACGAATCACGCGCATAGAGACCGAACGATTGCTCGGCAGATCCTTGGCAATGCTCTCGAAGCTGCTGACAGAGTCAACCGACTGGTTATCCAGATTGGTGATGATATCGCCTGCGCGCAAGCCCACCATGGCCCCAGGGCCCTTGGTCACTTCGCGCACCACAACACCGGTGTGGATATCCAAGTTTTTCTTCTGCTCGGCACTCAGCTCAACCACGCTCACACCCAAGCGGTTGTCGGTATTGGCAGGTGTCACCGAGTCGGAGTCACCCAGCGCCGCAACACTGTCGTCTTCCGGCAGGCTACCGATCTTCATGGTCAGCGTCTTGCGCGACTTGTCGCGCATCACGACCATACTAGCCTCGCTGCCAGGGCGAACCCGACCAACGGCGTGCGGCAGATCGGAAGAGCGACTGATCTCCTGGCCATTAAACTCCATGATGACATCACCCACCTTCAAGCCGCCTTTGTCAGCCGGGCCGCCGGGCATGATTTGGGCCACCAGTGCGCCAGCGGGCTTGGGTAGCTCAAACGACTCAGCAAGGTCCTTGTTGACCTCCTGAATCACGACCCCGAGCCACCCACGCTGCACAGTGCCGGTGGCCTTGATTTGCTCAACCACGTCCATTGCAACATCCATGGGGATGGCAAATGATAGCCCCATGAACCCGCCGGAACGGGTGAAAATCTGCGAATTGATACCTACCACCTCACCATCCAGATTAAACAGCGGGCCACCAGAGTTACCAGGATTGATGGCCACATCCGTTTGGATGAAGGGCACGTAGTTCTCGTTTGGCAAGCTACGCCCCTTGGCGCTCACGATACCTTGCGTAACCGAGTAGTCAAAACCGAAAGGGGAGCCAATAGCCAGCACCCACTCCCCGGGCTTGAGGTCTGCAGACTTGCCAATCTTGACCACGGGTAGGTCATCCCCAGCTTCGATCTTAAGCAGCGCCAAATCGGAGCGAGGATCAGCACCAATCAGCTTTGCTTCCATTTCGCGACGATCAGACAAACGCACGTATATCTCATCAGCGTCGGCGATTACGTGGTTATTGGTCAATACGTAACCATCTTTGGAGATGATAAAACCAGAGCCTAACGATTGAGGTGCCGAATGCTCACGCGGCGAAGGCGACTGCGGAAAACTGCGCTCAAAAAACTCGCGAAACAGCGGTGGCATCCCTTCCAGATCCGGCATGCCTTGTGGTCCTGCAGTCGGAGTAGCAGAAGCAGCCTGCTTAGTGCTGATGTTAACGATGGCCGGAGAGGCCTCTTCAACCAACTCGGTAAAGTCCGGCAGATCAACCGCCAAAACCATTGACTGCCACCCCAGCAGAGCGGCACCTGCGGTAGCTACAACCCAACGTCGCACTGAGAACATATGCGTGTCTTCTCCTATTGATCAAACGAGAGAAACTGAAGTGATACTACCCCTCCTGGGCGCGCGTCTCCCATGCCACAGCCCCGCCTGCACGGCCAATAACCTGAGGCTGCAAACGCAGGTCGCCTTGCGCCCGGCGGCTATACCAGCGCACCACCAAAAAGCCAATCAGCAGCCCTGCTGCTGCGGCGAGAATCACAGCGGGCTCGGCCCAGCCGAGCCCCTGCGCAAACAACGCGGCACCAAACAATCCGAAAAGGGGAACCAAATAGACCCAGAACGCACTGCGTACCAGGGCATCTTCAGGAATTCCCACCATAACTTCGTCGCCGACCTGCCATGACTGCCCAGTCAGCGCGCGGACAAAACCCTGAGATGAGCCCGAACCCAGCTTTTGCAACAAGGCCTGACCACAACCGGCCTTTGCCTGACAGGTACCGCAGGTGCTGGAGCGGATCGTCGCCACCCAAACAGCACCTGGCTCGGTACTCAGAACCCGGCCACGCTCTTCAATCACTGCGCTGACTCCGCGTCAGGCTCGAATGAAGCCGCTATACGTTCAGCAGTCTCAGGCGGAATCTCGCCAACTACCGTCGCCAGAAAGACACCATCGCCGGCATTAAGCTTGCGGCTCACCGCTACCGTCGGGCCGAGCTGGGCGCGCAGGTCATTCGCCAACCGATCTTCACCCAGCGGCTCGAAAAACACCGTGAAGCGGGCAATACCATCGCTGTAAACGCGACTGGAAACCGCCGGCTCGTCAACCGAGAAGGCACGCACATCTATCGGCCCGCCAGTGAACCCTGGCGGCAACCAGCCAGGCTGCCAGTCAGTCTGCCCTTGCTCGCCTTTTAACGTCACGCCGAGTTGCAGGCAAGCTGCACCGGGCTCCAGGTTGGCGTCAGCAATGTCGGAGTAAGCCAAATTGGTAAACTGAAAACGTTCCAACAGGGTGCCGCGCTCATTGATCAACAAAGACTTGAGCAGCAAGCCTGTTTCAGTGTCGAGATAGAGTTCATAGGCGTAGCGGAAATTGTCACGGGGTTTGACTGAGACCACAGTCGTTGCGTGGTCGGCAACGCGCGTAGTACCAAGCACTTCAAGGGAGTACCACTGCCCCAGCGAGTCAGGATCCTGTGAAGCCTGGGAGGCCGAGTCCCATACAGGACCTGCAGAATAAGAACTGGCGCATTGCACGTGTCCGTCACGACGAACCCATTCGTGGGGCTCACCGTCGGCCTGCAGCAGACGCTCGGTGATTACGTCACCATCAGCTCGATGCCAGACCTGATGGGTAGAGAAACTGCCGGAGCGTTCGTAAACGAACGCTCCGTTGTAACTTACTTGGTTAGCTGCTTCGGACATCCGCTGCAGCCAAGTTACTGCGTCATCGGCCAGCGCTGAGGGCGAGACCAGAAGAGCTGCAAGATAGCCGCAGCCCAAACCGCGCTTCGATATCACTACTATCGTCCTTCTATACTGGCCGCACGCGCGTAGGGAACCAGTTGCGGTGAGGAGAACTGAGCGCTGTTTTCCGCGTGCTCACGCAGATAACGACCAATGCGCTGCTCATGCCAGGCAGACGGCGCCTGCGCAGTCGCGATTGGCTCAGCACCTACACCCGGTGACTGGGAGTAGCCTGCCAGAACCGCCCCAGATCGCGCGGCACTTACAGCAAAGCTTGGCGCAACAACAGGGGTGTCAGCCGCCAAGGTAGGCTGAGCCGGCACATCGCCTTGGTTGACCATTCGCACGCCTACCAACACCGCCATGGTGACGGAGGCGGCCACAGCCACCCGTGTCATGTTGCGCCACAAGCCGGAACGCGCAGGTGCTGTCGCCTGATCCTGCATTTGCAGCTGAGGCTCATCACGCAAGGCTGCAGCGATGCCGGCAGACAAGTCTACCGAACCCTGCCAATGCTCCTTGTGCAGTACCGAGCGCGCTATCTGATAACGCTCCCAAGTACCGCGCAGAGCGGAATCCTGTTCGGTGGCCTGGAGAACACGGCGCACTTCCAGATCATCAGCCTCGTTATCCATGAGTGCGGAAAGAGACTCCTGCAAGACTTCGCTTCTCATTGCTGTACCCCTACTAATGGCCCAAAGGGCTCGCTGCGTTACGCGGCTGACCTACCCATCATGCTTCCAGCAAGGGCTTCAGCGCTTTGTCTATTGCCTCTCGTGCCCTGAAGATACGAGACCTTACGGTACCGACCGGGCAATCCATTACGTTGGCAATGTCTTCATAACTCAGACCCTCAAATTCACGCAGGGTCAAAGCCGTTCTCAAATCATCCGGTAATTGTTGGAGCGTGCGATTGACAACTTGTTCAATCTCATCGCGCAACATTTCCCGCTCAGGTGACTGATTGTCCTTGAGGATGCTGTCACCCTCGTAAAACTCAGCCTCATCCGCCGCTATGTCGGAGTCAGGTGGCCGACGATTGCGCGCCACCAGGTAATTCTTTGCCGTATTGATCGCAATCCGATACAGCCAGGTATAAAACGCGCTATCACCTCGAAAATTCGGCAATGCCCGATACGCTTTGATAAAAGCTTCTTGAGCAACGTCCTGCGCTTCATGGCTGTCGTGCACGAAACGCGTTACCAATGCCAGAATCTTGTGCTGGTACTTAAGCACCAACAGATCAAATGCCCGCTTGTCACCTTTCTGAACACGTTCGACCAACTGCTGGTCGCTGTGCTCAGTCATGTCCAGGCTCCTGTGCGCAACAGGCCAGCCAGACAGCGTTGTTATGGTAGACCCAAGATGTAACCAAAAGTTCTCCCCTCACTCAGGTACAGAAATAGGAGCCAGCTCGTCACGAAAAGTTCCGCACTATAGTATGCAAAAGAGTACAAATTGCCATCACTCCACTCGCACTCTTTCACAGCACGACGCTGACGCCAGCAGCAGGCAGTATTGTGAGACAGACGGCTTCTATATACTAGGTCGTCGTACCCGCCTCTTCAGCACGACCCAACAGCAAGACGAGAAACTATGACGCAGCAACACGAATATGACGTATTGGTGATCGGCAGTGGCGCCGCCGGACTGACCTTGGCATTGCATCTGGCAAGTGACCTGCGGGTAGCTGTACTTAGCAAGGGTCAGCTTTCGGAAGGTTCAACGTTCTGGGCCCAGGGCGGCGTTGCTGCCGTACTGGACGACAGTGACACCGTTGACGCCCACGTGCAGGATACCTTGATCGCAGGCGGCGGGTTATGCCACGAAGCGGCGGTGAGGCAAATAGTGGGAGACAGTCGCGAAGCCATAGGTTGGCTGGTTGAACAGGGTGTGCCCTTTACCCGTGAGCGTCGCGAAGATGGCAGTGAAAGCGATGATTTTCATCTGACGCGAGAAGGCGGGCACAGCCATCGTCGTATCATTCACGCTGCCGACGCTACCGGGGCCGCCATATTCAACACGCTACTCAAGCGCGCCGAAGCGCATGCAAACATTGAGCTGCTGGACAACCGCGTCGCCGTCGACCTGATCACCTCACAAAAGCTGGGCAGGCCAGGTCAGCAATGCCTCGGCGCGTACATATTGAATCGCTCCAGCGGGCATGTCGAAACAGTTGCCGCCCGGTTTACGGTGTTGGCCACCGGCGGCGCGAGCAAGGTCTACCTGTATACCAGCAACCCCGATAGCGCCTCCGGCGACGGCATTGCCATGGCCTGGCGCGCCGGCTGCCGCGTAGCCAACCTGGAGTTCAATCAGTTTCACCCTACCTGCCTGTACCACCCCAAGGCCAAGAGCTTTCTGATCACCGAAGCGCTGCGTGGCGAAGGCGCTGTGCTGCGGCTGCCGAACGGTGACCGCTTCATGCCGCGATTTGACGCACGGGCCGAACTGGCTCCGCGCGATATAGTGGCACGTGCCATTGACCATGAGATGAAGCGCCTTGGCCTAGACTGCGTGTATCTGGACATCACCCACAAACCGGCAGAGTTCATCCGCAGCCATTTCCCGACGGTGCACGAGCGCTGCCTGGCGTTCGGGATCGACATCACTCGCGAGCCAATTCCCGTGGTACCGGCAGCGCACTATACCTGCGGCGGCGTCATGGTCGAGGCAAACGGCCGCACCGACGTGCAACAGCTCTATGCAATTGGCGAAACCAGCTTTACCGGCCTGCACGGCGCCAACCGCATGGCCAGCAACTCACTACTCGAGTGTATTGTCTATGGCCGCTCGGCAAGCCGCGACATACTGGCTCAGCTTGACCAGGTGAGCATGCCGAAGAAGCTACCGCATTGGGATGAAAGCCAGGTTACCGACTCCGACGAAGACGTCATCATCTCGCACAACTGGGACGAACTGCGGCGCTTCATGTGGGACTACGTGGGTATTGTTCGTACCTCGAAGCGCCTGCAGCGTGCCAAGCATCGGGTGGATATGTTGCGCGGGGAGATTCACGAGTTTTACAGTAATTACCGGGTAAGTCGCGACCTGCTCGAACTGCGCAACCTAGCGCAGGTGGCCGATCTGATCATCACCTCAGCCATGCAGCGTCAGGAGAGCCGCGGACTCCATTACACGCTGGACTACCCCGCCCAACTGGACGAGGCCCTGGACACTATTCTGCAGCCGCCCAGCGCTGCCGACTGAACCGCAACCGCAACCGCAGACGACGCAGGCTTTCTTCCGAAGCCGCGTCACTGGCCAGCACCACCGAGACTGCACGCCAGCGGCCCTGCTCACGCAGCCGCACCACTGTGAGCATGGCGCTCACATAGGTATCGGCCAGCAGCTTGGCGGCGGCTTCGGAGCCATCGCGGCGCAGAATATGCCAGCCTTCACTATCAAAGCGCAGCCCAGTTACCGAGTGTGGATGCTGCAGGCTGATCTGGCGCGGCCAGATCCACAAGCCATAACTGCATACCAGCAGCATGCACAGCACACTGGGTAGCATGCTAAGCGCACTGTGGTACACCGCCAGGCACGCCAGCAAGCTGCTGCCCAGCAACAACAACGCTAGCCAGCGAGAAGGCTGGCGTTGCATGATGAGGTAATCAGTCTGGCTGTACACGATCTAATATGATCCTCACGATACGTTTCAAATCCGGGTCGTCCGGTTCATTGCGCTGCATAAACCAGCCAAACATGTCCTGATCTTCGGATTCCAGCAGTTGCCGGTAACGATCCTTGTCTGCGTCGTCCAGCGTTGGGTAGGCCTCTTGTAGAAAAGGCACCAGCAACACATCCAGCTCCAGCATGCCGCGGCGGCTGTGCCAGTACAAACGCTTCACTTCTATATCGGCCGACATCGGCAACTCCACACTGAGGATTGAACTACGGGACAAAAGCACCATTATAACGGCTAGGGATGCCTGACAAGTACCCAGCATAGCCCCTATGATGTACCACTGACCCCCGAGGGAACAATCTTCAGCATGACAGCACTCTCCACTCTCGCCACCGAACTGACCAACCGCTTCGGCACGCCAGCCGCCGAGAACACCGGCACCAGCCTTTGTTGGCTGACACACGAGGGCGTGGTCGCCGTGGATGGGGCCGACGCAGAACGCTTCCTGCAAGGCCAGGTGACCTGCGATGTTGCTCGCCTGGGCACAGCCCAGACTACCCTAGGCGCACGCTGCAATCCCAAGGGCCGCATGCAGTCGAGCTTTCGACTTCAGCGCAGCGAAAGCGGATTCCTACTGAGTATGGCACGCGAGCTGATCGCGCCGCAGCTGGCTGACCTCAGCAAGTACGCGGCCTTTTTCAAAACCACCCTGTCTGACCAAACCGAAAAGTGGGTACGCCTTGGCCTCTGGGGCGAGTCTGTGGCACAGGCGCTGGCAGCCGTTGAGCTGCCACAGCCTACCGACAACCAGTTGCTGATCACAAACCATGCTCGCCTGATTGGCCTGCCCGACGGTGCTGTCGAAATCTGGCTGGCAGCCGACCACGCGCTGAAGTTGACCGATCAGTTACTCGAACACTGCAGCGCCGACAACACCAACAACTGGCTGTTACGCCAGATTCAGGCCGGGATAGGCCAGGTGACCGGCCCGACGCTTGAGCTATTCATTCCGCAAATGCTGAATTTGCAACAACTCGGTGGCGTCAGCTTCAAGAAAGGCTGCTACACCGGCCAGGAAATTGTCGCCCGCATGCAGTATCTCGGCAAACTGAAGCGCCGAATGTATCGCCTGCTGCTGGCTGGTGACGTCGCCCCCGATCCAGGCACCCCGATTGTTGATCGCGATAGCGGCAAAAGCGTTGGTGAGGTGGTACTCGCTGCCAACGGGCGGAAACTGGTAGAAATGCTGGCCGTGTTGCAGAAGGATGCGGCACAATTAGCGACATTGAGCGCAGGAAATGGCCAAGGGCCACTACTTACCCTGGGCGACCTGCCTTACGACTCGGAAATGGCAGCCACTGAAGAGGCTGCGCAGTAGCAATCACCAAGGGACTACCCATGACAGATCTGGCACAACGCGTACAAGAAGAGCTGATCCAGGCGATTGAAAAAGACCAACTGGTACTGCCAACCCTTCCGGAAGTGGCGCTGCGCGTGCGCGAAGCGGCAGAGGACCCGGATGTCAGCATCCCGCATCTGGTAAAAGAAATCAGCACCGATGCGGCGCTCAGCGCGCGCCTGATCAAAGTGGTCAATAGCCCGTTGCTACGCAGCCGGCAGGAAATCACCGATCTGTCGATGGCCGTCAATCGCATGGGCATCACCTACACCGCCAACCTCGCCACCGGGCTGGCCATGTCGCAGATGTTTCAGGCTACTTCTGACGTGATTGATCGCAAGATGCGCGAGGTATGGAATCGCAGCACCGAAGTGGCCGGCATCAGCCACGTGCTTTGCCGTCACTACACACGCCTCAAGCCGGATCAGGCCACGCTGGCGGGCCTGGTGCATCAGATCGGCGTACTGCCAATTCTGAGTTACGCCGAAGAGAATAATCAACTACTGCGCGATTCCATCAGCCTCAATCTGGTGATCGAGAAAATCCATCCGGTACTGGGTGATCGCATTCTCCAGGCTTGGGACTTTCCCGAGCCACTGCGACACGTGCCGACGGAACATCTGAACTTCGCTCGAGATTCCAGCGCGGTGGATTACGCTGACGTGGTACAGGTCGCGGTACTTCAGTCACTGGCCGGCAGCGCGCATCCTTATGCGCAGATGGACTGGAGCACCATCTCGTCCTTTGCCAAGCTCGGTCTCAACCCGACCGAGGAGCAAGAGGACGAAGACCTGTCAGCGGAAATGGAAGCCGCCATGCAGCTGCTGGGCTAGTCTCCCAGCAGCACCGCTATTTGCCCGTCCATTGCGGCGGGCGCTTGTTGAGAAATGCATCCACCCCTTCGCGGGTATCCTCCAGCGCAAAAAGATCCACAAAACGCTCACGTTCACGCGGCAGCATACTGTTCATTGGCTGCTGTCTGGCCCCCTGAATCAGCTCCTTGCAATAGCGCACTGCAGTGGGGCTCTGCCGACTTACCCGAGCCGCCAAGTGCAGGGCCGCGCCTAGCGCCTGGCCCTGCTCAACACACTCTTCCACCAGACCAATCCTCTCGGCCCGCACGCCGTCGACCCGCTCGCCACACAGAATCATGCGCTTGGCCCAACCTTCGCCGACCAACCAGGCGAGGGCCTGGGTGCCGCCTGCGCAAGGCAAGAGGCCAACACTGGTCTCGGGCAGGCACATCACAGCCTGGCGTTCGGCAATACGCACATCGCAGGCCAGGGCACACTCAAGGCCGCCACCCATGGCGTAACCGTTGATCGCCGCAATGGATACACCGGGAAAATCGCGCAGCGCCTCGAAGGCCTCCCCAAAAAGTCGCGACAGCTCACGGGCTCGGGCTGCATCTCCGTCGGCAAAAAGCTTGAGATCGGCGCCAGCGGAGAAGAACCTCTCTCCACGACCGGTAATAACCAACGCGTAAATCTCGCTGTCTCTAGCCAGGTGCCTGACCAGCTCGGGCAGACCGTGCAGCGTATCGCTATCCCAGGTGTTGGCCGGCGGATTGTCGATGGTCACCAGCGCGGTGTGGCCGACCTTTTGCACCACCAGCTTGTCGGTACGCGGGACCAAAGCGGTATAGGGTTGCAGTGCGTGTTCCATAACACCTCCAGAACGAACCAGACAGGTTATTCGACAGCAGGCAGGCGCCAGTCCACAGGCGTCATGCCGTGTTCTACAAGATAGTCATTGGCAGCAGAAAAGTGTCCATTGCCGATAAAACCGCGATGCGCCGACAGCGGCGAAGGATGCACCGATTTGAGGATGCAGTGCCGCTCGGCGTCTATCTGCTGGCCCTTGCGCTGCGCATAGCTGCCCCAGAGCATGAACACGCAATGACTGTGATGGTGATTGATTACCTCGATCACTTTAGAGGTAAAAACCTCCCACCCGCGGTTGGCATGCGCACCCGCGTTGGCTTGCTCTACAGTGAGCACCGAGTTCAGCAGCAGCACCCCCTGCTCCGCCCAGGACTGCAAACAGCCATGGGCCGGTATCGGCAAGCCTAGGTCGCGCTCCAGCTCCTTCAGCATGTTCTTCAATGAGGGCGGCTGGCGCACGCCCGGCGGCACGGAAAAGCTCAGGCCATGCGCCTGCCCCGGGCCGTGGTAAGGGTCCTGACCAAGAATCACTACCTTGACCTTGTCGAGCGGCGTTGAATTCAGCGCGTTGAAGATCAGCGGGCCCGGCGGGTAGATCTGCTTGCCAGCGGCTTTCTCCGCCTGCAAAAACGCGCGCAGCGACTGCATATACGGCTGCTCGAACTCACCCTCCAGCGCCGCCAACCAACTCGGCTCAAGATCAATGCGTCGCTCAGCCATGCTTACTGCGCCGCCGGGACTGTCTGCTCTATACAGCGCACCACGCGGTCACGGCTGTCCTTGAGAACACCGGCCAGGCCGTTCATATGACTGGCGTGCAGCACCAGAATGCCGTCGACGCATTCGGCCTCGTGCTTGGCGGGATTGCTGCGCAGCTGGCCGGCGTCTTCGGAGCCCACGGTCACCAGACGGTAATCCTCCAACTCCAAGCCCTCTTCCGGCTTGGCAAAATTCAGATAGCCGTACAAGTGCAGCACCACTACGGTGAAAAAGATGCTAGCCATCGCGGTGAGAATCAACGGCAACTTGTTTACTTCACGGGACTCCGACATCAACAGCTCCAGTTACAGGATATTCGCGTAGTCAGCTTCGACTCGCTCAAGACTCAGGTTGTTCAGGAACCCGGAAAAACACATCCAGGCACTCAGGGCATTCAGGTCGGCAAAGGGCGCGGGCAGGTAGCGTGGCGGTACCACCAGACCTTCCTCTACCAGTTGGTTCAAGGTACGCATATCCTCCAGCGTGGTCTTGCCGCAGAACAGTAGCGGAATCTGCTGCAACTTGCCCTTGCGCACTGCCAGTTGGATGTAGTTGTAAGTGAGGATAAAACCTTTGAGGTACACCAGATCTTTGGTAAACGGCAAACCGGTACTGCTGGAGCCACGAAATACGCGACTGGCGTTGTTGTAACCGTCCTCACGCGAATAACCCTCGTCGCGGTAGAACTGGAACACATCCATGAAGTCGCCGCCGGTTTCGGCAATCTGAATGGCGCGAGTGCGACCGGTCAACTTGCGCAGGCGCGCAGGGTAAGAGGCAAAGGTCAGCACCTCCATCAGAATCGCCAGGCCTTCCTGGGTTACGGTAGAAGAAGGCGGGCCCTTGGCCAGGAACGTACATATCGGTTGATGCTGGCCGTTCAGACTGGTCGCCACGTGCACCATACCCTCGTGCACCGCAAGAATGTTCAGATCGCGCTGATTGAACTTGGCGTCACTGCGAATCTTGATGTAATCGGCACCCGCGGCGGCATCTGCCACGATGCCATCCGACTCGAACACCCGCACAGCCTGGTCATCAGGGAAGGCGTCGTTCATGCGCGCCTGCAGGATCTCCACCGCCTCGGGCGCAGCAATCGTCTTGGGTTCGCGGGCGATTTCGGTGCGCGCGATGTTGCTCAAGGATTCGCTCAAAGCAATGCCAAGGTCAGTCAGCGTCGGATCACCGGCGTGAAATGCATCAGAGGCAGCACCGTACAGCTCCTGCGAGATCAGGCCGAAATCCGGATTACCGCGCGCTTCGAGCATGCGAATCACCATGCGGTATTCACGACACATGCGCCGCATGATCTGCCCAACAGGGTTGAATGTACCAAGCTGTCGAGTAATGTCACGCTCGATATCTTGGAACACCTGGCGCAACTCGCCGGGGCTATACCCCAACGGCCGCTGGGCGTAGTAATCGGCCGTGATATCCGGCAGAGCCTTGCAGCGCTTCTGAAAAAAAGCGTCGCGAACACTGTCATCCCACTTGATGGCATCCAGCACCCGAATCGGTGCTTGGGCCTCGACAATGCGATCCGAAAGACTACGAATAACCAGTTGATACTGTTCGTTCTGTTTCACGACGGCTCCCTTCGAACGCAACTGTATGCTGCAAGTACCAAGCTACAAGCGGTTCCCACATTCTGACAGCCTTGCCCGCTGCCGGGAACAACGAACACGCCTCAACTCCGTGCGCGGGCAAATGCCGCGTACAGCTTGCCGCTGACGTGGTTAAACCGCTTCCGGACGCATATGCGGAAACAGAATCACATCTCGGATCGAAGGCGCATCGGTCAGCAGCATCACCAGACGGTCGATACCGATGCCCTCACCTGCGGTCGGCGGCATGCCGAACTCCAGCGCGCGAACGAAGTCGGCATCAAAGTGCATGGCTTCGTCGTCGCCTGCGTCTTTGTCCTTGACCTGGGCGTGGAAGCGCTCGGCCTGGTCTTCCGCGTCGTTAAGCTCCGAGTAGGCATTGGCGATTTCACGACCACCGATGAACAGCTCGAAACGGTCGGTCACACTCGGGTCGTCGTCGCTGCGGCGGGCAAGCGGCGACACTTCGAATGGATAGCGCGTGATGAAGGTCGGCTGCTCCAGACGGTGCTCTACCAGTTCTTCAAAGATCATGGTCTGCAGCTTGCCCAGACCTTCGAAGCCTTTCACGTCGGCACCGGCTTGCTTGGCGATGGCGCGTGCCTTGTCCAGATCGCGCAGGTCGGCAGCGCTGATGTCGTCGTTGTACTTGAGGATGGAATCGAATACCGACAAGCGCGCAAAGGGCTCGCCGAAGTGGAACACCTTGCCCTGGTAAGGCACATCGGTGCTGCCAAGAACCAACTGCGCCAACTCGCGGAACAGCTCTTCGGTCAGGTCCATGTTGTCTTCGTAATCGGCGTAGGCCTGATAGAACTCCAACATGGTGAATTCGGGGTTGTGACGGGTCGAAACGCCCTCGTTGCGGAAGTTGCGGTTGATCTCGAACACCCGCTCAAAGCCACCAACCACCAGGCGCTTGAGATACAGCTCAGGGGCAATCCGCAGGAACATGGGCAGGTCCAGCGCGTTGTGATGCGTCTCGAACGGCTTGGCCGCGGCGCCACCCGGAATGGTTTGCAGCATCGGTGTTTCCACTTCGAGGAAGTTGCGCTCGTTGAGGAACTTGCGGATATGGCCGATGACCTTGGAGCGCACCATGAAGGTGTTGCGCGTATCTTCATTGACGATCAGATCGACATAGCGCTGACGATAGCGCTGCTCGGTGTCGGTCAAGCCGTGATGCTTGTCGGGCAAGGGGCGCAGCGATTTGGTCAGCAGTGTGACCGCCGTCATGTGCACGTACAGGTCGCCTTTGCCGGAACGCGCCAGGGTGCCCTCGGCGGCAATGATGTCGCCCAAGTCCCAGTGTTTGATGTCTTCCAGCGTCTCCGCCGGCAGCCCCTTGCGGTCCACATACACCTGCAGGCGCCCGCTCATGTCCTGCAGCACAATAAAGGCGCCACGGTTGAGCATGATGCGGCCAGCGATTTTTACCGGTATAGCGCTTTCGGCCAGCTCTTCCTTGCTCTTGTTGGCATAAGTCTTTTGCAGCTCGCCGCAGTAGCTGTCGGGACGAAAATCATTGGGGAAGACCGCACCCTTCTCACGTGCGGCGGCCAGTTTGGCTTTGCGCAGTGCGATGAGCTGGTTTTCTTCCTCGTGTTGCGCTTGCGGGTCTTGCTGCTGATCGGTCATGTCGGTGAAATCCCGGAAAATCAATTCAATAGGTTGGCCGCGAAGACGTTACGCGCGACGACTACAGGCCCTGCTTCAGACTGGCTTCGATAAACTCGTCCAGATCGCCGTCCAGCACCGCATTGCAGTTGCTGTTCTCGATGCCGGTACGCAAATCCTTGATGCGCGACTGGTCCAGCACGTAGGAGCGAATCTGGTGGCCCCAGCCGATATCGGATTTGGTGTCTTCCAGAGCCTGCGCTGCTTCGTTGCGCTTCATCATTTCCAGCTCGTACAACTTGGCCCGGAGCATCTTCATCGCGGTATCGCGGTTGGCATGCTGGGAGCGCTGGTTCTGACAGCTAACCACGGTATTGGTCGGCACGTGGGTGATACGTACGGCCGAATCGGTGGTGTTAACGTGCTGACCACCAGCGCCGGAGGAGCGGTAGGTGTCTACGCGCAGATCCGAGGGGTTGATATCGATTTCGATGTCATCATCGATTTCCGGCGCGGCAAACACGGCGGAAAACGAGGTGTGCCGGCGGTTACCTGAATCGTAGGGGCTCTTGCGCACTAGGCGGTGTACGCCAATTTCGGTGCGCAACCAGCCAAAGGCGTATTCGCCCTTGATGTGCACGGTGGCACTCTTGATGCCGGCCACTTCACCTTCGGAGAGCTCGACGATCTCGGTCTCAAAACCGCGCTGATCGGCCCAGCGCAGGTACATACGCAGCAGCATATTGGCCCAGTCCTGCGCTTCGGTGCCGCCGGAACCGGCCTGAATATCCAGATAGCAGTTGCTGGCATCCATCTCGCCGCTGAACATGCGACGGAACTCCAGCTTCTCCAGTGCGACCTGTAGACGCTCCAGCTCGACCACCACATCATCCACGGCGCCCTGGTCTTCTTCTTCGGCTGCCATTTCCAGCAGGTCCGAGGCGTCGGCTAGGCCGCTGCTCATCTGATCCAGGGTTTCCACGATCTGCGCCAGCTGCGCGCGCTCGCGGCCCAGGCTCTGTGCCCGCTCGGGTTCGTTCCAGACGCTGGGGTCTTCCAGTTCGCGCTCTACTTCGATCAGCCGTTCGTGCTTTTGATCGTAGTCAAAGATACCCCCGAATGGTTTCGGAGCGACTACGCAGATCTTTGATGGTGTTCAGAATCGGATTGATTTCCATGTTGACTCGTCCCGGCAGGAAAAAGCCGCCATTGTAGCGGAAATCGGCCGCTGAGTGCAGCGTCTGCTTGCCTGTTGCACAAGCACGCCACACTCACTCGGGCCGCATCGTACAGCCCTCAGGCCAGCACGCGCCGGCCTGGGAACACTAGCTACCTGGGTACTATAGCTTGAAGCGGGCAACCAGCTGGCTCAAGGTCACGGCCAGACGCGAAAGCTCCTGGCTCGCCGTATTGGTCTGCTCGGCACCGGCGGCGGTCTGCATCGACAGATCACGAATATTAACGAGATTGCGGTCCACCTCTCGAGCGACCTGAGCCTGCTCTTCGGAAGCACTGGCAATCACCATATTGCGCTCGTTGATAGAACCCACAGCGCGAGTGATGTCTTCCAGTGCCTCACCCGCCGCTTGTGCCAGCCCCAAGGTGTCATTAGCCTGCCCCATGCTCTTCTGCATCGCGGTGACCGCACCGGCAGCGCCCTGCTGCACCACCGAAATCATGCGCTCGATTTCCTCTGTCGACTGCTGTGTGCGGTGCGCTAGAGCCCGCACCTCGTCAGCCACCACGGCAAAACCACGCCCCTGCTCGCCGGCCCTCGCCGCTTCGATGGCCGCATTCAGCGCCAGCAGGTTAGTCTGCTCCGCCACCGCGCGAATGACATCTAGAACCTGGGAAATGTTGTGGACATCCTTAGCCAGCCCTTCAACGCTGTCGGCGGTCGCAGTCACGTCTCCAGCTAGAGCGTTGATGGAGGCCACCGTCTGACGTACCTTTTCACCGCCATCACGAGCATTATGATCGGTCTCGCGGGAAGCTTCGGAGGTACTTACCGCATTGCGTGCAACTTCTTCTACGGCTGCGGTCATTTCGTTTACCGCCGTTGCCGCCTGCTCCATCTCATGGTTCTGCTGACGCAAGCCACGGGTAGCATCTTCGGTGACCGCATTCAGCTCTTCAGCAGCCGATGCCAGCTGCGTCGAAGAGTTACTGATGCCCTGAATGGTCTCACTAAGGCTGCGCTGCATGTCGCGCAGCGCGCTTAACAGCTGCGCTGGCTCATCGCGACCTGCGATATCGAAGCGCTGAGTCAAATCGCCAGCGGCAATCACCCTGGCAACGCCCAGCGCTTCAGCCAGCGGGCGAACGATGCTACGCGTTAGTAGCAGCGCCAGACCCACAGTCAACAGCAAGGCGGTGAGCGACAGGCCCACCACTATCATCAAACCGCGTTTGTAGCCCTCGTCAGTCGCCTTGGCAGCGGCGGCGGCACCCTGCTGATTGAGCTCAGTGAGATGCCTCAGCTGCAACATCATCTCGTCGGCATACTGATTCAACCCACCAGTGACCGCAGCCTCGGCCTCTTCCTGTCGACCCGCTTCGACCAAGCCGACGACCAGGCGCTGCTGGCTCATGTAACGCTCAGAAGCGGCCTTGAACTGTTCATACGCCATGCGCTCCTGCTCCGAAGCAATTAGCGCTTCGTAGCGTTGCTCAGCAGCCAGCATCTCGCTTTCGGCGCTCTGCACACGCTGCAGTGTATCGGCAAGCTCAGTGCTGCTGAGCGTCATTGCGCGCAACGTCAGAGCACGCACCCGCGCACTGGCGAGCCCCATGTCATTGGTTTCAACAATCGCAGGCAACCAGTTCTCATCTACCTGTTTGGCCATCTGGTCCATACGCTGCATCTGAACCAATGACATTACGCCGAGCATAATCATTAAAAGGGCGAGAACGGCAAAGCACGCAGCGGCTCTCAGGCCAATACTGCTGTTTCTGATCCACATAGTTCCTCCAATCATTGTTCAACAACCCGACAGCATCGGTTGCCAAGCACTCGGGTCAGAGATGGCTTCGAAGCCCGCCCTTTGCCAACAGCATAGGCCAGCCCGTGCCACACGAGCGGAAATGGCCGTGGCCCGCACAGAGCCGCGGCGTTATAACACAATTAGCCGGCGGCGCTTTGCTTATCCATTACGCATGCAAAAAATGCCGCCCACGTGAGTCCGAAAGACCAGTATGAGAGACATTTAGCGTGATAAAGGAGGAACTGTGCCCACCGTTTTCACCAAGGCTCGGCACAATGCCTGAGAAAAGTTATCGCCCGAAACAGCGCAGAAACACCAGTGTGCCAACGCCCCAGAAGCCATTGAGGATAAAACCGATGATGAAACGCGCGGGTAACTGCGCCAAGTTGAAGCCATAGCCCTTAAGGGGGAACACCACCAATAGCGCCACCACCGTCAGAGCGATACCTCCGAATAGCGCAGCCTTCAACCAGACCAGCTGACTACCCAGGCGAGCCAGTACCCACACTAGCACCAGCCCCCAAAGCCCGCCCCAAAAGCTGGCCGACAGCACCGCCGGAACGCCAAGCGGCGCGGTGGCTGCCAACGAAAATGGCGCAAAGGGCACAAT
Source organism: Halopseudomonas sp. (assembly GCF_036960865.1). GTDB lineage: Bacteria > Pseudomonadota > Gammaproteobacteria > Pseudomonadales > Pseudomonadaceae > Halopseudomonas. The sequence goes on from NZ_JBALWE010000001.1 coordinate 431,910, forward strand.
GCCAGCCGAATGCAGCAGCCCCAGAGCAACCTGATGAAAACACAGAACCGCCAGAAATCCCGCCGTGAACGCCAGTAGCCAATGTCGCATGAATCACCTCTGATCAATGATTACTGACTATAGCAGCGTTCAGCCAAGCAGCACCTCTTCAGCCGGCGAGGCGTCATAAGCCACCGCTGACAGCTTTACCAGCACCGGGTGAATCATGCTCGCTGACTGAGGGCGACTGAACCAGTATCCCTGCACGAAGTTGCAGCCTTCGGTATGCAGAAAGTCCATCTGCTCCGGGGTTTCAATACCCTCAGCGATCACGTCCATTTCCAGGCCCCGCCCCAGGCCGATAATGGCCCGGCTGATGGCCTTGAGACGGTCGTCATCCGGTGCCTTGGTAATAAAGCTCTTATCAACCTTGATGATGTGCAGGGGATAGCGATGCAGGTAGCCCAGGGAAGAGAATCCGGTACCGAAGTCGTCCAATGCAATGCGCACGCCCATGCTTTCCAGTTCACGCAGCGTAGCGAGGGTATCGGGGACATCTCGCATCAGCAGACTTTCGGTAATTTCCAGCACCAAGCTGGCAGCTGGCAAACCGGTTTGCTGCAATATGCTCGCAACCCGCTGAGCAAAGCCCTCTTCCTGCAGCTGCCGACTGGACAGGTTTACCGAGCAGCGCAACCCCGGCAGGCCGTTCTGCTGCCAGTGTTGCACCTGGGTGCAGGCCTGTTGTAACACCCAGTCACCCACTTCGACAATCTCACCCGTTTCTTCCAACGCAGGAATAAACTCATCCGGCGGCACCAGGCGCTCGCCCTGCCACCAGCGCAGCAACGCCTCGACGCCCACTACATGCGAACGCCCCGCCGATACCTGCACAATTGGCTGGTAATAAAGTTCAAACTGCTGACGCGCCAGCGCCTCGCTCAGCGCGTTCTCCAGGTTAAGGCGCTGATGCACTTCTTCTTGCAGACTGTCGTTATAAAGCGCCAGCTGCGCCTTGCCAAAAGCCTTGGCCCGATACAGCGCAAGATCGGCTTCGCGCAGCGCATCTTGCTGCTCGCCTTCGCCCTTCAGCGGAGCCACGCCAATGCTGACACTGACGCTGAGACGGCGTGAACCGGCAATAATCGGATAGTGCAAGGCGTGCATGATACGTTTGGCCACCAGCTCGGCATCATGCGCCAGCGCCATGTCATCCAGCAGCACAACAAACTCATCCCCGCCAAAACGACACAGGTGATCACCGGGACGCAGGCAGCGCTCGATGCGCTTGGCCACCTGAATCAGCACCTGATCTCCCGCCTGGTGGCCCAGACTGTCATTAATCAGTTTGAAGCGGTCCAGGTCAATGAACAGCACGGCGGCATGCCGCGCACCCGGCTTGGCTTGGCGCTGTAAGGCCTGCGCAATCAGCTGGCTGGCACTTTGCCGGTTAGGCAGACCGGTTAGACTGTCGTGCAGCGTAGCGTGCGCCAACTCCTGCTCGGCCTGCTTGCGTTGACCAATATCTGTCTGCGATCCCGCCAGCAACCGCTGACCATACACGTCAGTACTGACTACACCACGGATCAGCACCCAGACCAGTTGCCCCCAACTATCACGCAACTGGCACTCCAGATGAAGAAAGGCCTGGCGTCCCTCCAGGTGCGCCTGCACGGCCGAACGAAAGCCCAGGCGCTGCGCCTCCGGCATGAGCATGGCCCACTGCTGCAAAGTAACCGGGGCACGCTGACTATCGAGGCCCAACATCGCCAGCCAACGCTCGGATAGATGCAGACGATCATCATCCACATGCCACTCCCAGATGCCATCGTTAGCCCCGCGCAACGCTCTGGAATAGCGATCCTGGCTGTCCTGCATTGCCATCTTGTCGGCGCTGGCGTAGCTATCCACGGTCAGCGCGATGTCAAAAAACGCCGCCTTGAGCAAGCTGGCGTAAAGCTGCTCGGCCACCGCTGGCTGCTCAGCCCAAGTACGACGAATGGCGGCGTGCATGTAATCGAGGTAAAAGTGGAAGGCGCCGAGATACCATTTCAGGTCAAGACCATGGCGCTGATGGGTCAGACCGACCAGCAAGCGCAACCGGGCATATTGCAGATCGTAGGGGCCACGCAGCATCTGACTGAAGTAGCGCTGCTGCTGCGCTTTGAGATACTGCAGACGCTGTGGTTCGCGCAGCTTCTGCGCCGGTGGTTCGAACCCATCAAGATGGGCGAAGAGAGCCTGAACGCAATCAATATGCAGCGCATCCAGCTGCCGCAGGTGGGCGTGTAGCGCCGGCAAACCAGCCTCATTGATCAGCAGCAGCCGCAGGCGCTGACGAATGTCGTCATGGCCCAGCCCAAGACTGCGCTGCATCGTAACCAATTGTTGTTTGAGGTCCGGCACCCGAGACTTCCTTGAACGTGCGTTTTTTCATGTGCCACAGTCAGACTAGGCACCAAACCGTGACGCACTTGGCATTTTTGTACCATCATCAAAGCGGAAAGCAGGCTAGGCGTCAATCCCCCTATTGAGAAGTATACCCATTTAGGTATCGGCCAATGCTTCGACATGGCGCACCATCAGTTGCAGGCTCTGGCGCCCCCGGAACTCATTGATATCCAAGGTATAAGCTACACGAACCGAGGTAGCGTGCGGATTGGGCCAGCACTGCAAATCGATGTTGAAGGCAATAGCATCGTACAAGTCGCTGCCGCCCGGCAACTGTAATAGCATTTTGAGATGACGCTCACCCACAAGGCGCTGCTGCACCAGTTTGAAATCGCCATTGAACAGAGGCTCAGGAAAGTGCTGCCCCCAGGGACCAGCCTCGCGTAATTGCCCTGCGGTCTGCATGCAAAGCTCGTGGCCCTGCAGGTCGCCGTCGGACAGCAACCGACCGGTCAGATCAGCCGCGCTCAACTGGCGTCGCACCTCGGTATCAAAGGCCTGGCGGAAAGCGTCGAAATGCTCGACAGCCAGCGACAAACCGGCCGCCATGGCGTGACCACCAAATTTGCTGATGAGCTGCGGGTGCTGTGCCGCGACTGCATCCAGCGCATCGCGAATGTGCAGGCCCGCGACCGAGCGCGCGGAGCCCTTGATCTGCCCCCCGCCAGCATCGGCGAAAGCGATGACCGGGCGGTGAAAGCGGTCCTTCAGACGGGACGCCAGAATGCCGATAACACCCTGGTGCCACTCGGCGTCAAACAGGCACAGCCCAAAGGGCAGATCAGCCTCATCCAACTGCATGGCATCAAGGGTTTGCAACGCCTGTTGTTGCATCTCCCGCTCGATGCTCTTGCGGTCCCGATTGAGGCCGTCGAGTTCACGCGCCATATCCAGCGCCAGCCCCTCGTCTTCCGTCAGCAGGCACTCAATCCCCAAACTCATGTCATCCAGCCGCCCAGCCGCATTCAAACGCGGGCCAACGATAAAACCCAGATCGGTAGAGACCAGTTTATCCGCGGCGCGCCCAGCGACTTCCAGCAAGGCGCGAATACCCGGTCGGCAGCGTCCGGCGCGAATCCGGGCTAGCCCCTGATGCACCAGGATGCGGTTATTCGCATCCAGTGGCACCACATCCGCCACGGTGCCCAGGGCAACCAAGTCCAGCAACTCCGCCAGATTCGGTTCACCCCCGCCGCCAAACCAGCCCCTGTCACGCAAGGCCGCGCGCAGCGCCAGCATCACGTAGAAGATCACCCCAACCCCGGCCATCGCCTTGCTGGGAAAGCCGCATCCGGGCTGGCTCGGATTGACGATGGCATCAGCCTGTGGCAATTGCTCGCCAGGCAAATGGTGATCCGTCACAACAACCTGCAGTCCCGCCGCTTTCGCCGCGGCCACACCTTCGATACTGGAAATACCGTTATCTACGGTCACCAACAGATCCGGCTTGCGCTCCAGCGCAACAGCGACAATTTCCGGGGTCAGGCCGTAGCCATACTCAAAGCGATTGGGTACCAGATAATCAACACTGGCAGCGCCAAGCGCACGCAGCGCCAGCACCGCGACACTGCTTGCGGTGGCGCCATCAGCGTCAAAATCACCGACAATCAGAATGGACTGGCGCTCAACCAACGCTGTTTGCAATACCTGAACCGCAGCATCGATACCGCGCAGCTGTTGATAGGGCAGCAACGCCTGTAAACGGCGATCGAGCTCGCCGGCATGGGCGACGCCCCGGGCGGCGTAGAGCCGGGTCAGCAAGGGAGGAAGACCACCCAGATCAGGCAGTTGTTCAGGACACGGGCGGGGCTCAATCAACATACAGCTCAGCGCTCACCCAGCAGCCACTCAAGCGCCAGCTCGTGCTGCGCTTCGCCATCACTCACGTAGAGCACCCCGTCGCTGATCATCACGCCCCAGTCGATGGTGCGCACCATGTTCTCGGCCAGCGCATCCAGCTCTTCAACCGGCAACGCGGCGATGTTCAGGTTCTTCAGGCCAGCGACCGCAGGCAACTGTTTGGTTGCCCAGACCTTGGTGTTGCCATAGGCCAGCAATGAGACTTTTTCGGCGCGGCGCGAGCACCAGATCAGCCGTTCCGAGTCCGGCTGTCCGACTTCAATCCAGTGTTCAATTCGATCGTCCAGGCTTTTGTGCCACAGTGCTGCCTCATCCACATCAGAGAGCCCACGGCCGAAGGCCAGCCGCTCCTGATACCACAGTGCGTAGGCCAAAATACGCGTGGCCAATCGCTGCTCGGTCTCCGAAGGGTGGCGCGCCACGGTCATGCGGACGTTTTCATACACGCCCAAATCGGTATCGGTGATATTGAGCTGAACCTTGTAGGGAGTTGCCTGCTGCGCCATGGAAAGAGCTTCCTGAATCGAATAGGGCAGCAGTGTAACCCAACTGCTAGCTGAGCCAGAGCGACTGACGAAAGAATCCGCTACTGGTCATCAGGCGCGGAGGGACGCTTAATTAACAGCGGCACCAGATGCAGGATGATAAACGCCATTCCGGCTGCCAACAGGGCTGTCGCCTCGTGACCAAGGCCGATGGTGACGCCGATCGCGGCGGTGAGCCAGATACCTGCCGCCGTCGTAAGCCCCTTGACCTCATCGTTTCCGTTGCGCTTCAGAATCGTCCCCGCGCCGAGAAAGCCAACACCCGCCACAACGCCTTGAATAACGCGGCTCATGGCATCATCCATGGCGCCGGCGATATCCGGCACCAGCACAAACAGCGCCGCACCCAGCGACACCAGCATGTGGGTGCGCACACCAGCCTCCTTGCCTTGCTGCTCGCGCTCCAGGCCAAGCAAGCCACCCAGCAGCACGGCGAGCACCAGGCGCAAGGTAATGCGCGTGCCCTGCTCGATGTCCGCCAGGTCGGAGAATTCGTCCAGCAGCGTATTACCAATAACCGTCAGCGTTTCCTGCGTCCAGGCCATGTTTATATCCCTTTTACCATTGCTACTGGGTAGTCAGAGTAACCTTAGCACTCAAGGTTCAGCCGTCGCGCGAGCGATACCAAAAAGCCAGTATTTGATCGCGACGCCCCGGTTCATGGGTATACTGGGTTGAAGCACAGCGAAACGACGTCTTCCAATGAACCTGTTTTTGATTGCCTGCGCAGTGTTGATAGCCCTTGGCGCTACCGGCTGGATTCTGCATGCGCGGCGCCAACTGAAACGCTACCGCGCGCTACTCGACATGTCGCCCAATGGCATGCTGATGCTCGACGCAAAGCGCAACGTCATCTGGCATAACCCGGCCGCAGCCAAGCTGCTCAACTGTCGTCGCCAGTCATTGACCGGCAGCCCTCTCAGTCGCTTCCTGCCCATGCTGGACACCTTGCCTGCGCCAATGCAGCGCCAGGAAACCCTGGCGCAGAGCCCACAGGGCGAGCGCCAGCAAGTTGATATAACACGCCTGCCGGACGTTACCCGGCGCACCGCGGTAATACTGATTCATCCCGACCCGGCACACCAAGCCAGCAACGAAGCAATGGAGCGGCTCAAGCGTAGCCAGTACTTTGCCCAGATCGGCACCTGGGATTGGGATATCGGTACCGATCGACTGTACTGGTCAGAAGCCATCTACGGCATGTTCGGCTACCAGCCAGGGGAGGTAGTACCCAGCTACCAGCTGTTCTGTGACAGTGTGCATCCGGACGACCAGGAGCGCGTACTCGAGGGTGAGCGACGCTGCATCGAAACCGGCCAGAACCATGACGAAGAGTACCGGGTGGTTTGGCCCGATGGCAGCGTGCACTGGCTACGCGAGACCGGGAATGTGATCAGCAATGCGCAGGGCAAGCCGTTCAAGATGATGGGGGTGGTACGCGATATCACCGAAGACAAGCGCTCAACCCGTGCGCTGGAGCAGTTAGCCCATCATGACGCCTTGACCGGGCTGCCCAACCGCGTGGCGCTGGAGCAGCAGCTGCAGCAAGCGCTCACCCTGGCGCACAAGCAACAGAGCCGCGTGGCGCTGGTGTTCATGGACCTGAACAACTTCAAGTACATCAACGACCAGCATGGCCATGCCACTGGCGACCAGGTGCTGATAACCGTGGCCAAGCGTCTGCGCACCGCACTGCGCGCCAGCGACATGGTGGCGCGTCTAGGCGGCGACGAGTTTGTGATACTGATGGAGGGCCTGTCGCAGCAGCTTCGTCTTAACGATGAAGCCCATGCTCTCTGTGAAAAGCTGTTTACCGAGCTGGCGGCGCCAGTATTAGTGGAAGGTCGGCAGCATCGTATAGGCGCTAGCCTCGGCGTTGCGATGTTTCCGGACCATGCGCTGACACTGGACAAACTGATTCACGCCGCAGACCTGGCCATGTACGCAGCCAAGCGCAGCGGCAACAATCAGTATCGCCTGGCCAGCGACGTGACCACGCACGCCCATACGTCTGCACTGGAGGTTAACCGCGCCGCAGGCGGCCAATCAGAGTAATCAAACCGAGTATCACCACCCCGGCGACGATGCCGATCCCCGCGTTCATCAGCGTCGGCAACAAGCCGCCCAGCACCGTCCCCACAAAGGGCAGGTCGGTCGCCGAAGCCGCGCTGTGTTCAATCCAGTGGTGAACCACACCCACGCCATGGGCGAGAATCCCCCCGCCCACCATGAACATGGCTGCGGTACCCACGACCGACAAGGTGCGCATCAGCCAAGGCGCAAACCAGAGAATACCGGCGCCCAGTTTCTGCGCTGCCGCACTGGCTTGCCGGGTCAGCGCCAGACCTGCATCGTCCAGCTTGACGATACCGGCGACCAGCCCGTACACCCCTGCCGTCATCACCAGCGCAATCCCCGAGACCACAATCACCTGCTGCATAAACTCCGCCTGCGCTACGGTTCCCAAGGTGATCGCGATGATTTCAGCAGACAAGATAAGATCGGTACGCACCGCCCCGGCAATTTTGGCCTTTTCGCGGACGACCACGTCCTTGGGGTCGTCCGACAGGTTCTGTAACGTTTGCGCGTGCTCTGCCTTGGCGTCGTGCAAAAATTTGTGCGCCAGCTTCTCGGCGCCTTCATAACAGAGAAAGGCGCCACCCAACATGAGAATCGGGGTAATCAGCCAAGGCGCCACAGCACTGATCAGCAACGCCGCTGGTACGAGGATCAGCTTGTTGCGGAACGAGCCCTTGGCCACCGCCCAGACGACGGGTAACTCACGGTCTGCCTTCACGCCGGTGACCTGCTGCGCATTGAGTGCAAGATCATCGCCCAGCACACCTGCAGTCTTCTTTGCTGCAACCTTGGTCATCAGCGATACGTCATCCAGCAGAGAGGCAATATCGTCAATCAGTACAAGTAAACTGGTAGCCAAAAGGGGGCACTCCTTGTTAATGCGATCAGGATCGGTTGAGCCAATTCGAGCAACAGTATGCGCAGTTTGCGGCCCGCGCGCATCCGCTGAGCGCTGCTAGAATGAGCAATTGTGAACTCAAGAAAGCTATCGTCACGCCGATCTATTGCATATGAGCACAGGAATGCGCTCTTTACTCCAACCCGCCGTCTATGAGGTCAAGTATGTTCGGATCAGGTCTGCGCCACGAACTGGATGAATGCAAGTCGGCCCTGCACATGCATGAGCAGATCCTTGCTGCGATCCGGCAGAACCTGGCAGTGATTGAGTTCACCCCCGCTGGTGAGGTAATCGACGCCAATCACGCCTTCCTCAGCTGCATGGGCTATCAGTTGGACGAAATACGCGGGCAGCATCACCGGCTGTTCTGCCCGCCCGATTTATTAGCCAGCGCCGAATACAGTCGCTTCTGGCAGCGTCTGGCCAGTGGCGACAGCTTCAGCGACCGTTTCATGCGTCTGGCCAAGGGCGGACGCCAGGTCTGGGTGGAAGCCAGTTATTTGCCTGTAAAGGATGTCGAGGGACAGGTCGTCCGGGTGATTAAACTGGCCACCGACATCACCAAACAGGTACAGACCGAGCAAGAGCATCAGAGTCTGCTGAATGCGATCGACCGCTCCATGGCGGTGATCGAGTTCAACAACAGCGGCGAGATCATCAACGCCAACGACAATTTCCTGCAGACGATGGGGTATCGGCTGGAGGACGTACGCGGCAAGCATCACAGCATGTTCTGTGATCCGCACGAGGCTGGCAGCGAGGCTTATCGCCGTTTCTGGCAACGCCTCAATAGCGGCGAGTTTATTTCCGACCGATTCAAGCGTCTCAGCAAGGACGGTCGTGAAGTCTGGCTCCGCGCTACTTACAACCCCCTCTATGATGCGAGTGGCAAACAATATGGAGTGGTCAAGTTTGCCAGCGATATTACGGCCCAGGTAGAGAGCCGACATGCCGAGTCAGCCGCCGCCAAACTAGCCTTTGAAATCGCCGCCGAAACCGATGAAAGTGCAAACAAGGGCGCCAGTGCCGTCGAGCAGACGGTGGAGGTAGTACGCGGCATTGCCAGCGACCTGGAGTCAGTGGCAACGCATGTTGGCGCGCTGAGCACCCAGTCCGAGCGCATCAACAGCATTGTCCACGTCATTCGCGGCATTGCCGAGCAAACCAACTTGCTGGCACTAAACGCCGCCATCGAGGCAGCCCGAGCCGGCGAACAAGGCCGCGGTTTTGCCGTAGTGGCTGACGAGGTTCGCAACCTGGCCGCGCGTACCAGCCAGGCCACGGTAGAGATCAACGACGTGGTGCAGCAGAACATGGAATTGGCCCAGCAGGCGGTGAACGGCATGGCGGGCAGCCAGGGCAAGGCGGAACAAGGCGTGGCGCTGGCCAACAAGGCGGGCGAGGTAATGCTCGATATTCGTGACGAAGCTCAGCGTGTGGTCGACGCCATCGGCCAGTTTGCTGATGCCATACATGACTAAGAGGCTCAAGCACGCTTGCCCTTGAGCGCGTGCCGCCCCATTAGCTGACCTCGTTCGGAACCCAGGCTGCCGCTCGCCATCCAACAAGTGGTAACTTCACACTTCGTCAGCGACCGGAGGCAACCCATGTCCCGTGGCAGCAAAGATAAGTACACCGATAAGCAAAAACGCAAGGCAGAACACATCGAAGAGAGCTACCGCGAGGAAGGCGTTTCTGAAGATGAGGCGAAAGCCCGCGCCTGGGCGACCGTGAACAAGCAATCCGGCGGCGGCAACCGTCGCGGCGGCTCAGGCCAGCAGAAAAGCGCGAAGGCCAAGAGGCAGTCGCGCGAAGGCTCGGCACGGCGCGCCGCTGCCAGCCGCCGCGGAGTACCACGCAAGCAGTCTCTGCAGGAAGAAACCGTGGCCGAACTGCGCAGAATAGCGCGGGCCAAGGCCATTCCGGGGCGCTCCAGCATGCGCAAGGCCGAACTGATAAAGGCGTTGCAGCAGGCTGCCTGAAGACGATTTTCCCGCTGGCGGCAATCGCCTACACTGTTCAACCCGCCCCGACTGAACAGGAGATTGCATGGACGCCGCCAAACCCTTGGCAGGACTGAAGGTTGTCGAACTAGGCACCCTGATCGCTGGCCCCTTCGCCGCCCGTATCTGCGCCGAGTTCGGGGCCGAGGTCATCAAGGTCGAGTCACCCAACGGCGGCGACCCGCTGCGCAAATGGCGCAAGCTGTATGAAGGCACCTCGTTATGGTGGTTCGTACAGGCACGCAACAAGCAGTCGCTTACCCTGAACCTGAAGGCGCCCGAGGGCATCAATATCCTCAAACAGCTGCTCGCCGATGCCGACGTCCTGATCGAGAACTTCCGACCCGGCACGCTGGAAAAATTGGGCCTGGGTTGGGACGTGCTGCACGCGCTGAACCCGGGCCTGGTGATGGTACGGCTATCCGGCTTTGGCCAGACGGGCCCCTACAAGGATCAACCCGGCTTTGGCGCGGTCGGCGAGTCGGTCGGCGGGCTGCGCTACATCACCGGGTTTGAGGATCGCCCGCCAGTACGTACCGGCATTTCCATCGGCGACTCCATCGCCGCGCTCTGGGGCGTCATCGGTGCACTGATGGCGTTACGTCACCGCGAAGTCAATCAAGGCAAGGGGCAGGTGGTGGATGTCGCGCTGTACGAAGCGGTCTTCGCGATGATGGAAAGTATGGTGCCGGAATTCGACGTCATGGGCTTTGTACGCGAACGCAGCGGCAACATCATGCCCGGCATTACGCCCTCCTCCATTCACACCTGTAACGACGGCAAGGCCGTCCAGATTGGCGCTAACGGCGACGCCATCTTCCAGCGCTTCATGCGTGCCATTGGCCGCGACGACTTGGCCGATGCCCCTGACCTGGCGGACAACGCCGGGCGCGACGCACGGAGGGACGAACTCTACGCGCTGATCGACAGCTGGGCCGCGCGGCGTACTCAGCACGAGGTATTGGAGATACTCAACCGCGCCGAGGTCCCGGCCAGCAAGATCTACTCCGCCGCCGACATGTTCAGTGATCCGCAGTATCTAGCCCGCGAGATGTTCCTCAGCGCCACCCTGCCCGACGGCAAGGCGTTCAAGATGCCCGGCATTATCCCCAAACTCACAGAAACACCCGGCGATGTGAAGTGGACCGGCCCCGCGTTGGGCGAGCACAACGACGTGCTATTACAGCAACTGGGCTACAACAGGGAGGAGGTTTTGCGGTTGCGCAAGGAAGGAATTATTTGAGGCAGAGGGTATGCGCTAGGCGTGGCGCAACACCCACTGTGGCTGAAAAGGGGCCTAAGCCCCCTCGCGGTATTAACGAAAACCGAGAAACGACAGAATGGCCAGAACGATTACCACAGCGCCTACGATATATACGATATTGTTCATTACGTGTTCTCCTTTGAATGAAGCAACCGCAGTGAAAACCACTGCGGCCACATTCGTAGGACACCCGTATGGACGAAAGGTTGGTTTTAATCTGCGCTTTCGTCGAACAGCGCACAGTTTGAAACGATAAAACGCCGTTTCAACCAAAATCCTGCTTGGCCATCCACGGAATGATGCGCTCGAACGCCTCCTCGATATTCGCCAGCGACGTTGAATAACTCAAACGCAGCGCATTGTTACAACTGTTGCCGAAGGTCTCGCCAGGAATGGTACAGACCCCGGTTTCCTTCAACAGCCGCAAGGCCACATTGGTGCCATTGACGCCTTCCGGCAACGATGGGAACAGATAGAACGCGCCTTCGGGTTTATAGCCAGTGAGATGCGGCGTCTGTTCCACCAGCTCTACCAGCCGATCGCGGCGCCGGGTGTATTCCGCCAGCATATGGTCGGTAAACTCGGTGCCCCCGCGTAGCGCTGCCACCCCGGCCCACTGGAAGGGCGTGTTGGCCACAGTGGTGGTGAACATGTGATAACGCCGCAGCTTCTTGATCGCCGCCTGACTGGCAATCAGCCAGCCGATACGCATACCGGCCATGCTGTACGTCTTGGAGAAACTGCTGACCACCATGACGTGATCCAGGTCGCTGCAGCACGACAGCACCGATGGGTACTCCTTGCCGTCGTAGATCAGGTGATCGTAAACCTCATCGCTGATCACATGAATGCCACGATAGGCCGCCTCTTCGAGAATGGCCTCCAGCGTTTCCTTGGGATACAGGGTGCCGGTCGGGTTACTCGGCGAGTTGAGCACGATGGCATGGGTGTGCGGCTCGATAGCGTCGATCACCTCCTGGGGGTCGAGCTGATGGTTATTCTCGGCGCGCGTCGGGATTTCGGTCACTTCGCCGCCGTTCATGCGAATCAAGGGCGCATACAGCATGAACGCGGGGTCTGGCACGATAAAGTGCCGTCCTGGCGCCGCCACAGCGGTCAGTGCCAGGTAAATGGCTTCAGTCGCGCCGGTGGTAACCAGAATGTTGTCCGCCGTCAGCGAGCGCTGGTAACGATTGCCATAGTAGGTCGCCAATGATTCCAGCAACTCGGGCAGGCCGGCATCCATGGTGTAGCCGGTTTGCCCCGCTTGCAGCGCCTCCACGGCGGCATCGACCACATTATTGGGCGCCGGCAAATCCGGCTGACCGATCGACAGGTGAATCACATCCTCCAGGCTGGAAGCCAGATTGACCATCTTGCGAATGCCCGGAATCGGGATGGTCAGTAGCGCCGGGTTCCAGATCGGGTCTTCGGATTCGTACAGATCTACGTCGCTTGTTCCAAGTGCCATGACAACTCTCCCCTGCTCAGGCGGTAAACAGCTCAGGACGGCGCTCGGTCAGCGGTGCGGCCTGCTGATAGGCGTACCCCGCCTGTAACACCAGAGCGTCATTGAAGCGCGCGCCGACCAGTTGCAAGCCAATCGGCAGGCCCTTGCTGTCGAACCCGCAAGGTACCGACAGCCCCGGCTGACCAGTCATGTTGAAGGGGTAGGTAAAGGGCGTCCAGGTTGGCCAGCGGGTGCTCGGCCAGTCCTCCGGCACCTCGCGACCGGTCTTGAACGCCGTAATCGGCAGCGTCGGCGTGAGCAGCAGATCGTACTTCTGGTGAAACCCGGCCATGCGCTCACGCAGCGCCATGGATTCGTTCACCGCGCCCATGTAATCCAGCATGCTCAGGCGCGACGCCTTCTCTGCCACCTTGATCAGCTCGGGGTCCATGACCGCACGCTTCTTGGCACCGAGATCGCGAATGGCGTTGGCTGCCCCACCGTAAAACAGGTGGCCAAAGGCGGCCAGCGGATCACTGAAACCCGGATCGACCCGCACTACTTCCGCGCCCAACGACTCAAACACCTTGGCTGCTTCCGCCACCGAGGCTTCTACTTCCTTATCTACATCCACGTACCCAAGGTTGGGGCTGTAGGCTATTTTCAGACCTTTCACGCCGTTTTTCAGGTTCGCCAGATAATCAATATTGCGCCGCGGCACCGCATTGGTATCACGATGATCGGCCTCGCAGAGTACGTTCATCATCAGCGCGCAATCTTCCACCGTCCAGGTCATGGGACCGGCATGGGCCAGGGTGCCGAAGGGGCTGGAGGGCCAATGCGGCACCTCGCCGAATGAGGGTTTGAGGCCGACGATGCCACAGAAGGCGGCGGGAATCCGGATGGAGCCACCGGCATCGGTACCCAGCGCGATGGGCGCCATGCCCAAGGCCACGGCGACGCCGCTGCCGCCGCTGGAGCCGCCCGAGGTGGTGTCCGGGTTCCAGGGGTTATTGGTCACCCCGGTAACCGGGTTATCGGTCACGCCTTTCCAACCCAGCTCGGGGGTGGTGGTCTTGCCAATGGGCACATACCCGTGGCGCGCGAGTGCGGCGGTACAGGGGGCGGATTTGCCCATAGTGCTTTGCGGATCTACCGTGTGCGAGCCCTTGATGGTGGGCCACATGGGCGTGAGAAACACATCCTTGACCGCCACCGGCACGCCATCAAGCAGACCGGTGGCCTCGCCGCGCTGGTAGCGCTGTTCGGCTTCGCGGGCAAACGTCAGCGAGGTGTCTCGGTCAACCAGGCAGAAGCCGTTGGTCTGTTTGCCCACCCTGTCGATCTGATCCAGCATCGCCGTGGCGACCTCAACCGGAGACAACTGCTTGTCGGCAAAATGTTCCCGTAGTTGTACTGCTGTCATCTTTAAAATGTCCTGGGACATATCCGCCTCCTTAGGTGGAAGAACGACTGTAGATAAATGAAATTCCCGCTAACGCCCTGTCAGCCTCTCCTCTTTTCAACCTGATTCAACAGGCTCTGACCCGCCAACCAGCGCTCAAGATTGGCTTTAAACTGCTCTGCCAGCGCCCGTCGCCAGCCGACAAAGTCGCCCGACATGTGGGCCGAAATCATCACATTGGGCATGGCCCACAGCGGGTGGCCTTCGGGCAAGGGTTCTGGGTCGACCACATCCAGCGCCGCCCCGGCCAGCTCGCCGCGTTCGAGCGCACTGACCAGATCATCGGTCACCACTACGGCGCCGCGCCCGACGTTGATCAGCACCGCATGGCTGGGCATCAGGGCCAGCCGCTGGGCATTGATCAGTTGCTCGGTGGCCGGGGTCAATGGCGCGGTGACGATCACGAAATCGGCCTGCGGCAGCTCGTTGTCTAACGCTTCGTTGGCCACGATCTGCTTGAAATGCGGCGCCTGACGGGCACTGCGCGCCACGCCGGTGACCTCCAGCCCCAGCGCGTCGAGCAAGCGGGCGACCTCACCGCCAATGGAACCGGCGCCGATGATCAGCGCGCGCTTGCCCTTGATCAGCTCGGTTTCGCGGTGCTGCCACTGCTGCGCCCGCTGGTGGCGCAGATTGCCGAGGGTATCCTTGGCAAACAGCAGCACCGCGCCAAGCACGTACTCGGCAATCCCCAGATCGAATACGCCACGGGCGTTGGTCAGCAGCAAATCGCTGTTGACCAGAGCCGGAAACAGCAATGCATCCACCCCGGCGCTAGTGGCGTGTACCCACCGGATCTGGTGCTGCGCTGGCCAGCAGCGTTCGAGCAGGCCGGTACGGAAGTCGGTTACCACCAGAATATCGGTGCTCGGCAAGCGCTCACGCAGCTCGGATTCCGCACTGACCGTGGTCAGCTCCACGCCCTCGGGCAGGCTTTCCAGGCCCGGCAAAGGCGACTCACCCGATGCCACCAGGACCAGTATCTTGGTCACCCTGCTACCTCCTGCAGCGCATTGGCGAAGCGCGACACAGCGTCGTCAATTTCACTCTCCGAGACCGTCAGCGGCGGCAACCAGCGCACGATCTGCCCATCGGTACCGCAGCGCAGCAGTAACAATCCATGGGCTTCGGCAGCCTCACTCAACTGAGCGGCCAGATCGGCACGCGGGGTACGATAGTCGTCGGCGATCTCCATCCCCAGCATCAGCCCCTTGCCGCGGATGGTGTCGATGCAGCTATAGCGCTGTTGCAGTTCCTTCAGCTGGCTCAGCAGACGCGCGCCCTGCTGCGCCGCGTTGGCCACCAGATGCTGCTCGTCGATCACCTCAAGCGTGGCCAGCGCGGCCGCACAGGCCACTGCATTGGCGCCGTAGGTACCACCCTGCGAGCCGGGCATGCCCTTGGCCATGAGTTCTTTGGAGGCAGCGATGGCCGAGAGCGGGAAGCCACTGGCAAGCCCCTTGGCGGTGATCACCACATCAGGTTGCACGGCAAAATGGTCATGCGCCCAGAACTTGCCCGTGCGCCCGTAGCCAGCCTGAATCTCGTCACAGATGAGCAGAATACCGTGCTGCTTGCAGCGTTCAGCCAGGCCCTGCATGAAGACTTGGTTGGCCGGGTAATAGCCGAATTCGCCTTGTACCGGCTCGATGATCATGGCCGCAGTATCACTGGGGGCCGACTGCGTCTTGAAGATGTGATCCAGCTCGCGCAGGGCAAACTCGGTGGCCTCTTCCTCGGTCCAGCCGTAGCGATAACCGTGCGGAAAAGGTGATACCACCACGCCGGCCATCATCGGATGAAAGCCGGTGCGTACCTTGGTACCCGAGGTTGTAAGTGAAGCGGCGGCCATGGTGCGACCATGAAAGCCGCCGTCAAAGACGATGATGTTGGCGCGGCCGGTCGCGTGGCGCGCAAGCCGCAGCGCGGTTTCGACGGCTTCAGAGCCGGAGTTGGCAAAGGCCACGGAATCGATGGCGCCGGGCATGCGCTCGGCGAGTTGGTCGGACAGTTCCAGCATGGGTTGGTGCGCAACCGTGGTGTACTGGGCATGCACGATCTTGCCCACCTGCTCGCGCGCGGCGGCCACCACTTTGGGGTGACAGTGGCCGGTACTGGTCACGCCGATACCGGAGGTGAAGTCGAGGTAGCGCTTGCCATTCACATCGAACAACCAGCTGCCTTCGCCGCGTTCTACCAATACCTTGCTGGCCTGTTTCAGCAGCGGTGACAAATGACTCATAGCCTGTCTCCTGTCCTTTCAGCGGGCGTCGCGCCCGTAACGTGATAGGTCATCAGCCCGCCAGGCGAGCCGTGACACTGAAGAAGGGGTTACAGGCCGGCAATAATCCCGGCCGTAACCGCCTGACAAGTTCGCTGAGCCCCTGCGGCGGTCACCAGATCCTTGGCAACCGCCATGCGCAGGCGCTCGGCAGCTTGTGCGCAGCCCACCCAGTCCAACATCATGGCTGTGGTGAGCAACATGGCAGCAGGATTGGCTTTCCCCTGGCCGGCGATATCCGGCGCGCTACCATGCGTTGGTTCAAACAGCGCGGGCATGTCCCGGCTGTCTGGATTGATATTGCAGGACGGTGCCAGCCCAAGCCCACCCGAGAGTACGGCAGCCAGATCCGTCAGTATGTCTCCATGCAAGTTGCTCGCCACCACCACGTCGAACGCCCAGGGCGCCTGCACAAATTTCATACAGGCGGCGTCGACCAGCTCGTGATGCACGCCTATTTCAGGGAACTCGCTGGCCACCTCGGCAAATACCTCGGTGTACATATCGCCCCAGAACGGCTGCGCGTTACGCTTGGTGATCAGGCAAACCTGTGCACCAGCAGTGCCCTTCTGCGCGCAAAAGAACGTCTTGCTGCCTTGCGGTCGCGCATCCAAGCGCGCCTGGGCACGGCGGAAGGAGTGGCGAATCAAGCGCTCGGTGCCATGGCGGGTGAACACCTCCAGCTGGGTGGCGACTTCCTGCGGCGTACCGCGGTTCAAGCGACCACCCTGATTGACGTATTCCCCCTCGCTGTTCTCGCGAATCACCAGCATGTCGACCTCGGCCGCACGTGGGTCAGCCAAGTACTGTGGCGCCCCCGGCAGCAAGCGCGCCGGGCGCTCGCAGGCCCACAGTTGCAGCCCCTTGCGAAAGGTCAACAGCGGCGCCAGCGAAATACTGTCGGGCAACAGATAACGCTGCGGGTTGCTGATCGGCCCCGGGTCGCCCAGTGCGCCGAGCAGCAGCGCGTCGTAACGCTGCACCTGCTCAAGCGCATCGGCCGGCATCATTTCACCGTGCTGTTGATGCCAGGCGGTGCTGGGCCACTCCAGGGTTTCCCATTCCAGTGGTAAGGGCTCTATTGCATGCAGCGCCCGGAGCACCGCCTCTGCCGCTGCCATGACTTCGTGGCCGATGCCATCGCCGGGCATTAGCGCGATTTTCTTAACTGCGGCCTGTTCAGCCATCCGGTTACTCCGCGCCCATGCAGAGATACTTGATCTCCATATATTCTTCGATGCCGTGGCTGGAACCCTCGCGGCCCAGGCCCGACTCTTTTACCCCGCCAAAAGGCGCGGCAGCGTTGGAGACGGCACCTTCGTTAACACCGATGATGCCGGCTTCCAGCTCATCCGCCACGCGCCATACCCGGTGGATGTTGGTGCTGTAGAAATACGCCGCCAGACCATAGGGCGTGTCGTTGGCAATCTCGATGGCCTCGTCTTCGGTCTCGAACTTGATCACCGCTGCCAGAGGGCCGAAGGTTTCGTCCTCGCACAGCTGCATGTCGCGGGTCACCCCGGTGATCAATACCGGCTCAACAAAGTTGCCGTTAGCACCCTCCGGCGCGGCGCCAGCCACATGCTTGGCACCCTTGCTCAGGGCGTCGTTGAAATGCTCCTGCACCTTCTTCACCGCCGCGCGGTTGATCAGGGCAGACTGGGTAACACCCTCTTCGAAGCCGTCACCCAGCTTGAGTTTGCCCATGGCCTCAGCCAGCTTCTCGACAAAGCGGTCGTGAATGCCGGCCTGCACCAGAAAACGGTTGGCGCATACGCAGGTTTGCCCGGTATTACGGAATTTGCAGATCATGGCGCCTTCCACCGCGCGGTCCACATCGGCATCGTCGAAGACGATGAAGGGCGCGTTGCCGCCCAGCTCCAGCGAGACTTTTTGAATGTGCTCCGCGCACTGCGCCATCAGTTGGCTGCCAACGCTGGTCGAGCCAGTGAAACTCAGTTTGCGCACGGTTGAACTGCCGGTCAGCACATCACTGATAACCGAAGCCTTGCCGGTCACCACGTTGAACACCCCGGCGGGAATACCGGCCTCGTCGGCCAATTCGGCCAGCGCTAGCGCGGTATAGGGCGTGGCACTGGCCGGTTTGACGATCATCGAACAGCCGGCTGCCAGCGCGGCACCGGCCTTGCGCGTGATCATCGCGGCAGGAAAATTCCACGGCGTAATGGCGGCGGTCACACCAATCGGTTGCTTGGTCACCACGATGTGCTGGCCGGGCTTGGCTCCGGGAATGGTCTCGCCGTACACGCGGCGCGCCTCTTCGGCAAACCAGCGAATAAACGAGGCCGCGTAATCAACCTCGCCGCGCGATTCGGTCAGCGGCTTGCCCTGCTCCAGAGTCATCAGGCTGGCAATGTCGTCCTTGTGCTCCAGCATCAGGTCATGCCAGAGCAACAGCAGGTCGGCGCGCTCCTGCGCGGTCTTCTTGCGCCATAGCTTGTAACCGGCATCGGCCTGTTTGATGGCATCTTTCAGTTCGGCTTCACTCAGCACCGGCACGGTACCCAGAATCTCACCATTGGCCGGGTTATCCACGTCAATGCTGCTGCCATCACTGGCGCCTACCCACTGGCCTCCCACGTAACACTGCTGACGGAAAAGACGTGCGGTTTTCAGGCGAGATACAGACATGGACGAACTCCTCAAAACAGTCATTAGCAGGAGGCAAGGAGCAGCGTCTGGCCAGAGCGCAACGCAAACGGGCTTGCCTCCAAATTGATCAACAGGGCGCTATCACAGCAGCGCAGAGCGGGTCCGCCAACGCGGACAACTGAACTTGATACCCTTCCAGACTAGGCAGATTTGGCGACGGAAGCAAACCGCCAAACGGCAGCGAACCCAATACACTTTCTGCAGTCAGATGCAGGATGGCCAAGGCAGCGACGGTCATAGCAAACCCGTGCGAATCGGCGGCGCCCCTGACTCGCGTCAGACCTCAGGCCGCCTCAATCACAAGGAGTATTCCATGCCAAAGACTCTCACTCGTACCCTGAGCGCCCTGCTACTAGGCTCGCTCAGCACTCTGGCCCTGGCCGACAGTAACGCTGAAACCCCAAGCGCCTTCATCATCAGCCCAGCTGACGGCGCGACGGTGAGTTCCCCGGTTACCGTGCAATTTGGCTTGAGTGGTATGGGCGTCGCCCCCGCCGGCGTCGAGCGCGCTGGCACCGGTCATCATCACCTGCTGGTTGATGCCCAGAGCGTACCGGTTGCCGGCCAGCCGATCCCGGCTGACGACAATCACCGGCATTTCGGCGGTGGCCAGACCCAGGTCAGCCTGGACCTGCCGCCCGGAGAGCACACCCTGCAGCTGATCATGGGCGATCAGAATCACGTCCCGCTGCAACCCTCGGTGACCTCCGACAAGATTACTATCACGGTCGAGTAAGCACGGCCCCCGCCCCTGCCGCAGGCAGCATCTGCCTGCGGCCAACCTGTCCTGGCTCACCAGCGTTCACCGCGGGAACTGTGGCCCATATTCGCGGCCTAATGAGGCAGATATTGATCGCCGGCCGTCACAACCACCGGCACGCCCCCATCCTGCAAGGAGCCAATAAATGACCAAAGGGATTTCGCTGTTCGCCGGCCTGCTAGGCCTGTGGTTACCCCTGTATGCCAGCGCTGCCAGCTTCGATTTTTCCGACGTCGTAGACAAGGCCAAGGCCATGGCCGCCGAGCCTTACCAGGCACCCAAGTCAGTACCCAAGTTTCTGCAGGAACTCAGTTTCGATGACTATCAGGGTATCCGCTTCAAACCCGAAAACAGCCTCTGGCACGAGAGCAATTCCGCCTTTCAGGTCATGCCGGTCCCACCCGGCCTGTTCTACAAATACCAGGTCAATGTGCACATCATCGACGCACAGGGCGTGCATCCTCTCAAGTTCGACAAGAACCAGTTCAGCTATCCCAATTCCGAGGTAGAAAGACTGGTGCCGGCTGACCTGGGTTATGCCGGGTTCAAGCTGACCTTCCCGCTAAAACAGCCCGATGTGCAGAACCAGTTTCTGGTATTTGCCGGCGCCAGCTACTTTCGCGCCGTGGGCCGCGAGAACAACTTCGGGATTTCCGGTCGCGGCGTAGCGCTCAATACCGGCCTGCCCGGCGGCGAGGAATTCCCCGACTTTGTCGAGTTCTGGCTGGAACGGCCCAGACCGGATGCAGACCGCCTGACCTTCTATGGACTGCTCAACGGCAAAAGCCTGACCGGCGCCTACCGCTTCACCGTTATCCCCGGGGACGAGACAGTACTGCAGGTGGAGTCCAGGCTCTTTCCGCGGGACGCCGTCGAACTGCTCGGCGTGGCGCCACTGACCAGCATGTTCTATTACGGCGAGAATACCCATCGGCCGCGCGGCGAGTGGCGCCCTCAGGTTCACGATTCGGATGGTCTCTTGATTCATGACAGCCCCTCCGACGAATGGCTGTGGCGCCCATTGCGCAATCCGCAGACATTGCAGATGGACTACTTCGCCACCCAGAACCTGCGCGGCTTCGGCCTGTTGCAGCGCGATACCGAGTTCCACAACTACATGGACCTGGAAGCCCGATACGACGGGCGCCCCAGTGCCTGGGTTGCGCCCGAGGGCGATTGGGGCAAAGGCAACGTTGTGCTGGTGCAGATTCCCACCCCGGATGAAACCAACGACAACATCGTCGCCTTCTGGCAACCCCAGGCGGCCGTGGAACAGGGTCAGATGCTGACCTACAACTACAGTGTGCGTTTTGGTGACCCCGGTATTACCCGCTCCCCCCTGGGCAGCACCCAGGAGAGCTTCCTCGGTGACGGCATGCGTGTGGGCGGAGGCAATGAAGAAGGCGCTGTTCGTGTGCTTATCGACTTCGCTGGCGGCCCACTCGATAAGCTGAAAGCCGGTGCTCCAGTGGTCGGTGAGGTCAGCATGCAACAAGACGGTGAACTGATTGAGCAGTTTGTCGAGTACGTGGCACCGCTCAAGCGCTGGCGCCTGTCGATTCTGGCCCGTCCGGCCGCTGATCGCCCGCTCGCTCTGCGCGCCTTCCTGAAAGACGAAGAGCAGACGCTGACAGAGACTTGGCAATACGAGCTACCCGCCAATGATCCGCTGCTTGGCGGCGACGAATAGGCCCCGCCATGACGCAAGCTTCCAGCGAACTTCTGCTGCAACGCGTGTTGGCCTACTGGCAGTGGAGCGGCTTGGCGCTGGATGCCGCCACCCAGCAGCATGCATTGGCCATTGTCACTCGCGCTCTGGAAAAACCTGCCGAGCAACAATTGCCTTACTGCCTCCAGGCGATGCAAGCAGCCTTGCCGCCCGCCGCCCCCGTATCCGGCGCCTGGCCGCCCCTGCGCCGTGGCAGCATGCGTTACGGTGATTACTGATGAACCGTCCCGCTGAACTGCCCCCTGAGATATTGCAACGCCGACCACCCTGGCGCCTGGCGGCCACGATACGCCGCGGCCTGCTGGCCCTGGCGGTGCTGATGCAAACGCTGACCGCAACCTACTTCATGCTGTCGGTGTTGCCCTATCACGGTGGCAACTTGGTGGAAGCCAGCATGGCTGCAGTTTTTGCCCTGCTCTTTGCCTGGATCAGCGTAGGCTTCTGGATCGGCTTGATCGGTTTTTGCCTGCGCCGTGCGGGCGGTGATCCACGCAGCTTGCTGCGCCAGCAAGACGCAGCCACCCTGAACAACACCCCGCTGGGCCGTACCGCCGTCGTCATGCCGATCTATCATGAGCCGGTCGGCCGCAGCCTGCAGGGGCTCAAGTCTGTAATACTCAGCCTGCAGCGCACCGGCACACTGGCTCACTTCGACTTTTTCATTCTTTCCGACAGCCGCGACCCCGATGTCTGGCTGGCCGAGCAGGCCGCCTGGCAAGCGTTGCGCGAGGAGCTGGGCTTGCAGAACCAGCTGTTTTACCGACGCCGCCCGCTGAATCTGAATTACAAGAGCGGCAACATCGGCGACTTTCTGCGCCGCTGGGGTAAAGCCTATGACTACATGGTGGTACTGGATGCCGATAGCCTGATGGCCGGCGATACGCTGGTACGCATGGTGCAATTGATGCAACGCCACCCGCAGGTGGGAATCCTGCAATCCAGCCCCAGCTTGCTCAACGGTCGCTCACTGTTTGCCCGCCTACAGCAGTTTTCCAACCAGCTGTATGGCCCGCTGTTCACCACTGGCCTGGCGGCCATCCAGTTGGGCCACGCCGCCTTCTGGGGACACAACGCCATCCTGCGCGTGCAGCCTTTCATGCAGCATTGCGGTCTGCGCAAGTTGCCGGGGTGGGGGTTGTTCAAGGGCCCGGTGCTCAGCCATGACTTTGCCGAGGCGGCCTACATGGGCCGAGCGGGGCTGGAAGTCTGGCTGGAGCCAGAGCTGACCCAAAGCTATGAAGAATCCCCACCCACCCTCTCGGATGAACTGACCCGTGACCGCCGCTGGGCCAAGGGCAACCTTCAGCACCTCTGGTTGATGCTGTTCAGCCGCCGGCTGCGCCTGGCCCATCGCATGGCCTTTATGAACGGCATCATGGGCTACGTCGCTTCGCCCTTGTGGTTCACCTTCCTGGTGCTGACCACTATTGAGGTCGCGCGCTTGATTCTCTGGCCGATCAACTATTTTCCAGAGCAGAATCAGCTGTTCCCGCTGTGGCCGGAATGGCACCCGCAGCGTGCCGTCTGGATGGTCAGCATTACCCTCACACTACTGTTTCTGCCGAAGTTTCTGGCCATCGCCGATGTACTGTTACGCGGGCGCAGAAAAGCCTTTGGTGGCGGCATAAAACTGTTTTTCAGTGTGTTACTGGAGATGCTGATATCTGCCCTGCTGGCGCCCATCCGTATGCTGTCGCACTGCCGCTACGTGCTGGAGGCCCTGTTCAACGTCAACCTGCGTTGGGCGGGGCAAAATCGCAGCGGCGAAACCAGTTGGCTGGCAGCCGCAGTGAATCAGGGGATCGGCAGCTTGATGGCACTCGCCTGGGCCGGTTTTGCCTGGTGGCTGGAGCCCATGTTTTTTCTCTGGTCACTGCCCGTTGCCCTGCCCCTGGTACTGGCCGCGCCTATCTTCGTGCTACTGAGCAAGGTCAGTTGGGGCGAAGGACTGATGCGCCGTCACTGGCTGCAGATTCCCGAAGAAGCTAGCGGCAGCGCCCTGCTAGATGACCTAGAGACACCCAGCACCCTGTTGGCCGCAGAGCAACAAACCGCCTTCATCGAAGCAATAGTGCATCCGCAGATCAACCAGCTGCAGACACGCCTGGCCCATTCGCCCCGCGCCCGTCGGCAGCAGAGCGAGCTGGAGCTGCTTGCCCAGCGCTGCCTGCAGGAGGGCCCCGCCAGGCTGTCCACCGCCGAGCGCAACTTGCTGGCCAGCGATGCCAAATCACTGCAGTGGCTTCATACACAAGTGTGGCAGGCCGCACCGCAGACCCCATGGGGTAACCTGCTGACACAACGGATCAGCCGCAACTAGTTGTTTGCCGGGCAATACCCTGAACAGGGTATTGCCCGGCAAACGCACGCCTCACTAACATCATTGGCGTTTTGCAATCACGCAGCGCGCACCCCACACTCTGCACGGGCCCATGCCACCAAGGCGCATGATCCACACCGCCTCGGCAACGCTGAGCAGCCAGCGGGTGCTGTTATCCATACCGCCAGGAAAATCGAACATGCTCACACGCGCACTTGCACTGCTGGCCATCGGCTGCCTGTTCAGCACCACCGCCGCCGCGTTTAACGGTTACGTGGAAGTGACCAACGACACCGGCTTTGATATCCATTACCTGTATGTCAGCCCGGCCCACGCCAGCGACTGGGAGGAAGATGTTCTGGATGATGACATTCTGCCCGATGGCCATACCGTGCGCGTGACCATACGCAAGGCCAAAGGCTCGATGTACGACATTCGCGCCGAAGATGAAGACGGCGACACCTACACGCTCTGGGATGTCGATATTTCAAAGCGCGACGTCACCTTCACGCTGGATGATATCGACTGACCTGCTGTGACCGGGCCAGTCAACTGGCTGGCCCGTTGACTACGTTCTGCCCCGCGTTCTCCCCTTTCCTGATTGCCCTTCCCCTTACGGGTGCCCCCGCAACTGGCTGGCACCAAGATAAAGCAGCCTGAAGTGCAGAGCCCCGCCAGCCTGCCGGCAGTCACTCCGGCGCTCACCGTAGCGCACCCAGGTGCAGTGACGCAGTCGACAACGGCTGGAAGACGCCGCCTGAAGCAATGAACTAGCGGCGCGCAATGGTCTCAAAGAACCTATGTTTCACCTGCGCAAGGCGGTCAGCGGCGCCCTAGCCCACCGCGCTGCTGCACACGGTTTCAGGACACAGGTTTGCCACACATGAAAGCACCAAAGAAGCGCCAGATCAGCCTTAGATGGTTTGTTGCGCTGGCGTTTCTGTCGCTCGGAATTTTACTGGTGGTGGGTTACACCCTGCTATCGCTCAACTACTTCATCAACGGCATGGACAATGCCATGGGCCACAATCTGGAGAAAGTCGCGCAGAGCTACCTGACCGACCCGGCCACTGCCGCGCAGCTGTTCGACGATTATCCAGTGACCAGCCAATGGCACGAACAGCCGCAGGCCATACAGCAGGCTTTCACCGGGCCACCAGAGCGTGAAGGCATCCTCTACAAAGCACTCGATCAAGCCAATTTTCTGGCCAAGCCCAGCGCCGTCTACTTCGCTATCCGCTTTACCAGCCCCGGCGGGGACCGCTTCCTGAGCCATCAAGTGATGCCCGGCGTTGCCCCCCGCCTGCTGACCGAGCACCGCGGCAGCCTGAGCACGCTACTGCTGATCAGCCTGGCCAGCGCGGTGACTCTGGGTCTGCTTATCTGGCTGGTCATGCACCGCGTTTCCCGCCCTATCAGCGCGCTGGGCCATTGGGCGCACGGGCTCAACGAGCAAACGCTCAAGCAGCCACCACCTAATTTTAACTACCCAGAGCTCAACGACTTCGCCGAACTGGTGCGCAGCAGTCTGTCGACCGCGCAGCGCGGACTGGAACGCGAGCATCGCTTCCTGCGCCATACCAGCCACGAATTGCGTACCCCTATCAGCGTGGTGCGCAATAACGTCGAGCTGCTCAACCGGCTGCAGGAAAACAGCGATAACCAGGTAGACCTGCGCCAACTGCAGGCAATAGAGCGCATCGACCGCGCCAGCCAGACCATGCTGCACCTGACCGAAACACTGCTGTGGCTGAGCCGCGACAATATGGACAGCCTGCCAGTCAAGCCAGTGCAACTGGATGCACTGGTGCACGAACTGGTTGAACAGATGCGCTATCTGCTGCGTGGCAAGGACGTGGACGTGCAGATCAAAACCGACCCATACAGCATGAAACTGGCCGAAGCTCCAGCACGTATCGTGCTCGGAAACCTGATCCGCAATGCCTTCCAGCACAGCAGCGAAGGCGTGGTGAAGATACTGCAACTGCATAACTGCGTGCGTATCAGCAATACCCTCTCAAGCAATGCTCAAGGCTCGGGCGAGGACCTGGGTTTTGGCCTGGGCCTGCAATTGACCACCCAACTGACCACCAAGCTGGGCTGGCGCTACAACAATCAGCAACAGCAGCACCGCCAACTGGCTGAACTCTGGTTGCAACCACCGCATGCAGACGCAGCCGCGCGCCGTGGCTGATCAGCGCCGCAGCAGGTAACGCTGATACAGCACTGCCATCACGGCGGTGAGCAGCGCCGGGAGCAAGAGCACCTGGAAGTGCAGCAGGCCAAATCCCAACGCGCCCACGCAGCCGCCGCTGATGAAGCCGCCAATCAACAACAGAAAAAGCAGCAGCTTGCGACGGTCGAGCGTCTGACCGCGCAGCCGTGCGCCGAGCATCAGCCCCAGATCGGTAAACAGCCCGGTAACATGCGTAGTGCGAATAATCGCACCGCTGTAGGTGGTGACCATGGCATTTTGCAAACCGCAGGCGGCAGAGGCCAGATAATGCCCCGCGACACTGTTGTAGTGCAGCGCCAGCATGGCTAACAGCAGCAGGCCCGTCTCCACCAGCAGCGCCACACCATACCGACGCCCCGATTGCAGGGCACTGCTGTCGATCAGCACCCCGCTGAACAGCGCACCCAGCACGAAGCTGAGCAGCACCAGCAGAAGATGCACCGCGGCGGCAGCGTCAAACCTGGCCAACTCCAGCCCCAGCAAGGTTGAGGTACCGCTCAAATGCGACACCGCCTGATGGCTGAACCCCAGCAAACCGACCGCATTAACGCTGCCCGCCACAAAGGCCAGCGCAAAGGCGCCGCCTTCCACCCAGCGCGGCAATCTGGAAATCATGCGTTATAGCCCCCCGGCAAACCCCCATCTTAAACCAGCTCACAGCGCAAACCCGCTTTCTTTTGCCACGCGTCGCCAGACATGGATATCCGGCGGCAACTGCGGTTAGAATCGCTGTTTTTCGCCAATCGACAGGATACAAACATGGGTCGCGCTTATCAGAACCGCAAAGAGTCCATGGCCAAGACGGCTGACGCCAAAACCAAGGTCTACAGCAAATACGCGCGTGAAATTTACGTCACCGCCAAATCCGGTGGCTTCGACCCCGATGGCAACTTGGCCCTGCGCGGCCTGATTGACCGCGCCAAAAAGGATCAGGTCCCCAGCCATGTAATCGACAAGGCCATCGACAAGGCCAAGGGCGGCGGCGGCGAAGATTTTGCCAAGGCCCGCTACGAAGGCTTCGGCCCCGGCAACTGCATGGTGATTGTCGATTGCCTGACCGACAACCCCAACCGCACCTTTGCCGATGTACGTAACTGCTTCACCAAGACCAAGAGCAAGATCGGCACCGAAGGCAGTGTCAGCCACATGTTCGATCATTGCGCAATTCTGGCATTCAAAGGCGATGACGAAGAAGCCACGCTGGAAGCGCTGATGATGGCCGACGTGGACGTGACCGATATCGAAAACGAAGACGGCCTGATCACCGTGTTCACCCCGCATACCGAGTACTTCAAAGCCAAGCAGGCGTTGGCCGACACCTTCGGAGAGATCGATTTCGAGGCCGACCTCATTCAGTTCCTGCCGCAGACTACCACCGAGATCAGCGGTGATGACGTAGTGATGTTCGAGAAGTTTACCGACATGCTCAACGAGCTGGACGACGTGCAGAACATCTACCACAACGCCGAGTTTTGATTGCACCGGGCGCCGCCAGTCGGCGCCCGGTCAGCTCTGCGAGCGCAACCACAATAACAAGCCCATCGCCGCCAGCGACAACAGCATCACCGCCCCGCTGCTCAACCCACCTCGCCTGGTCGGCATCGCCAACCCCAACATCTCCGCTTCTGCCCGCTTGAGGGCAGCAAAATCCAGCTGCTGCGCCACCAGGGGAGCGCCCGTATAAACACACACGGCATGGGCACCAGCGCCCAGCGCCAACTCACGCATTACCCGATGCCCCACCTGAGTAAGCCCACCTTCCAGCTTCTCCATCGGATGCATGATCACTTTCGGCGACGCACTCAGTAATCCCTTACCCGCCACCTTTTTCAGCATGAGCTGCAGACACTTTTCAGCCAACGCGAAATCAGCTACCAGCATGCGTGGGTGATCAAACGGATTAACCAGTATCCGGCCGGCACCCAGGGGCAGCGCACTGGCCTCGCGCCCCACTGCCAGGACCTGTTTAACCCCCTTGGCATCCGTCTCCAGCGCCATCAAAGTAGGCTCGCTCAGCACCTTGGCGGTTGCTACATTGGTGATGCGAATCTCTCGGCTACCGAGCTGTACATACAAGGTTGGCGCCAGCTTGCTCTGCAGGCTTTTCAGCATCTTCACTTCGTCCCTTACGATTTGACTACTCGCCCTTGCTGCTACCGGCCTTGAGCGGCTCCTCTTCGGCCTTATCCAACTGTTGGCGCTCTTCACGCAGTTGCTCCAGGCGATCTTTCAGGCGCTGTCTCTCATCGCCACCTGCCTGCTTGGCCTGCTGCTCCAGCGTCTCCATACTCTCGGCCAGCTCAGCCTTGCGCTGCTGTAACTGCAGCGCAAGCTCGGCTTTATCAAACAGCACTTTCTCGGCGATTTTTTCCGGCTCTGCGTGCGAGGCCGCGGGACGGCTGCGCGCTGGTGCGGGGATGAAGCTGTAACCGGCGTCGACCGGGCGCTGGTTCATGATGGTCGCCGACATGATTTCAATGCCTGCGCCATGCAGCTGATCCAGAATCGCCTTGTGCAGCTTGGAGCGCGCGGTAATCAGCCCCTTGGCCTCCGGCAGTACGCCTGAAACACGGTAGGTAATCGCGAAGTTGCCCAATTCGAGAATCTGCACGAAAGCGTCCTCGAGCTTGCTGCTTTCTGCGGCCTTTATCAGCAATGGCTCAACCTGCCCATGATGCACATCGTAACCCAGTGAGAGCGACGCCGAGACCAGCGCCCCAGAGCTACGCAGCGCGGAAACCGGGTTGGTCGTGAGATAGGTGTTGGGTAGAGCAATCAGCTCGCCGGTTTCCGACTGGATCTCGGTATCGAACAAGCCGCGTTCAGCCACTCGACCGAAGTGCTCGCCCACCGAAATGAAGTCACCGATAACAAACGGCTTGGTGATCCGCAGCAGAATACCCGCCGCCAGATTGGCAAAGATGTTACTGGACGAGAAGGCAAACACCCCGGAGACCAACAACCCCAGCAGCGCGATGATCTGATTGCGCGAACTCTCGCTGACCGGCAGTGCCAGTATCACCGCCACCATGCCGGCCAGCGTCAGGCCAAGCATGATCAGCTGCCGCGAAAACAGTTTCTCGTTACCCAAGCCACCGTGTCGGCGAATCAGCAGGTAGTCCGCGCCCCAGAGCACCAACGCAACGACCACCAGGGTTTCCAGCAGGGGCAAAACGTGACCAATCAAGGCCATCACATCCAAGGTTAAATCCACGATCGTTGCATCCTTGTTCCGCTCTTTTTCGCTCAGGTATGGGTGTGGCCAGGATAGGATTTTTCAGCATCGGCCCGACGGTACTGCTGAAATACTGACACTTCCCAGGGTCGAATGGCCAATATCATGCTTACGCCGTAACGCTGCTCCAGCGGTAACGCCAGGTCTTCCTGATGGCTATGGCGAAACTCCAGCGCCAGGCGCCGCAGCTTCTGCTGCATGGCCTCGTTGCTGCGTGGTGACAACATGCCGTTGAGAAATAGCCGCAGCTCACCCGGCCGGTTGAAGTGGCACTGAAAGAAATCGGCCTGCACCTGCGACTCGAAAAAGCGTTGGATGGGGCCATGTTTCTGCCAATTGAAGTCATGGGTAATCAGCGGCTTGATGCGGTTGCCCGGCAATAACTCGATCAATCCCATGCGGTCCAGCCGCGCCAGCTTGCTGATCACCTCCGGCTCGGTCAGGGCGTAATTTTCCAGCATCTGCATCAGACTCCAGCGATTCAGCGCACAGATCGCCACCAGCAGCAATTTGCTGTCGGAAACCAGCTCCTGCTCCTGCGCCGGCGCCAAGGCGTCAATGCGCATCTCGTGCTCCAACCGCCTGACCAGGTCGCTGATTTCCACGCCCAGCAACGCGCACACCCGGTCCAGGCGCTGCAGCGAGAACTGCCGCTCGGCAAACAGCCGCTTGACGCTGGCTTCCGACAGGTCCAGCACCTGCGCTACCTGCAGGTAGGTCACGCCCTGCTCTTTCAGCAGTTTTTTCAACACATCAATGATCGCGGCCGTCTGCGCCATGCTCGTTAACCATCCAGAGTGACAAAGAAAGGTAGCGCCCAGTAATACCTACAGCACCTGAAATTGCAACTTTTGCGGTTTATCTCGCCTCCAGGTAGCAATTAACGCAGATTGCTTTCCAGCGGCGACCAACCTGCCGCGCTCAATCAATGCGAGGTAGCAAGCGATGGAAAATGAGATCAACAGCAACTCCAGCGGCTGGATATTCTTCGTCAAGGTGTCCTTTGCCGTGGCACTGCTGGCCACCGGCGCCGGCGTGGTCTTCTCCCCTACCGATCTGTTGGTGAAGGGGTATATGGCGGTCTGCGCGCTCTTTCTGGTGAGCACCACCATCACCCTGTCGAAGACGCTGCGCGACGAACATGAGGGCAAGCGCATCTACAACCGCATTTCCGACGCCCGCGCCCAACAACTGCTGAAAGAATACACGGAGTAATTACCATGACGATCTGGCGAAAGGTAGGCACCCTCTTCCGTGCTGGCGCACAGGAGCCTCTGGAACAGCTGGTCGATGCCAATGCCCTGCGCATCATGGAGCAGGAGCTGCGCGACACCGAGCAAGCCATGCTGCGCGCCAAGCGCGAGCTGGCCAGCCTGATGGCCACCGGCAAGCAGCTACAACGCAGCAACCAGCAGCTTGGCGAAGAACTGGCCCAACGCGAAGAACAGGCCAGCCAGGCATTGGAAAAAGGCGAAGCGGGCCTGGCCTACGAGCTGGCCGAGTGGATAGCCGCGCACGAGAACCAGTTGCAGCAACAGCGGCAGCAGGCCGAGCACTTGACACGCCAGGAAGACAGCCTGCGACAGCACCTGCGCGACGCCGCACACAGCCATCAGCAATACCGTCGGGAATGGCAACTGGCGCGTGCCAACCGCAATGCCGAACAGGTGCTGCGCAACCTGGGCGGCCATACTCAGGGTCTACACGCCCAGTTGGGCGACCTGGCCAGTTCACTGCAGCGCATCCGCCAGCAACAGCACCACTTCAGCGATGTGGACAGCGCTCTACGCGAACTGCAACAGGAAGACGACGGCAGCGCCCTCGACCTCAGATTGCAGCAGGCCGGCATCAACACCGGCGATAGCGACGCCGGCCAGGTACTGGCCCGCCTACGCAACCGACAGGCAAGCAGCAACTAAGGCACCCCGCCCGCGTCAAGCAGGCAACCGAGGCAAGGCACAGCCCTTACCTCGGTTTTTTATTGATCAATACTCAAAAAACACTATTTAACCTATGCTTTAACGGCTGCCAGAGTATGCCTTCATCTCAACCAGGACAGCCACGCCATGAAACGCCTGATCGCGCTCACCTTCTTCGCTCTGCTACTCGGCAGCACAAGCCAAGCCGCAGAACGACCGCAACACCTGCGCATCGCGCTGCTGATTACCGCACACTCGGCGGGCTCACCCGAGGCCTTTACCGTTAGCGGTGGGCGCTGGTCTATCGAGCGCAAGCTGGTGCACCCGGCGCTGCTGGTCGACCACCCGCAGGGCCGCTTTCTCTTCGATACCGGACTTGGCCGTGAGATCGACCACGCCTTCGCCGCCAACAGCTGGCTCAACCGCAAACTGCTGGCCTACGAACAACTTGACCCGGCGCTGGATCAGCTGGAGCGGGCCGGCTATCAGGCCGGTGATATCGACTTTATCCTGCCCAGCCATCTGCACTGGGATCACCTTGGCGGTCTGCCCGACTTCCCTGACACGCCCGTCAAAGTGCTACCCAGCGGCCTGCAGGAAGCCCGCGAGCACGGGCAGCGTCCGGCGTTTCTACCAGAGCATCTGCAAGGCACGCGCGAGTGGCAAAGGCTGCAATTGAGCGACACCCCCTATATGGGCTTTGCCCGCAGCCTGGACCTGTTTGACGATCAGCGCCTGGTGGTAGTCGAGCTTAGCGGCCATACCGCCGGGCAGGTGGGGCTGTTCGTCAACCTCGACTCAGGCCGTCGCCTGTTCTTTATTGGCGATACCAGCTGGACCCTGCGCGGCGTGGCGCAGAACCGCTCGCGCCCACTGTTTGTGCAATGGATTGCACACGTCGACAGTGACCGTGAGGCCAATGCCCACGTGCTGCAGCAGATTCACCAGTTGCACCAGCAGCAACCCGATCTGCTGATTGTGCCGGCCCACGATGAAGAGGTCGCCCGGCAACTGGCTCAGTTTCCACAATTCGAGGACTGACCATGGATTTGCGCAGCCTGCGCTACTTCTGCGCAGCGGCAGAGCTGGGCAGCATCACCGCCGCCGCCGAGCATTGCCATGTGGCTCAACCCTCCATTTCCAATGCCGTAGCGCAACTGGAAGCGGAGTTTGCCCTGCGGCTGTTCAGCCGCAGCCGCAGGGGCGTAAGCCTGACCCCGGCCGGCCGCGACTTTCATCAGCAGGCGCGGCAGTTGCTGCGCAATGCCGAGCAGGTCGAGGCACGCTTCAAGCAGCGCCGTCGCAGCCCGCTGCAGTTGGGCATTCACCGTGAGCTGGCCAGCCGCGATAGCGCCTGGCTGGTTCAACTGCTCAGCCGCAGCCTGCCAGACCACCAACTGGAAGTACGCAGCCAACCGCAACAGCCACCCGCGCTCTGGCTGACCAGCGCGCGCCGTGTGCCGGCCGGCTATCGTTTCGTCAGCCTGCTGGATCAGCAATACCACTTGCTGGCGCCACGCGGCTGGCCGCTACCGCAGCCGCTGGCCCTAGAGGCAGCGCTCGACTACCCGTGGATCGACCGGCTCGACTGCGAGCAACGCGCCGCCCTGCTCAGCCGCCTGCCGCAGCTGTCCGAGCACTGCCTACTGCAGGTCGATACCGAAGATCTCGCCATGAGCCTGGTTCAGCACCAGCAGGGGGTAACCGTGATGGCGCTGAGCGACGATACCGAAGGCCTGCCTGCCGACATCCAAGCGCACAGCCTGCAAGGGTTGGTGCCAGCAGAGCTGCTGGGCAGGCAACTCGGCGTCGCTCTGCGTGAGGACATTGACGCTGGCGTGGCACAGGCGCTTGGGCTGCAGTAGATCGTCCCTGCTCACCCCACGCGCTGACCAGCCAAGCCAGCGGAAAAGCGGAACGGATACAGCTATGCTGGGGTCCATGGGTTGCATGGTCGCCTGGCCTTGCCTGTAACCCGCCCAGAGGACCGCATGCCCAGCCACCGCCAGCAACTTTTCCTTACCGGCTCCATCCCCCGTGCACTGCTCACGCTAGCGGTGCCGATCATGCTCGCCAATATCCTGCAATCGGGCTATCAGTTGACCGACGCCTTTTGGGTCGGGCGGCTCGGCGCAGATGCGGTGGCGGCGGTATCGGTCAGTATGCCGGTCACCTTTCTGGTGATTGCCATGGGCTCCGGGCTGGCGATGGCCGGCGCAACCCTGACTGCGCAATACATGGGCGCCGGGCGACCGGATCTGGTCAATCACGTAGCCGCCCAGACCATGCTGATGGTGACCATTACCTCGATTGTGCTGGGCGCCATCGGCTTTGCGCTGGCACCCCACCTGCTGCGCCTGTTGGGGGTGACCGAGGCGGTCTACGCCGGGGCGCTGGGGTTTATGCGGGTGTCTTTTATCGGCGTCATCTTCGTCTTCATCTACATCATGTTTCAGTCGCTGATGCGTGGTGTGGGCCAGACACGAGTGCCGCTGCTGATCGTGCTGGGCACGGTGATTCTCAATTTTGGCCTCGACCCGCTGTTCATCTTTGGCTGGGGCCCGCTGCCGGGCCACGGCGTGATGGGCGCGGCCATGGCAACGCTCACTACCCAGGCCATTGCTGCGAGCATCGGACTGCTCATTTTTCTGCGGGGGCGCCACGGCATACAGCTGGCCTGGCGCGGGCTGAAGCCGGATATGGTCTATATTCGCAAAGCCTTCTTTCTCGGCTTCCCCGGCTCGGTGGAGCTGTCGACGCGAGGGCTGGGGCTGATGGTAATGTCCTTTCTGGTGGCCAGTTTCGGCACCCTGACCATCGCCGCCTACGGCATCGGCTCCAACATACTGCAGGTCATCACCATTCCCGCCATGGGCCTGTCGATGGCGGTTTCGACCCTGGTGGGGCAGAACATGGGCGCAGGCAACGTGCAGCGGGCCAGCAAGATTACCCAGCTGGCCGCACTCTACGCGTTTATCGGCCTGAGTCTGGTGGGCCTGCTGGTCTATGCAGTGGCACCTCAGATTGTCGCCTTCTTCGTACCGGGCGACGCTGGCGTGATCAGCGAAGGCGCGCGTTTTATCCGCATCATGGCGCTGGCCTGGGGCGGTATTGGCATTCAGCTGTGCGTGGTAGCCGCATTCCGGGCCTCTGGCAACATGGTCAGCGCCATGGTCATCGCGCTGGTGACCCAATGGATGCTGCAATTTCCGCTCGCTTATGTGCTGTCCAAACACACTACGCTGGGCGCCGAGGGTATCTGGTGGTCATTCCCGATCACCAACATTCTGGTCGCGGTCATTTCGCTGTGCTGGTTCGCCCGCGGCAGTTGGAAGAGCACACGCCTGACCGAAGACGAGCGCCAGACCGTCAAGGTGACTGACGAAGCCCTGAGCGAGGAAGGTTATCGTTGAGCCAGGTCATCTGTTTGCAAGCTGGCTCGGCTAGACTACCGACATGAAACACTCCGCCGATAAAACCGATGCTATTTTCCAGGCCGCCCGCAAGCAGGTGCGCAAGGCGCTCAAAGCCCTGCCAGCCGGTGCGACGCCCAGCGATGAGGATATTCACGCCATCCGCGTGTGCAGCAAAAAGCTGCGTGCCCTGCTGCAGCTCTATCGTCCCGGCTGCGCCAAGGCAGACATCAAGCAGGTCGAGCAAGGCCTCAAGCAGCTGGCCGCCTCCTACGCTGGCCTGCGCGACGCCCACGTACAGGAGAAAACGCTGGGGCGGCTGATCACCTGCCTGCCGCCCCAGCAACAAGCCGAAGCACAGCCCTTGTTTGCCTACCTTGCTGCAGAAACCAGTGCGAGCAGCAGCCAGGTCTCGCCACAGGACCCGCACCAAGGCTTTGCCGAGATACTGGCCGACTGGCAAGCCAAGTTGAAGCTCAACCACCGCAAGGACCCGGCCAAGGGGCTGGACTACACCTACAGACGCGCCCGCGCTCTGGCGCTGGAAGCCCACGGCGGCGGTGAAGACGAGACTTATCACCAGTGCCGCAAGTGGAGCAAGTACTACCTCTATCAGGCGCAGCTACTGTGTAACCGCAAGGCCGCCAAAGCCAGCATCGAGCTACTCAAACAGCTGGGCGAGCGGTTGGGCCTGTTTCAGGACCACTGCGTGCTGGAAGACAGCCTGCAGGCAAGCGCTGCGCAACGCCCGGAACTGAGCAGCGCTGTAACGCACGTATTGGCCGCACTGGCAGAGCAAAAACACGCCGACAAGGAGCACGCCAGGCAATTGTTTGAGCAGTTGTATCAACAGCCGCACGTGCCGCTGGACTGTTGAACCGATCCGGCATTGCCGGCAGAAGCCAATTTTTGCTTTGCGCCCAGCCAGCTATGCTGTGCAATATCGTCTCCCCCGACTAAGTGCAGGAGCAGAGCAATGGATTGGCGCGGCAGAAGACAGAGCAGCAACGTGGAAGATCGTCGTGGGCAGGACGTGCAGCGCGCCAGCGGTGGCGGCGCGGCTCTGCTGCTGGTGCGCTTTCTACCGATGATGCTGCGCAGCAAGACCGGGCGCATCGTGCTGATTCTCGGCGCGGTAGTGATTTTCGGCGGCAAGATGCTCGGCATCGACCTGCTACCCATGCTGCTCGGTGGCGGCACCCAAAGCGTCAGCCAGAGTCAGCGCGAGATGAGTCCCGAGGAACAGGAGCTGGCGCAGTTCGTCTCCGTCGTGCTGGCCGACACTGAGACCACTTGGCACCAGCTCTTCAGCGCAGCCGGTAAGACTTATCAGGAGCCACGCCTGGTGCTGTTTTCCAACCGGGTGAACTCAGCCTGCGGCACCGCCAGCTCGGCGGTGGGGCCTTTCTACTGCCCCGGTGACAATCAGGTCTATCTCGACCTCTCGTTCTTCAACGATATGCGCCAGCAGCTGGGCGCACCCGGCGACTTCGCCCAGGCCTACGTGATCGCCCACGAGGTCGGGCATCACGTGCAGAATCTGCTGGGTATCAGCCAACAGGTGCGCCAGGCCGGCGCCGGCAAGTCGCAGCCCACGGTTAACGCTCTGTCGGTGAAGCAGGAGCTGCAGGCCGATTGCTTTGCCGGCGTCTGGGGTTACCACGCCGACAACCAGCGACAACTACTTGACCCTGATGATCTGGAAGAAGCGCTTACCGCCGCCTCAGCCATTGGCGATGATCGCCTGCAGCGCCAGGCCGGGCAGGATGTAGTGCCCGACAGCTTTACCCACGGAAGTTCGGCGCAGCGCGTACGCTGGTTCAAGCGCGGCTTCGAATCTGGCCAGGTAGCCGCCTGCGATACCTTTGCGGCCGCGGCCAAGTAGCCATCAGGACCGCTGCAGCGTCCCGCGCCAGCGGTCCCAACGGGCATTGACCCATAGCGACAGGCCGATCACCACCGAGCCGGCGGCCAATCGCGCAAGATCAGCGTCGTGGTTCCAGATCACCAGGTTGACCACCAGCCCAGCGGGCACCAGGGCGTTATTCATCACCCCCAGCGTGCCGGCATCGACCTGTGCCGCGCCGCGATTCCAGAAGAAGAACCCCAAGCCCGAGGCCACCAGCCCCAACCAGCCCAGTACGCCCCACTGCAGGCTGGTGTGCGGCAGGCGGCTGTGATCACCCAGCAACAACCAGGCTGGCAGTACCACCATGAAAGCGCCAATAAAAAACAAGCCAAAACCCTGCCACTGCACCCGCGCCGGCAGCTGGTAACGGCGCACCATGTGCGCGTAGCCTACCTGCCCGGCAGCAAAGGTGAGGTTGGCCAACTGCATGATCAGAAAACCACGTACATAGCTATCGCTCAAACCGTCGTAGCGGATGATACCCGCGCCCACCACCGCGATACTGGCTGCGACCAGCGGCCCTAGACTGAAACGCCGGCGAATCAGGTTATCCACCAAGGCGATATGCAGCGGCGTGAAGATGGTGAACAGCAATACCTCGGGTACAGAGATGAACTCGAAAGAGAGATAGAGGCAAATGTAGGTGACGCCGAACTGCAGCGCACCGACCAGCAGGAGGCCGCCGATCATTGGCCGGGGCAAGACGCGCAGGCGCAGCAAGGGCAGAAACAGCAGACTGGCCAGCGCTGTACGGGTGAGCACGGCAAAGTAGCTGTCGACCTGTCCCGCCAGGTATTCACCAATCAAGCTGAAAGACAGCGCCCACAGCAGGGTAACCGCAATAAGAAAAGGCATGGCATCTCGTCAGACAAAAGACGCGAGTATACCGGCAAGCCAGCTTGAGCTCAGAGGATATCGCCAGCTTGCCGGGCAGATACCTATCTGCCAGACTATTTGCGCGCTAAAATTTTGCCCCGCACGCCTCTTTACACCATCAGGACACCCCAATGCCGAAGCCACAAGCCTGCCCTGAACTCATGCTCGACAACCAGCTGTGCTTCGCCCTGCATTCCACCTCGCTACTGATGACCAAGGTTTACAAGCCGCTGCTCAAGGAGCTGTCGCTGACCTATCCGCAGTACCTGGCGATGCTGGTGCTGTGGGAAGCCGATGGCATTACCGTTGGTGAAATCAGCAAGCGTCTGCTCACCGACCCTGGTTCACTCACGCCTCTGCTCAAGCGGCTGGAGGCCGAAGGCCTGCTCAAACGCCAGCGTAGCAACCAGGATGAACGCGTGGTCGAGTTGTTCCTGACGCCCGCCGGCGAGGCCCTCAAGCAACGCGCCAAAGCTGTGCCTCGCTGCATTGTCGAAGCTTCCGACCAGTCTCTGGATCAGCTGGTTGCGCTGCGCAATCAGCTGCTTGATCTGCGCCAATCCCTGCAGCGTAGCTTGAACGGCAGCGACGGCTGACCCTCCAACTACTGATCCGACAAGCGACAACCCACCGCCTATCCATAATTCAAGATTTTATCTTGCGCGCAAAACAAACTACGGCTAATCTCTGCAATTAATTAGCGCGCAAATATTTTGCGCAATACAAACAAGGAGAACCACCATGTCCGTAGAAAACGTTGTGTACCGTGCTTACGCTGAAGCCACCGGCGGCCGCGACGGCCGCGCCATTTCATCCGACGGTGTGCTCGACGTCGAGCTGACCACACCCAAGGAGCTGGGCGGCGCGGGCGGCAAGGGCACCAATCCCGAACAGCTGTTTGCCGCAGGGTACTCGGCCTGCTTTATCGGCGCCATGAAGTTTGTTGCCGGTCGCGACAAGCTGGCAATGCCAGCAGATGCGTCCGTTGAAGGTGTAGTGGGTATTGGCCAAATTCCGAACGGTTTCGGCATTGAAGTGGAACTGCGCATCAGCCTGCCCGGCATGGATGACGCACAAGCCAGACAGTTGATCGATAGCGCACACGAGGTTTGCCCCTACTCCAACGCGACCCGCGGCAACATCGACGTTACCCTGACGCACGTCTGATCTTCAGAGCAGGTTCGGCTCAGCGGTTGAGCCGAACCTGCACCTGTCGATACCAGCGATAACCTATCCAGGCGGACGCCAGCAGATAGGGAAAGGCCCCCAGCACCCACATGATCATGCCAGCCAGTTGCTGATCCGCCAACGCGCGCTCCGGTCCGTAAAGCGACGACTGGGCAAAGGTCAGCATGGCACCAAGAAACCCGGTATGCATCAGGGTAAACAGCAGCGCAAACAGCGCCCAATGCACTCGACGGGGGCTACTTTTCAACACCGCCCACCAGAACAGCCCCGCCGTCAGCAAAAAGCAGGCGTGCTCGAACACGTGCCACCAGGGATTATCCAGCGCCAGCACATAGAAGCGCGGCACATGCCAGAACCAGATCACCAACCCGTGCAGATAGGCGGCCAGCATCGGATGCTGGGCAAGGCGCAGCAACGGATTCCAGATCAGCGACCCGGCACGCGCTCCTCCGGCGGCCATCTGGGGCAGGGGACGAGCCAGGACAAACAAGGGCGCTATCACCACCATAAAGAGCATGTGCTGCACCATATGCCAGCTGGTGCTGGTCTCCGCCCAGGCGTCCAGTGGTCCCAGCACGGCAGAAAACGCCAGCAGCACACTCAGGCTGAATAACCCCAGTGACAACCATGCCGGGCGCACCCGCCAGGCACCCACAAGATAAACCACCCAGACCGCCACCAGCACCAGCGCACTCAGCAGCGCCGCCAACTGCTCCTGTCCGCCACCCGAAACCGGGCTGTGCGCCCAGGCCGTCGGCGCAACCAGCATCAGTAAAGTCAGGCCAAGGCGCAGCATCATAGACAGGGCGCCATAACAACGCTGGGCAAGGTCAGGGCGAACGCGGCCAGTGCCGAAGTCAGATAAACAGCCGCAGCAATGCGCGCCACAAAGCGGCCGCTGTCAGTGCCCTGATCGGTGGCCGGTGCCGCCCGCCAGCAGCGCCTGGCAAGCCAAAGCAGGAGCACAGCCACTGCCGCGCCAAGTAGTAAAATCAAACCATTCAGCCAGGTCATGGCGCCGCGTTCTTCCGCTGGCGGGATCAGCTCGCAGGCAACCGACAGACCGCCGTACAGCAGCACAAACCAGCCACTCCAGATCACCAGCCCAAACACCAGTTGGGCCGGATGTAGTGGCAGCCAAGGCGACATCAACCAGCCCCCCATACCATCGGCAGCAAGACGAAGGCTGCAAAACTCATCCAGAACACGCCAAGCGTGTAAATCCAGAACGGCTGCACCACCACAGGCTCATAGGGCAAGCGCAAGCTGACATAGCCGATTCGGACGCGCATTGCCTGCAACGCGGTAAAAATCGACGCCAGGCCGCCATGCAGCAGCAAGTAATAAAGCATGACGGTGAGCACCGCATCATGCGCCAGGTCACCCGGTGTCAGCGGCGCTGATATCAGCACCCACACCAGCAGCGCAAAGTGCAGTGCCCCTAGTCCCGCCGCTATCCAGAGCAAGGGTTGCAACCGCGCATCACTGCCATCGCGCAATTGCGCAACGCTTCGGCGATAGACCAGTACAGCCAGCGATAGCGCCACGCCGCTGGCAAGCAAGGGCGCCAGACTGATCGGCGCTTGCGCGGGCATCGACCACTGCGGCGCCGCTGTCCACAAATAGAACCAGCCAAACAACAGCGACACGTAAAGGGTGCCATTGGCCATCAGACTCACCACCATGCCCCACAGACCCGGCCCATCGAAGGTGCGCGAGTGCAGCGGTGGATCGACCGGATCATCGTCACGCCAGGGCGAGGCCACCGGATGTGCGCCGTTATGCCAGCTCCAACGCAGTGCGAAAAACAGCACGCCCAGGCTGGCCGCCAACGCCAACGGATAGGCCTTGACCAACAGACTGATACAAACCACCGCTATCACGGCTGCGGTTTGCAGGGGCAGCCAGGAGTTGGTCGGCAAGTGAATTACTTCACGCACCTTGCCGGTAATGGCATCCGAGCCAAAGATATCCCGCCGCTCGTACATCACCTCACTCAGACCATGGTGCCCCTGCTCGATGGTGTGCGGTAGATCCGGGTGCTCCCACATCGGATGCCGGGTGTCGATATCGGGCAGGCTGGCAAAATTGTAGGCACTGGCCGGCATCGGGGTTGCCCACTCCAGGGTATCGGCGTTCCAGGGGTTGCAGGCTGCCTTGCGGCCAAAGCGGAAGTGCAGCGTGATATCCAGAATGATCACCGCCACCCCGATGGCCATGACAAATCCCCCAACCGACGACAGCAGGTTCAGCCACCCCCAGCCCATCTCGGCATCGTAGGTATACACCCGCCGCGGCATCCCCAGTAGCCCGGTCAGGTGCATCAGCAAGAAGGTCAGATTGAAGCCACCAAAGAACAGCCAGAAACCCCAAAGACCCAGGGTATCCGAGGGCATCCGCCCGGACACATGGGGTAGCCAGTAATAAAACCCGGCCAGTAACGGAAACAGCATGCCGCCCACCAATACATAGTGCATATGGGCGACCACAAAGTGCGTGTCATGGACCTGCCAGTTGAACGGGACCAGAGCCAGCATTACCCCAGTCAGCCCGCCCGCCACAAACACGATCAGAAACCCCAGTACCCAAAGCATGGGCAAACGGAATGCGACTTTGCCGGTCCACAAGGTCGCCAGCCAGGCGAATATCTGAATGGCGGTAGGGATAGCCACCAGCATGCTGGCAATCGAGAAAAACGCCAGCGCCAGCTGCGGAATGCCCACGGTGAACATGTGGTGCACCCAGAGACCGAAACTGATGAACCCCATGACGATAATCGCCAACACTATCCAGCGATAGCCCACCAGTGGACGCTGCGCAAAGACCGGAATCAGCGTGGAGACGATACCCGCAGCGGGTAGAAAGATGATGTAGACCTCAGGATGGCCGAACAACCAGAACAGGTGCTGCCAGAGCAACGGATCACCGCCACCCGCCACATCGAAAAAGACCCAACCGGCGGCACGCTCCAGCTCCAGCAGGATGCTGCCGAGAATCAGCGGCGGAAAGCCGAAGATGATCATCAGCGCCATCGCCAGTATGTACCAGCAGAAGATCGGCATCTTGTTCAA
Organism: Halopseudomonas sp.; assembly: GCF_036960865.1. Classification (GTDB taxonomy): domain Bacteria; phylum Pseudomonadota; class Gammaproteobacteria; order Pseudomonadales; family Pseudomonadaceae; genus Halopseudomonas. Next base: position 473,514 of record NZ_JBALWE010000001.1, read on the forward strand.
CGCCATGCCGTTGGCGCGCGTCCGCAGAATCGACACCACCAGCTCCACCCCGGCCGAGATGGCCGAGATCTCGACAAAGGTAATACCCAGCAGCCAGAAATCCGGGCCCTTGCCCGGCGAGAACTCCGCGTTGCTGAGTGGCGTGTACATGAACCAGCCGGCGTCGGGGGCTATCTGCAGAACCAGACTGGATAGAATGATCAGCCCGCCAAACAGGTAACAGTAGTAACCCAGCGCACTGAGCCGCGGAAATACCAGATCCCGGGTCCCTATCATCTTGGGTATCAGATACATGGCAGCGCCTTCCAGCACCGGAATGGCAAACAGGAACATCATCACGGTGCCGTGCATGGTAAACAGCTGGTTGTACAGCTCCGGTCCGATAATATCCTGCTCGGGCAGTGCCAGCTGCGTGCGCACCAGCATGGCCAGCAAACCGCCCACCAGAAAAAAGCCCAGCCCGGTCACTACAAACCGCAACCCGACGGTAGTGTGATTGACCGCCGATGCCGCGCGCCAGCCAGGCTGATTACCCCAGACGCGCTCCAGCTCTTCATGCAGTTCTTCGGCGGGCTGGTTGGTACGTTCAGTCATTGCCTTGCTCCTGCTGCAACCAGAGTTCGAAATCGGCCGGCAAGTGAGCTTCAACCACAAAATGCATGCGCGCATGCCCTACCCCGCAGAACTCGCTGCACATACCGTGATAGGTCCCGGGCTCATCGGCTTCCAGCCGAAGTACATTGGTGCGGCCGGGAAACATGTCCATCTTGCCGGCCAGACGCGGCACCCAGAACGAGTGCACCACATCGTCGCTGATCAGTTGCAGGTCGACCGGTTGTCCGGCAGGAATATGCAGTTCATCTTTCAGTACCACACCGGTATCGGGATAGCGTACCTCCCACCACCACTGATGCGCAGTCACCTCAATACGCAGCGGCTCCCCGTCTTCCAGCGGCAGCACCAGCATGCGCTGGCCCAGAGCAATACCCACCACCAGCACGACACTGATACTAACGATCGGCAACAGCAGACCGCCCCCGACCACCCAGCGGTTCTGCAGCCGCTGCGCCTCACGATCACTCACCTGCCCTGGGTCGCGACGCATTGCATGAATCCACAGCCACACCAGCGCGATCAATACCAGTGAAAAGAAGGCAAACATGCCCCACCACAACCAGGCACTAGCCTGGGCACTGGGTCCGGCCGGCTGCAGGGTCGACATGGGGCCCTCGCAGCCGCTCAACAGCAACAGGATGCCAAGTGCCGGTGCGCCTGCTACTCTGCCAGCCAAGGTTACTTTTTGCCGGTCCAGCCCCGGCCTGTATACACGTTGGAGAATCCGATGGCATCTGCTGCAATCATCAGCAAAATGGCGATTGCCGGTCACCCCTTGCACCCTATGGTGATTCACTTCCCGGTGGCTGCCTTGCTCGGGCTGATCGGTAGCGATATCGCTTACGCGCTGACCAACGACTTTTTCTGGGCGCGCGCCAGCCTCTGGCTGGCGGGCATCGGCGTACTGGGCGGCTGGATTTCCGGCAGCATTGGCTTGCTGGATTTGCTGATCGTGAAGCAGATACGTCGGTTGATTACCGCCTGGTGCCACGCCATCCTTGCCGTAATGCTGCTCTCGCTGGCCACGCTGAACTGGCTCAGCCGTCTGGGCCAGCCGGAAGCCCTCATTGTGCCCTGGGGGCTGTATCTGTCGCTGCTCAGTGGCCTGCTGATTGCGCTCGCCAGTATCCTGGGTGGGCAGTTGGTTTACGATCACGCGGTGGGCGTCGCGCCGGAGAAGACCGCCGAACGAGCGGTTCGTGATCGCAAGATCAAACAGGCGAAGGAGTCCTGAGCCCGGCATTAAAATAGCTCCAGCGGCGGTTTGGCCAGTACTATCCAGAGGATCAATGCCATCAGCACGGCGGCCGTCAGCCCAAGTAGCCAGCACCAGGTGCGGACCGGTTTGGCATTGCGCGCCTCCAGCCTGAGTACCAGCAAACCCAGCCCCGTGTGCACAAAAACCAGCCCCACCACCAGCGTCAACTTGGCAACCAACCAAAGCGTGACAGTATGGTCAATGACAAACAAGAGAGTCCCGGCCGCAATAGCCAATAGCGCAGCGGGTGTGGCGATACGGGTGAAAATGAAACGGGTAATGGAATCGAAAGGGTCAGGATTGTCTTCTATCGCTGCCTGATCGCGGCTGATCCCGGCGATCAATGCCGGCAAATAAAGCAGGCAGGCACCCCAGAAAAGCAGCGCAGCAATATGCAGAACAAGAATCCAGAGCATCGCTCAGACAACTCCTTGTATGCTTTTGCGAACTCCAGCCCCGGGCCGATAAACCCCGAACTACAGCAGCTTGGCTGCCAGCAAGCCTCCCGCCAGCAGAATGAATGCAACCGCAATCAACACCAGCAAACCGTCACGTGCCACCAGTGCCAACCCCAGAATAGCCAGAGCCAGGCCAACAATGGAGGACGAAAACGGGACCAGTTCAAGAAAGGGCAAGCCAGCCGCGACCACGACGCATAAGCCAGCTAATAAATAGGTAGAGGAAGGGTGCAGCATAAAGTTCAGCCGCGGCTTGATCAGGCGATCAATCCGGCGAGCTGTCGGCTTAACCCAGTTGATCGCCTTGACCAGCTTTTGCTCGGGTACCGAGCGATCAAGAATAAACGCAGGTAACCAGAAATTCTTGCGTCCCAGCAACATCTGTACAGCAATCAGCATCACAAACAGGCCGGCAAACACTGCCATGCCGGGTATGCCGCTGAGTGGCGAAAACAGCGTGACCCCCATCACCAGCAGCAGTGGACCAAAAGAACGGCTGCCCACCGACTCCACCACCTGTCGCATAGAAATGCGCTGCTGCTCGCCGTCCAAGCCGGCGATGTGATCGAGCATCTGTTCCAGATTCTGTGGTGAGTTGGCCACCGGCACTACTCCTTGAACGGCCCGGAGCTAGGCTCCGGACCGTCAGATTCCCTACAGCGGCTTGCCGCGATTGCCGTGCGCAGCAACAAACTGCTGGACCGCGGCCAGACTATTGTCCAGTACGGTGCAGCGCTCCTCGCGCTCAAACAGATCACTCAAGTGCGCCGGCAGGTGCAGTTCCTGGCCCACGCCCGCTTCACGTACCGCATCCGGGAATTTGACCGGATGCGCGGTGCCCAGCGTCACCATAGGTGTGCTCAACGAACGGCGGCATTCACGCGCCGCGTGCACGCCAATGGCCGTATGCGGATCCAGCAATTCACCACTCTCGGCATGGACCTTGGCAATGGTCGCGCAGGTCTGTTCATCATCCACCGCCAGCGAGTCGAACAACTTGCGCGCCTCGGTCCAGCGGTCTTCCGCTACCGACAGTTTGCCGGTCTGCTTGAACTCATTCAGCAGTTCAGCGACCAGAGCGCCGTTGCGCCCATGCAGGTCGAACAGCAGACGCTCGAAGTTGGACGACACCATGATATCCATCGACGGTGATAGCGAGGGGTGCAGGGTGTCCTTGTTGTACTGGTTACCGCTCATGAAGCGATGCAGGATGTCATTGCGGTTGGTCGCAACCACCAGCTGACTGATAGGCAAGCCCATGTTGCGCGCCAGGTAACCGGCAAAGATATCGCCGAAGTTGCCGGTCGGTACCGAGAAGGCAATGGAACGCGCCGGGCCACCCAACTGCAGGGCCGCATGGAAGTAGTAAACGATCTGCGCCATGATGCGCGCCCAGTTGATCGAGTTGACCGCGACCAGACGAGTACCCTTGAGGAAGCCCTGATCGGCAAAGCTGGCCTTGACCATTTCCTGGCAGTCGTCGAAGTTGCCTTCGATGGCGATGTTGTGGATGTTCTCGCCCATGATGGTGGTCATCTGACGACGCTGCACCTCAGACACCCGGTTATGCGGATGCAGGATGAAGATATCCACGTTCTCGCAGCGGCGGCAGCCTTCGATCGCTGCCGAGCCGGTATCGCCGGACGTGGCGCCCATGATGACTACGCGCTCGCCCCGCTTCTGCAGGAAATAATCAAGCAGGCGGCCAAGCAGTTGCAGTGCAAAGTCTTTGAACGCCAGCGTCGGACCGTGGAACAGCTCGAGCACCCACTCGTTGCTGTCAAGCTGGCGCAGTGGGGCCACGGCACTGTGCGCAAACACGCCGTAGGTTTCCTGCAGAATCTGCTTGAAGTCAGCGTCCGGAATGCTCTCCGTCACGAACGGACGCATGACGTTGAACGCCAGTTCGTGATAAGGCAGATCGGCCCAAGAGGCTATCTGCTCCTGGGTAAACCGCGGCAGGTTCTCGGGTACATAAAGACCGCCATCAGAGGCCAGACCGGCCAGCAGAACATCTTCAAAATTCAGGGCCGGAGCCTGGCCACGAGTGCTGATATAGCGCATTTCTACAAACCTTAGGCTTGAGCTACAAACAACAAGCTACAAGCAACAAGAGCTCCCTACAGGAATCCCTTGCGGCTTGCGGCTTGCGGCTTGCCGCTGATTTAGTTCAGTTGTTCTACCCGCACCCGCATCAACGGGCCGGCGATATCATCCAGTGCTTCCAGTGCCGCGATGGCAACATTCATGTCACGCTCATGCACACGGTGCGTCAGCAAAATGATCGGCACCAGGCCGTCCTGCTCTTCCGCTTCCTTCTGCATGATGGATTCGATATTGATGCCACGCTCCGACAGAATGGTCGCCACCTTGGCCAGTACCCCAGGACGATCCTTGGCCTGCAAACGCAAGTAGTAAGCAGTCTCTACCTGTTCAACTGGAAGCACCGGCAGGTCCGACAGCGCATTGGCCTGGAACGCTAGATGCGGCACGCGGTTATTCGGGTCGGTGGTTAGCGTCCGGACCACGTCGATAATATCAGCCACCACCGCAGAGGCGGTCGGCTCGGCACCGGCGCCCGCACCGTAATACAGGGTCGAACCTACGGCATCGCCATTGACCATGACCGCGTTCATCACGCCGTTAACGTTGGCCAGCAAACGGTCCGCAGGAATCAAAGTGGGATGCACGCGCAGCTCCACACCATTGCCGGTACGACGCGCCACGCCCAGATGCTTGATGCGATAGCCCAGGGCTTCAGCGTAATTCACATCAGCGGTGGTCAGCTTGGTAATGCCTTCGGTGTAGGCCTTGTCGAACTGCAGCGGTATGCCAAAGGCGATGGACGCCAGAATGGTCAACTTGTGGGCTGCATCGATGCCCTCCACGTCGAAAGTCGGGTCCGCTTCGGCATAGCCAAGCGCCTGCGCTTCGGCAAGTACATCTTCAAAGGTGCGGCCCTTGTCGCGCATCTCGGTGAGGATGAAATTGCCAGTGCCATTGATGATGCCGGCCACCCAGTCAATCTGGTTGGCCGCCAGGCCTTCACGCAGCGCCTTGATGATCGGAATGCCGCCAGCGACCGAAGCCTCGAACGCGACCATCACGCCCTTCTCGCTGGCAGCGGCAAAGATCTCGTTGCCATGCACGGCGATCAGCGCCTTGTTGGCGGTAACCACGTGCTTGCCGTTGGCGATGGCGCCCATGACTACGTCCTTGGCCAAGGTGTAGCCACCGATCAGCTCGACGACGATATCGATCTCGGGGTTATTGACCACCTCGAACACATCGTCCGTGGTTGGCGTAACGCCAATGTTGCAGGCCGGGTTCGGGTGACGGGTCGCAATCTGCGCCACATCAATACCACGCCCCGCGCGGCGGGCAATTTCCGCCGCATTGCGCTGCAGGACGTTAAAGGTTCCACCGCCGACGGTGCCCAAACCACAGATGCCTACTTTGACCGGTTTCAAACGTTGGTCCCCACTTGATTGTCTGTTCGAATAGGATTGGCCACTCGACGGCAACGCCGCCGGTGCCGTTATTACTCTTTGTTTTCCAGCGCCAGCGCTGCCAACTGCTCGGCCGGCTGGTAGCCTGGAATCATCACGCCGTTGGCGAGAAAGATGGCCGGGGTGCCCTGCACACCCAGCTGCTGACCCAGCTGATACTCCTGAGCTACCGGGTTGGCGCACGTCTTGTCTTCCACACTTTTACCCTGCTTGGCCGACGTCATGGCCTTTTGGCGGTCGTCCGCACACCATACCGACTGCATCACCTGTGCCGCCGGCGACTGCATCCCACCACGCGGGAAGGCCATGTAGCGCACTTCAATGCCCAGGTCGTTGAGCTGCTCCACTTCACTGTGCAGTTTGCGGCAGTAGCCGCAATCCACATCGGTAAAGACGGTTATATGGGTCTTGGGCTGCTCTGGGGCAAAGACCACCATATCCTTGGTCTCGACCTTACCGAGCACCTGACCAATACCACGTGCTTCTGCGGCCGATGTCAGGTTACGCGGCTGACCGTCGTTGACTTCGATCAGCGTGCCCTGCATGAAATACTTGCCGTCGGCGCTGGCATAGAGCACCCGACCGGTTTCCAGCTGCACCTGGTACAAGCCTTCCACGGGGGTTTCCGCCACGGCTGTTACCGGCACATCAAATTTGAGTTTCGCCAGACCGTCGGTAATTGCAGTCTGGGTATCTGCCATCGCGTGCGAACCCCACAGGGCGAGCAGGCAGGTCACGCCGTATCTCAGTCGCATAATCCGATCCTCTAGAAGACGGCAAAGCTTATCATGAAACATCCTCGTCACCCACGCGGATGGTGCTCTGCGTGCATATCGCGCAGGCGCTGGCGGGCGATATGTGTGTAGATTTGTGTAGTCGACAGGTCACTGTGTCCCAACAGCATCTGCACCACCCGCAAATCCGCACCATGGTTAAGCAGGTGCGTCGCAAAGGCATGCCGCAGGGTGTGCGGCGATAGCGCAGAACTGATACCCGCCTGCTGGGCATGCAACTTGATCCGATGCCAGAAGGTCTGCCGCGTCATCTCACGGGCCAACCGACTGGGGAATACCACATCACTGGGCTTGCCGGCGAGCAGCGCAGGCCGCGCCAGGCGCACATAGCGCTCCAGCCAGAGCATCGCCTCCTCACCCAGCGGCACCAACCTTTCCTTGTTGCCCTTGCCCGTAATGCGCACTATACCCTGGCGCAGGTTGACCTGATCCAGCCGCAACCCGACCAGCTCACTGACCCGCAAGCCGCAGGCATAGAGCACCTCCAGCATACAGCGATCGCGCAGCCCCAGGCTGTCCTCGACATCCGGCGCCGCGAGCAGGCGCTCAACATCTTGCTCGCTCAAGGCCTTGGGCAGCGGCCGGCCCAGCTTGGGCATGGCCACATCCAGAGTGGGGTCGGCAGAGAGCCGCCCCAAGCGCACCAGATGCCGATAGAAGCCGCGCAGGCAGGACAGCAACCTTGCACTGGAACGCGCCTGATAGCCCTGCGCAATACGCCAGCCAAGATGCTCCATCAGATCACCGCGCGAGGCCTGCAACAGATCACTGCGGCGCTGCCCCAGCCACCCCGCCAAGAGGCTCAGGTCGGTGCGGTAGGCGCTCAGGGTATGCTTCGACAACCCGCGCTCCAGCCACAGACTGTCGAGAAACTCGGCAATCAACTGCTGATCAGCCGGTGCAACCGGCGCGGAGCTGTCTGCGGGCATGATCTGCTCACTGTGCGGGGGAATAGCCATTAAAAACACTCGCCCACAAAAAAGCAGCCCTCAGGCTGCTTTTTTGTGGGGAAGGCGTCCGATCAGGACAGCTTTTCCTTGATACGTGCTGCCTTACCAGACAGGGCACGCAGGTAGTACAGCTTGGCTTTGCGTACGTCACCGCGACGCTTGACAGAGATGCTGTCGATCAGCGGCGAGTAGGTCTGGAAAGTACGCTCAACGCCAACACCGCTGGAGATCTTGCGAACGGTGAATGCAGAGTTCAGACCACGGTTACGCTTACCGATAACCACGCCTTCAAAGGCCTGCAGACGCGAGCGATCGCCTTCCTTCACCTTGACCTGGACGATTACGGTATCACCCGGCGCGAACGCGGGGATTTCCTTGGACATCTGTTCAGCTTCAAGCTGGGCAATAATATTGGACATCGTTGCTACTCCTGCACAGGCCGTCGGACCTGTTAATGGTTATCGGTTTCCTGTTCGCGGACGTATTCCGCCAACAGCTTCTGCTGTTCTTTGCTCAACTCCAGCTCTTCGAGCAACTCTGGCCGACGTTGCCAGGTTCTTCCCAAAGACTGCTTGAGACGCCAGCGCCGGATCAGTTCGTGATTACCGCTGAGCAGCACCTCCGGTACGCGCTGCCCGTCAAACTCTTCCGGCCGAGTGTAGTGTGGGCAATCCAGCCACCCCGCCGAAAACGAATCTTCTACCGCAGAATCCGCATGCCCCAGTACGCCGGGAATCAAGCGGGTTACCGCGTCCAGGAGCACCATGGCACCCAGTTCACCACCGGACAACACGTAGTCACCGATGGAAATCTCTTCATCGACACAGCGCTCAATGATGCGCTCGTCGATACCTTCGTAGCGCCCGCACAGCAAAACCAGGCTGTCCAGTTCAGCCAGCTGCTCGACCCGTTTCTGAGTGAGTGGCTGCCCCTGCGGTGATAAATAAATCACCCGGGGTGGCGAAGGTGCCTGCTGCTTGATAGCCGCAATTGACTCAAGCAAGGGCTCTACCTTCATCAGCATGCCGGGGCCGCCGCCGAAGGGGCGATCATCTACCGTACGGTGACGATCATGCGCATGCTCACGTGGATTACTGAAAGCAACTTCCAGCTGTCCGCGCTTGACGGCCCGCCCGGTTACCCCAGACTCGGTCAGCGCTGCAAACATCTCGGGAAACAGGGTTACTACACCGGCCCACACCGGTCAGAACTCCGGATCCCAGTCGACCTGAATCACCGCAGCATCCAGATCAATATTCAATACAAACTGGCCCGGCAAGTAGGGCAACAACCGCTCACGCTGGTCAATACTGCCTGCGCAGGGCTTGACCACCATGACGTCGTTGGAACCGGTTTCCAGCAAGTGATCTACCTTGCCAAACAGCTGGCCTTCCAGGTTGATTACCTGCAAGCCTTCCAGCTGGTACCAGTAAAACTCGCCTGACTCGAGTTCGGGCAAGGCCTCGGCCTCGACACTGATCTCGAAATCAACCAGTTCCTCGGCCTGATTGCGATCGTTCACACCCTTGAGCTGAACGATCAGCACGCGCCCCTGAAGGCGACCACCGAGAACGGACACTGTGCGCTGCTCGGAACCTCTGGTGAGGGTCCATTCGGCGTAATCCAGCACATTGTCCAGCGGGTCGGTATGCGAATAAACCTTAACCGCCCCGCGCAGCCCTTGAACCGAAACAATCTTGCCGAGAATCACCCGTGGTGATTCTGTCGATTCAGGAGCAGCAGTCATATTCAGGCAGCGGCCTGAGCTTCCTTCAGCAGAGCAGCAACGCGCTCGGAAGGCTGTGCGCCTTGACCCAGCCAGTACTGAACACGCTCTTCATTGACCGACAGACGCACTTCGGCACCGGCAGCAACCGGGTTGAAGAAACCAACGCGCTCAACAAAACGACCGTCACGGGCGTTACGGCTGTTGGCAACAGTCAAATGATAGAAGGGGCGCTTCTTGGAGCCACCACGAGCAAGACGAATGGTTACCATGTGGACATTATTTCCTGTGTTTGAGTAACGCTACAAAATTCATCACGGGCAGCGCAGCAATTATGCATACACCTATAGCCCGAAAGGTCGCGTATTCTACGGAATATCGCGACCGATGAAAACTCTTTTTTGATTAAAGCCTGAACAGCTCAGAATCGGGGCATACCGCCGCCGGGCGGCAGCATCCCACCACCGCCGCCCATACCGCCGCCGCCCATGCCACCCATACCGCGCATCAGCTTGGCCATACCGCCCTTGCCGCTGACTTTTTTCATCATCTTCTGCATCTGCTTATGCTGCTTGAGCACCCGCCCGATGTCCTGAATCTGCGAGCCGGAGCCCGCGGCGATGCGGCGCTTGCGCGAGCCGCTGATGATGTCGGGGTTACGGCGCTCGGCCGGCGTCATCGAGTTGATGATTGCCTCCATGCGCTTGAACTGCTTGGTTGCTTCGGTCTGCGCGGTTTCCATCTGCGCTGCGTTGAGCTTGCCGCCCATCATCGGCAGCTTTTCCATCATCGAGCCGAGGCCGCCCATGCTGTTCATCTGTTGCAGCTGATCACGGAAGTCTTCGAGATCGAAGCCCTTGCCCTTCTTCAGCTTCTTGGCCAGTTTCTCGGCCTTGTCCTTGTCGAGCTTCTGCTCAGCCTGCTCGATCAGGCTGAGCACATCGCCCATGCCGAGAATCCGCGAGGCCACACGATCAGGGTGGAACACCTCAAGGGCGTCGACCTTCTCCCCCATACCGAGAAACTTGATCGGCTTGCCGGTGATATGCCGCACCGAGAGCGCCGCACCGCCGCGGGCATCACCGTCAACCTTGGTGAGAATCACCCCGGTCAGCGGCAGCGCCTCGTTAAACGCCTGAGCGGTATTGGCTGCGTCCTGACCGGTCATGGCGTCAACCACAAACAGGGTTTCCGCCGGCTTGGCCGCTGCGTGCACCTGCTTGATCTCGGCCATCATCTCAGCATCGACGTGCAAACGACCGGCGGTATCGACGATCAGCACATCCATAAACCGGTTTTTGGCTTCGCGCAACGCCGCCTCGACGATGGCAACCGGCTTCTGCTCAAGATCAGACGGGAAGAAGGTTACATCGACTTCACCCGCGAGGGTTTCCAGCTGCTTGATGGCCGCCGGACGGTAAACGTCGACGCTGACCACCATGACCTTTTTCTTTTCGCGCTCACGCAGCGTCTTGGCCAGCTTGGCCACACTGGTGGTCTTACCTGCGCCTTGCAGACCGGCCATCAGAATCACCGCCGGCGGCGACACGGCCAGGTTCAGACCTTCGGTCTGCCCCATGACGGCTTCCAGCTCGGACTTGACGATCTTGACGAACACCTGCCCCGGCGACAGGCTGCGCGACACCTCATGACCAACAGCACGCTCGCGCACCTGATCGACGAAGGTCTTGACCACGGGCAGCGCCACGTCTGCCTCAAGCAGCGCCATGCGCACTTCGCGCAGGGTGTCCTTGATATTGTCTTCTGTGAGTTTGGCCTGACCGGTCACGCCACGCAGGCTGTGTGACAGGCGCTCGGTAAGATTCTCGAACATCTCTAACTCTCCTGAGCTTCTCGACCCCCGCCGCAGGGGCGAAGCAGTTAAGCTGCGCAGTATACCCGCGTGCCTTGGGTGATGATAGGGAAGCCCATCGAAGCGCTTTAACCGGCGCGCGGCTTGTGCCACACTGCGGGTTTGTTGATAACCGCTCTCAAGGACGTATGACAGCCCTTACTCCCAGCCTGCTGGCCGCCTTTTTCTACTTTGGCGGCATGCTTTACCAGATGCGTTGTCTCGGCAAGCGCCTGACGGTCAATACCGGGCTGTTACAGGGCATTGGTCTGGTGGCGCTGGTCGCCCACGCTGCCAGCCTGTATCTGCAGTTGATGACCGACCAAGGGTTTGCCCTGGGGCTGTTCAACATTGCCTCGCTGATTGCGTGGCTGATCGTGGCCCTCACGCTACTTTCCAGCCTGCGTGCACCGGTGACCAGCCTGCTGCTGGGACTCTATCCGCTGGCCCTGATTACCGCCCTGCTGGCCGGCTTCTTTCCGCATGAGGCCACTACGCTGCCGTCGGGCGAGAGCGGCCTGCTGGTGCATATTCTGCTCTCGGTGCTGGCATACGGCATTCTGACCATCGCCGCCTTCCAGGCAACATTGCTGGCCATTCAGGACTATCAACTCAAGCACAAGCACCCTACTCGTTTCATCCGCACCTTTCCGCCGCTGCAAACCATGGAACGCCTGCTGTTCCAATTTCTGCTCTGCGGCGAAGTGTTGCTCACCCTGGCACTTATGTCCGGCTTTGTGTTTCTGGAAAACATGTTTGCCCAGCATTTGGTGCACAAAACGCTGCTTTCCTGTCTGGCCTGGGTGGTCTTTGGTGTATTGCTCTGGGGTCGCCACTTCCGGGGCTGGCGTGGCAGCAACGCCATACGCTGGACACTCGCCGGCTTCCTGCTGCTGATGCTGGCCTACTTTGGCAGCAAGCTGGTCCGCCAACTGCTGGTCGGCGTCTGATCTTCCTTTCATACCAACCTGTTTGAGGCACGCTCTTGAACGAATCCCATACTGGCCTGCTGCTGCTATTACTGGCGCTGCTGATCATCCTGTCTGCGTTTTTCTCCAGTTCGGAGACCAGCATGATGAGCCTGAACCGCTACCGCCTGAAGCACATGAGCAAGGAGGGGCACCGCGCTGCCAAGCGCGCCTCGCGCCTGCTTGAACGCCCTGATCGACTGCTGGGCACCATCCTGGTCGGCAACAACATCGTCAACATTCTCGCCGCTTCCATCGCCACGGTCGTTGCCGTAGAGCTCTGGGGCGAGGCGGGTATCGCCATCGCGACCATGCTGCTGACCGTGGTGATTCTGATTTTTGGTGAAATCACGCCCAAGACCCTCGCCGCCCTGCGGCCGGAGCTGATCGCCTTCCCGGCGAGTGCTGTGCTCGCGGTGCTGCAGCGCCTGTTGTACCCGGTTGTCTGGGTGTGCAGCGCCATCAGCAACATGCTTTTGCGCCTGATTGGCGTTAACCCGAACGACAAGGATGGCGACCAGCTGACCACCGAAGAGCTGCGCACCGTGGTTCGAGAGGCCGGACTGGGCATCACCCGCAGCCGCCAGAACATGCTGCTGGGCATCCTCGACCTGGAAAAGATGACGGTCAACGACATCATGATCCCGCGCAACGAGGCCGTAGGCATTGATCTGGAAGACAGCATGACGGTGATCAACCAGCAACTGCGTAGCTGCCATTACACGCGGCTGCCGGTATACCACGGCGACATCAACAACATTACCGGCCTGGTGCACATGCGCTCCATTGCCCGCCTGTTGAGCCGCGGCGAGCTGACCAAGGAGGCCCTGATCGGTGCCTGCAAGGAGCCCTACTTCATTCCGGAAAGCACGCCGCTCCATACCCAGCTGTTCAATTTCCAGAAGCAGAAGCGCCGCATCGCCATCGTGGTGGACGAATACGGGGATGTGATTGGCCTGGTGACCCTGGAAGACATTTTGGAAGAGATCGTCGGCGAATTTACCACTGACATGCTGATCCCCAGCCAAGACATCCACCCACAGGAAGACGGCACCTACGTAATCGACGGCAGCGCCGCCATTCGCGATATCAACCGCCACCTGCACTGGAAGCTACCCGCTGATGGCCCCAAAACGCTCAACGGCCTGATTACCGAGCAACTGGAAAGCATTCCGGAAACCAGCGTCTGCCTGACCACCGGCGCCTATCGCATGGAGATCCTGCAGACCAAGGACAACATGGTGAAAAGTGTTCGGGTATGGGACCGTGCGCGAGATCAGTTGCCGACACCTATCGCTGCGTCAGAACACTCGCCATCCGGAGAGACCGGCAGCGCCAGCTGACGAAGAATACCGCTGGCCCAGAGGCGGTAGCCTGCCGCCGACGGATGGAAGCCGTCGCGAGCCAGATAAGCGGGTTTGAAGGACATGTCGAGCGCGAGGTAGACCGCCCGCTGCTGCGCCGCCACCGCACGCAGATCGGCATCCAGCAGGCTTGCTCGCAGCCCAAACCAACTCCGTAGGGGCTGCGGCAGGGCGTTGAAGTACCCTAGCGGCGGCACGGCGGTTACCCCCACTTGCGCAGCGCAGCCATGCAGGCCGACGATCAGTTGCTGCAAACGCCGGCGCCAGTGTTTTCTCAAGGTCAGATGGGTCGTGTCGTTTACCCCGAGCACCAACAGCGCCATATCCCATTGCTGATTCAGCACCTGAGGTAACAGCGCCTGCAACACAAGGCGCGCATCCGCGCCATTGCGACCGACCGCCTGCCACTGCACCGCACGCCCGGTGGCGGCCGCCAATTGCCCCGCAAGCTGGCCAGCCAGCCCATCCGCCTGCCGCTCTACCCCCACACCGCTGACAGTAGATTCACCGAGCAACAATAATCTGAGCGGTGGTGCCACCGACTTGCCACCGTCAACCAGGCCATGCCAGGGCGGCGCGGCGTCAGGCAGGCGCAAGGCGTTGCGCTTGACCCAAAGCGCCTGCGGCAGCAGCAGCGGCAGTGCCGGTGCGGCCAGATACCACCAACGGCTCAGAGCTTAACCTGCACCGCAGCGGCAGCACGCACGGCCTTCTCGACCGCTAACTCGATGCTCTCATCCCTCGCCAGGGCAACCCCCATGCGGCGCTGACCATCGACCTCCGGTTTGCCGAACAAGCGCAGCTGGGTATCCGGCTCGGCCAGCGCCTCGCGCAAATTGCCGAAGCTGACATTCGCGGACTGACCCTCAACCAGGATGACCGCAGAGGCCGCAGGCCCCTGCTGCCGAATCGCCGGAATCGGCAAGCCAAGAATAGCCCGTGCGTGCAGCGCAAACTCGGAGAGGTCTTGGGATACCAACGTCACCATGCCCGTATCATGCGGCCGCGGTGACACCTCGCTGAACCAGACCTGATCGCCCTTGACGAACAACTCAACACCAAACAACCCCCGGCCACCCAAGGCCTCGGTCACGGCGCTGGCCACACGTTGCGCCTCAGCGAGCGCCAATTCCGACATGGCCTGGGGCTGCCAGGACTCACGGTAATCGCCGGCCTCCTGACGATGGCCAATGGGTGCGCAGAAACTGGTGCCGTCTGCATGCCGTACCGTCAACAAGGTGATCTCATAGTCGAAATCGACAAACCCCTCGACGATCACCCGCCCCTTGCCGGCGCGACCTCCCGCTTGGGCGTACTCCCAGGCGGCCTCGATATCGGCACTCTCGCGCACCAGGCTTTGCCCTTTGCCGGAGGAGCTCATCACCGGCTTGACCACGCAGGGCAACCCAACGGCCGTCACTGCGGCGCGGTAGTCCTCCAAGGTCTCGGCAAACTGGTAGGCGGAGGTCGGCAGACCCAGAGTTTCGGCAGCCAGCCGGCGAATACCTTCGCGGTCCATGGTCAAGCGCGTCGCCTCGGCGGTCGGCACCACGCGGTAGCCCTCACCTTCCAGCTCAACCAGCGTTGGCGTGGCGATGGCTTCGATTTCCGGCACTATGTAATCGGGCTGCTCAGCTTCGATGACCTCTCGCAGCGCCTGCCCATCCAACATGCTGATCACATGGCTGCGGTGCGCCACCTGCATGGCCGGCGCATTGGCATAGCGATCCACGGCGATCACCTCACAGCCGAGGCGCTGCAGTTCGATAGCCAGTTCCTTGCCCAGCTCACCCGAGCCCAGCAGCAGTACGCGGGTGGCGTCTTCCGCCTGTGGCGTGCCGATGATTACATTCATGCCTTGTGTCCTTGTTGGTTAAACGTGCCCAGCCACAGCCCCTGATCACGAGCACGCACCTCGCAGCGCCGCAGCACTTCGCGGCGCTGCGCCTCACTCATACGACCCCAGGTGGCAATCTCCATACCGCTGCGCTGGCAGCCGGTACAGATATCGTTATCGTCCAGCGCACAGATACTCACACAGGGTGAGCGCACCGTGGACTGGGCGCTCATCAGTCTTCCTGCACTTTCAGCTGTTCACGAAAGCGTTTGGCATTTTGCACGTAGTGCGCCGCGCTGAGTTCGAGCATTTTCTTTTGCTGATCGCTAAGGGTCTTGACCACCTTGCCGGGCGAGCCCATAACCAGCGAGCCGTCCGGAATTTCCTTGCCCTCGGGGATCAGCGAGTTGGCGCCGATGATGCAATGTTTGCCGATCTTCGCACCGTTGAGCACCACAGCGTTGATACCGATGAGGCTGTAATCTCCCACGTCGCAGCCATGCAGCATGGCGTTATGCCCCACGGTAATGCCCTTGCCCAGCACCAGAGGTACGCCACGGTCGGCATGCATCACTGCGCCATCCTGCACATTGCTGTGTTCGCCGATGGTGATCTGCTCCACGTCGCCGCGAATTACCGCACTGAACCAAACGTTGGCGCCGGCTTCCAGCTTGACCTTACCGATCACGGCGGCCGAGTCGGCAATCCAGGCGTCATCCGCCATTTCAACGCGGTCATTTCCCAGGCTGTACTTCATAGCTTCACCTCTTTTACTTGTGGCGGTCGTAGGGGGTATGCAACGGAATCTCTGCACTGAAGCCGGTGTTCATCAGTTCGGCCAGCATCAGCGCAGTCAAGCCCCAGATCTTGAAGCCTTCATAGCGATAACTTGGTACGTACCAACTGCGCCCCTCGTAGTCGATGCGGTGAGTCATCTCGCGTGGGTCGTCGAGAAAAAACTCGACCGGCACTCGAAACACCTCTTCAATCTCGCCGCTGTTGGGCACCAGGTCGAACACGTCCGGCACTATGCCCACATAGGGCGTCACCTTGATGCCGTAGCGCGACACCAGAGAGTCCATGGGCCCGACCACATCCACCAGTTCAGGCAGCAGACCGATTTCTTCGTGCGCCTCGCGCAGGGCGGTGAAACACAAATCAACATCCCCGGGGTCACGGCGCCCACCCGGAAAAGCCACCTCACCAGAGTGGGTGGAAAGCCGCTGTGAGCGTAGCGTCAGGATAATCTCGGGGCGATCATGCACACAGGTAATGGGAATCAACACACCCGCCTCCGGGAGACCGGCGGCCTCAACCGTTCGGGGGGAGTGCTCCTGTACCCGCATGCGCATTTTGTCCAGCATGCATAGGTCCTCGGTTATTTTTGCAATGATGGCATGATCACCTGGGCAGAACCAGACGCACAGCGGCGTGAATACCCCTTGATAGCCACGCCGGCAGACAGCCGACGGCCCGCCTGCCGTAAAGCGCATTTGTGCCCTTTGTCTCTTGCCCAAGCGCGCATTGGCACGCAAGATAGATTGAATTCGAGCACCTACCCAGCCGGGAAAACACCATGAAGTTCTGTAGTGAGTGCGGCCAAAGCGTTTCCGCACGCATCCCCTCGGGCGACACCCGATCGCGGTTCATCTGTGACCACTGCGAGACCATTCATTACCAGAATCCACGCATTGTCGCCGGGTGTCTGGCAACCCACGAACGCCGCGTATTGCTGTGCCGTCGCGCTATCGAACCGCGCCTGGGATACTGGACCCTGCCGGCCGGCTTCATGGAGAACGGCGAAACCACCGAACAGGCCGCGCTGCGCGAAACCTGGGAAGAGGCCCGCGCCAACCTGCAGAGGCAGGAGTTGTACATGTTGTTCAACCTGCCGCACATCAATCAGGTCTATATGTTCTTTCGCGGCGAATTGGCTGATCTGGACTTCTCTGCTGGCGAGGAGAGTCTGGAAGTACGGCTGTTCAGTGAAGACGAAATTCCCTGGCAGGAACTGGCCTTTCCGACCATCGGCAAAACGCTCAAGCAGTATTTCATCGACCGCCAGGATAACCAGTTTCCGGTGCGTATCCGCGACATCCTCTATCGTCCACAGGTCGCCACGCGATGAGCCGTCTCCTTGCCCTCGCGCTGCTGTGCCTGTGCAGCCTGACTGCGGTCGCCGCCTCCCCGGTAATCGATAAGGTGGTTGTACACAAGGCTGAACGCCAGCTGCAGTTGATCAGCAACGGCGAAGTACTGCATCAGTACCGCATCTCGCTGGGCCGTCAGCCAGTGGGGCACAAACGCCAGCAGGGAGATCAGCGCACGCCAGAGGGTATTTACACCATCGACTGGCGCCATGAGAGCCCGGCTTACAACCTGAGCATGCACCTCGATTATCCCAACCTCAAAGACAAAATGGCGGCTTACAAAAACAATGTCGACCCAGGCGGCATGATCATGATCCACGGCACCCCCATCGATGAAGAATATCCGGAGTGGTACTTCGAGGGGCTGGACTGGACCAACGGCTGCATCGCCCTGGGCAACGCCGAGATGCGCGAGGTTTGGAATCTGGTGCCCGATGGCACCCTGGTCGAGATATTGCCCTGAGCTGACAGCCTGGCTGCCCTACAAGCCCATCAACTCGGCCTCCAGCCGCCACACATCAAAAGCCGGCTCTTCATAAGGGTGGGCTGAACGCAAGGCCGCAATGGCAGCACGAACATGCTCGTCAGCGCAAAGCATCTCGACTCGGTACTCCGCCACCTGCTCCACCTGGCCATGCGTACCCAGATGCGGGGTACTACCCGCCAACGGGCGGAATTGCCCCTGCCCCAATACTTGCCAACTGCAGCTGTCATAATCACCCAGGCGCCCTGCGCCTGTGGCAAAAACCGCCTGCTTGACGTGATCAACATGACTCTGCGGGACGAAAAAACACAACTTGAACATGCTCTGCTCCTGAAAATAATCCGGGCAAACTGGCTGCCAGTGCGCATCACCGGCAGCGGCTTTCAACTAGACTGAGACTCAAACAAGCCGCCTGCACCGGCAAGGAGTCCACCATGACGATCGACAGCAACCGTTTGCTGCTGGAGTTTGAAAAGCTGCGCCGCGAGATCAACCATAACGTGCTCAGCCCTGCCCTGCCCGAACTGAGCCTGACCAACCTGCAACCCCTGATTACCCTGGTAGCAGGCGCACGCCGAGACTACCTCACCTGCCTGCTTGAGCTGGCCGAGCGCAGCAAGGGGCAGCCGCCATCGGCCGAACAAATCAGCGAGCTCAGGGCACGCCGGGAGACCTTCGATGAACTGGTCAGCGCCGCCAATGCGCTGGAAACCGCAATTCAGCGCGACTATCTCAAAGTTCGCGTGAACCGCCGCGACTGAACCTCACCCTGCCGAGGACTCGTCCGTCGCCACTGCCTGTCGACAGAAACGCTCCATCTGCTGCGCCCACCGGCTCATGGCCGCCTCGTCCAGTTGCACCAGCATGGCGTAACGACGGCCGCCCCACACGGCCAGGTGCATGGCTTCAAGCGTCGCGTCGCGCGGTTTATGCGGCAAGTCGCTGGCGGCATCAAACACCCGTCGCCAGGCACTGAGCAGCTCGTCATAGGCGCGCCGTTGGTGTTTCTGCTCTGCCACCAGCGGCTCCAGCTCCAGCATCTCCGGGTGAAACCACGACACCTGCCCCTCTGCACCGCACATCAGCCGCACAAGGCAGCCCAGGCGCTGCTGCCAGCTGAGGTCATCAGGCGCGACGGCCTGCTGCTCAATTGCCTGCAACAACGCCTCGATGCAGTGGCGCACGTAACCGGAGTGCAGCGCCTGCTTGCTGGGGAAGTAATCGTACAGCGTGCCGACCGCCACCCCCGCCTCCAGCGCAATGGCACGCGTGGTGATGCGCTCCCAGCCGTCGCGCTGCCAAATCCGAACATAGGTATCAAAAATGGCCTGCACCGTGGCCTTCGCGCGCGACTGGGTAGGCCGTTTAAGCGGCTTGGGACGTGGCTGAGGGGTGGGTGTTTTATTGGTCATGGAATCCGAACCCATAAGGCAGGCAGACAGGCTACAGTCATTTACATCGCGTTTCACCACCCGAGGAGCCCATCAATGAGCAACATCCTGCAACTTCAAAACAACAAGGCCGACCTGCAGCAAACCCGTCTGCACAGTGAACCCATGCCCCAACTGCACGAGGGCGAAGCCCTGCTGCGCATCTGCCGCCTGGCATTGACCACCAACAACATCACCTACGCGGCCTTCGGTGAAACACCGCACCTGCGCTACTGGAATTTCTACCCGACCACAGACCAGGCCTGGTTTCACATGCCTGCCTGGGGCTTTGCCGAAATCGTTGAAAGCAGCGTCGGAGGCCTCGCCAAGGGCGAGCGTTTTTACGGTTTCTGGCCGATTGCCAGCCACGTGGTAATGAAGCCGGTACGGGTAGGCGAGCGCGGCTTCTATGACGGCGCCGAACACCGCCTGGAGCTGACCTCCGCCTATAACCAGTACCAGCGCATCAGCACTGACGCAGCCTACCGCGCGGAAGATGAAAACTACCAGATGCTGCTGCGTCCGCTGTTCATCACCTCCTTCATGCTGGCCGACTTCCTGGAAGACAACAACTTCTTCGGTGCCAAGCGTATCGTCGTCTCCAGCGCGTCCAGCAAAACCGCCTACGGCACCGCTTTTTGTCTGGAAAACAATGCGAACGTCGAACTGATTGGTCTGACCTCCAGCGGCAACACCGACTTTGTCGACAACCTGGGCTGCTACGCGCGTGCAATGGCGTACGACGACGTTGAACAACTGGATGCCAGCGTGCCCACGCTCTACGTCGACTTTGCCGGCAACAACGCGCTGCGCAACCGCATCCATGACCATTTCAAAGACAACCTGATGCACAGCTGCTTTGCCGGCTCCTCCCAGAACCACGAGCACCTGAGCGCCGCGGACGCACCGACCCATGGCCCTGCGCCGCAGCCCTACTTCGCGCCCTACCAGATCAAGAAGCGCAACGCCGACTGGGGCGCCGCCGAGGTCACGCGCA
The DNA here is from genome assembly GCF_036960865.1 of Halopseudomonas sp. Lineage (GTDB taxonomy): Bacteria > Pseudomonadota > Gammaproteobacteria > Pseudomonadales > Pseudomonadaceae > Halopseudomonas. The sequence goes on from NZ_JBALWE010000001.1 coordinate 493,906, forward strand.
AGTTTAACGAAGCGCAACTGGCCTTCATTCAGCGCACCAAGAACCCGCAGCAGCCGTGGATGCTGGTCAACGAACACCAAGGTCTGGGGCAGGCGCAGCAACTGGTGGAGGATCTGGTTGCCGGGCGTATCGACCCCAAGGAAGGCCACGCCGTCGTCCTGGGCTAATCTGAATAGCGGCGCCGCCCCGCGCGGTGCCGCACCGACCTGAAAGCACACCTTCCCCCACACCCGCCGTGCCGGAATTGAGCTGCACCATCGGCTTCGTTCCGCAGCCCCTTACACCCTCACCTGCAATTCACACCCGCCCCCCACAAAGCCTGGTCTATGCTGAACTCAACTCGCCCGAGCGTGGCGGTACACAGCCCCTTTGGAGAGCAGTCGCTTGATCGTGAAGACCCTTCGCCCAGCCCTACAGCATAGAATCCAGCCCATCGTAGCGGCGCTGCTGGCGTGCACCGCCAGCTCAGCCCAGGCCGACCCCGCCTTAATGCAGCGCTGGGTGCAGCAGTTTGAAGACAGTGAGATCGTGTTTCAGCGCGGCACTACCAAGGTGCCCTTTCAGCCCTTGGCCTTCGTCGATACCACCCATTACGGCGAAAGCGACATCCGCCGTGCTGATGGCAGCACGGTCAGCACTCGCCAGACCACACTATCGCAAGGCGCGGTGCTGCCTTTTCTGGTCACCCCGCGCGATGCCTTTCTGATAGGCGATTGGGTGGGCTGGTCGCGTTTTGACTCCACCTCCAATGAGCAGGAGTCCTTCGACGTACTTTCTGCTGGCGTGCCAGTGGGCTGGTTCCGTCAGGTCAACGCCCAATGGCAAGCCGGTGGCTTTGTCATGCCGCTGGGCCACAAGGCCTCCGGCGAAGACTGGAGCTGGGAAACTATGGCCGGCGGCTTCGCCCGCTACGTACAAACTGACCGCCTGTGGTGGGCCTTTGGCCTGTACGCTGACTTCAATCCGGGGGATGACCTCTACCTGCCCTATATCGGCGCCTCGTACGCGATCAACGACCATTGGACCCTTAGCGCCGTGATGCCTTGGCCGGTTGTACTCTATGCACCGGATGACCGCACCCTGTACCGCCTTGGTGTATCACCTTCGGGGGCCAGTTGGTCGAGCGACAACGGCAAAGATGATTTGCAGTACGAGCTGGACACCTGGGATTTCGGCTTCTCGGCAGAGCGCCGCGTGCACGGCAACCTGTGGCTCGAAGGCGAGGTGGGCGTCACCGGGTTGACCGGCATGAGCATTCGGGGTGACGACTGGGAGGAGCCCGCCTTCGATGTGAGCAACAGCCCCTATTTCAGCATCGGGATCAATTTCAGACCCGGGCTGAATTAACAGACCGTGCACAGAAGCCCGCCCGATGGCCGGCAGCGTGATGGTTGGGAATATTACCCTGCCCAGCCGTGAGCTGATCGCTACCACGTGGGCCCGGCCTGAATGTGAAACGCGGCCTCCTACTGGCCACATAAAGCGGCGCAAAAGGTACTTTCTTCATCCATCACTCTCAGCCTCAGCTACCTCGGCGCAACACTCCGCCTCCGATCGGGCGCGGGGCTCAGGCTCGACTGGAATCCAGGGGCAGCGTTATGCAGGGGGCGGCAGGGGCCTCAGACGACGCCCCACTTGCTGCGAAAGATGAAATAGGCAGCGCCGAGAATACACAGGCCGGCCCAGAGGTAGTCCAGCTTGAGCGGCTCCTTCATGTAATACACAGCGAAGGGTACGAAAACCGTTAGCGCGATGATTTCCTGCAGAATTTTCAGCTGCCCCAGCGACAGCACCTCGTAACCAATGCGGTTGGCCGGCACCTGCAACAGGTACTCGAAAAAGGCGACGCCCCAACTGATCAGCGCCGCAATAATCCAGGGCTTGCTGCTCAGCTCCTTGAGGTGGGCATACCAGGCAAAGGTCATGAAGACGTTGCTGAGCGACAACAGCAAAACGGTGAAACCTATCTTGTGCATCAACAACACCTCCGGCAAGCCCGTCCGATAGCCACCGGCGGCGCGCCGGTCAGCGCGATTCTAGCCGCGCACAGGAAGTGCAGCCAAGACCTTGCTGCTAACGGTCTGCCGACTTCAGCCCTCGTCAGGAATTTCCGCCTGTACCAACAGCGCCAGCAGGGCAAGCGACTCCTGCCAGCCCAGATAACAGGATTCGGCGGGAATTACATCGGGGGTACCTTCCTGAGTGATGCGCAACTCGGTACCGCAGGCAACAGCGCGTAGCTCCACGGTGTTGCGCAGCGTGCCGGGCAGGTTGGGATCGTCAAAGCTGTCATCATTGACGATGCGCTCGTTGGGAATCAGCTCAAGGTAGGTACCGCCAAACGAGTGGCTGCTGCCGGTACTGAAGTTGGTAAATGACATACGGTAGCGGCCGCCTACGCGGGCGTCGTGCTCGTGCACCTTGCCGGTAAATCCGTGTGGCGGCAGCCATTTAACCATGGCCTCAGGATCGAGGAAGGCGCGGTAGACGCGCTCGGGTGGGGCCATAAGAACGCGGTGCAAGCGAATGGTACTGGGCATGACATCATCTCCGTTATGACAGTAAACCAAGGTCGTCTGAGCGCAGCGTTTTTCGACAATTGAGTGCTACTGGCCGCACCTTGCCCTCAGGCCGTTCGCGGCGCGAACATGATGATGGCCATGCCCAGCATGGCCACAGCCGAGCCCAGCAGATCCCAACCCGTAGGGCGCAGGCCGTCCACCGCCCACAACCAGAGGATGGCGGTGAAAATATAAACGCCGCCATAGGCGGCATAGACCCTGCCAGCGGCGGTAGGGTGCAACGTCAGCAGCCAGGCAAACAGGGTCAGGCTCAGCGCCGCAGGCAGCAACAGCCAGATCGACTTGCCCTGACGCAGCCAGAGATAGGGCAGATAACAACCGACGATCTCCGCCAGTGCTGTCAGTAGAAACAAACCCAGGGTTTTCAGTTCCGGCACGCGGCGACTCCAGAAAGAGAGCAAGGATTGCGCGCCATCATGCACCGCAACCTTTGCGCAGCTCAACCAGGCCTGAAGCTAGCGGGCCTCACCCATCGTGTTTGGCACCAGTAACCGTGTCATCGGGCGAGGCCGTCACGCCCTGCAGCACCTCGCGCACGCGCAGAAAGCGCGCAAAGCGTGGTAGCCCGGTCGAGGTGAGCCCGTTGTAGCGATAGGTCACCCAACTACCGATGGCGGGCGGGTTGGCGCGTTGCACGTCGCTCAGGCCGCTACCCAGCCGGAAGCGCCGCCCCGCAGGATCCGCGACCTCAAGCGCTCCGACCATACCCAGATACTTGCCCTTGCCCGGCGTATAACCGATCACCTGGGCTTCGGCGTCCGCATAAGGCTTGTATTTCAGCAACGCGGCGCTACGGCCGGGCAGATACTGCGCGCTCTGATGATGCAGCATCAGCCCCTCCGCGCCGGCGGCCACCAGACTGGCCAGGCGTGCATCCAGTTCATCGGCATTGGCCACACGAAACTGCGGCACCGGCTGCAGCGTTGGCAGATTCAGCGCAGACAACTGCCGCATGGCCGCTACCCGCTCGCTGAAACTGCCGCCGTGCTGCGGCAGATCAAACACCATCAAACGAACCTGCTGCCACTGCGCCGCGTCGGGCTTAGCGCTGCGCACTATGCCACTCAGCTGATCAAAGGTGCCGCGCCCCAGCCACAACTCCCCTTCCATCGCCATGCTGGGCCAGCCAAGGGTGAACTCGGCAGGTGCGGCGATAGGGTATCCGCCACGGCTCCACAATGCCTTGCCGTCCCAATAGGCGCGTACGCCATCGAGCTTTTCACTGACCCAGTAGTCGGTGACAGCGGCTTCATCGGCATACACGCTTGCCAGCATGGGTTGGTGCGCCGGCCCCGCGGCCAAAGCGAGTGGCGCGGCCCCAACCAAAAAGAGCGCAAAAAGAAAAAAGTAGAACTGCCGCATTGCAACGTCCCTGTGCCTTACCCACCTGGCCGGCCCATCCGGCGCGCGCCAACGGCGGCAGTGCAGCAAATCCCTGGATCAGAATGCTGGATGAGCCGGCGCGAGCGGTGGTGGTCTGTGCGCACTTTTTCATCTCGCAGCCCAACAAACCAAATAGTGCTGGGCTGAACTGCGGCGCAGATCACCCTTGGCAGGTCACGCAATCAAGGCAGAGCAGAGCGCGGTTTGTTTCTAGACCGCCTGTTGGCACCCGCTGCCGCCATACCCAGCAACCGGCGGAAGGTGGGGCACTCCATGTGGCTGGGCGCCGAACACACGGCAGCGTGGCGTAAGCCATCGCGCATGGCAGTGAGCTTGCGGACGGTTGCATCAAGCTCATCCGCCTTGTCGCTCAGCAGCTGGCGGTCGATCTGCGGCTGGCCGTTAGCCCCCAGCATGCGGGCAATCTCATCCAGCGAAAAGCCGGCTGACTGCCCCAACGCGATCAGTGCCAGACGCTCCAGCACGTTGGCGTTGAACAATCGCCGCAGCCCGCGTCTGCCCACCGAGGCGATCAAGCCTTTCTCTTCGTAATAGCGCAGCGTAGAGGCCGGCACACCCGACCTTTTCGCCACTTCGGCAATGTCCATTTCAGCCCCTTGACTTAAAGTCGACTTGAAGTTGTACGCTGCCTCCAACTTCAAATCAAGCACTGGGAGAGCACCATGGAACACTTGCCAGCCACCCTATTCATCGGCGTCGGCGCGACAGCATTAATGGATGTTTGGGGGGCCGTTCGCCAACGCCTGCTCGGCATCCCACCAGCCAACTACGGCCTGGTCGGACGCTGGATCGGGCACATGCCGCGCGGGCGCTTTCGTCATGAAGCCATTGCCAGTGCGGCACCGGTGCGCGCTGAGCGTGCGCTCGGGTGGGCCGTGCATTACCTGATCGGTATTGTCTTCGCTGGGCTGCTGATCGGGCTGGTGGGGCCTGGCTAGCTGGTGCAACCCAGCTTGGGCCCGGCACTGGCGTTGGGCATCGCCACGGTGGCAGCGCCCTTCTTGTTGATGCAACCGGGAATGGGCGCTGGCATTGCCGCCAGCAGAACCACGCACCCCGCGCAGGCCCGCTTGCACAGCCTGCTTACCCAAGCGATTTTCGGTTGCGGTTTATACGCGGGAGCCAAGGTGGCGCAGCTTGCCCACCTGGCCTGAAACCCACTCGCCATGGCAAGGGCCACGATGGCAGTAACGCAGTCTTAGAATCCTGCCCATCGCCTTTCCCGCCGTCGCCATTGTCGCGCCCTGGGCAAGAGGCGTCGCAAGCAGCATCACGGCCGCTAGCGCAGCACTTCAATCCTCACATTGAGCAGCCCCGAGGACAGGCTGCCAATGCGGCTGAACGCGGTTTTTGAAAGATCGATAACCCGCCCACGCACGAAGGGTCCGCGATCATTGATGCGCACCACCACACTCTTGCCGTTGGCAGTGTTGGTTACCTTGACCATGGAACCAAAGGGCAGCTTCTTGTGCGCAGCGGTAGGCAAATCATGCCGGTAGGGCTCGCCACTGGCGGTGCGCCTGTTCTGAAATTTGTCGGCATAGAACGACGCCTTGCCGGATTCCTTGTGCCCGGCCCAATCGCCCGCCGGCCCCTTGGGCGCGGTGCTGCAACCAGCCAGAATGGAAAACAACACAACAAGCAGCAAACATCTCACGTGAGGCACCTTGACGAGTAAAGAACAACAACGTTCGAACAGCCCAACGGACCGTCTGGCGCAGCGAGCACACCGGCCCGCCAGGTGCCACGCAGCCCTGCGGGTCAGGCTCCGACCCACAGACTCCTGCAGCGTAATTCCGTTCCGCCGGTCACTGCTTACTCGCCGGAATCTACATCGTTATGCGACCGGCTCGGCAAAACCGAGGAAGCTGGCCACCTCGTTCACCGGCCGACGTCGGGACACCACCGCATTGGCCGGAAACGCCTCATCCGGGTAACCCATGGCCACGCAGATCATCACCACCTGATCCTCCGGGATCTGCGCATGATCGCGAACCACCGAGGAATGCATGATGCCTTGGCTATTGACCACGCAGCCCAGACCGCGAGACCAAGCGGCATTAACCAGAGCATTAACCAGGGCGCCGCAATCAAACTGGGCAATATCACCCTCACGCAGCACCTTGTCGTAGGTCACCACAATGGAGACCGGCGCATCAAACTGACGAAAACCACGCAGCACCCAGTCCTGGCGCTTGGCCTTGTCGTCACGGGCGATCTCCATGGCTTCAAACAGTTGCACGGCGATTTCTATCTGCCGTTGCCGGTGGTCACCCTCATAGCTGCCAATACCTCTGCTTTCCTTGGCGGGCGGCACGCCATTGAGCATGCGTTCGGTATTCTCGGCGCGAATACGGTCCAGTGGCTCGCCCGTGAGCACATGCAGATGCCAGGGCTGGGTGTTCATGGAGGAAGGAGCCCGGGTTGCCAGGCCAATCACCTCTTCAAGCACGCTGCGGGGTACGGCACGCTGCTCAAAGGCGCGAATACTGCGACGGCCAAGCACAACCTCATCGTAATTCATTGCTGGTCTCCTGCTGAGAAGGGGGCTCGGCGCGGTTACACACCGCGCCAAGGCTGAGGAGCCAGACGTTAGCATATCCGCGCGCCTGCTCAGCGCAGCAGCGGTTTTGAGTATGCAGGCTTATCAACGCGCTCTATGGCCCAGCCAGCGCGCTGCACGGCAGCAGCTTAAAGCAGCAGTGCCAGCCCGCCGACAATGACGGCAAAGAGCGCAGACAGCCCAATCAGCGTGGGCCAGGGAAAGGGGGCGGATTGCGGCTCGGGCCGCAGCTGCTTATCAAGATAGGCCTTTAACAGGCTGGTGTTGCGGGTGTTGGCCTTGTAGATGGCATCAAAGGCATCGCCCACCACCGGCACCAGCCCGCCAACAAAATCGATAGCCACATTGCGCAACATCTTGCGCTTGAGCGCCTTGTCGGCACCTGCCCGTTGCGCCTCCAGCAGCACATAGCCCGACATGGCCAGTCCCGCCAAGTCACCCACCACAGGGACCAGACCGACAATAGCCTCAGTGCCGATGCGCAGACGGGTGAAAGGTATGCCGATGTTGCTATCGGTGAAACGGCTGAAACGTTCCAGGCGCGCGAGTATGGCCCGCTGCCTCGCCTCCGTTGTTGCTTGTGTCATGCCATCTCCGGGATGTTGAAAGCGTCAAAGGGAGGCCCTCATACTTTGTAGCAGAGTCATAACAGCGCGCATAAGTTCAGCTTTATGCCTTCACAGGGGCTGCGCCGGTGTCTGCCCGTGTCTGCGCGTTTACGCCTCCAGGCCATCCAACGCGAGAAACCCGCAACGCCCATAACCCTAACCAAAGAAGCACGCGGTCTCATCGGCGTTAACCAGAGCGAAGAAGGCGTCGATGGACGCCACCTGCGGCTCTGGTTCGTAGGCATGCCACGCCAGGTCGCTGGCCATCCAATAGACTCGCCAACCCTGGGCCTCATCAACATAGTCGGCCTTGGCTGTGGGCGACTCCACCGCCTTGGACAGATCGCTGTGATGGGGCCGAAGCTCGACCACCTCGACACTGTGCTCGTTGATGCGCACCTGCAGGTCAACCTGGTGGCGCACGCCGGCAGGCGGCCTGCGCGCCTCCAAAAATGCCGCAGCTGCGCGCTCGATTTGCTTTACCTCAAACTCACTGAATGCCATGCCCGCTCCCTGTTTTAGCCCGGAGAGTGCAGCCCTACCGGGTGGTGAATTGGCAGCAGCGCCAGGCTGGCCCTACAGCGCTGCCACGGTGGCGCAAGGGGATAGAGCGTGGCTCCCGTCCCTTCGCTATCAGTGCGTTCGACCTGCTAGGCAACGCTGCTGTTCCTCAAACAGCCCGGCAAAAGCTAAGTGGCGACCGCGCAGGCCTGCTCAATCAAGGGCACTGTCGCCGCCAGACAGAGCCGGATCACCCGCAGCAAGCGGTTTGCAACGCCATAGGTAAATCGCCCACGCCACTACCACCAGTTCAAGCGCGAAGGTCCAATGCAAGAAGAAGTTAAGCCACCAGGGGGTATAAACGGCTTGCACGGTGAACAGCACAAAGGGCTGATCTATCCAGGGTGCCAACCACCAGACATCCCCCACAATCGAATCGAGCAGCATATGAAGACACCCGTTGAGGGCAAAGATAACCCCCAGCGCCGCCCGTGATCGATCGCGCGCTAACCCGAACCAGAGACTGGTGACCAGCAACAAGCTGAACCAAATCACCGGAAAGTGCGGCCAGTAGGTGTGATGGTGGTGTTGCCGGTTATCGATCAGATAGAAGTAGAACATATCCAGATCAGGCGCGATGGCGCCAAACATACCCGCCAGCATGAAATACCTTGCCGTCACCCCCGTGCGGGCAAAGCGACGGAACAATAACCGGGTGGCGACATAGCCTGCAGGCAGGTGACCGATAAACATAAGCACTCCCTTGCGCTGAATCCCTGATGAGTGGTGCGAAATTGAAAGTGAAGCAACGGATCGTGAATGGCGCATCGATAGCAGTGCTACCGGCAAATATCACCAAGACCGCCCAGCCACTAGCCTTCCGGCTGCTCCAGCTCCTGTATCACGTACCCCGCCTCTTCCAGCTTCTCGTTGAAAACCTGCTGCGCATCAAGAATGCCACGATTGTAGAAACTGGGCCCCAGCTCCTTGGCAAAAAAGTCGATCAGAAACTCGGCTTCAAAAGCGCCAATGTCCTGCTGCAGCTCGGCCTGAAAGTAGGCTTTGATCTTGCCTACCATCCGCTCTTTCTGTTCTTTGGAAAATGCGATGTCTTTCATGCCTTGGCCTGCGGTTTAGTACCAAAAAAATAACGTTTGGTTAAGGGGCGGGCTTTAGCCCGTCCCAGTGAGCGGAGCGAACGGTTTGAACCACTTGTATGGATAATTTCTGCCGTGTTTGGGTAAATTGAGGCCCACCCCCGACGGCCATCGGGGGCCTTCATGCAGTAGCTCGGTGTAGCGCCGGCTCCTCTTCCGAGAGACCGATAACAAGTGGGTAGCGCTGCATGACTCTCAAGCGATAACTCGAACAGTCATCGGGGCCTCGAGCCCGTATAGCAAGGCAGAGTCAGCTTATTATGAACACTCCAGAAAACCAAACCCTGATCAACATCGGTGTCGACGTCGGTAAAGCTAACCTCGATATCGCCCTTCATCCGTCCGGCCAGTCTTTTACCATTCCGAACAGCACCACTCATATCCGAGAGCTTGTGAAGATACTCAAGGGCTACGCCATTGAGCGGATCGTTGTAGAGGCAACAGGCCGCTACGAACATCCGTTGGTTCAAGCCTGCAGTCAGGCCGGTCTACCCATCATTGTGGTCAATCCGATCAGTGTGCGGCGCTATGCCCAGGCTATCGGTGTGCTGGCAAAAACTGATCGCATCGACGCTCAGGTC
>NZ_JBALWE010000020.1:0-3637 GCF_036960865.1 Halopseudomonas sp.
GCCGAGCAAACCAGGATAGCGCCGTCCATCTGGGCAGCACCAGTGATCATGTTCTTCACATAGTCAGCGTGGCCTGGGCAGTCAACGTGCGCGTAGTGACGAATAGTCGAATCGTACTCAACGTGCGAAGTATTGATAGTAATACCGCGGGCTTTTTCTTCCGGAGCGCTGTCAATCTGAGCGAAGTCACGGACAGCACCGCCGAATGCCTCAGCACAAACCTTGGTCAGTGCAGCAGTCAGCGTTGTTTTACCGTGGTCAACGTGACCAATAGTGCCAACGTTTACGTGCGGCTTGCTACGTTCAAATTTCTCTTTAGCCATTTTGACTATCTCCCGACGAATAGTTACGCGAGTATTACCACCATTAAAACAAAGGCAGATACTTGCATATCTGCCTTTATTAGAATGGAGCTCATGAGCGGATTTGAACCGCTGACCTCACCCTTACCAAGGGTGTGCTCTACCAACTGAGCTACATGAGCGATATTTCCATCGCGACGCAGCAAACATGGAGCGGGTAGCGGGAATCGAACCCGCATATTCAGCTTGGAAGGCTGACGTTCTACCACTGAACTATACCCGCGGAGCTTGCTGCTCTCGCTAAATCTGGTGGAGGGAGAAGGATTCGAACCTTCGAAGTCGATGACGTCAGATTTACAGTCTGATCCCTTTGGCCGCTCGGGAATCCCTCCAAATTGTGAGGCGGCATTTTCTAGATCTGCCACCCTACTGTCAAGCTTTTTCTCATTTAAATCCTGAGGTTAGCTGCTTGCCAGCATCTTCTAAGCGCTGCCTGTTAAGGCGACCACTGCGAAGCGGGCGCCATCATATGCAATCTATCGCTGCGATGCAACACCTTTACACGGCATTATTTGATGCTCTAAGCCATTGAAGTCAAAAGCTAATTTCTGCAGAAGCTGATCATCCAGCAAACGTCGGCCTTCTGGAGCAATTCGCACCCAGTAACTGCGGCTAGCACGCGGCATTTCTTTAAGCTGGGGTTGGTAGCCAGCATCACTCAAACGCTGCATTACGCTTTGCGCCGAATCCCTGCGCGGATAGATACCAAGCGATATACCGTTGTTCAGCTCGCCTTCACTGATCAGAAAGCTATCAATTTTACGCCCCTGCAACTCGCGCAATAGTCGTAACGAGGCATCCCTGTTACCCAAAGGCGGCAGATACACCCAGTAATCTTGACCCGCCTGCCCTTCTACTGCCTGGGTAGCTGAACGAATATCCAGACTCAACAAGCGCTGCTCGACCTGAGCGGCATCAGCCTCCTGATCAAACTTGCCCAGGAACAAGCAGGCCTCTTCAGGCTCTTGGGCTGCGGGAGGCGCTTCACGGCGCAGTTGCGTTTCTGATTCGCTGAGTAAGCGAATAGCACGGTCACTCTGCTGCGCCACCGCTAACGGCAACACTTCCTTCGCCCGCAACGGCACTTGCTGCTGATGCCAGACGTAGTAAAAAGCATTGAGCACTAACAACAACAAAAACAACCAACGCATGAGCGACCTCAATTAAGCGGGCAAGCGGCAGCCAGGCCGATAAAAACCAAATCCGGCACTATCCGCGCCTGTGGCAGCATCTCTTCAACCAACGAAGCATCGCCCCCAGTAATAAATACTGCGAAGTCCGCCCCCAGGTACTCGCCAGCCATATCCAACTGCGCCTGAACGAAGCCGCGAAGCATAATAGAGCAACCACGCTCCACCGCCTCCGCAGTCGATTTACCTGGAGCAAAACTATGCCGGGCTTCCTCAGCCGTAGGCTGGTCATAGCGGATACGCCGCGTATGGGTACACAGCTGATTGCGCATCAGCGGCATTCCGGGGCAAATATACCCGCCCAGATGCTCACCTTCGCGCGTCACCAAGTCAGAGGTCACAGCGGTACCAAGGTCGAGCACCAGACAACTCTGCCCACCTGACAAAGCATAAGCGCCCACTAGCGCGAGCCAGCGATCAAGACCCAGCCGCTGGTAATCCTCATAGCCGTTACGCACGCCTGCCAACGAATGTACAGATTGGGCCCGCGAACACTGCACATTGAAGCGCTCTGCCAGACTGGCCACGAGCTGATCAGTCTCCACATCGCTGCGCACACTGACCAGCCGGCAAGCTTGCACATCTTGCCCGGTATCGCCGACAGCCTGCAGCAGTTCTGCATCAGAGCCGACCACACCGACATGTTCAGCTTTCAGACCACCTTTATTAACCAGCCGCCACTTGATAAAGCTGTTACCGCAGTCAAGCTCAAGAATCATCACGCAACCTCAGGCTGAGCTCGCCGCCACTAAATTGTTGTTCAACACCGTCAACCTCCAATCTCAGACCGCCAGAGGCATTCACGCCCAGCACCCGCCCATCGACATGGCGATCACCCGCGCTCAGCCGTACAGACCTGCCCTGCCATGCATGATTGTCCTGCCACTCATCAAGCAGACTGGAAAAACCCTGCTGCAAATATTGCTCGAGATAGTGCGCCAGGTTATCGCCCAGCTTCAGAGCCAAAGCATTGCGATCGACCAGGCAGCCCAACTGCGCACTGACCGAGGTCCAGGCTTGATCAATGCCCTCGGCCTCAGCAGGCATATTGACGTTAACACCAATACCAATCACCACATCACAGGCATCAGCCGGATCACCCGCAATCTCAACAAGAATTCCGGCTATCTTCGCACCTTCTACCAGTACATCGTTGGGCCACTTCAATGCAGTTTGTTGGACGCCCATCTGCTGCAAAGCCTTGGCAAGGGCCAACCCTACAACCAGGCTCAAACCTTCAAGCTGGCGCAGGCCGCCCTCGATACGTATAGCCAGACTGTAATACAGGTTCTGCCCAAACGGGCTAACCCATTGCCGACCCCTGCGACCACGGCCCGCTGTTTGTTGCTCAGCCGTCACCACCATAGGAGCAGACTGGCCTGCCTGTAAACGACGAAGTACTTCGGCGTTGGTGGAGTCGACAACTTCAACCACGGAAATTGGCCAATGCTGACAGCCTGCCGCAAGGCTGGCTTCATCGAGCAGCACCAAAGGCATCTCAAGCCGATATCCGCGACCGCGGACCTTGTGAAAGCGCAGCCCTCGCTCAGCCTCCAGACTTTGCAGCTGCTTCCAGACCGCAGCGCGACTCACACCCAGTTCCGCCCCAAGGGCCTCACCAGAGTGAAACTGTCCGTCCTGTAATAGCCTCAACAGCTGCAACATAGAATTCTCACCGAGCAATAAGGTGCGCATGATAACGATGCACCCTGTACTTGCCTACCAAACAGGCACAGCTTTATTACCCGCGCGACCACTCTTTATAGACCGGCAACACCGCAATCAATAAATAAACGCCCATTCAGCCCGCGAGTTAGAGCGATTGCGACACTGATATCGCTTCGATGGCTGAATCTTCATAGATGCAGCGCGCACCAGACGGCAACGCCGTGGACTGCGCTGTTTAGCACCGCTGCGCGGTGCTAAACAGCCTGCGGTAGTGGTGGCGCCGCTTTGCTGCCTGCTGCGTACAGCTTCTGAACACCCAGCCATTTTCCATCGCGCAAAGTAAAACCCCAGACCGTTTACACGATCTGGGGTTTTGGTATAGGCGCTTGACGATGACCTACTCTCACATGGGGAAAC
>NZ_JBALWE010000021.1:0-796 GCF_036960865.1 Halopseudomonas sp.
GCCCAGGCCTACCAATTTTGCGCTGCTCTTCGTTGGCAAATCGCTCGTATAGCAGGCTATACGTCGCGCTTCACCGCCTCGATCAGCACAAAATAACCATTGCATGAGATGTCTTGTTGCCTGAAAAGAATCAGGGCGCAGGATTTTTTGTTTTACGCAAGGCGTGTTTGGAGAGAAGGAGGAAGTGTACGAATTGTACATGACCGCAGTGAGGAAGAACGCACCAAAAGTAGGCCCCATGAGGGGACGCCGCGTAAGACAAAAAAGACAAGCACTGGGGCTATAGCTCAGCTGGGAGAGCGCCTGCCTCCTGCGTGCAAGGCAGGAGGTCAGCGGTTCGATCCCGCTTAGCTCCACCATATTCTGTTACTGAGAAAGTCCAGAAACAAGGTTTCTTGAAAGAGTGACCTTGTTTCTGGTTTTTACGACCAGTGTTCTTTAAAAAGATAGAGATATAGCCAAGTTTTAAAATTTGAAACATGTACGTACAGGTGTTGTTTGCGTAAGTGAATGATACCGAAATTATTTTACGATGTGATTTCAAGCGTTGAAGAAAGGCTCTGAGAAGAGTTGAGTATTCAAAAATGATCCGGCGATCATAAAGATTCCGCTGTTGTTAGTCGCACGGCGGATGATGAAGAAGTTTCTTGTGCCCTCCAAAGTATTATCGAGTAAGGACTAACCGTTCTGAAAGAGGGGAAATGGATGATGGAAGTGACAAGTCATTTGAAGTGAATCGAGGCGCCGAGCGATCCAAGTGAAGGAGCTTACCCAGGTAAGTGACTGAATGCGGGAG
>NZ_JBALWE010000022.1:0-689 GCF_036960865.1 Halopseudomonas sp.
CCTGAAAGGCCGGAACGAACTTTATGTTCTGGTTAGGCAGTTTCTGACTCGTCAGTGATAGAAAAGTCTGGCCCAAGCTCCTTCCGAAGCTGATGCAAAAAATGTTGGCAGGCCGCGCCGAAGCTAGCCTGCTCTTGAGCATCCCAAAGCGTAGGGTTCGGCGGATAGCTCCAATCGATACTGGTGTCATGCCAAGCGCAAAGGTAGAGCGCATAGCGCCAAGTGTTCTCAGACAGGGGGAGCGCGCACGACTCAACGGGATAATCCCATTTTTGCAATGCGGCATCGTTTGCGGCCCATAGACAAACATTACTCCCTGGAGAGAAAAAGAATCTAAGAGAGTAAATATGCATGTTGAAGCTCCCTAACGTTTGGTTAAGGGGCGGGCTTTAGCCCGTCCCAGTGAGCGAAGCGAACGGTTTGAACCATTTGTTAGGGCTTCTCATCAGTAGAGGAAAACTCTGGGTAAGCGTGATCCACGCAAATGGCCATGTTTTGCAATGCGGGCTGATTGCACCTTGCCCACGTACATTTTTTGCTGCCGACGCCACCATGAAATTGGATGAAGAACTCTCTTCGATATGGACGATCATCAAATGATGGCCAAATTTCTGGCTGCGACACTTTTATAGCAAAGTCAGATCTATCGTCTACATCAAGCTGCCAGTATGTTTTGCACTCGCTGCATT
>NZ_JBALWE010000023.1:0-618 GCF_036960865.1 Halopseudomonas sp.
ATTATATTTAGACGCGAACGCTGCTTTTAACTTCCCGCCAGCGCCCATCTCTTCGTCAAAAAAATCGATACAGCCTTCGACCGCATCCGTTTTTCCATTCCCAGGTCCACCTACTAGGAGAAGCGCCCTGGGGACCTTTTCGCCCGCTACCAGATCAGCCGACCACTCGCGCAAACGACTAATTAGCGGTGTTTCGATTTGTTGGCCCGTTGGGCGACCTGAATCATCATTAAAAGGTCTTCTTACGCCACCGTCTCTGTGACCGGCCCACTTTTGCAGCCCTTCGGGAAATAATCTTTCAGAGTCTACGACCTGAGAAACCTCTCCGTTGGCGTTGGCGTTGGCGTTGGCGTTGGCGTTGGCGTTGGCGTTGGCGTTGGCGAGATAATCTGCAAAGCAATTTAACGCAGCGCCATACATGCCATTACCTGCCGTGTTTCGAGCCTCGTAGATGGGAAGCTCGCGCAGACTTGCCGCGATTGGCTGAAAATCATCAACATTTGTGACCTCATCCAAGGATTTCTGGACCAGCCCTGCGTCAACCGCCCACTTAGACATGCCGCCTGAAACTGCATTGCTATAGTTTTTTGCTGTCTTGGGTGACTTACCGATTGAGGT
>NZ_JBALWE010000024.1:0-615 GCF_036960865.1 Halopseudomonas sp.
TTACCAAAAGTCGCCCTCATTGCCTGCATGCGAAAGATGATCGTGATGCTCAACACCATGGTCAAGAACCAAGAGCCGTGGCGTAAAAAAACAGCCTAGTTTGGGGTGTTGACACCACAGTCACTTGTTAGGGAAGGAGGCGTCATGGCTTCTAGATTCTCAACAGGCCTACAAATACAAATTGCTCTTGATCGCGATTGGCATACTTGTAGGTACTTCAAGTGGGGCTTGCTCGAAGCTCAAGACGGTGAGTTCATAGTCGCAGATGGATATGGAAATTGGCCGTTCATGCCCATTGCGCCGAAATTAGCACTTATGGCTGGAGTGCCCGATCAAAAATTCAATAGGCAGCAATTGGCGGAGTTGAATAATAAATCTATTGCTAGTGCTGTGGAGTACTATTTCGCTCGTACAATTAGCGAATGCCCAGTTGCCTAGCAACTGGTTAAAATCGTTCGCTTCGCTCACTGGGACGGGCTAAAGTCCGCTCCTTAACCTAACGTTATTTTTTGGAAAGACTCCATGCTTTTCAATGAGCTTCAATTAAAAGTGGGCCGCCTCAAGTTCCAAGTGCAACATCAGTGAATTGAATTTAACTGGTTAGTGGCCTGCAGC
>NZ_JBALWE010000025.1:0-612 GCF_036960865.1 Halopseudomonas sp.
AGCCGATCTGGGTTTCACTGGAACTGACTTACCAATGCCCGCTGAAGTGCGTTTTCTGTAGTAATCCGCTGGATTTTGACAGTTACCGTGACGGCGAAATGAGCACCGACGAATGGAAAAAAGTGATCCGCGAGGCCCGCGAGATGGGCGCCATGCAGATCGGCTTTACCGGCGGCGAACCAACCCTGCGTAAAGATCTGGAAGAGCTGATTCGCTATGCCGACGAGCTGGGTTTTTACACCAACCTGATCACCTCCGGTGTGGGCCTCACGGTAGAGCGCTTGAAGAACATGAAGGCACTGGGGCTGAAACATATCCAGCTCGGTTTCCAGTCCTGCGATGAGCGCGTCGCCAACAGCATGGCTGGCGTCGATAGCTACCAGAAGAAGCTGTCCATCGCCCGCGAGATTAAGGCCCTGGGTTTCCCCATGGTGCTGAATATTCCGGTGACCCGGCAGAACCTGCCACAGATTCCAGAGATTCTATTACTGGCTGAAGATCTGGGGGTGGAGTACATGGAGCTGGCCAACGTGCAGTACTACAACTGGGCGCTGGTGAACCGTGATGAGTTGATGCCGAGCCGCGAAGAGTTGGAATGGGCCGAGGCCGAAG
>NZ_JBALWE010000026.1:0-592 GCF_036960865.1 Halopseudomonas sp.
ACTCATAACAAGCGGCAGCACAGTGACCGCTTTTCCGCCGCTCCGCGGCTACAAACCGGCACGTGTGCCGGGCGTTAGCGAAGGTAGAGTAATGCCATACGAACCTACCATCAAAAAGAATCCTAGACAGCTAACCATAGAGCAGCACTTTCACACCGCTCATGCTATTTCGCTGTTCTATGACCTTGACGATAAAGTAGAGGTAATGGAGCTATCATCTTCAACAATTTTCAAAAGACATAAGCGAGCGAAAATATTTTGTACCAAACGCACTTGGGATCAACGTGCAGAAACTGGTTATATGGCGTCTATAGAAGACGCCTTCCATAAAGAAATCGATAATATAAAAAGTTTTCCAGAAAGAAACCATGAGGCAATTTCAAAGTATTGTCTTCTGTGGCGACAAAGACATTACCATCATTTAAACAATTCCGCAGACGTGGCTCTAGATGAGATTTCAGGCTCAGACTTAACTAAAGAGCAGGAAGAAATTCTGGAAAGTAAGAACTATAGCTTTGTATGGATAATTTCTGCCGTGTTTGGGTAAATTGAGGCCCACCCCCGACGGCCATCGGGGGCCTTCATGCAGTAG
>NZ_JBALWE010000027.1:0-577 GCF_036960865.1 Halopseudomonas sp.
TAACGCCCGGCACACGTGCCGGTTTGTAGCCGCGGAGCGGCGGAAAAGCGGTCACTGTGCTGCCGCTTGTTATGAGTTGCCACGGCTTTGCCACGTAAGCGTTTTCAAATTGAATTCTTGCGCGCTGTCGTGAGCGGCAATCGTGGCTCTAAGACCGAAGTCAGCGCCTCCAGCATCATGCCATTTCTTGGAGAACCAGCCGATCAAGGCTTTGGTTGCGTGGCTCCATGGATCGAAGTCTTCATCGTCATCTGTGAAGGTATCTTCGAACTCCTGAGGGTACACGCAGGGAATGTTAAGAAGCTCCGGATCCACAGGAGACGGATATTCCGCTCTGCCGGCTGAGTATAAGAAGAACTCAGTGTTATTCAGATCCAAAAAGAATGCACGAACAGGGAAGCCTTGGGTGAACTCATCTACGAAGATCTCAAATTCGATGCCAGCCACCTCCGGCGGGTAACGGTGCGATACCAGCTGTGCTAAAACAGGCGCGATACTACTATCCAAGGCTTCTAGACAAGACTCCACGCCATTCTTGAATTCCTGCACCTTACTCATGTTCTGAAGTACTCATAAC
>NZ_JBALWE010000028.1:0-526 GCF_036960865.1 Halopseudomonas sp.
CACTTGTTAGGCATTTTGCAATGCACGGGTTAATAGCGTAGCTCACATGCACACTGGACCTGTTGCGCAGCCAAACCAAAAAAGTACCGGTACACCAGCAAAAATAATTGATATGGCACCAAGGAGGAAGCAGGGGAACGCGACTATGAATTTGAATCGTTCCTTTGCCGTGAAGTAAATGAAAGTGGCTAGATAGGCAATGTATGTGATTATCGGTGGAGCCTTTACGCGGAATTCACGCAGGCTGCTGATTATATTAAACAATAACTCTGCAGTCACTAAAAATAAGATTGATACACCCACGCTTAACAATGTAGCTATTAATGGGTTGATGGGTTTTTCATTTTCCGTGCGGCGATAAATATAAATAAGCAAGGCAAGTAATGCTAATGACGGTATTGTAGTAAATACAATTACGTAGGCTGTGAGTTCATAGTACATATTTAATGCCTAACGATAGATTGTTGAGGTTTGAATTTTGCGGACTTCCATGCGGGCACATTCCTTTGCTTTTATGCCTAACGCC
>NZ_JBALWE010000029.1:0-506 GCF_036960865.1 Halopseudomonas sp.
GCTTTGCCTTGTTCTCAGGCTCGCAGCATTGAGCATTTGGAGTTCCCGACGGTTAAAGAACATAGCCTGAAGTGGTTGTGGGAAGAGTCCCCTACCTTTGCCATGTACCGTGGCGATGAGTGGATGAAAGAGCCGTGCCGTAGCTGTGATGAGAAGGAGACGGACTTTGGCGGCTGTCGTTGTCAGGCTCTGGCCCTGACCGGTGATGCGTCGAATACCGATCCGGCCTGCAGCAAGTCGCCTCATCATCACCTGATTCAGGAGGCCATTGAAGCGGCAGACGCAGCGCGCAATAAGCACCTTGAAGGCCAGCGCCTGATCGTGCGTGAAGCGGGCGCGGTGACGGTATGAAATTGCCCCACGAGACCATGCTAGGCTCGCTCGTCGCCGGGGGTGTTCTGACCCTGCTGCTGGCGCTTCTGGTGCGGTCTTTGGTGCTGTCAGCCGGATAGGGGAGAACCGTGATGGATATACCTTTGCTTGATATAGCCCTGCGCTGGTTACAC